>NZ_JBWKKZ010000001.1:946291-1142278 GCF_056430705.1 Streptomyces sp. NPDC045956 | reverse complement strand
CCGTCTCTTCTCCCCCCCACCCCTCTTCATTTCGCCTACCCGCATTCAACCCCAACAAGAGGGGGGGGGGGGAGGGGGGGAGGGGGGTGCTCCCCCCCCCCCCCCCCCCCCGCCCGTCGGACGTTCCGGGGGACAGGTGTTCAGCGCAGGAAGGGGTCCACCGCGATCGCCAGGAACAGCACCGACACGTAGGTGATGGACCAGTGGAAGAGCCGCATCTCCTTGAGCTTGCCGCCCGTCACCTCGGCCTTGGCGCGGTTCTGGAGCCCGTGGGCCTCCCACAGCCACATGCCGCCGGCCAGCAGGGCCACCGCCGTGTAGAACCAGCCCGTGTAGCCGAGCGGCGTCAGCAGCAGGGACACGGCGACCATGACCCAGCTGTAGAGGACGATCTGCCGGGCGACGACCTTGTTGGAGGCCACGACCGGGAGCATCGGCACGCCGACGCGCGCGTAGTCGTCCTTGACCTTCATGGACAGCGGCCAGTAGTGCGGGGGCGTCCAGAAGAACATCACGCCGAAGAGGATGATCGGCGCCCAGGACATCGAGTTGGTCACGGCCGACCAGCCGATGAGCACCGGCAGGCAGCCGGCGATACCGCCCCAGACGATGTTCTGCGAGGTGCGGCGCTTGAGGATCATCGTGTAGACGACCACGTAGAAGAGGAGCGCACCGAGCGAGAGCCAGGCCGACAGCCAGTTGACGGTGAGACCGAACAACAGGGTCGAGACGACGGCCAGGGAGATGCCGAAGGCGAGGCACTCGCGCGGGCTGACCATGCCGGTCACCAGCGGCCGCTGCGAGGTGCGGTCCATCAGCGCGTCGATGTCGCGGTCGATGTACATGTTCAGCGCGTTGGCGCCGCCCGCGGACAGGTAGCCGCCGACGCAGGTCAGCAACACCAGACCCAGGTCCGGAACACCCTGTTCGGCCAGGAACATCACCGGAACGGTGGTGATCAGCAGAAGCTCGATGATCCGCGGCTTGGTCAGCGCCACGAACGCCTTGACACGGGCCCCGAACGGCCGGTGACTCGGGCTCTGGCTCGTCCCGATAACCCCCGCAGGACGGGATTCAACGGCCGTCACGCACACCCCTGACAGAGACATCCCAGCGAGCCCCGCCATGTGAAGTGGCGGTAAAGGCTCGCGCGTACCACGCCACTTTAGACGTTGCCCGTACCTCGGCCTTCGCGGGGGTGGGGTCGTGTTGGCCGGGGCGCTCCGACGTGCGTTCGGAGAGTCGATTGAGCGGTCAGATGAGCGGCTCCGTATTCACTTGCCGAATGCGGTTTCACCCAGTCGACAGGCGGATCGCGAAGAGTCCCGGCAGTCTGGTTTCCAGCGGAAAAACGCACGTACTTACGGGGGTAGGCTCGACAACGGCCGGCCGACTCACGGACGCGCCGGCAGCCGGTGCACCCGTGCACCGGCATCCGACATGTGGAGAGGAGCCCTGACCCAGGGTGAGCACCAAGCCGACCACCACAGACCTCGAGTGGACCGAACTGGACCAGCGGGCGGTGGACACCGCCCGCGTCCTGGCCGCCGATGCCGTACAGAAGGTTGGCAACGGCCATCCCGGTACGGCGATGAGCCTGGCGCCCGCCGCCTACACCCTCTTCCAGAAGGTGATGCGGCACGACCCGGCCGACGCGGACTGGGTCGGGCGCGACCGTTTCGTGCTGTCCGCCGGCCACTCGTCCCTGACCCTCTACACCCAGCTGTACCTGGCCGGCTTCGGCCTGGAGCTGGAGGACCTGCAGTCCTTCCGGACCTGGGGCTCCAAGACCCCCGGCCACCCGGAGTACGGCCACACCACGGGCGTGGAGACGACGACCGGCCCGCTCGGCCAGGGCGTCGCCAACGCGGTGGGCATGGCGATGGCCGCCCGCTACGAGCGCGGCCTGTTCGACCCGGAGGCCGCCGAGGGCACCTCCCCGTTCGACCACTTCGTCTACTGCATCGCCGGTGACGGCTGCCTCCAGGAGGGCATCTCCGCCGAGGCCTCCTCCCTCGCCGGCCACCAGAAGCTCGGCAACCTGGTCCTGCTGTGGGACGACAACCACATCTCGATCGAGGGCGACACCGAGACCGCCGTCTCCGAGGACACCTGCAAGCGGTACGAGGCGTACGGCTGGCACGTGCAGCGCGTCGCCCCGAAGCCGGACGGCGACCTGGACCCGAACGCGCTCTACGACGCGATCGAGGCGGCGAAGAAGGTCACCGACCGCCCCTCCTTCATCGCGATGCGCTCGATCATCGCCTGGCCCGCCCCGAACGCGCAGAACACCGAGGCCGCGCACGGCTCGGCGCTCGGCGACGACGAGGTCGCCGCGACCAAGCGCGTCCTGGGCTTCGACCCGGAGAAGAGCTTCGAGGTCTCCGACGAGGTCATCGGCCACACCCGCAAGGCCCTGGAGAAGGGCCGGGCGGCCCGCGCGGTGTGGGAGAAGGCCTACCAGCAGTGGCGGGACAACAGCCCCGAGCGCGCCGCCGAGTACGACCGCGTCGCCAAGGGCGAGCTGCCCAAGGGCTGGGAGGAGAAGATCCCGGTCTTCGAGACCGGCAAGGGCGTGGCCACGCGTGCCGCCTCCGGCAAGATCCTCCAGGCGCTCGGCGCGGTCGTCCCCGAGCTGTGGGGCGGCTCGGCCGACCTGGCCGGCTCGAACAACACGACGATCGACAAGACGTCGTCCTTCCTCCCGGCGGGCAACCCGCTGCCCGAGGCGGACCCCTACGGCCGCACCATCCACTTCGGCATCCGCGAGCACGCGATGGCCGCGGAGATGAACGGCATCGCGCTGCACGGCAACACCCGCATCTACGGCGGCACCTTCCTGGTGTTCTCCGACTACATGCGCAACGCGGTGCGGCTGTCCGCGCTGATGCACCTTCCGGTGACGTACGTGTGGACGCACGACTCCATCGGCCTGGGTGAGGACGGTCCGACCCACCAGCCGGTCGAGCACCTCGCCTCGCTGCGCGCCATCCCGGGCCTCAACG
The DNA here is from genome assembly GCF_056430705.1 of Streptomyces sp. NPDC045956. Lineage (NCBI taxonomy): Bacteria > Bacillati > Actinomycetota > Actinomycetes > Kitasatosporales > Streptomycetaceae > Streptomyces > Streptomyces sp. NPDC045956. The sequence goes on along the minus strand of NZ_JBWKKZ010000001.1, from coordinate 1,139,273 downwards.
TGGTCCGTCCGGCCGACGCCAACGAGACCGCCATCGCCTGGCGCGAGATCCTGCGCCGCTGGACCAAGGAGTTCGGCAAGGGCCAGCCGCACGGTCTGGCGCTGACCCGCCAGGGCGTGCCGACGTACGAGGCGAACGAGGACGCGGCCAAGGGCGGCTACGTGCTGTTCGAGGCCGAAGGCGGCGAAGCCCAGGTCGTCCTCATCGCCACCGGTTCCGAGGTGCACGTGGCCGTGGAGGCCCGTGAGGCGCTCCAGGCCGACGGCGTGCCGACGCGGGTGGTCTCCATGCCGTCCGTCGAGTGGTTCGAGCAGCAGGACCAGGGGTACCGGGACAGCGTCCTGCCTCCGTCCGTGAGGGCCCGCGTCGCGGTGGAGGCCGGCATCGGCCTCACCTGGCACAAGTACGTCGGGGACGCCGGCCGGATCGTCTCCCTGGAGCACTTCGGTGCTTCGGCCGACGGCAAGCTGCTCTTCAAGGAGTTCGGCTTCACCGCCGAGAACGTCGCCGCCCAGGCGAGGGAATCGATCGCCGCGGCCCAGCGCTGACGCCCGTACACGACACGTAGGAGATGCATTTTCCATGACAGACGCACTCAAGCGCCTCTCCGATGAAGGCGTCGCGATCTGGCTGGACGACCTGTCGCGCAAGCGGATCACGTCCGGCAACCTCGCCGAGCTGATCGACCAGCAGCACGTCGTGGGCGTCACCACCAACCCGTCGATCTTCCAGAAGGCGATCTCGCAGGGCGACGGCTACGACCAGCAGCTCTCCGACCTGGCCTTCCGCAAGGTCACGGTCGAAGAGGCGATCCGCATGATCACCACGGCGGACGTCCGCGACGCCGCCGACATCCTGCGCCCCGTCTTCGACGCCACCGGCGGCAAGGACGGCCGGGTCTCCATCGAGGTCGACCCGCGCCTCGCGCACAACACCAAGGCGACGGTCGCCGAGGCCAAGCAGCTGGCCTGGCTGGTGGACCGCCCCAACACGCTCATCAAGATCCCGGCGACCGAGGCCGGCATCCCGGCGATCGCCGAGGTCATCGGCCTGGGCATCAGCGTCAACGTCACGCTGATCTTCTCGCTGGAGCGCTACCGCTTGGTCATGGACGCCTTCCTGACCGGCCTGGAGAAGGCCAAGGAGCGCGGCCTGGACCTCTCGCAGATCCACTCCGTGGCGTCCTTCTTCGTGTCCCGTGTGGACACCGAGATCGACAAGCGCCTCGACGCGCTCGGCACCGACGAGGCCAAGGCCGCCCGCGGCAAGGCCGCCGTCGCCAACGCCCGTCTGGCCTACCAGGCGTACGAGGAGGTCTTCTCGACGGACCGCTGGAGCGCCCTGGAGAAGGCCGGCGCCAACAAGCAGCGTCCGCTGTGGGCGTCGACCGGTGTGAAGGACAAGGCGTACAGCGACACCATGTACGTCACCGACCTGGTCGCGCCCAACACGGTGAACACCATGCCGGAGGCCACGCTGCTGGCCACCGAGGACCACGGCGAGATCACCGGGAACACCGTCGCCGGCACCTACGAGCAGGCCCGCGCCGACCTCGACGCCGTCGAGAAGCTCGGGATCGGCTACGACGAGGTGGTCCAGCTGCTGGAGAAGGAGGGCGTCGACAAGTTCGAGGACTCCTGGAACGACCTGCTGAAGTCGACCGAGGCCGAGCTCAAGCGCCTCGCTCCCTCGGAGGGCTAAAAATTGTCAAGCAGCAATCCGCTGCGTGACCCCGCAGACCGACGGCTCCCGCGCATCGCGGGGCCGTCGGGTCTGGTCATCTTCGGCGTCACCGGTGATCTGTCCCGCAAGAAGCTCATGCCCGCCGTGTACGACCTCGCCAACCGTGGTCTGCTGCCGCCGGGCTTCTCGCTCGTCGGTTTCGCCCGCCGCGACTGGGAGCACGAGGACTTCGCCCAGGTCGTGCACGACGCCGTCAAGGAGCACTCCCGTACGCCGTTCCGCGAGGAGGTCTGGCAGCAGCTCATCCAGGGGATGCGCTTCGTCCAGGGCACCTTCGACGACGACGACGCCTTCGAGCGGCTGCGCGCCACCATCGAGGACCTGGACAAGGCGCAGGGCACGGGAGGCAACTTCGCCTTCTACCTGTCGGTGCCGCCGAAATCCTTCCCCGTCGTCATCCAGCAGCTGAAGAAGCACCAGCTGGCCGACCAGACCGACGGCTCCTGGCGCCGCGCGGTGATCGAGAAGCCCTTCGGCCACGACCTGAGGTCGGCCGAGGAGCTGAACGCGATCGTCCACGAGGTCTTCGGCTCCGACCAGGTCTTCCGCATCGACCACTACCTGGGCAAGGAGACCGTCCAGAACATCCTGGCGCTGCGCTTCGCCAACACGATGTTCGAACCGATCTGGAACCGGTCCTACGTGGACCACGTGCAGATCACCATGGCCGAGGACATCGGCATCGGCGGCCGGGCCGGCTACTACGACGGCATCGGCGCCGCCCGCGACGTCATCCAGAACCACCTGCTCCAGCTGCTCGCGCTGACCGCCATGGAGGAGCCCGCATCCTTCGACGCCGACGCGCTGGCCGCCGAGAAGACCAAGGTGCTCGGCGCGGTCCGCCTCCCCAGGGACCTGGGCCGGGACACGGTGCGCGGCCAGTACGCGGCCGGGTGGCAGGGCGGCGCGAAGGCCGTCGGCTACCTGGAGGAGGAGGGCATCGACGCGAAGTCGAAGACCGACACCTACGCCGCGATCAAGGTCGGCATCGACAACCGCCGCTGGGCGGGCGTCCCCTTCTACCTGCGCACCGGCAAGCGGCTGGGCCGCCGGGTCACCGAGATCGCGGTGGTCTTCCAGCGGGCCCCGCACTCCCCCTTCGACACGACGGCCACCGAGGAACTCGGGTCGAATGCGATCGTCGTCCGCGTCCAGCCCGACGAGGGCGTCACCGTCCGCTTCGGCTCCAAGGTGCCGGGCACCTCGATGGAGATCCGGGACGTGTCGATGGACTTCGCGTACGGCGAGTCCTTCACGGAGTCCAGCCCCGAGGCGTACGAGCGCCTCATCCTCGACGTGCTGCTCGGCGACGCGAACCTCTTCCCGCGCACCGAGGAGGTCGAGCTGTCCTGGAAGATCCTCGACCCGATCGAGCAGTACTGGGACCAGCACGGCACCCCGGCGCAGTACCCGGCCGGCACCTGGGGTCCCGTCGAGGCGGACGAAATGCTCGAGCGAGACGGACGGAGCTGGCGCCGGCCATGAAGACAGACCTCACGGACACCACGGCCAGCAAGATCAACAAGGCGCTGGTGCTGGGGCGCCGGGCCATCGGCACGCCCGCCATCGGCATGGTGCTCACGCTGGTCATCGTCACCGACGAGGAGAACGCCTACGACGCGCTGAAGGCCGCGAGCGACGCCGCGCACGAGCACCCCTCGCGCACGCTGGTGGTCATCAAGCGGGTCTCGCGTTCACCCCGGGACCGCACCAAGTCCCGGCTGGACGCCGAGGTGCGCCTCGGTGCCGACGCCGGTACCGGCGAGACGATCGTGCTGCGCCTGTACGGAGACGTCGTCGACCACGCCCAGTCGGTGGTCCTGCCGCTGCTGCTGCCGGACGCGCCGGTCGTGGTGTGGTGGCCGGTGAACGCGCCGCTGGACCCCGCCGGGGACCCGCTGGGCGCGCTGGCCCAGCGCCGGGTCACCGACACCTACGCCTGCGAGGAGCCGGTACGGGAGCTGGCCGCCCGGGCCGACGCCTACACGCCGGGTGACACCGACCTGTCCTGGACCCGCATCACGCCGTGGCGCTCGATGCTGGCGGCGGCCCTGGACCAGGTCGACTGCAAGGTGCAGTCGGTCGAGGTGGAGGGCGAGGAGGACAACCCGAGCTGCGAACTGCTGGCGATGTGGCTGGCCGACCGGCTGGACGTCCCGGTCGAGCGCACCGCGTCCGCCGGTCCCGGTCTGACCGCGGTCCGCATGGACACCGACTGCGGTCCGGTCGTCCTGGACCGGGCCGACGGCTCGCTGGCCAACCTGTCCATCCAGGGTCAGCCGGCCCGTGCGGTGGCGCTCAAGCGCCGCGAGACGGCCGAGCTGATCGCCGAGGAGCTGCGGCGCCTCGACCCGGACGACACGTACGCCTCGGCGCTGCGCTTCGGGGTGGACCGGCTGAACGCGCCGCGCACCGGGAACGCGGGCGGTGACGGGGGCGGGGCCGTCGCGGTCGCCGCTCCCGTCGAGACGGTCGCGAAGGCCCGGGCGAAGGACGCGGCGCAGGAGAAGGCACCGGTGAAGAAGGCGGCGGCGAAGTGAGCACTCCCCAGCTGGTCGTGCACCGCGACAAGGAGCTGATGGCCGAGGCCGCGGCGGCGCGGCTGCTCACGAGGATCGTGGACGCGCAGGCCTCCCGGGGCAGCGCGTCCGTCGTCCTCACCGGCGGCCGCAACGGCAACGGTCTGCTGGCCGCGCTCGCGGGCTCCCCTGCCCGGGACGCCGTCGACTGGGGCCGCCTGGACCTGTGGTGGGGCGACGAGCGCTTCCTGCCGGAGGGCGACCCGGAGCGCAACATCACCCAGGCCCGCGAGGCCCTGCTGGACTCGGTGCCGCTGGACCCGGAGCGGGTGCACGCGATGCCGGCGTCCGACGGTCCCTGCGGCTCGGACGTGGAGGCGGCGGCGGCCGCGTACGCGCGGGAACTGGCCGAGGCGTCGGTCCCCGAGAACCACGCGGCGGTCCCGTCCTTCGACGTCCTCCTCCTGGGCGTCGGCCCGGACACCCACGTCGCGTCGCTCTTCCCCGAGCACCCGGGCGTCCGGGAGACGGAGCGCACGGTGATCGGCGTCCACGGCTCGCCCAAGCCGCCGCCCACCCGCGTCTCACTGACCCTGCCGGCCATCCGCACGGCCCGTGAGGTGTGGCTGCTGGCGGCGGGCGAGGACAAGGCGAACGCGGTCGCGATGGCCCTCTCGGGCGCGGGCGAGATCCAGGCCCCGGCGGCCGGCGCGCGGGGCCGCTCCCGCACCCTGTGGCTGCTGGACACGGCGGCGGCCTCCCAACTGCCGAGGTCGCTGTACCCGCCGGCGTCGGCGTAGCCGGCCCGGGTACGGGACGGGGGCGGGGGCGGCGGGGGCTGGTGGCCCCCCCCGCCCCCGTCCCGTACCGCACCCCGGGCGCGGGGGGGGGGGGGGGGGGGGGGGGGGGGGGGGGGGGGGGGGGGGGCCTTTTTCTCGTGGCTCTTTTTGGGGGGGGAGGGGGGGGGTGGGGGGGGTGGTGGAAGGGGAGAGTCCGCTCCCCCCCCCCCCCCCCCCCCCCCCCCCCCCCCCCCCCCCCCCCCCCCCCCCCCCCCCCCCCCCCCCCCCCCCCCCCCCGGTGCGGCTCATCCCCGTCCGCGCAGCTCCCGGTAGGCGGCGACGAGCGCCGTGGTGGAGGCGTCCAGACCGGGGACCTCGGCGCCTTCCGTGAGGGCGGGCTCGACGCGCTTGGCCAGCACCTTGCCCAGTTCCACGCCCCACTGGTCGAAGGAGTCGATGCCCCAGACGGCCCCCTGCACGAACACCTTGTGCTCGTAGAGGGCGACGAGCTGGCCGAGAACCGAGGGGGTCAGCTCGCGGGCGAGGATCGTGGTCGTCGGGTGGTCGCCCCGGAAGGTCTTGTGCGGGACCAGCTCCTCCGGCACGCCCTCGGCCCGCACCTCGTCGGGCGTCTTGCCGAAGGCGAGTGCCTGGGTCTGCGCGAAGAAGTTGGCCATCAGCAGGTCGTGCTGGGCCTTCAGTTCGTCGCTCAGCTCGGCCACCGGCTCGGCGAACCCGATGAAGTCCGCCGGGATCAGCTTGGTGCCCTGGTGGATCAACTGGTAGTAGGCGTGCTGCCCGTTGGTGCCCGGCGTGCCCCACACGACCGGCCCGGTCTCCCACTCCACCTCGCGCCCGTCCCGGCCGACGTACTTGCCGTTGGACTCCATGTCCAGCTGCTGGAGGTAGGCCGTGAACTTCGACAGGTAGTGCGAGTACGGCAGGACCGCGTGCGACTGGGCGCCCATGAAGTTGCCGTACCAGATGCCCAACAGGCCCATCAGCAGAGGCACGTTGGATTCGGCCGGGGCGGTGCGGAAGTGCTCGTCGACGAGGTGGAAACCGTCGAGCATCTCCCGGAAGCGGTCCGGGCCGATGGCGATCATCAGGGAGAGCCCGATCGCCGAGTCGTACGAGTAGCGGCCGCCGACCCAGTCCCAGAACTCGAACATGTTGGCCGTGTCGATGCCGAACTCGGCGACCTTCTCCGCGTTCGTCGACAGGGCGACGAAGTGCCGGGCGACCGCCTTCTCGTCGCCCAGCTCCTTCAGCAGCCAGGCCCTGGCGGAGGTCGCGTTGGTGACCGTCTCGATGGTGGTGAAGGTCTTGGAGGCGATGACGAAGAGAGTCTCGGCCGGGTCCAGGTCCCGCGTCGCCTCGTGCAGGTCGGCGCCGTCGACGTTGGAGACGAAGCGGACCGTCAACGCGCGGTCGGTGAAGGCGCGCAGGACCTCGTAGGCCATGGCGGGGCCCAGGTCGGAGCCGCCGATGCCGACGTTGACGATGTTCCGGATGCGCTTGCCGGTGTGGCCCGTCCACGCGCCGGAGCGGACCCGCTCGGCGAAGTCCGCCATCTTGTCCAGGACGGCGTGCACCTTCGGCACGACGTTCTCCCCGTCGACCTCGATCACCGCGTCCCGCGGGGCCCGCAGCGCGGTGTGCAGCACCGCCCGGTCCTCGGTGGTGTTGATCCGCTCGCCACGGAACATGGCGTCCCGCAGGCCGAAGACGCCGGTCGCCGCGGCCAGTTCCCGCAGCAGCCGCAGGGTCTCGTCGGTGACGAGGTGCTTGGAGTGGTCGACGTACAGGTCTCCCACGCGGAGCGTGTGGTCGGTGCCCCGCCCGGGGTCGGCGGCGAACAACTCGCGCAGCCGGATCTCGCCGAGTTCGTCGCGGTGCTTGGCCAGCGCGTTCCATTCAGGCGTCTGGTTGAGCCTGGTACGGCCGTCTGCGTTCATCTTCGGACTTCAGCCTTCTTCCCTGGTGTCCCAGCTGTCCCGCTGTTCCAACCTAATGGATCAACGGTGAAGAAGACTGAACCGGACCGAAGTGAACGCGGGAGAAAGGCGCGAAGTCGTCGGGCTAGATCTCGCCGCGGAGTTTGGCGAGCGCCTCGGCGAGAATCGCCTCCCCGTCCGCGTCGCTGCGCCGCTCGCGCACGTAGGCGAGGTGGGTCTTGTAGGGCTCGGTGCGGGGCGGGTCCGGGGGGTTGTCCCGGTCCTGCCCGGCGGGGAATCCGCAGCGCGGGCAGTCCCAGGTATCGGGGACCTGCGCGTCGCTCGCGAAGCTCGGCTGCGTCTCGTGTCCGTTGGAGCACCAGAAGGAGATGCGCAGACGCGGCGCGGACTCGCCGCGCTCGGCCTCGCCCATCGGCCCCGCCCCGACCCGGCTTCCCCGGATCGCGTTGCCACTTGCCACGGTCGTAACTCCCTGCGTGATGGTGCCGCGAAGCGAGTCGGCGTTTCGCCTCGCTGCGAGCGCCTCAGTCTACGTAAGGCCCAACGCGCGTCCAGTGATTCGAGTGACAAGCCCAAGCGCACACAGACGCAAGCCCCATGATAGGCGGCGCCGTGAAGCGCGTACCGAACATGGGGCTTTACGTGCGGAAGTGCGTGATGGGTCAGCTGTTCGCCTTCATCAGCAGGCCGAGCACCATGATGCACGCGAACCACAGGAGACCGACCACCACGGTGATCCGGTCGAGGTTGCGCTCGGCGACCGAGGAGCCGCCGACGGACGACTGCATGCCGCCACCGAACATGTCGGAGAGGCCGCCGCCCTTTCCCTTGTGCATCAGCACCAGCAGCATCAGCAGCAGGCTGAAGACGATCAGGGCGATCGAGAACCCCATAACCACGGCTGGACCAACTTCCTCGGCTTCGGATGAACGACGGGGGCACGATGACGCAGGCCACCATGCCCCCGCAAGGGTACGACGTATCGCCGCTACCGCCTACTCACCGGTCGATCCGCCGGTCCACCGGCCGACCGACCGGGCGGTCTACTGGTCGCGGAAGCGGACGATCCTGACGAACTCGTCCGAGTCCAGCGAGGCACCGCCGACCAGGGCGCCGTCGATGTCGGCCTGCGCCATGATCTCGGCGACGTTGCCGCCCTTGACCGAGCCGCCGTACTGGATGCGGACCTTGTCGGCCAGCTCCTGCGAGTACAGCTCGGCGACCTTGCCGCGGACGGCCGCGCAGACCTCCTGGGCGTCCTCGGCGCCGCAGACCTTGCCGGTGCCGATGGCCCACACCGGCTCGTAGGCGATCACGATGGTCTCGGCCTGCTCGGCGGTGAGGTCCTTCAGGCCGCCCTCGACCTGGGCGAGGGTGTGGGCGACGTGGTTGCCCGCCTCGCGGACGTCCAGCTCCTCGCCGACGCACAGGATCGGGGTCAGGCCGTGCTTGTAGGCGGCCTTGACCTTGGCGTTGACCAGCTCGTCGGTCTCGGCGTGGTACTGCCGGCGCTCGGAGTGGCCGATCGCGACGTAGGTGCAGCGGAGCTTGGCCAGCATCGGGCCGGAGATCTCGCCGGTGTAGGCGCCGCCGTCGTGGGCGGAGACGTCCTGGGCGCCGTACTTGATCTTCAGCTTGTCGTGCTCGACCAGGGTCTGCACCGAGCGCAGGTCGGTGAAGGGGACGAGGACGGCGACCTCGACGGCGTCGTAGTCCTTGTCCGCGAGGGCGAAGGCGAGCTTCTGGACGTGGGCGATGGCCTCGAGGTGGTTGAGGTTCATCTTCCAGTTGCCCGCCATCAGCGGCGTGCGGGTGCTCATTGAGGTCAGTCCTCCAGTGCGGCGAGGCCGGGGAGCGTCTTGCCCTCGAGGTATTCGAGGGAGGCGCCGCCGCCGGTCGAGATGTGGCCGAATGCGTTCTCGTCGAAGCCGAGCGTCCGGACGGCCGCGGCGGAGTCGCCGCCGCCGACCACGGTGAAGCCCGGGGCGTCGACGAGGGCCTGGGCGACCGCTTTGGTGCCCTCGGCGTAGTCGGGGTGCTCGAAGACGCCCATGGGGCCGTTCCAGAAGACGGTGGCGGCGTCGGCGAGCTTCGAGGCGTACAGCTTGCGGGTCTCGGGACCGATGTCCAGACCCTCCTGGTCGGCCGGGATGGCGTCCGCGGCGACGGTGGCGGGGTTCGCCGGGGCCTTCGTCTTCAGGTCCGGGAACTCGGTCGCGACCAGGACGTCGACGGGCAGGACCAGCTCGACGCCGTTCTTCTCGGCGCGCTCGATGTACTCCTTGACGACCGGAGCCTGGTCCTCCTGAAGGAGGGAGATGCCGACCTCGTGGCCCTGGGCCTTGAGGAAGGTGTACGCCATGCCGCCGCCGATGAGGAGCCGGTCGGCCTTGCCGAGCAGCTGGTCGATGACGGCGAGCTTGTCGGAGACCTTGGCACCGCCGAGGGCGACCACGTACGGCCGCCGCACGTCGTCGGTGAGCTTCTTCAGGACGCCGACCTCGGTGGCGATGAGGTACCCGGCGTAGTGCGGGAGCCGCTTCGGCAGGTCGAAGACGGAGGCGTGCTTGCGGTGCACCGCGCCGAAGCCGTCGCCGACGTAGACGTCCGCGAGGCCGGCCAGCCGGTCGGCGAAGGCGGCGCGCTCGGCGTCGTCCTTGCTGGTCTCACCGGCGTTGAAGCGCAGGTTCTCGATGACGGCCACCTGGCCGTCGGCGAGGCCGGACACCGTGGACTCGGCGGACTCGCCGACCGTGTCCTCGGCGAAGGCGACGTCGGCGCCGAGGATCTCACCGAGGCGGGCGGCGGCCGGGGCGAGGGAGAAGACCGGGTCCGGGGCGCCCTTGGGGCGGCCCAGGTGCGAGGCGACGATCACGCGCGCACCCGCGTCGGCGAGGGCCTTGACAGTGGGCACCACGGCGCGGATGCGGCCGTCGTCGGTGATGGTCGTGCCGTCCAGCGGTACGTTCAGGTCGGCGCGGACGAAGACGCGCTTGCCCGCGACGTCTCCGGAGAGCAGTTCGTCGATCGTCTTCAAGAGTGCTCCTGGGTTCTCAGATCGCTCGTGATCCTACGAGGGCTGGTCGCTGCGGACGCGACGCAGGGCTCGGACAGCGCATCCTTGCGCTGCCCGAGCCCTGCCGTCACATCGAGGTGCCTGCTGAATCCGGCTGGATCAGAGCTGGTCGCCGACGAAGACCGTGAGGTCGACGAGGCGGTTCGAGTAGCCCCACTCGTTGTCGTACCAACCGAGGATCTTCACCGTCTTGCCGTCCTGGACCATGGTCAGGGAGGAGTCGAAGGTGCAGGAGGCCGGGTCGCCGGTGATGTCCGAGGAGACGATCTCGTCCTCGGTGTAGAACAGGTAGCCCTTGAGGTCGCCGCCGTCCGCGGCCTTCTTGAACGCGGCGTTGACTTCGTCCTTGGTGACCTCGCGCTGGAGCTCCACGACCAGGTCGGTGGCCGAGCCGGTGGGGACCGGGACGCGCATCGCGATGCCGTCGAGCTTGCCCTTGAGCTGCGGCAGGACCAGCGCGGTGGCCTTGGCGGCGCCCGTGGTGGTCGGGATGATGTTCTCCGCGGCGGCACGGGCGCGGCGCAGGTCCTTGTGCGGGAAGTCCAGGATGCGCTGGTCGTTCGTGTACGCGTGCACCGTCGTCATCAGACCCTTGACGATGCCGAAGTTCTCGTCGAGGACCTTGGCCATCGGCGCCACACAGTTGGTGGTGCAGGAGGCGTTGGAGATGATGTGGTGGTTCGCGGGGTCGTACTTGTCCTGGTTGACGCCCATCACGATGGTGATGTCCTCGTCCTTGGCCGGAGCCGAGATGAGGACCTTCTTCGCGCCACCGGCGATGTGCTTCTCGGCGTCCGCCTTCTTGGTGAAGATGCCGGTCGACTCGATCACGATGTCGACGCCCAGCTCACCCCAGGGGATGTCGGCCGGGTTGCGCTCGGAGAGGACCTTGATGGTCCTGCCGTCGACGGTGATGCTGTCCTCGGTGTGCGTGACCTCCTGCTTGAGGCGCCCGAGGATGGTGTCGTACTTGAGCAGGTGGGCGGTGGTCGCGGTGTCACCCAGGTCGTTGACAGCCACGATCTCGATGTCTGCACCCTGCTCCAGCAGCGCGCGGAAGTAGTTACGACCGATGCGGCCAAAGCCGTTGATGCCTACGCGGATCGTCACGAACCGATCTCCTCGTTGGTACGCCGGCCCGATGTGCCGGCGAGCTGTATTTGGGATGTCCCCGACCACCACCGACCCTACCTCTCCGGGGCCTCGGGGGTGACATCGAGACGCCCCATACCCGGCAGGGCGGTCCGTACCCGCCAGTAGGGGTACGGACCGCCCTGGGGCGTGGGGACCGATCACCCGATTTCGCTACGCCGTGTCAGTCCCCAGCGAACCGGAATTCACTCATCCAGGGCACGCAGCGCCTGGCGGAGCAGGGCCGCGCGGGCGGCAGGCTCCGTGAGGTGCTCCAGGCCGAAGCCCAGCAGCACGGTGTCGTCCGTGGTCACCGCGCCGTACGTCTGGAACAGGGTCCCGGTGCGGGCCCAGTCCTTCAGGACGGCGGGGCTGCCGGCGGGCGGTCCGGCCACCCGCCAGGCGCCGAGGGAGGTCTCGAAGCCCTCGGTCGCCGCGGTGCCGCCGACGACGAGGGAGGCCTCGTCGGCGAGGACGCCGCGGCCGCCGCTGCCCGGGTCGGTGACGTAGGCGATCGACAGCTCGACGGACTTCCCGGCGTAGGCGCTCAGGTCGAACTCGACCTGCCGCCAGCCCCCGGACGATCCGGTGAGGCTGTTCCACTGCCCGGTGGTGCCGGCCGCGGTGCAGCCGTCCTCGGACAGCGTCAGGTAGTGCTCCAGCCAGGGGTGCTCGCTCACGTAGAACCCGGCCGAGCACTCGGCCGGCACGGCCGTGCCGGTGGCGCCGCCGGTCTCGGGCAGCGTGGTCCAGTCGTCCGCGCCGGTGGTGTGCGCCTCGACCAGGGCGTGGTCGTAGCCGCGCTCGGTGTCCCACAGCAGCTGGGTGCGGAGCGTGGGGCGCTCGGAGGCCGTGACACCGGTGAGGTCGACGGTGCGGGTGAGGCGCTTGTAGGCGTCGTCCGTGTGGACGGCGGCCGCCATCCACTCGCCGGCGTAGGGCCCGTACGGGTTGGCCGTCCCGGCGAACTTCCCGGCGCCCGCGCTCGCGAACTGGGGGTAGGTGTCGACGGGCAGCTGGTCCGAGGTCACGCTGTAGGTGCCGGCCGCGTCGAGCGGGTTGCCCAGGGCGCCGCCGAGCGTGCCGGTGGTGCCGCCGAGCTTGCCGGAGCCGGTGAATCCGGTGGCTCCGGGGGTCGAGGTGCGGGTGTAGGCGCCCAGGTAGTACTGGCTGAAGTCGTCGGACAGGGTGCCGCCGCCGAGGTCGACGCTGCCGCCGGCCCGCTCCCCCGCCTCGATCAGCCGGCCGCCCTCGTTGAGGAAGGCGCGCAGCTGGAGCTGGGTGGCGTTGCCGGGCACCGCGGCGCCGGTGTGGTGGACGACGGTGTCGAAGTGGGCGAGCACGCCGAGCGCGTCGGGCGCGCCCTGGGTGGCGACGTCCCAGACGGCCGCCCGCTTGCCGTTGGCCTTGAGCGCGTCCACGTAGGTCTGCGTCTGCGTGGACTTGGCGCCCTCCTCGGCGACGACGAGGACGTCCGCGCGGGGGCGCTCGGCGATCGTGTAGGTGAAGTGCTCGCTCTCGGTCCGCTTGCCGCCGCGGGTCTCGCCGGCGAACCAGACCTCGACCTTGTCACCGCGGTCGCCGTCCTTGACCTCGGCGCGGTACTCGTCGAAGTAGAGGTTGTCCTCGCCGCCGTACCGTTCACCTCCGCGCCACGGCTTGAGGGCCATGTCGTGGACGCGTCCACCGTTGACGCGGTACTTCAGCTCCTTGTCGCGGACGGACTTGCGGACGACGACCGAGACCTCCTGGTCGGCGCCGCGCGAGTAGGACGTGGTGAAGGGGGCGGGGGTGAAGTCGGCGGCCTCCAGGCCGACCGCGGAGGACGGCCGGTCGGGGTGCGCGGCGCTCTCGGCGACGGAGAGGGCGAAGGGGATGTTCTTCGCGAACTCCTGCTGGATCAGTTCCTCGTCGTCGGGGAAGTTGAAGCCCGACTGGCAGTCGCCCGCGTTCCACTCGTCGTCGGGGTCCTGCTCGGAGATGGTCTGGCAGGTGGACATCTCCGGGGTGAACATCGCCGTGCCGTTGACGTTGGCCGCGTGGCCGTCCGCCTCGCCGTTGGTGGTGTACAGCTCCGAGGAGACCTGCGGGTGGTAGCCGGGGATCGCGGAGTTGTCCGGTGTGCCGGCGAGCGCCTTGTAGAGGACGTCGTCCGGGGTGTTCGTGGCCACCTGCCAGCCGACCCCGTAGAGGAGGAGTTCGGCGGCGGAGTGGTAGTTGATGCCGTAGGTGAAGCCGATCCGCTTCTGGAAGGCGTCCAGCGCCTGGGTCTCGGGCTCGGAGTTCGGGCCGTCACCGCGGTAGGTCTGGCTGGTGGGGTTCGGGGACGAGCCCTCGTCGTCGTAGCCCCACTTGTAGGCGAAGTTGCGGTTGAGGTCGACGCCGTCGCCGGTGCCGATGGTGCCGTCGCCGTTGTTGTCGCGCAGGTTCTTGCGCCACAGGCGGTTGTCGGTGTCCTCGAAGGTGTAGTCGTAGCCGTCGGGGTTGGCCGACAGCAGGAACCACATCTCGGTCGAGTCGACGAGCTTCCTGATCCGGCGGTCCTGGTCGTACTTGTCCAGGTAGTGGTGCATCAGCCGGCGGGTCATCTCCGGGGTGATCCACTCACGGGCGTGCTGGTTGGACATGTAGAGGACGGAGGGCTTGGAGCCGTCCTTCGACTTCTTCGCGTTCTTGGTGAGCTTGAGGGCCAGGATGTCCTGGCCCTTCACGGTCTTGCCGATGGAGACGACCTTGGTGAGGCCGGGGTTCTCCTGCGCGGTCCGCAGGATCTCCTCCCGCAGGCCGCCGCTGCCGCTGTACGGGCGGAAGACGCCGTCGGCGGCGGCCTCGACGCGCTTCTCGGCCCGGGCGGAGAGGGTGTGCTCGGCGAGGCCGACGCCCTGCTTCTCCAGTTTCTCGGCCTGCCCGTCGGTCAGGTAGACCTCGACGGTGGCCGTCCCCTTGTCGGGGACCCGCTCGGTGAGTTCGTGGCCGTCCTGTCCGGCGGCCAGCAGCAGGGGCACCTGCTCCTGCGTGACCTCGGCGCGGAAGACCTTCACCTCCTCCGCGTCCGGGGTCGCCGGGTCCGCGGGTTGTGCCTGGGCGATGGGTGCGAAGCTCGCTCCGCCGATCAGGAGCGCGCCGACGGCGAGGATCGCTCTCGCTCTTCGTCTCATGAACCCCCCTAGCTGAAGCCTGTCCGACAGGCTTGAGTCCGCCACAGCAGCGAACAGATGCCAGGCTCATGACAGCTCATGATCGAGTCAAGAGGGCGACAAGGACACGCCGAAGCCGGTGCCGGTCACCCAAGTGGGCTCCGGCACCGGCTTGTTGGCCGCCCGGACGGGCGGTCGGCCCGCGCGTGTGCGTGTGCGCGGGCGTGGTGGTACGCGACCGTCGGTGGGTCGGGGGCGCCCGGGTCAGCCGACGAGGTTGTCCGCCAGCTCCTCCTCGCCGAGGTTGGCGTCCGTTCCGGGGATGCCCAGGTCCGAGGCCCGCTTGTCGGCCATGGCCAGCAGACGCCGGATGCGGCCGGCGACGGCGTCCTTGGTCAGCGGCGGGTCGGCGAGGGCGCCCAGCTCCTCCAGGGAAGCCTGCTTGTGCTCCATCCGGAGGCGGCCCGCGGCGGCGAGGTGCTCGGGCACGTCGTCGGCGAGGATCTCCAGGGCGCGCTGCACCCGGGCGCCGGCGGCGACGGCGGCGCGCGCCGAGCGGCGCAGGTTGGCGTCGTCGAAGTTGGCGAGGCGGTTGGCGGTGGCGCGGACCTCGCGCCGCAGCCGCCGCTCCTCCCAGGCCAGCACCGAGTCGTGGGCACCGAGCCGGGTGAGCAGGGCGCCGATCGCGTCGCCGTCGCGGACGACCACCCGGTCCACGCCGCGCACCTCGCGGGCCTTGGCGGGGATCGACAGCCGGCGGGCGGCGCCGACCAGGGCGAGTGCCGCCTCGGGTCCCGGGCAGGTCACCTCGAGGGAGGAGGACCGGCCGGGCTCCGTCAGCGAGCCGTGCGCCAGGAAGGCCCCGCGCCAGGCGGCCTCGGCGTCGCACGTGGCCCCCGACACCACCTGCGGTGGCAGGCCCCTGATCGGCCGTCCCCGGCCGTCCACCAAGCCGGTCTGACGGGCCAGCTGGTCACCGCCCGCAACCACCCGAACGACGTAACGCGAGCCCCGGCGCAGTCCGCCCGGTGCCATCACGATCAGCTCCGAGCTGTGTCCGAAGATCTCCAGGATGTCCTGCTTGAGCCGGCGGGCCGCTCTCGCGGTGTCCAGCTCGGCCTCGATCACGATGCGCCCGCTCACCAGGTGAAGGCCGCCGGCGAACCGCAGAACGGCGGAGACCTCCGCCTTCCTGCAGCAGGTACGGGTGACGGGGAGCCGGGAGATCTCATCCTTCACCGCTGCCGTCATCGCCATGGGCCGATCCTTCCATGCATCCGAAAAATACGGTCGTACGCGGCGGCCAGCAGCTCCGGGTCGTGCCTCGGGGTCCCGTCGGTCCGGGCGACCGGAGCCAGTTCGACCGCGGCGCCGAACCGTTTCGCGGCGTCGGTGAGCGAGTCACGGTCGGGCACGGCGGCCTCGTCGGCCAGCACCACGTCCAGGGCGAGTTTAGGGGCGTGTCGTCCCAAAACCTCCAAATGACGCTGCGGAGAGAAGCCCTCGGTTTCTCCGGGCTGGGGCGCGAGATTCAGGGAGAGCACCCGGCGCGCCTTGGTCTGGGCGAGCGCGTCGAGCAGATCGGGCACGAGCAGGTGCGGGATGACCGAGGAGAACCAGGAGCCCGGGCCGAGCACCACCCAGTCGGCGTCCAGGACGGCGTCGACCGCCTCGGGGACGGCCGGCGGGTCGTTCGGCACCACGTGGACGGACTGCACCTCGCCGGGGGTGAGCGCCACGGTCGCCTGCCCGCGCACGGTGTCCACCTCGTCGGGCCGCTCCGGGTCGTGCCCCCGGACCAGTGCCTGCAGCTCCAGCGGCACCGCCGACATGGGCAGCACCCGCCCGTGCGCCCCGAGCAGCTTGCCGACCAGGTCCAGCGCCTGGACGTGGTCGCCGAGCTGCTCCCACAGGGCGACGATCAGCAGATTGCCGACCGCGTGCTCGTGCAGGTCGCCATGGGACTGGAAGCGGTGCTGGATGACGCGGGCCCAGGTCTGGCCCCAGTCGTCGTCGCCGCACAGCGCGGCCAGCGCCTTGCGCAGGTCGCCGGGCGGCAGGACGCCCAGCTCGTCGCGGAGGCGCCCGCTGGAGCCCCCGTCGTCAGCCACGGTGACGACGGCGGTGAGGTCGCCGGTGATCCGGCGCAGTGCGGCGAGCGAGGCGGACAGGCCCATGCCGCCACCGAGGGCGACGACCTTGGGCTGGGCGCCCCGGCGGCGCGGCTTGCCGCCGCGTGCCTGTTCGGGCCGGGCGGCGCGGGTCTCGGCGGGCCGGCCGCCGCGTCCCTCGGGCACCACCCGGCGCAGCCTGCTCAGCCGCGGAGTACGTCCTGTCATTCCCGTCCCATGTCCCGGTGGACGACCACCGTCTCCACGCCCTCCGCGGCGAGCCGGGCGGCGAGCTTCTCCGACATGGCCACGGACCGGTGCTTGCCGCCGGTACAGCCGACGGCGACGGTCACATAGCGCTTGCCCTCCCGACGGTAACCCGCGGCGATCATCTGGAGCAGCTCGGTGTAGCGGTCGAGGAACTCCTTGGCCCCGGGCTGGTTGAGAACGTACGAGGACACCTCCTCGTTCAGGCCGGTGAACGGGCGCAGCTCGGGGACCCAGTGCGGATTGGGCAGGAAGCGCATGTCCACGACCAGGTCGGCGTCGACCGGGAGGCCGTACTTGAAGCCGAAGGACATGACGGTGGCCCGCAGCTCGGGCTCCTCGTCGCCGGCGAACTGGGCGTCCATCTTGGCGCGCAGCTCGTGCACGTTCAGGCTGGAGGTGTCGATCACCAGGTCGGCGTCGCCGCGCAGCTCGCGCAGCAGCTCCCGCTCGGCGGCGATGCCGTCGACGATGCGGCCGTCGCCCTGGAGGGGATGCGGGCGGCGCACCGACTCGAAGCGGCGCACCAGTGCCTCGTCGGACGACTCCAGGAAGACGATCCTGCGGGTGACACCGCGCGCGTCCAGGTCCGCGAGGGACTCGCGGAGATTGTCGAAGAAGCGCCGGCCGCGGACGTCGACGACGACCGCGATCCGCGCCACGTTGCCCTGTGACCGCGCGCCGAGCTCCACCATCGTGGGGATCAGCGCGGGCGGGAGGTTGTCGACGACGAACCAGCCGAGGTCCTCCAGACACTTGGCGGCCGTCGAGCGGCCGGCCCCGGACATGCCGGAGATGATCACCAGCTCGGGGATGGCCGCCTCGTGCGCCCCGGCTGCTTCCTTGCCCGTACTCACCTGTGCTCCGTCGTCCTGGCCCGGTGCGGAACCGGCCGTCTGCGGGCCCGGGTCCTCACCGGTCGTGCGGTGGGCCTGTTCTCGTCCCGCTGTGGGCTGTGCCTCGTGCTCGGTCATCTCTCCTGCCCCCGTCGTTCGTCCGGGGTGCCCGCGGTCACGGGCTCCCCAGGGGCATCCGCGGTCGTCTCGGGTGCCCCGTCCTCGTCATCAATGATCTCTCCCGTCGCCGTGTTCACGGCGGGGGCGGCCGGGGTGGCCGCGGCGAGGGCCACGGCGACGGTCTCGGCCGTCTTGCGGCCTATGCCGGGCACCTCGCAGATCTGGTCGATCGTCGCCGACCGCAGCTTCTTCACCGAACCGAAGTGCTTGATCAACGCCTGCTTGCGGGTCTCCCCGAGGCCCGGCACGTCGTCCAGCGGGCTGGAGCGGAAGCGCTTGGCGCGCTTGGCGCGCTGGTAGGTGATCGCGAAGCGGTGGGCCTCGTCGCGGACGCGTTGCAACAGGTACAGGCCCTCGCTGGTGCGGGGCAGGACCACCGGGTCGTCCTCGCGGGGCAGCCACACCTCCTCCAGCCGCTTGGCGAGGCCGCAGACGGCGATGTCGTCGATGCCCAGCTCGTCCAGGGCCCGCTGGGCCGCCGCGACCTGCGGCCGGCCACCGTCGACGACGATGAGCTGGGGCGGGTAGGCGAAACGCTTGGGGCGGCCGTCCTCGTCCTTCAGGGCCGGGCCGTCCGTCGGCGGAGTGTCGCCGCCCGATTCCCCTCCGTCGGTCCCGCTCTCGTCCACCCACTCGCCGGTCCTCTCCTTGTCGGCGAGGTAGCGGCGGAAGCGGCGGGTGACGACCTCGTGCATGGAGCGGACGTCGTCCTGACCGTTGCCGTGCCACAGCTGCGTGTCTCCGGCCCGCCCCTTGATCTGGAAGCGCCGGTACTCGCTCCTGCGCGCGAGACCGTCCTCGAAGACGACCATGGAGGCCACCACGTCGTCGCCCTGGAGGTGCGAGATGTCGTAGCACTCGATGCGCAGCGGGGCGCTGTCCAGGTCCAGGGCCTCGGCGATCTCCTCCAGCGCGCGCGAGCGGGTCGTCAGGTCGGAGGCGCGCTTGGTCTTGTGCAGGACGAGCGCCTGCTGGGCGTTGCGCTGGACGGTCTCCATGAGCGCCTTCTTGTCGCCGCGCTGCGGGATGCGCAGGGACACGCCGGACCCGCGGCGGTCGGTCAGCCACTGCTGGACCGGCTCCACCGGGTCGGGCAGCGCGGGGACCAGGACCTCCTTGGGGACGGCGTCGCCGGTCTCCTCGCCGTACAGCTGCTGGAGGGCGTGCTCGACGAGGGCGCCGGTGGTGATCTCCTCCACCTTGTCCGTGACCCAGCCGCGCTGGCCGCGCACGCGTCCGCCGCGCACGTGGAAGATCTGGACGGCCGCCTCCAGCTCGTCCTCGGCGACCGCGATCAGGTCGGCGTCGGTCGCGTCGGCCAGCACGACCGCGCTCTTCTCCATCGCCTTCTTCAGGGCCCCGATGTCGTCCCGCAGGCGCGCCGCCCGCTCGTACTCCATCTCCTCGGCCGCGTCGGCCATCTGCCGCTCCAGGCGGCGCAGGTAGGTGCCCGTACGGCCGGCCATGAAGTCGCAGAACTCGTCGGCCAGGTCCCAGTGGTCGTCGGGGGAGATCCGGTCGACGCACGGCGCCGAGCACTTGCCGATGTAGCCGAGGAGGCAGGGGCGGCCGGTACGGGTGGCGTTCTTGAAGACCCCCGCGGAGCAGGTGCGCACCGGGAAGACGCGCAGCAGGAGGTCGACCGTGTCGCGGATCGCCCAGGCGTGCCCGTACGGGCCGAAGTAGCGCACGCCCTTCTTCTTCTGGCCGCGCATCACCTGCACGCGCGGGAACTCCTCGTTCATGGTCACCGCGAGGTACGGGTAGCTCTTGTCGTCGCGGTACTTCACGTTGAACCGGGGGTCGTACTCCTTGATCCAGGAGTACTCCAGCTGCAGCGCCTCGACCTCCGTGGACACGACCGTCCATTCCACGGACGCGGCGGTGGTGACCATGGTGCGGGTGCGGGGGTGGAGGTTCGCCAGGTCCTGGAAGTAGCTCGCCAGGCGCTGGCGCAGGCTCTTCGCCTTTCCGACGTAGATCACCCTGCGGTGCTCGTCACGGAACCTGTACACCCCCGGGGTGTCCGGGATCTCTCCCGGTTTGGGGCGGTAGCTGGAGGGGTCGGCCATGACTCACACCCTACTGGCGGGGGCCGACACTCCGACGAGGCTGTGGACGACGGCGCGAGGCCGTGTGGACGACGGCGCTGGGCCCTGGCTGGGCCCTGTGGACGAACGGGTGAGACCTGTGCGGACGACCGGTAGGGCCTCTGCGCACGACCGGGAGGGGCCTCTGCACACGACCGGCCACGGGGCCGAGGGAAGACGGTCCGGGGTCGGGGGGAGAAGACGGTCCCAGGCCGGGGGTAAGACGGTCCCAGGCCCAGGAGGGAGACGGTCCGGGGCCGGGGGAAGACGGTCCGGGGCCGGTCGGTCACACCGTGTGCCCCTGGGGAGCCGGGCCGGTGCGTTCTCGGCCAGGAGCGCGTCGGGGTGGGACGTCAGGTGTTGTCGGGACTAGATCAACACGCTTCAATGCGGGGGGACTCGGGGCCTCGATGCGCGGCGTGCGGATGTGAAGACCTCTGCGCCGCGACCGGGGGGCGGCTCCGGTCGATCCGCGCCGAACGGTCTGACCAGCCGTCGTGAACTTCACAGGAAGGCCCCCGCATGCCGCACGCCACCCAGCCCTTGGACGTCGCCACCGCGGAACTGGACTCGGTCCTGCGCGGTGGCCCCTTCCACGTGGCCCTGCGCGCCGCGATCGCCGCTCGCGGTCTGCCCCTGCAGCGCGTGCAGCACCATCTGTCGCGCCGCGGGGTGAAGGTGGGCGTCACGAGCCTGAGCTACTGGCAGCAGGGTGCCCGGCGCCCGCAGCGCCCGGAGTCGCTGCGGGCCGTGCGGGCACTGGAGGAGATACTCCAGCTGCCCGAGGAGTCGCTGATACGTCTGCTCGCCGAGACGGACGAGGACACCCTGGCGCGGCGGCCCGCGGCCCGCTCCTACCGGGCCCATCTGGAGGCCTCCTGCGTCCTGGACGGGCTGCTGGCCGAGCTGGACCACCTGCGGTCGGACGGCGGCGTGCACAGCCTCGGGCACCACGAGCGCATCCGGGTGGGGTCGCGGCGCGAGCTCGCCGGCCGCGAGTCGCACCACATCGTCCGCGCCCACCGCGACGGTGTCGACCGCTTCGTCGCCGTCCACCACGGTGACCCGGGGTGCGCCCCCGCACGGATGACCGTCCACGCGCTGGAGAACTGCCGCACGGGACGTGTCCGCACCCACCACGACACCGGTGTCCTCGTGACGGAGCTGCTCTTCGACACGCGTCTGCGGGCCGGGGACACCTACCTCTTCCGCTACGGGGTCGAGGACGGCACGGCGGGAGTGTCACGCGAGTACGTCCGGGGGTTCGGCTCGGTCGGCGGGCAGTACGCGTTGCAGGTGCGGTTCGACACCGCGGCTCTGCCGGCCCGCTGCCACCGGTTCACGCAGCACTCGCCGGCGGCTCCGCGCGGCGGCCGACAGGAACTGCGCCTCAGCGGCCCCCACCACTCCGTGCACCTCGTCGAGCCGCGGGTGCGGTCGGGGCTGCTGGGGATCGAGTGGGAGTGGGACTGAGGGGACGGCACCCGCGTGGGCAGCGGCGCGGGCCGGGCGAAGCGGTCACGCGGGGCGGGGCACCTGAGGCGGCCGGGGCCCGGACGGCCCTGGTCGGTCAGGTTCCCGGGCTCACGACGATCCGGCCCTGCTTCACCTCGACCGGCAGCTCGATGAGCGCGACGGTCGCCGGGGCGTGCAGCACCTCGCCGGACCGGGCGTCGAACTCGCTGCCGTGACAGGGGCAGACGAGTTTCGCCCCCTCCAGCTTCTTGATGGGGCACCCCGCGTGCGTGCAGACCGTGCTGAACGCCTTCAGGGCGCCGTCGCCGCCCCGGCTGACGACCACGTTCTCGTCCCGGTAGAGCTTGGTTTCCCCCTCGGCGACCGCCCCCTCCGCACCGAGATCGACGGGCGCGGTCGGCCTGGCGGGCGCCGCGCCGTCGTCGCCCGGCGAGCAGGCGGCGAGACCGAGACCGGCGACGGGCGCGGCGGCCGCCGAGCGCAGGACGGTACGGCGGCTCGGGGCGGGACGGCCGGGCATGGGAGATCTCCACTGGTCGGGGGATGTGCAGGCCGACGATATCCGGCGCCGGACTTCCACCCTCCGGGTGGGTCGTCGGGACGGACGCGGGACGGAACAGGCGCGTAAACGCTTGCGCAAACGTTTACGTGCCTGCGCACGATGGGATACGGTCCCCAGCAGCGCGCCGGGAGGGCAGGCATGGAGGCACCTGGCGGAGCACGCCACGAGGAACCGGGCGCGGCAGACGCCGGGACCGACATGGAGAGGATCCGCCGATGGCGACCATGACCGACGTCGCACGGAGCGCGGGCGTCTCCGTGGCGACCGTCTCGCACGTCCTCAACAACACCCGTCCGGTGCGGCCGCACACCCGCCGGGCGGTCCTGGACGCCATCGAGGAGCTCGGCTACACGCCCAACACCCTCGCCCGCTCCCTGGTCACCTCCCGCACCCGCTCGATCGGGCTCGCCGTGTCGGCGATCAGCAACCCGTACTTCACGGAGATCCTCCAGGGCGTCGAGGCCGCCGCGCTGGAGCACGGTTACAGCCTCCTCATCGCCGATCCGCACGACGACCCGGCGCACGAGCGCAAGGTCGTCCAGTTGCTGCACGAGCGGCGCGTGGACGGCATGATCGTCGCCCCCTCCGCCGACCCGCGCGACCTCCTCGCCTACCTGGGCCGCCACCGCGTGCCGAGCGTGTTCCTCGACCGGGTCGTCGACACCCCCGAGGGCGCCGGCGCGGCGCTCTTCGACCAGGTCTGCGCGGAGAGCGCGGAGCCCACGACCCGGCTGGTCACCCATCTAGCGGGGCTCGGCCACCGCCGGATCGGCCTGGTCGCGGGCCGCCCGGGGCTCAGCACGACGCGCGAGCGGATCACCGGGTACCGGCACGGCCTCGCCGCCGCCGGGCTGCCCTACGACGAACGGCTCCTGGTCCACGGCGACTCCGAGGCCACCGGCGGCGAACGGGCCGCGGCGGCCCTGCTGTCCCTGGCGGTGCCGCCCACCGCCCTGGTCACCGCCAACAACGCGATGACCATCGGCGCGCTGCGTGCCCTGCGGGAGCGCGCCCTGGCCGTCCCCGGTGACCTCGCCCTGTGCTGCTTCGACGACTTCGCCTGGGCGGACCTCTTCTCCCCCCGGCTCACCGCCGTGGCACAGCCCAGCAGGGAGATCGGCGCCCGGGCCGTCCGGTTGCTGCTGGAGCGCCTCGCCGCACCGGAGCGGCCCGCGCGGACCGTCCGGCTGCCCTGCGCCTTCGTGCACCGCACCTCGTGCGGGTGTGCCGAGCGGTCCGAACCCACCGAACAGTCCCCCACCGGGGCCCACGAGAGGAACGCGCAGTGATCGTCGTCGCCGGTGAGGCACTGATCGACCTGGTACCGCAGGGCACGGGCGCCCTCGCCGCGCTACGGCCGGCGCTCGGCGGCGGACCGTACAACACGGCCGTCGCCCTGGGCCGCCTCGGCTCCCCCACCGCCTTCTGCTCCCGCGTGTCGGACGACGCCTTCGGCGAGGCGCTGCTGGACCGGCTGCGCGCGACCGGCGTGGACGTCTCGCCGGTACAGCGCGGCCCCGAGCCGACGACACTCGCCGTGGCCTCGGTGGACCCGGACGGTTCGGCCGCGTACTCGTTCTACGTGGAGGGGTCGGCCGACCGGCTGTTCACCAAGCCCGGCACGCTGCCGGACGGTACTCGCGCGGTGTCGTTCGGCACCTGTTCGCTGGTACTGGAGCCCGGGGCGAGCGCGTACGAGGAGCTGATGCGCGAGACGGCCGAGCGGGGCGTCTTCACCGCGCTGGACCCGAACATCCGGGCCGGCCTGATCCCCGACCCGGACGCCTACCGGGCCCGGTTCCGGAGCTGGCTGCCGTGGGTGTCCCTGCTGAAGCTGTCCGCCGAGGACGCCGAGTGGCTCGGTGGCACCCCGCGGGAGTGGCTGGCCGCGGGCCCGGCAGCCGTCGTGGTGACCCGGGGCGGGGCAGGGCTGACGGCGTTCACCCGCGACGGGGGTGAGCACGCGGTGCCGGGCCGGCGGGTCGAAGTGGTGGACACGATCGGTGCGGGCGACACGGTGAACGCGGCGCTGCTGCACGGCCTCGCGGCCCGGGACGCCCTCGACGGCGACGCCGTGGCCGCCTTGGGGGCGGACGGCTGGGCCGAGTTGCTGGGCTTCGCCGCCCGGGCGGCCGCGGTCACCTGCTCCCGGGCGGGCGCCGAACCTCCGTACGCCCACGAAGTGGCAGGGTGACGGCGGGCCGGAGCCGGTCCCATGGGCGAGGGTGCCGTGTCCGGTCGCGCGGGCGGAATCGGTTGCGGGTCCGGTCGGATGGACGCGCTCTGGACGACGTCCGGGTCAGCCCGCCGGTCGTACCGCGCGCAGGGCGCCGGGCCGACGGCCGTTGAGCCGGTCCAGGGCGGCGGCCGTGGCGTCGTCCGCGGGCAGGTGTACGACGATCCGCTGGCCCTCCTCGGGCAGCGCGAGCGTCTCGTGCAGCAACCGCAGCGGCCCGGCCTCCGGGTGCTCGACGTGCTGCGTCCCCACCCGCCGAGGCGCCACGCCCAGGTCGGCGAACCGGTCGGTGAAGGGCGCTCCGACCGTCACGGTAAGCTCGTCGGCGAGTTCCGTGACGTACGGGTCCCGCAGCGGGGCCTCGTGCCGGAGCTGCGCGACCAGGTCGTCGGCCATGCGGTCCCAGTCCGGGTAGGCGGCGCGGGAGCGCTCGTCGGTGAACAGGTACCGGAGCAGGTTGGGGCGTTCCTCGTCGAGCAGCCCGATCGGGCCGACCAGCCGCGCGTAGCCAGCGGTGTGGGCCAGCACGTCGCCGATCCACTTGAGGACCACGGCGGGGGTGGGCTCCAGACGGTCCAGAACCGCCCGCACGGTGGGGCGCGCGGTCCGGCCGAGCGAGGGGGCCGCGGCACACAGCAGCGGGTCGCCTCCGTCGGCCTCCTTGGTCAGCCGGCGCAGCAGCACCCGGTCCCGCAGGGACAAGTGCAGGGCGTCGGCGAGGGCGCCCAGTACCTGGGCGGACGGGTTGCGGTCCCGCCCCTGTTCCAGCCGGGTGAGGTACTCGACACTGACGCCGGCCAGCGTGGCCAGTTCGGCGCGGCGCAGGCCGGGGGTGCGGCGGCGGGGGCCGGCCGGCAGCCCCACCTCGACCGGGGTGACGGACTCGCGCCAGGTCCGCAGGAACGTGCCCAACTCGTTGTCGCTCACGTCTGGAACGTACCAAGGGGCGGAGTTCCGAGGGTGGCCCTGCGACTACCACGCTCGGGCCGGTCTCCCTGCGAAGGAGCGGTGCGCCCAGGGTGGAGGGCATGACGAATGACACAACCGCTACCGCCCGTACCGTCACCTCTCCCCTGCCCCTCGTCGCCGGTCAGTGGGCCCTGGACCCGCTCCACTCCGCCGTGAACTTCACCATCCGCCACCTCGGCATCGCCAAGGTGCGGGGACGTTTCACCGGTGTGCGGGCCGAACTGTTCGTGGGCGAGCGGGTCGAGGACGTCCGGGTGTCCGCGACGATCGACCTGGCCACCATCGACACCGGGAACACCGACCGGGACGCGCACGTGCGCGCCTCCGACCTGCTCGACGTGGAGAAGCGGCCGACGATGACCTTCCGCTCGTCCCGCGTGTCGGGCGAGGGCGAGGACTGGACCATGGAGGGCGAGCTGACCATCGGCGACGTGACGCGTCCGGTGACGTTCGCCGTGGAGTTCGGAGGGCTGGGAGCCCTGCCCGGCGGCGACGGACGGCACGCCGGGTTCGAGGCGACGGGTGAGATCCGGCGCAGCGAGTTCGGCCTGGACTTCGCCCCGGGACTGCTCGGCGAAGTGGTGAAGATCCAGCTCGACATGCAGTTCGTGGAGCCGGTGGGCGCCTGAGCCGGGAGGCTGCGCGCACGACGCGCCGGGCCCCGCGGAATCGTCCGTGGGACCCGGCGCGTCGCTGTGCCGGAGGGCCGGGCGCACTGCGCGCACCCGGATCGGCGCGGGGTCAGGCCTTGCTCGTCCGCGCCGTCTTCTTCGCGGCGGGCTTGTCCGCCTGGGTCGTGGTCTTCTTGGCCGCCTTGGTGGCGGTCTTCTTCGCCGCCGTACCCGTCACCGCCTTGGTGGCGGTCTTCCTGGCCGCCGTGCCCGTGACCGCCTTGGTGGCGGTCTTCTTCGCGGTGGCCTTCGCTGCCACCGTCTTCGCCGCCGCCTTGCGCGGGGTCTTCACGGGGGCGTCGCTGATCCGGTCGGCGTCGAGGATGTCCCGCAGGAACTTGCCGGTGTGGCTGGCGGGGACGCCCGCGACCTGCTCGGGCGTGCCTTCGGCGACCACCAGACCGCCGCCGGCGCCACCCTCGGGGCCCATGTCGACGACCCAGTCCGCGGTCTTGATCACGTCGAGGTTGTGCTCGATGACGATGACCGTGTTGCCCTTGTCGACCAGGCCGGACAGGACGGTCAGCAGCTTGCTGATGTCCTCGAAGTGCAGGCCCGTGGTCGGCTCGTCCAGGACGTAGACCGTGCGCCCGGTGGAACGGCGCTGCAGCTCGCTGGCGAGCTTGACGCGCTGCGCCTCGCCGCCGGACAGAGTGGTCGCGGACTGGCCGAGCCGGACGTATCCGAGGCCGACGTCCTTGAGGGTCCTCATGTGGCGGGAGATCGCGGGGACCGCCTCGAAGAAGTCGGTCGCCTCCTCGATCGGCATGTTCAGGACGTCGGCGATGGACTTGCCCTTGTAGTGGACCTCCAGGGTCTCCCGGTTGTACCGGGCGCCGTGGCAGACCTCGCACGGTACGTAGACGTCCGGGAGGAAGTTCATCTCGATCTTGATCGTGCCGTCGCCCGCGCAGTTCTCGCAGCGGCCGCCCTTGACGTTGAACGAGAACCGGCCCGGCAGGTAGCCGCGGACCTTGGCCTCGGTCGTCTCGGCGAACAGCTTGCGGACGTGGTCGAAGACGCCGGTGTACGTCGCCGGGTTGGACCGCGGGGTGCGGCCGATGGGCGACTGGTCGACGTGGACGACCTTGTCGACGAGGTCGTCGCCGTCCACGCGCGTGTGCCGGCCGGGGACGCTCCGTGCCCCGTTCAGCTCGCGGGCCAGGTGCGTGTACAGGATGTCGTTGACCAGGGTCGACTTGCCGGAGCCGGAGACGCCGGTGACCGCCGTGAACACGCCGAGCGGGAAGGACACGTCGATGTCCTGGAGGTTGTTCTCCCGGGCGCCGTGCACGGTCAGGCGCCGGGACGGGTCGAGCGGGCGCCGGATCTCGGGCAGCGGGATGGCCTTCCTGCCGGACAGGTAGGCGCCGGTCTGCGACTCGGTGTTGTCGAGCAGCTCCTTGACGGAGCCGCTGTGCACCACCTTGCCGCCGTGCTCACCGGCCCCGGGGCCGATGTCGACGATCCAGTCGGCGACCTTGATGGTGTCCTCGTCGTGCTCGACGACGATGAGCGTGTTGCCCATGTCGCGCAGCCGGACCAGGGTCTCGATCAGCCGGTGGTTGTCGCGCTGGTGCAGGCCGATGGACGGCTCGTCGAGGACGTAGAGCACGCCGACGAGGCCGGAGCCGATCTGGGTGGCCAGGCGGATGCGCTGGGCCTCGCCGCCGGAGAGGGTGCCCGCCGCGCGGTTCAGCGAGAGGTAGTCCAGGCCGACGTCGACCAGGAAGCGCAGCCGTTCGTTGACCTCCTTCAGCACGCGCTCGGCGATCTTCTTGTCGCGGGCGCTGAGCTTCAGCTCGCCCAGGAAGTCCGCGCAGTCGCTGATGGACATCGCCGAGACCTCGGCGATCGACTTGCCCATGACGGTGACCGCGAGGACGAGGGGCTTCAGGCGCGTGCCCTCACAGGTGGGGCAGGGCACCTCGCGCATGTAGCCCTCGAAGCGCTCGCGGCTCGAGTCGCTCTCGGCCTCGCTGTGCCGGCGCTTGACGAAGGGGATCGCGCCTTCGAAGGCCGTGGTGTAGCGGCGCTCGCGGCCGTACCGGTTGCGGTAGCGGACCTCGACCTGGGTCTTGTGGCCGTTGAGCAGGGCCTTGCGGGCGCGCAGCGGGAGACCCGCGAAGGGGATGTCCGTCCGGAAGCCCAGCGCGTCCGCGAGGGCACCGATGAGGCGGCCGAAGTAGTCCTTGGTGTGCCCGTGCGACCAGGGGTGGATGGCGCCCTCGTCGAGCGACTTGTCCTCGTCCGGGACGATCAGCTCGGCGTCGACCTCCATGCGCGTACCGATGCCGGAGCAGTCGGGGCAGGCGCCGAAGGGCGAGTTGAAGGAGAAGGAGCGGGGCTCCAGCTCCTCGAAGGACAGGTCGTCGTACGGGCAGTACAGGTGCTCGGAGTACATGCGCTCGCGCTCGGGGTCGTCCTCGGGGAGGTCGACGAAGTCGAGCACGACCATGCCGCCGGACAGGCCGAGGGCGGTCTCCACGGAGTCGGTGAGGCGGCGCTTGGCGGTGTCCTTCACCGTGAGGCGGTCCACGACCACCTCGATGGTGTGCTTCTCCTGCTTCTTGAGCGTGGGCGGGCTGGAGAGCTGGACGGTCTCGCCGTCCACCCGCGCGCGGGAGTAGCCCTTGGTCTGGAGGTCGGCGAAGAGGTCGACGAACTCGCCCTTGCGCTCGCGCACCAGCGGCGACAGCACCTGGAAGCGGCTGCCCTCCGGCAGCTCCAGGACCCTGTCGACGATGGCCTGCGGAGACTGGCGCGAGATCGGCCGGCTGCACTGCGGGCAGTGCGGCTTGCCGATGCGCGCGAAGAGCAGGCGCAGGTAGTCGTACACCTCGGTGATGGTGCCGACCGTGGAGCGCGGGTTCCGGGAGGTCGACTTCTGGTCGATGGAGACCGCCGGGGAGAGGCCCTCGATGAAGTCGACGTCGGGCTTGTCCATCTGGCCGAGGAACTGCCGGGCGTAGGAGGAGAGCGACTCCACGTAGCGCCGCTGGCCCTCGGCGAAGATGGTGTCGAAGGCCAGGGAGGACTTGCCCGACCCGGACAGGCCCGTGAAGACGATGAGCGAGTCGCGAGGCAGGTCGAGCGAGACGTTCTTCAGGTTGTGCTCGCGCGCGCCACGGACGATGAGACGGTCGGCCACGCCGGTCCGCACCTTTCTTGAGAGTGGTGACAGGGGCGGGGCCCCCGTCTTTCCCAGACTAGGGGGAGCCACTGACAACGCCGGTCGATTCACCAGTCGTCAACAAACCCCGACTGTCCAGCATGCCCGACGCCGCATCCGACCATATAGCACGTGCATTCGATTAGCGGGCGTCGTCCGTCACCTTCACCCGAAGGTGTGGCGCGGTCTAGGGTCAGCACCATGATTGATCACGCGCATGACCTGGCGTCTGTACGTGACGCTACCGAGCGGCTGCTCACCGCGGTCGGGAAACTGGACAACGCGTCCGTGACGGAGTCGTCACGGCTGCCGGGCTGGAGCCGCGGCCACGTCCTCGCCCACCTCGCCCGGAACGCGGACGCCCTCGTCAACGTCTTCGAAGGACGCCCCATGTACGCCTCGGCAGAGGCCCGGGACGCCGACATCGCACGCGACGCCCCGCGCCCCCTCGACGTGCAGCTCGCCGACGTACGCGAGAGCGGGGCCCGCTTCCAGGCGGCAGCGGCCGTGCCCGCCGACTGGTCGCGCACGGTGGCGCTGCGCAACGGGGTCACCGACTCGGCGTCCCGCATCCCGTTCCGGCGGTGGGTCGAGGTGGAGCTGCACCACGTGGACCTGGGCATCGGGTACGAGCTGGAGGATCTCCCGGCGGAGTTCACCGAGCGGGAGACCGCGTTCCTCGCCGACCGGTTCGCCGGGCACCCGGACGTGCCCCCCACCCGGCTCACGGACGGCACGCACGCGTGGAGCACGGGTCGCGAGGCGGGTGCTCCACGGGTGACCGTCGCCGGGCGCCCGGCCGACCTGCTCGGCTGGCTGGCGGGACGTCGCGAGGGGACCGCGCTGACGGTCGAAGGGGGCCGACTGCCGTCGCTGCCTCCCCTGTAGCTCCCGGGAGGCGGTCTTCGGACCGCCTCCCGGCGCTAGGCTGGCGGTCATGACGTACAGCGGAGAGGTGAGGGTCGGCGGACCCGCCGACGTGCACGAGCTCAAGGACCTGATGATCACCAAGGTCGCGGTCGGCCCGATGAACAACAACGCCTATCTGCTGCGCTGCCGGGCCACCGACGAGCAACTGCTGATCGACGCGGCCAACGACGCGCACACCCTGCTGGGGACGATCGGTGCCGACGGCATCGCGTCCGTCGTCACCACGCACCGGCACGGGGACCACTGGCAGGCGCTGGCCGAGGTCGTCGCGGCCACCGGCGCCCGAACCCACGCCGGCCGCCACGACGCCGAGGGCATTCCCGTGCCGACCGACGTCCTGGTCGACGACGGGGACACGATCCGGGTGGGGCAGGTGGAGCTCACCGCGCGCCACCTGGTCGGGCACACGCCGGGGTCCATCGCCCTGGTGTACGACGACCCGCACGGGCACCCCCATGTGTTCACGGGGGACTGCCTCTTCCCGGGCGGTGTGGGCAACACCCACAAGGACGCGAAGGCGTTCGCGAGCCTGATCCACGACGTGGAGACCAAGATCTTCGACGCGCTCCCGGACGAGACCTGGGTCTACCCGGGACACGGCAAGGACACCTCCCTCGGCGCGGAGCGGCCCCGGCTGCCGGAATGGCACGCACGAGGCTGGTGAGCTGCGCGCGTTCCGCGTCCGCCGGCCGTGAGGGTGCGCGCCGCAGGGCCCCGACTCCGGGCGACGGCCCGGCGTCTCAGGTCCGGGCCCGCCCCTCCCCGGCCAGCGCCGCGATCCGCTCCACGCCGAAGACGTAGCCCTGGACGCCGCACCCCGCGATCACTCCGTCCGCGCGCTGGGAGACGTAGGAGTGGTGCCGGAACGACTCGCGCTGGTGGATGTTGGAGATGTGGACCTCCACCACCGGCAGGCCGTCACAGGTGTTGAGCGCATCCAGGATCGCGACGGACGTGTGCGAGTAGGCGGCGGGGTTGATCACGATCCCGCAGTGGTTCGTCCGCGCCTCGTGGATCCAGTCGACCAGTTCGCCCTCGTGGTTGGACTGGCGGAAGTCCACCGTCCCGCCGTGCACCGCCGCCGCCTTCGCGCACAGGGCCTCCACGTCGGCGAGGGTGTCGGAGCCGTAGATCTCGGGCTGCCGCTGACCCAGCAGGTTCAGGTTGGGGCCGTTGAGGATCATGATCGGGGCGTTGGCCAGGGTGCGGGGCACGGTTCCTCCGGTCCGTTCGGGGTACGGCAGCCCTGAAGCGACCGCCGCTCGGCCCCCGGTCTATCACGGTGCACCGGCGACCCGGCCGCCCGTACCCTCCCCGCACGACGCCGATCGCGTACCCGCCCGGCGACCGCGTCGCGGTGACTGCCCTGCCCCCGGCTACCGGAACTCTGCCCGCTCCCCCACGGCGGGGTCCGCCGACGGCCCCGGTCGGCGCGGCACCGTCACCTGCTGAACCGCCGCCCGCCCCCGCCGCTTCCTCCTCGCTCCGAGCCCACGCGTGCCTAGGGGTTGATCGCCAGCTCCAGATACGCCGCGAACAGCACGAGGTGGACGCCTCCCTGCAAGGGCGTCGCACGGCCCGGCACGACGGTCAGCGAGGCCACCACGACCGTCAGGGCGAGCAGCACCATGTGGGTGGAACCCAGGCCCAGCACCAGCGGCCCGGACAGCCACACGGACGCGAGGGCGACCGCCGGGATGGTCAGGCCGATGCTCGCCATCGCCGAGCCGAGGGCCAGGTTGAGACTGGTCTGCACCCGGTCGCGGCGTGCGGACCGCACCGCGGCGATGGTCTCGGGGAGCAGCACCAGCAGGGCGATGATGACGCCGACGACGGCGTGGTGCAGTCCCGCGGCCGCCACGCCCTCCTCGATGGTCGGCGAGACCCCCTTCGCCAGGCCGACGACGCCGATCAGTGCCAGACCCAGCAACCCCAGGCTGAGCAGGGCCGTACGGGCGGAGGGGGCGTCGGCGTGCTCCTCGAAGGTGATCACCTCGCCCTGCCGGGTGATCGGCAGGAAGTAGTCACGATGCCGCACCGTGAGGG
The DNA here is from genome assembly GCF_056430705.1 of Streptomyces sp. NPDC045956. NCBI lineage: Bacteria > Bacillati > Actinomycetota > Actinomycetes > Kitasatosporales > Streptomycetaceae > Streptomyces > Streptomyces sp. NPDC045956. The sequence goes on along the minus strand of NZ_JBWKKZ010000001.1, from coordinate 1,107,384 downwards.
TGGCGATGAACAGGCCGTACAGGATCAGCGAGGAGATCGCGGCGAACGTCAGCTGCACGGTGGAGAACTCCGGGCCGGGCGCACTGGTGGTGAACGTCGGCAGCACCAGACTGAGTGTGGCCAGGGTCGCGACCGTCGCGAGGGCGGCGCCGGTGCCCTCCGGATTGAACACCGCGATGCCGTGGCGCAGTGAGGCGACCAGGAGGCTGAGGCCGACCACGCCGTTGCAGGTGATCATGACGGCCGCGAAGACCGTGTCCCTGGCCAGGGTCGCGCCCTTCTCGCCGCCGTCCGCCATGAGGGTCACGATCAGCGCGACCTCGATGACCGTGACGGCGACCGCGAGGACCAGGGACCCGAAGGGTTCTCCCACGCGGTGGGCGACCACCTCCGCGTGGTGCACGGCGGCCAGCACGGCCACCGCGAGTACGACCGTCAGGAGAGCGACGAGCCCGCCGGGCAGATCCCGGCCCCAGGTGAAGGCCAGCAGCACGACCGCGGTCACGGGCACGACGGTCGTCCACTGTGCGAGCAGCTCCCGGGGACTGGTGACCATGCGGCGATCGTCGCAGAGGGCCACCTCTCTCGCACTCGCTGTCACGGGGGACGCGGGGCGCGTCCGCTCGCCCGCCGCACGGCCTCACCCGCCGGCACCCTCCCTGGACGGCCGCCGTTCTCGGCCCACGCGAAAGCGGCGAACGGCTCCTCGCCGCCCGCCGCTCCCGGTGGTGCTCGCTACGCCCGGTCAGGGGCGTGCGCGGTCATGCCTCGATGCTGTCCTTCGGAGCCTCGTCGCTCCCGGCGGCCGCGGCTTCCGCCTCGGCCTGCTTCTTGGAGGCGCGGAGGCTGGTGATCGTGGTGACGACCAGGACGGAGCAGATCACGCCGAGCGAGACCGGAATGCTGATCTCGGGGACGTGGACCCCGGACTCGTGCAGGGCGTGCAGGACCAGCTTGACGCCGATGAAGCCCAGGATGACCGACAGACCGTAGGAGAGGTGCACCAGCTTCCTCAGCAGGCCGCCGAGGAGGAAGTACAGCTGTCGCAGACCCATCAGGGCGAACGCGTTCGCCGTGAACACGATGTACGGGTCCTGGGTCAGGCCGAAGATCGCCGGGATGGAGTCGAGCGCGAAGAGCACGTCGGTGGTGCCGATCGCGAGCATCACGACCAGCATCGGGGTCATGACCCGCTTGCCGTTCTGCTCGATCCACAGCTTGGTGCCGTGGTAGCGGTCGGCGACACCGAAGCGGCGCTCGGCCGCCTTGAGCAGCTTGTTCTCCTCGAACTCCTCGTCCTCCTCGTCGGCACGGGCCTCCTGGATGAGCTTCCAGGCCGTGTAGATGAGGAAGGCGCCGAAGATGTAGAAGACCCAGGCGAAGTTGGCGATGATCGCGGCACCCGCCGCGATGAAGATCGCCCGGAGGACCAGGGCGATGAGGACACCGATGAGGAGCACTCGCTGCTGGTACTGCGAGGGCACCGCGAACTTCGCCATGATCAGGATGAAGACGAAGAGGTTGTCCACGCTCAGGGACTTCTCGGTGATGAAGCCCGCGAAGAACTCGCCGGCGGGCTGGCCGCCGCCGAAAACGAGCAGACCGACACCGAAGAGGCCCGCCAGGGCGATCCAGACGGCCGTCCAGATCCCGGCTTCCTTGATCGATACGTCGTGCGGCTTGCGGCCGATGAAGAAGTCGGCCCCGATCAGGACCGCGAGGCCCACGACAGTCAGGACCCACAGGGTCATGGAAACTTCCACTACTACGCCTCCGGCAGTACGTCACACGGCAGATGTCAGCGTCGTCGCTGCCGGAGGTCTCTTCCACCCGGGTCCGGGACGCTAGACGCGTTCGGAACCCACGGGCCGACGCCCCGGGATCTGGCCTGATCCGTATTGACGGGTACGCCGCACAGACAGGGAGTACTCCCCTCCGTACGGACGACAGTACCCCATTCCCCAAGGGAAGGTAAAGAGATTTGCAAATTACGCTCAAGAGGCCAGGTGGGACGCGGTCACCGGTTCCACGAACGGCGGGCGGCGGCGACCTGTGAGAGCACCTGCCGGAGCACCTGACTGCCGGACGGCACGAGCGGTGGCTCGTACGTCCACGCATGCCCCACCCAGGGGTCGGCGAGGTGGTCGTCGGCCACCGGCGTCAGCCGGAGCAGCGAGCGCCACAGCGGGTCGAGCAGCGGCCCGTACCCGGACGAGTCCTCGCGGTCGGCGACCATCATCAGGTGGACCCCGACGGCGGGCCCCTCGTCCGCGAGGTAACGCAGCTGGTTCACCGCCCGGTCGTCGAAGCCGTGCGGGAAGTCGTTGACGATCAGGAGCTGCTGGGAGGTGTCGAGCCCGGGCGGGAGCGCGTCGGGGGCGCCGCCGCGCAGCGCCATCTGCACCAGGTCGACGCGCTGGGTGAGGCGCGCGAGCACGTCCGCGGTGCCGGCGGCCCCCAGGGCGGGCGGAGCGGCGAGCACTCCGCTCTGTGTCAGGGGTGCCAGTGCCTGCGTCCCCGATCCGGCCGGATCGATGACGTGCACGGTGAACTCGCCCGCCGGGTACACGGCGAGCAGCCGCGCCGCGTGGGCGACCGCCGTCTCCAGACCCAGGCGCCGCATCTCGTGGGAGTCGGCGAACGAACCGTCGAACGAGGCGGTGCGCCCGCTGTCGATCCACAGCCCGCGCTCCAGCGGCAGCCGGACCAGCATCGGGATGCGTATGCGCTCGGCCTCGGGCAGGCGGAGGTCGCCGAGCCGCAGGGCCATGGGTATCTCCATCGGTACGCGGTAGGCGTGCCAGACAGGGCTGTCCCAGCTCGCGTAGGCCGTCGGCAGGGCGGGTTCGACGACCTCCGCCTCGGCGGCGAGCTGAGCGACGTCCCGGTCGAGGGCCTCTTGGGCCTGGGACACGAGCTGACCGTGCCGCGCGCGGGCCGCTTCGCGAGCGGCGTCTCCCTGACCCCCGATGCGGCTGCGCGGGTCGGACAGGACCTGGTCCAGTTCCCTCTCCATCCGGGAGTCGGCGAAGTCCACCGCGCTGCGGTACGCGGCCGTGGACCGGGCCAGGTCCTCGAACATGCCCCACACCTGGTTGTAGAGCCGCTCCTCCATGGACCAGCCCGTGGCGTCGCCCGCTACGGGCGGTGCGGGCCGCCCCGGTGCGGCCGGGGGCGCGGTCGGCGGCGGTGGGGGCGGAGCGGCGTTCTGCCGGCGGGGGTGGCTGTAGTCGACGGGGCCACCGCCCGCGGGCGCGGGTGGTCGGGGGGCCGCGGACGCCTCTCCCGGTCCGCCGGGGTACGGCTGCTGCATCCCCTGCTGCGGTGGGACCCCGGCCGCCCGCGGGCCGGGGGTGCGCTCGGAGTCGTACGGGGAGGCCGGTGGTACGGGGCCCGGGGCACCCTGGGGTGCGGCGGCGCCGGAGTCCGGGCCCTGCGCCGGTGCGGCGGTCTGCCGGGAACGGTCGCCGTCGGCGGTACGCGCCGGGGGTGCCGGCACGGAACGGGCCAGGGCGCCGGCCACCGCCTCCTGGATGCTTCCGGCGAGCTGGTGGGCCTGGGGCAGGTGCTGGTCGGCGAGGAGCTCGGCGAGGCCTCCCGCGTAGCCCTGGCCGACGGCCCGCACCTTCCAGGCGCCCTGCCGTCGGTAGAGCTCCAACGCGACGACGGCGGACTCCGCCTCCAGACCGGTGAGGGTGTAACTGGCGACCTCGCCGCCGTCGAGGTCCGTGACGGAGACGAAGGGGGCGGCGACGGCTCCGAAGCGGGCCGGACCGGTCCCGGCGGCGGGCAGGGCGAGCAGCACGCTGATCCGGTGGACGGCGTCCGGCACGGCGCCAAGGTCCACCGCGAGACGGTGATCGGCGGCCGCCTGCCGGGAGACCTCCAGGCCGGGCAGGGTGGGTGCGCCCGGGTGGGCCACCCACTCCGCACCGTGGACCCTGCCGTTCTCGTCGCCGAGCGTGGCGCCGGCCACGACCGGCGTGCCGGCCGAGACCCGGATCTCCAGCCTGGCCCGGGGAAGCGGGTGGTTCTGTCCCCGCGTCAGCTCAGCCGTCATCGCCTGTCCCCCTGTGTCACTCGTGCGTCACTCGTGATGTCGTCCGGCGTCCGCCCGCCCCGCCCGCCGGTCCGTGTCGGCTGCTAGAGAACCGGCAGGACGGCCGGCATCAGGTCCTGGAAGGTGCGGCCGTTGGCCGGGGAACCGATCGCGGTCATCGCCCAGCCCTGGCCCGCCCGGTGCACCTTGGCCATGATCTGGGCCGTGTAGGCGCCGCCACCGGCCAGCGTGTAGCGGGCGAGCTCCTGGCCGTTGGTCTCGTCGACCAGGCGGCAGAAGGCGTTCTGCACTTCCTGGAAGGTCTGGCCCGTGAAGCTGTTCACGGTGAAGACGATCTGGTCGATGTGGACCGGGACGCGCTGGAGGTCGACGAGGATCGCCTCGTCGTCCCCTCCCTGGCCGACGCCTCCGACGAGGTTGTCCCCGGTGTGCCGCACCGAGCCGTCGTCGCTCACCAGGTGACGGAAGAAGACGACGTCGACGGGCTGCTTGTCGGCGAACAGGACGGCGGAGGCGTCCAGGTCGATCTCCCTTGTGCGCGAGCCGAACAGGCCGCGCCGGGGAGCCGCCTGCCAGCCGAGACCCATGCGCACCGACGTCAGGCTGCCGCCGTCGTTCTTCTGCAGACTGATGGCCTGACCCTTGGTCATATTGACGGTCACGCGCTGATCCCCTCTCGGACTGTCCCCTGTTGCCGCGGCGCCCGCGGTTGGCCAGAAGCCTACGCAGGGGCACTGACAGTGCCCCACCCGGGAACGCACTTTGTGTCGGTCTTGCAACACAGTGCGTGTCGGGCGGGCCGTCAGGCCAGACCGGCCTCCTTCATCTGACGCAGTTCCTTCTTCATCTCGGAGACCTCGTCGCGCAGGCGGGCCGCGATCTCGAACTGGAGGTCCGCGGCGGCCGCCCGCATACGGGTCGTGAGGTCCTCGATCTGCCCGGCGAGCTCCGCCGCGGGGCGGTCGGTCACCGCCGTCTCCTTGCTCCTGCCCTTGCCCTTGCCCTTGCCCTTGGGACCGGCCGCTGCCTGGCCGCCGAGGGCGGGAACGGGTGCCTTGGCACCCTTGCCGTCCTTCGACTGGCGGTAGCCCGAGCCGAGCAGTTGCTCGGTGTCGATGTCCTCCCGGGCGATCTGCGCGACGATGTCGTTGATCTTCTTGCGGAGCGGCTGCGGGTCGATGCCGTTCGCCTTGTTGAACGCGATCTGCTTCTCCCGGCGGCGATTGGTCTCGTCGATGGCCCTCTCCATCGCCGGCGTGATCTTGTCCGCGTACATGTGGACCTGGCCGGAGACATTCCGCGCCGCGCGGCCGATGGTCTGGATCAGGGACGTGCCGGAGCGCAGGAAGCCCTCCTTGTCGGCGTCGAGGATCGCCACCAGGGAGACCTCGGGCAGGTCGAGGCCCTCCCGCAGGAGGTTGATGCCGACCAGGACGTCGTACTCGCCGGCGCGCAGCTCGCGCAGCAGTTCCACGCGGCGCAGCGTGTCGACGTCGCTGTGCAGGTAGCGGACCTGGATGCCGAGCTCGAGGAAGTAGTCGGTGAGGTCCTCGGCCATCTTCTTGGTGAGCGTGGTGACCAGGACGCGCTCGTCCTTCTCGGTCCGCTGGCGGATCTCGTGCACGAGGTCGTCGATCTGGCCCTCGGTGGGCTTGACGACGACCTGCGGGTCGACGAGGCCGGTGGGCCGGATGATCTGCTCGACGGCGCCGTCCGAGCGGGAGAGCTCGTAGGTGCCCGGGGTGGCCGACAGGTAGACGGTCTGCCCGACGCGCCCCTGGAACTCCTCCCACTTCAGTGGCCGGTTGTCGAGGGCGGAGGGTAGCCGGAACCCGTGGTCGACCAGGGTCCGCTTGCGGGAGGCGTCGCCCTCGTACATGGCGCCGATCTGCGGCACGGTGACATGCGACTCGTCGATGACGAGCAGGAAGTCGTCCGGGAAGTAGTCCAGCAGGGTGTTCGGCGGGGAGCCGGGCAGGCGGCCGTCGAAGTGCATCGAGTAGTTCTCGACGCCGGAGCAGGAGCCGATCTGGCGGAGCATCTCGATGTCGTACGTGGTGCGCATGCGCAGGCGCTGGGCCTCCAGGAGCTTGCCCTGCTGCTCCAGCTCGGTCAGACGCTCCGTGAGCTCCTTCTCGATGTCGTTGACGGCCCGCTCCAGGCGCTCGGGACCCGCGACGTAGTGGGAGGCCGGGAAGACGTACAGGTGCTGGTCGTCGCTGATGATCTCGCCGGTGACCGGGTGGAGCGTGGAGAGGGCCTCGATCTCGTCGCCGAACATCTCGATACGGACGGCGAGCTCCTCGTAGACCGGGAAGATCTCGATGGTGTCGCCGCGCACCCGGAAGGTGCCCCGGGTGAAGGCCATGTCGTTGCGCGTGTACTGGATGTCCACGAAGCGGCGCAGCAGCTCGTCCCGGTCGTGCTCCTCGCCGACCCGGAGCGGGACCATGCGGTCCACGTACTCCTGCGGGGTGCCCAGGCCGTAGATGCAGGAGACGGAGGCGACCACGACGACGTCACGGCGGGTGAGCAGCGAGTTGGTCGCGGAGTGGCGCAACCGCTCCACCTCCTCGTTGATCGAGGAGTCCTTCTCGATGTAGGTGTCCGACTGCGGGACGTAGGCCTCGGGCTGGTAGTAGTCGTAGTACGAGACGAAGTACTCGACGGCGTTGTTCGGCAGGAGCTCGCGGAACTCGTTCGCCAGCTGGGCGGCCAGCGTCTTGTTCGGCGCCATCACCAGGGTCGGGCGCTGGAGCTTCTCGATCATCCACGCGGTGGTGGCGGACTTTCCGGTACCGGTGGCGCCGAGCAGGACGACGTCCTTCTCGCCGGCCTGGACACGCCGGGCCAGCTCGGCGATGGCCGCCGGCTGGTCGCCGTTCGGCTGGTAGGGACTGACGACCTCGAAGGGCGCCACCGTGCGTTCGATGTGAGAGACGGGCCGCATGGGTTCCACCGTACGACCCCGCACTGACAACGGGTCGGGATCAGCGGTTCTGCGGGGTGCGGGAGCGTCGGTGGGCGAGGGTGCGGCGGGTGTGGTGCGGGGTGTGGTGGGCCGCGGGGTGACGGGTCCTGTGCGGCGGCTCGGTGTGTGCGGGGACGCCCGGTTTCCGGTCCAGTGGGACGTCGGCGGGCTGCCCGGTGACCATCAGCGGGTCGAACATCACCACGACGCCGGCGAGGAGGAGGAAGGCGAGGGGCCCGATCAGCATGGGGGCCAGCAGTTCGGCGGGCGATCCGCCGGAGGCCGGATCGGTCGTGCCGTGGACGTGGACGTCCATTGCGGCCATTCCGGTGTAGTGCATGCCGGTGACCGCCAGCCCCATGACCAGGCTGGCCCCCACGCTCCACAGGAACCCCCGGACCTGTCCGGCCGCCCACAGGGCGGCCGTGGCGGCGGCCATGGCTATGGCGACGGACACGGCGACGGTGAAGGTGTTGTACGTCAGCTGCCCGTCCAGGCGCATGCCGGCCATGCCCAGGTAGTGCATCGAGGCGATGCCCAGACCCGTGATGGTGCCGCCGGTGAACAGGGCCGTCCCGCGCGCCCCCCGGTACCCGACGATGAAGATCCCGATGCCCACCATGACGATGGCGACGGCCAGACTGGCGAAGGTCATCAGCCAGTCGTAGCGGATCGGCGTGCGGTCGATCGTGAACCCCATCATCGCGATGAAGTGCATCGTCCAGATGCCGGAGCCGATCGCCGCCGAGCCGAGCGCGAGCCACCCGGGGCGCCATGACCGGGTGACCCTCATGGACCTCGTGGTGCAGCGCAGCCCGAGGGCACCGCCGAGGCAGGCCATGAGGTAGGCCACCAGCGGTGTGACGAGTCCGTAGTTGAATCCGTCGACCGTGCCTTGCATGTGCGGCTGCCCTTCCGCCTTCTCACGTTCCGGGGTCATGCCCCGGATGTCCTGATGTGCGCCCCTCCCGGGACCGCGCGAACGATCAGGGTCGAGTGCAGAGAGTATGACTCCCACCGGAATGGTCGAACGATTCTCCGGCAAAGAATCACGGGCCTGCCCCACTTGTGCGGTCCCGGTGAGCGGAGTTGAGCGACTCCATTCAGCCTGTGGCCATTCTGCACCCCTCTCCCGTTGACGCTCCGGTGTCACAGTGATGCTGTCCGTGATCGCTCGACGCGAGGAGTACGCATGCACGCGCGCGCAGTTGCCGTCACGACCACCGCGCTCCTGGGGGTCGCCCTGATCGCCCCCCTCTCTCACGCCCGAGCCGCCCACAGCGGTGACGCCGACGGGCCCTCGGTGATCGCCCACCGGGGCGCCTCCGGATATGCGCCGGAGAACACCCTGGCCGCCGTCGACAAGGCGGCCGAGCTGGGCATCCGCTGGGTGGAGAACGACGTCCAGCGCACCAAGGACGGCCGGCTCGTCGTCCTCCACGACAACAGCCTGCGGCGCACGACCGACGTCGAGGAGGTGTTCCCCGACCGGGCTCCCTGGAACGTGAGGGACTTCACCGCCGCCGAGATCGCGCGACTGGACGCGGGCAGCTGGTTCGGCTCCGAGTACGCGGGGACGCGGGTGCCGACCCTGGAGCAGTTCGTGGACCGCCTGGAGCACCACCACCAGAAGCTGCTGCTGGAGCTGAAGAGTCCGGAACTGTATCCGGGCATCGAGCAGCAGACGCTCAAGGTGCTCGCCAACGAGGGCTGGCTCGACCGGCACCACGTGGCCGGGCGCCTGGTCGTGCAGAGCTTCGACGCCGACAGCATCCGCACCGTCCACGACCTCAAGCCCACCGTGAAGACCGGGTTCCTCGGCACGCCTCCCGTGTCGGACCTGCCCGAGTACGCGGAGTTCACCGACCAGATCAACCCGTCCTACGGCTCGCTGTCGATGAGCTACGTATCGTCCGTCCACGCGTTCACGGGGCCGCACGGCCGGCCGATGGAGGTCCACACCTGGACGGTCGACGCCGCGGACACCGCCCGGCTGGTCGCGGGGTACGGCGTCGACGGGATCATCACGAACAGGCCCGACGTGGTGCGGGAGGCCGTGGGCGGGACGGAGGGCTCCGTCCTCCGGTGATCCCGCGCCCGGCCCGGGTCCCCGGGGCGTTCCCGTCCTCGGGGCTCCGGGCTCTGTCAGTGGCCGGCCGTACGGTGGGCGCATGGACAGCCATGGGCAGTACGCGCAGCAGGTCGTGTGGACCGTCGTCGACACCGGCATCGGTCCGCTGCTGCTGGCCGCCACCCCCGACGGTCTGGTCAACGTCGCGTTCCACGCCACCGGGGCCACGCGCGAGCGGGCGCTCGAACGGCTCGCGGCGCGCTTGGGCGCGGACCCCGTCGAGGCGCCCGGCTCCCCGCTGCTGGCCGAGGCGATACGGCAGATGACGGCGTACCTCGCCGGCACGCGACGTGACTTCGACCTGCCGCTGGACTGGTCGTTGATCTCGGGCTTCAACCGGGAGGTGCTGCGCGAGCTGGCCTCCGGCGTGCCCTACGGCTCGGTCGTCGGTTACGGCGATCTGGCGAGCCGGGTGGGGCAGCCGGCTGCCGCCCAGGCGGTGGGCATGGCCATGGGGGCCAATCCGCTGCCGGTCGTGGTGCCGTGCCACCGGGTCGTCGAGAGCGGTGGCCGCATCGGCGGGTTCGGGGGCGGCGTGGACACCAAGCGGCAGCTTCTCGCCCTGGAGGGCGTGCTGCCCGAGCCGCTGTTCTGAGCTCCGGCCGCGAGGGGCGCCGGCTGGTTCACCCGTAGTGCCGTGCCTCGATGATGTTGCCGTCCGGGTCACCGAAGTAGAAGCTGCGCCGGGCCGGGCCGCGCGCGCCGTAGGAGTCGTAGGAGAGTTCCGAGACCGGGACCGCCTGCTCCTCCAGGCGGGCGCGCAGCGCCTCGAAGTCGTGGGGTGACAGTGCCAGGCAGACGTGGTTGACGGGATGGCCAGCGCTGCTGTCGGCACCGGGTACCACCCTCATGCGATCCGCCAGTGAGTGCGGCGCCAGATCGAGGATGGTCTCGTCGTTGAGGCGCACGGAGGGGAAGCTCACGGTCCCCGCGGCGTACTCGGTGACGCGCAGCGGCTGCGTACCGAGGGTCTTCTCGTAGAAGCCGGCCGCGGCGATCGGGTCACGCACCCAGAGGACGACATGGTCGAGACGTGTCGTGTGGTCCGTCATGGTGTCCAGGCTGGTGCTCCCGCGTGCGGGCCGCAAGGGCCCACCGGGGGTCCGCGAGACGTTTGGCCCGGTCCCCGGCCCGCCAGGGATGAGAGGGAACCGACGGACAGGAGGCGGGCACGTGGTGCTGGTGGTGTCGGAGGAGGTACGGGCGGCGATCGACGCGCGTCGTCCCGTGGTGGCCCTGGAGTCCACGATCATCGCGCACGGGCTGCCGCGCCCGCGCAATCTGCTGGTGGCACGGGAGCTGGAGGAGGCGGTGCGCCGGGAGGGCGCCGTACCGGCGACCATCGCCGTGCTGGACGGACGGCCGCACGTGGGCCTCGACAAGGAGCAGCTGGAGTGCGTCGCGAACGAGGCCGGCATCCGCAAGCTCGGCCACCGTGATCTGCCCCTGGCGGTGGCGGCCGGCGCGAGCGGGGCGACCACCGTGTCGGCGACCGCCCTGCTGGCCGCGCTGGCGGGCGTACGGGTCTTCGCGACCGGTGGGCTCGGCGGCGTTCACCGCCAGTGGACGGCGACGCAGGACGAGTCGGCGGATCTGGGCCTGCTGGCCCGCACCCGGATCACGGTGGTCTGCGCGGGCGTGAAGTCCATCCTGGACGTACCGGCGACCCTGCAACGGCTGGAGACGCTGGGGGTCGCGGTGGCCGGGTACGGCACCGACCGCTTCCCCGGCTTCTACCTGTCCGACTCGGGGCATCCGGTGGACTGGACGCTGGACGACCCGGAGCAGGTGGCGGCGGCCATGCGGGCACAGGACACGCTCGGCGGGCCGCCGTCCGCGCTCGTGGTCGCCCACCCCGTCCCCGAGGAGGCGCAGCTCGACCCCGCGCTGCACGCGCGGGTGCTGGCCGAAGCGCTGGACGCGTGCGAGCGGGAGGGGGTCACGGGACAGGCGGTGACCCCCTTCCTCCTCGACCACCTGGTTCGGCACACGGACGGCGCCTCGCTGAACGCCAACCTGGCGGCGGTACGCGGAAACGTACGTCTGGCGGGACGGATCGCGGCAGCGTGGGCAAGGGCGTGACCGCGGGGCGCGGCGGCGCGCTGCTGGTCGTCGGCGACGTCGTCACCGACGTCGTCGCCCGGCACCGGGGGCCGCTGGCCGTCGGCACGGACACGGCCGCCTCGATCCACCGGCTGCCCGGTGGCGCGGGTGCCAACGTGGCGTGCTGGGCCGCGTACGGAGGCTGCGGGGACGTACGGCTGCTGGGGCGGGTGGGCGCCGACGCGGCGGTCTGGCACGAGCGGGAACTGGTGGCCCGCGGGGTGCGGCCCCTCCTCGTCGTCGACGCGGCGGCGCCGACGAGTACGGTGATCTGTCTCGTCGACCTGGGCGCCGCGGCCGAGCGGACCTTCCTCACGGACAGCGGGGCGTCGCTGCGGATCGGCCCCGACGACTGGTCGGACGCGCTGCTCGACGGCGTGACCCGGCTGCACCTGTCGGGTTATCTCCTGTTCTCCGGGTCGGGCCGCGCCCTGGTGTCGGTCGCCCTGACCGCGGCACGCGCGCGGGGGGTGCCGGTCAGCCTGGATCCGGCGTCGGCGGGATTCCTTGCCAGGCTGGGCGTCGACCGCTTCCTCGGTTTGGTCGAGGGCGTGGAGGTGCTGCTGCCCAGCCGGGACGAGGCATGTCTGCTCACCGGGCTTCCGGGCGCGGCCGACGCGGCGGCGAAGCTCAGCCGGCACGTGCCTTCGGTGATCGTCAAACAGGGCGCGGAGGGGGCCCTGGTGGCCCGGTCCGGCGTCGTGTGTGCGCGCGTGCCCGCCGCGCCCGCGTCGCCGCGGGACAGTACCGGTGCCGGCGACGCGTTCACCGGCGCCTTCCTCGCGGCCCTGATGGCCGGCGCGGGGGCCGAGGAGGCGGCCGCCGCGGGGTGCCGGGCGGGAGCCGAGGCGGTCGCACGGGTGGGCGCGAGACCTCCGCGGTCGTCGGAGTGACGGCCGTGCGCGCCGGGAGGCGGGGCTCCGGGGGGGGGCGGCGGTGTGCCGTCGGCGCCTCCTCGTCCAGGGGCACGGTGGCGGTCGGCCGGACGGCTCCGCGCCGGGAACCGGCCGGTCCGCGGTGCCTCCCCCCACGTCGGCCGAGGACGGGGACGGGGACGGTGGACCCGGGGCCTGCCGCCTACGCCTTGCGCCCCCACGCCGAGATCATCGGCGCCGTCGCGAGGTCCATGGTGCCGGAGGCGACGTTCGCGAGGTGACGGTCGATGTCCTCGTGCGTGGCCACCCCGGCGCCGACCAGTTGGTCGCGGACCTGACGGATCGTCGCCGATTCGAGGGCGGCGCACGCGGGCGAGGTGACCGGGAAGTAGGCGTCGGCCTCCACACGGCGCAACCCGGCCTCCCGGAGCAGGCGCGGGAGGCGTCGGCCGTAGGCGAGGTCGGCGCCGCGTCGGGTCAGCAGGTGGCGGAAGCCGTGCCGCAGCCGGTTGGCCAGCTGCTGCTCGGGGCCGTGCTCGTCGGGGCAGAGCAGTGGCTGGAGAGCGGGGTCGGCGTCCTCGATCAGGAGCCGGCCGCCGGGACGCAGGGCCGCGACCATGGACCGCAGCGCGTGTTCCCGGTCCGGGACGTGCACGAGGACGAGCCGGGCGTGCACCAGGTCGAAGCCCTCCCCCGGCGGCTCCTCCGCACCCACGTCGTGGACGCGCACCTCGACCGGCGGGCGGCCGGCCGGAGCGACCCGCGAGGTGTCGATGTCGGTCGCGAGTACCCGGCCGGTCGGTCCCACCTTCTTGGCCAGCCAGGACACCACCGAGGTGCCGCCGGCTCCGGCCTCCCAGCACCGCCAGCCGGGACCGACGCCGAGCGCCTGGAAATGCCGGAACGTCGTCGGGTCGAAGAGGGTGGCGAAGGCGTCGAAGCGCTCCGCCGCCTCGGCCTGCCGGTTGTCGAGAAGGTATCCGTCGGCTCGCGTCATGCGGCGATCATCCCAGTTGTCCGGTCTGCCGGAAGCGGTCGACGCTCCGACGCGGCCTCCCCCGGGGCGGCAGCGGGCCCGCCCGGACCGATGCCGGACCGGTGCCGGACCGAGGCCGGGCCGGGCTCGGGCGGACCGGGCCCGGACAGGCCCCGGTGTGGTGCGAACGGCCTGTCCACAGCCGGGAACAAAGCGGAACGCTCCCCTTCCACAGGCGCGTCCACCGCTCCCGCCGGCCTGGCAAACTGGCGCATCACGGCGCGGGAAGGCATGGCGCGAGACGACCGACGCGAGGGGGACGCGGATGACGATGGCAGGGAATCTACGGAAGGTCACGGGGCTGGGGAAGGTCGGTGCTCTGCGCAGGGTGGCTCGGCTGGCCCGGCGTCGCCCGCGTGTGGACCTGAGCCATCCCGCCCGCTCCCCACTGGGTTCCTCGGTGGTGAACTGCGTGACGTACCGGGACGGTGTCCGCACCCCCGAGGGCGGTGATCCGGTCGAGGCCGTGACGCGCATGCGCAAGCGGGGGGCCGGCTTCGTCTGGCTGGGGCTGCACGAGCCGACGGACCAGGAGTTCGCGGGCGTCGCGGAGCTCTTCGACCTGCATCCGCTGGCGGTCGAGGATGCCATCGAGGCTCATCAACGCCCCAAGGTGGAGCGGTACGGGGAGACGCTCTTCGCCGTGTTCAAGACGGTCTGCTACGTGGAGCACGAGGAACTCACGGCCACCAGCGAGGTGGTGAGCACCGGCGAGATCATGGTCTTCGTCGGCCAGGACTTCGTGGTCACCGTGCGGCACGGGATGCACGGCTCCCTCGGGCCCCTGCGGGAAGGGCTGGAGGCCGACCCCGCACAGCTCGCCAAGGGTCCGTCCACGGTGCTGCACGCGATCGCGGACCACGTGGTGGACGACTTCCTCAGTGTCATCGAGGCGTTCCAGGCGGACGTCGACCATGTCGAGACGGAGGTGTTCGCGGAGCACGGCGCGCGGGTCGATCCGGGCCGGATCTACCAGCTCAAGCGCGAACTGCTCGAACTGAGGCGGGCCGTGGTGCCGCTCGGCCGGCCGCTGGAGGAGCTGGCCGTACGCCCCTCCCGAGTGGTCCAGCCGGAGATACAGGCCTACTTCCGGGACGTCGCGGATCATCTGCTGCGAGCCACCGAGCAGATCGCCGCCTTCGACGAACTGCTCAACTCCATCCTCCAGGCGCACCTCGCCCGCGTGACGGTCGCGCAGAACGAGGACATGCGGAAGATCACCGCCTGGGCCGCGATCGTCGCGGTGCCCACCATGGTGTGCGGCGTGTACGGCATGAACTTCGACCACATGCCGGAACTGCACTGGCGGTACGGCTACGGTCTGGTCATCGGCGTGATAGCCGCCGCCTGCCTGGCACTCCACCGGGGCTTCCGGCGCAGCGGCTGGCTCTGAGGGCGGTCGGGCCCGCTCAGACCGAGAAGCCCACGATCTTCCGCGGCACGACACGAATGATGACGCGCGTCTCCTCCTCCTTCTCGGCGGGCGGATCGATGCCGAGGTACTTGTGGGACAGCTCGCGCGGAAGCCTCTTCTCGTCGTCGGGGACGATCTCGGCGATGCCGCGGATCTCCACGGAGGTGTACGGGTCGGCGAGGTCGTAGACGGACAGGCTGATCCGGGGGTCGCGGCGGAGGTTGCGCACTTTCTGGCGTGCGTCCACGGAGGAGAAGAGCACGGTGTCCCCCTCGCGTTTGATCCACACCACGGAGTTCTGCGGGGCGCCGTCAGGGCCGAGCGTGGCGACGGAGGCGAAGTTTTTGCCGTCCAGCAGGGCACGGACCGGTTCGTCGAAGGCGAGCGCGGAGGTACGGGCAGCGGTGGCGTCGGCGGAAGCGCCGGAGGAGATCGTCATGGCGACAGCGTAGTTGTATGCGCGCGCATATAAAAGGGGTGGGAGTGCACGGAGTGCAGGGCCGTGTCGGCCGGGCGCTTCAGCCGCTCCAGGCGGGATGGCGTGGATCGTCGGCGCGCACCAGGACGTCGGCGGTGCCGGAGGGATCGGTCTCCTCGTCGTAGCGCTCGAACGCGGGCAGGGTCCACCGCTCGGCCTCGGGGGTGCGGCGGCGCAGGGCGCCGGGACCGAGGCGCACGTGGACGCTCAGATCGAGGGGGAACCAGTGGTGCAGCAGGAAGGGGCCGTGCAGCAGCAGCGCCCCGCCGGGCGGCAGGGTGGCATAGGGGCTGCGGGTGGCGCGATCGGTGACCGGGTCCCACAGGTCGGGCAGGACGCGCCCGTCACCACCGGGCCCGAGCGGGTCGAAGACCTCGCGCCAGAGGGCACCGGTGTCGTGCCAGCCGCTGTAGTAGGAATCGGCGTCCTGACGTCCGTGCTCCAGGCGCAGCGAGGCGGGGCGCAGGAAGCCCTGCGTGCCGACGGCGAGGGCGGGGCGGCCGCGGACGCGCAGCGCCTCGGAGACCCGCTCGGCGAGGTCGCCGGGGCGGGCGGCCGGCGCGCCGTCGAAGGCGACACGCGGCCAGGCGGATCCGTCGACGGGCGCGAGGTCGAGCACGCGCTCGGCGAGCAGGTCGCCGAGCCTGTCCCAGGTGATCGCTTCCAGTCGCACCCGCCCATGATGCGTCAGCCGCCGGTCCTCCCGCCTGGACGCCCGCGTATGCGCACGCGCCGCTGGACCATGGTCGGCGCCACGCGGGCGGAGGTTGACTGGGGTGATCGACGGCCGGCGGTGCCGGGCGGACAACGACTCGACGGGTGGGAGCTGACAGGACATGACCGAGGGACCGTACTTCGTGCTGACGGTGCTGGGTGCGCTCGGGACCGGTATGACGGCCGGCGCCTTCTACGCCTTCTCCGCCTTCGTCATGCGGGGGCTCGCCGCGCTGCCGCCCGCGCAGGGGGTCGCCGCGATGAACGCGGTCAACAGGGCGGCGGTGCGGCCGGCCTTCATGCTGCTGTTCCTCGGGACGGCGGGGCTGGCCGCGGTGATCGCCGTGGTGACGTTCGTGCTGTGGCCGGAGGGAGCCGCGGTGGAGCTGCTGCTGGGCAGCGCGCTGTATCTGGTCGGGTCGTTCGGGGTCACGGCGGCCGTTCATGTGCCGCGCAACACCGCGCTGCTCGGGCTGGATCCCGGCACCGCGGAGGCGGCCCGCCGGTGGCCCGTCTACGTGCGTGAGTGGACGGCGTGGAACCACGTCCGCACGGGCGCCTCCGCGGCGGCGGGGGTGGCGTACGTGCTGGCCCTCACCTGAGCGCGCGGCCGGGGCCCCAGAAGCCGGCGGCACCGGCACCGAGGCAGCGGGCCGCGCGGACCGGAGCGCCGACGCGGGATGAGCGGGGTGAGCCAGGCGGAGTGCACCGGGCGGGGTGCGCCGTGGTGAGGGGCTCGGGCGGCCTGCGGCCGGGGGCGGCGGGACGTATCGTGGGGCGGAAGGACGCCGCACGGCGGCGCGCACGGCCAGCCACCCGGTGAGCAAGGACGACGGCCATGGCCGATCCCAAGGGTTTCATGACCACACCCCGCGAGGAGTGGCCCCGCAGGCCGGCCGAGGAGCGGGTCCGGGACTGGGACGAGGTGTACGTCCCCGGTGCGCTGCTGCCGATCGTCGGCGCCCAGGCCGACCGTTGCATGGACTGCGGCGTTCCGTTCTGTCACGAGGCCTGCCCGCTCGGGAACCTGATCCCGGAGTGGAACGACCTGGTCGCCCGGTCGGACTGGCGGGCGGCGAGCGAGCGGCTGCACGCCACGAACAACTTCCCCGAGTTCACCGGCCGTTTGTGCCCGGCGCCCTGCGAATCGGGTTGCGTGCTCGCCATCAACCAGCCGGCCGTCACCATCAAGAACGTCGAGTGCGCGATCGCCGACAGGGCCTGGGCGGAGGGCTTCACCCCGCCGCGTCCGCCGGACCGGTTGTCCGGGAGGACGGTGGCGGTGATCGGGTCGGGACCCGCCGGGCTGGCGGCGGCGCAGCAGCTGACCCGGGCCGGACACACCGTCGCCGTCTACGATCGGGACGACCGGATCGGCGGGTTGCTGAGGTACGGCATCCCCGCGTTCAAGATGGAGAAGCGCCATCTCGAGCGGCGCATCGACCAGATGCGGGCCGAGGGCACCAGGTTCCGTGCGTCGACGACGGTCGGACGGGACGTGGCCGCCGACGAGCTGCGGACCCGGTACGACGCCTTGGTGATCGCCGTCGGGGCGACCGCCTGGCGCGAACTGCCCGTACCCGGCCGCGAGCTGGCCGGTATCCACCAGGCGATGGAGTACCTGCCGCTGGCCAACCGGGTGTGCGAGGGCGATCTGGAGCGCTCCCCGCTGTCCGCCGCCGGGAAGCACGTGGTCATCGTGGGCGGCGGTGACACGGGCGCGGACTGCCTCGGCACGGCGGTCCGGGAGGGGGCCGCGTCCGTGACTCAGCTCGACATCTACGCGCAACCGGGTGCGGCGCGCAACGAGGAGGCCGAGCCCTGGCCGACGCATCCGAGGCTGTACCGGCTGTCCGCCGCGCACGAGGAGGCGCGGGACCTGCGGTGCGCACCGGCGGCGGACGCTGACGCCAGACTGTTCGCGGCGTCCACGCTCCGCTTCGGCGGCGACGCGGAGGGGCGTGTGCGCTCGCTGCACCTGGTCGGAGTGGACGGGGGGCGCCGTCCGCTGGCCGGTACCGAGCGATCACTCCCCGCCGACCTCGTCCTCCTCGCCCTCGGCTTCTCGGGGCCCGGGCGGGAGGACGGGCTCGTGGACGGGCTGGGGGTGGCGCTGGAGCCCCGCGGCACGATCGCCCGGGACCGGGACTTCGCCACGAACGTGCCGGGCGTCTTCGCCGCCGGGGACGCGGCTCGCGGGCAGTCGCTCATCGTGTGGGCGATCGCGGAGGGACGGGCGGTGGCGGCGGCCGTCGACCGGCACCTGTCGGGCGGCGCCACCCGGCTTCCGTCACCGGTCGGCCCGTACGACCGGCCGATGACGGCCTGAGCCCGCCCGCCGCCCGGGCGGTCCAGGGGTCGTCCCTCGTTCCTCCGCCCCTTCGTTCTTCTGTCCCTCGTTCTTCCTGATGTCGGGTGGTTGACCAGGTGCCAAGCAGTTTAAAAAAGAAGCATCAACAGAGTGCGTCTCAGGACAGCAGGAAGTCCGCCTCTCCCGCCTTCGCTCCCTCGATGAAGGCCGTCATCTCGGCGGACGTGTAGATCAGCGCGGGACCGTCGGGATCGGTGGACTGCCGGACCGCGATGCGGCCGTCGGAGAGCTTCATCGCTTCCAGGCAGTTGCCGCCGTTGCCGCCGCTCCACGGCTTGTGCCAGCCCTCGCTGCCCAGCTCACGGGCGGGCATGCCGTTGTAGATCCGCTCGCCGCGGGTCCGTGGCGAGCGCTGGGGCTCGATGCGATTCATTCACAGCTCCTTGCGGAGATCCCGGAGGATCTCCTTCGTGCGATGTGCCGTGGCGGCCTGCGCCGCCATGCGGTCCATGACCTCGAGATGGGTCGCCACCTCGGCGCGCGCGTCGAGGTAGACGGCGCCGGTCATGTACTCGCTGTAGACCATGTCCGGGAGTTCCGGCACGGCGAATCGGAACAGCACGAAGGGCCCGTAGGTGCCCGGGTGCGGCCCGTTGGAGAACGGGGCGACCTGCAGTGTCACGTTGGGCAGCTTCGTGGCCTCGAGCAGCTTGTCGATCTGCGCACGCATCACCTCCGGGCCCCCCACGGGGCGGCGCAGCGCGGTCTCGTCCATCACGACCCACAGCCTGGGCGCGTCGTCACGGGTGAGCAGTTCCTGGCGTCGCATGCGCAGGTCGACGTGGCGCTCGATGTCGTCGGGCCGGGTCTGCCCGATGGCTCCCGAGCGGAGCACTCCGCGCGCGTAGTCCTCGGTCTGCAGCAGTCCGGGGACGAAGTGGGGCTCGTAGGAGCGGATCAGTGCGGCCGCGCCCTCCAGGCTCACGTACATGGAGAACCAGCCCGGCAGGATGTCGTGGAAGCGCTGCCACCACCCGGGCTTGTTGGCGTCCTCGGCCAGCCGGACGAAGGCGTCGGCCTCCTCGTCGCCGATGCCGTAGGCCTTCAGCAGGAGCTGGAGGTACGGGATCTTGAGGGCGACCTCGGCCATCTCCATGCGGCGGACGGTGGCCGGGGCGACCCGCAGGATGCGGGCGGCCTCCTCACGCTTGAGACCGGCGCGTTCCCGCAGGTCCAGCAGGCGTCGGCCGAGAACGACCTGGCCGACCGTCGGCGCTGACCGCGGCTCGCTCACCGCCCACCTCCAGAAGAGTCCCCGAACATCCATGTGCGGACAGCCCGGCGGCGCCATTCGAAGACCTTTTCGAAAGTCCGGGCAGACCTTCGGTGATCTGAAGTGGCGCCGCTCGACGTGCTGTTGCGAGCAGTGTGCCACGGCCGTCCAGACCGTCACACAGCACTCTGCATTTTTCAGAGTGACACTTGCCAAGTGTTCACGGCGGGGCGATAGTGGCAAGCGTGATTCCGTCCGCGCCCTTAGGAACAGACGCCACCGCGGGCTCCCTGGGCCTCGGTGCCGCCATGGGAGCCGGCCCCTCGGGGACCGCCGCCGCCCCGCGGCGGTTCCGCTTCGAGCTGGCCGCACATCCGGGCTCTCCCGCGCAGGCCAGACGCCTGACACGCGCTCGGCTGAACGGCTGGTCGGTGTGCGAGGACACCTGCGACACCGCGGCCCTGGTGGTCTCCGAACTGGTGACCAACGCGATCGTGCACACGGCGAGCAGACACATAGTGTGCGAGCTGCACGACGGCGCCGACCTGGTCCGCATAGCCGTGCGCGACGAGGGCTGCGCCCCGGGCCGGCCCCGCCCCTCGGCCGATCAGCAGCCGGACGACGAGCACGGCAGGGGGCTGCTCCTCGTCGACGCCCTGTGCGAGGCGTGGGGTGCCCACGAGCACGGTCCCGGGCTGCTGGTCTGGGCCGAGCTGCCGCGCAAGGCCGACGGGCCGCGCGACCCGTCGGAGCCCCACAACGACCTGGGCTGGGGCGCCCGCCCGAAGCCCGGCCCCGCCGACGGCACGGGCGACGACGGCGAGGCGGAGGGACGCCGGCAAGAGGCGCGCCGCGGAACGGGGACCGAATGGCTATGAGGGCTGCGTCCGGCATCCGACCCATCGGGCTGGACACACTGGTCCGCCTCCAGCGCGGACTGCGCGCCCCCGGGACACCCCGGCGGCTGCCCGTGCCGGACGGCATGACGGCCCCGCTGGGCTGCGACGCGGTGGCGGTGCCCGCCCGCCTCGGCCCCCTGGTGCTCCCCCGGCTGCCACGCGTGGGCTGCGTCTACGCCGACGCCGCGCACTGGTGGTGGATCGTCCCGTCCGACTCCGACTACGCCCTGGAGTGGCCCGCGCCCGCGCGCTACGCCACCGGCGCGGTCGTCCCCGACGTCCCGAGCGTCCCCGGCCTCATCCACCGCCCGGACGGCACCGTCCCCTACACCCCGCCCATCCCGCTCTATCTCGCGCTGTGCCGACTGACGAACACGACGCCGACGTGGTCGCGTCCGGTGACCGCCTAGGGAGCCGCGGCGGCCTCCCGTACCCTCCCGCGCCACCGCGCCCGCCCGGATCACCACGCGCGCACACGACACGCCCACCGGGCGACGCCCCTCCCGCACCACGCCCTCCGCCGCACGCCGCCCCTCCCGCACCACGCCCTCCCCCGCACCACGCCCCTCCCGCACCACGCCCTCCGCCGCACGGCGCCACCGCGCCGCCACGCCCTTCCGCGCCACCCCGCCTCATCGCACCTCCGCGCTTCCCGGATTCATCCCGCGCGCCCCTTTCCGGCATCCTCCGGCCGCGCGTGCGCCCGCGCGCCCCGGCCTCCCCGGCTCGCGCCCTGCCCGCAGGCATCCCGCCCCGGCGATAGTGGCCGTCCGTCCACATACGGGGGAGGCCGACGGTGCGCAGGAAGGGCGGCACGGAATCAGCCGGGGTGTCGGATTCGGAGCGGCTGCTCTTCGGCGGTCCGCTCCGCTACGACATGGGCTGGAGCCAGCACGCCGACGCCTTCATGGAGCTGGGCTTCCGGGCGATGCTGACCCGGCTGCCGTCTCTGCTGGCCTCCAGCCTCCGGCTCGCCCGGCAGGCCGACCCGCAGGCGGCGCGGACGGTGCTGGCGGCCGAGGTCGGCCGGGGTCTGGCGCAGGCGGTCAGTCTGCTCGCCGTCAACAGTGTGCTGGCCGGTCTGCTGACCGCAGGCCCGATCGAGGAACGGCTGCGCGAGACCGTCCCGGCCCTGATCACCGTGGCCGCGGCGATGCTCGTCGCGGCACTGCTGAGGGCGGCGTCGACATACGCGACGGGGCGACTGGAGCCCAAGGTGGAGCGGGTGGCCACCGAGCGTTACCTGGAGCGGGCGGCGGCCGTGGAACTGTCCGCCATCGAGGACCACGCCTTCCACAAGCTCCTGGACACCGCCCAGTACGGCGCCGCCTCCGCGCGGCGCATGATCTCGATCGGCACCCGCGTGGTGAACGCGATGATCTCGCTCGTCGCGGCGGCCGGCGTGCTGACCGTGCTGCACCCGGCGCTGCTGCCGCTCATGGTGACGATGACCCTGCCGAGCGCCTGGAGCGCGCTGACCCTCGCCCGCCGCCGGTACCAGTCCTTCCACGCCTGGGTCCAGCACGAGCGGGCGGGACGGCTCCTGGCCAGACTGCTCATCGAACCGGCCGCGGCCCCCGAGATCAGGGTGCACGGAGTGGGGCCCTTCCTGCTGCGGCACTTCCGCGCGATGTCGGAGACCGCCGAGGCGGAGCAGGCCCGGCTGGCCCGCCTCGCGGCCCGTACCGGGCTGATCGCGGCGGCTTGGACGGGGCTGGCGACGGCGGCCACCTACGCCACGCTCGGCGGGCTGCTGCTGGGCGGTGCGATGGCCCTGTCGGTGGCGGGTACGGCCGTGATCGCCGTCCGCACCGGCTCGCAGAGCCTGGGCACCCTGGTCGTGGAGGTCAACGCGCTCCACGAGGAGGCCCTGTTCGTCGGTGACCTGGAACGGCTGCACAGGGAGGCCGCAGCCCGGGCCATCCCGGTGGGCGGTGCCGCGCTGCCCGAGGACCCGAAGGAGATCCGCTTCGAGAACGTCACGTTCCGCTACCCGGGGGACGCGAACCGCCCGGCGCTCGACGACGTGACCCTGTCCCTGCCGCTGGGCCGGATCGTGGCGCTCGTCGGTGAGAACGGCTCGGGCAAGACGACGCTGGTCAAGCTGCTCGCCGGGCTGTACGCGCCGGACGGGGGCCGGATCACCTGGGACGGCGTCGACGCGGCGACGGCCGACCGGCACGGGCTCGCCGAACGCATCGCCATGGTGGCGCAGGACTTCAAGCGCTGGCCGTTCACCGCGCGGGTGAACGTCGCGGTGGGCCGCTCCTCGACGCCGCTCGCTGAGGAACGCCTCGCCGAGGCGATCGCCGAGGCCGGGGCCCGGGACGTGGTCGCGGACCTGCCACGCGGCCTGGACACCTTGCTGGCCCGGGACTTCAGCGGCGGGCACGAGCTGTCCGGCGGCCAGTGGCAGCGCGTCGGGATCGCCCGCGCCGCGTACCGGCGGGGTCACATCCTCATCGTGGACGAGCCGACGGCGGCCCTGGACGCCCGGGCCGAGCTGGAGGTCTTCGAGAAGATCCGCGCCCTGGCCGGCCGCGGGCAGACGGTCGTCCTGATCACCCACCGCCTGGCGTCCGTGCGCCATGCGGACCTGGTGCACGTCCTCGACCAGGGCCGGCTCGTGGAGTCCGGGACGCCGGACGAGCTGCTGGCCACCGGCGGGGTCTACGCGGAGCTGTACTCGCTCCAGGCCGAGCAGTTCGCCAAGGCGCCGGTGCACGCACCGGAGGCGGGCTGACGGCTCGGGAGGGCTCGCAAGGGGCGCGTCAGGGGATCGGGCGCGTCAGGCGGCCGCGTCACCGGCGGCGGGTCCGCCGCGGACGATGACCAGGAACATGTCCGTGGCGAGATCCATGACGACCTCGGCGGGCAGGCCCTCCAGACGTCGCGCGTTCGCGAACTCCTCGGCCGGCCAGGATCCACGCGGTCCGCCGGCGGGAAAGCGTTCGAGCACTGTTCGCCCGTTCACCCCGCACCTCCATGTAGCGCTGTACTCGTAGAGTTAAACGCCAACCATGGAGCCAAAGGCTCGTGCGGTGATGGTACTGAGACATAGTTGACACTCGTTCACCGCAAAGTGTGACCTGCGCCTCAGCCGTTCGGCCGGGTTCGCCACGCTGTGTGTCAGGCCTCGTACTCGTCGTGGTAGCGGACTCTCTCGGCACCCACGGGCGCACCGAAGGTCGACGCGCGCCCCTCGGGTTTCTCCCAGGGCTCCCGCCTGCCGAGCGCGGTCAGGTCGAGGAGGCTGGTGGTCGAGCCGAGTCCGTCGAGGCCGCGCTCGTAGGTCGAGTAGGTGTGGAAGACCCGGTCGCGGTCCCGCAGGAAGCAGCTGAGTCCGGGGCGCTCGACCAGTTCGCCCTCGTGCTCCAGGGTCGCCTCGAAGTCGGTGTTGAAGTCGCTGACGTACGACGAGTACCAGGGCAGGGTCCAGCCCATCCGCGCCTTGAAGGGCAGGATCTTCGGGTACGGGGCCCGGGAGACCGCCGCGAACGACGTACCGCGGGCCTTCAGGTGCGCCAGGTGCCCTGTCTGGTCCAGGAACGCGGAGCAGCCGCGGCAGCCGGCGTCCCACTCCGGAGCGAACATGAAGTGGTGGACGACGAGCTGGTCGCGTCCCTCGAAGAGGTCGAGCAGCGTGGCCTTGCCGTCGCCGCCCTCGAACACGTACTCCTTGTCGACCTCCACCATCGGCAGCCCGCGCCGCTCGGCGTTGAGCGCGTCCCGCGCACGGGTGGCCGCCTTCTCCTTGTCCAGTAAGGCCTCGCGCGCCGCGCGCCACTGGGCGCGGGTGACGATCTCGGGCAGGGACATCGCTGCGACTCCTCCGGTGCGACGATCGGTCGAAGGGTGGTGACCGCCGGGACGAGCGGAACTCATCGCGGCTCGGTGGACTTCTTTTCCGAGCCGCCCTGCGGATGCGGGTCGGCGGCGCGGATCAGGTGCGGATCAGGTGTCGTACTCCTGGACGCGCCGGCCGTGCCCCCGGTCGGTCAGGGCGGGCAGCCGCTCCCCCAACTCCCTTACCACCGCGGGGACATCGAGGGTGAGCAGTTCGCGGTCCCGCATGAGGACCCGCCCGTCGACGATCGTCGTGCGCACGTCGGCGGAGCGCGCGCTGTGCACCAGGGTGGCGGCGAGGTCGTGCACGGGCTGGGTGTGCGGGCCGGTGGGGTCGACGAGGACGAGGTCGGCCCGCAGGCCGGGGGCGATCCGCCCGACGACGTCCCCCAGCCCGACCGCGCGGGCGCTCTGCACGGTGGCGTGGTGCAGGGCCTGGCGGGCGGAGAGCCAGCGGGGGTCGCCCTCGGTTGCCTTCTGGATCAGGGACGTGAGGGCCATCGACTCCCACACGTCGAGCGAGTTGTTGGAGGCGGCGCCGTCGGTGGCGAGGCCGACGGGGACACCGATCTCGCGCAGGGCGCGGACGGGGGTGGTGGTGGGCCAGGCGAACTTGAGGTAGCCGCGGGGCGCGGTCGCCACGGCCGTACGTCCGCCCGCGCGTGCGAGGAGCGGCAGATCGGCCTCGACGATGCCGGTGCCGTGCGCGAGGAGCACGTCGGTGTCGAGGATCCCGGTGCGTTCCAGGATCTCGATCGGCGTGGCGCCGTGCCGGGCGAGGCTGGTGTCGGTCTGGTCGCGGTTCTCCGCGGCGTGCAGGTGCACGGGCAGACGGTGGTCGCGGGCGAGTCCCGCGGTGGCGGCGAGGTCGGCGTCGGTCACGGTGTAGGGGGCGTGCGGCGCGAGGGCGGTCGTGATGCGGCCGTCGGCGGTGTCCCGGTGCCGCAGCGCGAAGTCGAGGGACCGTTCCCGCCCCTCGGTCCCCTGCGAGGAGAAGTAGGCCTGGCCCAGAAGGGCCCGCATCCCGCACTCGGCGACCACGGCGGCGACGGTGTCCATCGCGAAGTAGTGGTCCGCGAAGGAGGTGACGCCCGCGCGGATCATCTCGGCGCAGGCCAGCCGGGCTCCCAGCTCGACGTCGCGTTCGGTGAGGTTGGACTCGACGGGCCAGACGACGTCGTTGAACCATTCCTCGGTGGGCAGGTCCTCCGCCAGCCCGCGCAGGGCGACCATCGGCGCGTGCGTGTGGCAGTTGATCAGCCCGGGGAGGGCGACCTGGCCGCGCGCGTCGATACGGTCGGCGGCGGGAAGGTCCGCCACGGCGGCGGCCGTCGTCACGGAGTCGACGAGCCCGTCCCGTACGACGACGGCCGCGTCCTCCGCGAAACCGATCCGTTCGCGATCGTCGTGCACGAGGACGGTGCAGCCGGTGATGACCAGGTCGGCGGGTCCGGGGGCCCCGGTGGGCTGCTCGTGACTGCCCGTGGACCGGGCACGGGATTCGGTGGGCTGCTCACGGGAGCCGGTGGGCTTCTCATGGGAGGAGGGGGTCATCACGCCAACGTACGGCCCGGGCGGTGAGGTGGAAGCCGTCCGACGGGACGCTCACCCGGCCGGACTCGGTGCGGGCTCGCGCAGTGCCACGGGCCCGCGGCGCGCGGCGAGTTCGCTTCTCAGCTCGGCG
This sequence comes from Streptomyces sp. NPDC045956, assembly GCF_056430705.1. Classification (NCBI taxonomy): domain Bacteria; kingdom Bacillati; phylum Actinomycetota; class Actinomycetes; order Kitasatosporales; family Streptomycetaceae; genus Streptomyces; species Streptomyces sp. NPDC045956. The sequence continues at coordinate 1,081,589 of NZ_JBWKKZ010000001.1, read as the reverse complement.
AGCCGTGCGGTGTGGCGGGGTGTGAGCCGGCCGGTGTCGTCTAGGTGCACGGCGCACGCGGTGGTGGTGTCGACGAGCCGTTCGAGGAGCGAGGCGACCTCGTCCGCGCCCTCGGAGTGCCGCGCGAGGGCGGGCAGTTCGGCGGCGGCCAGTGCGATCGCGGTACGGGCCTCGGCCAGCGTGCGGTAGGCCTCGCGGCGCAGTGTCCACCGGGTGCCGCGGTCGCCGGACTCGCTCAGTACGTGGGCGAGGTAGGCGTGCGCGGCGGCGTCGGCGGCCTCGATGCGGGTACGGACCCGGCCGCCCCGCTGCCCCGGCATCGGCAGGTGCCCGACGACCAGCACGATCGCGCAGGCCAGCAGGGTCTCCCCGATGCGGCTGACCGAGGCCTGGGGCTCGCCGGCCACCATGATCAGGGCCAGGACGAGGACGGTGACCACGGTCGTCTGGGCGGCGAAGTGCCGTGCGGCGACCGGCACCAGGGCGCCGCAGACGGCGACGAGGACCACGAGGCCCTCCGGGCGCGGCAGCACGGCGGCGAACCCGGCGAAGAGCAGCGCCCCGAGGACCGTCCCGGCCGCCCGGCACAGCACCCGGGACGCCAGCGGTCCGAGGTCGGGCTTCACGAGGAAGACGGCGGTGGCGGGCAGCCAGTACCAGTGCTGGTGGGCGCCGTGCCAGGGTCCGTGGTGCAGGGCCTGGGCGACGGCGGCACTGGCCCCGAAGCAGAGCCCGGCGCGCAGCCCGTACTCGCGTCCGCCGGCGCCGAGCACGGTGCGCAGCAGGGAGGCGGCCGACCGCCTGCGGGTGTGCAGGTCGCGGCCCCGGCCCTGGTCGAAGGCCTCGGCGGCGTGCAGGAGGGCGTCGTCCAGGGCGCGCAGAGCGGGCTCGGTACGGCTGGGCGCGGGCAGCGGACCGGCCGGGGTGTTGCCGCGGACGGCGGCGACGAGCCGCCGGGGGCCCTCAGCGGCCCGCGCCGGGAGGATCCGCTCGGCCCACGCGAGGGCGGTCGCCGCCTCGCCCAGCGGCAGAGCGGCGGCGTACTGGGCGTGCAGCCTCCGTTCGTCGGCGGACGAGGCATGGCGTCGCAGCCGGGGCCCGGTGAGCGCGTCCTGTGCCTGGTCGAGGGCGGCGGTGAGCGCGGCCCTGCGGGTGACGGCGTGCTCGGTGCCCGCGGCGTCCAGGAGCGCGGCGACGGCGTCGTAGACGGCGGCGACCGCGGCCCGCTCCCCGTCGAAGCGGAAGGCGAGGCGGGAGTCCCCGCCGAGGGAACCGGGTGTGGGCAGCGCCAGCCGCAGCACGAGCAGCCACCCGGCGCCGGCGAGAAAGACCGGCGCACTCTGCCAGGCGGGGCCGGGCAGCGGCATCCCGGCCCCTACGGCGGTGGTGACCAGCAACTGCGTCCCGGCTCCGGAAGCCACGGTTCCGGCGGCGCTGAAACCGCCCGCGACCAGTCCGAGGCAGGTCAGCACCAGCGTCAGCGGTACGGCGTCGAGGTGGTCACCGGAGTACGTCCCCACGAGCAGCCCGACCGCTCCGGCGAGCGCGGGCACGCCGATCCGCCGTACGGAGGTGCGGCGGCTGCCCGGCCGGTCGTTGATGCCGGCGAGCATGGCGGCGATGGCGGCGACGACCCCCAGGGGCGCCCGGTCGGCGAGTATCGCGACCAGCAGCAGCGGCCCTCCGGCCAGCGCGCCGCGGACCACCGCGCTCCAGGGCACCGGTCCGCGTTGGGCGCTCAGGGCGTGGGCGAGCCACGGCGGAAGCGTGAGGGCGACGGGACGGGCACGGCGGAGGGTACGGAACACGGGGGGCGGGGCTCCTGTCGTCGGTCGAGGGCGGGGGCGAGCCTTCGGGCGACGGTGGCCGGGCCGGGTGGTGCACGGTCAAGCGTACGGTCGGTTCTCCAGTGGCCGGAAACGGACGGGTTTCGGTGATGTGAAGTCGGGCGGACGGGCCCGGGCAGGATGAGGCCGTCGGGCCTGATGGGCCGAGCCGAGCCGGGTCAGGCCGGGCCGGGTTAGGCCGGGCCGGGTTAGGCCGGGCCGAGCCAGGCCGGGCCGGGCCGAGCCAGGCCGAGCCGAGCCGGGCCTCGGACGCCCTTCCGCGCTCGTCAGCGTCTGCGCTCGGGGGCGTCACCTTTCCGCACTCGCGAGCCGCGTGCGGCTCCGGCCCCGGTACCCGTCGTCGTCAGCGCGCCTCCACTGCCTCGCTCAGTGTCAGCTCGGCCTCGGCCACCGATCGTGACAGGGACCGCGGATCGGGCCGCAGCGTCGCCAGCAGCGCGTTCATCGTGCCCAGCCCTGCCCGTTCGACGAGCCCCTTCTCGTTGGTGACCCACTCCCCCCGCGCCGCCATCACCGCGTGCGCCGTCTGCGTCGTGGCGAGGGCGATCGCGCCGGCGACCTGGGTGAGGGCGCCCTTGGGCGCGTGGCCGGCCTTGGCGTAGGCGAGGGTGGCCGTGGCCGCGCCGTACCAGCGCTCCGGGGCCGTCGCGCGGAGCGCCTCCGGGTAGGAGGGGCGGGGCAGTTCGCCGCGCAGCACCCTGTTGATCGCCAGCTCGGCGACGACCAGGTACGTCGGGATGCCCGCCAGGTGGAACATGAGCGGCTCGATGTCGAAGCGCCCCGCCTGCGCCTCCGCCACCTGGTGCTCGACCACGTCGAGGTCGCGGTAGTGCAGGTCCACCCGGCGTTCGTCGACGGTCAGCCAGGCTCCCCCGTTGAAGACGCCGCCGCCCCAGCCTCCGACCTCGGAGACCTCTCCGGGCCAGCCGAGGGCACGGACGTCGGCCGGGTCGAAAGCGCCGCGGTAGTAGACCGCCAGGTCCCAGTCGCTGTCCGGCCGGTGCGTGCCCTGGGCCCGGGAGCCGCCGAGGGTGACGGCCCGGACGGTGGGCAGAGCGGCCAGTCGGTCGGCGGTGGTGTCGAGGAATGCCTGGTCCGCGAGGAAGGGCACTGCCTGGCTCCTGACAGGAGGGGGCGGTCGGGTGGACGCCGAAGCGTACGCGCGGTCGGTCCGCGGCACGAGGCGATTGTCAGTGGCACGCGTTATCAATGAAAGCGTCACTGAGCGTAGCGGCGGGGGAGGTCGTGTCGTGAGGGCATCGTGGAAGCGCGACGAAGGAAGCCCGGGCCGGCAGGGCAGGCGGGACGACGGCGGCCTCGGGCCGACGGAGAAGAAGAGCGCGGTACGGGCCCGGGAGCCCGGCGGGGGCGAGCCCGGGTCGGGGCGCGGTCACGTGTCGGTGGCGGGGTTGCGGGCCAGGGGCTGGACTGCGGAGATGGTGCGCCGGCTGCTCGGCGAGCCCGATCTGCTGCGCAGCCACCCGCACCTCCGCTCGGCGCCGCCGACGCGCCTGTACGCCGTGGACCGGGTGGAGGCCGTGGAGCGCGGCGCCGCCTTCCGGGCCGCCGCGGCTGCCGCGACGCGCCGGTCCACCGCGGGGCGGGTGGCGGGACGGCTTCGGTTGCGGGAGGTGCGGGCACGGCTCAGCGCACGGCAGGGGGGAGAGGGGGCCGGAAATTCGAGTGCGGAGGCAGACGGGAGAGCGGACGATCGGGAGGCCGATCGCCCACCGCCCCAGGAGTCCACGTGATCCGACGCGTCACCGTGCCCGGCCTGTTCCCGCCGCCCACCTACGCTCATGCCTCGGTCGTCGAGGCCGGGACGAGGCTCGCCTTCCTGGCCGGATCCGTACCGCTCGACGGCGAGGGCCGGCTGGTCGGCGAGGGCGACCCGGTCCGTCAGGCGGAGCAGGTGATCGCGAACCTCACCGAGCAGCTGCGGGCCGTCGGGAGCGGGTTGGATCACGTCCTGTCGACCGAGGTGTACGTCGTGAGCACCGAGCCCGGCACCCTGGCCGCCGTCTGGGAGGTCGTCGAGGCGTCGGGACTCAGTGCGGGCCCGCATTCCTCGACTCTGCTCGGGGTGAGCTGCCTCGGGTATCCAGGGCAGTTGGTGGAGATCACGGCGACGGCGGTGGTGCCGGACGACGTACCTGCCGACGCTACGACCAGCGCCGCGCCGAACGCCGACGTGTCGACCACCGCCGTACCGAACGCCGGCGTGACGAGGCGGGAGCGTCCGTGAGCGGAGAAGCGGACGGGCAAACGGTCGTCCTTCGGCGGGCGACGGCCGCCGATGCCCGCGGCGCCGCCGACGTCTGGTTGCGTTCCTTCGCCGCCGCGCTGCCCACGGTCGTCAGGCCGCGGTCCGACGACGAGGTGCGGGAGTACTTCCACCATGTGGTCGTGCCCCTGCGTGAGACCTGGGTGGCGGAGACGGCGCGCGAAGAGGTCGTCGGCGTGCTGGTGCTGGAGGGCGAGGAGCTGTCGCAGCTGTACCTCGCCCCGGAGTGGCGTGGGCGCGGGATCGGGGACCGGTTCGTCGCGCTGGCCAAGGAACACGCGCCGGGACGGCTCTCCCTGTGGACCTTCCAGGTCAACGCGCCCGCCCACCGCTTCTACGAGCGGCACGGTTTCACCGCCGTGGAGTGGACGGACGGCGCAGGCAACGAGGAGCGGGAGCCGGACGTGCGGTACCTGTGGCAGCCGTAGGGCAGCCACAGGCGGCGACTCGGGCAGGGACGCGGTACGGCAGCGTAGGTCCTTCCGCCGACCTCCGGCCTCCGACCAGGACTCGTCGGGGTCAGCCACCGGCCTCAGTCGAAGGCGGCGTCAGGTGTCCTGCGCGCCCCGCGCCGTGTGTCCGTGCGCGTACCTGTCCGTCGCCGCCACCAGTGCCTGGTCGCCGAGGGTACCGGCGTCGTGCCCGGCCTCGTCCACGACCACCAGTTCGCTGCCCGGCCAGGCGTGGTGGAGCCGCCAGACGATACCGAGGAGGTTGCCGAAGTCGAGGCTGCCCTGCACGAGGGTGCCGGGGATGCCTTTCAGCAGGTGGGCGTCCTGGAGGACCACACCCTGTTCGTTGCCGTCGCCGAGGAAGTGGTCGTTGCCCCAGTAGTGGGTGACGGTGCGCGCGAAGCCGAAGCGGAAATCCGGGTCCTCGAACCGGGCGACCGAGCCCGGCGGCGCGGGAATCGTCGCTGTCTCCCAGTCGGTCCAGGCGCGCGCGGCCCGCTCCCGGACGGCGGCGTCCGGTGACTCCAGCAGGCGGTTGTACGCGGCGGCCGGATCGCCGTCGCGTTCACCCTCGGGCAGCTCGGCCAGGAACCGTTCGTGGGCCTCGGGGAAGATCTTCCCCAACCCGCGGGTCAGCAGGCCGACTTCGGCACCGGAGCCGGTGGCGACTCCGGTCAGCACCAGCTCGGACACCACTCCCGGATGGGTCTGTGCGTACCGCAGCCCCAGTACCGATCCCCACGACACCCCCCACACGAGCCACCGCTCGATGCCGAGGTGGGCGCGGAGCCGCTCGAGGTCGGCCATGACGTGTGCGGTCGTGTTGACGCTCATGTCGGTGTGGTGGTCGCTCGCCGGGGGCACCGAGCGTCCGGCGCCGCGTTGGTCGAGGAGCACGATCCGGTACGCGGCGGGGTCGAAGTACCGCCGGAGGTTGGGACCGGCACTGGACCCCGGCCCTCCGTGGAGGACCAGCGCGGGCTTGCCCTGTGGGTTCCCGCAGGTCTCCCAGTGGACGCGGTTGCCGTCGCCGACGTCGAGCATGCCGTGGTCGTACGGTTCGATCTCCGGATACAGGGCCATCGGTGCACCGTAGCGGTGCCGTGTCTGGCCGCTCAGCCCTTTTCTGCCCGTGCTTCGTTCTCCGTGCTTCGTTCTCCGTGCGCCGTGCGCCGTACGCCGTACGCCGGGACTCACGCCGTGGGCAGCCCTGCGGTGTCGGCCGCCGTGCGGAGCACGTCCCGGAGCATCTCGGGGGTGAGACGTCCGGTGAACGTGTTGCGCTGGCTGACGTGGAAGCAGCCGAAGAGGTCCAGGCCGGGACCGTCGGAGGCATCCAGCCCGACGTGGCTGCCGTGTCCGAAGGCGGGGCGGGGGCGGGGCACGGTCCAGCCCGACTCGGCGAGCGCCGGGAGCGCGGCCTGCCAGCCGAAGGCGCCGAGCACGACCACGGCGCGCAGTGTGGGCTTCAGCAGCCCCAGTTCCCGGATCAGCCAGGGGCGGCAGGTGTCGCGTTCGGCGGGAGTGGGCTTGTTCGCGGGCGGGGCGCAGTGCACCGGCGAGGTGACGCGCACGCCGAGCAGTTCCAGACCGTCGTCCGCGGAGACGGCGGTGGGCTGCGAGGCGAGCCCCACGTCGTACAACGCCTGGTACAGCACGTCCCCGGAGCGGTCCCCGGTGAACATCCGGCCGGTGCGATTGCCTCCGTGGGCCGCGGGGGCGAGCCCGACGATCAGCAGACGCGCGTCGGGCGGACCGAAGCCGGGCACAGGCCGACCCCAGTAGGTCCAGTCGGCGAAGGCCGCCCGCTTGGTCCGGGCCACTTCCTCCCGCCAGTCGACGAGCCGAGGACAGGCCCGGCACTCCTCGATCCGCCGGTCGAGTACGGAGAGGCCGCTGCTGTTCATGCCTCCACCGTAGAACGCCGTCCGCCCACCGCCCCCGTCAGCCCGCTGCGGACAAGGCCACCGGGCCTGCGGCCGCAGGGGAGCCTCGGCGGTGCCGGTCCGCCGCGAATAGAGGTCTCCCTCGTCCGGCCGGACGGTTAAGGTCGAACCATGGCTTGCGAGCATGACGAGGGCAGGAGCGGCGGGGCGGCCGACCCACGGGACGCCGACACGACGAAGGCCAGGACGAGGGCCGACGGCAGCATCGCGGCGAAGGCCGGGACGGCGGCCGACGGCACTGCCACCGGACAGCACTCCGAGGCGGCCGACGGCCAGGACACCGCGCAGCCCGGCCCGGGCGACACGGTCACCGGCGGCCCTCAGCCCCCGGACCCGAAGACCGCCGCCGCGATCGCCGCCGCCGAGGCCGCCGGGCCGAAGAACGGCGAGACCGTCCGTGTGGACAGCTGGATCTGGGCCGTGCGCCTCATCAAGACCCGCTCCCTCGGCTCGACCGCCTGCCGGGGCGGCCATGTCCGGGTGAACGGCGAGCGTGTGAAGCCCGCGTACTCCCTGCGCGTCGGCGACGAGGTGCGCCTGCGGCAGGAGGGCAGGGAACGCGTCGTCGTCGTGAAGCGGCTGATCCGCAAGCGCGTCGGCGCCCCGGTCGCCGCCCAGTGCTACCTCGACAACTCCCCGCCGCCCCCGCCCCGTGAGGCCGTCGCCCCCGCCGGCATCCGCGACCGCGGCGCCGGACGCCCCACCAAGCGCGATCGCCGCGAACTGGAAAGGCTGCGAGGGCTCGAGAGCCTGAGTCGCGCCCGGAGGGATGCGGAGACCAGGCCCTGAGAGCGCGCGCCCCGCTCGCCGGCCCCGCCGCAGGCATCATCCGCGGCGATGTCTGCGCCAGGGCGCCCGGCCCGTCCGGTTCAGACGCGCCGGGGCCGCACCCGACGGAGAAGCTCCTCGTTGCTTCCGCGCCTGGCCCAGGCGATGACCAGGAGCGGCAGCATGAGGATGACCGGAGTAGCGGCGTTCTCCCCGTCGAAGTAGGTGAGCTGGACGACGAACGCGCCGACCATCAGGGCACTGAGGGACGTCGCGGCCACCGACTGAAGCACCGGGACCAACAAAGCGACCGCACCGGCCAGTTCGAGCGCGCCGATGGCGATCATGCCCGCGTTGCCCCAGCCCATCTCGGTGAAGATGTCGGCCGCCGAGGAGTGCGCGATCAGCTTCGGCAGGGCACTCGCCACGGCGAAGAACACCGCGAGGAGCACCTGCACCACGCGCAGGACGGTCCGGGCGCCTCGCCCGCCGCGGTCAGTGGCGGTGGGAGTCGCCGAGGCCGCGGAGGCACCAGGGCTTGAAGGGATGGCGGGAGCGGCGGAGACGGTGGGGGCGACGGGCTGGGACATGTGGGTCTCCTGGGCAGGGGTCCGAAACGCTGTCGGGGAGGTGGACCGCCCGCCGGCCCGGAACTCATCGCGAACCCCTCAGGAAAGGGGCAGCGCCCTCAGCCACGTCCCGTCCTCGGTCAACTGCCGGTCCACCCGGAGCCCCACCTCCTCCAGAGCCCGCTCGAACTGGTCCCCGGTCATGGGCCGGGCCCGGAAGGTCTGCGTCCAGACGGCGTCCGGGAACTCGTACTCCGCGCGCACCGAGTGGACTCCGTCGCCGACCGGCTCCGACGACACGATCCGCACGGTGAATCCGCTGGGGTCGACCCGCTCGCGCGGCAGGTCCGTGTGGTAGTCCGCCCCCTCCCTCTGGATCAGGACGCAGCCGCCCTCCGCGACATGGCGGACGCAGGTGCGCAGCAGTCCTCGCCGCACCTCGGCATCCCCGGCGTGCACGAGGAACGACGCCAGCAGGACCACGTCGAAGCGCTCCCCCAGGTCGAGGTCCTCGATCGGGCTGCATATCGTGCGCGTCCCGCGCACGTGCTCCAGCATCTCGGCGGACTCGTCCACCGCGGTCACCGTGAACCCCCGGTCCAGCAGCGGGTGGGTCATGCGTCCCACGCCGCTGCCCAGCTCCAGGATGTGCGCCCCCTCGGGCACGGCGGCGGCGATGACGTCCGGCTCGGCTCCGGCGGGCAGCCGCGAATAGAGCTCGACCGCGCAGCCGTCCGGGGTGATGGCCCCGGGTCCCGTCCCTTGGTATCCCTCTCGCATTCTCAGCTCCATGTCCGTCCAACGGACCGCAACCGCACGCTCGTTCCCCTCGACGGCCGGTTCACCCGTCCGAGTGAACGTGCCGGTCGCGTCTGAACCGCGCGCCCCAGCACCCGCCCGTGCCGACGGAGCGGGACCGAGCGCCGGCGGGGCGCGACCGGCCGTCGGGCGGAGCAGGGCTGGCCGTCGGCGGAACAGGACCGGCCGTCGGCGGTATCGCCGTAGGTCAGAACGGGAGCCAGCCGTGCCTGACGTACCAGTGGCCGCCCGCCCGCAGATGGTCCCCGACCGCCCGCTCCACCGAGGTGCGCCGCGGCAGGTCGGCGACCGGAAGGGAAGGGTTCCCGAAGACGAAGCGCACGGGTTCCTCGTCGGCGGGTTCGGTGTCCGGCAGAGCCACCCGGAAGCGCTCCTGGAAGCGAAGGATGTTGGAGTCCGCGTCCAGGTGATCCTTCAGCTGCGGGTCGAGGAGCCAGGAGTGGCACGTCGCGGCACGGTACGGCTCCTCGGGGAAGTGCCGGCGGAAGAACCGCTGGGCGAGCGCGAGCGAGCGGTCGCAGGCGGCCGGTGTCAGCGGCCCGCGGAAGTCCGGGACGTGGAGGGCGAGACAGGGCTCGCCCGGCACCGCGTCCATGCCGGCCGCCCTCAGCACCGGCGCCGTGCACTCCCCGACCGTGGTCCGTTGGAACTGCAACCGCCCCAGCTGGTAGAGCTCGCCCCGGAAGTGGTGCACCAGCCACTGCGGGGCACGTACCCCGCCGCTGCCGTACCTCCTGCGATGGCTCGCCATGTTCCGCCCCAGGTCGGCGAGGGTGTGCCGGACGACCTCCGCCGGGACGCCGCGCTCCTCGTGATAGGCGCGTGTCCAGGGCAGCGCGGCGACGAAGACGTAGGCGGCGAAGTACCCGCCCAGCCCTTCCGGGGCCTCGGCCAGCCGCTCCCCGAACCGCCGCGCGCCCTCCGCGTCGCCCGTCACGACCCCGACGTCCCGCACCAGCTCCTCGACGCACTCCTCCAGCAACCGTTCCGTCCCGGCATCGCGGGTGACCGCAGCGCGCCGCCCCACCAGCGCGTTGATGTCCTCGTGCGGAACCGCCAGGTCGAGCAGCACGTCGGGCAGGTCGTCGACATCCGGCAGCACGGGCCGGTCCGGTGTCCCGGATGACGCGGGTCGGTCCGGTAGCACAGCGCGTTTCCCCCTCGTAGGTCTCCCGCAGTACCTTTTCCACAGGAGCGATGATCGATGCGCACCGGCAGTGAACCGGCCACCGCGCGCAGTGCCCTGCGGGCGCGCTTCTGGCTGAGCTTGTGGGGGCTGACCTGGGCCGTCCTCGGGACGGCTGCCTTCGCGATCGTCGGGCGGCCCGGGTGGGCGCTGGCGTGCGGGGGGCTCTTTCTCGTCGCCGCGGTCGATCTCGCGGTGATCGTCCGGCACATCCGGCAGGGCCCGCACTACCAGCCGGGTCCGGACATCCCGCCGTACCGGCCGCCGGGGGACTGACCCGGCCCGCCGCTCGGGTCGGGTCGGATCATGTCAGCGAGGTCCCGGGCGGGCGCCCGCCCCCGTCACGAGTCGAACCGCGCCTGCTCCAGGTACTCCGGGTTCGGATCCAGCGCCGCCGCCAGCCGGAAGTGGCGCCGGGCCTGGTCGGGGCATCCCCGGCGCTCGTAGGTACGCGCGAGCGCGAAGTGCGCGAAGGCGTTGTCCGGCTCGCGCTCCAGGACGATGGTGAACTCCAGCTCGGCCGGTCTCAGTTGCGCCGCCGCGAAGAAGGCGCGCGCACGCAGCAGCCGCGCGGCCGTGTTCTCCGGGTGCACGCCGATGACCCCGTCGAGCAGCTTGACCGCGCCCTGCGGGTCCCGGGCCGCGAGCAGGTGCTCGGCGGCACGGAAGTCGATGACATCCGTCTCCGGAGTACGTCCGGTCGAACCGCTGGTCTCGGGCACGGCAGCATCCTTCCCTCTCTCCAGGGGATCAACGCCCGCGCGGGGACCGCTATTCCAAGAGCGAAAGGAGCCACAGAAGCGAAAGGAGCTACCGAAGCGAAACAGAGCCACAGAAGCGAAAGAGGGAGCCGGGGCGGCTGGGACATGCTCCGGGCACGCCCGGGCGCTCAGCTCGACGCGTGCGCCGCGCGGGCCAGCTCGGCCCACACCTCGCTCACGCGGGCGCGCAGCTCGTCCAGCGGTACGTCGTTGTCGATGACCACGTCCGCGATGTCCCGGCGCTGCTCGCGCGTCGCCTGCGCGGCCATGCGGGCGCGTGCGTCCTGCTCGGTCATGCCCCGCAGCCGGACCAGCCGGTCGAGCTGGGTGGCCGGGTCGGCGTCGACGACGATCACGACGTCGTACAGCGGTGCCAGGCCGTTCTCCGTGAGCAGGGGGACGTCGTGGACGACGACGGCGTCCTCGGCGGCCGCCTCTTCCAGGGCGCGGGAGCGTTCGCCGACCAGGGGGTGCACGATCGAGTTCAGCGCGGCCAGCTTCGCCGGGTCGGCGAACACGATCGAGCCGAGCTTCGGCCGGTCCAGGCTGCCGTCCTCGGTGAGGACGTCCTGGCCGAACGCCTCGACGACCGCGGCCAGCCCCGGGGTGCCCGGCGCCACGACCTCGCGCGCGATCCGGTCCGCGTCGATCAGTACGGCGCCGTGTTCGACGAGCAGCCGCGACACCTCGCTCTTGCCGGCGCCGATCCCGCCGGTCAGGCCCACCTTCAGCATGAGCGGAAGCTTAGGGCCTGCCGACGGCGGCCGTCCCGACAGGGCGGTCGGCGGGGTGCCCGGCCGGCGTCAGCCCTCGCCCTCCCGCTCCGCCAGGAAGCGTTCGAACTCGCGGCCGATCTCGTCCGCCGACGGGATGTCGACGGGCTCGGCGAGCATGTTGCCCCGGGTCTCGGCGCCCGCGACGGCGTCGTACTGGTGCTCCAGGCCCTGGACGAGTGCGGTGAGTTCCTCGTCGCCCTCCTGGACCTGCCGGTCGATCTCCGTCTGCGTGCGGTGCGCCTCCGTCCGCAGGGAGTGCGCGATGCCCGGCAGGACCAGTCCCGTCGCCGCCGTGATGGCCTCCAGGACGGTCAGGGCGGCGTCCGGGTAGGGCGAGCGGGCGATGTAGTGCGGGACGTGCGCGGCGACGCCCAGGACCTCGTGGCCGGCCTGCATGAGCCGGTACTCCACGAGCGCCTCGGCGCTGCCGGGGACCTGGGCCTCCTCGAACGGGCTGGGGTGGCCCGGCACGAGGTCGGTGCGGTTGCCGTGCGGGGTGACGCCGACGGGGCGGGTGTGCGGCACGCCCATCGGGATGCCGTGGAAGTTGACCGAGAGGCGGACACCGAGGCGCTCGACGATCTGCCCGACGGCGGCGGCGAAGCGCTCCCACTCCACGTCCGGCTCGGGCCCGGACAGCAGCAGGAAGGGCGCCCCGGTCGCGTCCTGCACGACCCGCACCTCGATGGCGGGCTCCTCGTAGTCCGTCCAGGTGTCCCGCTTGAAGGTCAGCAGCGGGCGGCGCGCCCGGTAGTCCACGAGCCGGTCGTGGTCGAAGCGGGCGACGAGCTGGTGGGGCAGCGAGTCGAGCACCTGGTCGACGATCTGGTCGCCGGTCTCGCCCGCGTCGATGTATCCGTCGAAGTGGTAGAGCATGACCAGTCCGGCCGACTCCTGGGCGAGTGCCATGTCGACGACGGCCAAGCCCTTCGGCTCCCATGCGTACAAACCCTGCGGATCAAGCACAGTGTCCGCTCCCCTCCTCGTGTCCGTACCTCACAACGTCCGCGCGCGGGCGGGCATTCCCGGGAGGGGCAACGCCATGATCTTGGCGACGGCAGGGGGCCGGACCCGCGTCGTGGCACGGCCGAGGGGCCGCACCTCAAAGGTGCGGCCCCTCGGTCGACTACTGGGCCTCAGTGGCCCGCGATCAGCTCTGGCCGCCGGCCAGCTTCTCGCGCAGCGCGGCCAGCGCCTCGTCCGACGCCAGGGCGCCGGAGTTGTCGCCGCCCTCGGAGGAGTACGAGCCGCCGCCACCGCTGGAGGCGGCCGGAGCCGCACCCGGGGTGTCGACACCCTCGGCAGCGGCCTTCTCGTCCGCCTCGCGGGACTTGATGACCTGAGCCTGGTGCTGCTCGAAGCGCTGCTGCGCCTCGGCGTACTGGGTCTCCCACGCCTCGCGCTGGGTCTCGTAGCCCTCGAGCCAGTCGTTGGTCTCGGGGTCGAAGCCCTCGGGGTAGATGTAGTTGCCCTGGTCGTCGTAGGACGCGGCCATGCCGTACAGGGTCGGGTCGAACTCGACCGCCGACGGGTCGGCACCGAAGGACTCGTTGGCCTGCTTCAGCGAGAGGCTGATGCGACGGCGCTCGAGGTCGATGTCGATGACCTTGACGAAGATCTCGTCGTTGACCTGGACGACCTGCTCCGGGATCTCCACGTGGCGCTCGGCCAGCTCGGAGATGTGGACCAGACCCTCGATGCCCTCGTCCACGCGGACGAACGCACCGAACGGCACCAGCTTCGTGACCTTGCCGGGCACGACCTGGCCGATCTGGTGGGTGCGGGCGAACTGCTGCCACGGGTCTTCCTGGGTCGCCTTCAGCGACAGGGAGACGCGCTCGCGGTCCATGTCCACGTCGAGAACCTCGACGGTGACTTCCTGGCCGACCTCGACAACCTCGGACGGGTGGTCGATGTGCTTCCAGGAGAGCTCGGAGACGTGGACCAGACCGTCGACGCCACCCAGGTCCACGAAGGCACCGAAGTTGACGATCGAGGAGACGACGCCGGAACGGACCTGACCCTTCTGGAGGGTCGTGAGGAACGTCTGGCGGACCTCGGACTGGGTCTGCTCCAGCCAGGCACGGCGGGACAGGACCACGTTGTTGCGGTTCTTGTCCAGCTCGATGATCTTGGCCTCGAGCTCCTTGCCCACGTAGGGCTGGAGGTCGCGGACGCGGCGCATCTCGACCAGGGAGGCCGGGAGGAAGCCACGGAGGCCGATGTCGAGGATGAGACCACCCTTGACGACCTCGATGACGGTACCGGTGACGATCCCGTCCTCTTCCTTGATCTTCTCGATGGTGCCCCAGGCACGCTCGTACTGGGCGCGCTTCTTCGAGAGGATCAGGCGGCCTTCCTTGTCCTCCTTCTGGAGAACAAGGGCCTCGATCTCGTCACCGACGGCGACGACCTCGTTGGGGTCGACGTCGTGCTTGATCGAGAGCTCGCGGCTCGGGATCACACCTTCGGTCTTGTAACCGATGTCGAGCAGGACCTCGTCCCGGTCGACCTTCACGATGACGCCGTCGACGATGTCGCCGTCGTTGAAGTACTTGATCGTCTCGTCGATCGCGGCGAGGAAGGCTTCCTCGTTACCGATGTCGTTGACCGCTACCTGCGGGGTGGTGGCGGTGGTCTCGGTGCTGCTCGTCATGTGGGAAAGGGCTCCGGTACGGACATTGAAGTCGTAGGTACTGCTTACGCCGGGAGCCCGTTTCGCTCTGCCGAAGCCGGACAGCCAAGGAAGCGTCACCGAAACCAGGGGTGACACCTCATGAACCGAGGGGACATACAACAGATGCGAGCGCGACCTGCTACGTCTGAGGTGCGCAGGCCCGCAGCGCAACTTGTAGCATACGGGGGCAGCCGGGCAGGGTCAATGCGCGAAGCCGCACACCCGGGGCGGATCACCGCATACCCGGCACAAAAGCTGCCTCCGGGGCCACCCGCACCCCTGAATTGTCCCTCGCGCGACACGCGGGGCGGGCGGCACGGAGGAGCCCGCAGACTAGTACGAGGGAGCCGGTCATCCAAGAGCCCGTAACGTCCGAGGCAGAAACGGCGGAGCCCGAGGCCACCCGGCGTGCCGCCGGTGTCACGGAGAGCGCCCGCGCCAACCGCGGTTGGTGGGACCGCAACGCGGACGAGTACCAGACCGATCACGGCACCTTCCTCGGCGACGACCGCTTCGTGTGGTGCCCCGAGGGCCTGGACGAGGTCGAGGCCGAGTTGCTCGGCCCGCCCGAGGAGCTGAAGGGCAAGGACGTCCTGGAGATCGGCGCCGGCGCCGCCCAGTGCGCACGCTGGCTGACCGCGCAGGGGGCCCGGCCCGTGGCCCTGGACCTCTCCCACCGCCAGCTCCAGCACGCGCTGCGCATCGGCTCACCCTTCCCCCTGGTCTGCGCCGACGCGGCCGCGCTGCCCTTCGCGGACGGCTCGTTCGACCTGGCGTGCTCGGCGTACGGGGCGCTGCCCTTCGTCGCCGATCCCCGGCTGGTGCTGAGGGAGGTGCGGCGGGTGCTGCGTCCCGGGGGCCGTTTCGTCTTCTCGGTCACGCACCCGCTGCGCTGGGCGTTCCCGGACGAACCCGGCCCCGAGGGGCTCACGGTGTCCGCCTCCTACTTCGACCGCACGCCCTACGTCGAGCAGGACGACGAGGGCCGCGCGGTCTACGTCGAGCACCACAGGACGCTCGGCGACCGAGTCCGGGACGTCGTGACGTCGGGGTTCCGGCTGGTGGACCTGGTCGAGCCGGAGTGGCCGGACTGGAACACCTCCGAGTGGGGCGGCTGGTCGCCGCTGCGCGGGCACCTGATCCCCGGGACGGCCGTCTTCGTGTGCGAGCGGGACTGAGTCCGCGTTCGCTGTCCACCGCGCGCGTGGGGTGTGGTTCCGCCGCCGTACGACACTGGGGGCGTGATCCGTTACGACGCCCTGGACGCCCTGCCCGTACGCGGTGCCCTGCCCGCGCTGCACGACGCCCTGGAGGGGCACGGCACCGCGGTGCTGGTCGCGCCGCCCGGGACCGGCAAGACGACGCTGGTGCCGCTGGAACTGGCCGGCCTGCTCGGCGAGGGCCCCGCGCGGCACGTGGTGGTGGCCGAGCCCCGGCGGATCGCGGCGCGGGCGGCGGCCCGGCGGATGGCGTGGCTGCTGGGCGAGAAGCCCGGCGCGAGCGTCGGGTACAGCGTGCGCGGTGAGCGGGTCGTCGGGCGGCACACGCACGTGGAGGTCGTGACGACCGGCGTCCTGTTGCAGCGGCTCCAACGCGACCAGGAGCTGGCCGGCGTGGACGTGGTGGTGCTCGACGAGTGCCACGAGCGCCATCTGGACGCGGACACGACCGCGGCGTTCCTGTGGGACGTGCGGCAGACACTGCGCCCCGAGCTGCGTCTGGTGGCCGCTTCGGCGACGACCGACGCGGCGGGCTGGGCCCGGCTGCTGGGCGGCGCGCCGGTCGTCGAGGCGGAGGGCGTGTCCCATCCCGTGGAGGTGGTGTGGGCGCCGCCGGCGCGGCCGGTACGGCCGCCGCACGGGATGCGGGTGGACCCGGCCCTGCTCACGCACGTGGCGTCGGTGACGCGGCGGGCGCTGGCCGAGCGCGACGGGGACGTGCTGTGCTTCCTGCCCGGCGTCGGGGAGATCGCCCGGGTGGCCGGGCAGCTGGGAGGCCTCGGTGACGTCGACGTGCTCCAGGTGCACGGGCGTGCGCCCGCGTCGGTGCAGGACGCGGTCCTGGCGCCCGGGACGAGACGCCGGGTGGTGCTGGCGACCTCGGTGGCCGAGTCGTCGCTGACGGTCCCGGGTGTGCGGGTGGTCGTGGACGCGGGGCTGGCGCGGGAGCCGCGGGTGGACCACGGGCGCGGGCTGAGCGCCCTGACGACGGTGCGCGCCTCCCGTGCGGCGGCCCGGCAGCGGGCCGGCCGGGCCGGGCGTGAGGCGCCGGGCGCGGTGTACCGCTGCTGGGCGGAGGCGGAGGACGCCCGTCTGCCGCGTTTCCCGGCACCGGAGATCAAGGTGGCCGACCTGACGGCGTTCGCGCTCCAGGCGGCCTGCTGGGGCGATCCGGACGCCTCCGGGCTGGCGCTGCTCGATCCGCCGCCGGGCGGGGCGATGGCGGCGGCGCGGGAGGTGCTCGCCTTCATCGGCGCCGTGGACCGCGCGGGGCGGGCGACCGCACGCGGCCTGCGGCTGGTTCGGCTGGGGCTGCACCCCCGGCTGGGACGGGCCCTGCTCGACGCCGGGGGCGCGGGGGCGGCCGGTTCCGGGGCGTCCGACGCCGTGGCCGAGGTGGTGGCCCTGCTCAGCGAGGAGCCGCCGCGGGAGTACGGGGACGATCTGACGGCCGCGCTGCGGGCCGCCCGGCGTGGCGGGGACGGCTACGGGGCGCGGTGGCGGGCCGAGGCGCGGCGGCTGCGTACGGCGGTGGAGGGGGCCGGCGGGCGGGCGCGGGACGTCGCGGACGACGCGCTCGCCGGGCTGGTCGCCGCGCTGGCCTTTCCCGAGCGGGTGGCCAGGAAGGACGGCGGCTCGTACCTGATGGTCTCCGGGACCCGGGCCGAACTGCCGGAGGCGTCGGCGCTGCGCGGGGCGCCGTGGATCGCCGTCGCCGTCGCCGACCGGCCGGTGGGCAAGGGGCACGCGCGCGTGCAGCTCGGCGCGGCCGTGGACGAGACGACGGCCCGGCTGGCCGCGGGGGCCCTGCTGGACGAGCGGGACGAGGTGCGCTGGGGCGACGGCGACGTCGTGGCCCGGCGGGTCGAGCGGCTGGGAGCCGTGGAACTCACCGTCCGCCCCCTCGACGACGCCGGCCCCGGCCTCGTACGGGAGGCGCTGCTGGAGGGGTTGCGGCAGGAGGGGCTCGGGCTGCTGCGCTGGCCGGCCGAGGCGCGGGGGCTCCGCGAGCGGCTCGCCTTCCTGCGGAGGCGGGTCGGCGCGCCCTGGCCGGACGTCTCCGACGAGGCGCTGTACGCGCGCGTGGACGAGTGGCTGGAGCCGGAGCTGGGCCGGGCCCGGCGCCGCGCCGACCTGGCCCGCATCGACGCGGGGCAGGCGCTGACACGGCTGCTGCCCTGGTCCTCGGGCGACGCGGCGCGGCTGGACGAGCTGGCCCCGGAGCGGATCGCGGTCCCCAGCGGGTCCCGGGTCCGGATCGACTACTCCGATCCCGGCCGGCCGGTCCTCGCGGTGAAGCTCCAGGAGATGTTCGGGCTCCAGCGTTCGCCCGAGGTGGCCGGGGTGCCGCTCCTCGTCCACCTCCTCTCCCCCGCCGGGCGCCCGGCGGCGGTCACGGCCGACCTGGCCTCCTTCTGGAAGGACGGTTACCGGGGCGTACGCGCGGAGCTGCGCGGCCGGTATCCGAAGCATCCGTGGCCCGAGGACCCGGCCACGGCCGAGCCGACGCGGCACACGAAGAGCCGCCCCGCGAAGTGAGCACCGGGGAGCCTCCGCGCGGTGAACGGGGTGCGCCCCCCGCCGCCGTGGCGGTGGGGGGCGCCCCTCGGTCCGGGCCCGTCGGATCCGTGTCTACGCCGCCGGCGCGGTCGACGGCTCCGTGGAGGGGGTGGGCGAGGTCTCGGGCGCCTCGGTGGACGGGTCCGGCGACGGCTCCGGCGCGGCCTCGGCCACCTTCAGCTGGACGTTGAGCGTGGCGCCGCCCGCGGTGGTGAGGCGGAGCAGGAAGGTGCCGGTGGTGTCGTCCGCGTACAGCTTCGGCAGCTTCAGCAGGCCCTTGGCGTCGGTCTTCAGGCCGGTCAGGGTGCGGACGGTCTTGCCGTCGGCGTCCTTGAAGTAGGGGCCCTTGTCGCTCTCGGTGGGGTCGAGCACCGACTTGATGAGGGTGGCGGTGACGGCGACCTTGTCCGCGGCGGCGCCCTTGTGCGTGGCCTTCACCTCGACCTGGTCGCCGAACTCGCCGCCCGGCGTGCAGGTCAGGGCCGTGTCGCCGGTACGGGCGAGGGCGTCGGCGACGCGCTCGGTGACGGTGGCCCGGTAGTCGAGGCCGGCGACGGTACGGCCGATGACGGTGGCACGGACGGTGAACGCGCCGGTCTTCTCCCCTGCCACCAGCGCGGGCGCGACGGCCACCCCGGAGGCGTTGGTGGTGACGGCGGCGACCTTCTCCCCGCCGGTGAAGGCGGCGTCGGTGTCACCGAGGACGGTGAAGCGGATGCGCACCTTGCCGACGGACTGGCCGGCCTTGGTCTCGGCGCGGGCGCTGATCTTCTGGGCGAAGGTGTCGCCCGCGATCGCGGTGAGCCCCGTGGTGCCGGCGTTCTCCAGGTGGTGCACCGTGTCCGTGGGGGTCTCGGTCGTCGGCGGGGGCGGTGTCGGCTTCGGCGGCGTGGGCGGCTTGGGTGGCGTGGGCGGCTTGGGGCTCGGCGAGCCGTTGCCGGGCGCGGCGGGCGTGCTCGGCTCGGTCGAGCCGGGCGCCGGCGCGCCGGGGGCCCTGGGACCGGTGGTGGCGCCGGACCCGCCGGCGGACGGACCGGGGCCGGGGTCGTCGCTGCGTCCCACGGGCAGGGTGCCGGTGCCGTCGGGGATCTCGTGGGTCCCCTTGCGGTAGTGCTCCAGCCAGGACAGGACCGTGTGGAGGTAGTCCTGCGAGTTGTTGTAGCTGAGGATCGCGCGGTTCAGGTCGGCCTGGACGGACAGGTCCCAGCCGTTGCGGCACAGGTAGTGACCGGCGGAGAGCGCGGCGTCGTAGATGTTGTTGGGGTCGTCCTTGCCGTCGGCGTTGCCGTCGCGTCCCGCCCACGCCCACGTGGAGGGGATGAACTGCATGGGGCCGACGGCGTTGTCGTACCTGCTGTTGCCGTCGTAGACGCCGTTGTCGGTGTCCTTGATGAGCGCGAAGCCGTTGCCGTCAAGCTGCGGGCCGATGATCTTGCCGAGGGTGTTGCCCTGCGCGTCGACCTTGCCGCCGCGTGCCTGACCCGACTCCACCTTGCCGATGGCGGCCAGCAGTTGCCACGGCAGGTTGCAGCCCGGTTTGGCCCGGCGCAGCTCCGACTCGGCCTTCTTGTAGGCGTCGAGCACGGTGGCGGGAATGCCCGCTTCGGCCGGGCCGCGGGAGGCGGGGGTGCCGATGGTCGGTGCGGGGCTCGGGCTCTTGAGCGGCGGAAGGTCCGTGTAGTACGGCGAGTTGCCGGTGGCGCTCTCCTCCGAGGAGGCGTCGGGCGTCGGCCCCTTGTCGGCCGTGGTCTGTCTGCCGTGTGCGTCGGCCGTCACGTCGGGAGCCTGGGACGCGGACAGGGCCGCGACCACGACCGCCGCCACGGTGGTGGTGACCGCCGCCTTGCGGAGCCTCCTGTCGAAATGCGCCGCCATAGAGTGAACCCCTCCCGTGGACGCCCTCGCGTCCCTCTCCGTCGGTCTCCGGCCGTCGCGCCGGCCCGTCCTGCGCGTGCCGCCCGTCCTGATGTGACGATCGGTACGCGTCGTTGGTTGCACCGCAACCTTCCACGTGCGGTGTCCGTCTGTTCGACCAGTACGGTGCCGCAGGCGACCCTACGACAACTTGCTTTGCACGGGCACCCATTCGTGCCCGATATTCACCAGTTGGCCATACGAGGAGTTCCGTTGCCCTTCACCCTCAGTCATGCGGTCGCCGTACTGCCCGCGGTGAGGAGCGACGGGACCGGCCGGGGCCGGCTGGTGCCCGCCGTACTCGTGGCGGGTTCCTTCTCGCCCGACGTCACCTACTACGCGGCGAGTTTCGTGTCCGGGGCGATGGAGTTCGGGGACGTCACGCACTCCTTCGCGGGTGTCCTCACCGTCGACGTGGTCATCGCCTGGGTCCTGGTAACGGTGTGGCTGCTGCTCCGTGAACCGCTGGTGGCCCTGTTGCCGCGGGCCCGGCAGGGCCGTGCCGCCGCCCTGTTGCGCTGCGGGACGCCACGCGCGCGTGTGGACGCGCCCCTCCTGCTGCGGTGGTACGTGTCGGCCGTGCTGGGGGCGCTGACGCACGTGGTGTGGGACGCGTTCACGCACCTCGACCGCTGGGGGATGCGGGTGCTCCCGGTCCTCGGGCGGGAGATCGCGGGCTCGCCGCTCTACTGGTACCTCCAGTACGGCGGTTCCGCCGTGGCCGCCGTCGTCATCGCCGTGTTCCTGGTGCGGGCGCTGCGCCGGGCGCCCCGGGCCGAACCGCTGGGCGTCCCGGTCCTCTCGGCCGGGGACCGGTGGTGGGCCGCGGCGGTGCTCGGCGGGTGCGCCGTGGTCGGGGCGGTGCAGCGGGCGGTCCGCTGGTGGGCCTGCTGGGGAGACGTGGCGAAACCCTGGGAGCTGATCCCGACGGTGTGCTTCGGAGCGGGTGCGGGGCTCGCCCCCGGGCTGCTGCTCTACGCCGTGGGGGTCAGGGTGTGGCGTCCGGCCCCGGTTCCCACCAGCCCGGGAGGCGCCGGTAGGGAGCCGGACCGCCGGGTCGCGCGCTGAGGGTGTCGGCGCTCGCGACGAACACGGTGACGTTGCGGGCGGGCCGGGCGCGCGGCAGCAGGGTGAGGGCGAGCGCCAGGTAGCCGCGGGCCAGGTCGGCCCACAGGTGCCGGGCGAGCGGGCCGGGCGGGGGTACGGGGTTCGCGTCGCGGTCGACGCGGTGGGTGAGCCGGCGGCGGAGGTCCGTCGCGGTACGGCGCAGGGCCGTCGCGGGGCCGGCGGGGGTGCGGCCGGTACTTGCCCCCGGCGCGAAGATCGGGACCGGGACGAGTGGCAGGCGCGCGGGTCGGTCGGTGCTTGCCCGTGCCGGGGTCGTCCGGTGGTGGAGCATGCGTATACCCATGCCCGCATCCTTGCGGGAGACGGGGACGGGGGGCGCTTTGGCGGGGGCCACCTGAGTGACGGCTCCTCGCGGAGCGGGGGCACGGCGGGGACGGGGAGATGTACGGACGGGGGCGGGCGGACCCGGCGGTACGGGACCGGAACCGGACCGAGCCGCCCTGCGCCGTGCGGGGCGGCCCGATATGGGACCGGCCCCGCGCGCGGGCACAGCCACCCGATCGCCCGCTCCGGGCGCCGACCGGTCCTGACCGGTCCCCTGCGGCACCGCTTGCGGCAGCGCACAGGCCGGCCCGCACCCGCCGAGCACGAACCGGCAACCGGCAACCGGCAACCAGCAACCAGCAACCAGCAACCGCCGGAGGCTAGTGCGCCGCCGATTCCCAGTCCGGGCCCGAGCCCACCGAGACACCCAGGGGGACACTCAGCCGCACCGCGTTCGCCATCTCGCGGCGGACCAGCTCCTCCGCCGCCGCGCGCTCGCCGGGAGCGATCTCCAGGACGATTTCGTCGTGGACCTGGAGCAGCATCCGGGAGGCGAGGCCGGCCTCGCGCAGCGCCTTGTCCACGTTGAGCATGGCGATTTTGACGATGTCGGCCGCCGTGCCCTGGATCGGGGCGTTCAGGGCCATGCGCTCGGCCGCCTCACGGCGCTGACGGTTGTCGCTGTTGAGGTCCGGCAGGTAGCGGCGGCGGCCGAAGAGCGTCGCCGTGTACCCCGTCGCCCGCGCCTCGTCGACGACCCGGCGCAGGTAGTCCCGTACACCGCCGAACCGCTCGAAGTAGGCGTCCATCAGGCCGCGGGCTTCGGCCGCCTCGATGTTCAGCTGCTGGGAGAGGCCGAAGGCCGACAGACCGTACGCCAGGCCGTAGGACATGGCCTTGATCTTGCGGCGCATCTCGGCGTCCACCGCGGACTGCTCCACCGAGAAGACCTGCGCGGCGGCGGTGGTGTGCAGGTCCTCGCCGGAGGTGAACGCCTCGGTGAGGCCCTCGTCCTCGGAGAGGTGGGCCATCACCCGCAGCTCGATCTGGCTGTAGTCGGCCGTCATCAGGGACTCGAAGCCCTCGCCGACGACGAACCCGCGCCGGATCGCGCGGCCCTCGTCGGTGCGGACCGGGATGTTCTGGAGGTTCGGGTCCGTGGACGAGAGCCGGCCGGTGGCGGCGACGGTCTGGTTGAACGTGGTGTGGATGCGGCCGTCGGCGGCGATCGTCTTGATCAGGCCTTCCACCGTGACGCGCAGCTTGGCCTGCTCCCGGTGACGGAGCATGATCACCGGCAGTTCGTTGTCCGTCTGGGCCGCCAGCCAGGCCAGGGCGTCGGCGTCCGTGGTGTAGCCGGTCTTGGTCTTCTTGGTCTTCGGCAGGTTCAGCTCGCCGAAGAGGACTTCCTGGAGCTGCTTGGGCGAGCCGAGGTTGAACTCCCGGCCGGCCGCCGCGTGCGCCTCCTTCACCGCCTGCTGCACGGCGCCCGCGAACATCTGCTCCATCGCCTGGAGGTGCTCGCGGTCGGCCGCGATGCCGTGCCGCTCCATGCGGGCCAGCAGCGCGGACGTGGGCAGCTCCATGTCGCGCAGCAGGTCCGCGGCGCCGACGTCCGCCAGGCGTCCCTCGAAGGCCTCGCCCAGGTCGAGGATGGCGCGGGCCTGCACCATGAGCGCCTCGGCCTCGGCACCGTCGTCCGCGCCGAAGGCCAGCTGGCCGTCGGCCGCGGCGGCGGGGGCCAGCTCGCGGTGCAAATACTCCAGGGAGAGGGCGTCCAGGTCGAAGGAGCGTCGGCCCGGCTTGACCAGGTACGCGGCGAGCGCGGTGTCCATGCCGACGCCGGCGACGGTCCAGCCGTGCTCGGCGAAGACACGCATGGCGCCCTTGGCGTTGTGGAGGACCTTCGGCCGGTCGGCGTCGGACAGCCAGGCCGTGAACGCCGTCTCGTCGGCCTCGTCCAGCTCGGTCGGGTCGAACCAGGCGGCCGGACCGCCGGCCGCGGCGAGCGCCACCTCGGCGACCGAGCCGGTGCCCAGCGCCCAGGTGTCGACCGTGGCGACGCCGAGGGTTCCCGTGCCGTGCTCGGCGAGCCAGCCGGCCACCTCACCGGTGCCCAGCACCGTGCCGTCCAGCTCCACGCCGTCGGCGACGACCGGGGTGGCCTCGGCCTCCTCGGCGCCGGGGTCGACGGCGTTCAGCCGCTCCCGCAGCGACGGGTTGCGGATCTCCAGGGTGTCCAGGATCATCGCGACGCCCTTGCGGTCGTACGCCGTGCGCTCCAGGTCGGTGACCGTCCTCGGCAGCTCGACGCGGCGCTCCAGCTCGGTGAGCCGCCGGTTGAGCTTGACCGACTCCAGGTGGTCGCGCAGGTTCTGCCCGGCCTTGCCCTTGACCTCGTCGACCCGCTCGACCAGCTCGGCGAAGGACCCGAACTGGTTGATCCACTTCGCGGCCGTCTTCTCGCCGACGCCGGGGATGCCGGGCAGGTTGTCGGACGGGTCGCCGCGCAGCGCCGCGAAGTCGGGGTACTGGGCGGGCGTCAGCCCGTACTTCTCGAAGACCTTCTCCGGCGTGAAGCGGGTCAGCTCGGAGACGCCCTTCGTCGGGTAGAGGACGGTGGTGCGGTCGCTGACCAGCTGGAAGGAGTCCCGGTCGCCGGTGACGATCAGCACGTCGAAGCCCTCGGCCTCGGCCTGGGTGGCGAGCGTGGCGATGACGTCGTCGGCCTCGAACCCCTCGACGGCGAAGCGCTGCACGTGCATGGCGTCGAGCAGCTCGCCGATCAGCTCGACCTGGCCGCGGAACTCGTCCGGGGTCTTGGAGCGGTTCGCCTTGTACTCGGTGAACTCCTCCGAGCGCCAGGTCTTGCGGGAGACGTCGAACGCCACCGCGAAGTGCGTGGGAGCCTCGTCACGCAGCGTGTTGGCCAGCATGGACGCGAAGCCGTAGATCGCGTTGGTCGGCTGGCCCGTCGCGGTCGTGAAGTTCTCCGCGGGCAGCGCGAAGAACGCGCGGTACGCCAGTGAGTGCCCGTCCATGAGCATCAGGCGCGGGCGGCCGCCGGAGGTGTTGTCGGTCTTCTTCGCTGCTGTCTCTGCCACGTCCCCGATCCTGCCACGGACCACCGACACTCGGCCCCGCGCTCGCCGGTGGCACGGGCCCGGGGCCGGTCGACGGCGACCCCGCGCCCCGGCCTGCCGGGCCCGCCCGGCGGTCGGCGTGCGCCGCCCCACGGCGATCCCGCGCCCCGGCCCGCCCGGCCCGCCCGGCCTGCCGGGCTGTCGGTGGGCCGTGCGAGGATCGGAGACGTACCTCACACGCGTAAGCGAAGGAGCGCGCGATGGCCACCAAGCCGCCCAAGGGTGATCCGGTTCAGGACGCGCCGCGGATCACGGAACCCCAGCACGCGGCGGCGGGCATCCCGGCCATCGGCCACACCCTGCGCATGGCGCAGCGGCAGATGGGCGTGAAGCGGACCGCGCTGACGCTGCTGAGCGTCAACCAGAAGGACGGTTTCGACTGCCCGGGCTGCGCCTGGCCGGAGCCGGACCACCGGCACAAGGCGGAGTTCTGCGAGAACGGCGCCAAGGCCGTGGCGGAGGAAGCCACCCTGCGCCGGGTCACCCCGGAGTTCTTCGCCGCGCACTCCGTCGCCGACCTCGCCACCCGCAGCGGCTACTGGCTGGGGCAGCAGGGGCGGCTCACCCACCCGGTGTACCTGCCGGAGGGCGGCGAGCACTACGAACCGGTCACCTGGGAGCGGGCCTTCGACATCGTGGCCGAGGAGATCGCCGCGCTGGACTCGCCCGACGAGGCGGTCTTCTACACGTCCGGGCGCACCAGCAACGAGGCGGCGTTCCTCTACCAGCTCTTCGCTCGGGAGCTCGGCACCAACAACCTGCCGGACTGCTCCAACATGTGCCACGAGTCGTCCGGCTCGGCCCTGTCGGAGACCATCGGCATCGGCAAGGGCAGCGTCCTCCTCGACGACCTGTACCAGGCCGATCTGATCGTCGTGGCCGGTCAGAACCCGGGCACCAACCACCCCCGCATGCTCTCCGCCCTGGAGCGGGCCAAGGCGAACGGCGCGAAGATCATCAGCGTCAATCCGCTGCCCGAGGCCGGCCTGGAGCGCTTCAAGAACCCCCAGACCCCCAAGGGGCTCACCGCGGGCGCCGCGCTCACCGACCTGTTCCTCCAGATCCGCATCGGCGGCGACCAGGCCCTCTTCCGGCTCCTCAACAAGCTGATCCTCGACACCGAGGGCGCCGTCGACGAGGCCTTCGTCGAGGAACACACCCACGGCTTCGAGCAGTTCGCCGAGGCCGCCCGCGCCGCCGACTGGGACGAGACGCTCACCGCGACCGGCCTCACGCGCGTGGAGATCGAGGAAGCGCTGCGCATGGTGCTCGCGTCGAAGCGCACCATCGTGTGCTGGGCGATGGGCCTGACCCAGCACAAGCACTCCGTGCCGACCATCCGCGAGGTCGTGAACTTCCTCCTCCTGCGCGGCAACATCGGCCGTCCGGGCGCGGGCGTCTGCCCGGTGCGCGGCCACTCCAACGTGCAGGGCGACCGCACGATGGGCATCTTCGAGCGCCCGGCGCCCGCGTTCCTCGACGCCCTGGAGAAGGAGTTCGGCTTCACCCCGCCGCGCGCGCACGGCTACGACGTCGTACGGGCCATCGGCGCGCTGCGCGACGGCGAGGCGAAGGTCTTCTTCGCCATGGGCGGCAACTTCGTCTCCGCCTCCCCCGACACGGAGGTCACCGAGGCGGCCATGCGGCGCGCCCGTCTCACCGTGCACGTGTCGACGAAGCTGAACCGCTCGCACGCCGTCACGGGTGCGCGCGCCCTGATCCTGCCGACCCTCGGCCGCACCGAACGCGATCTCCAGGGCGGCGGCGAGCAGTTCGTCACCGTCGAGGACTCCATGGGCATGGTGCACGCCTCCCGCGGCCGGCTGGAGCCCGCGAGCGCGCACCTGCTGTCCGAGCCGGCGATCGTGTGCCGGCTGGCGCGCCGCGTGCTGGGCGGGCGCAGTGCCACGCCCTGGGAGGAGTTCGAGAAGGACTACGCGACGATCCGGGACCGCATCGGGCGCGTGGTCCCCGGCTTCGAGGACTTCAACGCGCGCGTGGCCGACCCCGCGGGCTTCACCCTCCCGCACGCCCCGCGCGACGAGCGCCGCTTCCCGACGGCCACCGGCAAGGCCAACTTCACGGCCGCACCGGTCGAGTACCCCGAGCTGCCCGAGGGGCGGCTGCTGCTCCAGACCCTTCGCTCGCACGACCAGTACAACACCACGATCTACGGCCTGGACGACCGCTACCGGGGGATCAGGAACGGCCGCCGGGTCGTCCTGGTCAACCCGGAGGACGCCGGCCGGCTGAAGCTCCGGGACGGCGCCTACGTCGACCTCGTCGGCGAGTGGAAGGACGGGGTGGAGCGGCGCGCCCCCGGCTTCCGGGTCGTGCACTACCCGACGGCACGGGGCTGCGCGGCGGCGTACTACCCGGAGACCAACGTCCTGGTGCCGCTGGACGCCACCGCGGACACCAGCAACACCCCGGCCAGCAAGTCCGTGATCGTCCGTCTGGAACAATCGGCGACCGACTGAGCGTTTGCTCAGTCGTGCCGGCGGCCTCCGCGGCCGCACGGCGGACCCCACAGACGGAGCGACGAAACGGAGCCGGGCATGGGCGAGCAGCAGCAGGTGCAGTTCCCGCAGGAGGTCATCGACGAGTACGCCGCGCTCGGCGTCGACCTGCCCGCCCTCTTCTCCGCCGGGCACCTCGGCACGCGCATGGGCGTCCAGATCCTGGAGGCGTCGGCGGACCGGGTCGTCGGCACCATGCCGGTGGAGGGCAACACCCAGCCGTACGGGCTGCTGCACGGCGGCGCTTCGGCGGTGCTGGCCGAGACCCTCGGCTCGGTCGGCTCGATGCTGCACGGCGGCAGCTCAAAGATCGCCGTCGGCGTCGACCTGAACTGCACCCACCACCGCGGGGCCCGCTCCGGCCTGGTCACCGGCGTGGCCACGCCGGTGCACCGGGGCCGGTCGACGGCGACGTACGAGATCGTGATCAGCGACGAGCAGGACCGACGGGTGTGCACCGCCCGCCTGACGTGCATGCTGCGGGACCTGAAGCCGGGCGACGGCGAGCGGGCCGGCAAGGCGGGCTGAGCGGGCCGTCCCGCGCGACGCGGGGGCGGCCACGGCATTGCTCCGGGACCACCCCGCGCCCTAGCTTCGGAGCATGAGGCGGGGAGCAGCGTCCTGGCCGGGGCCGGCTCGGCGTGTCCGGTTCGCACCCGGGCTGCTCACGCTCGCCCTCACCCTGCCGCTCCTCGCCGCGGCGGTCGGCTGCGCGGGCCCCGCCGAGGAGACGGGCGGTCCCGGCCCCTCCGCCCCGGCGCCCGCATCCCGGACGACGCAACCGCCGCTCAGCGGTGCGGAGTTGTGCACGAGCGCCGTCAGCTACCGGGCACGCGAGATGCTGGCCGGCGCGACCCCGTACGGGGACTACCAGTCCATGGGTCTGTCCAACCGGCAGTACGACATCCTGCGGGAGGTCGTGGACGCCGCGCGGGCCGTGGCGCGCACCCAAGGGCCCGGCGCGGCCGACCGGTTGATCGACCGTCGGGTGAGCGCCTCGTGCGCCGCCGACCATCGCGACGGCGGCCCGACCCGGGGCCCGTGGCAGTGAGCGGCACCGGCCCCGTCGAGCCGGGTGAGGGCACCCACGACCGGACCGCCCCGGACGCCCCCCGATCGGCCCTCCGGTGGCGTGGCCGGCCGGTCCGGTACCACGGCCGCCACCGCCGGGCGGTCCTCGCGGCCACCGCGGCCACCGCGGTCCTGACCGGGGGCGGCTACCTGTACGCCACCCGCCCGCACCCACCACCCCCTCCCCCGCCCCCGCACCCCTCCCAGGTGGTCGACATCGACTACCTGGACGCGCTGCCCGGCCCGGACGGCACCTTCCGCTTCGCGGTGCGGCTGAGCGTGCGGTCCGGCCCACCCGTCACCGTGACGCGGCTCGACCAGCCCTACGACGGCATCGCGATGACGGCGTCACCCGCAGCGCCTTTCCGTACAAAGGCGCATTCCGCCCGCAAGATCATCGTCACGCTACGCGTGACGGAATGCGCAAAAGCACCGCGGAACCTCGCCCTCCCTTTTCTGCTTGTAACGCTGCGTAATACGCGCGCAATACAAGCCCACAGTTACATCCTGGGGACGCACTATGCGCGGGACCTCTCAGACGCCCTACAAGTCGCCTGCAGCAACGAATCCCGGTAATCACCAAAACGCCCCAGACACCTGAACCTTGGCGGCCGGTCCTGCGGGTTCTCAGCATGCGGACAGGGCGAATCGGCCTGAATTCCGCCCTTCTTCCCAGCCAGTACCGCTCTGCATTACCCCGTGTCATAACAAGAGCGTCACAGCATGTGTCAGACCCTCCTCCACGTTCCCCACACACGCTTAGAGTCACGGCCAGTCACCGCGCCGTCCGATTGTCACTTCGGCCCAGCGCTCGACTCGGCCGCCTCCACGGGGATGCGGCTGTGCCAGGGAAAGGACTGATCGTGCGTCAACGTTCGCTCATCGCCATCACCGCCGCTCTGGCGGCGGGAGCGCTCACCCTCACCGCCTGCGGCTCGCGCGACGACGACGGCGGCTCGGACTCCGGCAACGGCGGCGGCGGTGGCACCACCGTGGTCATCGGCGTCGACGCCCCGCTGACCGGCGACCTGTCCGCGCTGGGCCTCGGCATCAAGAACTCGGTGGACCTCGCCGCCAAAACGGCCAACAAGGACAACTACGTCGACGGCGTCAAGTTCGAGATACAGGCCCTCGACGACCAGGGCCAGCCCTCCGTCGGCCAGCAGAACGCCACCAAGCTCGTCGCCAACGACGACGTGCTCGGCGTGGTCGGCCCGCTGAACTCCTCGGTCGGCGAGTCCATGCAGAAGGTCTTCGACACCGCGAAGCTGGTCGAGGTCTCCCCCGCCAACACCAACCCCGCCCTCACCCAGGGCGTGGACTGGCAGAAGGAGAAGGTCCGGCCGTACAAGTCGTACTTCCGCACCGCGACCACGGACGCCATCCAGGGCCCGTTCGCCGCGCAGTACGTCTTCAACGACTCGAAGAAGAAGAAGGTCTTCGTCATCGACGACAAGAAGACCTACGGCGCCGGTCTGGCCGCCACCTTCACCGACGAGTTCAAGAAGCTCGGCGGCCAGGTCGTCGGCACCGAGCACATCAACCCGGACACCAAGGACTTCAACGCGGTCGCCACCAAGGTCAAGAACTCGGGCGCCGACGTCGTCTACTACGGCGGCGAGTACCCGCAGGCCGGCCCGCTCAGCAAGCAGATCAAGGCCGCCGGCGCGAAGATCCCGGTGGTCGGCGGTGACGGCATCTACAGCGCCGACTTCATCAAGCTCGCCGGCGCCACCGGCACCGGCGACCTCGCCACCTCCGTCGGCGCCCCGGTCGAGGAACTCCCCTCCGCCAAGGAGTTCGTCGCCAACTACAAGGCCGCGGGCTACAAGGAGGCCTACGAGGCCTACGGCGGCTACTCCTACGACTCCGCCTGGGCGATCATCGAGGCCGTGAAGCAGGTCGTCGAGGACAACGACGGCAAGCTTCCGGACGACGCCCGCGCCAAGGTCGTGGACGCCATGCAGAACGTCTCCTTCGACGGTGTGACCGGCAAGGTCTCCTTCGACGAGTTCGGTGACGCGACCAACAAGCAGCTCACCGTGTACGCCGTCGAGAACGGTGCCTGGAAGTCGGTGAAGTCCGGCACCTACACCGGCTGACCCACCGCACGCACCACTGATCACGTGATCACGAGCCGCGCGGGGCGCTGTTCCACAGGCGCCCCGCGCGGACTCGCATCCGGCCACATCCGTCGATAGTTCCGAAAGTCTCGGAGGACATGCGGTGAACGAACTGCCGCAGCAGCTGGTCAACGGCCTGCTACTGGGATCCATGTACGGGCTGGTCGCCATCGGCTACACAATGGTCTACGGCATTGTCCAGCTCATCAACTTCGCCCACGGCGAGATCTTCATGACCGGCGCCTTCGGCGCGCTCACGGTCTACCTCTACATCCTGCCCGACGGCACCTCCATGCTGATCGCCCTTCCGCTCATGCTCATAGGCGCCATGATGGTCTCCGTCACCGTGGCGGTCGGGGCGGAACGGTTCGCCTACCGTCCCCTGCGCGGCGCACCACGCCTCGCGCCCCTCATCACCGCCATCGGCCTCTCCCTCGCCCTCCAGCAGGCGGTGTGGGCCTGGTACCCCGGCGCCAAGTCGAAGATCAGCTTCCCGCAGATCGACGGCGGCCCCTTCCACATCGGCAGCGTCACCATCCAGACCGGCGACATCTTCCTGCTCATCGCCGCCCCGGTCAGCATGGCGATCCTCGCCTTCTTCGTGATGCGCACCCGCACCGGCCGCGGCATGCAGGCCACCGCTCAGGACCCCGACACCGCCAAGCTGATGGGTGTCAACACCGACCGCATCATCGTGGTCGCCTTCGCCCTCGGTGCCCTCTTCGCCGCCGTCGGCGCCGTCGCCAACGGTCTGAAGTACGGCGACATCGACTTCCGGATGGGCTTCATCCTCGGCCTCAAGGCCTTCACCGCGGCGGTCCTCGGCGGTATCGGCAACATCTACGGCGCCATGATCGGCGGCGTCGTCCTCGGTGTCGCCGAGACCCTGGCCACCGCCTTCATCGCCGACGTGCCCGGTCTCGAGAAGCTCGGCAGCCAGTCCTGGGCCGACGTCTGGGCCTTCATCCTCCTCATCCTCGTACTCCTGTTCAGGCCACAGGGCCTGCTCGGCGAACGCGTTGCGGACAGGGCGTGACACCGATGACCACACAGACCACAGCACCGAAGGCCGCCGGCACCACCGCCGCGGACAACACCTCCGGCCTCATCGGGATCCCCGCCCACATCGGCCGCGCCCTCGCCACCGGCGGCGGCATCCTCACCGTCATCTCCACGTTCCTCGCCTGGACCTGGACCTCCGAGTTCCCCGGCGACCTCACCGTCTACGGCTACCCCGGCGGCCTCCAGGTCCTGGTCCTGATCGCCGGCGCCCTCACCACCCTCTTCGGCCTCGCCTCCTACGGCGTCAAGGGCCTGGGCTGGCTGGCACCCGCCGGAGCGGACGCGGCGCTCAAGTTCGCCGCCCTCGCCGCCTTCGCCACCACCTGGTACACGGTCATCGCGATCAGCGCCCAGCTCGGCGGCGTGGTCAACCTTGAGCCCGGCGGCTACGTCGCGGCCGGCGCCACCCTGCTGGCCCTCCTCGGCGCCCTCGCCCTCCCCTTCGAACGCCCCGCCCCGGACCCGTTCGACCCGGACGACACCGGCTGGGAGCAGTTCAAGCACACCACCTCGCACAACTGGCAGACCGTCCGGGCGGCCTTCGCCACCGGGACCCCGCGCCCCGTGCGGGCCCTGCCGTCCTACGTCGAGATCCTGATCATCGTCGCGATGCTCGCGATCGCCCTGCTCGTCTTCACCTACGGCATCGGCACCGAGTACGACGAACTCTTCGTCGGCTTCCTCATCACCGCCGGCCTCGGCTTCGCCGCCGTCCACAAGGCCGGCCTGATCGCCCACGCCACCGAGATCACCTCCCGGCACCAGAACATCACCGTCTGCGGCGCCTTCATCGCCGCGGCCTGCTTCCCCTTCACCCAGTCCGACGACCAGTACGCCACCCTCGGCGTCTACATCCTCATCTTCGCCACGGTCGCCCTCGGCCTGAACATCGTCGTCGGCCTCGCCGGCCTCCTCGACCTCGGCTACGTCGCCTTCCTCGGCGTCGGCGCCTACGCGGCCGCCCTGGTCTCCGGCTCCCCCAGCTCGCCGTTCGACGTGCACTTCCCCTTCTGGGCCGCGGTCATCGTCGGCGCCATCGCCTCGCTCGTCTTCGGTGTCCTGATCGGCGCCCCCACCCTGCGACTGCGCGGCGACTACCTCGCCATCGTCACCCTCGGCTTCGGCGAGATCTTCCGCATCACCGCCAACAACCTCGACGGCACCTCGGGACCGGACCTCACCAACGGCTCCAACGGCGTCTCCTCCATTCCCGACCTCAACATCCTCGGCCTGGACCTCGGCGTACAGCACGACATCGGCGGCTTCACCATCGGCCGCTTCGCCAACTACTTCTTCCTGATGCTGATCATCACCGCGGTCGTCGTCCTCGTCTTCCGACGCAGCGGCGACTCCCGCATCGGCCGCGCCTGGGTCGCCATCCGCGAGGACGAGACCGCCGCGCTCGCCATGGGCATCAACGGCTTCCGCGTCAAGCTCATCGCCTTCGCCGTCGGCGCCACCCTCGCCGGCCTCGCCGGCACCGTGCAGGCCCACGTCACCTACACCGTCACCCCCGAGCAGTACCTCTTCGCCGGCACCACACCGCCCAACTCGGCCTTCCTCCTCGCGGCGGTCGTCCTCGGCGGCATGGGCACCATCGCAGGCCCGCTCATCGGCGCCTCCCTGCTCTTCCTGATCCCCAACAAGCTCCAGTTCCTCGGCGACTACCAGCTCTTCGCCTTCGGACTCGCGCTCGTCCTGCTCATGCGCTTCCGTCCCGAAGGCCTCATCGCCAACCGGCGCCGCAAACTGGAATTCCACGAAGAGGCCGAAGCGCCCACCACCCTGAGCAAGACAGGGGCCTGACCACATGACCACCGACACCACCACCAAGGACACCGCCCCGGGCACCCCCACCCCCGGCACCACGGTCCTCGACGCGCGCGGCGTCACCATGCGCTTCGGCGGCCTCACCGCGGTCAACAACGTCGACCTCACCGTCAACAGCGGCGAGATCGTCGGCCTCATCGGCCCCAACGGCGCCGGCAAGACCACCTTCTTCAACTGCCTCACCGGCCTCTACATACCGACCGAGGGCGAAGTCCGCTACAAGGGCACCGTCCTGCCCGCCAAGTCCTTCAAGGTCACGGCCGCGGGCATCGCCCGCACCTTCCAGAACATCCGCCTGTTCGCCAACATGACGGTCCTGGAGAACGTCCTCGTCGGCCGCCACACCCGCACCAAGGAAGGCTTCTGGTCGGCCGTCCTGCGCGGCCCCGGCTTCCACAAGGCCGAGGCCACCTCCCGGGAACGCGCCATGGAACTGCTCGAGTTCGTCGGCCTGGCCGCCAAGGCCGACCACCTCTCGCGCAACCTCCCCTACGGCGAGCAGCGCAAACTGGAGATCGCCCGCGCCCTCGCCAGCGAACCCGGCCTGCTGCTCCTGGACGAGCCGACCGCCGGCATGAACCCGCAGGAGACACGGGCCACCGAGGAACTCGTCTTCGCCATCCGCGACAAGGGCATCGCCGTCCTCGTCATCGAGCACGACATGCGCTTCATCTTCAACCTCTGCGACCGCGTCGCCGTCCTCGTGCAGGGCCAGAAACTCGTCGAGGGCGACAGCGCCACCGTGCAGGGCGACGATCGCGTGGTCGCCGCCTACCTCGGCGAGCCCCTCGACAACGACCCCGGCGCCGCGGAGGCCGCCGAGGTCGAGGCCGCGGAGGCCGCCCAGGCCGACACCACCAAGAACACCGCGGCCGGCAAGGA
Organism: Streptomyces sp. NPDC045956; assembly: GCF_056430705.1. Lineage (NCBI taxonomy): Bacteria > Bacillati > Actinomycetota > Actinomycetes > Kitasatosporales > Streptomycetaceae > Streptomyces > Streptomyces sp. NPDC045956. The sequence continues at coordinate 1,047,789 of NZ_JBWKKZ010000001.1, read as the reverse complement.
GAACGACCGATGACCGCACTGCTCGAGGTCGAGGACCTCCGCGTCGCCTACGGCAAGATCGAGGCCGTCAAGGGCATCTCCTTCAAGGTCGACGCCGGCGAGGTGGTCACCCTCATCGGCACCAACGGCGCCGGCAAGACCACCACCCTGCGCACCCTCTCGGGCCTCCTCAAGCCGGTCGGCGGCCAGATCAGGTTCGGCGGCAAGTCCCTCAAGAAGGTCCCCGCCCACCAGATCGTCTCGCTGGGACTCGCCCACTCCCCCGAGGGGCGGCACATCTTCCCGCGCATGACGATCGAGGACAACCTCCGCCTCGGCGCCTTCCTCCGCAGCGACAAGCAGGGCATCGAGAAGGACATCCAGCGCGCCTACGACCTCTTCCCGATCCTCGGGGAGCGCCGGAAGCAGGCCGCGGGCACCCTCTCCGGCGGCGAGCAGCAGATGCTCGCCATGGGCCGCGCCCTGATGTCCCAGCCCAAGCTGCTCATGCTGGACGAGCCCTCCATGGGCCTGTCGCCGATCATGATGCAGAAGATCATGGCGACGATCGCCGAGCTGAAGTCCCAGGGCACCACGATCCTGCTCGTCGAGCAGAACGCCCAGGCGGCCCTGTCGCTGGCCGACCACGGCCACGTCATGGAGGTCGGCAACATCGTCCTGTCCGGCAGCGGCCAGGACCTCCTTCACGACGAGTCGGTCCGCAAGGCCTACCTCGGCGAGGACTGAGCCGAGGACGCCACGACGAGGCCCGCGCCCCCACCGGGGACGCGGGCCTCGTGCGCGTGCCGGGGAATCAGCCCTTGGACGCCTTCTTCTCCTCGGCGTCCTGGATGACCGCCTCGGCCACCTGCTGCATAGACATCCGCCGGTCCATCGAGGTCTTCTGGATCCACCGGAACGCGGCCGGCTCGGTCAGGCCGTACTCCGTCTGGAGCACCGACTTGGCCCGGTCGACCAGCTTGCGGGTCTCCAGGCGCTGGCTGAGGTCGGCGACCTCCTTCTCCAGCTCCTTCAGCTCCGTGAACCGCGAGACGGCCATCTCGATCGCCGGGACGACATCACTCTTGCTGAACGGCTTGACCAGGTACGCCATGGCCCCCGCGTCTCGGGCCCGCTCCACCAGGTCGCGCTGCGAGAAGGCGGTCAGCATCAGCACCGGCGCGATGCTCTCCTCGGCGATCTTCTCGGCCGCGGAGATGCCGTCGAGCTTGGGCATCTTCACGTCCAGGATCACCAGGTCGGGGCGGTGCTCCCGGGCCAGCTCCACGGCCTGCTCCCCGTCACCGGCCTCACCGACGACGGAGTACCCCTCCTCCTCCAGCATCTCTTTGAGGTCCAGCCGGATGAGCGCCTCGTCCTCGGCGATGACGACTCGGGTCGTCAGCGGAGGCACGTGCGACTTGTCGTCGTCGTTCACGTCGGCGGGCTGGGGCGACTCGGGGGCGGTCACGTGGGCGCTCCTTGTTCCGGGGCAGGCAGTACTGCTGACAAGAGCGTACCTAGCTGCGATAAGGTGGGGGCACGGCGGGTGACCGCCAACCTTTGTTTTACAGGAAGCCTCGGTAGTCCAGCGGTAGAGACACGGTGCTCAAACCACCGACAGCGTGGGTTCGAATCCCACCCGGGGCACTTTTCCTTCATTTCGAAGGTCGACAGCTCAAGCGGAGGATCACATTCGCGTGATCTTCCGCTCTTTTGTACCTGGAGTGACGACGACTATCGCAGTGTGGCTCCACGGAACAGCACAGTCCTTCGGTCCGCGCACATGCTGTCGCACTCATTAACCAGGGCGTCCCAAACCGCATGGTCGCCGCACAGCTCAACATCCCGCGAGGGACCGTGGGCTGGTGGCGCAGCGAGGACCGCAAAGCGCGCGGCGAAGTGTACGAGCAACCAACCGACTGCCCCCGGTGCACAGGCCGCGAGTTCGACGAGGTTGCGTACGCCTACCTGCTCGGCCTCTACCTCGGCGACGGTCACATCGTCTCGAAGCCCAGCCAGCATCACCTGTCGATCTTCTGCAACGCCACACAGGTCGGCCTGATTGCGGCGGCAGCAGAGTCCATGCGCAGGGTTATGCCGCTCCCCAGTGTCAGCCAGCGTCACACACCCGGATGCGTCGAGGTCAAGTCCTCCACCAAGCACTGGTGCTGTATGTTCCCCCAACACGGCCGAGGCAAGAAGCACGAGCGCAAGATCACCCTCGAACCCTGGCAGCAGTTGATCATCAATGCTCACCCATGGGAGTTCGTCCGCGGACTCATCCATTCCGACGGCTGCCGTGTCACCAACTGGACAACCCGACTCGTCAGCGGCGAACGCAAGCGCTACGAGTACCCGCGCTACTTCTTCACCAACGTCTCAGCCGACATCCGCCGCCTGTACACGGACACTCTCGACAAGCTTGGCATCGAGTGGACGTCCTGCACGCGCCACGGCAACCCGTACAACATCTCCGTGGCCCGCAAAGCCTCCGTGGCCCTCATGGACGCCCACGTGGGCCCGAAGTACTGACCACCGCACTACTCGGGGCTGTCGTCCTCCCCGATGTGGTGGACCCGGACGAGGTTGGTCGAGCCCGAGACCCCGGGCGGGGAGCCGGCCGTGATGACCACGACGTCGCCCTTCTCGCAACGGCCGTAGCGGGTGAGGAGTTCGTCCACCTGGTCGACCATCGCGTCGGTGGAGTCCACGTGCGGGCCGATGAAGGTCTCGACGCCCCAGGTGAGGCTCAGTTGGGAGCGCGTGGCCGGTTCGGGGGTGAAGGCGAGCAGCGGGATGGGTGAGCGGTAGCGGGAGAGGCGGCGTACGGTGTCGCCGGACTGGGTGAAGGCGACGAGGAACTTCGCGCCGAGGAAGTCGCCGATCTCCGCCGCCGCGCGGGCGACCGCGCCGCCCTGGGTGCGGGGCTTGTTGCGGTCGGTCAGCGGGGGCAGGCCCTTGGCGAGGATGTCCTCCTCCGCCGCCTCGACGATCCGGGCCATCGTGCGGACCGTGTCGATGGGGTGTTTGCCGACGCTGGTCTCGCCGGAGAGCATCACCGCGTCGGTGCCGTCGATCACGGCGTTGGCGACGTCGGAGGCCTCGGCGCGGGTCGGGCGGGCGTTGTCGATCATCGAGTCGAGCATCTGGGTGGCGACGATGACGGGTTTGGCGTTGCGCTTGGCGAGCTTGATGGCGCGTTTCTGGACGATCGGGACCTGTTCCAGGGGCATTTCGACGCCGAGGTCGCCCCGGGCGACCATGATGCCGTCGAAGGCGGCGACGATGTCCTCGATGTTCTCGACGGCCTGCGGCTTCTCGACCTTGGCGATGACGGGGAGGCGGCGGCCCTCCTCGTCCATGATGCGGTGGACGTCGAGGACGTCGCGTCCGCTGCGGACGAAGGAGAGGGCGATGACGTCGAATCCGTTGCGCAGGGCCCAGCGGAGGTCGTCCTCGTCCTTCTTGGAGAGGGCGGGGACGGAGACGGCGACGCCGGGGAGGTTGAGGCCCTTGTGGTCGGAGACCATGCCGCCCTCGACCACGGTGGTGCGGATCCTGGGGCCGTCGACGTCGGTGACTTCCAGGCAGACCTTGCCGTCGTCGACGAGGACGCGTTCGCCGGGGGTGACGTCGGTGGCGAGGCCGGCGTAGGTGGTGCCGCAGCCGTGGCGGTCGCCTCGGGCGCCTTCTTCGACGGTGATGGTGAAGGTGTCGTCGCGTTCAAGGAGTACGGGGCCTTCGGCGAAGGTGCCGAGCCGGATCTTCGGGCCTTGAAGGTCGGCGAGGGTGCCGACGCTGCGGCCGGTCTCGTCGGAGGCCTTTCGGACGCGGTGGTAGCGCTCTTCGTGTTCGGCGTGGGTGCCGTGGCTGAAATTGAAGCGGGCGATGTCCATTCCGGCGTCGACCAGGTCCTTGATCTGGTCGTACGAGTCGGTGGCGGGCCCCAGGGTACAGACGATCTTTGCTCGGCGCATGGGTCGAGCCTATGACTTACCGACGGGTAGCGAATTGGCCGCGCATGACTGTCCAACCACGGCTGGGTGAAGGGTTATTGACAAGTGTTGAATTGTGCGGCGGGATGCTCCGATGAGCATTCCGGGCGGTCTTTCTTTCCCTTTTCGGGCATGTGAGCGATCACCTGTTGACACGCGATGTGATCAGGAAGGAATCTACGCGCGTTGCTGTGACGCGTCGTCCGAGGAGAGCCCGCCATGCCGTTGAACCGCCGGAAGTTTTTGAGCAGGTCCGCCGTGACGGGAGCGGGGGTGGCACTGGCCGGTGCGGCGGCTCCGGCGGCCGGGGCGGCCACCGGGCGCGGGGGCCGCGGGAAGCCCAAGCGGTACGCGCTGACCGTGCTGGGCACCACCGACCTGCACGGGCATGTCTTCAACTGGGACTACTTCAAGGATGCCGAGTACTCGGACGCGGCGGGCAACGCCCAGGGGCTGGCCCGCGTGTCCACCCTGGTGGACCGGGTCCGCGAGGAGAAGGGCCGGCGCAACACGCTGCTGCTGGACGCGGGTGACACCATCCAGGGCACCCCGCTGACGTACTACTACGCGAAGGTGGACCCGATCACCGCCGAGGGCGGTCCGGTGCACCCGATGGCGCAGGCGATGAACGCGATCGGGTACGACGCGGTGGCGCTCGGCAACCACGAGTTCAACTACGGCATCGAGACGCTGCGCAAGTTCGAGGAGCAGTGCGACTTCCCGCTGCTGGGCGCCAACGCGGTCGACGCGAAGACGCTGAAGCCGGCGTTCCCGCCGTACTTCATGAAGACGTTCCGGGTGAAGGGCGCGCCGCCGGTGAAGGTGGCGGTGCTGGGGCTGACCAATCCGGGCATCGCGATCTGGGACAAGGCGTACGTGCAGGGGAAGCTGGCCTTCCCGGGGCTGGAGGAGCAGGCCGCCAAGTGGGTGCCGAAGCTGCGTTCGATGGGTGCCGACGTGGTGGTGGTGTCGGCGCACTCGGGGTCGTCGGGCACGTCCTCCTACGGTGACCAGTTGCCGTACGTGGAGAACGCGGCGGCGAACGTGGCCCGGCAGGTGCCGGGCATCGACGCGATCCTCGTCGGGCACGCGCATGTGGAGATCCCGGAGCTGAAGGTGGTCAACGAGAGGACCGGGAGGACGGTCGTCCTGTCGGAGCCGCTGTGCTACGCGGAGCGGCTCACCCTGTTCGATTTCGAGCTGGTCTTCGAGCGCGGCCGGTGGCAGGTGGAGTCGGTCCGGGCGTCGCTGCGGGACGCGAGGACGGTCGAGGACGACCCGCGGATCACCGAGCTGCTCGGCCGGCAGCACGCGGAGGTCGTGGCCTACGTCAACCAGGTGGTCGGCACGGCGACCGAGACGCTGACGACGGTCGAGGCGCGGTACCGGGACGCCCCGGTCATCGACCTGATCACGAGGGTGCAGGAGGACGTGGTCCGGGAGGCGCTGGCCGGTACGGAGTTCGCCTCGCTGCCCGTTCTCGCGCAGGCGTCGCCGTTCTCGCGGACCTCGGAGATTCCCGCGGGGAACGTGACGATCCGGGACCTGTCGAGTCTGTACGTGTACGACAACACGCTGGTCGCGAAGGTGATGACGGGTGCGCAGGTGCGGGCGTACCTGGAGTACTCGGCGGAGTACTACGTGCGGACGGCGGCCGGGGCGCCGGTGGAGGTGGACCGGCTGACCAATGCGAACGGCCGTCCGGACTACAACTACGACTACGTGTCAGGGCTGACGTACGAGATCGACATCGCGCAGGCGCCGGGGTCGCGTATCCGGAACCTGGCGCACGGTGGTGTGCCGTTGGACGACGCGCAGCAGTTCGTGCTGGCGGTGAACAACTACCGGGCCAATGGCGGGGGTGCCTTCCCGCATGTGGCGGCGGCCAGGGAGCTGTGGTCGGAGTCGACGGAGATCCGGACGCGGATCGCCGAGTGGGTGACGGCGAGGGGCGTGCTGGATCCGAAGGACTTCGCGTCCGTGGGCTGGTCGTTGACGCGGGACGGCGTGCCGGTGTTTTGAGCGGGGTGCGGTGCGGCCTCAGATTCCCTCGACCAGCGGGGTCAGTGTCCGGTGGTCGCGTGCGGAGGGGATCTGGGGCTGTCCGCGTTCGAGGCCGAAGGTGGTGAAGGCGGTGCGGGTGGGGAGCGGGTAGGGCTCCTGTCCGGTGAGGTCGTTGAGGATGGTGGCGCTGCGCCAGGCGGCCAGGCCGAGGTCGGGTGTGCCGACGCCGTGGGTGTGGGTCTCGGCGTTCTGGACGTAGACGCGGCCGGTGACGGAGGGGTCGAGGACGAGGCGGAAGCGTTCGTCGACGCGAGGGCGTTCGTGGCTGTCGCGGCGCATGTAGGGGTCGAGGCCGGCGAGGACGTGGCCGAGGGGTCGTTCGCGGTAGCCGGTGGCGAGGACGACGGCGTCGGTGGTGAGGCGGGAGCGGGTCTTCTGCTGTTCGTGTTCGAGGTGCAGTTCGACCTGGGTGGTGGCGATGCGGCCGGCGGTGCGGACGTGGACGCCGGGGGTGAGGACGGTGTCGGGCCAGCCGCCGTCGAGGGTGCGGCGGTAGAGCTCGTCGTGGATGGCGGCGGTGGTGTCGGCGTCGATGCCCTTGTGGAGTTGCCATTGTCCGGCGACGAGGCGGTCGCGGACCGGTTCGGTGAGGGCGTGGAAGTAGCGGGTGTAGTCGGGGGTGAAGTGTTCCAGGCCGAGCTTGGAGTACTCCATGGGGGCGAAGGCCTCGCTGCGGCCGAGCCAGTGCAGTTTCTCGCGGCCGGCGGGGCGGTGGCGGAGCAGGTCGAGGAAGATCTCGGCGCCGGACTGGCCGGTGCCGATGACGGTGACGTGTCCGGCGGCGAGGAGCGCGTCGCGGTGGTCGAGGTAGTCGGCGGCGTGGACGACGGGGACGCCGGGGGCGTCGGCGAGGGGTTTGAGGGGTTCGGGGACGTGGGGTTCGGTGCCGACGCCGAGGACGACGTTGCGGGTGTACGTGCGGCCGAGGGCTTCGGCTTCTCCGCCGGCGTCGAGTTGGGTGTAGTCGACTTCGAAGAGGTCGCGTTCGGGGTTCCAGCGGACGGCGTCGACCTGGTGGTGGAAGCGGAGGGAGGGGAGGGCTTCGGCGACCCAGCGGCAGTAGGCGTCGTACTCGGCGCGCTGGATGTGGAAGCGCTCGGCGAAGTAGAAGGGGAAGAGGCGGTCGCGGGCCCTGAGGTGGTTGAGGAAGGTCCAGGGGCTGGCCGGGTCGGCGAGGGTGACCAGGTCGGCGAGGAAGGGCACTTGGACGCGTGCGCCGTCGATGAGCAGGCCGGGGTGCCAGTGGAAGGCGGGGCGCTGGTCGTAGAAGACGGTGTGGAGGCCGGTGAGGGGGTCGGCGAGGGCGGCGAGGGAGAGGTTGAAGGGGCCGATGCCGATGCCGACGAGGTCGCGGGGGGCGTCGGGGGTGGGGTCGGGGGTGGCGTTCACCGGGGGGTGGGTCCTTCCAGGGCTGTTTCCACGAGGGGCAGGAGGGTGGCCAGGTCGGCGGGCCGGGTGTGGGGGTTGAGGAGGGTGGCCTTGAGCCAGAGCCGGCCGTCGGCGCGGGCCCGGCCGAGGACGGCGGCGCCGGTGGTGAGGAGGGTGCGGCGGACGGTGGCCACGGTGTCGTCGGTGGCGTGCGCGGGCCGGAAGAGGACGGTGCTGATGGTGGGCGGGGCGTGCAGTTCGAACCCGGGGTGGTCGTGGACGAGGGCGGCGAACTCCTCGGCGAGCGCGCAGACGGTGTCGACGAGGGCGCCGAGGCCGGTGCGGCCCAGGGTCTTGAGGGTGACGGCGATCTTGAGGATGTCGGGGCGCCGGCTGGTGCGGGGGGAGCGTCCGAGGAGGTCGGGGAGGCCGGCGTCGGTGTCGTCGTCCGGGTTGAGGTACTCGGCGCGGTGGTGGAGCGCGGCGAGGTCGTCGCCGTCCTTGACCGTGAGGAGGCCGGCGGCGATGGGCTGCCAGCCGAGTTTGTGCAGGTCGAGGGTGACGGTGTGGGCGGCGTCGAGTCCGGCGAGTCGGGGGCGGTGCCGGTCGCTGAAGAGGAGGCCCGCGCCGTAGGCGGCGTCGACGTGGAGGCGGGCGCCGTGGGCGGTGCAGCGGTCGGCGATCTCGGGCAGCGGGTCGATGAGGCCGGCGTCGGTGGTGCCTGCGGTGGCGACGACGAGGTGGGGTCCGGGGATGCGGGTGAGGGCTTCGTCGAGGGAGGCGGGGTCGAGGGTGCCGGCGGGGGCGGGGACGGTGACGGGTTCGGGCAGGCCCAGCAGCCAGGCGGCGCGGGGCACCGAGTGGTGGACGCCGGGGCCGTGGAGCAGTCGTACGTTCGGGCCGTGTGTCTCGCGGGCGAGGAGGGCGGCGAGTTGGTTGGACTCGGTGCCGCCGGTGGTGACGAGGGCGTCGGTGGCGCCGGTCTCCTGGGCCAGGGTGCGGGTGACGAGGGTTTCCAGTGCGGAGGCGGCCGGCGCCTGGTCCCAGGAGTCGAGGGAGGGGTTGAGGACGCTGGCGGCGAGGTCGGCGGCCGCGGCGACGGCGAGGGGCGCGCCGTGCAGGTGGGCGGCGCACAGGGGGTGGGCGGGATCGGCGGCGCCGGCGGCGAGGGCGGTGACCAGGGCGTGGAGGGCCTGGGGGTCGCCCTGGTCGGGCAGGAGGGTGCCGGCTGCCTGGGCGACGCGGTCGGCGACGGCTTCGGGGCCGCCCGCGGGGAGGGGGCCGCCGCGCGCCGCGGCTCCGGTGCGCAGGGCGTCGAGCACGGTGTCGAGCAGGGGCCGCAGGGTGTCGGGGCCGTGCGGGCCCGAGGCGAGGGGCGGCATGCCCATGGGCTGTCCTCCGGGCGTGAGGGGAGTTCCAGCGTGCACGGGGTTGGGTGGATACGCCCGGACAGCCCAACGATCGCAACCCGAAAGGGGTATGTGTGCGGCCGGTCTCCCGTGTGAGGGGGGTCCGGCCGCGTTCCCGGCTCAGTGCGTCCGTGTCTCCCGTACGCGCAGGGCGCGGGCGAGGTCGTCGAGTTGGTCGGCGAGCTTGCGGCGCAGGGCCGGGATGGGTTCGGCGTCGTCGAGGCAGGCCCGGCCGAGGCGCAGGTTGTCGGAGTCGACGGCGTGGGCGGGGAAGGCCCAGCGGCCGGCGGCGTCGGCGATGGCGGGGCCGCGGCGGGCGGCGACGGCGACCGCGTCGGCGTAGTAGCGCGGGACGAAGTCCTGGACGAGGTCGGCCTGTTCGGGTTGCCAGAAGCCCTGGGCGGTGGCGGTGAAGAGGTAGTTGGAGAGGTCGTCGGAGGCGAACATGGCGTCCCAGGCGCGGTTCTTGGCCTCGGGGTCGGGCAGGGCGGCGCGGCAGCGGGCGGCGCCCTCCTGGCCGGTGGCGCTGGGGTCGCGGTCGAGTTCGGCGGCGATGGCGGTCTCGTCGGTGGCGCCGAGGACGGCGAGGCGGGTGAGGATGCGCCAGCGCAGTTCGGGGTCGAGTTCGGGGCCGCCGGGGACGGTGCCGTCGGCGAGCCAGGCGGCGATGGTGTCGGGGTGGGCGGCGGTGGCGATGCGGTGGCGTACGGCGATGAGGCGCAGGCCGGGGTGGTCGCCGTCCTCGGTGCGGCGGATGAGGTCGCGGCAGAGGTCGGTGAGGGTGGCCAGGGCGGCGGGCCGCTGTTCGGGGGTGGCGTAGCGGTCGGCGGCCTGGGTGGAGGCGAAGGCGAGGACGCCGTCGACGAGGGCGAGGTCGGTCTCGTGGGGGAGGTGGGTGCGGGCGATGTCCAGGTAGGCGCCGGTGGTGAGGTCGCCGTCGCGGACGGCGTCGCGCAGGGCGTTCCAGACGACGGCCCGGGTGAGGGGGTCGGGGAGGCCGGAGAGCCGGGCGTGCAGGGTCCGGAAGGAGTCGGCGTCGAAGCGGATCTTGGCGTAGCTCAGGTCGCCGTCGTTGAGGACGACCAGGGCGGGGAGTTTGCCGATGGGCCTCGGTTCGTCCTGGGGGATGTCGAGGTCGAGGCGTTCGCGCAGGGTGAGCCGGCCCTCGTCGGTGAGGTCCTGGTCGTAGAGGCCGACGGCGATGCGGTGGGGTCGGGTGCCCGCGTGGTCGACGGTGAGGGCGCGGCTGCCGTTCTCGCCGGTGAGGCGGGGGGTGAGGGTGTCGACGCCGGTGGTGCGGAGCCAGGCGTCGGCCCAGGCGTGGACGTCGCGGTCGGTGGCGGCGGCGAGGGAGTCGATGAAGTCGGCGAGGGTGGCGTTGGCGAACTTGTGCCGGTCGAAGTGGGTGTTGATGCCGGCCAGGAAGTCCTTCTCGCCGAGCCAGGTGACGAGTTGCCGCAGGGCGGAGGCGCCCTTGGCGTAGGAGATGCCGTCGAAGTTGAGGAGGGCGGAGGCGGTGTCCTGGACGTTCTCGGGGGCTACGGGGTGGGTGGTGGGGCGCTGGTCGGCGTCGTAGCCCCAGGGTTTGCGGGTGACGCCGAAGTCGGTCCAGGTGTCGGTGAAGCGGGTGGCCTCGGCGGTGGTCTGGTAGCCCATGTACTCGGCGAAGGACTCGTTGAGCCAGATGTCGTCCCACCAGCGGAGGGTGACGAGGTCGCCGAACCACATGTGGGCCATCTCGTGGGCGATGACCATGGCGCGGGTCTGCCGCTCGGTGTCGGTGACGGCGGAGCGGAAGACGAACTCGTCGCGGAAGGTGACCAGGCCGGGGTTCTCCATGGCGCCGGCGTTGAACTCGGGGACGAAGGCCTGGTCGTAGGAGTCGAAGGGGTAGGGCTCGGTGAACTTCTCGTGGTAGCGGTCGAAGCAGCCGCGGGTGACCTCGAAGAGCTCGTCGGCGTCGGCGTCCAGGTGGCGGGCGAGGGAGCGGCGGCAGTGCAGGCCGAAGGGCAGGCCGCGGTGCTCGGTGCGCACGGAGTGCCAGGGGCCGGCGGCGACGGCCACGAGGTAGGTGGAGATCGGCGGGGTGGCGGCGGCCTTCCAACGGCCGTCCCCGGTGTGTTCGGTGATGCCGTTGGCGAGGACGGTCCAGCCTTCGGGGGCCGTGACGGTGAGGTCGAAGACGGCCTTGAGGTCGGGCTGGTCGAAGGCGGCGAAGACGCGCTGGACGTCGTCCATGAACAGCTGGGTGTAGACGTAGGTCTCGCCGTCGCTGGGGTCGGTGAAGCGGTGCATGCCCTCACCGGTGCGGGAGTAGTGCATGGCGGCGTCGACGCGCAGTTCGTGCTCGCCCGGGGTGAGGTTCTTCAGCGCGAGCCGGTTGTCGGTCAGGGCGGCGGGGTCGAGAGGGTGTCCGTCGAGGGTGACGGTGCGCAGCTCGGCGGGCTTGACCTCGACGAAGGTGTCCGTGGTGTCCGTCTCGCCGCGGACGGTGAAACGGATGGCGGTGCGGGAGTCGAAGGTCTCGTCCCCACGGGTCAGATCGAGGTCGATCGTGTAGTGGTGGACGTCGAGGAGCCGGGCACGGGTCTGCGCTTCGTCGCGCGTCAGTACGGACATGACGCCATGCTGCCTGATGGGGTGGGCAGGGCACAGAGGCGGATCGCTACGCGGAGTATGTCCGGTCCGTTCCGGCCTGGTGCGCTCCCCGGCGTGCGCCCCCTGGTGGGGGCGCGGGGGCTCGCGGGGTTCAGTCGGAGGCGGCGGGGGCCGTGCCGTTGCCGTTGTCCTCCGCGATGCGCTCGTGGTGGTGGATCACCTCGGCGATGATGAAGTTCAGGAACTTCTCGGCGAACGCCGGGTCCAGCTTGGCGCTTTCGGCCAGGGCGCGCAGCCGGGCGATCTGCTTCGCCTCCCGGGCCGGGTCGGCGGGCGGGAGCTGGTGGCGGGCCTTGAGGTGGCCGACCTGCTGGGTGCACTTGAAGCGCTCGGCGAGCATGTGGACGACGGCCGCGTCGATGTTGTCGATGCTGTCCCGCAGCCGGGCCAGCTCCTCGCGGACGGCGGGGTCGACGGTGTCGGTACCGGTGTTGCTGGTGGTCATGGGCGCCCACCCTACGTGCGGACGCGGGGCGGTCGCAGTCCGTCTCATGGCCCGAGAAGTCGGCGGGTGCCGTCGGGGTCGCCTGCGAGGCGCTTGTGGAAGTAGACGTCCTCGTGGCCACCGGGTACGCCCTCGACGCGGCCCCGTTCGCGGTAGCCGAGCCTCGGGTAGAAGCCGGGGGCCTGGAAGGTGTAGGTGGACACGATCATGTCGGTGCAGCCGCGCCGGGCGGCCTCCTCCTCGGCCGCGCGCATCAGCCGGCTCCCCCAGCCGGCCTGTCGCTGGTCCTCGCGCACCCACAGCAGGTCCACGGAGGCGAGGGTGCCCCAGGTCCAGGCGGTGAGCCCGCCGACGAGGGCGCCGCCCTCGTCGGTGACGCGCACGGTGAGGGGCCGGGTCCGCGCGCCCTGGGCGGCGGCGGTGTTGAAGGCGGTCAGTTCGGCGTCGAGCCGCTGTTCCAGGTCGTCGTCCGCGTCGCCGACGCGCAGGGTGGCGGTGGTGGCGGTGGTGGCGGTGTGCTGTTCGCTGGTCACGGTCCCGGATTGTGCCGCAGGCCGGGGTGCGCGGCGACGGGTTTCCGCCGGGCGGCCCGCGGCCGGCGCTGCGCCGTCCGTCCGGTCGGCGCAGCGCTCCTCGTACGGGCGGAGCGCCACTCGTACAGTGGGAGGAGGGTTCAGGCGTCTTGGGGGTGGGCGTGGCGAACGGCGGACCGGTGGAGCACGGTTTCCCGCATCTGGAGACGGTGCGGGCCGCCGTCACGGCGCTGTACAGGCGGTTGTCGTACGACACCGTCCGGACGTTCTCGGCCAGTGTGGCCCCGGCCGACGTGGCGTTCTGCGACACGGACGACCTGTATCTGGGGGCGCAGCGGGTGGCTCACGAGCTGGTGCGCCATTACCGGCTGCCCGACGCCCGGATGATCGTCTCCTTCCGGGAGATGACGCATGCGGCGAGCGTGGAGCTGGCGGCGGGGCCGGAGTACTTCGTCGAGCTGAACGACCGCTTTCGTACGCATCGCCGCGATATCGGGGCGGCCCTCGCGCACGAGGTGATGCACGTGTACCTGCACCGTCTCGACCTGTCCTTCCCCGGCACCCGGGACAACGAGATCCTCACCGACACGGCGGCGGCGTACCTGGGCGCCGGCTGGCTGCTGCTGGACGCCTTCCGCCAGGACGCGGCGTCCTCGCAGAAGCTGGGGTACCTGACGCCGGAGGAGTTCGGCTATGTCCTGGCCAAGCGGGCGCTGGTCTTCGGGGAGGACCCGTCGGTGTGGTTCACGAGTCCGCAGGCCTACACGGCCTACGGGGAGGGCATGGCCCGGGCCCGTCGGGACGGGCGGCAGCCGCCGTTGACGGCTGCGGGCTGGGCGGGCCGCCGCCGGTACGCGCGCGACCGCCGCCACGCGCAGGATCCGCAGGCCGGCGCCCCGGCGGTGGAGGGGCCGTACGCGTTCACGGGGGGCGGGAGCGGTCCGCTGCGGGTGTCGTTCCCCTGTCCGACGTGTCATCAGCGGATCAGGGTGCCGGTGCGGGGGCGGGTGCGGGCGCGATGCGGGCTGTGCCGGACGGTACTGGAATGCGACACCTAGAACAGGTGAACGATGCTTCAATGCCCGCATGACGGAGACGATCAACGAGCCCTGGGGGCTCAGTGTGTTCGGTGCGGGCAGTGTGCGGGTCGAGCCGCAGCTGGTACGGGTGAAGCTGGCGGTGGACGTGCTGGAGCCCGCGCCGGACCGGGCCTTCGAGGGGGCCGGTACGGCCGTGGCACGGCTGCGGGAGGTGCTGCGCCGGCACGGGGTGCCGGACACCTCGGTCTCGGGCTCCCGGCTCAGGCTCAGCTCGGAGTACAACGGGTACGGCGGCGAGCGGACGTTCCTCGGGTACCGCTGCCAGGCGTCCTACTCGGTGGAGACCGAGGCTCTGGACGGGCTCCAGCAGCTCATCGTGGACGCGGTGGACGCGGGCGCGCACCGGATCGACGACGTCGAGTTCGACGTGCACGACAAGCCGGCGATGCGCGACGAGGCCCGTCGCAAGGCGGTGGCCGCCGCCCGCCGCAAGGCCGAGGTGTACACGGAGGCGGCGGGGGTGCGGCTGGGCCCGGTGGTGCACATCCAGGACGTGGACGCCGAGTCGTTCCGCCAGTACCGGGGCCATGGGGGCGGGGGCGGCAGCTCGGCCGGTGACCTGGCGCCGGGGATGGTGGAGGTGTCGGCGGGTGTGGTGCTGGGCTTCTCCCTGACCCACTGACGCCACCCAGCGACGTGGTCTCAGGCCGGCCGCACGATGCCCTGCGCGCGTGCGGCCGCGAGCCAGGCGGGGAACTCGCCCACCAGGCGGTCGTACAGCTCGGCGTCGGTCACCTGCCGCGGGTCGCGGCCCGCGTGGAAGAACCCGGCGTTGTCGACGACCCGCCGCTCGGGCACCGCCAGGTCGTCGAGCCTGCGCAGGTAGTCGAACTGGCGGCTGTCCGGGTCGCCGAAGCCGACGAACTGCCAGAACATCGGGAGCGGCGCCGCCTTGCACAGGTAGCGTTCCGCGGCGAGCTTGTTGACCGGTCCGCCGTCGGTCTGGAAGACGACCAGGGCGGGGTGGCGGGCGCCGCTGTCGAGGTAGTGGTCGATGACGGCGTCCATGGCCAGGTGATAGCTGGTCTTCCCCATGTGCCCGAGGCCGGCCACGATCCGGTCGATGCGTCCGCGGTGGTCGGCGAGGTCGATCCGGGAGACGGCGTCGACGTCCGTGGAGAAGAAGACCACCGGCACGCTGCCGTCGTCGTCGAGGTGCGCGGACAGCCCGAGCACGCGGTCGGCGAGGCCCTGCACGCTGCCGTCCCGGTAGTACGGCTTCATGGAGCCGGAGTAGTCCACGACCAGGTAGACCGCGGCCCGGGCCCCCTCCAGCCCGTGCTTGGTCAGGGACGCCCCGGCGGTCTTGTACAGGTCGACCAGCGCGGGCGCCGTCTCCTGGACCTTGGTGAGACTGATCGCGGCCATGCGGACTCCCCCGTCACCCGATGCGTACGGCACTCGGCTGCCGAGGCTACGGCACGGTGCACCCCGCCTCTCAGCTCGTCCACAGGCGTTCGCTATTTTGTTCGCCGCCGTCCCCACCGGCTCACCGTCCGTTTCGTCCCGAGGAGCCGGCGTGGATCCCGAGTCCACCGTCACGACCTGTTACCGCCATCCCGCGGTGGAGTGCCACGTCCGGTGCACCCGCTGCGAGCGCCACATCTGCCCGGACTGCATGCGCGAGGCGCCCGTGGGCCACCAGTGCCCCGAGTGCGTGAAGGAGGGGGCACGGTCGGCCCGGCAGGCCCGGACGATCGTCGGCGGGCGGATCTCGGCGACGCCGGTGGTGACGTACGTCCTGTTCGCGGTGAACGTCCTCGCGTATCTGGCGGAGGTGGTGCGGCCCCAGCTCCTGGACCGGTTCTCGATGGTGGGGGCGCGGCTGGTCGGCCCGGACGGGGTCCGCTACGTGCACGACGGCCTGTACTTCGGGGACGTGCGCGTCGAGGGGATCGTGGCCGGCGAGTGGGAGCGGATGCTCACCAGCGCCTTCCTCCACGTCTCTCCCTTCGAGGGGACGTTCGGGATCCTGCACCTCACGATGAACATGGTCGTGCTGTGGCAGCTGGGGCGGGTCGTGGAGCCGATGCTGGGCCGGGTGCGGTTCGCCGTCCTGTACCTGCTGTCGGCGTTCGGCGGGTCCGTCCTGCAACTGGTCTTCGCCGACCCCGGGCAGTCCGCGGTCGGCGCGTCGGGCGCGGTCTTCGGCCTGGCGGCGGCGTACTACGTCCTGCACCGCCGGGTGGGTGCGGACATGGGCGCGGTCAACCGTTTCATGGCCTTCCTGCTGCTGTGGCTGGTGGTGTCCGCCGGGTTCACCTCCTGGCAGGGCCACCTCGGCGGCCTCCTGGTGGGCGGCGCGCTGGCCTTCGCGTACGCGTACGCGCCCCCGGGCGAGCGGCGGACGGCGGTGCAGGCCGGTGCGTGCGCGGGGCTGGTGGTGCTGCTGGCGGTGACGGCGGCGATCAAGGTGTCGGAGATGACAGGCGGAGGTATTCCCCTATGAAACGTGCCGG
The DNA here is from genome assembly GCF_056430705.1 of Streptomyces sp. NPDC045956. Lineage (NCBI taxonomy): Bacteria > Bacillati > Actinomycetota > Actinomycetes > Kitasatosporales > Streptomycetaceae > Streptomyces > Streptomyces sp. NPDC045956. Next base: position 1,031,776 of record NZ_JBWKKZ010000001.1, on the reverse strand, counting down.
TGTGCTGCTCCTCGCGGCCGTCCCCGTGGTCGCCACGGGGGTGTACTTCGTCATGCCGTCGGACTCGGCGGACGCCCCGGTGACGCCGCCCGTGTCCACCACCCAGTCGTCCCGCGAGGACGCCAAGAGCCGGGCGGAGGAGGAGCGGGCGGCGGACGACGCGCTCATCGCCGGTCTGCCGCCGGGGCTCGCCGCTCCCGCGAAGAAGGAGCTGGCGCAGCAGCTGGTGTCCAGCGCCGAGAACTCGACCACGAAGTGGCGCACGTCCTACGGCACCATCGAGGACCTCGGCGACGGGTGCGGCTACACGGCGGGCATCATCGGCTTCTGCTCCGGCACGCACGACCTGCTCATGCTGGTGGAGCGCTACACGAAGGACCATCCGGACAACGGCCTGGCGGCCTACCTGCCGGCCCTGCGCGAGGTGGACGGCACCGACTCCCACGAGGGCCTGGACCCCGGCTTCCCGGCCGCCTGGCAGGCGGAGGCGGAGCTTCCCGCGTTCCGCGAGGCGCAGGAGCGGGAGCGGGACCGTGTGTACTTCGAGCCGGCGGTGCGCCTGGCCAAGCTGGACGGGCTCGGCACGCTCGGCCAGTTCGTCTACTTCGACGCGATGGTCTTCCATGGGCCCGACACCGACGCGGAGGGCTTCTACGGGCTGCGGGAGCAGACCCTGCGGAAGGCGAAGACGCCGGGCCAGGGGGGCGGGGAGAAGGCCTATCTGAAGGCGTTCCTGGACGTCCGCGCGCAGGGCATGCGGGCCAAGCGCCCCGGGATCGACACCTCGCGCGTCGACACGGCGCAGCGCCGGTTCCTGGAGGCGGGGAACCTGGGGCTGGACACGCCGCTGGTGTGGGAGATGTACGGGGACACCTACCGGCTGCCGTAGCCGCGGCCCGGAGCATGCGACGGCGCCTGCCCCATGGTCCGGTCGGGGACTGGGCAGGCGCCATCAGTGTTCCGCACGCCTTTGTGCGGGACGTTCTTCGGTTGTTCCGTCCGTCAGACCGCGAGAGCGCGGTCGGTCGGGCGGATCGGGGCCGGCAGTTCGCTGGCTCCGGTCAGGAAGCTGTCGGCGCCGCGGGCGGCCGAGCGGCCCTCCGCGATCGCCCAGACGATGAGCGACTGGCCGCGGCCGGCGTCACCGGCGACGAACACACCCGGCACGTTGGTCTGGAAGTCGGCGTCCCGGGCGATGTTACCGCGTTCGTCGAGTTCCAGGCCGAACTGGTCCACCAGCCCGTTCTCCCGGTCGGTGCCGGTGAAGCCCATGGCGAGGGTGACCAGCTGGGCCGGGATCTTGCGCTCGGTGCCCGGCTTCGGGGTGAGCTTGCCGTCGATGAACTCGACCTCGCTCATGTGCAGCCACTGGACGTTGCCGTCCTCGTCGCCCTCGAAGTGGGTGGTGGAGACGGCGTAGACCCGCTCGCCGCCCTCCTCGTGGGCCGAGGTGACCTTGTAGAGCATGGGGAAGGTCGGCCACGGCTGGCGCACGGCGTCCCGCTCCTCGCCCGGCCGGGGCATGATCTCCAGCTGGGTGACGGAGGCCGCGCCCTGGCGGTGGGCGGTGCCCACGCAGTCGGCGCCGGTGTCGCCGCCGCCGATGACGACGACGTGCTTGCCCTCGGCCGAGATCGGCGGGGCGACGTAGTCACCCTCCTGGACCTTGTTGGCCAGCGGCAGGTACTCCATGGCCTGGTAGATGCCCTGGAGTTCGCGGCCGGGGACCGGCAGGTCGCGGGCGGTGGTGGCGCCGGCGGCGATGACGACGGCGTCGTAGCGCTTCTTCAGGTCGGTGGCCTTGAGGTCGCGGCCGATCTCGACGCCGGTGCGGAAGCGGGTGCCCTCCGCGCGCATCTGCTCGATGCGGCGGTTGATGTGCCGCTTCTCCATCTTGAACTCGGGGATGCCGTAGCGCAGCAGGCCGCCGATGCGGTCCGCGCGCTCGTAGACGGCGACCGTGTGGCCGGCCCGGGTGAGCTGCTGGGCGGCGGCGAGACCGGCCGGGCCCGAGCCGATGACGGCGACGGTCTTGCCGGACAGGCGCTCGGGGATCTGCGGGGCCACGTCCCCGGTCTCCCACGCCTTGTCGATGATCGAGACCTCGACGTTCTTGATGGTGACCGCCGGCTGGTTGATGCCGAGCACGCACGCCGACTCGCACGGCGCCGGGCACAGGCGGCCGGTGAACTCCGGGAAGTTGTTGGTGGCGTGCAGGCGCTCCTGCGCGGCCGACCAGTCCTCGCGGTAGGCGTAGTCGTTCCACTCGGGGATCAGGTTCCCGAGCGGGCAGCCGTTGTGGCAGAACGGGATGCCGCAGTCCATGCAGCGGCTGGCCTGCTTGCTGATGATCGGCAGCAGGGAGCCGGGGACGTAGACCTCGTTCCAGTCCTTGACGCGCTCCGGGACGGGGCGGGTCCTGGCGACCTCGCGCCCGTGGTTGAGAAAGCCCTTGGGATCAGCCATTGGTCGCCGCCTCCATCATCTTCTCGGTGATCTCGGTCTCGGAGAGACCGGCTCGCTCGGCGGCGTCCTTGGCGGCGAGCACTGCCTTGTACGTGCTGGGAATGATCTTGCCGAAGCGCTCGACGGCGGCCGGCCAGTCGGCGAGCAGCTTCTCGGCGACGGTGGAGCCCGTCTCCTCCTGGTGCCGGCGCACCACGTCGTGCAGCCACTGCTTGTCGGCGTCGTCGAGGGCCTCGATCGCGCCCACGTTGCCGACGTTGACGTTGTCCCGGTCGAGGTCGATGACGTAGGCGACGCCACCGGACATGCCGGCCGCGAAGTTGCGCCCGGTCTCGCCGAGGACGACGGCGTGGCCGCCGGTCATGTACTCGCAGCCGTGGTCGCCGACGCCCTCGGAGACGACCAGCGCGCCGGAGTTGCGGACGCAGAAGCGCTCGCCGACCTTGCCGCGCAGGAACATCTCGCCGCCGGTGGCGCCGTAGCCGATGGTGTTGCCGGCGATGGTGGAGTACTCGGCGAGGTGGTCGGCGCCCCGGTCCGGGCGGACGACGATCCGGCCGCCGGAGAGGCCCTTGCCGACGTAGTCGTTGGCGTCGCCCTCCAGGCGCAGTGTGACGCCGCGCGGGACGAAGGCGCCGAAGGACTGGCCGGCGGAGCCGGTGAAGGTGATGTCGACGGTGTCGTCGGGCAGGCCCGCGCCGCCGAACTTCTTCGTCACCTCGTGGCCGAGCATGGTGCCGACCGTGCGGTTGATGTTGCGGATCGGGACCTGGGCGCGCACCGGCGCGGCGTCGGTGGCGCTGGAGGCCGCCAGCGCGTCCGAGGCGAGCTTGATCAGCTGGTTGTCGAGCGCCTTCTCCAGGCCGTGGTCCTGGACGACGGCCTGGTGGCGCACGGCGCCCTCGGGCAGCGCGGGGACGTGGAAGAGCGGCTCCAGGTCGAGGCCCTGGGCCTTCCAGTGGTCGACCGCGCGGGTGACGTCGAGGGTCTCGGCGTGGCCGACGGCCTCCTCGATGGAGCGGTAGCCCAGCTCGGCGAGGATCTCGCGGACCTCTTCGGCGATGAAGCGGAAGAAGTTGACGATGTACTCGGCCTTGCCGGAGAACCTCTCGCGCAGCACCGGGTTCTGGGTGGCGATGCCGACCGGGCAGGTGTCCAGGTGGCAGACGCGCATCATGACGCAGCCGGAGACGACGAGCGGCGCGGTCGCGAAACCGAACTCCTCGGCGCCGAGGAGCGCGGCGATGACGACGTCCCGGCCGGTCTTGAGCTGGCCGTCGGTCTGCACGACGATGCGGTCGCGCAGGCCGTTGAGCAGCAGGGTCTGCTGGGTCTCGGCGAGGCCCAGCTCCCAGGGGCCGCCGGCGTGCTTGAGCGAGGTGAGCGGCGAGGCGCCCGTGCCGCCGTCGTGGCCGGAGATGAGGACGACGTCCGCGTGTGCCTTGGAGACGCCCGCCGCGACCGTGCCGACGCCGACCTCGGAGACCAGCTTCACGTGGATGCGGGCCTGCGGGTTGGCGTTCTTGAGGTCGTGGATCAGCTGGGCCAGGTCCTCGATGGAGTAGATGTCGTGGTGCGGGGGCGGGGAGATCAGGCCGACGCCCGGGGTGGAGTGCCGGGTCTTGGCGACCCAGGGGTAGACCTTGTGGCCGGGCAGCTGGCCGCCCTCGCCGGGCTTGGCGCCCTGGGCCATCTTGATCTGGATGTCGTCCGCGTTGACCAGGTACTCGGAGGTGACGCCGAAGCGGCCCGAGGCGACCTGCTTGATGGACGAGCGCCGCGCCGGGTCGTACAGGCGCTCCGGGTCCTCGCCGCCCTCACCGGTGTTGGACTTGCCGCCCAGCTGGTTCATGGCGATGGCGAGGGTCTCGTGCGCCTCCTGGGAGATGGAGCCGTACGACATGGCGCCGGTGGAGAAGCGCTTGACGATCTCGGAGACCGGCTCGACCTCGTCGAGGGGGATCGGCTGCCGGTCGCTCTTGAAGCCGAACAGGCCGCGCAGCGTCATCAGGCGCTCGGACTGCTCGTTCACGCGCTCGGTGTACTTCTTGAAGATGTCGTACGTGCCCGAGCGCGTGGAGTGCTGGAGGCGGAAGACCGTCTCCGGGTCGAAGAGGTGCGGTTCGCCCTCGCGGCGCCACTGGTACTCGCCGCCGATGTCCAGGGCGCGGTGCGCCGGCGCGATGCCGCTGGCCGGGTAGGCCTTGGCGTGGCGGGCGGCGACCTCCTTGGCGATGACGTCGATGCCGACGCCGCCGATCTTGGTGGCGGTGCCGTTGAAGTACGTGGCGACGAACTCCTCGTCGAGACCGACGGCCTCGAAGACCTGGGCGCCGCGGTAGGAGGCGACGGTGGAGATGCCCATCTTGGACATGACCTTGAGGACGCCCTTGCCGAGGGCGTAGATCAGGTTCCGGATGGCCTGCTCGGGGTCGTTGTCGACGGCCTGGAGGAAGGTGCCCGCGCGGACCAGGTCCTCGACGGACTCCATGGCCAGGTACGGGTTGACGGCCGCGGCTCCGTAGCCGATGAGCAGGGCGACGTGGTGGACCTCGCGGACGTCGCCGGCCTCGATCAGCAGGCCGACCTCGGTGCGCTGCTTGGTGCGGATGAGGTGGTGGTGGACGGCCGCGGTGAGCAGCAGCGACGGGATCGGGGCGTGCTCGGCGTCCGAGTGGCGGTCGGACAGGACGATCAGCCGGGCGCCGTTCTCGATGGCGGCGTCGGTCTCGGCGCAGATCTCCTCTATGCGCGCGGCGAGGGCGTCGCCGCCGCCGTGCACCCGGTAGAGACCGGAGAGGGTCGCGGCCTTGAAGCCGGGCATGTCGCCGTCGGCGTTGATGTGGATGAGCTTGGCCAGCTCGTCGTTGTCGATGACCGGGAAGGGCAGCAGGACGCTGCGGCAGGAGGCGGCCGTCGGCTCCAGCAGGTTGCCCTGCGGGCCGAGCGAGGAGCGCAGGGAGGTGACCAGTTCCTCGCGGATCGCGTCCAGCGGCGGGTTGGTGACCTGGGCGAAGAGCTGGGTGAAGTAGTCGAAGAGCAGCCGCGGGCGGTCGGACAGCGCCGCGATCGGCGAGTCGGTGCCCATGGAGCCGATCGGCTCGGCGCCGGCCTTGGCCATCGGCGCGAGGATGACGCGCAGCTCCTCCTCGGTGTACCCGAAGGTCTGCTGGCGGCGGGTGACCGAGGCGTGGGTGTGCACGATGTGCTCGCGCTCGGGCAGGTCGGACAGCTCGATCTCGCCGGCCTCGATCCACTCGGCGTACGGCTTCTCCGCCGCGAGCTGGGCCTTGATCTCGTCGTCCTCGATGATCCGGTGCTCGGCGGTGTCCACGAGGAACATGCGGCCGGGCTGGAGGCGGCCCTTGCGGACGACCTTGGCCGGGTCGATGTCCAGGACGCCGACCTCGGAGCCGAGGACGACGAGGCCCTCGTCGGTCACCCAGTAGCGGCCGGGGCGCAGACCGTTGCGGTCGAGCACGGCGCCGACCTGGGTGCCGTCGGTGAAGGTGACGCAGGCGGGGCCGTCCCAGGGCTCCATCATCGTGGAGTGGAACTGGTAGAAGGCGCGCCGGGCCGGGTCCATGGAGTCGTGGTTCTCCCACGCCTCCGGGATCATCATCAGCACCGAGTGCGGCAGCGAACGCCCGCCGAGGTGCAGCAGCTCCAGCACCTCGTCGAAGGAGGCGGAGTCGGAGGCGTCCGGCGTGCAGACCGGGAAGATCCGCTCCAGGTCCGAGGACGAGCCGAAGAGGTCCGAGGCGAGCTGGGACTCGCGGGCGCGCATCCAGTTGCGGTTGCCCTTGACCGTGTTGATCTCGCCGTTGTGCGCGACGAAGCGGTACGGGTGGGCGAGCGGCCAGCTCGGGAAGGTGTTGGTGGAGAAGCGGGAGTGCACGAGCGCGATCGCGGAGGCGAAGCGGCGGTCGGACAGGTCCGGGAAGAACGGCTCCAGCTGGCCGGTGGTCAGCATGCCCTTGTAGACGATGGTCCGCGCGGACAGCGACGGGAAGTAGACGCCGACCTCGCGTTCGGCGCGCTTGCGCAGCGCGAAGGCGCGGCGGTCGAGGGCGATGCCCTCGGAGACGCCGTCCGTCACGAAGATCTGGCGGAAGACCGGCATGGTCGACCGCGCGGTGGCACCCAGCATCTGCGGGGCGACCGGGACCTCGCGCCAGCCGAGGACGGTGAGGCCCTCCTCGGCCGCGATCGTCTCGATCGTCGAGACGGCGTCCTCGGTGCCGTCGACCGGCAGGAAGGCGATGCCGACGGCGTACGCCCCGGCCTCGGGCAGCTCGAATTCGGCCACCTCGCGGAAGAAGGCGTCCGGCACCTGGGAGAGGATGCCCGCGCCGTCGCCCGAGTCGGGCTCGGAGCCGGTGGCACCGCGGTGCTCCAGGTTGCGCAGCACGGTGAGCGCCTGGTCGACCAGGGTGTGCGATGCCTCGCCGGTGAGAGTGGCGACGAAACCGACGCCGCAGGCGTCGTGCTCGTTGCGGGGGTCGTACATACCCTGCGCAGCAGGGCGAGCATCCATGAAGGACCAGTTCTGGCCATTCGCGGAGTGCTGGGACGGCTGGCGCGGCGTACGCATCGGCTCTCCCGTCGTCGTCATCTGGCATGTGCAAGTGCCGAGGGACGACGTTGGCCCTCTGCGTGAGATCAAAATTTCGTGCAGGTTACATGATGGAGTGATTCTCGGGAAGCGGGATAATCCGTTCCAACATGCGGACAGCGAGGGTGGCGGCGGGGGTACCGCGACCGGCGGTGTGATCCATGGGGACCGGGGCGGAATCGGGGCGGACAGGTCCATGTCCGTCGATCCGAGGGGGGCGAGGAGAGCTCCGTCGCTCGCTTCGCGGGTGCGCGGCAGGCCTCATTGCTCACAGCGCTTACGGCTCATGCCCGGGGATCACGCGCTCGAAACCAGCGAGTAACGGTTATTTATGCGGGACCCTGCATAGGTTCAAGCCGGGCTATCCTACGGCCGTTCCGAAGAAACTGCCCAGGACGTACGTCACACCGGCCGCCGCGCCGCCGAGGGCGAGCTGCCGCAGCCCGCTGTACCACCAGCTGCGCGCCGTCACCTTGGCGACCACCGCGCCGCACAGGAACAGGCCGACCAGCGCGAGCACGACCGCCGGCCACAGCGCGGTGGCGCCGAGCAGGAAGGGCAGCACGGGGAGCAGGGCGCCCAGCGCGAAGGAGCCGAACGAGGACACGGCCGCGACCAGCGGCGAGGGCAGGTCGCCGGGGTCGATGCCCAGTTCCTCGCGGGCGTGTATCTCCAGCGCCTGCTCGGGGTCGCGGGACAGCTGCCGGGCCACCTCGCGGGCGAGGTCCGGCTCCACGCCGCGGGCCTCGTAGAGCGCGGCCAGCTCGGCCTCCTCGTCCGCCGGGTGCTTCTTCAGCTCGCGGCGCTCCACGTCCAGCTCGGCCTCGACCAGCTCGCGCTGCGAGGCGACGGAGGTGTACTCGCCGGCGGCCATGGAGAAGGCGCCGGCGGCGAGACCGGCCAGGCCGCTCAGCACGACGGTCTGCTGGCCGACGGCGCCGCCCGCGACACCGGTCATCAGGGCGAGGTTGGAGACCAGGCCGTCCATCGCGCCGAAGACGGCGGGGCGCAGCCAGCCGCCGTTCACGTCGCGGTGGGTGTGGTTGTCGCGGTGCGCCTCGTGCAGCGGCGCCTCGGTTTCGATGATGGCCATGCGGATCCCCCGGAAGGCTAGTTTGGATCGGTTCTACTTTTTAACAACACCCAAGCTACGCCGATCATTTCCGCCTCGCCAGCAAGGAAAGGCTGCGCTTACCTGCGGCTTTACCCTTCCCCGCTCATCCGTGATCTTGAGTGCACAGATGTCGTCCGGGTGACGCTGGGGCCCGCGAGGCTGCGGGGCGCGCCGCACCGGGGACACATTCGCAAAGGGAGAGGAGGGGCCGTGGCATCCACCGCCCGCATTCCCCCGGCCCTCGTGCCCGGGGACGCCGTCGGACTCCGCGACCGGGCCCGGGGCGCGCTGCTCGGTCTGGCCGTCGGGGACGCCCTCGGGGCACCGGCCGAGAACATGAAGCCCTCCGAGATCCGCGCCCGCTGGGGCCGGATCACGGGGTACGTGGCCGCGAAGCCGGCGGGCACCGACGACACCGAGTACGCGATCTTCTCGGGACTGCTGCTGGCCCGGTACGGCTCCGCGCTCACCCCGGCCCACGTGGAGACGGCCTGGCACGAGTGGATCGCGGACCGGGAGGAGGGCCCCTTCCGGGGCGCCGGCTTCAGCGAACGCGGCACCCTGGAGAACCTGCGCCGGGGACTGGCCGCGCCCATCTCCGCCCAGCACCGCCACGCCTGGAGCGACGGACTGGCCATGCGGGCCGCGCCCTACGGCGTCTTCGCCGCGGGCCGTCCCGCCGAGGCGGCCCGGCTGGTGGCGATCGACGGCTCGGTCAGCCACGACGGCGAGGGCATCTACGGAGGCCAGGCGGTGGCGGCGGGGGTCGCGGCGGCGATGGCGGGGGCACCGCCCGTCGCCGTGGTGGCCTCCGCGCTGGCCGTCGTCCCGGACGACTCCTGGACGGCCCGTTGTCTGCGCCGCGCCATGACGGCGGCCCACCGCGGCGAACGCGCCGTCCGCTCGGCGGTGGTCATCGGCGGCTACCCCTGGACCGACCTGGCCCCCGAGGCGGTGGCGCTCGCCTTCGGCGCGTACGCGGCGGCCGACGGGGACTTCACGGACGCCGTGCTGACGGCCGTCAACATGGGCCGCGACGCGGACACGACGGCGGCGGTGGCAGGCGCCCTGGCCGGTGCGACGCGGGGCTGCGCCGCCATTCCGGCCGAATGGGCCTCGGCCATCGGCCCGGCCCGCGGCAGCTGTCTGCCGGCGATGGCCGGGCACCATGTGCTGGACGTGGCGGACCTGCTGACGCGGGCCGCGGAGGAGCCCGGCACCCCGCCCCCCGACGACCCGGCACCCGCACCGACGCCGGTGGTCGGTCCGTCCCCGGCGCCGACCGCCGACGACGCGGTCGTGGGGGTGTGGCCGTGACCAGGCCACGCTCGGTGGGTGAGGAGAGCGCCACCACCGCGTACGTCGTCCTGCCCGGTGGTCCGGAGGAGCCCGCGCTCCCCGGAAGCGGGCAGCACCCCGCGCCCGATCCCACCGGCACCCCCACCGCCACCCGCCTCACCCCCGCTCCCGCTCCCACCCCCGCCGACCGCCCCACGGAACCAGCGCCCGCCTCCCTCACCGCCGGGCACCGCCCGGAGGCCGGGGCCACCACCCCGCCCCGGCCCCCGACGCGACGCGACCGTATCGAGGGCCTCCTCCTGGGCCTCGCCGCGGGAGACGCCGCCGGCTGGCCCGCCGCCCGGCACCGGGCCGCGCGGATGCCCGAGTGGACCCGTCGCCTCACCCGCGAACTGGACACCTTCGCGGAGCAGAACGCGACCACCACCCTCCCCGTCCCCATCGCCCTGAACCAGCCCCCGGAACCCCTGCGCCTCGGCCCGTCCGACGACGCCGAGTGGGCGGCGTTCGCGGCGGAGGCGGTGCTGCGGGCCGGGGACGACACCGCGCTCGGGGACCTGAGCCGGGAACGCCGGATGCGCGCGGCGATCGACCTGACCTGGAACGCCGTGGCCAGCGAGGTGGCGGCGGCCACGGAACGCGCCCCGGAGGCCGAGTCGGCGGTGCTGCCGCTGCGGGCCCGGATCTCGGTACGGGCGGGGCTCGGCAACCTCGCCACCGGCCTGCGCCCGCCCGCCACCGGCCACGACAACCCGCACTACTTCGACGACGCCGCCTGCGTCCGGGCCTGCGTCCTCGCCGTCGCCCACCCCGGCGCCCCCCGCGCGGCCGCCGACCTGGCCGAGTTCGACGCCCGCTACACCCAGGACGGCGACGGCGTGCACGGTGCCCGGGCCATGGCGGCGGCCCTGGCGTGCGCCCTCGACGGCGCCGACGTACGCACCTGCGTCACGGCCGCGCTGGCCGAACTCCCCGTGGAGACGGAGATCGGCCGCAACGCCCGCCGGGCGCTGGCGCTGGCGGCGGACGCCGAGAGCACCTTCGCCCTCGTGCCGCTGCTGGAGCACGAGATCGTCGACCACGTCTACAGCTACGGCATCGCCGCCGCCGAGACCGTCCCGGTCGCCCTCGCCCTGGCCACCGCCGCCCACGGCCGGCTCGCGGAGGCCGTACCGGCGGCCGCCTGCCTGTCCCGGGTCGCGGACTCCGCCCCGGCGCTGGCCGGCGCCCTCACCGGCGCGCTGGGCGGCGGCACGGCGATCCCCGCGTCCTGGCGCGACGCCTGCCGCACCCTCCCCGGCTGCGTGCTGCCCCGCCTCACCGGCACCGACCTGGTCGAACTCGCCGGACTCCTGCACGCGACGCAACCGCCCCGACCGGAAGGACGAGACACGGCATGAGGACACCCGGCCCCACGACACCCGGTACGGCGGACGGCGCCACGGCGGCGACCCTCGAGGAACGCGTCACCGGCGCCCTGGTCGGCGCGGCCGTCGGCGACGCGCTCGGCGGCCCGGTCGAGGGCTACTCCCCCGAGCAGATCCTCGAACGCCACGGCGGCCGCGTCCACGGCATCGTCGGCCCGTGGAACGGCGAAGCCTGGCGCACCGCCCGCCCCATCGCCCCGTACCACAAGGGCGACGGCCACGTCACCGACGACACCTTGATGACCCACGCCCTGGTACGGGTGTACGACACGGTCCGCGACCACCTGGACGCCTACGCCGTCGCCGAGCACCTGGTCCCGGACCTGATGACGCACCCGCGCTGGATCCCGGAACTGGAGGCGGAGGCGCTCCCGCTCCAGCGGGTCTTCCTGGCGGAGAAGTGGCTGGCGGCCAGGATCCACTACGGCCACGTGGACCCGCGCGAGGCCGGCACCGGCAACATCGTCAACTGCGGTGCCGCCATGTACATCGCCCCGGTCGGCCTGGTGAACGCCGCCCACCCGGCCGGCGCCTACGCCGAGGCGCTGGACGTCGCGGGCGCGCACCAGTCGTCGTACGGCCGTGAGGCGGCCGGTGTCCTCGCGGCGGCGGTGGCGGCGGCGTGCACGCCCGGGGCGACGCCGGACTCGGTGGTGGCGGCCTGTCTGTCCCTGGCGAAGGACGGCACCCGGACGGCGATCGAGGCGGTCTGCGAGGTGGCCGCCCGGTACACGGACTTCGAGTCGGCGCTCGGGCCGCTGCGGGAGGCGGTCGCCCCCTACGACACGGTGGGCCCCGACTACCGGGCGCCCTCGCTGGCCGCACGGCGCCCGTCCCGCCTGCACGCGATCGAGGAGCTGCCGGTGGCGCTCGGCATGCTGGTCGTCGCGGGCGGCGACTACCGGCACGCGGTCCTCGGCGCCGTCAACTACGGCCGGGACTGCGACTCCATCGCCACGATGGCGGGCGCGCTGGCCGGAGCGCTGGGCTCACCGGTCCCCGAGGACTGGGCGAAGGCCGTCGCGGAGGCGAGCCGTCTGGACCTGTGGCAGCCGGCGGCGACGCTCACCGCGGTGGCCCGGGAGGTCTTCGAGCGGGACATGGCCCGGCGCCGCGCCCACGAGCGGGCGTTCACCGCGATGGGGGGCGCGGGATGCTCCGACTGACCTGGGTCCAGCCCGAGGACCTGATCGGCCACGAGCTGCGCCAGGCGGCGCAGGACGGCCGCGACGCCTCCGCGGTCGCCGCCCGCTGGCGGGCGGCGGGCGGCCACGAGGCGCCCGCCCGGGCCGGCGCGTCCGAGCGTCCGGCCTCCCGCCGCCTCCGTCTCCTCGCGGAGGAGTTGCTGGACGACCTGGCCCACCTGTCGAGCCCGTCGTCGGAGACGGAGCCGACGGACCTGGAGCGCATCCGGGACCTGTGCCCCGACTGGCCCGCGCCCCGGCCCTCGACCGTGTCCCCCGCCCGGCTGGAAGCCGCCTGGCTCGGCCGGGCGGCCGGCTGCCTCCTCGGCAAGCCCGTCGAGAAGCTCCCCCTGACCGGCATCCGCCTGCTGGGCCGCGCCGCCGGGAACTGGCCCCCCACCGGCTACTTCACCGCGCGCGGCGTCCCGGAGCGCCTCACCGCCGCCCACCCCTGGAACCGCCGCTCCGCGACCACCTCCCTCGCCGAGAACATCGACGGCATGCCCGAGGACGACGACCTCAACTACCCACTCCTCAACCTGCTGCTCCTGCGACGCCACGGCAAGGGCTTCACCACCGCCGACGCGGCCCGCCTCTGGCTCGACGAACTCCCCGCCGGCCGCACCTTCACCGCGGAACGCGTCGCCTACCGCAATCTCCTCGACGGCCTGGAGCCCCCGCACACGGCCCGCCACCGCAACCCCTTCCGCGAGTGGATCGGCGCCCTGATCCGCGCCGACGTGCACGGCTGGACCAACCCCGGTGACCCGGCCGCCGCCGCCGAGCAGGCGCACCGCGACGCGACCCTCACCCACACCGCCAACGGCGTCTACGCGGCGATGTTCGCGGCGGCCGTCATCGCCACCGCCGCCACCGGCACCCACGACGTCCACGCCTGTCTCCGCGCCGGCCTCACGGTCGTCCCGCCGGGCTCCCGCCTCGCCGGTGCCGTGCGCCACGCCGTCCGCCTCGCCGAGAGCCACGCCGACTTCGACACGGTGGTCGACGGACTCCACGCCCGGCACTCCCCCGCCCACCACTGGGTCCACGCCGTCCCCAACACCGCCCTGCTCGCCGCCGCCCTCACCCACGCGGACGGCGACTTCACCGGTTCGGTCTCCCGTGCCGTGTCGGGCGGCTGGGACACCGACTCCAACGGCGCCACCGCCGGCAGTGTCGCCGGACTCCTCGCCGGCTCCCCCGCCGCCCTGCCCGAGCACTGGACGGCCCCGCTGAAGAACCGCCTGTCCACCTCGGTCGGCGACTTCGACGGCACCGGCTTCGACGCCCTCGCCCACCTCACCCACAGGGAGGCCACCCGCCCATGACCGTGTCCCCGCCCGCCGCCGCCCCCACCCTCGTCCACGCCCCGCTGACCGGGTTGCGCGTCCTCGACCTCGCCACCCTCTTCGCGGGCCCGCTGGCGGCCACCATGCTCGGCGACTTCGGCGCCGAGGTCGTCAAGGTCGAACACCCCGACCGGCCCGACCCCTCCCGGGGCCACGGCCCGTCCAAGGACGGCATCGGCCTGTGGTGGAAGGTGCTGGGCCGCAACAAGCGCACCATGACCCTGGACCTGTCGAAGCCCGCCGGCCGCACCACCCTGCTCCGGCTCGCCGCGACCGCGGACGTCGTCATCGAGAACTTCCGCCCGGGCACCCTGGAGAAGTGGGACCTCGGCTGGGAGGAACTGTCCGCGGTCAACCCGCGGCTGGTGCTGACCCGGGTCACCGGCTTCGGCCAGTTCGGCCCCTACGCACGCCGGCCCGGCTTCGGCACGCTCGCGGAGGCCATGAGCGGCTTCGCCGCGATGACGGGCGAGCCGGACGCGCCGCCGACACTGCCGCCGTTCGGACTGGCCGACTCGATCGCCGCGCTGGCCACGGCGTACGCCGTGATGACCGCGCTCGCCGCACGCGAGCGAACCGGCGAGGGCCAGGTCGTCGACATGGCGATCATCGAGCCGATCCTGACCGTGCTGGGCCCGCAGCCCACCTGGTACGACCAGCTCGGCCACGTCCAGCCCCGCACCGGCAACCGCTCCCAGAACAACGCCCCGCGCAACACCTACCGCACCGCCGACGGCTCCTGGGTCGCCGTCTCCACCTCGGCCCAGTCGGTCGCCGAGCGCGTGATGCGCCTGGTGGGCCGCCCGGAGCTGATCGACGAGCCCTGGTTCGGGTCGGGCGCCGAGCGTGCCCGGCACGCCGACGTGCTGGACGCCGCGGTCGGCGACTGGATCGCCCGGCACGGGCGCGCCGACGTGCTCGCCGCCTTCGAGAAGGCCGAGGCGGCGGTCGCGCCGGTCCAGGACGTGCGGGACGTGATGGCCGACCCGCAGTACCAGGCCCTCGACACCGTCACCACCGTGCACGATCCCGAGCTGGGCCCGCTGCGCATGCAGAACGTCCTCTTCCGCCTGTCCGCCACCCCCGGGGCGATCCGCTGGGCGGGCCGCCCGCACGGTGCCGACACCGAGGAGGTCCTGACCGAGCTGGGTCTGTCCCTGGCCGATGTGAAAGAGCTGCGTGAGGAGGGCATCGTATGACGGCACCCCCGCTGACCTGGCTGTACGCCCCCGGGGACCGCCCGCGCGTGGTCGCCAGGGCGCTGACCGCCGGCGCCGACGTGGTCGTGGTCGACCTGGAGGACGCGGTCGCCCCCGACCGCAAGCGCTACGCCCGTGAGGCCACCGCCGAGCTGCTCGGCGAGCCGCAGCCGGTGCCCGTCCACGTCCGCGTCAACGCCCTGGACGGACCGCTCGCCGCGGCGGACCTCGCGGCGCTCGCGCACCTGCCGGGGCTGTCCGGACTGCGGCTGCCGAAGGTGACGTCGCCCGAGCAGATCACCGCCGTCGCCGCGGCCACCGGCGGGCCGCCCCTGTACGCCCTCCTGGAGACCGCCCTCGGCGTGGAACGGGCGTACCCGATCGCCGCAGCCCACCCCGCGCTGCGCGGCATCGCCCTCGGCGAGGCGGACCTCCGCGCCGACCTCGGCGTGCGCGGCGACACCGGGCTGGACTGGTCGCGCGCGCGGATCGTCGTGGCCGCGCGCGCGGCGGGGCTGGCGCCGCCGTCGCAGACCGTGCATCCGGACACCAGGGACCTGGAAGGCCTCGCGGCGTCCTGCGCCCACGGCCGCTCGCTCGGCTTCCTCGGCCGGGCCGCGATCCACCCCCGTCAGCTGCCGATCATCGAGCGGGCGTACCTGCCCACCGACCGGGAGCTGGAGGAGGCCGAGACGATCGTGAAGGCCGCCACCGCGCAGCCGGGCGCGCTGGCGCTGCCGGACGGCCGGTTCGTGGACGCGGCCGTGGTGGCGACGGCCCAGCGCACCCTGTCGCTGGCCCGGCGCCCGGTCCTGTCCTGACACGTGCCGAGGGCGCCCGGACCGGATCCGGGCGCCCTCGGCGACGTACTGCGGCGGGACGTCAGCCCTTCTTGGCCGAGTCGGCCCCGTCCTTCACGTGCTTCACGTGCTTCTCGTCCTGCGCGTCCGCCTCGGTGCCGCCGGAGGCGTCGACGTCCTTGACCTCCGCATCGGCATCGGCGTCCGCGGCATCCTTCGCGCCGACCTCGGCGTCACCGTCGGCGGACTCCGCACCCGGCTCGACGACGGCCTCCCGGCCCGGCCGCTTCCGCGCCGAGAGCACCATGTACACCACCGCGAGCAGGAACACGAGGAGCGCGGTCCAGTTGTTCAGGCGCAGGCCCAGGATGTGGTGGGCGTCGTCGACGCGCATGTACTCGATCCAGAACCGGCCCGCGCAGTAGGCGGCGACGTACAGCGCGAACGCCCGCCCGTGGCCCAGCGTGAACCGGCGGTCGGCCCAGATGACGAGCAGGGCCACGCCGAGGCACCACAGCGACTCGTACAGGAACGTCGGGTGGTAGGTGCCCGGCACCCGCCCGTCCGCCGACGAGGTGATCTCCACGGCCCACGGCAGGTCGGTCGCCTTGCCGTACAGCTCCTGGTTGAACCAGTTGCCCCAGCGGCCGATGGCCTGCGCCAGGGCGATGCCCGGGGCGACGGCGTCGGCCCACGCGGGCAGCGGGATGCCCCGGCGCCGGGCACCGATCCAGGCACCCAGCGCGCCGAACGCGATCGCGCCCCAGATGCCGAGGCCGCCCTCCCAGATCTTGAAGGCGTCGACCCAGTCACGGCCCTCGCTGAAGTACAGCTGGTAGTCCGTGATCACGTGGTAGAGCCGGCCGCCGATCAGGCCGAAGGGGACGGCCCAGACCGCGATGTCGGCCACCGTTCCGGGCCGCCCGCCCCGGGCGATCCAGCGCTTGTTGCCGAGCCAGACGGCGACGAAGACACCGATGATGATGCAGAACGCGTAGCCGCGCAGCGGGATGGGACCGAGGTTCAGCACCCCGCGCGACGGGCTGGGAATGAAGGCAAGTTCCATGGCAGGGTCGACGCTACCGTGTCGGACGGTGCCCGCGTCGGGCAGCCCGGCTACGGGTCCGTAACACCGGCCGCTACCGGTTGGCGTCCTGCACCAGTTGCTTCAGCTTCGCCGGTGTCATGGACCTGTCCTGGTAGATGTTCTTGCCGTCGAGCAGGACCGTCGGCGTGCCGCTGAAGCCGCCGTTCCGGAAGGCCTCGTTGGACTTCTCCACCCAGCTGTTGTGCTTGCCGCCCTCGACGCACTCCTGGAAGGGCGCGGAGTCGAGGCCGTCCACCTTGCCCGCCAGGTCGATCAGCGTGTTCTCGTCGGCGAAGGCGTCGTCTGTCTCCGGCGGCTGGTTGGTGAACAGCACGTCGTGGTACGGCGTGAACTTCCCGGCGTCCTGGGCGCAGGCCGCGGCGTTGGCCGCCTTGCGGGAGCCGGTGCCGCCCATGTTGCCGTCGATGATGGTCGCCAGGTGGTACTCGACCTTGAGCTGGCCGGCCTCGGTCAGTTCGTGGACGGTGTCGCGGTACGCCAGCTCGAAGGCCTTGCAGGCGGGGCAGCGGAAGTCCTCCCAGATGACGAGGGTCGACTTGGCGCTCTCCTTGCCGACCGGGATCGCGAGCCCGTCCTTGCCCTGCGCGCCCGAGGGCGCCACGACCGGGCCCGCCGACTCGCTGCCGTCGTCCTTGCCCGCGTTCGCGGCGACCACGCCGATCACCGCCGCGAGGCCGAGGACGCAGACCACGCTCGCGCCGATGATCAGCGCGCGGCGGCGCTTGTCCTTGGACTTCTGCTTCTCGCGCTCGTCCGCCAGCTTCTCCCGGGCGGTGCGCTTTCCCTGTCGGTTCTTCTCGCTCACACCCCGCAGAACGAACCGGGGAGGCGCAGCGCGCCTCCCCGGCCCCAGGTCCACCCGTACGAGGGACCCGTACGACGTTCCGGCGTCACACCTGTCGGCGCACGCCCTTCGCCAGGTCGGCGGCGAGCGCGCGCACGCCCTCCAGGCCGGCCGCGTCGTCGGGGGCGTCCAGCATCCGCTTGACGAACGCCGAGCCGACGATCACGCCGTCGGCGAAGCCGGCCACCTCGGCGGCCTGCGCCGCGTCGGAGACGCCGAGGCCGACGCAGACGGGGATGTCGGTGGTGGCGCGGGTGCGCCGGACCAGGTCCTCGGCCTGCGCGCCGACCGACGCGCGGGTGCCGGTGACGCCCATGAGGGAGGCGGCGTAGACGAAGCCGCTGCCGGCCGCGGTGATCTCGGCGAGCCGCGCGTCCTTGCTGCTGGGCGCGACCACGAAGACGGTGGCGAGCCCGTGCTTCTCCGCGTGCTCCCTCCACAGCGCCGACTCCTGCACCGGCAGGTCGGGCAGGATGCACCCGGCGCCGCCCGCCTCGGCGAGTTCCGCCGTGAAACGCTCCACGCCGTAGCGGTCGATCGGGTTCCAGTACGTCAT
Organism: Streptomyces sp. NPDC045956; assembly: GCF_056430705.1. Classification (NCBI taxonomy): domain Bacteria; kingdom Bacillati; phylum Actinomycetota; class Actinomycetes; order Kitasatosporales; family Streptomycetaceae; genus Streptomyces; species Streptomyces sp. NPDC045956. Next base: position 1,013,815 of record NZ_JBWKKZ010000001.1, on the reverse strand, counting down.
GACGAGGATCGGCTTGCCGGTCGCCGCGTGGGCCTCCCGGACCGTGCGCATCACGTCGGCGATGCGCACGCCGCCGCGCAGGGCGATGTCGTCGGCGGTCTGGATGACCGGGCCGTCCAGGACCGGGTCGCTGTGCGGCAGGCCGACCTCGACGACGTCGGCGCCGCCGTCGAGCGCGGCCTTGATCGCCGCGATGCCGCCGTCCACGGTCGGGAACCCGGCGGGGAGGTAGGCGATGAGGGCGGAGCGGCCCTCGGCCTTCGCCGCGGCGAGGGTCTCGTCCAGCAGTCGTACGTTCCCGCTCACTTGGCGTCCCCCTCGATCTCGGCGGTGCTGCCGGCCTCGTCGGCGGCGACCTCGGCGTCGGTGTCGTACAGCCCGAAGTAACGGGCGGCGGTGTCCATGTCCTTGTCGCCGCGGCCGGACAGGTTGACGACGATCAGCCCGTCCGGGCCCAGCTCACGGCCGACCTCGAGGGCGCCGGCCAGTGCGTGGGCGCTCTCGATGGCCGGGATGATGCCCTCGGTGCGCGACAGCAGACGCAACGCCTGCATGGCGGCGTCGTCGGTGACCGCGCGGTACTCGCCGCGGCCGGAGTCCTTGAGGTAGGCGTGCTCGGGTCCGATGCCGGGGTAGTCCAGGCCGGCCGAGATGGAGTACGGCTCGGTGATCTGGCCCTCGTCGTCCTGGAGGACGTAGGAGCGGGAGCCGTGCAGGATGCCGGGCTCGCCGGCGGACAGGGTGGCCGCGTGCTCGCCGGTCTCGATGCCGTGTCCGGCGGGCTCGCACCCGATGAGGCGGACGTCGGCGTCGGGGATGAAGGCGTGGAAGAGGCCGATGGCGTTGGAGCCGCCGCCGACGCAGGCGATCGCCGCGTCGGGGAGGCGTCCGGCCTGCTCCAGGAGCTGGCGGCGGGCCTCGACGCCGATCACGCGGTGGAAGTCGCGCACCATCGCCGGGAAGGGGTGGGGTCCGGCGACGGTGCCGAACAGGTAGTGGGTGCGGTCGACGTTGGCGACCCAGTCGCGGAACGCCTCGTTGATGGCGTCCTTGAGGGTGCGGCTGCCGGACTTCACGGCGATGACCTCGGCGCCGAGCATCCGCATCCGGGCCACGTTGAGGGCCTGGCGCTGCGTGTCGATCTCGCCCATGTAGATGGTGCAGTCGAGGCCGAAGAGGGCGCAGGCGGTGGCCGTGGCGACGCCGTGCTGGCCGGCGCCGGTCTCGGCGATCACCCGGGTCTTGCCCATGCGCCTGGTCAGCAGGGCCTGGCCCAGCACGTTGTTGATCTTGTGTGAGCCGGTGTGGTTCAGGTCCTCGCGCTTGAGGAAGATCCGGGCGCCGCCCGCTTCCGCGGCGAACCGGGGGACCTCGGTGAGGGACGAGGGGCGGCCGGTGTAGTGGACGAGGAGGTCGTCCAGTTCCCGGGCGAACTCGGGGTCCGACTTGGCCTTGTCGTACTCGACGGCCACCTCGTCGACGGCGGCGACGAGGGCCTCGGGGATGAACTTGCCGCCGAACGCGCCGAAGTAGCCCTCGGCGGTGGGGACTTGACCCTCCGGGTCGGGGATGAAGAAGTTGCTGGGCATGCGTGAACCTCACGGTGAGTGTCTGATCGGGCAGATTCGCCGTGGGGGCGGGGGGATCAGGCCGCTGAGGGCCGTCCGTGGTCGCTCTGGCACTTCCCCGCGCCCCGCACGGGGCGCTCGAGCCATCGCATGCCGTTGACCTGCCCGGGTTCGTCCCCGATGACGTACCGCACCCGGCGCCCGTGCACCCGGCGGGCGGGCGCGCGGCAGCCACGGGGCCGGCAGCCGCGCGCGAGGCGGGCGTACGGGTCCCGGGAGACCGGAGTGAGGAAGAGCGTCATCGGGGGTCAGCCTACCGGGGTGTCAGCCCCGGCCGTGCCGCAGTGCCGGGTGCTCGCCCGCCGCCACCAGGTCGGAGACCGCGGTCTTCGGGTCCCGGCCGGTGACCAGCGACTCGCCGACCAGGACGGCGTCGGCGCCCTCGTTGGCGTAGGCGATGAGGTCGTGCGGTCCGCGGACGCCGGACTCGGCGATCTTGACGATGTGCGCCGGGATCTCCGGGGCGACCCGCTCGAAGGTGCCGCGGTCGACCTCCAGCGTCTTCAGGTTGCGCGCGTTGACCCCGATGATCTTGGCGCCGGCGTCCACCGCGCGCTCCACCTCGTCCTCGTCGTGCACCTCGACGAGCGGGGTGAGGCCGATGGACTCGGCCCGCTCGATCAGCGACTCCAGCGCCGGCTGGTCGAGGGCGGCGACGATCAGCAGCACGAGGTCGGCGCCGTAGGCACGGGCCTCCCACAGCTGGTAGGAGGTGACGATGAAGTCCTTGCGCAGCACGGGGATGTCGACGCGTGCGCGGACCGCCTCCAGGTCGGCGAGCGAACCGCCGAAGCGGCGCTCCTCGGTGAGGACGGAGATGACGGCCGCGCCACCCGCCTCGTAGTCGGCGGCGAGTCCGGCGGGGTCGGCGATGGCCGCCAGCGCGCCCTTGGACGGGCTGGAGCGCTTGACCTCGCAGATCACCTTCACACCGTCGCCGCGCAGGGCGGACACGCCGTCCTTGGCGGGGCGGGCCTTGGCCGCGCGCTCCTTGAGCTCGTCGAGGCCGACGCGCGCCTGCCGCTCCGCGAGGTCGGCACGGACTCCGTCGATGATCTCGTCGAGCACACTCACGCGAGCGGCCCCCTTCCAGACGGCGAAACCTGTGGTCACTGTGATGGTATCCGGAGCGGGGCGCCGGTCCCGCATCCGGTGGACGCCGGTCCCATTACCTGGACGTCCGTTCCATGATCAAGGGACGAGCCAGCCACCGAACGGAAGGTTCCGGACAACCGTGAAGGCCAGCAGCAACGCCCCCAGCGTCCACAGGTGGACCGGTCCGAGGTCGAGGCGCACGGGACGGCCCCGCGCCACGCGGACCACCCAGACGGTCCACAGCACGGCGAACCCCAGATAGCCGAGGACGGCCGGCGCGTTGGCCTGCAACGCGGCCGGCCAGTCCCCGTGGACGAAGGCGTGGGCGCTGCGCAGGCCGCCGCAGCCGGGGCAGTAGACGCCCGTGAAGCGCAGCAGGGGGCAGACGGGGTAGTGGCCGGGCTCGTGGGGGTCCACGCTGCCCACGTAGGCGAAGGCTCCGGCGACGGCGGCCAGCACCCCGGCGGGGACGGCCAGGCGAGCCGCGGTGGGACGGGGCGCGGGGGGCCGGGGCGCGGCCGAGGGCGGGCGGGCGACCGGGGGCGCGGCCGCTGTCGGCGGCACGGGCGCGTCCCGTGTCACGGTCGGGCTCTGCGTCGGCTTCCCGGTCTCGGCGTCCACGCTCCGCATTGTGCCCCCGACGGCCCGTACCCGCACGCGAGGGGCGGCCCCGGCACCTTCGTGCCGGTCCGCCCCTCGGGGAGTACCGCCGCGGTCGTGCGGTCAGCCCTTGGCGCCGGCCGGCTCGCGCTCGCCGGCGACCTGGTGCACGGGGTGGGTGTGCTTCGGCTGGCCGAGGCCCATCATGCGCATGATGCCGCCCACGACACCGCCGAGGAGCACGACCACCATGCCGGCCCAGAAGCCCACCGGCTGGGCCGCCACCATGAACACGCCCGCGACGCAGAAACCGATGAAGGCGATGATGACACCCGTCCAGGCGGCCGGGGTGTGACCGTGGCTGCTGCCCGACATTGCTTGCTCCTCGTTGCTGTGTGCCAAGTCTGAGCAGGACGCTCGTGCCCATTGTCCCGCACGGACGCGCGCGCCGTGAGCGGGGGTGCTCCTCACGCGCGCGTGGCGGACGCCGCTCGCCCGGGGTGCCGGTGCCGCCCGGCGGGTGCCCGGGCGCCGGGGAGTGCACACCGGGGTCAGGCGCCGGTCGGGTCCTCGCCGCGGTCGAGGGCCTTCCACAGGTCCTCGGGCCGGTCCGGGTCGACGGGCTGCGGCGTGCGGCGCGGTCGCGGCGTGCCGTCGCGCTCGTAGCGGCCGGACATCGCGGGCCACAGGCGGCCGTAGCGCAGGGCGAGCAGCCCGGCCAGCAGGAGCAGGGCGCCGCCCACGGCCGCGACGTACGGCCAGGCCGTGTGGGAGAGGGCGTCCACGGTGGCCGAGGTGTCGCCGGCCGCCTTCGCCGCCTGGTCGTCCAGGGCGGCGCTGTCGGAGGCGCCGGCCAGGGCCGCGGCCATGGTGCCCGCGCCGCTCAGCGCCAGCAGCGCGGCGACGGCGAACCGGCCGGCCCGCCGCACGGCGAAGACGGCGACGAGCGCGGCGAGGCCCACTATGGCGAGCGCCGCGGGCACGCCCGTGACGTCGCTGCCCTTGGCGGTCAGGGGGAACGCGCCGCCGGCCACCGTCGCGGTGCCCTGCGCCCACTCCTGCCGGGTGGCGAGCAGGACGACGGCCGCGCCGAGCGCGCCGCACAGCAGGGCGGCGGCGAGGCTCCGGCGGCCGGCCCGGGAGGGGCCTGCGGCTGGGGTACGGGGGTGAGGAACGGCTGTCACGTACTCCACTATCACCCGAACCCCGGGCGAACCGTCACCCGGGGTTCGGATTGGCGGACGTGATAATCGCCCCACCGCCCCGGACCGTTGGGCCTCCCGGCCGGTGTCAGCGCGCCAGCCGGTTGGCCGTGTGCACCGCGCGCAGCACCGCGGCCGCCTTGTTGCGGCACTCGGTGTCCTCGGCGACCGGGTCGGAGTCGGCGACCACGCCGGCGCCCGCCTGGACGTAGGCCGTGCCGTCGCGCAGCAGCGCCGTGCGGATGGCGATGGCGGTGTCGGAGTCGCCCGCGAAGTCGAGGTAGCCGACGCAGCCGCCGTACAGCCCGCGGCGGGAGGGTTCGAGTTCGTCGATGATCTGGAGGGCGCGCGGCTTGGGCGCGCCGGAGAGGGTGCCCGCCGGGAAGCACGCGGTGAGGACGTCGAAGGCGGTGCGGCCCGGGGCGACGCGGCCGGTGACCGTCGAGACGATGTGCATGACGTGCGAGTACCGCTCGACGGACATGAAGTCGACGACCTCCACCGAGCCGGGCTCGCAGACCCGCCCCAGGTCGTTGCGGCCGAGGTCGACCAGCATGAGGTGCTCGGCGCGCTCCTTGGGGTCGGCGAGCAGCTCGTCGGCGAGCGCCTGGTCCTCCTGCGGGGTGGCGCCCCGGTGGCGGGTCCCGGCGATGGGGTGGACCATGGCCCGCCCGTCCTCGACCTTGACCAGTGCCTCGGGGGACGACCCGACGACGTCGAAGCCGTCGAGGCGCAGCAGGTACATGTACGGGGACGGGTTGGTGGCCCGCAGCACCCGGTACACGTCCAGGGCGCTCGCGGTGCACGGCGTCTCGAAACGCTGGGAGGGGACGACCTGGAAGGCCTCGCCCGCGCGGATGCGCTCCTTGATGTCCTCGACGGCGTCCTGGAAGTCGGGGCCGCCCCACAGCGCGGTGTACTCGGGCAGCTCGGAGGGCGGCAGCGCGGCCGGGGGCTGGGCCACCGCGCGCGTGAGGTCGGCCTCCATGGCGTCCAGGCGGGCGATCGCGTCGGCGTAGGCCTCGTCGACGCCGGTCTCCAGGTCGTTGTGGTTGATCGCGTTGGCGATCAGCAGGACCGAGCCCTCCCAGTGGTCCATGACGGCGAGGTCGCTGGTGAGCAGCATGGTCAGCTCGGGGAGTTTCAGGTCGTCGCGCTCCCCCGGCCCGACCTTCTCCAGGCGGCGCACGATGTCGTAGCCGAGGTAGCCGACCATGCCGCCGGTGAAGGGCGGCAGGCCCAGGTCGTGGGCGAGGTCGCGGGGGGTGTGCAGGGCCTCGACGGTGGCGCGCAGGGCGGCGAGCGGGTCGCCGTCGGTGGGGACGCCGACGGGTGGGGTGCCCTGCCAGTGCGCCTGCCCGTCCTTCTCGGTGAGGGTGGCGGCGCTGCGGACGCCGATGAAGGAGTAGCGGGACCACTGGAACGCCGCCCGGCCGTTCTCCGCGGACTCCAGCAGGAAGGTGCCGGGGCGCTCGGCGGCCAGCTTGCGGTAGAGCGCCACCGGGGTGTCGCCGTCGGCGAGGAGCTTGCGGCCGACCGGGACCACCCGGCGGTCGGCGGCCAGCTTGCGGAAGGTCTCGAGGTCCATGTCGTCCATGGCGGCAGACCCTACTGACCCGTGCCGGGCGCGTCGGCATCCGCGGCGCCGCGGTCGCCGTCGCCGCCGCCGTCGCTGTCGAGGAGCACGTCGGCGTCGAAGCAGGTCCGGGCGCCGGTGTGGCAGGCGGCGCCGACCTGGTCGACCTTGACCAGGACGGTGTCGGCGTCGCAGTCCAGGGCGACGGACTTCACCCACTGGTAGTGCCCCGAGGTGTCGCCCTTGACCCAGTACTCCCGACGACTGCGCGACCAGTAGGTGCAGCGTCCCGTCGTGAGCGTGCGGTGCAGGGCCTCGTCGTCCATCCAGCCGAGCATCAGCACCTCACCGGTGTCGTACTGCTGGGCGATGGCGGGCACGAGACCGTCGGCGCCGCGCTTGAGACGCGCCGCGATCTCCGGGGCGAGCGGGCTGGGCGGTCGGGAGGAGCTGCTGGTCATGCGCCCATTGTGCCGCGCGGGACGGACACGCCCCGGCGCTGTCCACTGGGCGGACCCGCCCGACGGCCGTAGGCTGACCGCATGTCGACTTTCGCCAAGCGTGAACGACTCCTGCTCGCCGACCTGTTGGAGACGGCGGGGCCCGAGGCCCCCACCCTCTGCGACGGCTGGCGGACCCGTGACCTCGCCGCGCACCTGGTGGTGCGCGAGCGCCGGCCGGACGCCGCGGGGGGCACCCTGATCAAGCAGCTCGCGTCCCGGCTGGACCGGGTGATGGAGGAGTACGGCGCGAAGCCGTACGAGGAGCTGCTGCAGCTGATCCGCACCGGCCCTCCCCGGTTCTCGCCCTTCCAGCTCAAACAGGTCGACGAGGCCGCGAACACGGTGGAGTTCTACGTCCACACCGAGGACGTCCGCCGTGCGCAGCCCGACTGGGCGCCGCGGGAGCTGGACCCGGTCTTCCAGGACGCCCTGTGGTCCCGGCTGGAGCGCACCGCCCGCCTGATGGGGCGCGGCATCCCGACCGGCCTGGTGCTGCGCCGCCCGAACGGCCAGACGACGGTCGCGCACCGCGGTACTCCGGTGGTGACGGCCACGGGCGAGCCGTCCGAGCTGCTGCTGTTCGCGTACGGCCGGCAGAGCGCCGCGCAGGTGGAGCTGGAGGGCGATCCGGACGCGATCGCCAAGCTGCACGAGACGAAGCAGCTCGGGATCTGAGGCTGCCGGACGGATCCCGGAGGGACCGGGAGTGGCTGCCGGGCGGCTACCCCGGCAGTTCGGCCTGCCGTACGCCCGGCGCGCACAGGGCGACCACTCCGCCGAGGGCGCAGACCGCGGCGCTGACGGCGAAGACCGGGCCGGTCCCCCAGACGCCGATGGCGGCGGCCGACAGCGGCATGCTCAGCGGCGCGAAGCCGAGGCTGACGATCCCGGCGACGGCGGTGACGCGTCCCAGGTAGGCGGGCTCGGACTGGGTCTGGAGCAGGGCCCCGCACATGGCGCCGCTGAGCCCCGTGAGCAGCCCGACGGCCACGGCGGTGCCGACGGCCACCGGAAGGCCGGGGGCGTGCGCGAGGGCGCCGATCGCCACCGCGCCGGGGATGATGGCGCCGGCGGCGGCGTACCCGGCGCGGGGCACGCGCCCGCGTACGGTCAGCAGCAGGGCGGCGGCCCCCGCCCCGGTACCGAACCCGGCGAGCACCCAGCCCATCCCCGCGGCGCCCCACCCCCGCTCGTCGGCGAGCAGGGTCAGGCCCACGTTGAGCGGGCCGACGAAGCCCAGGTCGCCCAGCGCGATGGCCACCATCAGCGGGCCGAGGACGCGGTGCCGGCGGACGTAGCGGAGTCCGCCCAGGAGATCCCGCCAGGCGGTGGTGTCCCGCGCGGGGGTCATGGCGTCGTCGGGCGGCAGTTCGCGCATCCGTACGGAGATCAGCAGCGGCACGGACACGGCGATCAGCAGCCCCGCGCAGGCGAAGGCCGCCGCCGCGCCGCCCGCCGCGACGCCGAGCCCGCCGAGCGGGGCGCCCACGACCGCGGCGAAGCGGATGCCGAGACCGCGCATGCCCTGGACGCGGGCGAGTTGGTCCTTGCCGGTGATCCGCGCCGGGAGGGCACCCACGGCGGGCATGAACACCGCGTCGACGGTGCCGAAGACCACGGCGAGCAGCGCGAGGAGCCACAGCCCGGGGTCGGCGGTGAAGAGCACGGCGGCGACCGTCAGGACGGTGACGCACCGTACGGCGTCGCTGCCGATGACGACCCTGCGCGGTCCGAACCGGTCGGCGACGACGCCGCCGCCCAGCATGAGCAGCGCCCGCGGCACCGCGCTGACGGCGGTGACGATTCCGGCCTGGGCGGGACTGCCGTTCTGCACGGCGGCCCAGGACAGCGCCAGGAAGAACACAGTGTCCCCGACCATGGACGCGGTGTAGGCGGCGACCCAGCGCAGGACGTTGGGGTCGCGGTGGGCGGGTCGGGAGACGGTGGTGGCCGGGGGTGCGTCCGTCACGGACACGGTCGCCTCAGACACGGAACGGGAACCCGTACACGTGGAGCGCGACGTTCTCGCGCCCCTCGGTGTCGCCGTCGGCCTCCGCGGCCCGGCCCCGTGCCTCGTACTTCCTGGCCAGGACGAGCAGGTCCGCCCGTAGCTCCGCCAGCTCGGCGGCCGTCAGCCGCAGCAGGGACTCGCTGTCGGGCGCGGCGGAGTTCCACTCGGCGCCCCAGGTGGCCCGTTCGTCCAGGTAGCGGCGGTACATGTCGGCGCGCTGGTCGTGGAAGAGCCGCGTGGCCACGAGGTGGGCGGCCACCTCCTCGGGCTCGTCGCGGAAGGCCTCGCCGCGGATGGTCACCCCGTCCGAGGCGGGCTGCCACCACCGCTCCCGGCCGTCCGCGCTCTGCGGCCGGGCCTCCTCGATCAGCCCGTGCTCGGCGAGCTTGCGCAGGTGGTAGCTGACGAGCGAGACGGCCTCGTCGACCTGGTCGGCGAGGTGCGAGGCGGTCGCCGTGCGCGCCACGCACAGCCCGCGGTACAGCCGGATGCGCAGGGGGTGGGCCAGGGCCTTCAGGGTCCCCAGATCGGTGATGGGGCGGTTCTCGTGGCTCGGCATGCCGTCACCGTAGAACGCGAAAGGAAAGTTGCGCAATAAGCATTGCGCAACTTTCCTTTCGCGTTTTTCGCGTTCCTGGCACAGGGCCGCTATCTGACGAGCTGTCCCGCCTCGCGCAGCGTCTCCTTCACCTGGCCGATCCGCAGGTCGCCGAAGTGGAACACGGAGGCCGCGAGGACGGCGTCCGCGCCCGCCTCGACGGCCGGGGGGAAGTCGGTGAGGCGGCCGGCGCCGCCGGAGGCGATCACCGGGACAGTCACGTGCTTCCGGACCGCCGCGATCATCTCCAGGTCGTAGCCGTCCTTGGTGCCGTCCGCGTCCATCGAGTTCAGCAGGATCTCCCCCGCGCCCAGCTCGGCGGCGCGGTGCGCCCACTCCACCGCGTCGATGCCGGTACCGCGCCGGCCGCCGTGGGTGGTCACCTCGAAGGTGCCGGCGTCGGTGCGGCGGGCGTCCACCGACAGGACGAGGACCTGGCGGCCGAAGCGCTCGGCGATCTCGCGGATGAGGTCGGGGCGGGCGATGGCGGCCGTGTTCACGCCCACCTTGTCCGCGCCGGCCCGCAGCAGCCTGTCGACGTCGTCGGCGGTGCGCACGCCGCCGCCGACGGTGAGCGGGATGAACACCTGCTCGGCGGTGCGGCGCACCACGTCGTAGGTCGTCTCGCGGTTGCCCGACGAGGCGGTGATGTCCAGGAACGTCAGCTCGTCGGCGCCCTCGGTGTCGTACACCTTGGCCATCTCGACGGGGTCGCCCGCGTCGCGCAGGTTCTGGAAGTTGACGCCCTTGACGACCCGGCCGTTGTCCACGTCCAGGCAGGGGATGACTCGGACCGCCAGGGTCATGAATCCACGGCTCCTTCGATGCCTCTCACTGTCCTCTGAATGCTTCCAGCTCCACCGACACCAGGACCCGGGAGTCCATGAAGCCCTGCACGACCAGCAGGGTCGTGACCGGGCGTACGGAGTCGAACAGCTCCTTGTGGGCGCGGCCCACTTCCTCGACGTCCCGGGAGTGGGCCAGATACACGCGGGTCCGGGTGACGGAACCGATGCCCAGCCCGAACTCGCCGATCGCCTCCAGCGCGGTGGTGAACGCCACCTTGGCCTGTTCGTAGGGGTCGCCCTCGCCGTACAGCAGGTCGCCCTTGAAGGCGGTCGTGCCCGCCACGATGACCTGATCACCCGCCGCCACGGCCCGTGCGAAACCGAAGGACTCTTCCCAGGGACTTCCGCTCTGCACGCGCCGTACGGCTTCCGTTGTCATGACGACACAGCCTCCAAGGCCTCTTCCAGGGTGAACGCCTTCGCGTACAGGGCCTTCCCGACGATGGCCCCCTCGACACCGGCCGGGACGAGACCGGCGATCGCGCGGAGGTCGTCCAGGGACGACACGCCGCCGGACGCCACGACCGGGCGGTCGGTCGCCGCGCAGACGTTCTTCAGGAGGTCCAGGTTGGGGCCCTGGAGGGTGCCGTCCTTGGCGATGTCGGTGACGACGTACCGGGCGCAGCCCTCCTGGTCGAGGCGGGCCAGGGTCTCGTAGAGGTCGCCGCCGTCCCGGGTCCAGCCGCGGCCGCGGAGCGTGGTGCCGCGTACGTCCAGGCCCACCGCGATCTTGTCGCCGTACTGGGCGATGACCTTGGCGACCCACTCGGGGGTCTCCAGGGCGGCCGTGCCGAGGTTGACGCGCCGGCAGCCGGTCGCGAGCGCGGCGGCGAGGGTGTCGTCGTCGCGGATGCCGCCGGACAGCTCGACCTTGATGTCCATGGCCCCGGCGACCTCGGCGATCAGCTCGCGGTTGTCCCCGGTGCCGAACGCGGCGTCCAGGTCGACCAGGTGCAGCCACTCGGCGCCGGAACGCTGCCAGGCGAGAGCGGCCTCCAGCGGGGAGCCGTAGGAGGTCTCGGAGCCGGACTCGCCGTGCACGAGCCGGACGGCCTGGCCGTCGCGGACGTCGACGGCGGGGAGGAGTTCGAGCTTGCTCATCTCTACAGGGTCTCGATCCAGTTGGTGAGGAGCTGGGCTCCGGCGTCGCCGGACTTCTCGGGGTGGAACTGCGTGGCCCACAGGGCGCCGTTCTCCACGGCGGCCACGAAGGGCCTGCCGTGCGTGGACCAGGTGACCTTGGGGGCGGCGATCAGCGGGTTGTGCTCCTCGAGCGTCCAGTCGTGGACGGCGTAGGAGTGCACGAAGTAGTAGCGGGCGTCGGCGTCCAGGCCGGCGAAGAGCTGGGAGTCGGCCGGTGCCTCGACGGTGTTCCAGCCCATGTGGGGGACGACGTCGGCCTTGAGGGGGCCGACCGTGCCGGGCCACTCGTCCAGGCCCTCCGCCTCGACGCCGTGCTCGATGCCCCGGGCGAACAGGATCTGCATGCCGACGCAGATGCCCATCACGGGGCGTCCGCCCGCCAGGCGACGGTCGACGACCCAGTCGCCGCGAGCGGCCTTCAGGCCGTCCATGCAGGCGGCGAAGGCGCCGACGCCGGGGACCAGCAGCCCGTCGGCGTTCATGGCCTTGTCGTAGTCACCGGTGATCTCGACGTCGGCTCCCGCGCGCGCGAGGGCGCGCTCGGCGGAGCGGACGTTGCCGAAGCCGTAGTCGAAGACGACGACCCGCTTGGTGGCGGCGGTCAATTCCACACCTCCAGCCTCAGGACGCCGGCGAACAGGCACATCGCGGCGCCGATGGAGAGCAGCACGATCAGGCCCTTGGGCATCTGCTGCTTGGCGAACGAGTAGATGCCGCCGAGGAAGAAGAGACCGACGACGATCAGTGCGGTGGACGTACCGTTCATGGGTTAGAGCGCGCCCTTCGTGGAAGGCAGGATGCCGGCCGCGCGCGGGTCGCGCTCGGAGGCGTAGCGCAGGGCCCGGGCCAGCGCCTTGAACTGGCACTCCACGATGTGGTGCGCGTTGCGCCCGTAGGGCACGTGCACGTGCAGGGCGACCTGGGCCTGGGCGACGAAGGACTCCAGGATGTGCCGGGTCATCGTGGTGTCGTACTCGCCGATCATCGGCGCCATCTTCTCGGGCTCGGTGTGCACGAGGTAGGGGCGGCCGGACAGGTCGACGGTGACCTGGGCGAGGGACTCGTCCAGCGGGACCGTGCAGTTGCCGAAGCGGTAGATGCCCACCTTGTCGCCGAGGGCCTGCTTGAAGGCGGCGCCCAGCGCGAGGGCGGTGTCCTCGATGGTGTGGTGGGAGTCGATGTGCAGGTCGCCCTCGGTCTTCACGGTCAGGTCGAACAGACCGTGCCGGCCGAGCTGGTCGAGCATGTGGTCGTAGAAGCCGACGCCGGTGGCGATGTCGGTCTTGCCGGTGCCGTCGAGGTCGATCTCGACGAGGACCGAGGTCTCCTTGGTGGTGCGCTCCACGCGCCCTACGCGGCTCATGCGCTCTGCTCCTTCTTCAGTTCACGGACCGCGTCGAGGAACGCGTCGTTCTCCTGGGGGGTGCCGGCGGTCACCCGCAGCCAGCCCGGTACGCCGTTGTCCCGGACCAGGACGCCCCGGTCGAGGATCTTCCGCCAGACCTCGTGGGAGTCGGCGAAGCGTCCGAACTGGACGAAGTTGGCGTCGGACTCGGTCACCTCGTAGCCGGTCGCGCGCAGTTCGGCGACCAGCCGGTCCCGCTCGGTCTTCAGCTGCTCGACGTAACTGAGCAGCGTGCCCGTGTGCTCCAGGGCGGCCAGCGCGGTCGCCTGGGTGACGGCCGACAGGTGGTACGGCAGCCGGACGAGCTGGACGGCGTCGACGACGGCCGGGTGCGCGGCGAGGTAGCCGAGGCGCAGGCCCGCGGCGCCGAACGCCTTGGACATGGTGCGGGAGATGACCAGGTTCGGCCGTCCGTCCAGCAGCGGCAGCAGCGAGGCGCCGTGGCTGAACTCGATGTAGGCCTCGTCCACGACGACCATCGAGGGCTTCGCGGCCTGGGCCGCGTCGTGGAGCGCGAGGACGGTCTCGGCCGGGACCGCGGTGCCGGTGGGGTTGTTGGGGGTGGTGATGAAGACGACGTCCGGGCGGTGCTCGGCGATCGCCTTCTCGGCGGCGGGGACGTCGATGGTGAAGTCCTCGTGGCGCGGGCCGGAGATCCAGCCGGTGCCGGTACCGCGGGCGATGAGGCCGTGCATCGAGTACGACGGCTCGAAGCCGATGGCGGTACGGCCGGGGCCGCCGAAGGTCTGCAGCAGCTGCTGGATGACCTCGTTGGACCCGTTGGCCGCCCAGATGTTGTGGATGCCCACGGCGTACCCGCAGGTCTCGGTCAGGTACTCGGCGAGCCTGGTGCGCAGCTCGACCGCGTCGCGGTCCGGGTAGCGGTTGAGGTCGCGGGCGGCCTCGCGGACGCGCTCGGCGATCCGCTCGACCAGCGCCTCGGGCAGCGGGTAGGGGTTCTCGTTGGTGTTCAGCCGGACGGGCACGTCGAGCTGGGGCGCGCCGTAGGGGGTCTTGCCGCGCAGCTCGTCCCGTACGGGGAGGTCGTCGATTCCGAACGTCACTTGCTCTCCGGGACCTTCCAGTCGAACCGGGCCTTGATCGCCGCGCCGTGCGCGGGCAGGTCCTCCGCCTCCGCCAGCGTCACCACGTGGTGCGCGACCTCGGCCAGCGCGTCGCGCGTGTAGTCGACGATGTGGATGCCGCGCAGGAACGACTGCACGGACAGCCCCGAGGAGTGGCAGGCGCAGCCGCCGGTGGGCAGGACGTGGTTGGACCCCGCGGCGTAGTCGCCGAGCGAGACGGGTGCCCAGGGGCCGACGAAGACCGCTCCGGCGTTCTTCACGCGGTCGGCGACCGCCGCCGCGTCGGCCGTCTGGATCTCCAGGTGTTCGGCTCCGTAGGCGTCGACCACGCGCAGGCCCTCGTCGATGCCGTCGACCAGGACGATGGCGGACTGGCGGCCGGCGAGGGCCGGGCGGATCCGGTCCTCGATGTGCTTGGTGGCCTCGACCTGCGGCTCCAGCTCCTTCTCGACCGCGTCCGCCAGCTCCTCGGAGTCGGTGACCAGGACGGCGGCCGCCAGCGGGTCGTGCTCGGCCTGGCTGATCAGGTCGGAGGCGACGTGCGCCGGGGCGGCGGTGGAGTCGGCGAGGACGGCGATCTCGGTCGGGCCGGCCTCGGCGTCGATGCCGATCTTCCCGGTGAAGTAGCGCTTGGCGGCGGCGACCCAGATGTTGCCGGGGCCGGTGACCATGTTGGCGGGCGGGCAGGACTCGGTGCCGTACGCGAACATGGCGACGGCGGTGGCGCCGCCGGCCGCGTACACCTCGTCGACGCCGAGGAGGGCGCAGGCGGCGAGGATCGTGGGGTGCGGCAGGCCGCCGAACTCCGCCTGCGCCGGGGAGGCGAGGGCGATCGACTCGACGCCGGCCTCCTGGGCGGGCACGACGTTCATGATCACGGAGGACGGGTAGACCGAGCGACCGCCTGGGGCGTACAGACCGACCCGCTCGACCGGGACCCACTTCTCGGTGACCGAGCCGCCGGGGACGACCTGCGTGGTGTGGGTGGTGCGGCGCTGGGCGCGGTGGACGAGCCGGGCGCGGCGGACGGACTCCTCCAGGGCCGCGCGGACGGCCGGGTCGAGCTGCTCCAGCGCGCGCGTCAGCGCGGCGGCCGGAACACGCACCTGGTCCAGCCGGACACCGTCGAACTGCTCGGCGTAGTCGATCAGCGCCGCGTCGCCACGATGATGCACGGCCTCGCAGATCGGACGCACCTTCTCCAGGGCGGCCGAGACGTCGAAGTCGGCTCGGGGCAGCAGGTCGCGCAGGGCGGGACCCTCGGGGAGGGCATCGCCGCGCAGATCGATTCGGGAGATCACGGAACCAATTCTCTCAGACCCGCGTCGGGGACCGTTCGCGCGTATCAATGGCTGATACAGAAAGCAACGGCCTCTCCCGTCCGGGGCGGAACTCACGTCAACCAGTGCTCACTTTGAGTGTTCAGAGGGTCACTCAGCGGGCATGAACAGTTGTACGAAGAGTGAGCGACCGGCGAGTAGGTGGGAAGGGAGTGAGTGCCGTGACCGAGGGGACGGGCCACCGTGACGGAGAGCTGCCGGACGACCTCACCGCCGCCGAGGCCGGCATGTGGCAGGCGTTCCGCAACGGCAGTGTGTACGACCTGCGCAGCGGCGACTCGCTCGTCGACGATCCGCACGGAGGGCACCCGTGGGGGCCCGAGCGGACGGTGCGCGCCCGCATCATGTGCTGGCTGCTGCTCGACGGCCCCCCGGCGCTCGCCGGCCGGGTCTCCTCGCTCCAGCTCGTGGGCGTGCGGATCAGCGACACGATGGACCTGGCGGGCGGCACGGTGGTGCCGTACGTGGAGCTGCGCGGCTGCCGCTTCGACCGGGAGCTGCTGCTGCCGGAGACGCGTTTCACGACCGTGCGGCTGGTGGACTGCCACGTGCCCCGGCTGGAGGCGGCCCGGTTGCAGACCGAGGGCGACCTGCATCTGCCGAGGTCGCGGTTCCCGGGCGGGATCCGCCTCACGGACGCGCAGATAGGCACCGACCTGCTGCTCAACCAGGCGGTCGTGCACCGGGACCGCAGCGGACGGTCCATCGCCGCGGACGGCCTGAGCGTCGGCCAGGACCTCCAGGCCGAGATGCTGGAGTCGTACGGCGAGGTGAGTCTGCGCAGCGCCCAGGTCGGCGTCTCGCTGAGCCTGCGCGGCGCCCGCCTGCTGAACCCGTACACGCGGCACGCGCTGAACGCCCCGCAGCTGACGGTGGAGCGCACCCTGTACATGACCCCGGCGGGCCTGGGCAGCCCGCTGCTGCGGGGCACGACCCCGGCGCAGGGGACGCGGATCCAGCGCTTCGAGTGCGAGGGCGGGGTGCGGCTGGACGACGGGCGGTTCGGTGACGCCGTCGACCTGGAGCACGCCCGGTTCACCTTCACCGACGACCAGGAGCTGTCGCTGCGCCGGGTGCAGACGCCCGAGCTGCGGTTCCTGGGCGAGCGGCCGGCGCGTGGCCGGGTGGTGCTGTCGGGGGCGCGGGTCGTCAACCTGATGGACCGCGCGGCCAGCTGGCCGGGGCCGGGCCGGCTGCACATGGGCGGCTTCGCCTACGAGAACCTGGTGCCGCGGGGGCCGTTCCCGCTGGAGAAGCGGCTGCGGTGGGTGGGCGCGGCGACCGCCGAGTACAACCCCGAGCCCTACGAGCGCCTCGCCGCGGTCCTGCGGGCGTGCGGCGAGGACGAGGACGCCCGCGAGGTGCTGCTCGCCAAGCACCGCCGGCGCCGCGAGAGCCTGCCCATCGCCGCCAAGCTCGTGGGCTACGCCCAGGACTGGACGGTCGCCTACGGCTACCGGCCGGGCCGGGCCGCGGTGTGGATGGCGGTGCTGTGGGCGGCGGGCTCGCTCGCCTTCGCGCGCGCGGACCCGCCTCCGCTGAAGGGCGGGGAGCATCCGGACTGGAACCCGGCCCTCTTCGCCCTGGACCTGCTCCTGCCCGTCATCGAGCTGGGCCAGGCCGGTTTCTGGCAGCTCCACGACGGCTGGCAATGGCTGGCGACGGCCCTGATCCTCCTCGGCTGGATCCTGGCGACGACGGTGGCAGCGGGCGCGACCCGCCTCCTGCGCCGCAGCTGATCCCGGGGGCTCCTGGGGCTCTTCCAGGGCTCCGGGGGCCGGAACGGCGCGGAGGGCTCCGGGCGACGACGCTGCCACCCCCGGGACGGGCGACGGGCCCCACGGGGCGGGCGACGGGCCCCACGGGCCGGCCGGGTACCACCGCGGCGGTACCCGGCCGGGAGGGCACACGTGGGCACGGGACCGTGCCGAAGAGGCCCGAGAGGCCCGAGAGGCCCAAGAGGCCGAAGAGGGGGACGAGCCGCACAACCATCACGAACCGTCGGCCGTCGTACAGGCCATGCTGCGCGCGTTCCTACGGACGGCGACCCGGGCCCGCTCCCGGGCGTCACGGCTCGTCCCCGACGACGACGTGCTCCTCGACGCGCCCGACGACCGCCTGGCGCCCGCCCTGGTCGCGGCGGCCCGCGGCGAGCACGCTCCCGCGGCCGCCCTCCTGGCCGGCACGCGCGAGCACGCCGAGTGGGAGCACCGCGACCGCTACGCGACCCGGCTCGCCGCCTTCGCCCGCTCACGCGCCGAGTGGCTGGAGCACTGGCGTGCCGCCGACCCGGGCGACCCCGACGCCCGGCTGGTCGGCGCCCGGCTCACGGTGGACCGGTGCGCGGACTCGCCCGACCGCGCCGCACTGCTGCGCCAGGTCGCGCCCGCGGTCACGGCCGCCGCCGAGGCCGCGGGCGCCGACCCGGTGCCGTGGCGGACCGCGCTGGACGCGGCCCGCGGCGCCGGCGCCCCGCACGCCGAGTTCGAGCGGCTGTGGGCCCAGGCCGTCCGCCGCTCCCCGCACCACTACGGGTGCCACGTCGCCGCCCTGGAGTACCTCGCCGCCGCCTCGCCCGGCGCCCACCGCGAGTGCCTGGACTTCGCCGAGCGGGCCGCGCAGGACGCTCCCGAGGACGCGCTCCTACGGGCCCTGCCGCTGCGGGCGGCCTTCACCTGCCTGACGGCGGACGGTGACGGCGCGAGGGGCGTGCCCCGGTCCCGCCTGGACGCGGCGGCCGACCGCGCGATCGTCCTCTCGGCCGCTCATCCGGAGGCCGACCCCTGGCCGGCCGAGCTGCGGAACCTGCTGGCGTACGTCCTGGTGCGCCTCGAACGCCACCAGGACGCGGCCGAGCAACTGCGTCTGACCGGCCCGTACGTCACGTCCTTCCCGTGGGACCGGGACGCGGACGACCCGCTCGGCCGCTTCCTCCACGTGCGCGCCGACGTCCGCGCGCACGTGGCCCGCGGACCGGGTGCGACAGGTGCAGGTCATCCACGAAGTGGGCACGGCCGCCACGTCCGCCCCGGCGACCATTAGGCTTCTGCGTCGTGACCACCGTCCGGCTTCCGCTCTTCCCCCTGAACTCGGTCCTTTTCCCGGGACTGGTGCTCCCGCTCAACATCTTCGAGGAGCGCTATCGCGCCATGATGCGCGAGTTGCTGAAGACCCCCGAGGAGGAATCGCGCCGGTTCGCCGTCGTCGCCATCCGCGACGGCTACGAGGTGGCCCAGAGCGCCCCGGGCCTGCCCGACCCCACGACCACGCTCGAGCGCGGGCCGGCGGCCGGGTTCGGGCCCGACCCGCTCAAGGCGTTCCACAAGGTGGGCTGCGTCGCGGACGCGGCGACGATCCGCGAGAAGGCCGACGGCACCTTCGAGGTGCTGGCCACCGGGACCACCCGGGTGCGGTTGCTCTCGGTGGACGCTTCGGGCCCCTTCCTGACGGCCGAGCTGGAGCCGCTGCCCGAGGAGTCCGGTGACGAGGCGGGGGCGCTGGCCGAAGGGGTGCTGCGCTCCTTCCGGCAGTACCAGAAGCGGCTGGCGGGTGCCCGCGAGCGGTCGCTGGCGACCGGCGCCGACCTGCCGGACGAACCGGGGGTGGTCTCCTACCTGGTCGCCGCCGCGATGATGCACGACACGCCGACGAAGCAGCGCCTGCTCCAGGCCCCGGACACGGCCTCCCGCCTGAGGGACGAGCTGAAACTCCTTCGCGCGGAGACGGCCGTCATCCGTACGCTGCCGTCCCTGCCGGCGTCGGACCTGACGCGCGGCCCGACGAGTCTCAACTGAGGAACCGGCCCGGATGGCGAAGAAGGCGAAGAAGCAGCAGCAGGCCGGTGGCGGTACGCCCGCGACGGTGGCGCTCGCGGCGGCGGGGGTGACGTACACGGTCCACGCGTACGAGCACGACCCCTCGCACCCGTCCTACGGCGAGGAGGCCGCCGAGGCGATGGGCGTCGCCCCGGAGCGGGTCTTCAAGACCCTGGTCGCGGACGTCGACGGCGCGCTGACGGTCGCGGTGGTGCCGGTGGCGGGCCAGCTCGACCTGAAGGCGCTGGCGGCCGCGGTGGGCGGCAAGCGCGCGGCGATGGCCGACCCGGCGCTGGCCGAACGCACCACGGGCTACGTGCGCGGCGGCATCTCCCCGCTGGGCCAGCGCAAGCGGCTGCCGACGGTGCTCGACGCGTCGGCCTCGGGGCATGAGACGGTCTGCGTGTCGGCGGGCCGCCGCGGCCTGGAGGTCGAGCTCTCCCCCGCCGACCTGGCCGGACTGACGGACGCGGTGATCGCCCCCGTAGGCCGGCCCTAGCTCCCGCCGGGCGGACCGCCCCCGTCCGGGGCGGGCAGGGGCCGCAGCGGAACGCGGAGACCCGCCGTCGCGAGGGCCCTCCGAGGAGGCCGGGGCGGCACGGCACGGGCGGCACGGCACGGCACGGGCGGCACGGCACGGGCGGCGCGGCGCGGGCGCGGCGCGGGCGCGGGCGCTGCCGGGCCTACGCCGGCTTCTCCCCCTGGGGTCCCGGCGGGTACTGCTGGGGCGCCGGCCACGGATCGGGCTCCGGATCACGGGGCCCGAAGAGGCCCGTCAACCCGAGGTGGACCACCAGGGCCGCCACCGACCACGCCAGCAGCGCCCCCTTGGCGCCGAGCTTCAGCGGCGCGGAGAAGGTCACGCCCTTGCCCACCTCCCTGGCGTGGGCGATCACGTCCTGCGGGGGCCCCAGCCACACCCCGACCCGCCACGCCAGCAGCGATCCGAGCAGCCCGCCGACGCCGAGCGCCACGACCAGGGGCACGCCGCCGCGCCGGCGCAGCAGGAAGACGACCACCGCACTGAGCGCGCCGAACGCCAGGGCGAGCAGGGTGAACGTTCCGTCCACGCCGACCGCCTGCTCGCTCTCGGACTCCTTGAGGTAGACCACCCAGCCGTCGCCGACCACGTCACCGACGAGCGGCACGGTCGGCGCGAGCTTCCACCACAGCACCCCCAGCAGCGCGCCCGAGAGCACCATCGCCACCACGGCCGCGGCGGCCTGCCGCACTTCGGTCCACATCCCGGGGCCGTCCTGTTCGCCGTGCCGGTCGTCCGGGGCGCCGGACGCGGTGCCCACCGCGTGCGCTCCGACGGGCGGCGGCACCGGCCCGCCCTGGTACGACGAGCGTTCGTTCGGTGGTGGTGGCGGAGTCAGAGGTGCGGTCACCCCGCCATCGTGCCAAACCCGCCTGTGCGGCGCGTCACCGGACGGCGGCCCGGCGGTACGCCCAGGTGGCGACGGCCAGCGAGATCACGCCGACCACGGCGCAGACCGCGAGGTCACCGAGGACGAAGGCCCAGTCGGGCCGCTCCCCGAAGGTGCGCGCAAAAGCCTCCACGCCGTACGTGGAGGGCAGCAGGTCCCGGGCCAGGCGGACCGCCTCGGGCATCCGTTCGGCGGGCAGCACGCCCAGCAGCAGCGCCGCCGACATGCCCAGCTGGCCGAGCAGCGTGGCGAACTCGGGCCGGGGGGCGAGCAGGCCCAGCGCCGCGCCCAGCCCGGCGAGCGCGGCGCCCGCCAGCGGGATCACGGCCACCAGCACCCACAGATGGGTCATCGGCAGCCCGAACAGCAGGCATCCGAACACCGCCGTCACCACGGTCCCCGGCACCGTGAAGGACGCGTACGCGCCCGCCGCGCCCAGCACCACGGCGGCCGGCGGCACCGGCAGCGTCGCGTAGTGGTCGAGTCCGCCGCTGGCCCGGAGCTGGCCGAAGTACTGGGCGAGGAGGTTCAGCGCGACGAAGGCCACCACCAGCACCGCGGACCCGGCGACCACGGCCTGCGCCTCGCCGCCGCCGTCCACGACCCCGCGCATGAGGATCATGATGCCGATCGACTGGAAGGTGGCCACGAACAGCAGCGGGATGCGCGCGACCCGGGCCCGGGACAGCTGGGCCCGGTACACGGCCACCAGAGAGGGCCACAGCCGCGCCTTGGGACCGAGCTCGGCCGCGCCTTCGGCGCCCTGCTCCTCCGCGGCCAGGGCACCGCCCGGCAGGACATCGGCGGGTACGACAGTCACGTCGAGCTGCTCCCCTTCGTCGGGTCCTTGGAGGCTTCGCCGGGGTTCGTTCGAAGCGGTCGCCCTGTCGGGTACGGATGCGGCGGCCGAGGTGCTCACCGTGCGCGTGCTCAAGCCCTCACCAGTCCTTGTCGCGCGGCGCCGCCCAGGGCCAGGTAGACGTCCTCCAGGCTGGGCGTGGCGAGGGTGAAGTCGTCCAGCGCGGCGAAGGCGGCACCGCCGGTGACGGTGGCGACGACCGCGCGGGCCTCCTCGGGGGCCAGCCGCAGCGTCCAGCGGCGGCCCGACTCGGTGACCCGGTCGCGCAGGGCGGCGACCTCGGGCACGTGCAGCGGGGCCGTCTCGCGCCACACCAGGTCGACGCGGACCTCGCCGGCCACCTTCTCCTTGAGCCCGGAGGGCGTGTCGCAGGCGATCACGCGTCCCCGGTCGAGGACGGCGACCCGGTCGAGGACGGTCTCGGCCTCGATCACGTTGTGGGTGACCAGCAGCACGGTCGTGCCGTGCTCGGCGCGCCGCCGGTCGACGGCCGCCCACACCGCGCGCCGGGCCACCGGGTCCATGCCGGTGGTCGGCTCGTCCAGGACGAGCAGCGGGCGCTCCCCCACCAGCGCGGCGGCGAAGCAGGCCAGGCGGCGCTGGCCGCCGGAGAGCTTCTTGATCGGCCGTGCGGCGATCGGGGTGAGGCCCAGTTCGTCGAGGACGGCGTCCCGCTCGGCTCGCGCGTGGCGCGCCTCCAGGCCGCGCAGCCGTCCGGTGGTCTCGGCGGCGAGCGACACGGTCAGCTCGTCCAGGGCGCTGGACTCCTGCCCCAGGTAGGCGAGGATGCGCGCGGCCCGCTCCGGGTGGCGCACGATGTCGTGGCCGAGGATCTCCACGCTGCCGCGGTCGGGCCGCATCAGGCCGGTGAGCTGGCGTACGAGGGTGGACTTGCCCGCGCCGTTCGGCCCGAGCAGTCCGAAGATCTCACCGCGGCGGATACCGAGGGTCACGTCGTCGGTGGCCCGTACCTCGGGAGTGGCGGGTACGCCGCGCCTGCCGCGTACCGCCGGGTAGGTCTTGGTCAGTCCGCGCACGGCGCACACGGCAGCGCCACCGGGTCGAAGTGCCTGTGCCGCGCGCGTACTCACAAGGGACGAGACTACGGGGTCCGCCCCCGCGCCCCGTCCTCGGGTCCGCCCATAAGTGTCGATTCAGCCGGGGAGAGCCGGGCGTCTCACTCCGCCACCGGGGTGCGTTCGGTGGCCGTACGGACGTCGATCTCGCGCCAGAACCCGGCCCGGATGGCGTACCGGTCGTGCTCGTCGATCTGGTCGTCCTTGTGGGCCAGCAGGCCGAAGCGGGCCGCGTAGCGCAGCAGCTCCCCGTCGACGCGGTGCGGGATGCGGGGGTACATCCCGGAGAGTTTCTGCAGGTGGCCGTGGTCGCCGAGGCGCTCCAGCCAGCGACGGGCGAAGACCTGTCCGACCTCGTAGGGGTCGCCGCCGACCGTGGTGATGTCCTCCTCGCGGTCGGCCCAGCGCTGCTCGGCCGTGGTGAGCTGGGCCAGCGTGGGCATCGACGCGGCCTCGGCGGGCTCGGCGGCGGGCCGGTCGACCCAGCCCTTGTCGGAGGACCAGCGCAGGGTGGCGGTCGGCGGGTGCGGGGCCGGGTGGGCGCCGGGGGCGCGCAGGGCGGCCAGGTCCTTCGGGGTCGGGACGCCCTTGGCGGGCGGCACCCGCTCCTCGCTGCCGTTGCGGGCGGCGGGGGCCGCCGTCGTGGGGTGCTCGGGCTCCTCGGCGCGCCGTTCGGCGGCGGCGGTGAGGGCGGACTCGGGCAGCGGCGCGGAGAGGATCGCGGCAATTTCGGGGCGGGGCACGGGCGGCGGGGCGCAGATCCCGCCCAGTTCCTTGGCGCGGACGGCCTTGGTGATCCACACCCGGTCCAGGACGCGCCGCTCGTCGGCCTCGGCGACCAGGTCCTCGGACTGGTTGTAGTCGCCGTCGGCGGCCTGCACGGCCCACAGGTGGACGGCGACGCCGTGCTCCTTTGCCGCCATCATGCCCGGCAGCAGGTCGCCGTCGCCGGTCACCAGGACGACGTCGGAGCAGGCCCGGTTGCGAGCCAGCTCGGTCAGCTCGGCGTGCATCGCGGCGTCGACGCCCTTCTGCGCCCAGCGGCCGTCACTGCGTGTGAGGGCGCCCAGGCGGACGGTGACCCGGGGCATCACGCGCAGCCGGCGGTGCTCGGGCTGAGGGACGCGGTCGGGGGCGCCGTCGAACCAGTAGATGCGCAGCAACGGCTGCTGCGTGTCGGACTCGGCGCGTTCGCGCAGCCCGTGGATGAGGGCGGCGTGGTCGACGGTGATGCGCGAGCGTGAGGGCTCCCCGGCGAGGAGGCTCGCGGCGGCGCCCAGCAGATACCCGGCGTCCACCAGGACGATGCAGCGGTCCACGCGGTCCACCCTCTTTCCGGGAGGTTTGCTTCGGGCTTCCTTGGAGTCTGCCCGACCACACGGAGGTTAACGGCCGGAACTCGATCTTCGGCGTGGCGTTTCGGTGCCCCGCGCGCCCCGGCGAGCCGCGTCACACACGGTAATTGCCCGATATGCGTTCTTTGTTGGGCTATGTAAACCTGAAGTCGGTCCTGGCCCCTAAAGATCCCCCTCAGGAGGTAGATCACCATGGCCAAGAACAAGAACAACCGTGATCGTAAGCAGCCCCAGGCCGACCGTGCCCCGCAGCGCGCCGAGGCGGCGGTGCTGGACCGCGAGGAGCAGCACACCCCGCAGCTGGTGACGCCCGGCGACGCCGGCGCCCGCAAGCGGCAGAAGCGCTTCGGCCACAACTGACATCCGCGGGACGGGCCGTTGCGGCCCCCGCGGAGACGAGGGGCGCACCCGGACTCGGGTGCGCCCCTCGCTCGTCGCGCGCGCTCGGGCCCGCGGGCCTGCTCAGCCCGCCAGGCAGGACGGCCCGAGCAGCACCTTCAAGTCGCCGAAGAGCGCCGGGTCGGGCTTCACCCGGTGCCGGTCCAGGCGCAGCACCGTCGTCTTCGTCGGGCCCTGGAGCTTGATCCGGACCTCGCTGTCGCCCCGGTGGTGGGTGAGGATCTCGCCGAGGCGGCTGACCATCGGCGGGGTGACGCGGGTGGCCGGGATGGTGAGGACCACGGGCGCGTTGGCGCCGGCGTTGGACAGGTCGGGGATCATCAGCTCCATCGCGACCAGCCGCGGCACGTCCTCCCGCTTGTCCAGCCGCCCCTTGACGAACACCACGGCGTCCTCCACGAGTTGGGTGGAGACCAGCTGGTAGGTCGCGGGGAAGAACATGCACTCGATGGAGCCCGCCAGGTCCTCGACGGTCGCGATGGCCCAGGCGTTGCCCTGCTTGGTCATCTTGCGCTGGAGACCCGAGATGATGCCGCCGATGGTGACGACCGCGCCGTCACCGAAGTCACCGCCGGTGAGCTGGGAGATGCCGGCGTCGGCCTTGTCGGAGAGCACGTGCTCCAGGCCGAAGAGCGGGTGGTCGGAGACGTAGAGGCCGAGCATCTCCCGTTCCTGCGCGAGCAGGTAGGTCTTGTCCCACTCGTCCTCGCCGAAGACGACGTCGAGTCCGAAGCCGGGTTCGTCGGTCTGCTCGTCGCCCATGCCGCCGAAGAGGTCGAACTGCCCCTCGGCCTCCTTGCGCTTGACCGCGACCACGTTGTCGATCATCGGCTCGTACTGCGCGGTGAGGCCCTTGCGGGTGTGCCCCATCTCGTCGAAGGCGCCGGCCTTGATCAGGGACTCCGTCGTCCGCTTGTTGCAGACGACCGCCTCGACCTTGTCCAGGTAGTCGGGGAAGGAGCCGTACTTCCCCTTGGCCTTGCGGCACCTGATGATCGACTCGACGACGTTGGTGCCGACGTTGCGGACGGCGGAGAGGCCGAAGAGGATCACGTCGTCGCCCTGCGCGGCGAAGTTCGACATGGACTCGTTGACGTTGGGCGGCAGGACCTTGATGCCCATGCGCCGGCACTCGTTGAGGTAGACGGCCGACTTGTCCTTGTCGTCCTTGACCGAGGTCAGCAGGGCGGCCATGTACTCGGCCGGGTAGTTGGCCTTCAGGTAGCCGGTCCAGTACGAGACCAGCCCGTACGCGGCCGAGTGCGCCTTGTTGAAGGCGTAGCCGGCGAAGGGGACCAGCACGTCCCACAGGGCCTGGATCGCCTCGTCGCTGTAGCCGTTCTTCCGGGCGCCGGCCTGGAACAGGACGAAGTTCTTCGCCAGCTCGTCGGGCTTCTTCTTGCCCATCACGCGGCGCAGGATGTCGGCCTCGCCGAGCGAGTAGCCCGCGATGATCTGGGCGGCCTTCTGGACCTGCTCCTGGTAGACGATCAGGCCGTAGGTGACCGCCAGGACCTCCTGGAGGGGCTCCTCCAGCTCCTTGTGGATCGGCGTGATCTCCTGGAGGCCGTTCTTGCGCAGCGCGTAGTTGGTGTGCGAGTCCATGCCCATGGGGCCGGGACGGTAGAGCGCGGAGACGGCGGAGATGTCCTCGAAGTTGTCGGGCTTCATCAGCCGCAGCAGCGAGCGCATCGGGCCGCCGTCGAACTGGAAGACGCCGAGGGTGTCGCCGCGCTGGAGCAGTTCGAAGGTCGTGGGGTCGTCCAGGGGCAGGGAGAGCAGGTCGAGGTCGACGCCCTTGTTGGACTTCACCATCTTGACGGCGTCGTCCATGATCGTGAGGTTGCGCAGGCCGAGGAAGTCCATCTTCAGCAGGCCGAGCGACTCGCACTGCGGGTAGTCCCACTGCGTGATGGTCACGCCGTCCGTGTGCCGCACCCAGATCGGGGCGTGGTCGACGATCGGCTCACTGGACATGATCACGCCGGCCGCGTGCACGCCCATCTGCCGGACCAGGCCCTCGACGCCCTTGGCGGTGTCGATGACCTTCTTGACGTCCGGCTCGTTCTCGTACATCGCGCGGATCTCGCCGGCCTCGCTGTACCGCGGGTGCGTCGGGTCCGTGATGCCGTTGAGGTCGATGCCCTTGCCGAGGACGTCGGCGGGCATGGCCTTGGTGAGCCGGTCGCCCATCGCGTACGGGTAGCCCAGGACGCGCGCGGAGTCCTTGATGGCGTTCTTCGCCTTGATCTTGCCGTACGTGCCGATCATGGCGACCTTGTCGGCGCCGTACTTCTCCGTCACGTACCTGATCACCTCGACGCGCCGGCGCTCGTCGAAGTCGATGTCGACGTCGGGCATGGAGACGCGCTCGGGGTTGAGGAACCGCTCGAAGATCAGGCCGTGCGGGATCGGGTCGAGGTCGGTGATGCCCATCGCGTAGGCCACGATCGAACCGGCCGCCGAGCCTCGGCCCGGGCCCACCGCGATGCCCTGGTTCTTGGCCCACATGATGAAGTCGGCGACCACGAGGAAGTAGCCCGGGAACCCCATCTGGATGATGACGTCCATCTCGTACTCGGCCTGCTTCTGGCGGTCCTCGGGGACCTGGCCCGAGAAGCGGCGCTCCATGCCGCGGCGGACCTCCTCCTGGAACCAGGTGACCTCGGTGTAGCCGTCGGGGATGTCGAACTTCGGCATGAGGTCGCGCTTCTCGAACATGCCGGTGGTGTCGATCATCTCGGCGATCAGGCGCGTGTTGGCGCAGCCCTCCTGCCAGGCGTCGGAGGAGTCGATGGCGTACATCTCGTCCGTCGACTTCAGGTAGTAGCCGGTGCCGTCGAACCGGAAGCGGTCCGGGTCGGAAAGGTTCTTGCCGGTCTGGATGCACAGCAGCGCGTCGTGGGCGGTCGCCTCGTGCGCGTACGTGTAGTGCGAGTCGTTGGTGACCAGGGGCGGGATGCCGAGCTTCTTCCCGATCTCCAGGAGGCCGTCGCGGACCCGGTGCTCGATCTCGATGCCGTGGTCCATCAGCTCCAGGAAGTAGCGGTCCTTGCCGAAGATGTCCTGGTAGTCGGCGGCCGCCTTGAGTGCCTCGTCGAAGTGGCCGAGGCGCAGCCGGGTCTGCACCTCGCCCGAGGGGCAGCCGGTGGAGGCGACGATGCCCTCGGACCACTGGGAGATGGTCTCCTTGTCCATCCGGGGCCACTTCTGGAGCCAGCCCTCGGCGTACGCGTCGGAGGAGAGCTTGAAGAGGTTGTGCAGGCCCGTCCGGTTCGTCGCCCACATCGTCTTGTGGGTGTAGCCGCCGGAACCGGAGACGTCGTCCCGCTTCTGGTGCGGCTGGCCCCACTGGATCTTGCGCTTGTTGCGGCGCGACTCGGGGGCGACGTACGCCTCGATGCCGATGATCGGGGTGACCCCGGCCTTCTTCGCGGAGTGGAAGAAGTCGTACGCCCCGTGCAGGTTGCCGTGGTCGGACATGGCGATGTGCGACATGCCCATCTCGTTGCAGGCGTCGAACATGTCCTTCAGCCGCGCGGCACCGTCCAGCAGCGAGTACTGGGTGTGGACGTGCAGGTGCGTGAACGGCGGCTTGGACACGTTCGGCCTCCTGTGGGAAACGAGGGGTGACGGGCCGGCGGCGGGCTGCGGTCGGTCCGGGGGGTCAGCGTCGAAGTCTATGCCTCGCCACTGACACTCCGAGGCGTTCCCCGCGTACCTTCGGGGGGCGGGTCCGCGTGTCGGGGCGGGCCCTCGGCTCGGGCACTCCCGCACCCCTCGGAACGTTGGTCCGGGGTGGAGGATCCGCTCCGCCCGTCACGCACCATCCGTACCATCCGCACCAGGAGGCACCAGGCATGTCGGTTCCGCAGCTCAACGAGGAGCGCGGCGAGGAGATCCTCGCCGTCTTCGACACCGCCTTCGGTCAACTGCTGGCCGCGGACCCCGCGGCGTTCCGCGTGAAGTTCCGGAAGATGGCGGCGTCGGCCTTCGCGTTCTACCGCGGCACCGCGAGTCTCTTTTACCACGATTTGACCGTCGACCAGGAGTTCGGTTCGGCGGGCGGCGGCCCCTACCTGGACGAGCGGACCTCCCGGGTGTGGATCCACGGCGATCTGCACGCGGAGAACTTCGGCACGTACATGGACTCCACCGGCCGGCTCATCTTCAACGTCAACGACTTCGACGAGGCCTACGTCGGACCCTTCACCTGGGACCTCAAGCGCTTCGCCGCCTCCGTCGCGCTGATCGGGTACGCGAAGGCGCTCAGCGACGAGCAGATCACCGAGCTGGTGCGGGTCTACGCGGGCGCGTACCGAGAGCGGATCCACGCCCTGGCCACCGGCGCCAAGAGCGACGAGGTGCCGCCGTTCACGCTGGACACCGCCGACGGGCCGCTCCTGGGCGCGCTGCGCGTCGCGCGCTCCCTGACCCGGTTCGGGCTGCTGGAGTCGATGACCGAGATCCGTGACTTCGAGCGCCGCTTCGCCCCGGGCGGCGGCGCCGTCGAGCTGGACGCGGCCACGCGCTACAAGGTGCTCGCGGCCTTCGACGGCTACCTGGAGACGCTCCCCGAGTCGTCCCTGACCCGCCCCGACTCCTACCGGGTGAAGGACGTCGTGGGCCGCCGGGGCATCGGCATCGGATCGGCCGGCCTGCCCTCGTACAACATCCTCCTGGAGGGCAACAGCGACGCCCTGGAGAACGACGTCGTGATCTACATCAAGCAGGCCCAGACCCCGGCGGCCGCCCGGCACATCACGGACCAGGCGATCCGGGACTACTTCCGGCACGAGGGCCACCGCACGGTGATCTCCCAGCGCGCCCTCCAGGCGCACGCCGACCCGTGGCTGGGCTGGACCGAGCTGGACGGGTCGGGCCAGCTGGTCGCCGAGGTCTCGCCGTACGCCGTGGACCTGGACTGGGGCGACATCGACGACCCGGAGGAGATCGGCGAGGTCGTCGCCGACCTGGGCCGGGCCACGGCCGCCATGCACGCGGCGGCGGACGACCAGTCCGGCGAGTCCCTGGTGCCGTTCTCCACCGAGCGGGCCATCGACGCGGCGATCGCGGCCGACGAGGAGGGCTTCGCCCCGCTGCTGGTCGACTTCGCCCACCGGTACGGCGCACGCGCGCGTGCCGACCACCAGACCTTCGTCGACCTCTTCCGCAACGGCCGGATTCCGGGTCTGTAACCGTCGGCTCTCGCACAGGAACCCTTTAGGAGCCCCTTACCGGGGCCCGTGACAGACTCTTCTTTCGCCATGGACATCTCCGGAACCCCCCTCAGAGCCGTGCGCGCGGCGCTCTTCACGGCACTCGCCGTGACGCTCAGCACCGCGTCGCACGTCCTGCTGTCCGGGGTTCCGCTGCCGCTGCCCGCGGTGGCCGCGGTCGCCGCCGTCGTGTTCCTGATCGCGTACGCCCTGGCCGGGCGGCGCGAGCGGGGCTTCGGGCGGATCGCCGCCCTGCTGATCCCGCTGGAGCTGGCCGCCGACACGCTCTTCACCACCGGCCAGCACGTCTGCTACGGCCGGGCGGGCGGCCCGGTCGCGGGCCCGCTGCGCTCCGTCGGCTTCGACGTGCTGTGCGGCGACGGGACCGGCGTGCACGCGGGCGTGACCGCTCCGCTGAGCCGGGTCACCGGTGCCGAGTCCGACCGGCTGGCGACCGTGCTGGCCGACGCCGGACCCGCGAGCGCCTGGCTGCTGCTCGGCGCGCACGTCGGCGTCGGCCTGCTGGCGGCCGCCTGGCTGCGGCGCGGTGAGCGGGCCCTGGCCCAGTTGCTGAGCGCGGTGGCGGCGACCACCTTCCGGCCGCTGCTGCTGGCCGTGGCGGCCGTGAGCGTGCGCCGGACCCCCGCGGCGCGCCGCGCGACCCCCCTGGTCCGCCGCACCGTCGACGCCCGCGAGCGGATCCTCACGCACTCCCTGGGACGGCGCGGACCGCCCTGCCCGGTCGCCCTCGTGTGACACGACCCGAGCGCGCGGCGGGCGCACGACGCGCCGCCGGGCACCGCCAGTCCCCCATCAGCACTCCGCACACCCCGGTGTGCGCGTCCCCGGAGAGATCATCACCATGAGCAAGCGGAACAGTCAGTCGGCGAAGTCGGCGGCCCGCGAGCGCCTGCGCCAGGAGCGCGAGCGCCAGGCCAAGCGCGACAAGGCCAAGCGGCAGGTCATCGTGGCCTGCTCCATCGTCGGCGTGCTGGCGATAGCCGGCGGCATCAGCTACGCCGTCGTGCAGAGCAACAAGCCCTCGGGCTGGGACAAGGCCGCCGAGGCCAAGGTGGTGGCCCCGGCCAACACCTCCGGCAAGGACGGCACCACGGTCACCCTGGGCGAGGCCAAGGGCGACAACGTGGTCCACCTCTACGAGGACCCGCGCTGCCCGGGCTGCGCCTCCTTCGAGCAGTCCATCGGCGAGACCGTCAACAAGGGCATGGAGGACGGCACCTACAAGCTCTCCTTCACGATCGGCACCTTCCTCGACGGGAACCTCGGCGGCGAGGGCTCGAAGAACGCGCTGAGCGCGCTCGGCGCCGCGCTGAACGTCAGCCCGGACGCGTTCATCGACTACAAGACCGCGCTGTACTCGTCCGAGTACCACCCGGAGGAGTCCACCGACGAGTTCGCCAAGGACGACTACCTGATCAAGGTGGCGGACTCGGTCGACGCCCTGAAGGGCAACAAGAAGTTCCAGGA
Source organism: Streptomyces sp. NPDC045956 (assembly GCF_056430705.1). NCBI lineage: Bacteria > Bacillati > Actinomycetota > Actinomycetes > Kitasatosporales > Streptomycetaceae > Streptomyces > Streptomyces sp. NPDC045956. The sequence continues at coordinate 983,140 of NZ_JBWKKZ010000001.1, read as the reverse complement.
CGCCGTGGAGAAGGGCACCTACGACGCCTGGGCGATGAGGATGAGCGACTCCTTCCAGAAGGCGGAGGGCGTCGAGTCCACCCCGACGGTCAAGATCAACGACAAGGTGATCGAGACGCCGAGCACCGACGCCGAGTGGCAGAAGGCGCTCAAGGACGCGGGCGTCACCAAGTAGCGAAGAACGGCGAACGGGCGGGCGAACTTTGCGGAGTTCGCCCGCCCGTTCGCTTACCGATCAGTAATCTGATCGTTCGTGACCAGTCGACACAGATCATCCGAGAGCAGCACCTTCCCGTCGTCCGCCGCACGCACGGACCCCCGCACTCCGAGCCGCCGCACCGTCGTCAAGGCCGCGGCGGCCGGCGCCGTCCTGGCCGCCCCGCTCGCCGCCGCGCTGCCCGCCGGTGCCGCCGGTGCCGCCCCCGCCTTCCTGCACGGCGTCGCCTCCGGTGACCCGCTGCCCGACGGTGTGCTGCTGTGGACCCGGGTCACCCCGACCCCCGAGTCCGTACCGGGGTCGGGTCTCGGCCCGGACACGGAGGTGAGCTGGTCCGTCGCCCTCGACAAGGCGTTCACGAACATCGTCGCCAAGGGGTCCGTCACCGCGACGGCCGCCTCCGACCACACCGTCAAGGCCGACGTCCGGGGCCTCGCCCCCGCCACGGACTACTGGTTCCGCTTCTCCGCCGGGCCCACCGACTCCCCCGCCGCCCGCACCCGCACCGCCCCCGCGGCCGACGCCGCCGTCCGGGGCCTGCGCTTCGGCGTGGTGTCCTGCGCCAACTGGGAGGCCGGCCTCTTCTCCCCGTACCGCCACCTCGCGGCCCGCGGCGACCTGGACGCCTGGCTGCACCTGGGCGACTACCTCTACGAGTACGGCACCGGCCAGTACGGCACCCGCGACACCGTCGTACGGCCGCACGCGCCCGCCCACGAGATCCTCACGCTCGCCGACTACCGCGTCCGGCACGGCCTGTACAAGACCGACCCCGACCTCCAGGCGCTGCACGCCGTCGCGCCGGTCGTGGCGATCTGGGACGACCACGAGATCGCCAACGACACCTGGTCGGGCGGCGCCGAGAACCACACCGAGGGCGCCGAGGGAACCTGGGCGGCACGTCAGGCCGCCGCCAAGCGGGCCTACTTCGAGTGGATGCCGGTGCGCCCCGCGATCGCCGGGACCACCTACCGCAGGCTGCGCTTCGGCAAGCTCGCCGACCTCTCCCTGCTGGACCTGCGCTCCTTCCGCTCGCAGCAGGTGGGGCTCGGCGACGGGGAGGTCGACGACCCGGACCGCACCCTGACCGGGCGCGCCCAGCTGGACTGGCTCAAGGCCGGGCTCAGCTCCTCCGACACCACCTGGCGGCTGGTCGGCAACTCGGTGATGATCTCGCCGTTCGCCGTCGGCTCGATCCCCGCCGAGCTGCTGAAGCCGCTCGCGGAGCTGCTCGGCCTGCCGAAGGAGGGGCTCGCCCTCAACACGGACCAGTGGGACGGGTACACGGACGACCGCCGCGAACTGCTGGCGCACCTGCGCGCGAACGCCGTCCGCAACACGGTGTTCCTGACCGGCGACATCCACATGGCGTGGGCCAACGACGTGCCGCACAACGCCGCCACGTACCCGCTCTCCGCGTCGGCCGCCACGGAGTTCGTCGTCACGTCGGTGACCTCCGACAACCTCGACGACATCGTGAAGGTGCCCGAGGGCACGGTCTCGGCGATCGCGGCCCCGGTCATCCGGGCCGCGAACCGGCACGTCCACTGGGTCGACACCGACCGGCACGGCTACGGCGTGCTGGACGTCACCGCGGAGCGGACGCAGATGGACTACTACGTCGTCTCCGACCGCACCGACCCTGACGCCACGTCGGCCTGGGCCCGCTCGTACCGCACGCGCAGCGGCACGCAGCGGGTCGAGCGCGTCTACGCGCCCGTCTGAGACGCCTCCGCCTCCTGGAGCGAGTCGAGGAAGCCGAGCGCCACCCGCCAGGTGGCCTCGGCCGCCTCCTCGTCGTAGTCCGGCAGCCCCGGGTCGGTGTAGAGGTGGCCGGCCCCCGTGTACCTGTGCACCTCCACGTCGGCGCCGATCCGGCCCATCTGCAGGTACCAGGCGCTGAGCCAGTCGTCCGTCTCGAAGGCGTCCGGCTCGGCGACGTGCAGCTGGACCGGCAGCTCGTCGACCGCGGCGTTCGGCGCGATGTCCGACGTGCCGTGCAGCAGGAGCAGCCCGCGCGCCCGGTGGTCGCCGAGGGCGAGGGTCTGGGCGATGGAGGCGCCGAGCGAGAAGCCCGCGTAGACCAGTCCCCGCTCGGAGTAGGGCGCGGCGGCGAGCACGGCCCGCTTCAGCAGCTCCTCCCTGCCGATCCCCTCCTGGTGGGCCATGCCCTCCTCGACCGTGTCGAAGGTCCGGCCCTCGAAGAGGTCGGGGGTCCACACCTGGTGCCCGGCGTCGCGCAGCCGGTCGGCGGCCTGCCCGACCGCGGGCCGCGGACCGAGGGTCGAGTGAAAGAGCACGATGTTCATGAGGCCATGGTGCCAGCCCGGTGTGACAACGCGGTGACCGGCGATTCCCCGGCCGGGACGCAAGTCACAGGTTCGCGGCGCACCGGGTGCGGTTAGGTTCGAGGGCATGGAGACCATACTCCGGCCGCTGATCGTGGTCGGCGGTTCCGTCCTGTTGACGCTGGTCATCGGATGGGCCACCGACCTGTTGCTGCGCAAGGCCGACGGACGCCACCCCGAGACCCCGCTGTGGGGTCTGCTGCGCCGCGCCCGCATCCCCTACCAGGTCATGCTCTGCGCGGCCCTGCTGAGAGGGTCCTACGTCGAGGCGCAGGTGTTCCCCGACCACCGGTCGGCCGTCGGCCGGCTGCTGACCCTGCTGCTGATCGGCTCCGTGGCCTGGCTGGTGATCCGGATCGCCGCGGCCGTCGTCGAGGCGTCCTACTCCCGCTACGCCCACACCCACGCCGAACGGGCCCCCGCCCGGGTGCGCCGGGTGCGCACCCAGGTGTCGCTGATCATGCGGGTGGTCTCGGCGGTCGTCGGCGTGGTCGCCGTGTCGTCGATGCTGCTGACGTTCCCCGCGATGCGGGCGGCGGGCGCCTCGCTGCTGGCCTCCGCCGGTGTCCTCGGCATCGTGGCGGGCATCGCCGCGCAGTCCACGCTGAGCAACATGTTCGCCGGGTTCCAGATCGCCTTCGGCGACATGGTGCGCATGGGCGACACGGTCGTGGTGGACGGCGAGTGGGGCACCGTCGAGGAGATCACCCTCACGTTCCTGACCGTGCGCACCTGGGACGAGCGCCGCATCACCATGCCGGTGTCGTACTTCACGTCCAAGCCGTTCGAGAACTGGTCGCGCGGCACTCCGCAGATGACCGGGACCGTGTTCTGGCACCTGGACCACACGGCGCCGCTGGAGGCGATGCGCGAACGGCTGCGCGACCTCCTGCGCGAGTGCCCGGCCTGGGACGGCCGCGACTACAACCTGACCGTCACGGACACCACCGCGAACACCATGCAGGTGCGGGCCCTGGTGACGGCGAAGGACGCGGACGACATCTGGACGGTACGGGTCACGGTCCGCGAGGGGATGATCCGCTGGCTCGCCGACGAGCACCCCTACGCCCTGCCCCGGGTCAACACCGCGGACGCGTCCCTGCGCCCGTCCCCCGACGGGCTCCGCCGCCCGCGGCGTTCCGCCGACGGAGTGGGGCGGCGCTTCCCGGACCAGCCCACGAAGAGCCTGTGACGGCGGGGACGGCCGGCCTCACCTGAGGCTGCGCACGTCCAGGTGGCGCAGGACCCGGTCGACGATCTCCGGGTCCGCGCCGGCCTCACTGCGGGCCGCCAGCACCTCGTGGCGGGCGGCGCTCAGCATCTCCCCCTGGATGCGGCGCACGCGCTTGATCCGCCTGGCCCGCTGCTCCTGCGCCTCCCTGCGCTCCTCGTCGCCGAGGTCCGGACTGATGCGCACCCCGATGTCGTAGGCGCGCCGCAGCATCTGCTCGGACAGCTCGTCCGGCAGTTCCTCGACCGACTCGATCTCCTTCAGCCGCCGCTTCGCCGCCCTGGCCGCCCGCACGGCCAGCTCCTTCTCGTACGCCTGCTCGCGTTCGGTGTCCGCCCGTACGCCGAGCCTGCCCACCAGCCAGGGCAGCGTCAGGCCCTGGAGCAGCAGCGTGACCATGATGACCCCGAAGGCGACGAACACGATCTCGTCCCGTTTCGGGAAGGCCGCCCCGTCGTCCGTCGTCAGCGGGATCGCCAGTGCCAGCGCGACGGAGGCGACGCCCCGCATCCCCGCCCACCACATGACGACGGTCTCGCGCCAGCTCGTCGGGATGTCCTCCTCGTGGTCCCGCCGGGCGTGCAGCCGCTGGGTGAGCCAGGTGGCGGGCAGCAGCCACAGCAGCCGGACCACGATGACCACGGCGCTGATCGCCCCCGCCCAGCCGAGCAGCTCCGTCCACCGGCCGGAGGCGGTGCGGATCGCGTTGTGCAGCTCCAGACCGATCAGCCCGAAGGCGACACCGGTGACGAGCGTGTCGACGACGTCCCAGACGGTGTGCCCGGCGAGCCGGCTCATCACGTCGTCGGCGTCGGAGGCGTACTCGGCGAGGAACATCGCGGTGGTGAGCACCGCGAGCACCCCGGAGCCGTGCAGTTCGTCGGCCAGGACGTAGCTCACGAACGGCACCAGCAGGGTCAGGCCGATCTGCAGCGTCGGGTCGCCGAGCAGCGTCAGGAGCTTGTTGGAGCCCCAGCCCAGCGCCAGCCCCACGGCCACCGCGACGACCGCGGAGAGCACCAGGTCGAACCCCGCCTCCCAGGGCGAGAACGTCCCGCTGACCGCGGCGGCGATGGCCACGTGGTACAGCACGATGGCGGTGACGTCGTTGAAGAGTCCCTCGCCCTCCAGGATGGACACCAGCCGGCGCGGCAGCCCCAGCTGCCCGGCGACGGCGGTGGCCGCGACCGGGTCGGGGGGTGCCACCAGCGCGCCCAGTGCGAAGGCGGCGGCGATCGGCAGCCCCGGCACGATCGCGTGGGCCACGGCGGCGACGCAGGCCGTGGTGACGAAGACCAGCGCGACCGCCAGCAGGAAGATCGGGCGGCGGTTGGCCGCGAACTGGCGCCAGGAGGTGCGCCGTACCGCCGCGTACAGCAACGGGGGCAGCAGCGCGGGCAGGATCAGTTCGGGCGGGATGTCGACGTCGGGCACGAAGTCCAGCAGGGCGAGCACGATCCCGAGGAGGGTCATCAGCACCGGCGCCGGAAGCCGCAGCCGGTCCCCGAGCGGAACGCTCAGCAGGGCCCCGAGCAGCAGGACGAACAACAGGGCCAACTGGTCCACGCTCAGCGCTCCGGTGGGGTCTCGGCGTCACACGGCGGACCGCAAGCCTGTCACGCCACCGGGCCCACCGGCCCGTTCGCCGCCCGCGCCTACAGGGCGCGCCGCATCGCGCGGTGGGGTATCCCGGCGTCGGGAAACTCCGGTCCGTAGGCCTTGTACCCCAGCCGCTCGTAGAAACCCAGGGCATGGGTCTGCGCGTGCAGGTCGACCGCGTGCAGCCCCCGCGTGCGGGCCGCCTCCTCGACGGCCCGTACGAGCGCGGCCCCGACACCCAGCCCGCGGGCCTCCCGGGTCACGGCGAGGCGCCCGAGGGAGCCGACGGCCGGGTCGCCGTCCCCGTTCCTCGCCGCGGCGGCCGCCCCGTGCAGCAGCCGGCCGGTGCCCAGCGGCACGCCGTCCTCCCGGACCGCGAGGACGTGCACGGCGTCGGCGTCGTAGGCGTCGTACTCGATGTCCTCGGGGACCTTCTGCTCGGCGACGAAGACGTCCTTGCGCACCGCGAAGCACGCCTGACGGTCACCGGGGTCGTCGGCGACCCGCACCTCGTACGCCGGCACCACGGACGACGGCGCTCCGGGCGACGGCGCTCCGGACGGCGCGGCGCTCATCCGTACGTCTCCTCGCGGACCAGGTCCAAAGCCTGCTGGAGGTCCTCGGGGTAGTCGCTGGCGAACTCGGCCCACTGGCCGTCGCCGGGGTGCTCGAAGCCGAGCCGCACGGCGTGCAGCCACTGCCGGGTGAGGCGCAGCCGCTTGGCGAGCGTCGGGTCCGCGCCGTAGGTGAGGTCGCCGACGCAAGGGTGCCGGTGGGCGGCCATGTGGACCCGGATCTGGTGGGTGCGGCCGGTCTCCAGCTTCACGTCGAGGAGGGAGGCGGCGCGGAAGGCCTCGATGAGGTCGTAGTGCGTGACGGAGGGCTTGCCCTCGGCGGTGACGGCCCACTTGTAGTCGTGCTGGGGGTGCCGGCCGATGGGGGCGTCGATGGTGCCGCTGGTCGGGTCGGGGTGGCCCTGCACGAGCGTGTGGTAGCGCTTGTCGACCGTGCGCTCCTTGAACTGGCGCTTGAGCGAGGTGTAGGCGCGCTCCGACTTGGCCACCACCATCAGGCCGGACGTGCCCACGTCGAGGCGGTGCACGATCCCCTGCCGCTCGGCGGCACCGGACGTGGAGATGCGGTACCCGGCGGCGGCCAGTCCGCCGATGACCGTGGGCCCGGTCCAGCCGGGCGAGGGGTGGGCCGCGACGCCGACCGGCTTGACGATCACCACGACGTCCTCGTCGTCGTGCACGATCTCCATGCCCTCGACGGGCTCGGCGACCACCTGCACGGGCGCGGGCGCCTGTGGCATCTCGACCTCGAGCCAGGCGCCGCCGTGGACGCGCTCGGACTTGCCGACCACCGATCCGTCGACCTGCACCTTGCCCGCCGCGGCGAGCTCCGCGGCCTTGGTACGGGAGAAGCCGAACATGCGGGAGATGGCGGCGTCGACGCGCTCGCCCTCCAGACCGTCGGGCACGGGCAGGGTACGGATCTCGGGAATCGTGCTCACCCCGTCGAGTATGCCGGACGGGTCGGACACCCTCGCACGCCCACCCGGCGACGGGCCTCCCGCCCCCGGCGCCCGGCAGGGGCCTCACGGGCCCCGCCGAACCCTGTGGACGGTTCCGTCAGTCCTTGTGGACGGTCCCGTCCGGGTCCAGTCCCCGGAAGGAGAGGATCACGATCAGGATGCCGCCGCAGACGATCGCCGAGTCGGCGAGGTTGAACACGGCGAAGTGCTTGGGCGCGATGAAGTCCACGACCGCGCCCTCGAAGACGCCCGGCGCCCGGAAGATCCGGTCGGTGAGGTTGCCGAGGGCACCGCCGAGCAGCATGCCGAGGGCGACGGCCCACGGCAGGCTGTAGAGCTTGCGCGCCAGGCGGGCGATCACGACGATCACGGCCGCCGCGATCACCGTGAAGATCACGGTGAAGGCCTCGCCGAAGCCGAAGGCCGCGCCCGCGTTGCGGATCGCCACGAAGCGCAGCCAGTCCCCGACGATCTCGATGGGCTCCTGGTGCTCCAGCTTGGCGACCACGATCATCTTGCTGGTCAGGTCGAGTGCGTACGCCAACGCGGCGACCGCGAAGAGCACGGCGATCCGCCGCCTGCCCCGGGGACGCTCCGGGGACCGTTCCTGCTCGGCGTCGGCCCGCTCCTGGCCGTCCCCCGCCGCGTCCGGGATGTCCGGCGTACCGATGATGCGCTCCGCCTCTGCCACGTGAGTCCCTCAGCCTAGGTACCTGACTTTGGACGAGGGTACGGCACGCCTTCCGTCCCGGCGGCCGGTCAGTACCGGCGCTCCTGCTTCTGCTTGCACTCGACGCACAGGGTGGCCCTCGGGAAGGCCTGCATGCGCGCCTTGCCGATGGGGTTGCCGCAGTTCTCGCACAGGCCGTAGGTGCCCGCGTCCAGGCGCTCCAGGGCGCGCTCGGTCTGGGTGAGCACCTCGCGCGCGGTGGCGGCCAGCGCCAGCTCGTGCTCGCGCGTGATGTTCTTGCTGCCGGTGTCCGCCTCGTCGTCGCCCGCCCCGTCCCCGGAGTCGCGCATCATGCCCTGGAGGGACCGCTCCGAGGAGTCGATCTCGGTGCGCAGCCGGTCGGCCTCGGACTCCAGCCCTCCGCGCGCCTCCTCCACCTCCTCCGAGGTCCAGGGGTCCTCGCCGGGCCGTACCGCGAGGTCGCCGGGGTCCGCGGCGGCGCCGCGCGCCTTGGGGACGGCGGTCTTGGCCGCCGTGGCCGTGCCAGGGGTCTTCTTCGCAACCACCGTCGTGGCTCCCGTCTGCTCCGCGGTCTGCGCCGCGCCCACTTTCTTGGCCGTGCTCTTCTTCGCCGTGCTCTTCTTCTTCGGAGCCCGTTCGGCCGGGGCCCGCTTCGCCTCCGCCTTCCCGGCCGCCTCCGCCGCCTTCCCGGCCTCCGTCGCCTTCCCGGCCGCGCTCTTCTCGGCCGGCGCCCGCCGCGCGGTGCCGCTCTCCGCCGCCGTACCGCCCTCCCCCTCCGCGCCGCCCCCGGCCGCGGCGTCCTGCTCCGCGGCCCCCTTCCCGGCCGTCGTCCTCCTGGCAGCGGACTTCTTCGCAGCCGCCTCGGACTGCTGTACGGCGGTCTTCTTCGCCACCATGGCCGCGGCCCCTTCACATATTGTGATCTTGCTCGCGAATCGTGCTGGGACGATAAATCGACTCGGGTCCCGCGGCAACGGGGCACGCCGCCCGGTTCGCCCGCCCAGCGCCGCCACGCACCGAGCATGCCTGCGTTGTGCCCAGCTCCCCGCCCGGTAATCCGCCGGACCCGGGCCCGGCCGGGCCGCTCCACGGCCGGGGACCGGGCGGCGGCATTCGGGTCAGGGCGAGCCGCCCGGAGCGAGCGCGGGGCCCCTGCCGCCCGGCCCGGAAACCGGTCGGCCGCTGTCGGCCCGGCGCCGTACACTGGGCGGAGCGAAAAGCGTGGATGGGGACGAGTAGCGGCGTACGCAGCCCAGAGCGACCCGGGGACGGTGTGAGCCCGGGGGCGAGCGCGACGTGAAGATCACCCCGGAGCCGCCGGAAGAAAGCCCAGCACCGCCAGGGCGAGTAGACCCGGCCTCGCGCCCCAACGAGGGGGCTCACCGGCGCACAGGACGCACCGGGGGCCAAGGAGGGTGGTACCGCGGGAGCGCAGCTCTCGTCCCTCCGACGGAAGGCAGCACGTCCGCCGGAGGAAGCTCGTTGAATACGCAGCCGCAGTACCGCCAGGTGCCCGCCCAGGTCGACCTGCCCGCGCTCGAACACGCGGTGCTCGACTTCTGGCGCGAGCAGAAGATCTTCGCCAAGAGCCTGGAGCAGTCCGAGGGCCGCCCCGAGTGGGTCTTCTACGAGGGCCCGCCCACCGCCAACGGCATGCCGGGCGCCCACCACATCGAGGCCCGCGTCTTCAAGGACGTCTTCCCCCGCTTCCGCACCATGCGCGGCTACCACGTGGGCCGCAAGGCCGGCTGGGACTGCCACGGCCTGCCGGTCGAGCTGGCGGTGGAGAAGGAGCTGGGCTTTTCCGGCAAGCAGGACATCGAGGCGTACGGCATCGCGGAGTTCAACGCCAAGTGCCGCGAGTCGGTGACCCGCCACACCGACGCCTTCGAGGCGCTCACGACGCGCATGGGCTACTGGGCCGACCTCCAGGACCCGTACCGCACGATGGACCCGGAGTACATCGAGTCCGTCTGGTGGTCGCTGAAGGAGATCTTCGACAAGGGCCTGCTGGTCCAGGACCACCGCGTCGCCCCCTGGTGCCCCCGCTGCGGCACCGGCCTGTCCGACCACGAGCTGGCGCAGGGCTACGAGACGGTCGTCGACCCCTCCGTCTACGTCCGCTTCCCCCTCACCTCCGGCCCGCTGGCCGGCGAGGCCGCGCTCCTGGTGTGGACGACCACCCCCTGGACGCTGGTCTCGAACACCGCCGTGGCCGCGCACCCGGAGGTCACCTACGTCGTCGCGACGAACGGCGACGAGAAGGTCGTCGTCGCCGAGCCCCTGGTCGCCAAGGCGCTCGGGGAGGGCTGGGAGACCACCGGGCGGTCCTTCACCGGCGCCGAGATGGAGCGCTGGACGTACCAGCGCCCCTTCGAGCTGGTCGAGTTCCCGGAGCCGGCGCACTACGTCGTCAACGCCGAGTACGTCACCACCGAGGACGGTACGGGTCTCGTCCACCAGTCCCCCGCCTTCGGTGAGGACGACCTGAAGGTCTGCCGCTCCTACGGCCTGCCCGTCGTGAACCCGGTCCGCCCGGACGGCACCTTCGAGGAGGACGTCCCGCTGGTCGGCGGCGTCTTCTTCAAGAAGGCCGACGAGAAGCTCACCGAGGACCTGGACACCCGGGGCCTGCTCTTCCGGCACATCCCCTACGAGCACAGCTACCCGCACTGCTGGCGTTGCCACACCGCGCTGCTGTACTACGCGCAGCCGTCCTGGTACATCCGCACCACCGCGATCAAGGACCGCCTCCTCCAGGAGAACGAGGGCACCAACTGGTTCCCGGACTCGGTCAAGAACGGCCGCTACGGCGACTGGCTGAACAACAACATCGACTGGGCGCTCTCCCGCAACCGTTACTGGGGCACCCCGCTGCCCATCTGGCGCTGCGAGGACGACCACCTCACGGTCGCCGGCTCCCGCGCGGAACTCACCGAGCTGTCCGGCACCGACCAGTCGGCCCTGGACCCGCACCGCCCGTACATCGACGACGTCACCTTCGCCTGTCCCGAGGAGGGCTGCGGCAAGACCGCCACGCGCGTGCCGGAGGTCATCGACGCCTGGTACGACTCGGGTTCGATGCCGTTCGCGCAGTGGGGCTACCCGCACAAGAACAAGGAGCTGTTCGAGAGCCGGTACCCGGCGCAGTTCATCTGCGAGGCGATCGACCAGACCCGCGGCTGGTTCTACACGCTGATGGCGGTCGGCACCCTGGTCTTCGACAAGTCCTCGTACGAGAACGTGGTCTGCCTCGGCCACATCCTCGCGGAGGACGGCCGCAAGATGTCCAAGCACCTCGGCAACACCCTGGACCCCATCCCGCTGATGGACCGGCACGGCGCGGACGCGGTCCGCTGGTTCATGGCGGCCGGCGGCTCCCCGTGGGCGGCCCGCCGGGTCGGTCACGGCACCATCCAGGAGGTCGTCCGCAAGACGCTCCTCACCTACTGGAACACGGTCGCCTTCCAGGCCCTGTACGCCCGCACCTCGGGCTGGGCGCCGAGCGCGGCCGACCCGGCCCCCGCCGACCGCCCGGTCCTGGACCGCTGGCTCCTCTCCGAGCTGCACGCGCTCACCGACCAGGTCACCCAGGCGCTGGACGCGTACGACACCCAGCGCGCCGGCAAGCTGCTGTCCGCCTTCGTCGACGACCTGTCCAACTGGTACGTCCGCCGCTCCCGCCGCCGCTTCTGGCAGGGCGACAAGGCGGCCCTGCGCACCCTGCACGAGGTCGTCGAGACGGTCACCAAGCTCATGGCCCCGCTGACCCCGTTCATCACCGAGCGGGTCTGGCAGGACCTGGTCGTACCGGTCACCCCGGGCGCCCCGGAGTCGGTCCACCTGTCCTCGTGGCCCGAGGCGGACCTGTCGGCGATCGACCCGGAGCTGTCGAGGCAGATGGTCCTGGTCCGCCGCCTGGTGGAGCTGGGCCGTGCCACGCGCGCGGAGTCGGGCGTCAAGACGCGCCAGCCGCTCAGCCGCGCGCTGATCGCCGTGGCGGGCTTCGACGCGCTCACCCCCGAGCTGCACGCGCAGATCACGGAGGAGCTGAACGTCGAGTCCCTGGCGTCGCTGAGCGAGGTCGGCGGTTCGCTGGTCGACACGACCGCGAAGGCCAACTTCCGTGCGCTGGGCAAGCGGTTCGGCAAGCGCGTCCAGGACGTGGCGAAGGCCGTCGCGAACGCGGACGCCGCGGCGCTCTCCCTCGCCCTGCGCGAAGGCACGGCTTCGGTGGAGGTCGACGGCGAGACGATCGCCCTCGCCCCCGACGAGGTGATCATCACGGAGACGCCCCGCGAGGGCTGGTCGGTCGCCTCGGACTCCGGCGCGACCGTGGCGCTGGACCTGGAGATCACGGAGGAGCTCCGCCGCGCGGGCCTCGCCCGTGACGCGATCCGCCTGATCCAGGAGGCCCGCAAGAACAGCGGCCTCGACGTCGCCGACCGCATCTCCCTGCGCTGGACCGCCTCGGACCCGGCGACGGTGGCGGCCCTGACCGGCCACGCGTCCCTGATCGCGGACGAGGTCCTGGCGTCGGACTTCGCCCAGGGCGAGGCGGACGACACGTACGGGGAGCCGTTCACGGACGAGGGCCTGTCCCTGACGTTCCGCCTGCGCAAGCAGTAGCCGAGCAGCACCCGGGCCCGGCTCCCCCCTCCTCGGGAGGGAGCCGGGCCTTCTCGGCTGCGCACAGCGGTGCCCGCGCCTGAACGCAAAGGGCGGGCCCCGGGTCGAAAACCCGGGGCCCGCCCTTGAACGCTGCCGAAGGCAACGCCGTACTACTTACCGGACGTCGGTCCGAGACGGCTCAGTTGTCGTCCTCGTCGATCAGGAACCCGCGCATCGGCGAGGGCGCCTGCCCCATCGGCGACGGGCCCTGCGGACGCACCGGCGCCATCGGCTGGGTCATCGCCGGCGACATCTGCTGCTGCCCGCCGTAGGACGGCCCGGACTGGCCCGGACCGCCGCCCATCGACTGGTTGCCACCGTAGGACGGGGCACTCGCGCCGGCCGGAGCCATCGAGGGCGCCGGGGACGGCGGCAGGGAGGCCGTGGCGGGCGTACGCGGCGGGGCGAGCGAGTCGTCCGCCTGGGTCTCCAGCTGACGCAGCTGCGACTCCAGGTACGACTTCAGCCGCGTGCGGTACTCGCGCTCGAAGCCGCGCAGGTCCTCGACCTTGCGCTCCAGCGTGGCGCGGGCGGACTCCAGGGAGCCCATCGCGACGCGGTGCTTCTCCTGCGCGTCCCGCTCCAGGGCGTCGGCCTTGGCACGGGCGTCCCGCTCCAGACCCTCGGCACGCGAACGCGCCTCGCCGACGATCTTGTTGGCCTCGGAACGGGCCTCGGCGATCGCCTGGTCGGCGGTCTGCTGGGCCAGCGAGAGGACACGGGCGGCACTGTCGCCACCGGGGCCGCCCTGACCGGGCATGCCACCGGGACCACCGTGCCCCTGCGGGCCGCCCATGGGGCCACCCATCGGGCCGGGGCCCATCTGGCCCTGCATCGGACCGGGACCCTGGCCCATCGGACCCGGACCCTGGCCCATCGGGCCGGGACCCTGCGGCCCACCCTGTCCGCCGGGGCCGGCGGGCAGCTGCGGGGCACCGCTCGGCAGCTGGGGCGGGCCACCCATGGGGCCACCCATCTGCTGCTGCGGCGGGCCCGATATGCCGGCGGGCACCGGAGCGCCGGGACCTCGCATGCCCTGCTGCGGCATACCGCCCTGCTGGGGCATGCCGCCCTGCTGGGGCATACCGCCCTGCTGGGGCGGGCCCTGCTGATGCTGCTGGTCCTGCGGGGGCTCCGGGGGCTTGCGCATGTTCTGCTGGTTCTGCGCGGCCGCGCGCGTCGCCGCGGCCAGCTTGGCGCGCAGGTCCTCGTTCTCGCGGAGCAGCCGGGTCAGTTCGGCTTCGACCTCATCGAGGAAGGCATCGACCTCGTCCTCGTCATAGCCTTCTCGGAGGCGGACGGTCGTGAACTGCTTGTTCCGCACGTCCTCGGGGGTCAACGGCATCTCTTCACCTCAACGTTGTCGTCGGCATTCGGCAAGCCCGTATCTCTCTCATCGATCACAGCCGGCTCACGATCGAGATCAGGATGTAGACGATGATCATCAGTACGAAGAAGGACAGGTCGAGCGCCACGCCCCCGAGACGCAGCGGCGGAATGAACCGCCGCAGAAGCTTCAACGGTGGATCGGTGACAGTGTAGGTGGCCTCCAGAACGACCACCATCGCCTTGCCGGGTTGCCACGAGCGGGCGAACTGGAAGACGTAGTCCATGACCAACCGGAAGATGAGCACGATGAGGAAGCACATCAGCGCGATGTAGACGACATCCAGGACCACGCTCATGACCTGTGCTTCCCTCTCCCCTGAACCATCTCTCGGACCCGGTTCTCGGATCCGTGTTCTTGCTCTGTACCGGTGGTGCGTCTCAGCTCTGGTTGAAGAACCCGCCCTCTGCGATGCGGGCCTTGTCCTCCGCCGTGACATCGACGTTAGCAGGAGACAGCAGGAACACCTTCTGCGTCACCCGCTCGATACTGCCGTGAAGACCAAACACCAAACCGGCCGCAAAGTCGACAAGTCGCTTCGCATCTGTGTCATCCATCTCAGTGAGATTCATGATCACCGGCGTGCCCTCACGGAAGTGTTCCCCGATGGTACGGGCCTCGTTGTAGGTCCGGGGGTGAAGTGTGGTGATCCGGTAGGGCTCTCGTTCGGACACGACCTTGGGCATGATGACCGGTGCGCTCTTTTCCAGGCTTGCGCGTTCTTGTGTGATGGATGCCACGGGCGCGATCCGCGCCGGGCGGCTGGATTCCGCCGCGAGCGAAGGGGAGCGGGGCACCGGCTCGCGCTGCGGGGGCGGTTGTACGACTCGCACCTCTTCGTCCCTTTGGGGCTGATGTGAGCCATGGGGCTGGTGGACGGGCTCGTGCCGCCGGTGGTCCCGCTCGGGCTCCGGGTCCAGCTCGGGTTCGAAGTCGTCGTCGGGGTCGAACCCCCGGCCGTCGTACCCATCGTCCTCCACGAGGCCGAGGTAGACCGCCATCTTGCGCATCGCGCCGGCCATTCTCTGAGTCCTCCGCTCTGTGGTGGATCGGCTGACTGCCAAGTGCCCGCGATCCACGAGGTCGTTGCGTCCGCCTTTCGGCGGTAATGACCATATTTTCTGCTGTGGTCCGACTTCTTGGCGACGTTACCCGAGCCTGGGGCGGACTCCGAGTACCGCGGTGCCGACGCGTACATGTGTCGCTCCGGCGGCCACGGCCTGCTCGAGGTCCGCGCTCATTCCTGCGGAGACCATGTTCGCAGCCGGATGGGTCCGGCGCACGCGGGTCGACAAATCCATGAGGCGTTCGAACGCCGCCTGTTGGCGCCCCGCGTACTCGCCGGTGAGGGGAGCGACGGTCATCAGCCCGTCGAGCCGCAGCCCTTCCGCCCCGGCGACCAGGTCGGCCAACTCCTCGACCCCCGCGGGACCGACGCCGCCGCGCTCGCCCCGACCGCTCTCCCCCGCGTCGAGCGCGACCTGGAGCAGGCAGCCCACCTCGCGCCCGGTGCGTACGGCCTCCCTGGCCAGGGCCGTGACCAGCTTGGGGCGGTCGACGGACTGCACGACGTCCGCGTAGCCGACCACGGAGCGCACCTTGTTGGTCTGCAACTGGCCGACGAAATGCCACGAAAGCGGCAGATCCGAGCACGCCGCGGCCTTGGGGGCCGCGTCCTGGTCGCGGTTCTCGGCGACATGGCGCACGCCGAGGCCGGAGAGAATCCGCACGTCGTCCGCCGGGTAGGTCTTGGTGACCACGATCAGGGTCACCTCGTCGCGCCGGCGGCCTGCGGCCGCACAGGCGGCGGCGATGCGCTCCTCGACGGTGGCCAGGTTCGCGGCGATTTCGTGCTTACGGTCCGTCATGCCCCATCAGTCCAGCCAGACATAGCTCGCGAGCCGCCCGGTGGTGCGGTCGCGTCGGTACGAGAAGTGGTCCTGCGACTCCCGGGTGCACACCGGCGACTGCGCCCGGTCGCGCACCCCGAGTCGCTCGAGCTGCGCGTGCACCCCGGCGCCCACGTCGACCGCCGGCGTACCCCAGCCGGTCACGGCGTGCGCCGCCGGCTCGACGGCACTCACCTCGGCGCGCATCTCCTCGGGCACCTCGTAGCACCGGCCGCACACGGCGGGTCCGGTGCGGGCGACGACGCGGGCGGGGTCGGCGCCGAGTTCCGCCATGGCCCGCACGGCGGCGGGGACGACCCCGGCGACCAGGCCGGGCCGGCCCGCGTGGGCCGCGGCGGCGACACCGGCGACCGGGTCGGCCAGCAGGACGGGGACGCAGTCGGCGGTGAGGACGGCGAGGGCGAGACCCCGTTCGGCGGTGACGATCGCGTCGACCCGCGGGACCGGCCGGTCCCCCCAGGGTCCGTCGACCACGGCGACGTCGGCACCGTGCACCTGGTTCATCCAGACCACCCGGGCCGGGTCGACGCCCAGCGACTTGGCGGCCAGCTCCCGGTTGGCCGTGACGGCGCCGGGGTCGTCGCCGACCGCGCCGCCGAGGTTCAGCTCCTCGTACGGAACGGCGCTCACTCCGCCCCACCGGTCGGTGAAGCCGAAGTGCGCGCCGTTCACGGTGTCGCGCTGTCCTATCACTTCAGGAAGTCCGGCACGTCCAGTTCCTCGGCCGCGCTGTCCGAGTAGGTCCGGGACGGCGGGACCGGCGGCGGGGCGACCGGGGGCAGGTCGCTCACCGGCTCCGGCGCGGGGACCGGCTCCGGCTCCTCCTTCGGCTTGACGCTGCCGAGCGAGCCGAAGGACGGACGGCTCTCGGTCTGCCGGGCCGGGGTCGGCTCCTCGCGCTTGGGCGAGGAGGAGCCGAGGACGTTGTCCCGCTGCTTGGACGGCGGCTGGCCCCCGTCGAAGCCGGCCGCGATCACGGTGACCCGGACCTCGTCACCGAGGGCGTCGTCGATGACCGCGCCGAAGATGATGTTGGCCTCGGGGTGGGCGGCCTCGCTGACCAGCTGGGCGGCCTCGTTGATCTCGAACAGGCCGAGGTCGGAGCCGCCGGAGATGGAGAGCAGCACGCCCCGGGCGCCGTCGATGGACGCCTCCAGGAGCGGCGAGGAGATCGCCATCTCGGCCGCGGCCACCGCGCGGTCGTCGCCGCGGGCCGAGCCGATGCCCATGAGGGCGGACCCCGCCTCGGACATGACCGACTTGACGTCGGCGAAGTCCAGGTTGATCAGGCCCGGGGTGGTGATGAGGTCGGTGATGCCCTGCACACCCGACAGCAGCACCTGGTCGGCGGACTTGAACGCGTCGAGCACGCTGACCTGGCGGTCCGAGATGGACAGCAGCCGGTCGTTGGGGATGACGATGAGGGTGTCGACCTCTTCGCGGAGTTCCGCGATGCCGTCCTCGGCCTGGTTGGCCCGGCGCCGTCCCTCGAAGGTGAACGGGCGGGTGACCACGCCGATGGTGAGGGCGCCCAGCGAGCGGGCGATGTTGGCCACGACGGGCGCGCCGCCGGTGCCGGTGCCGCCGCCTTCGCCGGCTGTCACGAAGACCATGTCGGCCCCCTTGAGGACCTCCTCGATCTCCTCGCGGTGGTCCTCGGCGGCCTTGCGGCCGACGGCCGGGTTGGCTCCGGCGCCGAGTCCGCGGGTGAGTTCACGGCCGACGTCGAGCTTGACGTCGGCGTCGCTCATCAACAGAGCTTGCGCGTCGGTGTTGATGGCGATGAACTCGACGCCCTTGAGACCGACCTCGATCATCCGGTTGATGGCATTGACACCACCGCCGCCGACACCGATGACTTTGATGACTGCGAGGTAGTTCTGCGGTGCTGCCACGTCGAAGGCCTCTCGCCTCGAGTTACGTGTCGTCGGATCGCCGGAGCACTGCTGCCCCGCGACCGACGACTGATGCCGATTGGGACGGTCCGTAGCGCCGACCCGAACCCTAACGCTGAAGTTTAGGGTTACCAGTGTGTCTGTTCCTTGGAGTCTTCTGAACAGGACACTAAGTCGACAAGTGGCGCACGTTCAACGAACACGCCGAACCTCCCGTTTTTCTTTTCACCCTATGTGATCAGCCGTAGCGCTGCCCAACCAGGGTGCTGGCCTGCGCGTATACCCGTCAACTCCCTGATGACGCCGGGGCCGTGGGAACACTCACGTCGAAGTGCCGCGCCCGGGGCGCCGCTTTCATCAGCGCGGTGAGCACGTCGGCCTTGCGCGCCCCCTGCTCCCCGCTCCCCCAGGCGACGGTCCGGCCGCCGCTCAGTTCGACCGAGATGTCGTCGTAGGAAAGCACCTTGACGACCCGTGCGTCCCGGGCGACCGCGTCCGGAAGGCGGCCCGCCGCCCGCACCGCCTCCACCACCAGGCGGTCCTCGTCGAATCGGCGCAGGCTGGCCGCGGCCGAACCGGACCGGGCGGGCTTCAATTCCAGCGCGGGCACGCCTTTCGGGGCCCGGGATACCGTGGCGTAACGGACACCTTCCGCGTCCACTTCCACGAACTTCCGGCCTTTTTCGACCACCAGAACCGGAGTCCGCTCCTTCACTTTCAGCTCGATCCCGTGCGGCCAGGAACGCTCGGCCTCGATCTCGTCGATGCGCGGCAGTTCCTCGCGCAGCCGGGCCTCGATCGCCTCGGTGTCGACGGAGACCAGCGGTTCCCCGACGGGCACGTCGGCGGCCTCGCGCACCTGCGCGGGCGTCAGCACACGGGTTCCGGCGACCGAAACGCGTTCGACACGCGTCCAACTGGAACTGTGGAGCAGCCAGAAGACCCCGCCCGCGACGAGCATCAGGGCGACGGCCAGGATGATGATCGCACGAAGGCGGGGCGGGCCGAACCGGCGCGCACGGGGCGGGCCGGACGACTCCTGTTGACGTTCCCCGCGCTCGGCGGTGGTCGGTCCGGCCACGCTCCCCTGCCTTCCGTCGGTGTCTAGCGGTGCGCGCGGGCGGCGATCGCCTCGTACACCATGCCGACGAGGAGGTCGTCGGCGTCCCGGCGGCCGAACTCGGCGGCGGCGCGGGACATCTCGTACAGCCGGTGCGGATCGGCGAGCACGGGCAGCACGTTCTGCTGGAGCCACTCCGGCGTCAGTTCCGCGTCGTCGACCAGCAGTCCGCCGCCGGCCTTGACCACCGGCTGGGCGTTCAACCGCTGTTCGCCGTTGCCGATGGGCAGCGGGACGTAGGCGGCCGGGAGTCCGACGGCGGAGAGTTCGGCGACGGTCATCGCGCCCGCGCGGCAGAGCATCATGTCGGCCGCGGCGTACGCGAGGTCCATCCGGTCCAGGTAACTTACCGGGATGTACGGGGGCATTCCCGGCATCTGGTGGACCTGCGGCAGTTCGTTCTTGGGACCGACCGCGTGCAGGATCTGGATTCCGGCCTGCTGGAGCCAGGGCGCGACCTGCTGGACGACCTCGTTGAGGCGGCGGGCGCCCTGCGAGCCGCCGGTGACCAGCAGCGTGGGCAGGTTGGGGTCGAGGCCGAACGCCGCGCGGGCCTCGGGGCGGGCGGCGGCCCGGTCCAGGGTGGCGATGGAGCGGCGCAGCGGGATCCCGATGTAGCGGGAGTTGCGCAGCTTGCTGTCCGGGGTCGAGACGGCGACCTGTGCGGCGTAGCGCGAGCCGATCTTGTTGGCCAGGCCCGGACGGGCGTTGGCCTCGTGGACGACGATCGGCACACCGAGCCGCTTGGCCGCGAGGTAGCCGGGCAGGGCGACGTAGCCGCCGAAGCCGACCACGGCGTCCGCCTTGGTGCGTTCCAGGATCTGCTCGGTCGCCTTGATGGTGCCGCGCAGCCGGCCCGGGACGGTGATCAGCTCGGGGGTGGGCTTGCGCGGCAGCGGTACGGCCGGGATCAGCGCCAGTTCGTACCCGCGCTCGGGTACGAGGCGGGTCTCGAGGCCGCGTTCCGTGCCCAGGGCCGTGATCCCCACGGTCGGATCCTGCCTGCGCAGGGCGTCCGCGAGGGCGAGCGCGGGCTCGATGTGGCCCGCGGTTCCTCCGCCGGCGAGTACGACATGCACCGAAATTCACCGCTCTCCGGACGAGCGCGCCGCCGAGGCACGCCGTCGCATCGTGTTCCAACTCCGTGGGCTCCGCTTGGACCCGGTGCCCCCGGCTCCCCGCTTTCTACCAAAGCGAGGTTGCCGCAGCGCGAGCGCCGCCCGCGCACCGGGCTCGTCACGCGCGAAGGCGATCAGCAGACCGATGGCGAACATGGTCGGCAGCAGGGCGGAACCCCCGTAGGAGAACAGCGGGAGCGGGACACCGGCGATCGGCAGCAGCCCGAGGACCGCACCGATGTTGATCACGGCCTGGGCCGTGATCCAGGTGGTCACGCCTCCCGCGGCATACCTCACGAAGGGGTCCTCCGTGCGTCCGGCCACGCGGATACCCGCATAGCCTAGAGCCGCGAAGAGGGCGAGCACCGACAGCGTCCCTGCCAGACCCAGTTCCTCACCGGTGACGGCGAAGATGAAGTCCGTGTGGGCTTCCGGGAGTTGTCCCCATTTCTCCACACTGGCGCCCAGTCCGGAACCGAACAGTCCGCCCGAGGCGAGGGCGTAGATGCCGTGCACGGCCTGCCAGCAGGCGTCGCCCGGCCCGGGGTCGGTGGCGCCGAGGCAGTTCAGCCGGGCCATGCGGTTGGGGCTGGTCTTGATGAGGATGAACCCCAGCAGCACGGCGATCGACAGCACACCGGCGAACAGCCGCGTGGGGGCGCCGGCCAGCCACAACAGGCCGAAGAGGATGGCGGTCAGGATGATCGCGGTGCCCATGTCGCCGCCGATCATGATCAGCCCGAGCAGCATGAAGGCGGCCGGCACCAGCGGCACCAGCATGTGCTTCCACTGCGTCAGCAGCCTCCGGTCCTGCTTGCGGGCCAGCAGGTCCGCGCCCCACAGGACCAGGGCCAGCTTCCCGAACTCGCTGGGCTGGATCTGGAAGGAGCCGCCCAGCGCGATCCAGTTCTGGTTGCCGTTGACCGCCACTCCTATCCCCGGCACCTGGACCAGGATCATGAGGAAGACGGCACCGGCGAGGATCGGGTAGGCCAGAGCGCGGTGCAGCTTCACCGGCATCCGCATGGCGGCCACCAGCAGCCCGGCGCCGATCAGGGCGGCCAGGAACTGCTTGCGGAAGAAGTACGAGCCCGGCAGCGACAGCTGGAGCGCGGTGATCTGGGAGGCCGAGTAGACCATCACCAGGCCGAGCACGGTGATCAGCGCGCTGCCGCCGGAGATCAGGTAGTACGCGGTCAGCGGCCGGTCCCAGGCGCGGCGCAGGCGGTGGTAGAGGCGGAGCACGGGGTTCTCGTGCACCGGCCCCGGCGCGGCGGGTCGCTTGACGGCCCGCTGCACGGGCGGACGCCCGGTACGGCTCTGAGGGCTACCGGGCATCGTGGCCTCCGCTGTACGTCGGCATGGACCGTCCCACGCGTCCCTCCCGAGGTCGCCCGGCGCAGGAGGCGGCCGGGTCAGGCGCCGAGTTCGCGAACGGCCTCCGCGAACGCGTCACCACGCTGGTTGTAGTTGGTGAACATGTCCATGGAGGCACAGGCCGGGGCCAGCAGCACCGTGTCACCGGGCCGGGCGAGTCGCTGGGCCTCCTGGACGGCCTGGAGCATCGCCCCAGTGTCGGTCCGGTCGAGGTCGACCACGGGTACCTCGGGCGCGTGTCGCGCCAGGGCTTCGCGGATCAGGGCGCGGTCGGCGCCGATGAGCACGGCCCCGCGCAGGCGCTTCGCCGCCCCCGCGACCAGCTCGTCGAAGGACGCGCCCTTGGCCAGCCCGCCGGCGATCCAGACGATCGACCCGTACGCCGCCAAGGAGGCCTCGGTGGCGTGGGTGTTGGTCGCCTTGGAGTCGTCCACGTACGCCACCCCGTCGACGTCGGCGACGTGCGCGATGCGGTGGGCGTCGGGCGTGAAGGCCCGCAGTCCGTCCCGTACGGCGGCGGCGGAGACGCCGTAGGCCCGGGCGAGGGCCGCCGCGGCGAGGGCGTTGGCGATGTTGTGCGGGGCCGGCGGGTTCACGTCGGAGATCTCGGCGAGTTCCTGGGCGTTCTTCTGCCGGTCCTCCACGAAGGCCCGGTCGACCAGGAGGCCCTCGACGACGCCGAGTTGGCCCGGCGCCGGGGTGCCGAGGGTGAAGCCGACGGCGCGGCAGCCCTCCTCGACGTCGGCCTCGCGGACCAGGTCCTCGGTCGCCTTGTCGGCCGCGTTGTAGACGCAGGCGACGCGATTGCCCTCGTAGACGCGGCCCTTGTCGGCGGCGTAGGCCTCCATGGAGCCGTGCCAGTCGAGGTGGTCGGGGGCGAGGTTGAGGACGGCGGCCGAGTGGGCGCGCGGCGAGGACGCCCAGTGGAGCTGGTAGCTGGACAGCTCCACCGCGAGGACGTCGTACTCCTCGTCGCCGGTGACCGCGTCCAGCAGCGAGACACCGATGTTGCCGACGGCGGCGGTGCGCAGACCGGCCGCCTTCAGGATCGACGCGAGCATCTGGACGGTGGTGGTCTTGCCGTTGGTGCCGGTGACCGCCAGCCAGGGCGCCGGCTCCCTGCCGTCCAGGCCGCGCAGGCGCCAGGCCAGTTCGACGTCGCCCCAGACGGGGACGCCTGCCTCGCGGGCCGCCGTGAACAGCGGCTTGTCCGGCTTCCAGCCCGGCGCGGTGACGATCAGCTCGGTGCCCTCGGGCAGGACCGCGGCGGAGCCTTCGCCGAGGCGCACGGTGACGCCGAGCGCCTCCAGCTCCGCCGCCTGCGCCCGCGCGCGCTCGTCGTCGCCGTCGTTGACGACCGTGACGCGCGCGCCGAGGCCGTGCAGCACCCTGGCCGCCGGGACGCCGGAGACGCCGAGGCCGGCGACGGTGACGTGCTTGCCCTGGAATTCGGAAGGCACCGAGGAGGAGGTCACTTGTCCGCTGCCCATCCCGCGTAGAAGAGGCCCAGTCCGACGATCACGCAGATGCCCTGGATGATCCAGAAGCGGACCACCACAAGGACTTCGGACCAGCCCTTGAGTTCGAAGTGGTGCTGGAGTGGCGCCATCCGGAAGACGCGTTTGCCGGTGAGGCGGAAGGAGCCGACCTGGATGACCACCGACATGGTGATCAGGACGAACAGACCGCCGAGGATGGCCATCAGCAGCTCGGTGCGCGAGCAGATCGCCAGACCCGCCAGCACGCCGCCGAGCGCGAGCGAACCGGTGTCGCCCATGAAGATCTTGGCCGGCGAGGTGTTCCACCACAGGAAGCCGAGGCAGGCGCCCATCAGCGCGGAGGAGACCACCGCGAGATCGAGCGGGTCGCGCACCTCGTAGCAGGCGCCCGGGTTGGTGAGGGTCAGCGCGTTGGCGCAGGACTCCTGGAACTGCCACACGCCGATGAAGGTGTAGGCGCCGAAGACCAGGACGGAGGCGCCGGTGGCCAGGCCGTCCAGACCGTCGGTCAGGTTCACGCCGTTCGACATCGCGAGGATCATGAACAGCGCCCAGATGACGAACAGCACCGGGCCGATGGACCAGCCGAAGTCGGTGATGAACGACAGCTTGGTGGAGGCCGGGGTGTTGCCGCGGTTGTCCGCGAACTGGAGCGAGAGCACCGCGAACGCGATGCCGACGATCAGCTGGCCGGCCATCTTCGCCTTGGCCCGCAGGCCCAGCGAACGCCTCTTGACGATCTTGATGTAGTCGTCGAGGAAGCCGACCAGGCCCATGCCCACCATCAGGCCGAGCACCAGCAGGCCCGAGAAGGTCGGCGCCGCGTCCGCCTCGGGGTCCAGGTAGCTGGTGATCACCTTGGCCAGGAAGTAGGCGGCGACCGTCGCGAAGATGAAGGCGATACCGCCCATCGTCGGCGTACCGCGCTTGCTGGCGTGCTCGCGCGGTCCGTCGTCGCGGATGTACTGGCCGTAGCCCTTGCGGGCCAGCAGCTTGATCAGCAGCGGGGTGCCGACCAGCGTCAGGAAGAGGCCGATGACGCCCGCGAACAGGATCTGCTTCATCATCGGGCGGCGACCTCACCCTCGGCGCCGGTCTCCAGCAGCGCCGCGGCGACGCTCTCCAGACCCACCGAACGGGACGCCTTCACGAGTACGACGTCTCCCGGGCGCAACTCGCTGCGCAACAGGTCGACCGCCGCCTGTGCGTCGGACACGTGCACCGACTCCTCACCCCACGAACCCTCGTTATATGCGCCCAGTTGCAGCCATTGGGCTTCCCTGCCCCCGACCGCGACGAGCTTGCTGACGTTGAGCCGGACGGCGAGCCGTCCGACCGCGTCGTGCTCGGCGAGCGCCTCGTCCCCGAGCTCGGCCATCTTGCCGAGCACCGCCCACGTACGGCCCCCCTTCGCCTGTGCGGCTTTGCCCATGGCGACCAGCGCACGCAGCGCGGCCTTCATCGACTCGGGGTTCGCGTTGTAGGCGTCGTTGACGACCGTCACGCCGTCCGGGCGCTCGGTGACCTCCATCCGCCAGCGGGAGAGGGAGCCCGCCTCGGAGAGCGCGGTGGCGATCTCGTCTGCGGACATGCCCAACTCGTGGGCGACGGCGGCCGCCGCGAGCGCGTTCGACACGTGGTGCTCACCGTACAGGCGCATGGTCACATCGCTTGCACCGGAGGGTGTGTGAAGCCTGAACGAGGGCTGTCCGCTGTCCGTGAGTCGCACGTTCTCGCCGCGAACGTCCGCTTCGTCGGACTCCCCGAAAAGGACCACCTTCGCCTTCGTCCGGGAGGCCATGGCCCGTACGAGCGGGTCGTCCGCGTTGAGGATCGCGGTGCCCCCCTCCTCGGCCGGCGGCAGCGCCTCGACGAGTTCGCCCTTGGCCTGGGCGATCTGCTCCCGGCCGCCGAACTCGCCGATGTGCGCGGAGCCGACGTTGAGGACGAGGCCGACCTTCGGCGGGGTCAGCTCGCAGAGGTAGCGGATGTGTCCGATGCCGCGGGCGCCCATCTCCAGGACGAGGAACCTGGTCTCGTCGGTGGCGGTGAGCGCGGTGAGCGGCAGTCCGACCTCGTTGTTCATGGAGCCCGGCGTGAACACCGTGGGCGCCTTGCGGCGCAGGACCTGGGCGATGAGGTCCTTGGTGCTGGTCTTGCCGGCCGACCCGGTGAGGGCCACGAGGGTGGTGCCGAGGCGCCGCACGACGTGCCGGGCGAGGGCTCCCAGGGCGGTCTGCACGTCGTCCACGACGATCGCGGGCACGCCGACGGGCCGGGAGCCGAGCACGGCCACCGCGCCCGCCTCGACGACCGGTGCCGCCCAGTCGTGGCCGTCCACCCGCTCGCCGACGAAGGCGACGAACAGGCAGCCGGGGCCCGCTTCCCGCGAGTCCCGGACGACCGGCCCGGTGACCTGCACGGACGCGTCCGGTATGTCATGCATCCGCCCGCCGACGACTTCTGCGATCTCGGCGAGAGAGAGGGCGATCACAAGTTCATCCCCTGGATCATCTGGATCATTCGGGACTTCATCCCTGGGTCTTCTGGACGGGGGTATTCCTGATGGCTTCGCTCAGCACCAGGCGGTCGTCGAAGGGACGGACCACCCCGGCGATGTCCTGGCCCTGCTCGTGGCCCTTGCCCGCCACCAGCACGGTGTCGCCGGGCTCGGCCCGGGCGACGGCGGCGGCGATCGCGGCGGCCCGGTCCTCGAAGACCTGGACCTCGCCGCGCTCGTGCGCGGGCACGGAGGCCGCGCCCTGGAGCATGGTGGCGAGGATCGCGAGGGGGTCCTCGGAGCGGGGGTTGTCGGAGGTCAGCACGGCGGTGTCGGCGAACCGGGCCACGGCGGCGCCCATCGGCTCCCGCTTGGTGGTGTCCCGGTCGCCGCCGCAGCCGAGCACGGCGTGCAGCCTGCCCTCGGTGACCTTGCGCAGGGCGCGCAGCACGGACTCGACGGCGTCGGTCTTGTGGGCGTAGTCGACCACCGCGAGGTACGGCTGGCCCTCGTCCACGCGCTCCAGCCGGCCGGGCACGCCGGGCACCGCGGCGATGCCGTCGGCGGCGGACTGCGGGTCGAGTCCGGCGGCGGCGAGGGCGACGATCGCGGCGAGGGTGTTCGCCACGTTGAACGGGCCGGCCAGGGGCGACCTGGCGGTCACGCGCTCGCCCTTGGGGCCGAGCACGGTGAACGTCGAGTCCAGCGGGCCGACCTCGACCTCGTCGGCGCGCCAGTCGGCGTCGGGGTGGCCCTCCGCGGAGTAGGTGACGACCGGCACGGTGGCCTCGTTCGCGAGGCGGCGCCCGTACTCGTCGTCGACGTTGACCACGCCGAGCCTGCTGCGCTCCGGCGTGAAGAGCTGCGCCTTCGCCTGGAAGTAGTCCTCCATGCCGGAGTGGAACTCCATGTGCTCCGGGCTGAGGTTGGTGAAGACGGCGATGTCGAAGACGCACGCGTCGACCCGGCCCAGCACCAGCGCGTGGCTGGAGACCTCCATCGCGACCGCCTCGGTGCCGCGTTCGCGCATCACCGCGAACAGGGCCTGGAGGTCGGTGGCCTCGGGCGTGGTGCGCTCGGACTTGATGCGCTCGTCGCCGATGCGCATCTCGACCGTGCCGATCAGCCCGGTGGACCTCGCCGTGCGCAGACCGCCCTCGACGAGGTAGGCGGTGGTGGTCTTGCCGGAGGTGCCGGTGATGCCGATCTGGAGGAGGTCGCGGCCGGGGTGGCCGTAGATCGTGGCGGCCAGCTCGCCCATCCGCGCGCGCGGGTCGTCGACGACCAGGGCCGGCAGACCGGCGGCCGCGACGCGCTCCGCGCCGGCCGGGTCGGTCAGCACCGCCGCGGCGCCGAGGCCGGCGGCCTGGGTGGCGAAGTCCGCTCCGTGCAGCCGGGCGCCGGGCAGGGCGGCGTACAGGTCGCCGGGCCGGACGGCGCGCGAGTCATGGGTGATGCCCGTGACGGCGGCGGTGCTGTCGGGCACGGTGACACCCAGTTGACCGGCGAGTTCCGCGAGGGGTGTGGCGGAGTTCCGCACCGGACGGGGCGGTCCCGGGTAGGTCACGGGGTGGCCCTTCTGGGTGGTTTGGGACTGATCAGCGTGTGGCACGGCGGTGAGCGTACCGGGCGTACCCGCTTCCCGGCGAAGTGAGGGGCTGGGGCTGCTCTGGTTCCCGGGCTCGGGGGTGATCGTTGTCACGGGTGGTTCCTGGTGGCTCGGTACTGAAACGGCGCTGGCTCGGTACTGGCTCGGATTCGGGCTCGGTTCCGGCTCGGTCCCGACTGGGATCCGGCTCGGCTCTGGGTCGGTTCGTCAGGGCTTGAAGGCGACCGGGAGTCTCGCGGGGGCGGCCCCGGTCGGCGGGATCTGGAGGGTCTTCAGGGCGAACTCCATGACCTGCTTGTAGATGGGGCCGCAGATCTGGCCGCCGAAGTAGCTGCCCTGGGTGGCGTTCTGGATGGCGCAGTAGACGGTGACACGGGGCTTGTCGGCGGGGGCGAACCCGGCGAAGGACGAGGTGTACCCCTTGTACTGGCCGGTGGCCGGATCCACCCGGTTGGCCGTCCCCGTCTTGCCCGCGACCCGGTAGCCGGGGATGCGGGCCTTGGTGCCGGTGCCTTCCTCGTCGTCGACGACGGACTCCAGCATCCGCGCGAGGGTCTTGGCGGTCTTCGCGCTGATCACCCGGTTCTTCTTGGGCTCGGGGGCCGGCGTGAAGCGGTCGTCGTCGGCCTTGGTGCCGCGTACGAGCGTGGGTTCGACGCGGACGCCGCCGTTGGCGATGGTCGAATAGACGGAGGCCGCCTGCAACGCGTTCACGGACACGCCCTGGCCGAAGGGAATCGTGTACTGCTGCGAGGTCGACCACTGGTCGGGGGGCGCCAGGATGCCCTTGGTCTCCCCGGGGAAGCCGAGCCCGCTGTAGTCGCCGAGGCCGAACTTGCGCAGGTAGGAGTGGAGCACCTTGTTGGCCTCCTGCTGGGTTTTCCCCAGCTCGCCGGTGGCCATGATGGTGCCGATGTTGCTGGACTTGGCGAGCACGCCGTTGAGCGTGAGGTACCAGGTCGGGTGGTCGACGTCGTCCTTGAAGAGCCGGTCGCCGCGCTTGAGCCGGTTCGGGACGGTGATGTGGGTGCCGGGCGTGGCGGCGTTCTCCTCCAGTACGGCCGCCATCGACATCACCTTGGCGGTGGAGCCGGGCTCGAAGGCGTCCTGGAGGGCGGCGTTGCCCAGCGCGTCGGGGTCGGCGTGGGCGAGGTCGGCCGGGTCGAAGCCGGGCGAGTTGGCCATGGCCAGGATCTCGCCGGTGGCCGTGTCCTGGACGATGACGTAGCCCCCGTCCGCCTTGGACTCCTCCACCTGCGCGCTGATCGCCTCCTGGGCGGCCCACTGGATGTCGCGGTCGATGGTCAGCTCGACGTCGCTGCCGGGCACGGCGGGCGTCTCCGTGGAGCCGGCGGTGGGCACCTGGCGGCCGCCGGACTGCACGTAGCGGATCTCGCCGTCCTTGCCGGCCAGCGTGTCGTTCAGCTTCCGTTCGAGGCCGCCGCCGCCCTCGCCGTCGGCGTTGACCCAGCCGAGGATGGAGGCGGCGAGGTCGCCGCCCGGGTACACGCGCTTGCTGCTGGGGTCGGCGAGGACTCCCGCGAGGACGTTGACCACGGACGTGTCGCTCTCCGCCTTCTTGGTGAGCGCGCTCTTCAGGTCCTTGATCTGGTTCCAGACCTGCGGGGTCTGCCGGCGGGCGAGGACGACGTAGCGCAGCTTCCGGTTCTCGGGGCGGAGCCGGTCGACCAGGTCCTCCTGCTCCTCCCCGAGGATCGGTGCGAGGAGCGCCGCCGCCTGCTCGGGGCCGTCGCCGACCTTCAACTGCTCGCGGGTGAACAGCGTCGGGTCGGCGGTGATGTCGTAGGCGTCCACCGTGGACGCGAGGGCGACGCCGTTGCGGTCGGTGATCCCGCCGCGCTCGGAGGGGAGTTTGTGGACGACGTAGTGGTTCTGCTCGGCCTTGGCGGTGTACGTGCCGGCGTCGACGGCCTGTACCTGGAGCAGCCGTACGACGAACGCGGACAGCACCAGGGTCAGCGCGAGGCCGATCAGGCGCAGCCGCGGGCGGGGACTGCCCAGCCGGATGACACGGGGCGCGGCCG
Source organism: Streptomyces sp. NPDC045956 (assembly GCF_056430705.1). Taxonomy (NCBI): domain Bacteria; kingdom Bacillati; phylum Actinomycetota; class Actinomycetes; order Kitasatosporales; family Streptomycetaceae; genus Streptomyces; species Streptomyces sp. NPDC045956. The sequence continues at coordinate 954,386 of NZ_JBWKKZ010000001.1, read as the reverse complement.
GCCGGGGCGGGCCCGGCCGGCGGGCGGGCCGGGCGCCGGGGCCCGGCTGCCGCCGTCCGCCGGGGCGGACGGGCCTGGCGGGTCCGGGCACACGGCGGCGCGGCGGTTCCCTGTCGGACACTTCCGTCACCTGCCGGGGGTCGGGGTCGGGTCGGTCGCTGCCGTGGAGCCGGCCGCCGTGCCGGACGGCGCGGCGGTGGTGGGCGCGGCGGCGGGGGACGTGCCGGTGCCGGACGCGTCCGTCGGGAGCGGGTCGGTGCCGGGTGGCGCGGTCAGTGCCTCGGGGGCGAGGACCAGCGGGGTGGCCGCGGTGGGCGCGGGGCTCGGCGAGCCCTTGACGGAGCCGTCGGGGGCGAGGAAGGCGGGGTCACCGCCGGGCACCATGCCCAGCTCGCGGGCGCGGCGCTGGAGGGCGCGGGGGGCGGAGTAGGCGTCGATGTCCCGCTGGAGCGCCTGCTCCTCGTCGGTGAGCTCCTTCGTCTCCTGCTTCAGGTCGTCCAGCTGGAACGAGCCTTCGCTGAGGGCGGAGTTCAGCAGCAGGAGCCCGATGAGGCCGCCTCCGAGGAGGACGACCACGAGGAGGACGAAGGGGGCGCGGGCCGCCTGGCCGCGTGCGCCACCGGGTGGGAAGAGCTGAGCCAGCCGGGCCGCCCGCCCCTTCAGCTCGGGGTTCCTACCCACTCGCCCTCCCCTCGGACCGGGTGGACCGTCCGCACCCGCACCTGGCCTGCCTCACTCGCTTCACCCGATGGACTCCCTGATCCGCTGGGCTCCGCGCAGCCGGGCCGGCGCCGCCCGCCGGTTCTCGGCGATCTCCTGCTCGGTGGGAAGTTCGGCACCGCGCGTGAGCAGCTTGAGCCGGGGCGCGTAGCGTTCGGGTACGACCGGCAGTCCGGGAGGTGCGGTGTTGGCGGCGCCGGCCGCGAACACCTGCTTGACGAGCCGGTCCTCCAGCGAGTGGTACGAGAGGACCGCGATCCGTCCGCCCACGTCGAGGGCCTCGACGGCGGCCGGGATCGCCCGCTCCAGGACGGACAGCTCACCGTTGACCTCGATGCGCAGGGCCTGGAAGGTGCGCTTGGCCGGGTTGCCGCCGGTGCGCTTGGCGGCCTGCGGCAGGGCGGCGCGGATCAGCTCCACGAGCCGCGCGCTGTTGCTGAACGGCTCCTTGTCGCGCTCCCGCACGATCGCGGACACGATCCGCTTGGCCTGCTTCTCCTCGCCGTACGCCCGCAGGATGCGGACCAGTTCGCCCGGCGGGTAGGTGTTGAGGACCTCGGCGGCGCTCATGCCGGTCGTCTGGTCCATGCGCATGTCGAGCGGGGCGTCCTGGGCGTAGGCGAACCCGCGGTCCGCCTCGTCGAGCTGCATGGAGGAGACGCCGAGGTCGAACAGCACGCCCTGGACGCGCGGGACGCCGAGGCGGTCCAGCACGTCGGGCAGTTCGTCGTACACGGCGTGCACCAGGGTGGCGCGTTCCCCGTACGGGGCGAGCCGCTCTCCGGACAGGCGCAGCGCCTCCTTGTCCCGGTCGAGGGCGACGAGGCGGGCGTCGGGGAAGCGGGTGAGGAGCGCCTCGCTGTGCCCGCCGAGCCCCAGCGTGCAGTCGACGACCACGGCGCCCGGCTCCTGGAGGGCGGGCGCCAGCAGGTCCAGGCACCGCTGGAGCATCACCGGGACGTGTCGACTCTGACTCAAGTGGGGCGGCCTCTCAGGTCCGGCACGGCGTCACGCACCGCCGGGTCCCCTCCCGCTCGCTCGTGAAGGGGAGGCCTGCCGGCGCCGGAGGCGTCGGCCGGCCGGGAGCGGGAGGAGGCCGAGCCGTACGTACGCGCCGCGCACGTGGGGGGATCTGGCGGAACGTCGTCCAGGTCTCCGGGGTTTCAGTCCAGCAGGGAGAGCCTCGCCTCCCGCTTCGCGTCACTTTAGTCCACCCTGTCGCCCGGTCAATCAACCGGCCTGCGCGTCGCGGACGCGGGCGCGCACGAATCGGCGCGAGGTGGCACTTCACCCGCTCGGACGCGCCCGTCCGGGTCTGTGGGGTGGCTCACAACACGCCGCGATGACGTTCTTTGTCCCTCTTCTCAGCGAGTCCGGCGCGGGGGTGACCAGTAACGTCATGCTTATGACGACTTCTGCATCGATCCCCGAGGGCTCCGCATCCGCCGCCACCGGCGCCGGTTCCGCCACCGACCGGCTCGTCGAGGCGAACGCGCGGTACGCCACCGAGTTCGCCGACGCCGAGCTGGCGGGCCGCCCCGCCTTGCAGGCCGCCGTCGTGGCCTGCATGGACGCGCGCCTGGACGTGACCGCCGCGCTCGGTCTGCGCAACGGCGACTGCCACGTCATCCGCAACGCCGGCGGTGCCGTCACCGACGACGTGATCCGCTCCCTCACCATCAGCCAGCGGGCGCTCGGCACCCGCAGCGTCATCCTGGTCCACCACACGGCGTGCGGCATGGAGACCCTCACCGAGGAGTTCCGGCACGAACTGGAGCTGGAGGTGGGTCAGCGCCCCGGCTGGGCGGTGGAGTCGTTCCGCGACGTCGACCAGGACGTACGGCAGTCCATCCGGCGGGTCCGGACCTCGCCGTTCCTGCCGCACACGGACGACGTACGCGGCTTCGTCTACGACGTGAAGACGGGCCTGCTCCGCGAGGTCGAGGCCGCCTGATCCGGTCGCCCTCCCCGACGACCCTCGCCGCACAAGCACCGCGAACACCGTAAGGCCTGACATATCGCGGGCAGTTGTCCACAGGCGAGTGACACGAATCGGTAACGGCAGCAAGAATGCGGGAAGTGATGTCGCGCGGAACTTTTTCCGCGCGATGTCCGTGATTCGGGGTGGGGCCGGTCCGCACGGCAGGGACGGCCCGGCAAGTTGGGGTACCCCCGCTTCCCAGGAAGCGGGGGCAAGGCCGAGGAGGGCCGGGTGACGACCTATGACGAGCAGGCGAGCCATGGGGGTGCCCCCTCGCGAGGGTATTCGAGCGTGGGGGACGATCTGACCGCTGTGGTCGAGCGGGTACGCGGTTCGGTGGAGGCCGTGATCGAGGGCAAGCCCGAGGTCGTACGGCTCTCCCTGACCGTGCTGCTCGCCGAGGGACACCTGCTGATCGAGGATGTCCCCGGCGTCGGCAAGACCATGCTGGCCAAGGCCCTGGCACGGTCGATCGACTGCTCCGTGCGCCGGATCCAGTTCACGCCGGACCTGCTGCCCTCGGACATCACCGGGGTCTCCATCTGGGACCAGCAGCGCCGGGACTTCGAGTTCAAGCCGGGCGCCATCTTCGCGCAGGTGGTGATCGGCGACGAGATCAACCGCGCCTCGCCCAAGACCCAGTCCGCGCTGCTGGAGTCGATGGAGGAGCGCCAGGTCACCATCGACGGGCAGACCTACGAGCTGCCCAGCCCCTTCATGGTGGTGGCGACGCAGAACCCGGTCGAGATGGAGGGCACCTATCCGCTGCCGGAGGCCCAGCGCGACCGCTTCATGGCGCGGGTCTCCATCGGCTACCCGAGCCCGGAGGCCGAGCTGCAGATGCTCGACGTCCACGGCGGGGTGAACCCGCTGGACGACCTCCAGCCGGTGGCGCACGCGCACGAGATCCTCAAGCTGATCGAGACCGTCCGGGGCGTCCACGTCGCGGACCCGGTCCGGCGGTACGCCGTGGACCTGGTCGCCGCCACGCGCACCCACCCGGACCTCAGACTCGGCGCCTCGCCGCGCGCCACGCTGCATCTGCTGCGTGCGGCGAAGGCGTCCGCCGCCCTGAGCGGCCGGGAGTACGCGCTGCCGGACGACGTGCAGGCCCTCGCGGTCGCCGTCCTGGCCCACCGTCTGCTGCCCACCGCCCAGGCCCAGCTGGGCCGCCGCACCGCCGAGCAGGTGGTCCAGGAGATCCTGCAACGCACTCCGGTGCCGGCGGCGCCCCAGCAGCAGACGGGCTTCGGCATGGGCCGCGGCGCGCCGGCGTACGACCAGCAACCGCCGCGGAGGCTGTGATGGACACCGGGGGGACGGACCGGTCGGAGGGCGACCGGGGCGAGGGCGGCGGCATCCGCACCGCCCTGACCGGTCTGACCACCCGCGGGCGTTCCTTCCTGGCCGCCGGCATCGCCGCCGCGATCTGCGCCTACGTCCTCGGCCAGAGCGATCTGCTGCGGGTCGGGCTGCTGCTGAGCGTGCTGCCCCTGCTCTGCGCGACCGTGCTCTACCGCACCCGCTACCGGGTGGCGGGCAGCCGCCGGCTCTCCCCGGGGCGGGTCTCCGCGGGCGCCGAGGCCCGGGTCCACCTGCGCGTCGACAACGTCTCGCGGCTGCCCACCGGTCTGCTGATGCTCCAGGACCGCGTCCCCTACGTGCTGGGGCCGCGCCCCCGCTTCGTCCTCGACCGGGTGGAGCCGGGCGGCCGCCGCGAGGTGTCCTACCGGGTCCGCTCGGACCTGCGGGGCCGCTACCCGCTGGGTCCGCTGCAACTGCGCCTGACCGACCCGTTCGGCCTGTGCGAGCTGACCCGCTCCTTCTCCACGTACGACACCCTGACCGTCGTCCCGCGGGTGGACGCGCTGCCGCCGGTGCGGCTGAGCGGGGAGGCGAGGGGGTACGGCGAGGGCCGGCAGCGCTCGCTCGCGCTGGCCGGCGACGACGACGTGATCCCGCGCGGGTACCGCCACGGCGACGACCTGCGCCGCGTGCACTGGCGCTCCACCGCGCGCTACGGCGAGCTGATGGTGCGCCGCGAGGAGCAGCCCCAACGGGCCCGCTGCACGGTGCTCCTGGACACCCGGGGCCTGGCCTACGACGGCGCGGGCCCCGACTCCGCCTTCGAATGGGCGGTGTCGGGCGCGGCCTCCGTCCTGGTGCACATGCTGGAGCGGGGCTTCTCCGTCCGGTTGCTCACGGACACCGGCGACTCGGTCCCCGGCGAGGGCGCCGACGGCTTCGCGGGCGCGAGCCAGGGCACGGCGGACGCGGCCGGGCTGATGATGGACACCCTCGCCGTGGTCGACCACTCCGACGGCACGGGCCTGTCCCGCGCCTACGACGTGCTGCGGGGCGGGAACGAGGGGCTGCTGGTGGCGTTCTTCGGCGATCTGGACGAGGAGCAGGCCGCGGTGGCCGCCAGGATGCGGCAGCGCAGCGGTGGTGCCGTCGCCTTCGTGCTGGACGGCGGGGTCTGGGCGGGGGAACCGGCCGCGGTCCCCGGCCCGCCGGACGGGGGCGGGGAGCGGCTGCGGACGTTGCGCGAGGCGGGCTGGACCGCCGTGGGTGTCCCCCGGGGCGCCCCCCTGGAGGAAGTGTGGCGCCTGGCGGACCGCGAGCGCAGCGGTCTGACGGCGGCGAGCGGCGGGGAGGGCACGGGATGAACGGGCCGGCGCGGTACACGGGGTCCGGCGGGCCCGACGGGCGGCGGGGACGGGGACGCCTGGGGCGCACCGGTCCCGGGCCGGCCGGCGGCGGGGAGGGTGCGCGATGAGCGGGCGGGCCCGGTTGGCCCTGTGCGCGTGGGCGGCCACCCTGATGACGGCGTGCGCGATGCTGCCGCTGGTCGATCCGGCCACCTGGATCCTTCAGGCCGCGTTCCTCCTGGCGGTGCAGTCCGGGGTGGGTGCGGCGGCGCGCCGGGTGCCGCTGGCCCGGCCGCTGACCGTCGCCGCGCAGGCCCTGGTCACCCTGCTGCTCCTGACGCTGGTCTTCGCCCGGCAGCAGGCGCTCGCCGGGCTGCTGCCCGGCCCGGAGGCCTTCCAGCGCTTCGCCGACCTGCTGCGACAGGGCGGCGACGACATCGCCCGGTACGCGATCCCGGCGCCGCTGGAGTCCGACGGCATCCGGCTGATGCTGGTCGGCGGTGTCCTGGTGATCGGGCTGCTGGTGGACACCCTCGCGGTGACCTTCCGCAGCGCCGCCCCGGCGGGCCTGCCGCTGCTCGCGCTGTACTCGGTGGCCGCGGGGCTGTCCGAGGGAGGCGCGGACTGGCTGTGGTTCCTGGTCGCGGCGGCCGGCTATCTGATGCTGCTGCTGGCCGAGGGGCGCGACCGGCTCTCGCAGTGGGGCCGGGTCTTCGGCGGTGCGCCGCGTACGCCGGGCGGGGAGCCGAGAGGCGCGGTGGCTCCGGTCCGCACGGGGCGGCGCATCGGCGCCTTCGCGCTGGGCATCGCCCTGGTGGTGCCGCTCGCGCTGCCCGCGATGGACGGCGGTCTGCTGGACGGTGCCGGGACGGGTTCCGGTGACGGCACCGGCGGCGGGGGCACGATCTCCGCGGTGAACCCCCTGGTCTCCCTGCGCGACAGTCTCAACGTGGACGAGAACCGGCAGGTCCTCTCCGTCGACACCGACTCGAACGACATCGCCAACCTGTACCTGCGCATCGTGTCCCTGGACGACTTCGACGGGACCACGTGGAAGCCGTCCAAGCGGCAGATCACCGGCGTACCGGAGGGTTCCTTCCCGACGCCGGTCGGCCTCGGCCCCGACATCGAGCGGACGGAGACCCGGGCCACCATCTCGGCCGCGGACTGGTACGCGCAGGACTGGCTGCCGATGCCGTACCCGCCGAGCGGCGTCCGGGTCGCCGGCAACTGGCGCTACGAACCCGTCGGCATGACGCTGGTCGGCGACCACGGCCAGAACACCCGCGGGCTGACGTACGAGGTGCGGGGCCTGAACGTGCAGCCGACGGCGGAGCAGCTCGCCACGGCACCGCAGCCCCCGGGAGCGCTGACGCGGGAGTACACCGAGCTGCCGGACTCCTTGCCCGAAGTGGTCTCCCGGACCGCCCGGGAGGTCACGGCCGACGCGGCGAACCCGTACGAGCAGGCGGTCAGGCTCCAGGAGTACTTCGCGGTCAACGGCGGTTTCGAGTACGACACCCAGGTCAAGGTCGGCAGCGGTTCGGAGGCGATAGCCCGCTTCCTGAGGGACAAGCAGGGCTTCTGCGTCCACTTCTCCTTCGCCATGGCGGCGATGGCCCGTTCCCTGGGCATTCCGGCCAGGGTCGCGGTCGGCTTCGCCCCGGGCTCCCCGCAGGCGGACGGCACGGTGTCGGTGGGCCTGCGGGACGCGCACGCCTGGCCCGAGGTGTACTTCGAGGGCGTGGGCTGGACCCGCTTCGAGCCCACACCGACCCGGGGCTCGACTCCGTCGTACACCCTGACGGACTCGCCGGACAGCTCGGTGCCGGATCCCGCCCTGCCGTCCCGCAACGCGGAGACGGAGCCGTCGGCGGCGCCGTCGGTGAGCGAGTCCTGCTCGGCCCAGGACAAGAAGCTGGAGGCCTGCGCGAGCGAGTCCGCGGCGGCGGCACCGGTCTCGGACGGGAACGGACCGAAGTGGTACACGGTGCCGGCCTGGGTGCTGGCCGGGCTCGCGCTGCTGCTGCTCCCGCTCGCACCGATGCTGTGGCGGTTGCGCACCCGCTCGGCCCGGCTGGGGGCGCACGGCCGCGGCGATGCGGACGCGGGGCCGCACACGCTGGCGGTCTGGCAGGAGCTGACCGACACCGCGTGGGACGTCGGGATCCTGCCGCAGGAGTCGCAGACCCCGCGCAGGGCGGCGGCCCGCATCGTCCGGCTCGGGCAGCTCGATCCGGCGGCCGCGGCGTCGGTGCACCGGGTGGCGGACGCCGTGGAGCAGGCGCTCTACGCGCCGCGCCCGCGCCTGACGGCCGGCCTCGCGGAGGATGCACGCCGGGCGGAGGCCGGCCTGCGGGCCGGGGTCGGCCGGGGCACTCGGCTGCGCGCACGGTTCGCCCCGCGTTCGACCGTGCGGGTGGTCTGGGCGGCGTCGGCGTGGTGGGCGGCCTGGAAACGGCGGGTCGCGGCGGCCCGGCCGACGCTGCGCCGGACGCGGGGACAGCAGGGCTGAGGCGGCGGCCCGTGCGGCGCGGTGGAGCGCCGGGCGGGCCGTGACGAGCGGGGGGCGCTGCGGCGCGGCCCCCGCTCTCGTCGAGCTGGTGCGCGGCGCCCCGGGCGCTCACGGACACGGGTGAGGGGGTGGGGGAACCACCCGGGGGCCCCCCCCCCCCCCCAATGTCCTCTTTGGAAGAAGAACTGGGGTGACTTCCCTCCCTCCCGTCCTCCCTGCAGTGGTTTC
>NZ_JBWKKZ010000001.1:872708-946281 GCF_056430705.1 Streptomyces sp. NPDC045956 | reverse complement strand
TGCTTTTGCGGCTGTGGTCTCCCTCCCGGGGGCCACAGGGCAGTGGTCGGGGGGCGGCCCCCCCCCTTTTCCCCCCCACCCCCTCACCCGGATGTCCTGGTGAACGGACGGCTGGAGCTACTGGCCGCCCTGCTGCTCGTCCCGGCGGCGCTGCCAGCGCTCGTCGATGCGGTCCATCATGGAGCGTTTTTGGCGCCCCTGACGGCGTGTCTGTGGTCCGGCACCGGCGGCGGGCTGCTCGCCCGGCTTCGGTGCCTTGCGCCAGCCGGTCACGGCGAGGACCGCACAGCCCAGCATGACGAGGAAACCCACCACGCTGAGCCAGACCTGCTGGGCGACCATACCGGCCATGAGGAGCGCAATACCTACGAGGAAGCCCGCGACCGCCTGGTAGACCCGTCGCCGGGTGTACGTACGCAGCCCGCTTCCCTCGAGCGCTGTCGCGAACTTGGGATCTTCGGCGTACAGCGCTCGCTCCATCTGCTCGAGCATGCGCTGCTCGTGCTCCGAGAGCGGCACGGAGTCCTCCTCATCGTGCAGTCGCCGGGGCGACCCGGGGGGTCCCTTCAGGATAGGCAGGGATTCGCCCCCGTGAAACCCGCCCCATTACGCCAATTGGCCAACCGGTCTCCGTCATGGCCGTGCCGGCTCGCTGAAGTCTCCATTCCCCAGCGGCCGACCCGTCATGCCGGGCGGTCTCCCTCGATCATACGGCGACTGGCCCCCGTTCGGGGGGCCTGTGGCGTACTCCATCTGCAGTCGCGGCCCTGATCAGCGGCTCACCCCACGGGGTTGCTCAGGTCTCCTGAGTCCCTCGGGTCTCACCGAGCACATGCAGCTGTGTGGCCACAGAATGGAAGGCGGCGAGTTCGGCCGCCGCGGCCTCCAGCTTCAGCAGGGCGTCCATGGCACCGGGCTCGGTGTCCACCAGCACCCCGGGGACGAGGTCGGCGAAGACCCGCACGCCGTGCACGGCGCCGATCCGCAGCCCCGCGGCCTCGACCAGTCCGGTGAGCTGTTCGGCGGTGAACCGGCGGGGCACGGGGTCACCCGAGCCCCAGCGGCCGTTCGGGTCACCGAGGGCCTGGCGGGCCTCCGCGAAGTGCCCGGCGAGGGCGCGCGCGAGCACGGCACCGCCCAGCCCCGCGGCGAGCAGACTGAGGACGCCCTCGGGGCGCAGGGCGGCGACGGCGTTGCGGACGCCCTCGGCGGGGTCGTCCACGTACTCCAGGACGCCGTGGCACAGCACCACGTCGTAGCCGCCGCGCTCGGCCACGTCGAAGAGGCCGTGGGCGTCTCCCTGAACGCCCCGCACCCGGTCGGCGACGTCGGCCTCGGCGGCCCGGCGCTCCAGCGCGAACAGGGCGTTGGGGCTCGGGTCGACGACGGTGACGCGGTGGCCGAGGCGGGCCACCGGCACCGCGAAGTTGCCGCTGCCGCCACCGGTGTCCAGGACGTCCAGCGCCTGGCGTCCCGTGGCCTTGACCCGGCGGTCGAGGGCGTCCTGGAGGACGTCCCAGACCACGGCGGTGCGCAGGGCGGCGCGGGAACGTGCGGGCTCGGAGCGCGGCGACGCCGTGGGCGGGTGGTGAGGGGAGACGGGCGGGCGCATCGGGTCCGACACGGCAGTTGACTCCTCGGCGCGGCACCGCCTCGGGCACGGGCGGAGCGAACGGGCTGCCGCCCCGGCCCGGTGCGGGAAGGGGCAGGCTTCAGGCTCCTCCCACCCTATTGCCTCCGGTATGCCGACCGATCACCCCCGTGCCCCTCCCCCACGCCCGCTCATCCCGCGCACCGCGCCCGCTCATCCCGCGCCTCACGGCCCGCTCACGAGCGCCGAGGGAGCGGTCACCCGGCGCTCCCCTCGGCCGCTCATCCGGGACCCCGCACCGGCTCACCGGAAGCGCCCACCGGCTCACCGGAAGCGCCCCGCGCCCGCTCGCCGGCGCCTGGTGACCGTTCACGCGCACCCCGCGTCCGGTCGCCCGGCGCGTCCCGGGAAGCCCCACCGCCCGCCTCTCCGGCGCTACCCCGCGTCGGGCCGGGGCTGCGGGAGGACCGGCTGGAGGACCAGCATCCGCTCCACCAGGCGCAGGAACATCGCCACGTCGCGTATCAGGTCGTCGGCGTCGCGGCTGCCCGCCGCGCCCTGGATGCCCGCCTCCGCCCGGGCCCGGCGCCCGGCGCCCGAGGCGAACAGCGCGCTCCAGTCGGAGAGCTCGGGCGCGATCTCGGGGAGCACCTCCCAGGCGCTGCGGATGCGGGCCCGGGCCCGGGCCCGCGGGGTGGTCTCCGGGCGGCCCCGCGCGGCGAGCACCGCGGCGGCGGTGCGCAGCGCGGCGAGATGGGCCGTCGCGTAGCGCTCGTTCGGCGTTTCGAGGACGGTGGCCTCCTCCAGACCGGCCCGTGCCTGCGCGAGCAGGTCGAGGGCGGCGGGCGGGGCGGTCGTCCGGCGCAGCACGGGGTGCACGTCGCTCGCCGGACCGGTCAGTGAGGGTGCAGGGCCGGTTGCGCGGCGCCGGGCGGCGGCTGCGGACGAGTGGGCCATGACGATCCTCCTGTCGTCTTCGTGACGGCACGCACTGTGAGAGGTGCCGTATGTGCCCATCGTGAGGTATGCCACTGACAATCCGTTCTGACCAGGGCTTTTGCCTCGACCGTAGGTTCGGGTTAGCTTTTGCACTGACCAGTCAGTTTAAAGCTCCCGGGCGCCGGTCCGAGGGGATCGAGGGGTGAGGCGGCGTGGACGGTCCGCTCGGGCTCGCGGTGACGGCCCGCGACTTCGGACTCAGGGGGCCACGCGGTTGGGCGTTCCGGGGGGTCCGCGTCGACGCGGAGCCCGGCTCGCTCGTCGCGGTGGCGGGACCGTCGGGCTCGGGCCGCACCTGCCTGCTGCTCGCGCTGACGGGCCGGATGCGGCCGACGGAGGGGACGGCGACCGTGGGCGGCCTGCGACTGCCCCGGCGGATGGCCGCCCTGCGCCGGGTCAGCGCCCTGGCCCACGTGCCGGGTGTCACGGACCTCGACCCGGCCCTGACCGTCGCCGAGCACCTGCGGGAGCGTGCGCTGCTGCAGCGCCGTTTCGGCGACTCGGTGCGCGGTCTGCTGCGCCCGCGCGGGGAGCGGACGGCGCGGGAGCGGCTGCGGGTCGACGAGGCGCTGACCGCGGCCGGACTGGACCCGCGCACGCTGCCCAAGGGGCTGCGGACCGCCGTACGGGATCTGGAGCGCACCGAGGCGCTGCGGCTGTCGGTCGCGCTGGCGTTGATCGGCCGACCCCGGTTGCTGGGGGTCGACGACGCCGATCTCAAGCTGTCGGCCGCCGAGCGGGCCGAGATCTGGTCCCTGCTCGCCTCGGTCGCCGCGTCGGGCACGACCGTCCTGGCGGTGTGCGGCGAGCCGCCCGAAGGAGCGGTGACCGTCTCGTCCCGGCCCGAGGACGCGGAGCCCGAGGGCCCGGAGCCCGCGACGCCGGAGCCCGAGACGCCCCCCGGGGAGGACCCGACGGACGACGGGACGACCACCGGCGCACGGCGCGGCAAGGACGCCGAGAACGGGACGGAGGAGGCCGCCGATGCGCTCGCCGAGACTGGCCGCCCTTGAGCTCAGGCGCTTCGGGCGCGGACGGCTGCCGCGGGCCGCCCTGGTCGCGCTGCTGCTGCTGCCGCTGCTCTACGGCGCCCTGTACCTGTGGTCGTTCTGGGACCCGTACGGGCGCCTGGACCGCATCCCCGTGGCCCTGGTGAACGACGACCGGGGAGCGACCTCGCACGGCGAGAGGCTCACGGCGGGCGACGACATCACCGAGGGGCTGCGCGAGAGCAAGGTCTTCGACTGGCACGAGGTGAGCGCCGCCGAGGCCCGACGCGGCGTCGAGAACGGCACGTACTACCTGTCGCTGACCATGCCCGCGGACCTCAGCCGCCGCATCGCCTCCAGCGGGGGCGACTCGCCGGAGACCGGCGCGCTGCGGGTGCGCACGAACGACGCGAACAACTACATCGTCGGGCAGATCTCGCGGACCGTGTTCGGCGAGGTGCGCGAGGCGGCGTCCGGCAAGGCGTCGCGGTCGTTCCTGGACCGGATCTTCATCTCCTTCTCCGACATCCACGGCGAGACCGTGGAGGCGGCCAAGGGCGCCGACGAGCTGGAGGGCGGCATCGGGAAGGCGGAGAAGGGCTCCAAGGACCTGGCCGACGGCCTCAAGGACGCCGAGGACGGCAGCGGCAGACTCTCCAAGGGCCTGCGGAAGCTCGACACCGGGGCCGGTGACCTGGAGAAGGGCTCGCGGCAGGTCGCGGACGGCACCCAGAAGCTCGCCGACCGGGTCAACGACGCCGCCGGACGGGTGGGGCCCTTCCTGGAGGACAACGAGCGGACCATCGGTGAGACGGCCCAGTTCGTCGCCGACTCCTCCGGCACGATCCGCGAGGACCTGGACGCCCTGGTGGACGAGGCCCCCGCGGCCGCGAAGGACGCCCGCGCGGAGTCCGACGCGCTGGCCGCGGTGTACCGGACACGGTGTGCGGACCCCGCGCTGCCCGACGCGGCCTGCCCGGACCTGGAGAAGGCCCGGGACGCCTCTGCGTCCGTGGCGAGCGTCGCCGACGACGTCAGCGGCCTGGTCACCGACCACGCGGAGCAGCTGAAGACCCTCGACGGGCACCTGGCCGACCTCCAGAAGCAGGCGCAGGCCCTCGCCGACCGGGCACCGAACCTCTCCGAGGACCTCGACGACGCCGTCAAGAAGGTCAACGACCTGAACACGGGCGCCGGCAAGGTCGCCGCCGGCGCCAAGACGCTCCACAAGGGACTCGGCACGGCCAAGACCGGCGCGAAGGACCTGGACGAGGGGGTGGGCGCGCTCCGGGTCGGCGCCCACGACCTGAACGGCGGCATGTTCAAGCTGGTCGACGGTTCCGGGAAGCTCGCCGGCGGGCTGCACGACGGCGCCGAGAAGATCCCCGACTACGACGAGCGGGAGCGCGACCGGCGCACCGCCGTGATGGCGGACCCCGTCCGGCTCGCCTCCGAGTCCCTGCACCAGGCGCCGAACTACGGCACCGGTTTCGCCCCGTACTTCATCCCGCTGTCCCTGTGGGTGGGCGCCATGGTGGCGTACATGCTGATCCCGCCGCTGAACCGGCGGGCGCTCGCCGCGGGGGCGTCGGCCCGGCGGATCGCGCTGGCGGGCTGGCTGCCGGTGGTGGCGCTCGGGGTCCTCCAGACGACGGCCCTGATGGCGGTGCTGCACTGGGCGGTCGGCCTCCAGATGGTCCGGGCGGCCGGGACGGTGGGCTTCCTGTTCCTGGTGACGGCGTGCTTCGCGGCGATCGTGCAGTGGCTGAACGCCCGCTTCGGGGCGGCGGGCCGCATCCTGGTGCTCGCGCTGCTGATGCTCCAGCTGACGTCCGCTGGCGGCACGTACCCCGTCCAGACCAGTCCGGGCTTCTTCAACGCGATCCACCCCTTCCTGCCGATGAGCCATGTCGTCGAGGCCCTCAGGCGGCTCATCACGGGCGGCGGGCTGGAACCGGTGTGGCACGCGTGCGTGGTGCTCGCCGCCTTCACCGCGGCGGCGCTCGCGCTGACCGCCCTGTCGGCCCGCCGCCGGCAGGTGTGGACGCTCGACCGGCTGCACCCGGAGCTGACCCTGTGAACACCCCGGGCCCTGCGGTGACGCCCCCGAGGGCGGTGCTGTGACAATCGGGACCATGGAAAGCAGCAGCGCCACCTCGCAGGGCAGCAGCCGGCGCGAGGCCACCCGGCAGAAGCTCTACGAGGCGGCCGTGACCCTCATCGCCGAGCAGGGCTTCTCCGCCACCACGGTGGACGAGATCGCCGAACGCGCGGGCGTCGCGAAGGGCACCGTCTACTACAACTTCGCCAGCAAGTCCGTCCTCTTCGAGGAGCTGCTGCGCCATGGTGTCGGGCTTCTCACCGCGTCGCTGCGCGAGGCCGCGGAGCAGGCGGCGCGCGAGGGCCGCGGCCGGGTGGACGCCCTGGACGCGATGATCCGCGCGGGGCTCGCCTTCATCGACCGCTACCCGGCCTTCACCCAGCTCTACGTGGCCGAGCTGTGGCGTACGAACCGGGCCTGGCAGTCGACGCTGCTGGTGGTGCGGCAGGAGGCCGTCGCGGTGGTGGAGGGGGTGCTGCGCGAGGGCGTGGCGAGCGGTGAGTTCAGCGAGGAGATCGACGTGCCGCTGACCGCCGCCGCACTGGTCGGCATGGTGCTGGTGGCCGCGCTGGACTGGAAGTCGTTCCAGCCGGAACGCTCCCTCGACGACGTGCACGCGGCCCTGTCCCGGCTGCTCCAGGGGCGCGTGAGCGGCCGCCCCTGAGGCACCGGGCCCGCGCCCGCGCACGAAGAACGCCGGTCCGTGGTGGCCGCGTCCCCCGCGGGCCACCGTCGGACCGGCGCCTTCTCCCCCGTACGTCCCCCGGCGGTACGACCGTCCCAGGTCGTACCCGCGGGCTCCCCCGTGCCTCGCTCCCGCCGACCAGGTCGACGGAAGGAGCGGATCGTGGGCCCGGCCCCGTTCCGGCGCCCCGTGTCGCCGGTCCGCGGCCGTGCCCCTCTCCGTGCCTCCACTCTCTCGTTTCCGCAGGTCGGGGCCCATCCGCGCGCGTACTCATCTGACGGACTAGGTAGCCGTACTCAAGGGTGCGCACCCCGGCCCACGGCGGTGGGCCGTCGACCGGTCACGCGCGCGTCCGTCCGGGTACTCGGGTCCGGGTCCGCTGTCGGCCGTTCCCGCAGGTGGGCGCGGTGCCAGCCCCTGGAGCGGGGTTGTCGGTGGCGGCGGATAAAGTCCCTGGCATGGCACGGATTGCGGTGATCGGCGCCGGGATGGGCGCGATGGCGGCCGCCGCCCGGCTGGCCGTCGCGGGCCACCGGGTGGTGGTGTACGAGCGGACGACGACGTACGGCGGGGCCCTGCGCCGTTTCGAGCGGGACGGGTTCTCCTTCGACACCGGTCCGGGTCTGCTGCCGTTGCCGGCGGTCTGGCGCGATCTGTTCGTCAAGACCGGCAAGGAGCCGCTGGAGTCCTGCGTCGAGCTGGTCCAGGTCGACCCCTCGTCCCGGCACGTGTTCGCGGACGGCACCGAGGTCTCGCTGCCGAACGCCTCGCGGGCCGGCGTGGTCGCCGCCCTGGACGCGGCGCTCGGTGGGGACACCGGGCAGCGTTGGGGCGACTTCCTGGTGCGGGCCCGGGAGACCTGGGACCGCACCCGCCGCCCCCTGCTGGAGGAGCCCCTGTGGCCGAACTGGGAGGTGCTGGCCGCGCGCGAGCCCTATCCGGCGGTCCCGCACAGGCGCCTGCTGCGCACCCGCCGGGCCGGCACGCTCGCCGAGGTCGGCGCCTGGGAGCTGCGCGACCCGCGGCTCGCCGCCCTCCTGGAGAGCCACGCGCTGGCGTACGGCCTCGATCCCCGCACCGCCCCGGCGAACGCCGCGGTACTGCCGTACATGGAGTACGCCTTCGGCACGTGGTACGTGCGCGGCGGCGGGCTGCGGGAGCTGGCGCGGGCGGTGTACGAGCGGTGCCTGGCGCGCCGGGTCGAGTTCCGCTTCGACGCCGAGGTCGCCGGGGTCGTCGTGAAGGACGGCCGGGCGGCCGGCGTGGAGCTGGCCGACGGTGCCGTGCACGAGGCCGAGTTCGTGGTCGCCGGGGTGGCGCCGGACGTGCTGGACCGCCTCTGCGGGGATGCGCGGGTGCGGGGCGGCGAGGTGGCGCCGCAGCGCGGTGCGGCGAGCCGGCTGACGGTGCTGCTGGCGCTGCGGGGCGCCCGTCCGGAGGGGGTGGCGCACCGGACGGTGGTGCATTCCCCGGACCGCGCGGGCGAGTTGGACTGCCTGTTCGGGGCGACGCCCGGCATGGCCGCGCAGCCGACGGTGACGGTGCTCCGGCCCGAGGACGCGGCCCTGGTCCCGGACGCGGAGCACGAGGCTCTCACGCTCACCGCGACGGTGCCCGCCCTGGGCGGCGACTCGGACCGGGCGGCGACGGAGGTGTTCGGCCTGCGGGCCGAGCGGCTGATCGACGTCGCCGAGCGGGCGGTGCCCGGACTGCGCGACCGTCTGCTGTGGCACGAGGTGTGCACCCCGGCCGGGGTCGCGGCGGCCACCGGCGTGACCGACGGCGCGGTCCCGGTGCCGGCGCTGGCGGGCGCGGAGGGACGTCTGCTGCACCCGGCGAACGGCACGCGCACGCAGGGGCTGTTCACGGTCGGGGGCTGGTCGCACCCCGGTGGGGGCCTCCCGCACGCGGGCATGTCGGGCGCGCTGGTCGCCGGACTCGTCGTGGAGGGACCGGCGTTCCAGGGCTCCCGGTGAGCGGCCGGGGGCTGGTCACCGGGCGGATCGGACGCGGTCAGTAGCGGTACTGCTCGTCGTAGCCCTGGCCCTGGCCCTGGGTCTGGCCGTTGCCCTGGTACGGGTAGGGCTGCTCGGGCGGGAGTTCGCCGCCGTAGGGGTCGTCGGTGCTGCGCTGCTGCGGCACCCAGACGCCGCCGGCCGGGGTCTCCCCGCCGTGACCGCCGGGCGCTGCGGTGGCGTACGGGTCCTGCCCGTAGCCCTGCTGGCCGTACTGCTGGCCGCCCGCCGTGTCGTAGCCGCCCGTGTCGTAGGACGCCCCGCCGTAGGTGTGGGTGCCGATGTACGGGTCGGAGTAGGCGGCGTACTGCTGCTGGCCGCCGGTGTCGTACCCGTAGCCCTGCTGGCCGTAGCCGGAGTAGTCGTAGGCGTAGGCCTGGTCGGCGCCCTGGGCGGCCGGTGCCTGCTGGTCGTGGCCGTAGCCGGTGTCGGCGTACACGCCGTAGGAGCCGGTGTCGTCCGGCATGGGCTGCGGCTCGTAGACGGCGGTGGTCTCGGCGGCCGTGGGGTCGACGGGGCGGGCCGGGGTGAAGACGTCGTCGCGGTCGTAGTCGTCGTGGCCGTAGGGGAGGCCGCCCTGGCCCGGTCCCTGGGCCTGCGCGAGTCCGTCGTCGTAGGCGTCCCGGCCGTCCGGGCCGCTCCCGGCCGCTTCGAGGCCGGTGACCTCCAACGTCGGCTCCTGGCGGCCCCGTTCGGGGCGGCCGCGCCGGGCGGCGAGGCCCGCCGGGGCGTTGACCGCCCACCCGGCCTCGAAGCCGCGGCGGAACGACAACGTGACGTAGGTCTGGCCGACCGCGAAGGCGGCGGCGCCCAGCCCGATGACGATGACGTTCGACATCAGCACACCGGCCACCACACCGAGGAAGCCGCCGAAGGCGAGCAGCCGGAAGCGCAGCCGCGCCTTGTACTGCAGCAGCACCTCGCCGAGCAGCCACAGTGCGACGATGCCGAACGCGATGTAGAGGACCGCCCAGCCCATGTACGCCCCTCTCCCAGTGGCCGCTACGCAGTGTGTCGCAAGTATGTGCGGCCGGTCTAGGCCCGCGGTGAGTGGTGCAGGCCCAGGTTCTCGTAGATTTCCAGGGTCGCCGTGGAGTTGTTCAGCGTGATGAAGTGCAGTCCGGGCACACCCTCGGCCAGCAGCCGCGCGCAGAACTCCGTGGCGAACTCGATACCGATGGAGCGTACAGCGGCCGGATCGTCCTTGGCTGTGAGGATCCGCTCTTCCAGCTCGGCCGGGAACGAGGCGTTGCTGAGCTTCGGCAACCTCTCCAGCATCTTCACACTGGTCACCGGCATCACCTCGGGGATCACCGGGGTCTCGCAGCCGGCCGCGGTGACCCGGTCGCGCAGGCGCAGGTAGGACTCGGGCTGGAAGAACATCTGCGTGATCGCGTAGTCGGCGCCGGCCCGGCACTTGTCGACGAAGCGGGCGACGTCCGTGTCCCAGTCCGCGGACCGCGGGTGCATCTCCGGGAAGGCGGCGACGCCGACGCAGAAGTCGCCCGACTCCTTGATGAGTTCGACGAGTTCGGCGGCGTAGGTCAGGCCCTCGGGGTGCGCGATCCAGTCGGCCATGGGGTCCCCGGGGGGGTCGCCGCGCACGGCCAGCATGTTGCGGATGCCGGCGTCGGCGTACTGGCCGATGATGTTGCGCAGCTCGGCGATGGAGTGGTCGACCGCGGTGAGGTGGGCGACGGGGGTCAGCGTCGTGTCGGCGACGATCTGCTGGGTCTCCTTGACCGTGCCGGCGCGCGTGGAACCGCCGGCGCCGTAGGTCACGGAGACGAAGTCCGGGGCGACCGCTTCCACCCGCCGCAGCGCGCTCCACAGGTTCTTCTCGCCCTTGGGCGTCTTCGGTGCCGAGAACTCGAACGAGCAGGTCGTCTTGCCGGTGGCCAGGATGTCGCGCACGGTGCGTGCGCGATCAGTCCTGGTGGATGCGGTTCCGAGGGCCATACGGGCAGGTTAGTCAGGGGGCGGCGGTCACCCAACCGGATGCGGGAGATTTGTCCGCATTGTCGATTTGTTGTCCACCCTTTGGGACACATGCCTCCGGCATCCGCCGCACGGCGTCTGACGCAGCCGCTTCGCTCCGTCCGACGCAGCCGTCTCGCTACGCCTGACGCGGCACGTCGTCTTGCTACGCCTGACGGAGCCGCTTCGCGAAGTCGGCCGCCGCCGCGCCCGGGTCGTCGGCGGCCGTGATCGCGCGGACCACGACGACGCGCCGGGCACCGGCCTCCAGGACCTCGTCGAGATTGCCGAGGTCGATGCCTCCGATGGCGAACCAGGGGCGGTCGGTGCCCAGGGACGCCGTGTACCGCACCAGGTCGAGGCCGGGCGCGTGCCGGCCGGGCTTGGTGGGGGTCGGCCAGCACGGGCCGGTGCAGAAGTAGTCCACGCCGTCCTGGACGGCGGCGGCGGCGGCCTCGGAGTCGGCGTGGGTGGAACGGCCGACGAGGACGTCGTCGCCGAGGATCGCGCGGGCGGCGGGCACCGGAAGGTCGCCCTGGCCGAGGTGGAGCACGTCGGCGCGGGCGGCGTGCGCGACGTCCGCCCGGTCGTTGACCGCGAGGAGCTTGCCGTGGCGGGCGCAGGCGTCGGCGAAGACCTCCAGGTGCTCCAGTTCCTCGGCCGCCTCCATGCCCTTGTCGCGCAGCTGCACGATGTCGACGCCGCCGGCCAGCACCGCGTCCAGGAACTCGGGCAGGTCTCCCTGGTCGCGACGGGCGTCCGTGCAGAGGTAGAGCCGGGCGTCGGCGAGCCGGGCGCGGGCGGTGCTGGCGTCTGATGCGGGCATGCGGGTTCCCCCAGGTCGGTGGCGTGGGCCCGCGAGGGGCGCACGGCCTCGGTGGACGGGCCTCGGCGGCCACGGTGCGGGTGTCTCGTCACCCCGCCCGGCCCCTCGGATGGATACGGCCGGCGGCCCGGGGCCGGTACGGCTCGGCACCGAGGGCCCCCTGCGAGGGCCGCGGGCACGCGGAATGCGGCGCCGCCGCCCCTGGGTCGGGGCGGCGGGCCGGACCGTACCGCACCCGGGTGCCGGGCGCGAGGACGGGTCAGGTCAGACGGCGAGCGCCTGGGCGCGGCGCTTCACCTCCGTGCCGCGATTCTCGCTCAGCGCCTGGGCGGGGGTGCCGGGCAGGGACGGGTCCGGCGTGAAGAGCCACTCCAGCATCTCCTCGGCCGTGAAGCCGTCGTCCCGCAGCAGCGTCAGGGTCCCGACCAGGCCCTTGACGACCTTGTCCTCGTCGATGAAGGCCGCCGGGATGTGCAGCGCGCGGTTCTCGCCGCGGCGGACGGCGATGAGCTGGCCTTCCTTGATCAGCTGGCGTACGCGGGTCACCTCGACGCCGAGCATCTCGGCGATGTCGGGGACGGTGAGCCAGGCAGGCACGAGCGCGTCGGTCTTTGCGTCAATCTCGGTCACGTCCACAAGCCTGCCATCCGGCACTGACAGTGGGAAACCGGACCCGTCCGTCACGGCACCCGGGCCGGGGGCGGAAGGACGGGCGGAAGGCCGCGGAAGGGCTACGCCGTCGCCGCCTTGAGGGGTCTCGCCGGGTCGGTCAGCAGCCGCGGGTCCATCCTCGTGCCCGCCTGGATCAGGCGTCTGCCCTGCGCCAGGTCCCGGGGGCGGCCGACCGCCAGCAGGGCGACCAGGCGGTCCTCGCGCAGCCAGCAGACCGACCAGGCGGGCCCCGCGGGGTCACCGCGCCAGAGGGTGGCGTCGGCGGCCGTGTGGTGGCCGGCGTACTGGACGAAGCGGCCGAACTGCTCGGACCAGAAGTACGGCACCGGGTCGTAGGCCTCGGGGGCCTCGTCCGCGGGGGCGCCGACGATGGCGGCGGCGACCGTGCGCGGGCCCTGGAGGGCGTTGTCCCAGTGGTGCACCAGCAGCCGCTCCCCGTAGCGGGCGGAGGGGAAGGACGCGCAGTCGCCGACCGCGTAGACGTCCGGGGCGGAGGTGCGCAGGCGGTCGTCGGCCGGCACGTCGCCGTGCTCGCCGAGGTCGATCCCGGAGCCGGCGAGCCACGCGGTGGCGGGCCGGGCGCCGATGCCGACGACGACCGCGCCGGCGGGCAGCCGGGAGCCGTCGTCGAGGACCACGTGCCCCGGCCCGCCGTCCGCGGCGGGCTCGACGCGCTCCACGCGCGCGTGCGTGCGCAGTACGGCGCCGGCCTCGGCGTACCAGGCGGCCATCGGCCCGGCGACCTCGGCGGGCAGCGCTCCGGCGAGGGGCCGGTCGGCGGCCTCCACGACGGTCACCGCGCAGCCCGCCTCCCGCGCGGCGGTGGCGAACTCCGCGCCGATCCAGCCGGCGCCGACGACCACGATGTCGTGCTGCCGGGCCAGCACCGGGCGCAGCCGTTCGGCGTCGTCCAGGGTGCGCAGCAGGTGCACGCCGGGCACGCCCTCGGCGCCGGGGAGCCGGACCGGTTCGGCGCCGGTCGCGAGGACCAGGGCGTCGTAGGGCACGGGTCCGGCGGAGGTGTCCAGGAGGTGGGCGCCGGGACGGACGCCCAGGGCCTCGCAGCCGAGCCGCAGGGTGATGTCGAGTGCCTCGAAGTCGACGTCGAAGGCGGAGCCCTCGGCGGTGCCGAGCAGGACGGCCTTGGACAGCGGGGGCCGGTCGTACGGCTGGTGCGGCTCGGCGCCGATCAGCGTCACGGTGCCGGTGAACCCCTGCTCCCGCAGGGCGACGGCGGTCTGCACGCCCGCCATGCCCGCGCCCACGACGACCACACGGCGCTCCGCGTCCGCCGCCCGTTCCCGGGTCTGCTCCTGCGTCTGCTCGCTCACCTGATCACCTTAGACACCTGACGTTCTGTCAGTCAGTGCTCGTACGGAGTGACCTGTTCCACAACGCTCGTCCCACTGCCCGGCCGCGACTCCCACTCCCAGGTCTCCTCCAGGCGCACCCGACCGTCCGGCAGCTCGACGACGGTCGAGACGCAGTGGCCCGAGGACGTGCCGCCGTCGGTCCCGAGCTGCACGTACCGGAAGTCGAGCCGGTCGCCCTCCCGGGTGCCCACCAGGCGGCCGAGGACCACGTCGCCGCCCTCGTACTCGGCCCACACGGCGCCGTCCCGCTCGTGGTAGCCGAACCGGGTGCGCGTGCCCACCTGGCCGGGTGCCTGGTCGGCGACCGGGGCGAGGACGAGACCGTCGAGTGAACGCGCCATGGGCATGGGCTCCCTTACACGTGTGCTGGGCAGCGGGCTAGGGTGGCCAACGTAAAGCACTCGCGGGAGCCCGGACGCACCGGGCTGAGAGGGAGGCTGGCGGCCTCCGACCGTACGAACCTGATCCGGGTCATGCCGGCGAAGGGAGGGGCTGGACGCCCATGTCGTCTCCGTCACACACGTCGTCCCGCGCATCCGACGTCCTGGTCGTCGGCGGCGGGATCATCGGCCTGGTCACGGCCTGGCGGGCCGCGCAGCGGGGGCTCGCCACGGTCCTCGTCGACCCGGAGCCGGGCGGCGGGGCCGCCCAGGTGGCGGCCGGGATGCTGGCCGCCGTCACGGAACTGCACTACGGCGAGCAGACGCTGCTCGCCCTGAACCTCGCCTCGGCCCGCCGCTACCCCGAGTTCGCGGCGGAGCTGGCCGACCTCACGGGCCACGACCTCGGCTACCGCCGCTGCGGCACCCTCGCCGTCGCGCTGGACGCCGACGACCGCGCCCACCTGCGGGAACTGCACGCGCTCCAGCAGCGGTCGGGGCTGGAGGCCGAGTGGCTGTCGGGGCGCGAGTGCCGCCGTCTGGAACCGATGCTCGCGCCGGGCGTGCGCGGCGGGCTCCGGGTGGACGGCGACCACCAGATCGACCCCCGGCGGCTGGCCGCCGCGCTCCTGGCCGCCTGCGAGGGCGCGGGCGTGGTGTTCCACCGGGTGTGGGCGGAGCGGCTCGCCGTCGGCCGCGGGGAGCGGGCCACGGGGGTGGTCACGGCCGACGGGAGGGTCCTGGAGGCCGGGCAGATGGTGCTGGCCGGGGGCAGCCTGAGCGGACGGCTCGCCGGGGTCCCGGACGACGTGCTGCCGCCGGTGCGGCCGGTGAAGGGGCAGGTGCTGCGGCTGGCGATGCCGGCGGCGCACGGGCCCCTGCTGAACCGGACGGTCCGGGCCGTGGTGCGCGGCAACCCGCTCTACCTGGTGCCCCGGGAGAGCGGCGAGCTGGTCGTCGGCGCCACCAGCGAGGAGCTGGGCTGGGACACGACGGTGACCGCGGGCGGCGTCTACGAGCTGCTGCGCGACGCCCACGAGCTGGTCCCCGGCATCACCGAGCTGCCCCTGACGGAGACCCGCGCGGGCCTGCGCCCGGGCTCCCCGGACAACGCCCCGCTGCTGGGTCCGACCGGCCTGGAGGGGCTGCTGCTGGCCACCGGGCACTACCGCAACGGCGTCCTGCTCACCCCGGTGACCGGCGACGCCATGGCGCACGTCCTGACCACCGGGGAGCTGCCGCCCGAGGCCCGCCCCTTCACCCCGCGGCGTTTCAGCGCCGCTCCCGCACTCTCGGAGCAGTCCGCATGAACATCTCCGTCAACGGCGAGCCGCGCGAGGTGGCTCCCGGAACGGCCCTGGACGCCCTGGTGGGCACGCTCACCGCGGCGCCGTCCGGAGTCGCCGCCGCCCTGAACGAGACCGTCGTCCCGCGCGCGCGGTGGTCCGCCACCGCCCTGGCCGACGGCGACCGCGTCGAGGTCCTCACCGCTGTCCAAGGAGGCTGACCATGGCCGACGACCCCTTCGTCCTCGGCGGTACGTCCTACGCGTCCCGCCTGATCATGGGCACGGGCGGGGCCCCCAGCCTCGATGTGCTGGAGCGCGCCCTCCTGGCCTCCGGCACGGAGCTGACGACCGTCGCGATGCGGCGGGTGGACGCCTCGGTGCACGGGTCCGTGCTGTCCGTGCTGGAGCGGCTCGGTATCCGGGTGCTGCCGAACACGGCCGGCTGCTTCACCGCCGGGGAGGCCGTCCTCACGGCCCGCCTGGCACGCGAGGCGCTCGGCACGGACCTGGTCAAACTGGAGGTCATCGCCGACGAGCGCACCCTGCTGCCGGACCCGATCGAGCTGCTGGACGCGGCGGAGACACTGGTCGACGACGGGTTCACGGTGCTGCCGTACACGAACGACGACCCGGTCCTCGCGCGGAAGCTGGAGGACGTCGGCTGTGCGGCGATCATGCCGCTGGGCTCGCCGATCGGGTCCGGGCTCGGTATCCGCAACCCGCACAACTTCGAGCTGATCGTGGAGCACGCGCGCGTGCCGGTGATCCTGGACGCGGGGGCCGGTACGGCGTCCGACGTGGCGCTCGCGATGGAGCTGGGGTGCGCGGGGGTGATGCTCGCGTCGGCGGTCACGCGCGCGCAGGAGCCGGTGCTGATGGCCGGCGCGATGCGGGCCGCGGTCGAGGCGGGGCGGCTGGCCCGGCGGGCGGGACGGATCCCGCGTCGGCGTTTCGCCGAGGCGTCCTCCCCGTCCGAGGGCAGGGCGGCGCTGGACCCGGAGCGGCCCGCTTTCTGAGCACCGGCAACCGGGCCCGCCGCTCCGGTGCAGTACGTCACAGGTGCGCTGCAGTACCGCCCCCGATCGCCGACGGCAGCACGGGGTGTCCGTGGTGGCTCGTACACTCACCTGCGTGGACACGACCCTTCAGGACCCCCTCGTCGGGCAGCTGCTCGACGGCCGGTACCGCGTCGAGGCGCGGATCGCGGTCGGCGGGATGGCCACGGTCTACCGGGCCGTGGACACCCGCCTGGACCGCGTGCTCGCGCTGAAGGTGATGCACCCGACGCTCGCGACCGACGTCACCTTCGTGGAGCGCTTCATCCGGGAGGCGAAGTCCGTCGCCCGGCTCGACCACCCCAACGTGGTGCAGGTCTTCGACCAGGGCGCCGAGGGGGCGTACGTCTACCTGGCGATGGAGTACATCGCCGGCTGCACCCTGCGCGACGTGCTGCGCGAGCGCGGGGCGCTCCGGCCGCGGGCCGCGCTGGACATCCTGGAGCCGGTACTGGCCGCGCTGGGCGCCGCGCACCGGGCCGGGTTCGTGCACCGCGACATGAAGCCGGAGAACGTGCTCATAGGGGACGACGGCCGGGTCAAGGTCGCCGACTTCGGGCTGGTCCGGGCCGTGGACACGGTGACGCACACCACCGGGTCCGTCCTCGGCACCGTCTCCTACCTCGCGCCGGAGCAGATCGAGCAGGGCACCGCCGACCCGAGGGTCGACGTGTACGCCTGCGGTGTCGTCCTGTACGAGATGCTGACCGGCGGCAAGCCCCACGAGGGCGACTCCCCGGCCCAGATCCTCTACAAGCACCTCCACGAGGACGTCCCGCCGCCGTCGGCCGCCGTCCCGGAGATGGCGTACGAGCTGGACGAGCTGGTCGCGACGGCCACCGCCCGCAACCCCGAGATCCGTCCGCACGACGCCGTGACGCTGCTCGCGCAGGCGCGCCTCGCGCGCGCGGCGCTGAGCACGGAGCAGCTGGACGCGGTGCCGCCGCAGGCGATCGGCGGCGAGCACGACAACGCCGAGGACCGCACGAGCGTGATCCCGCGCGCGCTGACCTCCCCGATGCGCCCGCTGCCCGTCGACGAGGACGGGGGCGGCGGCCGGGCCCACGCGTTCCCCGCGGACGGCATCGACCGCACCAGCCGGCTGGCCGCTCCCCCGCCGCCGCCCCGGCGCCGGCGTCCGGAGCTGCGGCGCGGCCCGCTCGCGATCGTCGTCGCCGTCCTGCTGGTCCTCGGGGTCGGCACGGGCGTCTGGTACATCAACTCCGGTCAGTTCACCAAGGTGCCGGCGGTGCTGTCCAAGAGCGAGGCCGAGGCCCGGGACCGGCTGGAGGACTCCGGCCTGGACGTCGGCAAGGTCCGGCACGCCTACAGCGACACGGTGGAGCGCGGGAAGGTCATCAGCACGGACCCCGGCGCGGGCGCCCGTATCCGCAAGAACGACTCCGTGTCGTTCACGGTCTCCGACGGCCCCGACACCGTGAAGCTGCCGGACGTCGCGGGCTACCGGCTGGACCGCGCGCGGACCCTGCTGAAGGACGAGGGGCTGGAGCCGGGCATGGTGACCCGGGAGTTCAGCGAGGACACCCCCAAGGGCTTCGTGGTCTCCACCGAGCCCGCCACCGGCACCACCGTGCGGGCCGGCTCGGCGGTCGCCCTGGTCGTCAGCAAGGGCAGCCCCATCGACCTCCCGGACGTCACCGGTGACGACCTGGCCGACGCGAAGGCGGAGCTGACCGAGGCCGGTCTGAAGGTGAAGGTCGCCTCCGCGCAGGTGCACTCCGAGTACGACCGGGGCCAGGTCGCCCGGCAGACGCCGGACCCGGGCAGCCGGGCGGCCGAGGGCGACACGGTGACGCTCACGGTGTCCAAGGGACCCGAGATGATCGAGGTGCCGGACGTGGTCGGGGACAGCGTGGACGACGCCAAGCGGAAGCTCGGGGACGCCGGCTTCGAGGTGGACGAGGACCGGGGTCTGCTCGGGCTGTTCGGCGACACCGTGAAGGACCAGTCCGTGGACGGCGGGGACACGGCCCCCAAGGGCTCCACCATCAAGATCACCATCAGGTGACGGCTCTCACGGCCCGGAGCGGCGACCGGTCATGACACCCTGAATGGGTGAACAGTCAACAGTCGGCTCTCTCCCCCGCGCCCGTCCGCAACCCCGTCGGCGGTCACGTCCCGGTGGCCGGGGGCCTGCACTCCGTGGGCCTGTCCTACGCCCGTGAGCTGAAGGCCGAGGCCGTGCAGGTCTTCGTCGCCAACCCGCGCGGCTGGGCCACACCGGCGGGCAACCCCCGGCAGGACGAGGCGTTCCGGGAGGCCTGCGCGGCGGAGTCGATCCCCGCGTACGTGCACGCGCCGTACCTGATCAACTTCGGTTCGCACACCGAGGCGACGGTGGAGCGGTCCGTGGACTCGCTGCGCCACTCGCTGCGGCGGGGGCGGGCGATCGGCGCGCTCGGCGTGGTCGTGCACACCGGCAGCGCCACCGGCGGCCGGGACCGGTCGGTGGCGCTGAAGCAGGTGCGGGAGCACCTGCTGCCGCTGCTCGACGAGCTGACCCACGACGACGACCCGTACCTGCTGCTGGAGTCGACCGCCGGCCAGGGCGCCTCCCTGTGCTCACGGACCTGGGACTTCGGGCCCTACTTCGAGGCGCTGGACGCCCACCCGAAGCTCGGCGTGTGCCTGGACACCTGTCACGTCTTCGCGGCCGGGCACGACCTGACCGGCCCGGCGGGCATGCACCAGACCCTGGACCTGCTGGTGGACGCGGTCGGTGAGGGCCGGCTGAGGCTGATCCACGCCAACGACTCCAAGGACGTGGCCGGCGCCCACAAGGACCGGCACGAGAACATCGGCGCCGGCCACATCGGCGAGGACCCGTTCCGGGCGCTGATGACCCACCCCGCGACCGAGGGGGTGCCGCTGGTCATCGAGACGCCGGGCGGCAAGGAGGGCCACGCGGCGGACGTGGAGCGGCTGAAGAAGCTGCGCGACGGCTGACCGGCGCGGGGAACCGCCGAACGGTCAGAGGTCGGGGCCGTCCCCGGGTTCCTCCTGGTAGGAGTAGCGCTGCTCGCGCCACGGGTCGCCGATGTTGTGGTAGCCCCGCTCCTCCCAGAAACCGCGGCGGTCGGCGGTCATGTACTCGATGCCCCGGACCCACTTCGGGCCCTTCCAGGCGTACAGGTGCGGGACGACCAGCCGCAGCGGGAAGCCGTGCTCGGCGGTGAGCAGCTCGCCGTCCTTGTGGGTGGCGAAGAGGGTGCCCTCGGCGGCGAAGTCGGACAGGCGGAGGTTGGAGCTGAACCCGTACTCCGCCCACACCATCACGTGGGTGACGGCGGGCGCGGGCGGGGCGAGGTCCAGGATGGTGGCGGCCGGGACACCGCCCCACTCGGCGCCGAGCATGCTGAACTTCGTGACGCAGTGCAGGTCGGCGACGACCGTGGTGTACGGCAGGGCGGTGAACTCCTCGTGGGTCCAGCCGCGCTTGTCGCCGTCGGCGGTGGCGCCGAAGACCCGGAACTCCCAGCGTTCGGGGCGGAACTTGGGCACCGGACCGTAGTGGGTGACCGGCCAGCCCCGCTGGAGCCGCTGTCCCGGCGGGAGCTCGAACCGCTGCGCTCCTTGCGAACCGCCTTCTCCCGATTCGTTTCCCACCGGCTGACCCATGCCTCCATCCTGACAGACCCGGACCGATGCCCCTGACCCACCCCTCTTACATTCGGGCAAAGTAACGCGATATGGACTAAGCCTGTACTTACTTACTAAGTCGAGACTTACTGGACGATCTTCTGCACCGGTGCAATCATGCGGCGCAACAGGCCAGTTCCCGTTCGAAGGAGCGTCAAGCGATGCAGGGCGACCCCGAGGTCATCGAGTTCCTCAATGAGCAGCTGACCGCCGAGCTGACGGCGATCAACCAGTACTTCCTGCACGCGAAGCTGCAGGACCACAAGGGCTGGACCAAGCTCGCGAAGTACACGCGCGCGGAGTCCTTCGACGAGATGCGCCACGCCGAGGTGCTCACCGACCGCATCCTGCTCCTGGACGGCCTGCCGAACTACCAGCGGCTGTTCCACGTCCGGGTCGGCCAGACGGTCACCGAGATGTTCCAGGCCGACCGGGAGATCGAGATCGAGGCCATCGACCGGCTGCGCCGGGGCGTCGAGGTGATGCGGGCCAAGAACGACATCACGTCGGCCAACGTCTTCGAGGCCATCCTCGCCGACGAGGAGCACCACATCGACTACCTGGAGACCCAGCTGGACCTGATCGAGAAGCTGGGCGAGTCGCTCTACCTGTCGACGGTCATCGAGCAGGTCCAGCCGGACCCGTCGGGACCGGGCTCGCTCTGAGGGCCGAGGACACCCGGGGCGCGCCCTAGGCGGCTTCGGGAAGCTCCGCGAGGACCGGTCCGCCCTGGTCGGCCAGCTCCCGGCGGGGGCAGGCGCCGCGGCCGAGGAGTGCCTGGATGCGGCGCACGCAGCCGCCGCAGTCGGTGCCCGCCTTGCAGGCGGAGGCGATCTGCCGGGGCGTGCAGGCCCCGGCCTCCGCGTGGCCCTTCACCTGTTCCTCGGTGACTCCGAAGCAGCTGCAGACGAACACGCGGTTCACCTCCCGAGCGGGTACAAGGTCGTGCCGTACCGAGGACCGGAAGGCCCGCTGATCGGTGAGGCAAACCTAACCTTACCCATCACGCAAGATCGAAAAAAGTGGAGGGGCGCGGATCGTGTGTGACCCGCGCCCCATTCACCAGCCCCCGCGAGGGGCGGACCGTCACTGGTCCCGGTACATCTCCGCCACCAGGAAGGCCAGGTCGAGCGACTGGCTGCGGTTCAGACGCGGGTCGCAGGCGGTCTCGTAGCGCTGGTGCAGGTCGTCCACGAAGATCTCGTCGCCGCCGCCGACGCACTCGGTGACGTCGTCGCCGGTCAGCTCCACGTGGATGCCGCCCGGGTGGGTGCCCAGGCTCTTGTGCACCTCGAAGAAGCCCTTGACCTCGTCGAGCACGTCGTCGAAGCGGCGGGTCTTGTGACCCGAGGCCGCCTCGTAGGTGTTGCCGTGCATCGGGTCGGTGATCCAGGCGACGGTCGCGCCCGAGGCGGTGACCTTCTCGACCAGCTCGGGGAGCTTGTCGCGGATCTTGTCCGCGCCCATGCGGACGATGAAGGTCAGCCGGCCCGGCTCACGCTCGGGGTCGAGGCGCTCGATGTACTGGAGCGCCTCCTCGGCCGTGGTGGAGGGACCGAGCTTGATCCCGATCGGGTTGCGGATGCGCGAGGCGAACTCGATGTGCGCGTGGTCCAGCTGCCGGGTGCGCTCACCGATCCACACCATGTGCCCGGAGACGTCGTACAGCTGCCCGGTGCGCGAGTCGACCCGGGTCAGCGCCGACTCGTAGTCGAGCAGCAGCGCCTCGTGCGACGAGAAGAACTCGACGGTCTGGAACTCGGCCGGGTCCGTCCCGCAGGCCCGCATGAAGTTCAGCGCGTTGTCGATCTCCCGGGCGAGCTGCTCGTAGCGCTGGCCGGAGGGGGAGGACTTCACGAAGTCCTGGTTCCAGGCGTGCACCTGGCGCAGGTCGGCGTAACCGCCGGTGGTGAAGGCGCGCACCAGGTTCAGCGTGGACGCCGACGCGTGGTACATGCGCTTGAGCCGCTCGGGGTCCGGGATCCGGGCCGCCTCGGTGAAGTCGAAGCCGTTGACCGAGTCGCCGCGGTAGGTCGGCAGCGTCACGCCGTCGCGGGTCTCGGTCGGCTTGGAGCGGGGCTTGGAGTACTGGCCGGCGATCCGGCCGACCTTCACCACGGGCACGGACGCGGCGTACGTGAGGACGGCGCCCATCTGGAGCAGCGTCTTCAGCTTGTTGCGGATGTGGTCCGCGGACACCGCGTCGAAGGCCTCGGCGCAGTCGCCGCCCTGGAGGAGGAACGCCTCTCCCTTGGCGACGGCCGCCATCCGGGCGCGCAGCTGGTCGCACTCGCCCGCGAAGACGAGCGGCGGATACGACTCGAGGTCCGCGATCACTGCGCGCAGAGCCTCGGTGTCGGGGTACTCGGGCTGCTGCGCCGCGGGCAGGTCTCGCCAGGTGTTGCCAGCGCTCGGGCTGGTCTTAGCGTTCACGGTCACCCCTCAACCCTACGGGGTCCCGCCAAGCGGTTTTCGCACGGCTCGACAGGTGAGACGCCACCCCCGCGCGGACCGCGGGACATGAGTTGGTAACCTCACGCGCCTTCGACGTTTGAATCATGTACATCTCACATACAGACCGAGCGCACACCAGGGGTGGGACTTGAGCGCGGACCATCGCAGAGACCGCAAGAAGAAGAGACTGCTCGTCTACGGTGTCGCCTCGCTCGTGGCCGCCGCCACCACGGCCGGCACCCTGGCCCTGGCCTCGCCGGGCCTCCTCGGCTCGGACACCACCCGGTCCGGGACGGCGGGGCAGGCCCGGCTGCAGGACGAGTTCCGGGCGGCCGCGGAGGAGTTCGGCGTCCCGCAGAGCGTGCTCATGGCGGTCTCGTACCGGCAGACGCGCTGGGAGGACCACGACGGGCTGCCGAGCACCACCGGCGCCTACAACGTGATGGGGCTCACGGACGTCGACCCGGAGAGCCTGCCGGAGGGCGGCTCCGCCGAGGAGCGCGAGCACCGGCTCGAGCACATGAACCGCAGCGGCGACCCGGTCGTCGAGAAGAACTTCGACGCCGGGAAGGCGCTCCGGAGCCTGCGCCAGGAGCCCGTCGACACCAGCGACCCGCGGCTGCACACCCTGGACGAGGCGGCCGGTCTCATCGACGCCTCGCCCGAGGAGGTGCGCGGCGACTCCGGGGAGAGCATCCGGGCGGGCGCCGCCCTGCTCGCCGAGTACCAGCGGGACGCGACCGGTTCGCTGTCCGAGGACCCGGGGGCCTGGTACCCGGCGGTCGCCCGGGCCGGCCAGTCGACGGACGCCAAGGGCGCGCGGCAGTTCGCGCAGCGGGTGTACGAGTCGATCAGGACCGGTGAGCGGCGCGTCACCGCCGACGGCCAGTCCCTCACCCTGCCGGCCGACCCGGCCGTGCGGCCGGACCGCACCGCGGACCTGGACCTGGCCGCCGCCACCGCCGCTCCGGCCCCCGACTGCCCCTCGGGCCTCAGCTGTGACTTCCGTCCCGCCGCCTACAAGCAGAACGGCGGCATCGACGACTGGGGCAACTACAACGTGGCGAACCGCCCGGTGACGGGCAACGAGATCACCTCGATCGTGATCCACGACACCGAGGGCAGCTACAGCAGCGCCCTGGGCGTCTTCCAGAACTCCCTGTCGTACGCCAGCGCCCACTACCTGATCCGGGCGTCCGACGGTCTGGTCACCCAGCTCGTCGAGAACAAGAACGAGGCCTGGCACGCGGCCAACAAGACCCTCAACATGCACTCGATCGGCATCGAGCACGAGGGATACGCCATCAAGGACGGCAGCTGGTACACCGAGCCGCAGTACGAGTCCTCGGCGGCGCTGGTGAAGTACCTGGCCGGAAAGTACGGCGTCCCGCTGGACCGCGAGCACATCATCGGCCACGACGAGGTGCCGGGCGTCCTGGACGCGAACGTGAGGACCCAGCACTGGGACCCGGGCCCGTTCTGGGACTGGAACCACTACATGGGCCTGCTGGGCGCACCCACCGGCGCCGAGGGGCCGGGCGGCCCGTACAAGGCCGGTCAGGTGGTCCGCGTGGTGCCGCCGTTCACCACGGCGAACCAGCCGAAGATCACCAACAACGGTGCCTCCGTCCCCGCGCAGCCGGCGAACTTCACCTACCTGTACTCCTCGCCGTCCACCTCCTCGGCCACGCTCACCGACCCGTACCTGGGCAGCCAGACCTGGAGCGAGGGCTGGAACTGGGGCAACAAGGTCCTGGCCGGCGGTGAGTTCGTGGTCGCCGAGGCGCGGCAGGACTGGACGGCCATCTGGTACGGCGGCAAGAAGGCCTGGTTCCACAACCGGGGCGGCCAGTTCGCCACCGCCGCCGGCACCCCGGACGTGGTCACGGCCAAGGCCGGGGCCGGCTCCGTCCCGGTGTACGGCCGCGCCTACCCCGAGGACGGCGCGTACGCGGGCACGGGCGTGCCGGTGCAGAACAAGAACAACGAGTCCCTGAGCAAGTACGGCGTCCTGAGCGGGCAGAAGTACGCCCTGGCCGGCGGCGCCGTGAAGGGCTCGTACTACAACAGCGGCAACATCGACGGCTCGGGCACCGGCTCGCGTGTCGTGGTCGTGGGCGACACGACGTACTACCCGATCCGCTTCAACCACCGCATCGGCTACGTGCGCACGGCCGACGTCCAGCTGGTCGAGGGCACCGCGCCCGACGCGGGCACCGACCGCTACAACATCCTCGGGCGGGACGCCTCGGGCGTGCTGTGGCAGTACCAGGGCACCGGGGACGCCGCCGGCCCGTTCTTCGGCCGCTTCCGCGTCGGCGGCGGCTGGAACGGCTACAACGCGGTGACGACCCTGACGGCGCTGCGCGCGGACGGCACCGGCGACATGGTGGCCCGCGACAAGAGCGGGGTGCTCTGGTACTACAAGGGCACCGGCAACCCGGCGAAGCCCTTCGGGGCCCGCGCGCGGGTCGGCGGCGGCTGGTCGGTCTACGACACGATCACCGGCGCCCGCGACCTCACCGGGGACGGCAGGGCCGACCTGATCGCCCGGGACAAGAGCGGGGTGCTCTGGCTCTACAAGGGCACCGACAACCCGGCGAAGCCCTTCGAGGCCATGAGCAGGGTCGGCGGCGGCTGGTCCGCCTTCAACGCGCTGGCCGACACCGGCGACCTCACCGGTGACGGCAGGGCCGACCTGATCGCCCGCGACAAGAGCGGGGTGCTCTGGCTCTACAAGGGCACCGGCAACGCCGCGAAGCCCTTCGAGGCCATGAGCAGGGTCGGCGGCGGCTGGTCCGCCTACGACGTGCTGAGCGGCCCCAGCGACCTCGACCGCGACGGGGTGCCCGACCTGATCGCCCGGGGCAAGGACGGCGTGCTCTGGTTCTACCAGGGCACCGGCAGCGCCTCCGCGCCGTTCGCGGCCCGCGCCCGGGTCGGCGGCGGCTGGAACACGTACAACATGATCGTCTGACCTCGGCACCGGCGCCGCGGGCGTCCCGGATCCCGGGATGTGCCGCGGCGCCGCGCGGGGATGGAGTAGGGTCTGCGGCATGTTCGCGCACTCGATCCAGAACTGGTGGTGGACCGCTCATCCGGCGGCCCGCTGACTGCGCGTGACGTAAGACTTCGCGAAGGCCGCCCGAGGGGCGGCCTTCGGCGTTTCCGCGACCGGGGACCGTTCCTCTCTCCCAGACCGAGAAGGAAACGGACCCATGACACCGCTCGACGCCCTGCTGACCGACTCCCGCCCCTTCGCCCTGCTCCGCCGACGCACCCCGGGCCTCGACCAGGACACCGTGGAAGTGCTGCTCGGCCCGGTGACGGAGCGCGACAGACTCGCCGATCTGCCCGACGAGGGGCTGGCGCTCGTCCCCTTCCGGCAGATCCGCGAGCGCGGCTTCGACGTCCGCGACGACGGCACGCCGCTGCTGGTGCTGACTCCCGAGGAGCGGTACGGCGTTCCCCTCGCCGAGGCCCTGGACCGGCTCCCGGCGCACGAGGTCCGCGTCGAGGGCGGCGGCTTCGACGTGGACGACGAGGAGTACGCGCGGATCGTCGGCCGGGTGCTGGACCAGGAGATCGGGGCCGGTGAGGGCGCCAACTTCGTGATCCGCCGGACGTACGAGGGGCGGATCGACGGGTTCGGGCGGGCCGACGCGCTGGCGCTGTTCCGGCGGCTGCTGGAGGGCGAGCGGGGCGCGTACTGGACGTTCGTGGTGCACACCGGGGAGCGGACGCTGGTCGGGGCCAGCCCAGAGGTGCACGTGCGGATGTCCGGTGGAAGGGGCGGGCGCGCGGCGCCCACGGCCGAGGGTGGCGGTGGGACACAGGTGGGCACGGTCGTCATGAACCCG
Organism: Streptomyces sp. NPDC045956; assembly: GCF_056430705.1. NCBI lineage: Bacteria > Bacillati > Actinomycetota > Actinomycetes > Kitasatosporales > Streptomycetaceae > Streptomyces > Streptomyces sp. NPDC045956. Next base: position 920,356 of record NZ_JBWKKZ010000001.1, on the reverse strand, counting down.
ATCAGCGGGACGTACCGCTACCCCGCCGGCGGCCCCACCCCCGAGCACCTGCTGGACTTCCTCGCCGACGGCAAGGAGATCGAGGAGCTGTCGATGGTGGTCGACGAGGAGCTCAAGATGATGTGCACCGTCGGCGACATGGGCGGCGTCGTCGTCGGTCCGCGGCTCAAGGAGATGGCGCACCTCGCGCACACCGAGTACGAGCTGCGCGGCCGCTCCTCGCTGGACGTGCGGGAGGTGCTGAAGGAGACCATGTTCGTGGCGACGGTGACCGGCTCGCCGGTGCAGAACGCCTGCCGGGTCATCGAGCGGTACGAGCCCCTCGGGCGGGACGGGGTGGCGCGCGGCTACTACGCGGGGGCCCTGGCCCTGCTGGGCCGGGACGCCGGCGGCGCCCAGACCCTCGACTCCCCCATCCTCATCCGCACCGCCGACATCGACGCCGCCGGACGGCTGCGGGTGCCGGTCGGCGCGACGCTGGTGCGGGGCTCGGACCCGGCGGGCGAGGTCGCGGAGACCCACGCCAAGGCGGCCGGGGTGCTGGCCGCGCTGGGCGTGGGCCCCGCCCGGCCGCGTGCGGAGGCCGAGCGGCCGCGGCTGGCCGACGACCCGCGCGTCCGGGCGGCACTGGACGGGCGACGCGCCTCCCTGGCCCCGTTCTGGCTGCGGATGCAGGAGCCGTCGGGCGCGCTGGAGGGGCACGCCCTGGTCGTCGACGCGGAGGACACCTTCACGGCGATGCTGGCGCACGTGCTGCGTTCCTCGGGGCTCGCGGTGAGCGTACGGCGGTACGACGAGGAGGGGTTGCGCGAGGCGGTGCTCGGGCACGAGGGCCCGGTGGTGCTGGGGCCCGGTCCCGGTGATCCGTCCGACCCCGCCGAACCGAGGATGCGCTTGCTGCGCGCGCTGACCGCCGACGTGCTCCGGGAGACGCGGCACGGCGTCCTCGGCGTCTGCCTCGGGCACGAGCTGATCGCGGCGGAGCTGGGACTGGACATCGTCCGCAAGGAGGTCCCGTACCAGGGGGCGCAGACGGAGATCGACCTGTTCGGACGGCGGGAGACCGTCGGCTTCTACAACAGCTTCACCGCGCGCTGCGACGACGAGGCGGCCCGTAAGCTGGCCGCGCACGGCGTGGAGGTGAGCCGTGGGGCGGGCGGCGAGGTGCACGCCCTGCGCGGGCCGGGCTTCGCCGGGGTCCAGTTCCACCCGGAGTCGGTGCTGACCCTGGACGGCGCGGCGATCGTGCGGGAGCTGGTCGGTCAGCTGCGCGGCACCAGCACGTTCTCGGAGCGGCGGCCCGCCCGGTAGTCGAGGACGTTCCTCACCGTGGCGTCGACGATCTGGCCGACGGCGTCCTCGGTGTAGTACGCCTGGTGCGAGGTGACCAGCACGTTCGGGAAGGTGACGAGGCGGGCCAGGGTGTCGTCGGCGATGGCCTCCAGGGACTTGTCGAGGAAGAACAGGCCCGCCTCCGCCTCGTACACGTCCAGGCCGACGCCGGTGAAGCGGCTGGCGCGCAGCTCGGTCACCAGGGCGGCGGTGTCGACGAGGCCGCCGCGACTGGAGTTGAGCAGGATCGCGTCGTCCCGCATCGTCTTCAGGGCGGCCGCGTCGATCAGGTGCCGGGTCTCGGGCATCAGCGGGACGTGCAGGGTGACCAGGTCGGACTCGGCGAGCAGCTCGTCCTTGGCGACGTAGCGCATGCCGAGCGCCGTGCAGGCGGGGTTCTCGGCCACGTCCCAGCCGAGCAGCCGCATGCCGAAGCCGTGGGCGATGCGGGCGAAGGCCTCGCCGATCTTGCCGGTGCCGAGGACCCCGGCGGTGCGGCCGTGCATGTCCCGGCCCATCAGGCCGTTCAGCCGGAAGTCGAAGTCGCGGGTGCGGGTGGAGGCCCGCACGATCCTGCGGTTGACGGCCATGGCGAGGGTCCAGGCGAACTCGGCCACCGAGTGCGGGGAGTAGTACGAGACCCGGGCGATGGTCATGCCGAGGCGGCCGGCGGTGTCGAGGTCGATGTTGTTGAAGCCGGTGGAGCGCTGGGCCACCATCCGGGTGCCGCCGGCCGCGAGGATCTCCAGGACGTCCGCGCCGAGGTCGGCGTTGACGGACGTGGAGACGATCTCGTGGCCGGCCGCGATGGGGGCGGTGTCCTCGTTGAGGAAGACGTCGAGGCAGCGGACGTCCGCACGGCCGCGGAAGGCCTGCTCGATCAGGGGCTGCTCGTCGGCCTGGACACCGAAGGCGAGGATTTCCACGACCGCTCCCGTTCTGCTGGGCTCCCGGCCGAATATACGGTCCTGGCCCGCCGCACGCCCGCCGCACGCCCTCCGGTCACGCCGGTCGCGCCGGTCGCGCCGGTCAGCCGAAGAAGACGCCGACCTCCGCGTACAGCTTCGGGTCCACGGTCTTCAAACGGGCCGTCGCCTCGGCGATCGGGACGCGGACGATGTCCGTGCCGCGCAGGGCGACCATCTTGCCGAAGTCCCCGTCGCGGACGCAGTCCACGGCGTGCAGGCCGAAGCGGGTGGCGAGCCAGCGGTCGAACGCGCTGGGGGTGCCCCCGCGCTGGACGTGGCCGAGGACGGTGGTGCGGGCCTCCTTGCCGGTGCGTTTCTCGATCTCCTTCGCCAGCCACTCGCCCACGCCGGACAGCCGTACGTGACCGTAGGAGTCCAGCGACTGGTCCTTGAGCACCATGTCGCCGTCGCGCGGCATCGCCCCCTCGGCGACGACCACGATCGGGGCGTAGGAGGCACGGAAACGGGAGGTCACCCAGTCGCAGACCTGCTCGGTGTCGAAGCGCTGCTCGGGGATGAGGATGACGTTGGCGCCGCCGGCCAGGCCGGAGTGCAGCGCGATCCAGCCGGCGTGCCGGCCCATGACCTCGACCACCAGGACGCGCATGTGCGACTCGGCGGTGGTGTGCAGCCGGTCGATGGCCTCGGTGGCGATGCCGACCGCCGTGTCGAAGCCGAAGGTGTAGTCGGTGGCGGACAGGTCGTTGTCGATCGTCTTCGGGACGCCGACGCAGGGCACGCCGTACTCGTCCGCCAGGCGGGTGGCGACGCCGAGGGTGTCCTCGCCGCCGATGGTGATCAGCGCCTCGACCCCGAGCTTCGCGAGGTTCTCCTTGATGCGCCGGATGCCGTGCTCGTGCTGGAGCGGATTGGTGCGCGAGGAGCCGAGAACGGTGCCGCCGCGGGGCAGGATGCCGCGGACGGCCGGGATGTCGAGGCGGACGGTGTCGCCCTCCAGGGGGCCGCGCCAGCCGTCCCGGAAGCCGGTGAAGTCGTAGCCGTACTCCTGGACGCCCTTGCGGACGATGGCCCGGACGACGGCGTTGAGCCCGGGGCAGTCGCCGCCGCCGGTCAGTACTCCGACCTTCATCGCGTAACTCCCTTGCCACGGCGGGAGGTTCAGGACCCTGCCACTGTCCCGCGCGGGGTCACGCGTCGTCCAGACCCCGTTCTATCGCGTAGCGCACGAGTTCCACCCGGTTGTGCAGCTGGAGCTTGCCGAGGGTGTTCTGGACGTGGTTCTGCACGGTGCGGTGGGAGATGACGAGGCGTTCGGCGATCTGCTTGTAGCTCAGGCCCTTGGCGACCAGGCGCAGGACCTCGGTCTCGCGGTCGGTGAGCCGCGGCGCTCCGGGTTCACCGGTTGCGGCGGCGGGGGCCGGTTCGGAGGCGAGGCGGCGGTACTCACCGAGGACCAGTCCGGCCAGTCCCGGGGTGAACACGGGATCGCCGAGGGCCGTGCGGCGCACCGCGTCCTGCAGTTCCCCGGTCGAGGCCGACTTCAGCAGGTATCCGGTAGCGCCGGACTTCACCGCCTCCAGCACGTCGGCGTGCTCCCCGCTCGCGGAGAGCACCAGGACGCGCAGCGTCGGGTCGGCGCCGACGACCTCCTTGCAGACCTGGACGCCGGGCTTGCCGGGCAGGTTGAGGTCGAGCACGAGGACGTCGGGGGCGACGGCCCGGGCCCGGCGCACCGCCTGCTCCCCGTCGCCGGCGGTGGCGACCACGTCGAAGCCGGACTCGGCCAGGTCCCGGGCGACGGCGTCCCGCCACATCGGGTGGTCGTCGACCACCATGACCCTGATCGGGTCCTGTCGTTCACTCACGGTCCGCTGCCTTCCCCCGGGCGACGGCGTCGCCGGCTTCCTTCGGTGTCCTCAGTTCGACCTCGGTGCCCTGTCCGGGCACCGAGATCAGCTCGGCCGTGCCGCCGAGATCGCGCAGCCGGCCCCGGATCGACAGGGCCACGCCGAGCCGCCCCTCTCCCTCGGCCTCGGCGAGCCGCCCTTCGGGGATGCCGGGTCCTTCGTCGCGGACGGTGACGATCACCTCGTCGGGCTCGTCCTCGACCAGGATCCAGGCGCGCGCGTCCTCGCCGACGTGCTTGCGTACGTTGTCCAGGGCGGCCCCGACGGCGGCCGCCAGCTCCCGGGCCGCGGGCGGCGCGAGCAGGACCGGCGCGCCCGGGTCGGCGAGATGCACGCGGGAGCCGGCGTACGGGGCGAGCAGGGCGCGCAGGTCGACGGGGCCGCCCGGTCCCTCCTCCTCCGGTTCCTCCACGGCCCGTACGAGCGCGCCCTCGGCGGCGTCCTCCGACAGCCGGGAGACGGGGACCAGGCCGCCGGAGACCAGCGTGCGCAGCGCCACCTCCTGCTCACCGGCCATCCGGCCCAGCTCGGCCGCCTCGCCGCCGATGACGGCGCCGCGCCGCTGCACCATCGCGAGGACCTGGAGCACGCTGTCGTGGATGTCCCGGGCGAGCCGCTCCCGCTCCCGGGTCGCCGCCTCGATCTCCAGGGCGCGGGCGAGGGTCCGCTCGGAGGCGCGGGCGACCTCGACGACGTAGCCGATGGCGATGGAGGCGACCCAGACGAGGATGACGTTGTGGACGGTGTCGCGGGCCGGGCTGCCCCGTTCGACCAGGTTGGCCACGGCCACGAGGGAGGAGGCGACGGCGGCCCAGCGCCAGCCGCCCTTGATGGCGAAGGCGAGGACGGAACCGGCGGTCCATATCGAGGGCAGCGTCGGGCCGCCGTCCATGACCCGCTCGGGCGCGTCGGCGAGCGGGGTGAGGAGGATGCCGGTGACGGCGACGGTGAGGTCGGCGGCGAGGAACCGCCTGGTGCAGCTCGCCTCGCCCGAGACCTTGGGGAGGGTGGCCAGGGTCCAGACGCAGAGGACGGCGTAGTAGGCGACCGCGAGCCAGGGGCGGACGAAGCCCGAGTAGGCGGTGGCGAAGAAGCCGATCGCGTACAGCATGGTGAGCACGCGGTAGCCGGCCAGCGCACGCCACAGCGGCTGCTCGACCGACATCCTCATGACTCTCTCGCGCCTGGCCATGTCCCCCCGTCCCCGGCCCTCCCGTGCTGGTGCCGGCCTACCGGTCGTCGGACCGGTCCTGCTCGGCCGCCGCCTTCTCCTTGGCCGTCTGCTCCTTCTCGGCCTGGGCGAGCGCGGCCTTCGCCGCCCTGTCCGCCTCCTTCTCGGCCTTGACCGCTTCCTTCTCGGCCTTCGCCGCGTCCGCGAGCTGCCGCTTCATGGCGGTCGCGTACATGTCGACGTACTCCTGGCCGGAGAGCTTCATGATCTCGTACATGACCTCGTCGGTCACCGCGCGCAGGACGAAGCGGTCGTGCTCCATGCCCTGGTAGCGCGTGAAGTCCAGGGGCGCGCCGATACGGATGCCGGGCCGCATCAGCTTCGGCACCACCTTGCCGGGCGGCTGGATCTTCTCGGTGTCGATCATGGCGACCGGGACGACGGGCGCGCCGGTGGCCAGCGCCACGCGCGCGAGGCCGCCCGGCTTGCCCCGGTAGAGGCGGCCGTCCGGGGAGCGGGTGCCCTCGGGGTAGATACCGAACAGCTCGCCGCGTTCCAGCACCTCTATGCCGCTCTTGATCGCGGCCTCGCCCGCGCCGCGCACGCCGGAGCGGTCGACCGGCAGCTGGCCCACCCCCTTGAAGAAGGCGGCGGTCAGCCGGCCCTTCACCCCGGGCGTGTTGAAGTACTCGGCCTTGGCGATGAAGGTCACCTTGCGGTCGAGCACGGCGGGCAGGAAGAACGAGTCGGAGAACGACAGGTGGTTGCTCGCCAGAATGGCGGGGCCGTCGGCCGGAATGTGCTCCAGGCCTTCCACCCAGGGCCGGAAGGCGAGCTTCAGCGAACCCCCGACGGTGACCTTCATCGCGCCGTACAACAACCGAGTGCCTCCTGTGTCTGTGGGTCAGACCTTAACCCGGGGCACCGTCAATGGCCCCGACGGCCCTGGTCGGTGTCAGTGCGGTCGCGTACGGTGAAGTACCCACGAGTACCGCACCCGCAAGGACCGCCTCGGCGTGCATCGCACCCGTGTGCGTCCCACGCGTGTGTCCCGCCCGTGTGTCCCGCCCGACGTGCCGGCTGTGCCGGCCCCCTGACGACAGGAGACCGACTCGTGCCGGTCCTGCCCGGAGCCGAGCCGTTCCGCCACGAGGGCGGGGAGGTCGGCGTCCTCCTCTGCCACGGCTTCACCGGTTCCCCGCAGTCGCTGCGCCCCTGGGCCAGGTACCTCGCGGCGCGGGACCTGACCGTCGCCCTGCCCCTGCTGCCCGGGCACGGCACCCGCTGGCAGGACCTCCAGGTCACGGGCTGGCAGGACTGGTACGCGGAGGTGGACCGCGAGCTGCGCGCCCTGCGGGAGCGCTGCGCGCGGGTCTTCGTGGCGGGCCTGTCCATGGGCGGCGCGCTGGCGCTGCGGCTCGCCGCCAAGCACGGGGACGCGCTGTCGGGCGTCGTCGTCGTCAACCCGGCGAACCGGATGCACGGCGTGGCCCAGCACGCCCTTCCGGTCCTGCGCCATCTGCTGCCCGCGACGAAGGGCATCGCCAGCGACATCGCCAAGCCGCTCGGCACGGAGCTGGGGTACGACCGGGTGCCGCTGCACGCGGCGCACTCGCTGCGGACCTTCTTCCGTCTCGCCGACGGCGATCTGCCGCAGGTGACCCAGCCGCTGCTGCTGCTGCGCAGCCCGCGGGACCATGTGGTGCCGCCGGCCGACTCGGCCCGCATCCTCGGCCGGGTGTCGTCGACGGACGTGACGGAGGTCCTGCTGGAACAGAGCTACCACGTGGCGACGTTGGACCACGACGCGGACCGGATCTTCGCGGAGAGCGTCGCTTTCATCGGCCGGCTCGCGCCCGGTTCCGTCAGGGAGCCGGAGCCCGGTCTCGGCAAGGAAGGGACGGCCACAGGTGACTGAGAGCGACTCCGACCGCGAGGACCGCGAGGAGCGGGACGTGGAGCGGGAGCACCGTGAGGACCCGGAGCGCGCGCAGGAGCGCGTCCCCGGGGCGCAGGGCGTGCCCGTCGACGAGGCCGCCGCCTGGGCCGCGATCGTCGCCGGGTACGGGGACGAGCCGCCGGACCCGCCGGGCGCGAAGCCCTTCAAGTCGGTGGAGGACCTGGCGCTGCTGGAGCCGGAGACCAACGACGACGGCCCGGAGCGGGAGGTCCCCGCGTCGGACCGGCCCGCGTCGGACCGGCCGGCGTCGGACCGTCCGGCTGCGGACCGGCCGCTCGGGGGCTCCGTGGCGTTCGCGCCCGGCGTCGGCGGCCCGCGCGACCACAGCCTGGCCGAGCCCTCGGACGACGATCTCGGCGAGGACGACGAGGGTCACTTCGTGCCGCCCGAGCCGCCGCCGTTGCCGGAGGGCGACACCACCGCGAGGTTCGCGTGGCTGGGCGTGCTCGGGGGGCCGGTGCTGCTTCTGCTGGCGGTGGTGCTCGGCTGGGACATGACGTGGTGGCTGGCGACCCTGAGCATCGGCGGCTTCCTCGGCGGCTTCGCCACCCTCGTCATGCGGATGCGCACCGGCGACGAGGAGGACGAGGACCCGGGGCGGGGCGCGGTGGTCTAGGACGCGCGAGGGCCGCTCGGCGGTCCGGTGTGCGGCCGGGCGGGCCCTGCCGTGCGGGTCAGGTCGCGGAGGCGGGTACGTGGAGGGCGGTCAGGACCGGCAGGTGGTCCGTGGCCGCCCTCAGGTCGTCCTCGGCCACCCCGGGGAGCCCGAGCGGTACGCCGCAGCCCAGGACCTCGATGCCCTCCGTGACGAAGACCGCGTCGATGCGCCGGTCCGGCCCGGTGGCGGGGAAGGTGTACTCGCGGCCCCAGGGTGCGGCGGTCCAGCAGTCCCGCAGTCCGTCGCCCAGCCGCCGGAAGGTGCGGCCTCCGGGGCGCTCGTTCAGGTCGCCGCCCGCGATCGCGTGCGTCACGCCGAGGGCGCCCAGCCGGTCGAGGAGCAGACCGGCCTGTTCGTGGCGCTCGTCCGGCTGGAGCGAGAGGTGACAGCTCAGCACGCCGACGCGGGCCGCGCCGAACCGGACGACGGCGGTGGCGAGGCCGCGCCGGTGCCGGCCGGGGGTGAGCGGGAGCAGCACGTCCTCCGTGCGCTCGACGGTGGCGCGCAGCGAGCACAGCAGGGCGGGTCCGGCCGCTGTGCCGCCTCCGGAGAGGAGGACCAGTCCGGACGCGGCGGCGAGCCGGGTGAGCTTCTTGCGCCAGCGGAAGAGGCGGGGGGCCTCCTGGAGGAGGACGAGGTCCGGGGCGCAGGCGGCGATCACGCGGGCGAGGGCGTCGGTGTCGTCGCGCATCGAGCGGATGTTGTAGCTGAGGACCCGGACGACGGCGGAACCGTCGGCTTCGGTGCGGGAGTTGGGGAGCGGTTGGAGCGACGTTGCCATGCCGTCAATTTACGGGACCGCACGGCCGACGCGAGGCGTCCGGCGACGCGTCGAGGGGCCTCGGACGATGTCCTCCGGCGGCACGATGTCCGCCGGCGGCACGATGTCCGCCGGCGGCACGAGGTCCACCGACGCCACGGTGTCCGCCGGCGCCATGGGCGCGCGCGCCCGCGGGGCGCAGCCGCCGATCGGCTCCGCCCCGCGCCCGTCGCTCGGCACCCCCGCACCGGAGGTGCGCCCGTCACATGATCGGGTCGGGTTCCCTGGCCAGGTCGGCCGCGCCCACCAGGCCGGCCTTGTTGCCCAGCTGGGCGGCGATCACGTCGGCGACCGGGCGCCAGTTGCCGCCGACCAGCCACCGCTTGTAGGACTTGCGGATCGGGTCGAGGACCAGGTCGCCCTCGTCGGAGAGCCCGCCGCCGACGATGAAGGCGGACGGGTCGAAGAGCGAGGCCAGGTCGGCGAGGCCGGCACCGGCCCAGCGGGCCAGCTCCCGGTAGGAGTCGACCGCGACGGGGCAGCCCTGCCGGGCGGCGACCGAGATGTGCTTGCCCTCGATGCCGTCGGGCGTGCCGTCGCCGAGCGCGAGCAGCACCTCGGCGCGCTCGGGGGTGGCGTTGGCGCGCTGCTTGGCGTACCGGACCAGGGCGCGGCCGGAGGCGTACTGCTCCCAGCAGCCCTGCGAACCGCAGCCGCACAGCAGGCCGTCCGGGACCATGCGGATGTGGCCGAACTCGGCGGCCACGCCGAAGTGGCCGCGGCGCAGCTTGTTGCCGATGATGATGCCGCCGCCGAGTCCGGTGCCGAGCGTGATGCAGATGACGTTGCGGTGGCCCTTGCCCGCGCCGAACTTGTACTCGCCCCAGGCGGCCGCGTTGGCGTCGTTCTCCACGACGACCGGGAGGCCGACGCGGGCCTCGACCTTCTCCTTGAGCGGTTCGTTGCGCCAGTCGATGTTGGGCGCGAAGTAGACCTCGGAGCGCTGGCGGTTGACGTATCCGGCGGCACCGATGCCCACGCCGACGATCTCGTGCCCGGCGCGCGCGCCCTCCACCGCGGAGGCGATGGCGTCCACGATGCCCTCGGGTGTGCCCGGGGTCGGCACCTTGTGGGTCGAGAGGATGTTGCCTTCCTCGTCGACCACGCCGGCCGCGATCTTCGTGCCGCCGATGTCGACGCCGATGGTGAGTCCCATGAATCCCTCAGTTCGGTCGAGCCCCGCTAAGGGCAACCGTACCCGAGGGGAGGGTCAGTCCAAGTCGATGCGCTGGCCCGGGCCGGTGCCCCCGTCGCCGTCGTCCCGTCCGTCGGCGCGGCGTTCGTCCAGGTCGCGGGGGTCGCGGGGGTCCGTGTCCGCGGCGGCTCCGGCGTCCTTGGCGGTCCAGCGGCTCTCCTGGTTCTGGACGGCGGAGCGATAGGCGGCCAGGAGTTCACCGCCGGCGGCGGCGAGGTGGTCGAAGACGCCCGGATTGCGCTCGATGACCGGTTCGACGGCGGCCCTGGCCTGCTGGACGACCTGCCGGACCACCTGCTGGGCGGCGGGTCCCGCGACCTGGCCGAGCAGCGGGGACTGGAGGCCGGACAGCTTGTCGGCGACGGTGTCGACGAGCCGGCGCAGCTCCTCGGCGGCCGACCCGGGCTGCGGCCCGTACTCGGCACGGCGGCGGGCCTTCTCCGCCTCCAGGTCCTCGGCGGTCGCCGTCGCCCAGGCGTCGGCGTCGGTCGCCCGCACCTCGTCGACCGCGTCGGCCTCGTCGGGACGAGCGGCCTCGGGCTTGGGGAGCTCTTCGCTCATGACGGACTCCTGACTACGGTTCGTCCCTACGACGTTACCCGAACGGACCCGGGGACCGTCCGACGGATCGGGCCACTGATGCGGACGCGCGGCGCGACCCGTCGCCCTGTCGGCTCCCCGGACACCGGGACGGCCGGACACCGGGACGGCCGGACACCGGGACGGCCGGACACCGGGACGGCCGGGCACCCGGGCACCCGGGCACCCGGGCACCCGCGGTTCAGCGTCCACGCGGCCACAGCCGCGGGTCCGGCGCGAACCGGACGGCGAGGACGCCCTCCCGCAGCGCGGCCCCGTCGACGGCGCAGCGGCGCAGTACGGAGGGCAGCGGGACGATCCGGCGGAACGGTCCGGCGGTGACGACCAGTTCGTCCCCGCGGCGGACCAGGTCCACGTCGTCGCGTACGGCGCCGGGCAGCGGGATGTGCCAGACCAGCACCCCGTCCCCGGCCAGCCGGTCGGTGACGGACCACTCGACCGGGGCGGCGCCCGGCGCGGCGCCCGGGCCGGCACCCGGCGCGGCGAGCGCGGCGAGGTCGTCGGCACCGCGCGGGTCGTGCCCGAGGTGGGCGAGGGCGTGGACGTCGTAGCTACCCCGCCACTCCTCCAGTGTCTTGCGCTGCTGGGCGACGGGGCCGGCCAGCCAGCCGTCGGCGGGGGCGGCGTCCTCGGGCAGGACGCGGTTGGCGACCAGCAGGTCGGTGCGCAGGCCGCGCAGGGCGAGGCCGAGGGTGGCGGCGCGGACGGCGTCGTCGCCGGCCGGGCCGGGCTCGGCGACCAGGCGTACGAAGGTGTTCCGGTCGGCGACGACGGCCTCGGCGGCGGCGAGTTCCAGGTCCCAGCGGGCCGCGGCCTCGTACAGCGCCTCGGTGGGCATGGGGACGCCGGCCAGCCGGCCGAGGACGGGGCGCAGGGCGCGGGCCGCCTGCCGCTCGGGCGGGAGCAGGCGGCGCAGGTAGCGGCGCAGTTCCTCGGGCAGGGCGAGCAGGGCGAGGGCGCGAGGCGCGGGCGGCAGGTCGACGACGAGGAGGTCGTGGGCCTCGGCGAGGGCGGCGTCGCGCAGGGCGCGCAGCAGGACGAGTTCGCCGGCGCCGGGGAGCGGGGTGAGTTCCTCGTGGTCGAGGCGGGTGGCGCCGAGCAGGTCGAGGGCGGAGGCGGCCCGGTCCTGGAGGGCGGCGAGGCCGTCCCGGAACCCCTGGTCGGCGTCGGGCCGCCAGGCGGTGAGGCGGGGCTCGACGCCGACCGGGGCCGGACCCGTGGGCACGCCGAGCACGGCACCGAGGCTGTCGTCGCGGTCGGCGCCGAGGAGCAGGGTGCGGGTGCCCGCACGAGCGGCGGCGAGCGCGGTGGCGGCCGCGACGGTGGTACGGCCGCTGCCGCCGGGCCCCGTGATCAGGATGGTGCGCATGGTGCTGAACGGTACCTTCGCGCCCGTCCCGTGCACCGCCTCCGCGCTGGTCGTCGCCGGGGCGGGGCGGGGGGCGGGGCGCCGAGGGCCGACGGAACCGGCGTCCCGCGCGCCGGGCGCGTGCGGTCCGGTACCGCCCGCCGTGGGGTCCGGGCCGCCGGGCGGGCTACTTCGCGCCCGACTCCACCCGCTTCTTCAGCCCCGCCAGCGCCCGGTCGGTGATGACCTTCTCGGCCTTGCGCTTGATCATGCCGAGCATCGGGATCTTGACGTCGACCGTCAGCCGGTAGGTGACCTCCGTGCCCGCGCCCGCCGGACGCAGCAGGTAGGAGCCGTCGAGGGAGCGCAGCATCTGGGACTTGACCAGGGTCCAGGAGACCTCGTCCTCACCGGCCCAGGTGTAGGCCAGGGTCTGGTCGTCCTTGATGGCCCCGGCGTCCATGACGAGGCGCACCTGCTCGGCGCGCCCCTGGGCGTCGGTGGCGAGGACCTCGGCCTCCTTCACCTCTCCGGTCCAGTCCGGATAGCGGGCGAAGTCGGCGATCACCGCCATGACGTCGGCCGGTGCCGCCTCGATGGTGATGCTCGAGCTGGTGTGTTCCGCCATCGCCGTGGCTCCTCCGGATGCGGTGCCGCTGTTGAGGTCGTCGTGCGCCCGTGTCGCGCACGTGTGTGCCGCGTGAAGGCTATCGCGCACGGACACGGCGAACGCCACCACCTGCCCGGGCGACCCGGCCCACCACCTGCACGCCCGGGCCGGCGGCCGAGTCCCCGCCCGGGCCGGCCGCCGGATCCCCGCTCACGGCTCCCACCCCGGCCCCGGCCCCAGCCACGCCCCGGACCGCCCCGGCCCGCTCACCACTCCAGCACCCACGGCTTCCCGGTGGCCGCGAAGTGCCCCACGTTCACGCACTCGGTCGCCCCGATCCGCATCCGCCGCGTCAGCGGCTGGTGCACGTGCCCGAAGAGCGCGTACCGGGGGCGGGTGCGGCGGATCGCGTCCAGCAGCGCCCTGCTCCCCCGCTCGAAGCGCCGCGCCACCGTGTCGTAGACGAGTTCCGGCACCTCCGGAGGGATGTGCGTGCACAGCACGTCCACCTCGCCGACGGCCTCCACCTTCGCGGCGTACTCCTCGTCGTCGATCTCGTAGGGCGTGCGCATCGGCGTGCGCAGGCCGCCGCCGACGAAGCCGAAGACCCGGCCGCCGATCTCCACCCGCTCCCCGTCGAGCACCGTGGTGCCGGGGCGGGCGTACTCGGGCCACAGGGGCGGCATGTCGACGTTGCCGTAGGTGGCGTACGTCGGGGTGGGGAAGGTTGCGAACAGCTCGGCGTACTGCTTGCGCACGGCTCCCTCGATCAGGGTCCGCCGGTCCCCGCCGACGCCCGCCCACAGCCGGGCCCCCAGCTCCCGCGCCTCGGCGAAACGGCGGGCGGTGCGCAGCTCGACGAGGCGGTCGGCGTTCTCGGTGCCGAACAGGTCGGGGAAGATGCCGCGCGAGTGGTCGGCGTAGTCGAGGAAGAGGACCAGGTCCCCGAGGCAGACGAGGGCGTCCGCGCCCTCGCCGGCCCGGGCCAGGTCGCGGGCGTTGCCGTGGACGTCGCTGACCACGTGGACGCGGGTGGTCGTGGTGCCGGGCGGTGTGGGTGCCATGGCGATCAAGCGTAGGCAGCGCGTGCCCCTTGTGAACAGTGGCGGTCGGACCTGCGGTTACTGGCTGGTCGGTTGATCCGTCGACTACTCTGCGCGAAGGAAACCCCATCCGTGTGACGCAGCGAACATCTCGCGGGGACCCCCTGTCGGAGAAGCCATACCGGCGGGTAACGTCCGGGCAGTCCAGTCGTGCTCTGGATTTCAACATGTGAATCCACGAGTACTTGCCCGAGCCTTGGACCGCACCGTCGCATCACACAGTGTCGTGGCGCCGGCGCCCTATGAGGAGCAGCAGTCTTGCGCGAGTTCAGCCTTCCGGCTTTGTACGAGGTCCCTGCGGACGGAAACCTGACCGACATCGTCCGCAGAAACGCCGCGCAGCATCCGGACGTCGCCGTCATCTCCCGCAAGGCGGGAGGCGCCTGGCAGGACGTGACCGCCCGCGCCTTCCTCGGCGAGGTGCAGACCGCGGCCAAGGGCCTCATCGCCTCCGGTGTCCAGCCGGGCGACCGCGTCGGCCTGATGTCCCGTACGCGCTACGAGTGGACGCTGCTCGACTTCGCGATCTGGAGCGCGGGCGCGGTCACCGTCCCGGTGTACGAGACCAGCTCCCCCGAGCAGGTGCAGTGGATCCTCAGCGACTCCGGCGCCACGGCGTGCGTGGTGGAGTCGGCCGGGCACGCGGCCGCCGTCGAGTCGGTGCGTGAGGGGCTGCCCGCCCTCAAGCACGTGTGGCAGATCGACGCAGGTGCCGTGGAGGAGCTGGGGCGCCTCGGCCAGGACGTCACCGACCAGGCCGTCGAGGAGCGCGGTTCGCTCGCGAAGGCCGACGACCCCGCGACCATCGTCTACACCTCCGGTACGACCGGCCGCCCCAAGGGCTGTGTGCTCACCCACCGCAGCTTCTTCGCCGAGTGCGGCAACGTCGTCGAGCGGCTGCGCCCGCTGTTCCGCACGGGCGAGTGCTCCGTCCTCCTCTTCCTCCCCCTCGCCCACGTCTTCGGCCGCCTGGTCCAGGTCGCGCCGATGATCGCGCCGATCAAGCTGGGCTGCGTCCCCGACATCAAGAACCTCACCGACGAGCTGGCCGCGTTCCGGCCGACGCTGATCCTCGGCGTGCCGCGCGTCTTCGAGAAGGTCTACAACTCGGCGCGGGCCAAGGCGCAGGCCGACGGCAAGGGCAAAATCTTCGACAAGGCCGCCGACACGGCGATCGCGTACAGCAGGGCGCTGGACACGCCGTCCGGCCCGTCCGTCGGTCTGAAGATCAAGCACAAGGTCTTCGACAAGCTCGTCTTCAGCAAGCTCCGTACGGTCCTCGGCGGACGCGGCGAGTACGCCATCTCCGGTGGCGCCCCGCTCGGCGAGCGCCTCGGCCACTTCTTCCGCGGCATCGGCTTCACCGTGCTGGAGGGCTACGGCCTGACCGAGTCCTGTGCCGCCACCGCCTTCAACCCCTGGGACCGGCAGAAGATCGGCACGGTCGGCCAGCCGCTGCCCGGCTCCGTGGTGCGCATCGCGGACGACGGGGAGGTGCTGCTGCACGGCGAGCACCTCTTCAAGGAGTACTGGAACAACCCGGGCGCGACCGCCGAGGCGCTGGCCGACGGCTGGTTCCACACCGGTGACATCGGCACCCTCGACGAGGACGGGTACCTGCGGATCACCGGCCGCAAGAAGGAGATCATCGTCACCGCCGGCGGCAAGAACGTCGCCCCGGCCGTCATAGAGGACCGCATCCGCGCGCACGCCCTGGTCGCGGAGTGCATGGTGGTCGGCGACGGGCGGCCCTTCGTGGGCGCGCTGATCACCATCGACGAGGAGTTCCTCGACCGCTGGTGCGCGGACCACGGCAAGCCGGCCGGCTCGACGGCCGCGTCGCTGCGGGAGGACGCGGATCTGCTCGCCGCCGTCCAGTCGGCCATCGACGACGGCAACTCCGCGGTGTCCAAGGCGGAGTCGGTGCGCAGGTTCCGGGTGCTGTCGGCCCAGTTCACGGAGGACTCCGGGCATCTGACGCCGTCGCTCAAGCTGAAGCGGAACGTGGTGGCGAAGGATTACGCGGAGGAGATCGAGGCGATCTACGCGAAGTAGGCCGGCGGGGGGCGCCCATGGGGGCGCCCCTCATACGTTTCCCGGTGCCCCACGGGCACCCCGCGTCACAGCAGGGCCTTCAGGTTCTCCGCGAGCAGGTCCCAGCGCCACTTCTCCTCGACCCAGGCCCGGCCCCGCTCCCCCATCCGGCGGCGCAGCTCCGGGTCGCCGAGGAGGGTGACGACGCGGTCGGCCGTCTGGTCGGCGGAGTCGCCCCGCACGACCCACCCCGTCTCGCCGTCGAGCACGGCGTCGGGAGCCCCGCCGGAGTCACCGGCCACCACGGGCAGGCCGGTCGCGGAGGCCTCCAGGTAGACGATCCCGAGCCCCTCCACGTCCAGTCCGCCCCGCCGGGTCCGGCACGGCATGGCGAAGACGTCCCCGGCGCCGTAGTGCGCGGGCAGCTCGGACCAGGGCACGGCCCCGGTGAAGCGGACGGAGGCGGCCACGCCGGTCTCCCGGGCGAGCCGGCGCAGCTCCTTCTCGTAGGGTCCGCCGCCGACGATCAGCAGGACGGCGTCCGGCTCGGCGGCCAGCACGCGCGGCATCGCCCGGATCAGGGTGTCCTGGCCCTTGCGCGGCACCAGCCGGGAGACGCACACCACCACGGGCCGCTCGGCCAGTCCGAGCCGGGCCCGCACCTCGTCGCCGCCGCTGCCCGGGTGGAAGGTCTTCTCGTCGACGCCGGGCGGCAGCTGCGTCATCCGTGCGGCGGCCTCGGGGGTGAGCGCGCCCGCGATCCGTGAGCGCGTGTACTCGCCGAGGTAGGTGATCGTGTCGGTCGACTCCCCGATCCGGCGCAGCAGCTGCCGGGCGGCGGGCAGCTGGGCCCATCCCGCCTCGTGGCCGTGGGTGGTGGCGACGAGCCGCTCGGCCCCCGCCCTGCGCAGCGCCGGCGCCATCAGCCCGAGGGGCGCGGCCGCCCCGAACCACACCGACGTGCACCCGTGCTCGCGCAGCAGGCCCACGGCCCGCCGGGTCGCGGCCGGCGTCGGCAGCAGCATCGTCGTGCGGTCCCGTACGACGGTGAAGGGCTGCTCGGCGTCGAAGGCGGCGGTGGCCTCGGCGCCCTCCCGGCCCCGCTTCCAGGTGGAGGCGTAGACGACCAGCCGTTCGGGGTCCAGGCGCAGCGCCATGTTGTGCAGGAAGGCCTGGATGCCGCCCGGACGGGGCGGGAAGTCGTTGGTCACGATCAAGGTCTTGCGCACGCCGCCGACCCTACCGAACCCGCCGCGCGCTCCGGGGCCCGGCCGCTCCTGTGGCAGACGCACAGGTGTCCGGGTCATCATGGCCGCAGAGCAGGCGGAACAGGCCGGGCAGGCCGGGCAGGCGGAGCGGGGCAGGCAGGGCACGGCACGCGGACGGGCAGGGAGCACGTGGAGACGACGGACGCGAGGCGGCCCCCGGCACGCCTGCTCACGGCCTGGGGAGCCACACGGCTGGTCCTGCTGCTGTTCGTCCTGAAGATCCTGGTCTTCCCCGGCCCGGACGTCACCAGCGACGTGTCCGTCATCTACCGGGACTGGGCCGGCATCCTGCGTGCCGGAACGTTTCCGCTGGACGACGTCACCTGGCAGTACCCGCCCGCGGCGGCCCTCGCGATGCTCTCCCCGGGGCTGCTGCCCTTCCTGGAGTACGCGACGGCGTTCTTCGTCCTGGCCTGCGTCACCGACCTGCTCGTCCTCGCCCTGCTGTGGTACGCGGGCCGGGGCCCCGGGCGTTCACCGCGCGGTGCGTGGGTGTGGGTGGCGGGGGTGCCGCTGCTCGGCCCGACGGTGTACGCCCGCTACGACGTGATGGTCACCGCCGTCGCGGTGGCCGCGCTGCTCGCCGCGGGCAGGCATCCGCGCCTGGCGGGCGCCCTGGCCGGGTTCGGCGCGCTGCTGAAGGTGTGGCCGGCCCTGGTGCTGGTCGGGATGCGCGGGCGGCGACCCTGGGCCGCGGCCGCCGTGGCCGGTGCGCTGTCGGCCGCGCTGTTCGCCGTGACCATGCCGGGGGCCTTCGCCTTCCTGACCTTCCAGCGCGAGCGGGGCACCGAGGTGGAGTCGCTGGGCGCGCTGGTCTTCCACGTCGCCCGGCACTTCGGCTGGGACGGCGAGGTGCTGCTCCACTACGGCTCGGTCGAGTTCCTCGGCCCGTACGTGGGCGCGGTGAGCACGGCCGCCCTCGCGCTGACCGCCCTCGCGTTCGGCTGGCTGCTGCTGTGGCGGCTGGCGGCCTCGCGTTTCGCGGCGCACACGGCGGCGGACGCGGCCTTCGTGGCGGTGCTGGTGTTCACGGTGACCAGCCGGGTGATCAGCCCGCAGTACATGGTGTGGCTGATCGGCCTGGCGGCGGTCTGCGGGTGCTTCCGGGCGAGCCGGATGCGGGTGCCGGCCGTCCTGGTGCTGGCGGCGAGCCCGGTGACGGTACTGGAGTTCCCGGTCCTGTTCGGGTACGTCGTCGCCAGCGATCCGCTCGGCATCGCGCTGCTGGTCGTGCGCAACGGCCTGCTGGTCGCCGCGGCGCTCCTGGCGGCCCGCGCCCTGTGGCGCGACACGGCCGCGCGCACCGCCCCGGGGCGGACCGCGCCCGCCGGCCGGCTCAGCCGAACTCCGACCGCAGATACTCCCGCCACCGCGCCGTGAACTCCTCCGGCGTGACGCCGAGCACCTCGTCCGTCGCCTCCTCGACCGCGCCCGCCCGCTCGTCGTGCCCGCCCACGGCCCGGTAGAAGGCGTCCAGCCGTTCCTCGCCCCACTGGTCGGCGATCATCCGGCAGGCCAGCCAGCCGCCCTCGTAGGCCCGGGCCAGCTCGTCCGCGTCGGCGGTGAAGCCGAAGTCCTCGTCCGTCGGCAGCCGGGCCGGCACGCGGTCCTCGGACACCGCGCGGGCCAGCTCGGGGGCGGCCTGGTCGGGCGTGCGGCCGCTGCCCCGGTAGCCGACCCAGTCGGCGTAGCCCTCGGAGAGCCACAGCGGAGTGGCGGAGGTGGTGTCGGCGCGGGTGGCGACGTGGGTGGTCTCGTGGGTGAGCACGACCTGCTTGCCGAGGGTGCCGAGCAGCCCGTACGCGTCGGGGTTGACGATGATCCGGTCCGCGGGCGCCCGCTCCCGGCCGCCCGTCTCCCCGGTGGTGACCGCGGCGATGCCCCGGTAGGAGGAGGCGGGCGAGCCGAGCAGGCCCGCCATGCCCTCCACCGACTCCGGGACGACCACGACGACCCGCCGGGCCCAGTCGCCGTCCCAGGCCGCGGAGACGGCGGGCACCGCCCGGTCGGCCAGGTCCGCGAAGCGGCGCAGCGTTCCCGCGGACTGCCCGACGCCGAGCACGAGGCTGTGCGTCCCCCGGACGGCCCGCACCGCTCCCTGGTCCCACGGCTGCTGGCCGGACTCCTCGGCGGGCCGCTCGGACTCCACGGTCCACCGGCCGCCGGCGCCGTCCCGGCTCAGCCGCACGGTGCGGCCGGCGGTGACGGCGCCCCGGTCGTAGCCGGCCACGCGGTAGCTCAGCTCCACGTCCGCGGTGGCCGTGTCACCGGTGCGGTCCATGTCCCGCACGCGGTACGCGAACGCGGCCAGCGGCACCTCGCTCAGGTGGTCGAAGGCGCCCGCGGCGCCCGTGCCCGCGTAGGCGGCCCGGTCGTGGCCCAGGACGGCGGCCGCACGGCGGTCCAGCACCCCCTGCACCTCGGCCCGGGCCGGGTCGGCGGCGGTCCGGCCGCCGCAGGCCACCAGGGAGACCAGCAGCAGGCACAACGCCACCACCGAGGAACCCGACACCCGCCTTCGACCGGCCATCCTCCCGATCGTACGGGCGCGGCGCCGCCGGCGGCGGCCGTCGGGGGCACTTCGGCCACCGAGCGGATCACACCCGGGTGACGGACGAGACCGGCATCATGCCGACCGGGTCGTAGCGGACGGGGGCGCCGGGGTAGGGGGCGTGGATCACCTGGCCGTTGCCGACGTACATGCCGATGTGGCTGGCATCGTCCCGGTAGGCGACCAGGTCGCCCGGGCGCGCGTCGGCCAGGGAGACCCGCCGGCCCGCTCCGGACTGCGCCTGCGAGGTGCGCGGCAGCCCCACCCCGGCCTGCGCGTACGACCACTGGGTCAGGCCCGAGCAGTCGAACCCGCCGGGGCCGTTGGAGCCCCAGACGTAGGGCTTGCCGAGGGCGGAGCGGGCGGCGGCGACGGCGGCCGCGGCGCGCCCGGAGGCGGCGGACCCTCCGGGGCCGGTCAGGTCGGTCCGGCCGGAGCGGGAGCCGCGGTCGTAGGCGGCGCGTTCCTCGTCCGGCAGCGAGGCGAGCAGTTCGCGGGCCTCGGCGAGCTTGCGCTCCACGGTCCGCTTGTGGGCGGCGACGGCCTTTTGGCCCTTCTCCAGCTCGGTGAGCTTCCGGCCGGCCTCCGCCCGGTCCTGCGCGAGTTCGCGCAGGGCGTCCTGGAGCTCCCTCAGCTCACCCGCCTGGTGGGTGGTGATCCGGTCCAGCACGGAGGCCTTGTCCAGGTAGTCGTCCGGGTCGGCGGAGAGCAGCAGTGCCAGCGACGGGTCGACGCCCCCGGAGCGGTACTGGGCGCCGGCCAGCGAACCGAGCGCCTCCCGCATGGTGTTGATCCGCTCCTGCTGCCGGGCGATCGCGTCCTGCGCGGTGCCGATCTCCTCGCGCAGGGCGTCGGTGCGCGCGTCGGCCTTGTTGTAGGCCTCGGTCGCCCGCTCCGCCTCCGTGTGGAGCCGGTCCACCTCCGCCCGCCGGTCGTCGTGCGGGGCGGCCGTGGCCGGTACGGCGCCGAGGACCGCGGCGGCGACGGAGAGGAGGCCGACGGCGACGGTGGCGCCGCGGTCGGACCCGGATGGTGCAAGGCGGCGATGGGACCCCACGGGAAGCCGCACTCCTTCCGCTGACGGACGGGAAACGCGGCAGACAGTAACCCCGCGGCGGGGTACCGGCCAACGACCTGTGGCGGCCCGCAGCACGACGCCCCGCCGCTGACGCAGGTCACCGGCGGGGCGAGGGGGTCGGAGCGCCTCACCGTGATTCGCCCGAACGGGCGGTACGGCGGGGCTGATTCCGGGGTCGGGCGTGACGTCGGGTCAGACCCGCACGCCGAACATGAACGGGCCGCCGATGGTGCCCATCGACTCGTAGCGGACGACCGTGCCGGTGCGCGGCGCGTGCAGCACCTGGCCGTTGCCGGCGTAGAGGCCGACGTGGTGCAGGTCGTTGAAGAAGAAGACCAGGTCGCCGACCTGGAGCTGGCTCTGCGAGTAGATCCGCGTGCCCGCGCCGGTCTGCGACTCGGAGGTGCGCGGGATGGCGACGTCGGCCTGGGCGTAGGCCCACTGGGTCAGGCCCGAGCAGTCGAAGGAGGACGGGCCGGTGGCGCCGTAGACGTAGGGCGTGCCGAGCTTGCTCTGGGCGGCGGCGAAGGCGGCGGCGGCGCGGCCGGAGGCGGGCTTGCCGGAGGGGCCGTCGGTGCTGGCGAGGACCTCGCGCTCGCTGCTGCGGGTGGAGCGCTGCTCCTCGGCCTGGAGCGCGGCCTTCTCCGCCGCGGTGAGGCTGTTGAGCAGCTTCTGTGCGGAGGAGAGCTTGCCCTGGACTTCCTTCTTCTTCTTGCCCAGCTCGGTGCGGGTGGAGGCGAGGTCCTTGAGCTTCTCGGTCGCCTCGGAGCGCTGCTGGGAGAGGTCGCGCTGCTTGGTCTGGATCTTCTTCAGCGCCTCGACCTGCTGACCGCTCAGCTGGTCGAGCGTGGAGGCCTTGTCCAGGTAGTCGTCCGGGTCGGCGGAGAGGAAGAGCTGGAGGGAGGGGTCGATCCCGCCCGAGCGGTACTGGGCACTGGCCATCGAACCGAGGCCGTCGCGCAGCTCGTTGAGCTCCTCCTGGCCGCGGGCGACGTTGTCCTGGATCGTGGAGATCTCCTTCTGGAGCTTCTCCTGCTTCTCCTTGGCGCCGTTGTACTTCTCGGTGGCCTTCTCGGCCTCCTGGTAGAGCTTGTCGACCTTGGTCTTGACCTCGTCCTTGCTCGGCTTCTCGCTCGGGGCGGCGTTGGCGGCCTGGGTGCTGAGAGCGACAGCTGCGGCGGCAGCGGTGGTGAGCACGGTCACGCGCGTGCGGCTCGGCTGCTTGGGACGACGGTGGGACGCCACGGAGACGAGCTCCTTCTTGAGAGGGATCACCCGTTCGAGGGTTCGATGGCTGACCCTAGTGACCCACTCGTGATGAGTTCAAATCCTCCGACGAAAAATCCTGGTTACGCACCGCATTCTTTGCCGTAACTCACATGCAGTAATCCCCACTTGACACTACGTTGTGTGACGGTTCCGTCAATTCAGGCATAGAACACCTACGTTGCGGTTGCCACGAAAGTGAACCAGGAGGTCAGGAAAGCCGCTTGAGGAGCACCGCGGATGCCACCGGGCGTGCGCCCGCGCGCGCCACCCCGTCGGCGACCTCGCGGTCGGTGGAGACGACGATGACCGGCCGGCCCGGCGGCTCGGCGCGCACCAGCTGGCGGATCAGCTCGTCGGCGGTGACGCCGGGCTTGGAGAACAGCACCCGCACCCCGCGCGGCGGCGCCAGCAGCACCGGCGCGGCCAGCTCGGCGCCGTCGAAGACACAGGTCATCTCGGCGCCGGTCTGCGCGGCGAGCTGCGAGAGCTGGCCGAGCAGGCGCAACCGCTGCTTCTCCAGCGGCATCTGCGGATAGCCGGTCTTGGTGACGTTGTAGCCGTCGACGACCAGGTGGGCCTGGGGCAGCGCGAGCAACTGGTCGAGGATGGCGGGGTCGTTCTCGGACAGGGCGCGCGCGGCGATGTCCTTGGGTGTCATGCGGCCGGGTTCCACGGCGTCGACGGTCTCGGCGGGCCGCACCGACACCGGGGGCAGCGCGAGTTCCCGGCGCAGCCCCTGGGTGGCGTCCAGCAGGGTGTCCAGCAGCAGCCGCACCCGCATGTCCTCGACGCTGCGTCCCTCCCGGGCCGCCTTGCGGGTGGCCTCCAGGGCCGCCTCCGCCTCCCCGAGCCGGGTCTTGAGCCGCCGGGACTCGCTCTCGGCCGCGGACACCTGGGCGTGCGTCTCGGCGCGGACCGCGTCGATCTCCTCGCGCACCTTGCGCAGGGCCGCCTCGCCCCGCTTGACGTCGCTGAGGGCGGAGCGCAGCTTGCGGTGCAGCGACTCGCCCTCCTTCTTCGCCGCGTCCAGCTCGGCGCGGAGCCGCTCGGTCTCGGTCCGGGTGTGCTCCCGGGCCCGGGCCAGCTCCGCGTGCAGCCGCTCCAGCTCGGCGCGGCTCTCCTCGTCGGCGCGCTCGGCGTCGGCGCGCTGCGCCTCCTCGCCGGCGGCGGCCACCAGCTTCACCCAGCCGTGCGGCCGCAGCACGTAGGCCGCGGCCGCCACGTCGAGCGGGTCCGCGGCCGGTGGCGGGGAGCCGGAGTCCAGGGCACCGGCCAGTTCCGGCTGGGCCTCTCTGAACTTCTCCCCGATGCGCTGGCGGAAGAGGGTGTCGGTCTCGACGGCCGCGGCCATCGCGTTGCCGGCGAACTTGGCCCTGCGGTTGGGGGCGAACCGTGCGTACTGTCTCAGCTGCGCCGGCAGCTCGCCGAGCGTGAGTCCGCCGAAGCCGTCGGACACGATCTGCACGACCCGGCGGCGCACGCCGTCGGGCAGCGGACGGTCGAGCACCTCGGCGGCGCCGTCGCCCGGCCCCCCGCCTTGTGTCTCCACCATCCGTCACCCCAATGTCTCAGGGCGACCCCGGTCCGGGATCGCCTGGTGCGGGGCCGCTCCCGTCAGGAGGCGGCACCCGGCCTGTCCACGAGTTCCACCTGGTCCACGGCGTTGCACCAGCGGCACCGCACCGACTCGATGGTCTCACTGAGCACCTCGCGCTCCTCCACCTCGGGCTCGCCGGCCAGGTCGAGGTGCACGTACTCGACGACCTTGGAGGCCCGGGTCACGTCGAAGCGGGTGAGGTTGCCGCAGAGGGTGCAGCGCCACCGCGTCGTGTCGGTCGGCAGGGGAACCGTCATCGTGGCTGTTCGCTCTCTTCCAGTGTCGGTGACGCGCCGGGCCGCCCCGGCGCGTGTGGCTCGTAACCCTACGGCCTGGCGGGTACCCGACGCCCGCGTGTCCACGGCGGCGAGGCGCCATGGGCGGGTGCGTCCCGTTGCGTCATGCTCTGTGTCCATGATCCGCAACTGGAGCACCTCGGTCCGAAGGGCGGTCAGGTCACCCGGCACGGCCCGCGCGCCCCGCACCGCCCGTGGCCGGACGGCGCCGGTGACGTACGGGCTGATCACGTTGTGCTGCGTGCTGTTCCTGCTCAGCCCGGCGGCGGGGCTCAATCCGGCGTACGGCACCGGTGACGAGCTGCTGGCCGCCCAGCGCGCCTACTTCCGGCGCTGGGGCGTGATCCCCGCAGAACTGTTCGAGGACTCCCCCGGATCGGCGCTCACCCCCGCCACGGCGCTCTTCGTCCACGGCAGCTGGGTGCACCTGCTGGGCAACATGCTCTTCCTCTACGTCTTCGGCGCGATGACCGAGGAACGGATGGGCCGGCTCCAGTTCGCCCTCTTCTACCTGGGCTGCGGCTACCTGGCGCTGCTCGGCTACGCGGGCGCCAACGCCCACTCCCAGCAGTCCCTGGTCGGCGCCTCGGGGGCGATCTCCGCGATCCTCGGCGCGTTCCTCTTCCTCTTCCCGCGGGCCCGGGTGACCAGTCTGCTGCCGTTCCTCTTCTTCCTGCCGCTGCGCTTCCCCGCCTGGATCGTCCTGCCGTTCTGGGCGGGCCTCCAGTGGATGGCGGCGGGACGGGCCGGCGACGGTCCCGGGGTGGCGTACCTCGCGCACCTGGTGGGCTTCGGGCTGGGCTTCG
This sequence comes from Streptomyces sp. NPDC045956, assembly GCF_056430705.1. Taxonomy (NCBI): domain Bacteria; kingdom Bacillati; phylum Actinomycetota; class Actinomycetes; order Kitasatosporales; family Streptomycetaceae; genus Streptomyces; species Streptomyces sp. NPDC045956. The sequence continues at coordinate 895,824 of NZ_JBWKKZ010000001.1, read as the reverse complement.
CCTTCGCCTGGGTGCGGTTCGGGCCTGCGGCTAGAGTGAAGAGCGTTCCAGTGGCGGCGCCCGAGGGAGAGAACCAGCCGTGATCAGCGCGATCGTCCTCATCAAGACCAGCGTGGACCGCATCCCCGAGATCGCGGAGCGGATCGCCGCGCTGGAGAACGTGACGGAGGTCTTCTCCGTCACCGGCACCTACGACCTGATCGCGATGGTGCGGGTGGCCCAGCACGAGGACCTGGCGGAGGTCATCCCCGGCCGGATCAGCAAGATCCCGGGCGTGGAGGGCACCGATACGCACGTGGCCTTCCGCACGTACTCCCAGCACGACCTGGAGGCGGCGTTCGCGATCGGTCTCGACAACTGACGCCGACCGGGACGCGCATGAAGAGTTCTTCATGCCGGACTCATCCGGATCGCCGGGTACCGGGCGCAGGATCGGGGACATGGTCTTCTCACGCCGGATGGCGGCCCTGGCGGCCGTCGTCCTGATCCCGCTCGGCATCGCCGCGACCAGCTTCGCCCTCACCGACAGCCCGCAGGAGCCCAAGGTCCCGGCCAAGGTGGAGCTGGAGAGCGGCTCCCCCACCCCGTCGCCCACCTCCTCCTCGCCCCAGCCGACGCCCAGCGACCAGGTGGTGACCCGGCCACCGGTGACCGACAGCCCTCCGGATGACGACGATGACGACGACCGAGGCCAGGACACCGATGACGGAGCCACCGGCCCGGCCGCCGACGACGGACCCGGCGACGACGGCTGACCGCGAGCGCCGCCGGATCTCGGCCCGTGTCCGCATCCTGCTCTGGCTGCTGCTCGTGATGGCCGTCGCCCTCGCCTCGGTGGCCGCGACCACCCGCTCGATCCTGCTGCGCGACACCGACCAGCGGATCAACGGCCTGCTCGCGCAGGAGGCCGGCGAGTTCGCCAACTTCGAGGAGCAGGGCTTCGACCCGGAGACCGGCCGGCCCTTCACCGACCCCGGGCGGCTGCTGCGCGTCTTCCTGGAGCGGCAGTACGCCGACCTGGACGAGGAGCTGATCGGTCTGGTCGGCGAGGTGGGCAGCAGGCCGACGCAGATCATCCAGCAGCGGGAGATCCCGGTCGCCCTGCCGCTGCACGAGGACGCCGACGCGCGGCGCCGCATCTACGCCTCGCCCGACGCCACCGGCACCCTGGAGCGCCCGGAGGGCGAGATCCGCTGGGCCAAGGTCACCGTGGCCCGGTACGGCGGCGAACCGGCGGCCGCGTTCGTGGTCGCCTTCCACCCGGGGCGCGAACAGGCCCGGGCCGACGAGGTGTTCCGCGTGCTGCTCGCCATCTCCGGCGTAGCGCTGCTGATGACGACCGGTATCGCGTGGGTGGTCGCCGGCCGCATCCTCAAGCCGGTGCGGCTGGTGCGTGCCACGGCCGCGCAGCTCACCGAGCAGGACCTGACCCGGCGCATCCCGGTGCACGGCCACGACGACGTGGCGGCCCTGGCCGAGACGTTCAACGCCATGCTCGACCGGCTGGAACGCGCCTTCGCCGCCCAGCGCCGGTTCGTCGACGACGCGGGCCACGAGCTGCGCACCCCGATCACCATCGTGCGCGGCCACCTGGAACTGATGGGCGACGACCCGGCGGAGCGCGAGGAGACCGTCCGCCTGGTCACCGACGAGCTGGACCGGATGAGCCGCATCGTCGAGGACCTGCTGCTGCTCGCCAAGACCGAACGCCCCGACTTCGTCACCCCCGAGCCGGTGCAGCTCGCCGAACTCACCGCCGACGTCTACGTCAAGGCCCGCACCCTCGGCGACCGCGACTGGGTGCTGGCCGAGGTCGCCGACCGGGAGGCGCACCTCGATCCCCAGCGGATCACGCAGGCCATGGTGCAGCTCGCGCAGAACGCCGTGCAGCACACCACCGCCGGCCAGACCATCCGCATCGGCTCCCGCGCCGACGGCACCCGCGTCGAGCTGTACGTCGCCGACTCCGGGCCCGGGGTGCAGCCGCAGGACGCCGCGGTGATCTTCGAGCGGTTCCGGCGGGGCACGGCCCGGCGCGGGGTGCGCGGGACCGGCGCCGGGCTCGGGCTGTCGATCGTCAAGGCCATCGCGGAGGGCCACGGCGGGCGGGTCGCCCTGCGCACCACCGAGGGTGGCGGAGCCACCTTCGTCCTGACACTGGACTGATTTCCGGAAGAGGCACGTCCATGAACCGCATCCTCATCGTCGAGGACGAGGAGCGCATCGCCTCCTTCGTCGAGAAGGGCCTGCGCGCCAACGGCTTCACCACCACCGCGGTCGCCGACGGCGACGCCGCCTACGAGTACGCGCTCACCGGGGGCTTCGACCTGGTCGTCCTGGACATCGGACTGCCCGGCCGGGACGGTTTCACGGTCCTGCGCGAGCTGCGCGAGTCCCGGGTGACGACCCCGGTGATCGTGTTGACCGCCCGGGACTCCGTACGGGACACGGTGGCCGGGCTGGAGGGCGGCGCCGACGACTGGATGACCAAGCCGTTCCGCTTCGAGGAACTGCTCGCGCGGGTCCGGCTCCGGCTGCGTACGGCGGCGAGGGCGCCGGAGGTGACGGTGCTGAGGTCCGGCGACCTCTCCCTCGACCTGCGCACCCGCCGGGCCCGGGCGGCGGAGCGGACGGTGGACCTGACGGCCCGTGAGTTCGTGCTGCTGGAACTGTTCCTGCGGCATCCGGGGCAGGTCCTGTCCCGGGAGCAGATCCTCTCCCACGTGTGGGGCTACGACTTCGACCCCGGCTCGAACATCGTGGACGTGTACGTGCGGGCGCTGCGCAAGAAGCTGGGGGCGCAGCGGGTGGAGACGGTACGGGGCATGGGGTACCGGCTGCCGGGCTGACGCACGTCCCGGCGGGTTCGGCTGACCGGCTTTTGTGTGAAGTTTCCTTCATGTCGGACTCATTGGGGACTCACCGCCCGGGAGAACCCTCGATGACGTGACGTTGAACCTCCGCCTCGCGGCGGCCCTGTGCGTGGCGCTGTCCCTGTGCGCGCTGCTGGCGGTCCCCGCCAACTTCCCGGCCCTCGGCGGCGACGCGCGCCTCACCCTCGCCGTGTTCGCCCTGGCCACCTGCGCCTGGATCGGTACGCCGATCGACGACACGTACATCGCGCTGGGCGCCGGTCTCGCGCTGACCGCGACCGGCGTGATCAGCAGCGACACCCTGTTCGGCACCCTCGGTGACGACACGGTGTGGCTGCTGATCTGCGCCTTCGTGCTGGCGGCGGCGGTGGCCCGGACCGGGCTCGCCGGGCGGGCGGCGGCGTTCCTGGTGGGCGGGGCGCGCAGCGTACGGCAGTTGGTGCACCTGACGACGGCCGCGCTGGTCGTGACCGCGTTCGCGGTGCCGGCCACCTCGGGCCGGGCGGCGCTCGCCCTGCCGGTGTTCCTCGCCCTCGCCAAGGCTCTCGCCGACCGGAAACGACTGGTCGTGATGCTGGCGCTGCTGTTCCCGACCGTGATCCTTCTGTCTGCGGTGGCGACCCTGATCGGCGCGGGCGCACATCTGATCACGGTGTCGGTGCTGTGGGAGTCGACCGGCGACCGGATCGGCTTCACCCAGTGGCTGCTGCTCGGGCTGCCGCTGGCGGTGGCCTCCTCGCACCTGGCCGCCGAGACCGTCCTGCTGACGACGACCCGGCGCGCGGACCGCCGGGGCCCGGTCCACATCACCGCCGAGGAGATACAGCGGCACACCGAGAGCCCGGTCACCGGCCCCTGGACCCAGGCGGAGAAGCGCTGCGCCCTGCTGCTGGCCACGGTGGTGGCCCTGTGGTGCAGCGAGCCCGTGCACCACGTCTCCCCGGCGGTGGTGGCGCTGATCGGCGCGGTCGTCGCCTCCTCCCCCGCGCTCGGCACCGTGCGGCTCAAGGACGCCCTGAAGACGGTGCCGTGGTCGCTCCTGCTCTTCATGGCGGCGACCATGGCGATGGGTGTCGCCCTCTCCGACTCCGGTGCGGCGAGATGGCTGGTGTCGGGGCTGCCCGCGGACGTCACGCCGGCCGTCTTCCTGGGGGTCGTGGTCGCGGTGAGCACGGCCGCCCACCTGGTCCTCCAGTCCCGCTCGGCCCGCTCCTCCGTCCTGGTCCCGCTGGTCATCGCCGCGGCGGTGGGCGCCGGGGTCAACCCGGTCGCCGCCGCGCTCGCCTCCACCGCCGCGGCCGGCTTCTGCCACACCCTGCCCGCCTCCGCCAAGCCGGTCACGCTCTTCTCCGACCTCCCCGGCACCCCCACCTACACCCCGCGCGACCTGCTGCGGCTGTCCGCCGTCCTGGCACCGCTGACCGCCGCCCTCGTGCTGTTCTTCGCCGCCGCCGTCTGGCCGCTGCTCGGCGTACCCGTCACCCGATGAAGGAGCCCTCCATGCCCTCCCTGCCCGCCTTGTCCCCGGCGCCCGGCGCGATCCCCGCGGCCCCGGTGTCCTCCGGCGCGGCCTCCGTGCCCGCCGTGCTGCACCGAGTCGTCGTCGCCCCCAGCGGCTTCAAGGAGTCCCTGTCCGCCCAGGCCGCCGCCGACGCCATCGCGGCGGGGGTCCGCCGGGTGCTGCCGACCGCCGAGATCGACAGCATCCCGCTGGTCGACGGCGGCGAGGGCACGGCCGTGGCGCTGGCGGCGGCGACCGGGGGGCGGCTGGTGGCGCTGCCCGCCACGGGGCCGGTCGGGGAGCCCGTCGGCACCCACTTCGCGCTGCTCGGCGCCCAGGACACGGCGGTCGTGGAGATGGCGGCCGTCGCGGGACTGTCCCTGGTCCCCCGGGCCCTGCGCGACCCGGGCGCCACGACCACGTACGGCGTCGGCGAGCTGCTCCGCGCCGCGCTCGACACCGGGGTCCGGCGGATCCTGGTCGGCTGCGGCGACTCGGGCACCTCGGACGGGGGCGCGGGCGCGCTCCAGGCGCTCGGCGCGCGGCTGCTGGACGCGGACGGCTTCGAACTGCCGCCCGGCGGACGGGAGCTGACCCGCCTCGCCCGCATCGACCCGGCCGGCCTCGACCCGCGGCTCGGGGACACCGAGCTGCTGGTGGCCTGCAACCCCTTCAACGTGCTGTGCGGCGAGCGGGGCGTGGCCCGGGTGTTCGGTCCGCAGAAGGGGGCGACGCCCGCGCAGGTGGAGCAGTTGTCGGCCGGACTGGAGAACTGGGCGCGTGTCCTCACCCGCGACCTCGGTGTCACCGGCACCGACCTGCGCACCGGCCCCGGCACCGGCGCCTCCGGCGGGCTGGGCGCGGGGCTGGCCGCCGTCGGCGCCCGGCTGCTGCCCCGCTTCGAGGTGCTGCTGGACCACGTCGACCTGGACGCCCGCCTCGCCCGCGCCGACCTGGTGCTCACCGCCGAGGGCGCCCTGGACCACCAGACACCGCGCGGCAAGGTCCCCGCGGAGGTGGCCCGGCGTGCCAAGCTCTCCGGCCGTCCCGTCCTCGCCCTGGCCGGCACGCTCGGCGAGGGCGCCCACGAGGTGCCGGGGGTGGACGCCTGCCACGGGATCATGCCGGCCCCGATGGCGCTGGCCGACGCACTGCTGCGCGCCGCCGAACTCCTCACGGACGCCACGGAGCGGGCGCTGCGGATGATCCTGCTGGGGTCGCGGCTGCCGGCGGGCCGGACCGCTCAGGCCGCCGGCACCTCGGCGGAGGTGGTGTCGGGGACGCACCGCCCGTCCTCGGTGCGGTAGTTCCAGCGGGCGCCGTCGCTCACCAGCTCCTTGACGGCGTTCACGAAGCGCTCGACGTGCTCGTCCGGCGTGCCCGCGCCGAAGCTCACCCGGATGGCGTTGAGGGACTTCTCCCCGGGCGCGGCTTCCGGGGCACCGCACTCGCCCTGCGTCTGCGGGTCGCTGCCCAGCAGGGTGCGGACCAGGGGGTGGGCGCAGAACAGGCCGTCGCGCACGCCGATGCCGTACTCGGCGGAGAGCGCGGCGGCGAAGTGCGAGCTGTTCCACCCCTCGACGACGAAGGAGAGCACGCCGACCCGGGGCGCGTCGTCGCCGAAGAGGGACAGCACACGCACCTGGGGCACCTCGGCGAGGCCCTCGCGCACCTTGCCCAGGAGGTACTGCTCGCGGGCGACCAGCGTGTCGAACCCGGCCTCCTCCAGCGCCTTGCAGGCGGCGGCGACGGCGTAGGCGCCGATGACGTTGGGCGACCCGGCCTCGTGGCGGGCGGCGCTGTCGTGCCACTGGACGTCCACGCCGCCGTCGGCGCGCCGGGAGACGCTGCGGCTGGCGCCGCCGCCGGCCAGGTACGGCTCGGCCTCGCGCAGCCAGTCGGCACGCCCCGCCAGCACGCCGGTGCCGAAGGGGGCGTACAGCTTGTGCCCGGAGAAGGCGACCCAGTCGACGTCGAGGTCGGCCACCGAGACGGGGTGGTGCGGGGCGAGCTGGGCGGCGTCCAGCACGATCCGGGCGCCGTGCGCGTGGGCGGCGGCGGCCAGTTCACGCACCGGCCACAGCTCGCCGGTGACGTTGGAGGCGCCGGTGACGCAGACCAGGGCGGGCCCGTACGGCTCGCGGGCGGCGAGGGCGCGCTCCAGGGTCTCGACGGCCTCGGCCGGGGTGCGCGGGGCGTCGAGGTACGTCACGTCCGCGTCCCTCCAGGGCAGCAGCGAGGCGTGGTGCTCGGTCTCGAAGACGAAGACCCGGCAGCCGGCCGGCAGCGCGGCGGCGAGCAGGTTGAGGGAGTCGGTGGTGGACCGGGTGAAGACGACCTGGTCGGTGTCCCGGCAGCCGAGGAAGCCGGCGACGGTCGCGCGGGCGTTCTCGAACAGGTCGGTCGAGAGCTGCGACAGGTACCCGGCGCCCCGGTGCACGCTGCCGTAGTACGGGGCGTAGGCCGCCACGTCGTCCCAGACCCGCTGGAGCGCGGGGGCGCTGGCGGCGTAGTCGAGCGCGGCGTAGGTGACCTCACCGCCGGTGACGAGCGGAACGGTGACGTCCCGGCCCAGCACGGGCAGCGGGGTGGCGACAGCGGTGGGTACGGACATGGCGGACTCCCGTGAGGGCCGGCGCGGTCGGACGCGCTGCGAAGAAGAAGGTGAGTGTGCGGAGGCGGGGCTCTGCGGCCCTATCGCATTCGCTGGTTCACGGGAGACTCCCTCGGACGACCCAGGACCCCTGGTTCCGCGAGGGGTCCGCGCTTGCCGAGGACCTTGCTGTCCACGGCCCGGTCTTCACCCGGGGCACCCCGCCACGGACGGAGGGTTGCCGGACAGTCGGCCGGGGCCTCATGACTGTCACTCATGACCTGTCGAAAAACCTAGGGGAAGTGATCGGCGCCCCGCAACCCGAGTCCGGATCGCGGGACGCACGTCACACCGTAGGCGGCTACGCGTTGCTCGCGGCCACCCAGCGCTCCAGCGCGCGGCGTGCGGCACCGGAGTCGATCGCCTCGGCGGCCCGGTCCATGCCGGCCCGGATCCGCGCGGTCAGCGGTGCGTCACCCGGCTCCAGGGCCACCAGGGCCGCCGCCGAGTTCAGCAGGACCGCGTCCCGCACCGGGCCCGTCTCGCCGTTCAGCAGGCGGCGGGCGACGTCGGCGTTGTAGGAGGCGTCGGCGCCGCGCAGCGCCTCGACCGGCACCAGGTCGAGGCCGACGTCGCGCGGGTCGAAGGTCTCCTCGCTCACCCGGCCGTCCCGCACGACCCAGACCCGGGAGGTGGCGGTGGTGGTCAGCTCGTCGAGGCCGTCGTCGCCGCGGAAGACCAGGGACGAGTGGCCGCGTTCGGCGAAGACGCCGGCGATGATCGGCGCCATCCGGGCGTGGGCCACCCCGATCGCCTGGGACGTGACCCGGGCGGGGTTGGTCAGCGGGCCCAGGAAGTTGAACACCGTGCGGATGCCCAGCTGGCCGCGGGCCGCCGCCACGTGGCGCAGGGCGGGGTGGAACTTCACGGCGAAGCAGAAGGTGATGCCGGCCTCCTCGGCGACCTCCGCCACCCGCTTCGGCGTCAGCTCCAGGTTCACCCCGAGCTTCTCCAGGACGTCGGAGGCGCCGGACGCCGAGGAGGCCGCCCGGTTGCCGTGCTTGACGACCTTCGCGCCCGTGCCTGCCACGACGATCGCCGACATGGTGGAGATGTTGACCGTCTTGGCGCCGTCGCCGCCGGTGCCGACGATGTCGACCGTCTCGCCCGGCACCTCGATCACGTTGGCGTGGGCGTACATGGTGCGGACCAGGCCGGAGATCTCCTCGACGGTCTCGCCCTTGGACCTGAGGGCCACCGCGAAGCCGGCGATCTGCGCGTCGGTCGCCTCGCCCCGCATGATCACGTCCAGCGCCCAGGCGGTGTCGTCCGCGGACAGGTCCTGGCCGTCAAGCAGCCCGTTCAGCAGGGCGGGCCAGGAGCGGCCCGCCGCGTTGTCGCCTCCAGCGGGGGTCACAGCGCTCATGAGCCGCTCCTGTGTCGTGTGTACTGCGGAAAGGAAGTGCCCTCCCACCCTATCCAGCCCCGGGCACGGCGAAGGGCCCCGTCCGCGGAACGGACGGGGCCCTTCGACCGTGGTGTGGCGACGCTGGAGGGTCAGTGGTGGCCGTGGCCGCTCGTGATCTCCTTGTACTCCTCGACGGTCGGCTTCGGAATCTGCGACTCCTCGCCGTAGTACGACTTGCTGAGCTTGGCGCGGAGCTTCTCGGTGCTCTTCACCTTGCGCTCGACGCCGTTCTCGTCGACCGTCGGGCCGATCTCGGCCGGCTTGTACTGCTCGTGGGCCGTGAGGGTGTGCAGCTGCTCCTGGCTGAGCGGCTCGTGGACCTCGATGAACTCACCGTGCGGCAGGCGCTTGATGATGCCGGACTCGCGGCCGTGCAGCACCTTGTCCTTGTCCCGGCGCTGGAGACCGAGGCAGATCCGCTTGGTGACGATGAACGCGATGACCGGGCCGACGAAGAACGCGATGCGGACGAACCAGGTGATCGCGTTGATCGACAGGTGGAAGTGCGTGGCCCAGATGTCGTTGCCGCCACCGATGAGCAGGATGAAGTACTCGGTGATCCAGGCGACACCGAACGCGGTCCGGGTCGGGGCGTTGCGCGGGCGGTCCAGGATGTGGTGCTCGCGCTTGTCGCCGGTGACCCAGGACTCGATGAACGGGTAGACCGCGATCGCGACCAGGACCAGCGGGAAGATGATCAGCGGGACGAACACGCCCAGGACGAGCGTGTGACCCCAGAAGTTGATCTCCCAGCCGGGCATCACGCGGATCAGGCCCTCGGAGAAGCCCATGTACCAGTCCGGCTGGGCGCCGGTGGAGACCATGTCCGGCCGGTAGGGGCCGATGGACCAGATCGGGTTGATCGTGGCGATCGCCGAGATGGCGGCGATCACGCCGAAGACCAGGAAGAAGAAGCCTCCGGCCTTCGCCATGTACACCGGCAGCAGCGGCATGCCGACCACGTTCTTGTTGGTCTTGCCGGGGCCCGCGAACTGCGTGTGCTTGTGGTAGAAGACCAGGATCAGGTGGCCGACCACCAGACCGAGCATGATGCCCGGCAGCAGCAGGATGTGGACCGAGTAGAACCGGGCCACGAAGTCGTGGCCGGGGAACTCCCCGCCGAAGAGGAAGAACGACAGGTACGTGCCGACGATCGGCACGGACAGGATCGCGCCCTCCATGAAGCGGATGCCGGTGCCCGAGAGCAGGTCGTCCGGGAGCGAGTAACCGGTGAAGCCGGTGAACATGCCGAGGACGAACAGCAGGAAGCCGAACAGCCAGTTGATCTCGCGCGGCTTGCGGAACGCGCCCGTGAAGAAGACGCGCATCATGTGCACGAACATGCCGGCGAGGAAGATCAGCGCCGCCCAGTGGTGGATCTGCCGGATGAGCAGACCACCGCGGACGTCGAAGCTGATGTCCAGCGTGGAGGCGTACGCCTCACTCATCAGCTGGCCCTGCAGCGGCACGTACGAGCCGTGGTACGTGACCTCGTTCATCGACGGGTGGAAGAACAGCGTCAGGTACACACCCGTGAGGATGATGATGATGAAGCTGTAGAGGCAGATCTCACCCAGCATGAACGACCAGTGGTCGGGGAAGATCTTGCGCATGTTGGCCTTGGCCAGGGAGTAGATCCCCAGCCGGCCGTCGGCCCAGTCGGCGACGCGCTCGCCGGCCGGTGCCTTCCCGCGAGAGCGGGGGGCTTCGTTCGCTGTAGTGCTCATCCGCGCTCCCAGAAGGCAGGACCGACGGGCTCTTCGAAGTCGCCGAGCGCTTCGAGGTAACCCTCGTCGTTCACGCCGATGCGCAGCTGCGGCAGGGCGTGACCGGCGGGACCGAAGATCACCCGGGCGCCGTCGGCAAGGTCGAAGGTGGACTGGTGGCAGGGGCAGAGCGCGTGGTGCGTCTGCTGCTCGTACAGGGAGATCGGGCAACCGACGTGGGTGCAGATCTTCGAGTACGCCACGATGCCCTCGTGCGACCACTCGAGCTCGCGCTTGTCCTTGATGGCCTCCGGCTCCAGCCGGATGATCATCAGGGCCGCCTTGGCGATCTCGGTCATGAACTCCTCGTCGTGCTCCTCCAGGCCCTCGGGCATGGCGAAGGTGAGGGAGCCCACCGCGACGTCGGAGGGACGCAGCGGCTCGTGGGTGTTCATGTTGACCAGCAGCTTGCCCTTGGACCACAGGGTGTGGCGGAGCTTGGTCTCGGGCAGCGGGCCGAGGTCGCGCAGCAGGACGACACCGGAGAGCGGGACCAGGGTCAGCGCGCCGAACATCGTGTTGCGGATCAGCTTGCGGCGCCCGATGACGGACTCCTTGGCACCCTGCTTGAAGTCCGCGTGGACCTTGGCACGGAGCTCGGGGTCGGCCTCGATCGGGTGGCGCTCGTCGGCGATCTCCTCGTCGGACATCAGGGTGCGGGCCCAGTGGACCGCCCCCGCGCCGATCGCGAACAGCGCGACGCCGAGCGTCATGCCGAGCGCGAAGTTCAGCGCACTGATGTGGCCGATCGGGAAGATGTAGACCGACTGGTCGACCGGGATCGTCACGAAGGCGGCGATGAAGCCGACGGTGGCCAGCATCGACAGCGTGAACAGCAGGGCGACCGTGCGCTCGGACCGCTTGGCGGCCCGCTCGTCGATGTCCTGGACACGGTGCTCGTGGGGCGGCAGCCCCGGGTCGGCGAACGGGTTCTTGTCGTCCGCGACCTTCACCGCGCCGTGCGCGGTGCCCTGCTCAGCGGGCAGGTTCTCTTCTGGAATGTCTTGGCTACTCATGACTTCTTGGCCTTTGCGGTCCGAGCGGCGACCCAGACGGCGACCGCGATCAGCGCGCCCAGTCCGAAGACCCACGCGAACAGACCCTCACTCACCGGGCCCAGCCCGCCGAGGCTGAGGCCGCCGGGGTTCTCGGTGTCGTCGCTGTTGACCGCGTGCAGGTAGGCGATGATGTCCTTCTTGTTCTGCTCGGACATCGTGGTGTCGGGGAAGGAGGGCATGTTCTGCGGGCCGGTCTGCATGGCCTCGTAGATGTGCTTGGGGTCGACATCCTCGAGGCTCGGCGCGTACTTGCCGTGCGTCAGCGCGCCGCCCTTGCCGGTGAAGTTGTGGCACTGCGCGCAGTTGTTGCGGAACAGCTCACCGCCCTTGGCGATGTCCGCGCCCTCCGGGCCGTACTTCTCCTCCGACGGGACGGCCGGACCGGCACCCAGCGACGCCACGAAGGCGGCCAGCTGGTCGATCTCGGCCTGCGAGTAGATGTTCGGCTTGTCCGGGACCTGCGCGCCCGGCTGCTGGGCCGGCATGCGGCCGGTGCCCACCTGGAAGTCGACGGCCGCGGCGCCGACGCCGACCAGGCTCGGACCGTCGGTGGTGCCCTGACCGCCGGTGCCGTGGCAGCTGGCACAGCCGACGGCGTAGAGCTTCTTGCCCTCCTCGATGGCGAGGGACTGGGCGGTTTCATCGGCCTGCGCCTTGCTCGCGGGTGCGAACGCGGCGTACAGCCCCCCTGTGCATGCCAGCGCGAGGAGTAGGACGACGAGCGCCGCCAGCGGGTGGCGTCGTCGTGCGGAGAGCTTTTTCACGGATTACCCCGGTGTCAGGATCTTCTGCGTCGATGCTTCTGGTATTGGGCGGGTGCGTGCCGCGACTACTTGATCATGTAGATCGTGGCGAAGAGGCCGATCCAGACGACATCGACGAAGTGCCAGTAATAGGACACGACAATGGCCGCGGTCGCCTGCTCGTGGGTGAACCTCCGGGCCGCGTAGGTGCGGCCGAGGACCAGCAGGAAGGCGATGAGGCCGCCCGTCACGTGCAGTCCGTGGAAGCCGGTGGTCAGGTAGAACACCGAGCCGTACGGGTCAGACGAGAGCGAGAGGCCCTCGTGCTTGACCAGTTCGGTGTACTCGAACACCTGGCCGCCGATGAAGATCGCACCCATCACGAAGGTGACGATGAACCACATCCGGAGCTTCTTCACGTCACCGCGCTCGGCCGCGAACACGCCGAGCTGACAGGTGAGGGAGGAGAGCACCAGGATCGTGGTGTTCGTCGCGGAGAACGGGAAGTTCAACGCGTCGGCCTTCTCGGACCAGAAGTCCGGGCCGGTCACCGATCGCAGGGTGAAGTACATCGCGAAGAGGGCCGCGAAGAACATCAGCTCGGAACTCAACCAGATGATGGTTCCGACGCTGGTGAGGTTCGGCCGGTTGACCGACGGGTGCGCGTGCCCGGTTTCTACTGTCGTTGCTGTCGCCACGACCGACATTATGTCGGTCGCTTATCCCGCCCTCACCCCGGGGGGTGCCGTTCGGAGTGTCCGCCCCGTCTGTACTGCCCGTATGGCCCATCGAACGGCCCGTCGAAGCCCTGTCCGAACCAGTGTTGACGGGCAGGGTGAGGGAGTAGCATCCGGCGCACGGGCCACGACAGGCCTCGACGGGCTTCATCGGTCTTCACCGCGTATCGGAGGAAGCATGCAGGCGACCGCCACGGTGCTGGTCTACAGCGACGACTCCAACACCCGCGAGCAGGTGCGGCTGGCGACCGGCCGCCGGCCGGCTCCGGACGTGCCCGTGGTCGAGTTCGTGGAGTGCGCCACCCCGGCCGCCGTGATCAAGGAGCTGGACAAGGGCGGCATCGACGTCTGCGTCCTGGACGGCGAGGCCGTTCCCATGGGCGGCATGGGGCTGTGCCGGCAGATCAAGGACGAGGTCTTCCACTGTCCTCCGGTGCTGCTGCTCATCGCTCGCCCGCAGGACGCGTGGCTGGCGACGTGGAGCCGCGCCGAGGCGGCTGTGACGCTCCCGGTGGAGCCCGTCGAGTTCGCGGGCGCGCTGGCCTCACTGCTGCGGCAGAAGAGGCTTCAGGGCGTCTAGGGACGCGTGAGGGCTCCGGGGCAGGGGTTTCCCGGGGCCCGTGCGGCGTGCACCGGCCCCGGGGCCGTCCTCACGCCCCCTGCGGGCGCAGCCGGGCCTGCTCGGCCGTGCCGCCGGCCTCCGGCGTGCCGCCCGTCAGCGCGCTTCCCGTGCGCCACCTGTTCCAGTCCAGGTTCCAGTCGCCGAAGCCGTTGCCGAAGGACTCCATCGTCTCGCCACCGGAGTTGACCACCTCGACGAGGTCTCCCTCCTGTACGGCGCCGAAGAACCACTCCGCGTTGGCGGTGCTCATCCCGACGCAGCCGTGGCTGACGTTGGCGGAGCCCTGGGAGCCGACGGACCAGGGGGCCGCGTGCACGTACTCGCCGCTCCAGGTGACCCGGGTGGCGAAGTACACCGGCAGGTCGTACGACTCCGAGGAGCCCTCGGCGATGCCGACGGTGCTGCTGCGCATGCGTACGAAGGGTTCCTTGCCCAGGACTACCTTGACGCCGTTGCGGGTCTCGAAGCCGGGCTTCCCGGTGGTGACGGGGATCTGCCTGACCTCCCGCCCGTCCTGGAACAGCGTCAGCGTGTGCGTGGCGGCGTCGGTGACGGCCACCACGTGGTCCTCCGTGGTGATCCGCAGGGGCTCGGCGGCGCCGCCCCACATCCGGTCGCCGATCTTGATGCCGTCGAGGGCGCTGCTGACCTCGATCGTGGCGTGGGCGGGCCAGTACTCCCTGGGCCGGTAGTGGAGCTTCTTGTCGTCCACCCAGTGCCAGGCGCCCTCCACGGCGGGGGTGGACCGCACCTTCAGGGCGCGCTCCACTATGGCCCGCTGGGCCCTGTCCCGGACCGGCTGGTTCAGTTCCGCCGTGATGGGTTGTCCGACGCCGTACGCGCCGGCCTTGGGGCCGAAGGCGACGTCCAGGGTCTTCTTGGCGCTGGGCCGTCCGGTCTCGAACGTGAGGACCTTGCGGCCGGGCGCGCCGTCGCCGTCCTCGGTGCTGACCCGCACCGTGTACCGGGCGGCGGCGACCAGCGGGGTGGTGCTGTGCCAGCGGGCCCCGTCGGCGGACAGCTCGCCCGCCACGTAGCGGCCCGCCGCGTCCACGGCCGTGACGTCCGTGATGCGGCCGTCGGCGCCCTCCGCGACGACCTCCAGGGGTTTGTCGGGGTCGGCCTTCTTCCCGGCGTCCGTGGGGCCGTTGAAGGAGATCTGGCCGGCCGCGTCGTACGGCGCGGCCGTCAGCGGGTTGTCGTCGTCGCCGGTGCAGGCGGTGACGCTCGCGCCGAGGGCGATCACCAGCAGGGTGCAGCCGACGACCGTACGCCCCCGCGCCTGGAAGTGAACCGTGTTGCTCATGTCCTCACGCTAGGGAGCGACGTCAAGGGCGGCACGGCGGGTAACCCGGACGAGTGAGGGCGGGTGCGGCAGACGAAGGGGCCCGGACGCTCCTGACGGAGTGTCCGGGCCCCTCGGCGTGCGACGCGTGCTACTGGGTGCGGTTCTCACCGCGGTAGTACTCGAAGACCCATCCGAACAGGCCCACGAGGATGACCGGCGCGGAGAAGTACATGATCCACCAGCCGACGGCCACGCCCAGGAAGGCGAGTGCGCCACCGAGCCCGAGCGCCAGCGGCTGCCAGCTGTGCGGGCTGAAGAAGCCGACCTCGCCGGCCTCGTCCGCGACGTCCGCTTCCTTGTTGTCCTGGGCCCCGGCGTCCACCCGCTTGGCCGTGAAGGCCAGGTAGAAGCCGATCATGAGGGCCAGGCCGAAGGCCAGGAAGAGGGCCGTGGTGCCGGCCGGCTCCATCGACCAGTAGCCGTAGACGATCGCGACGGCCAGGATGAAGACGCTCAGCCAGATGAAGAGCTGTCCCTGGATCTTCACTTGCCGGCCTCCTTGCCGCCGGCGAGGGTCTTCTCACCGTGACCGACGTTCTCGAGCTGGTCGATCGCCGAGACCTCCGGGTGGTGCAGGTCGAAGGCGGGGGATTCACTGCGGATGCGCGGCAGGGTGAGGAAGTTGTGCCGCGGCGGCGGGCAGGAGGTCGCCCACTCCAGCGAACGGCCGTAGCCCCACGGGTCGTCGACGTTGACCGGCTTGCCGTACTTGGCCGTCTTCCAGATGTTGTAGAAGAACGGCAGCATCGACATGCCGAGCAGGAACGAGCTGATCGTCGAGATCGTGTTCAGGGCCGTGAAGCCGTCGGCCGCCAGGTAGTCGGCGTACCGGCGCGGCATGCCCTCGGCGCCCAGCCAGTGCTGGACGAGGAACGTGCCGTGGAAGCCGATGAACAGCGTCCAGAAGGTGATCTTGCCCAGGCGCTCGTCGAGCAGCTTTCCGGTGAACTTCGGCCACCAGAAGTGGAAGCCGGCGAACATCGCGAACACCACGGTGCCGAACACCACGTAGTGGAAGTGCGCCACCACGAAGTACGAGTCCGAGACGTGGAAGTCCAGCGGCGGCGAGGCCAGGATGACACCGGTCAGACCACCGAAGAGGAAGGTGATCAGGAAGCCGGTGGACCACAGCATCGGGGTCTCGAAGCTGAGTGATCCCTTCCACATGGTGCCGATCCAGTTGAAGAACTTCACACCGGTCGGTACCGCGATCAGGAAGGTCATGAAGGAGAAGAACGGCAACAGCACGCCGCCCGTGACGTACATGTGGTGCGCCCACACCGTCACCGACAGACCGGCGATCGCGATGGTCGCCGCGATCAGGCCCATGTAGCCGAAGATCGGCTTCCGGGAGAAGACCGGGATGATCTCACTGACGATGCCGAAGAACGGCAGCGCGATGATGTACACCTCCGGGTGCCCGAAGAACCAGAAGAGGTGCTGCCACAGCAACGCTCCGCCGTTGGCCGAGTCGAAGACGTGGGCGCCGAACTTGCGGTCCGCCTCGAGCGCGAACAGGGCCGCGGCCAGCACCGGGAAGGCGAGCAGGACCAGCACACCGGTCAGCAGCACGTTCCAGGTGAAGATCGGCATGCGGAACATGGTCATGCCCGGCGCGCGCATGCAGATGATCGTGGTGATGAAGTTGACCGAGCCGAGGATGGTGCCGAAGCCGGAGAAGGCCAGACCCATGATCCACAGGTCACCGCCGATACCCGGCGAGTGCACCGCGTCGGACAGCGGCGAGTAGGCGAACCAGCCGAAGTCGGCCGCACCCTGCGGGGTCAGGAAGCCGCCCACCGCGATCGTCGAGCCGAACAGGTACAGCCAGTAGGCGAACATGTTCAGCCGCGGGAACGCCACGTCCGGCGCGCCGATCTGCAGCGGCATGATCCAGTTCGCGAAGCCGGCGAACAGCGGCGTCGCGAACATCAGCAGCATGATCGTGCCGTGCATCGTGAACGCCTGGTTGAACTGCTCGTTCGACATGATCTGCAGACCCGGCCGGGCCAGCTCGGCGCGCATGAAGAGCGCCATCACGCCGCCGATCACGAAGAACACGAACGACGTGGCCAGGTACAGCGTGCCGATCGTCTTGTGGTCGGTGGTCGTCAGCCACTTGACCACGATCTCGCCACGCCTCTGGCGCCGGACCGGCAGCTCGTCCTCATAGTGGGACCCTGCCGCGGCACCCTGGGGTTCGTTGAGGATGCTCACAGGATGTTCGACTCCCGGTTCTTCTCGTGGCCCGCCTGCTCGATGCCGGCGGGGACGTAACCGGTCTGCCCCTTCTTCACGAGGTCGTTCAGGTGCTGCTCGTAGCGCTCCGGAGAGACGACCTTCACGTTGAACAGCATCCGGGAGTGGTCCACGCCGCACAGTTCGGCGCACTTGCCCATGAAGGTGCCCTCCTTGTTGGGGGTGACCTCGAAGGCGTTGGTGTGGCCCGGGATGACGTCCTGCTTCATGAGGAACGGCACCACCCAGAAGGAGTGGATGACGTCACGCGAGGTGAGGACGAAGCGGACCGTTTTGCCCTTGGGGAGCCAGAGGGTCGGACCCGGGTTGTTGGTCTGCGGGTTCCGCGTGCTCGGGACACCGCAGTCGAAGGTGCCGCCGGCGTTCGCCGGGAAGTCCTCCTTGTACCGGTCCGGGATGCCGGCCAGTTCCTTGGAGGTCTTGGCGTCGCCGGTGGACCCGTCGACGTTCTCGACGTAGTTGAAGCACCAGCTCCACTGGAAGCCGACCACGTTGACCGTGACGTCGGGCTTCTTCTTCAGGGTCAGGAGCTCGGACTCGTCACGGGCGGTGAAGTAGAACAGCACCGAGACGATGACGAGCGGAACGATGGTGTAGAGCGCCTCGATGGGCAGGTTGTACCTGTTCTGCGGAGGTACCTCGACCTTGGTGCGGGTGCGCCGGTGGAAGAAGCAACTCCACAGGATCAGGCCCCACACCAGCACGCCGGTGGCCAGCGCGGCTGCCCAGGAGCCCTGCCACAGGGAGAGGATCCGCGGAGCCTCTTCCGTGGTGGGGGTGGGCATGCCGAGGCGGGGGAAGTCCTCGTATGTGCAACCTGTGGCGGTCGCCAGGACCAGGCCCGCGGTCAGTGCCTGCAGCAGCTTCCGCCGCATCGGGCGCCGCGGCGAGCGGTCGGAGCCGTTGGGACTCACGTAGCGCCTTCCCGAGAGTCTCGCCCGCGCTGTTCGGCTGCGGCCTTCTCGCTGGTCGGTCGCCGCCCTGCGTCGGGCAGGGGTTTGATGTTTATGCGGACCAAACCCTAGCCGACGCCCTCCGGGGGGTCGCGGGGAGGGTGGCATACGCGCCGGGGGGCACCCTGAAAGGGTGGGACGGGGCGTCCGCAGGGGGTCCGAACCGGGGGTGACGTGGCGGTTCTCGGCACGTCGCGAGCGGTCGCGCGGCTCCCCCACCCCTTGGCGCGTCCGCACGCCGGACGTCATAGCGTGGGTCTGTGGCCTACTTCGACGCTGCTTCCGCCGTTCCTCTTCATCCCGTCGCCCGGCAGGCCCTGTTGGCCTCCCTCGACGAGGGGTGGGCCGACCCCGCCCGGCTCTACCGGGAGGGGCGCCGGGCCCGGTTGCTGCTCGACGCCGCCCGGGAGGCGGCCGCGGAGGCCGTGGGGTGCCGGGCGGACGAGTTGGTGTTCACTCCTTCGGGGACGCGGGCGGTGCATTCGGGGGTCGCCGGGGCGTTGGCCGGCCGGCGCCGGGCTGGGAATCACCTCATCGTGTCCGCCGTCGAACACTCCTCCGTACTGCATGCCGCCGAGGCGCACGAGGCCCGCGGCGGGACGGTCACCCAGGTGCCGGTGGGGCGGACGGGGGCGGTCGACCCGGCGGCGTACGCGCGGGCGCTGCGCGCCGGCACCGCCCTGGCCTGCCTCCAGTCGGCCAACCACGAGGTGGGCACGGAGCAGCCGGTGGCGGAGGTGGCGGAGGCCTGCCGGGCGGCCGGGGTGCCTCTGCTGGTGGACGCTGCCCAGTCGCTGGGGTGGGGGCGCGTCGAGGGCGACTGGTCGCTGCTCGCGGCGAGCGCCCACAAGTGGGGCGGGCCGTCGGGGGTCGGGCTGCTCGTCGTGCGCAAGGGCACCCGGTTCGCGCCCGGGGCGCCGGCCGACGAGCGCGAGTCGGGCCGGGCGCCCGGTTTCGAGAACCTCCCGGCGATCGTCGCCGCGGCGGCCTCCCTGCGGGCGGTGCGGGCCGAGGCGGCCGAGGAGGCGGCCCGGCTCCGGGAGTTGACGGAGCGGATCCGGGCGCGGGTGCCGGCCCTGGTGCCGGACGTGGAAGTGGTCGGTGACCCGGCGCGCCGGCTGCCCGGCCTCGTCACCTTCTCGTGTCTCTATGTCGACGGGGAGACACTGCTGCACGAACTGGACCGCGCGGGTTTCTCGGTCTCCTCCGGCTCGTCCTGCACCAGCAGCACTCTGACGCCCAGTCACGTCCTGAAGGCGATGGGGGTGCTCACCGAGGGGAACGTCCGGGTGTCGCTGCCGCCGGGGACCGCGGCCGAGGACGTCGAGCGGTTCCTCGGGGTGCTGCCGGGCACGGTGGCCGCGGTGCGGGAGAAGCTGGGGGCGCCGGTGGCCACGGAGGCCGCCCGGCGGACGGGGGACGACCTCGTGGTGGACGCGATCGGTCGGCGCTGCCCCGTCCCGGTGATCGAACTCGCCAAGGTCATCGGCGACGTGCCCGTCGGCGGCACGGTCCGCGTCCTGTCCGACGACGAGGCCGCCCGGCTGGACATCCCGGCGTGGTGCGAGATGCGGGGCCAGGAGTACGTGGGCGAGGAGCCGGCGGCGGTGGGAACGGCCTACGTGGTCCGCCGGACCGGCTGAGCCGCGGGGGCCGGCAGCCGCCGAACGCCGGGCCCCGCCGAACGCCGAGCCCCGGTGCCGCCGAGCCCCGGTCAGGGGTTCGGTGCCCCTCAGCCCCGCGAGCCGGGGGTCGTGGCCCGGCCCCGCGGAGGCGGGTTCAGGTACGGCTGGGCCCCGGGGGCCCGGGACCGTGGCCGGCGCGGCTGACGCGGCCCTCACGATGAGCACGCCGAGCGTGCTCGCCGTACGGATGACGCCAGCCCCGGCACCGATGCCGCTGGACCCCGTGGGCGAGGAGCCCTGCCCCGGGGAGCCCCGCCGGGTCCCGGCGGGGCTCAGCCGCGGAGGCCGGGAAGCGGCTGGGCCCCGGGGCCTCGCTGCCGCTCAGCCCCGCGACCAGGGGGCCGTGCCCCGAGGCGCCGAGCCGCCCGAGAGTGCGGGGCCGGTCCCCGGTGCGGCTGAGCCGCGCGGGGCGCGGGGCCGGTCCCGGTGGGGCTCGGCCGCGTGGGCCCGGTCAGCTCAGGTGGGCCTGGACCTCGGTGGCCGCCTCGTCGCCGTACGCCTTGGTGAAGCGCTCCATGAAGTGGCCCCGCCGCAGCTGGTACTCCTGGGTGCCCACCGTCTCGATGACCAGGGTGGCGAGCATGCAGCCGACCTGCGCGGCCCGCTCCAGCGAGACCCCCCAGGCCAGCCCCGACAGGAAGCCCGCGCGGAAGGCGTCGCCCACGCCGGTCGGGTCGGCCTTGCGCTCCTCGTCCGGGACGCCGACCTCGATGGTCTCCTCGCCGACCCGCTCGATGCGCACGCCCCGCGCGCCGAGGGTGGTGACGCGGTGGCCGACGCGGCCGAGGATCTCCTCGTCGCTCCAGCCGGTCTTGGTCTCGATCAGCCCCTTCTCGTACTCGTTGGAGAAGAGGTAGGTCGCCCCGTCCAGCAGTATCCGGATCTCGTCGCCGTTCATCCGGGCGATCTGCTGGGAGAAGTCGGCGGCGAAGGGGATGGAGCGCGCCCGGCACTCCTCGGTGTGCCGGAGCATCGCCTCCGGGTCGTCGGCGCCGACGGAGACCAGGTCGAGACCGCCCACGCGGTCGGCGACGGTCTTCAGCTCGATGAGGCGGGCCTCGCTCATGGCGCCGGTGTAGAAGGAGCCGATCTGGTTGTGGTCGGCGTCGGTGGTGCACACGAAACGGGCGGTGTGCAGCGTCTCGGAGATGCGCACCGAGTCGGTGTCGACGCCGTGCCGGTCCAGCCAGGCCCGGTACTCGTCGAAGTCCGAGCCGGCGGCGCCGACCAGGATCGGCCGGGTGCCGAGCTGTCCCATTCCGAAGGCGATGTTCGCGCCGACCCCGCCCCGGCGCACGTCGAGCTGGTCGACCAGGAAGGAGAGCGAGACCGTGTGCAACTGGTCCGCGACGAGCTGGTCGGAGAAACGGCCGGGGAAGGTCATGAGGTGGTCGGTGGCGATGGAGCCGGTGACTGCGATGCGCACGGCGTGGACTCTCTCCTGTAAGGGGAGGGCGGGTTGACAGTTCACGCTACCCGGGAGTCCCGCCGACCCGAAGCAGGCAAAACTACCCGGTAGTACAACTTTCGTCGCGGTCCCGGACGTGCCTACGGTTCAGTCATGACGAACTCGAGGACCGCCGACCCCGCCCCGGCCGACCTGGACGGCGACCTGGCGTCGCTGCGCGGCGACTGCGCCCGCATGGCCCCGCGCTGGGAGATTCCGGCACACGTGGCGACCCGCCCCGTCCCTGTCTCGCTGATCCACGGCGTGCGGGTGCCGCGGACGTCGGCGAAGCTGCTGGACGCGATGTCCGACTACGGCGACTGAGGGCCGTCCGGGTGACGCGTGGCGTCGCCGGGAACCGGATGCCTCCCCACCGCGTCCCATCGCTGTCCCCAGGAACAGCAGAAGGAGCGATGCGGTGAACACCGAGCGACCCGACCACGACGACGCCACCGCCGCCCCCGCGGGCGAGGCCGGCACCGGGCGACCCGCGCGGCGCCCCCGGGCCGTCGCGGTCGCGTCGGTCGCCGCGGCCGTGCTGCTGGTCGGGACGGGCGGGGCCTATCTGGCCGCGTCCGCCTCCGAGGACGACCCGAACGGCGGTACGGAGTCCGGGGCGTCCGGCGACGGCACTCCCCCGCCGCTCGCCCTGGACGGGTACGGCGCCCCCTCCCAGGGCGGCGCGAACGGCGTCGCGCCCGGCGAACCCGACCCCCACGGCGTCACCTATCGGGCCGACGGCCCGCTCCCCGAGGGGCCCGGCTCGGCGCCCGTGTACCGGGCGAAGGGCGAGGTCGGCGAGGCGGAGGTGGCCCGGCTGGCCGAGGCGCTCGGGGTCGAGGGCGCGCCGCGCGTCCAGGGCGGGGCCTGGAAGGTCGGCACCGCCGGGGACGGTTCGGGACCGCTGCTCACGGTGGACCGGCGGGCGCCGGGCACCTGGACGTTCCACCGCTACGCCCCCGGCACGGACGACTGCGGGAAGGGCCCGGCGTGCAAGACCCCGCCCGCCGACGGGAGCCCGATCGACGAGGCGGCCGCGAAGAAGGCGGCGGCTCCCGTGCTCAAGGCGCTGGGGCAGGACGACGCCAAGCTGGACGCGGGGCAGGTCATGGGCGCCCGCCGGGCGGTCAACGCCGAGCCCGAGGTCGGCGGGCTGCCCACGTACGGCTGGACGACCGGTGTGGTCGTCGACGCGCGGGGCGAGGTGGTCGGCGGCAGCGGCCAGGTGTCGGCGCCGGTCAAGGGCGACACGTACCCGGTCCTGGGCGCCGCTCGGACGCTGGCGCTGCTGAACGCGCCGGGCGCCGGCACGGGCGCCGGCATCGGCGGCTGCGCGAGCCCCGTACCGCATGAGGACCGCGCCGACGTGACCTGCGAGATGCCGACGGGCACGCCGGAGAAGCCCGGGAAGGGGACGGTCACGGTCGAGGACGCGGTGTTCGGGCTGGCCGCCCATCCGGTGCGGGGACGGCAGACGCTGGTGCCGTCCTGGCTGTTCGAGGTGCGGGCGCCGGGCGCCCAGGACGCTGTCACGGTCACCTATCCGGCGGTCGACCCGAAGTACCTGGCGACCACCGCTCCCGAGGCGCCCTCCCCGTCCCCCTCCGACGGGCCGGCCTCGGCACCGTCGAAGCCGCGGGAGGTGCCGGCCGAGGGCTACACCTCCGCGGGCGGGGAGCTGACCGTGCACTTCACGGGCGGGGTCTGCTCCGACTACGAGGCGAGGGCGGAGGAGAGCGCGGGCAAGGTGACGGTCACGGTGACCGAGACCCCGCACCCCGAGAAGGTCTGCATCCTCGTCGCGAAGGAGTACGAGCGGACGGTGCCGCTCGACGAGCCGCTCGGCGACCGGGCGGTCGTGGGCCCCGACGGTGAGAAGATCCCGGCGCACAAGCCGGGCGCGCGGCTGCCGGCCCCGTCCGGGAACCGGTGACGCCAACGCGCCGCGCACAACCGACAGGGCGGCGGGGGGGGGGGGGGGGGGGGACGTGCCCCCTGTTCACCCTTTTTGTCTTGTCTTTTCCTCCCCCTTAACAAGATGACACCCCAACCAGAGAAACCCC
>NZ_JBWKKZ010000001.1:657631-872698 GCF_056430705.1 Streptomyces sp. NPDC045956 | reverse complement strand
GCCCCGCGAGAAAGGCGGGCTTTGGGTCTCTCGCCCTGGCCGGGGGACGGGGCACAAAAACATGCCAAACACACCAAACGGTGCCGCGCCCTGGGGCCCCCCCGCCCCGCCGCCCTGTGTACGACTGTGGCGCTCGGCCGCGCGGCTCAGCTGAAGGAGTCGCCGCAGGCGCAGGAACCCGTCGCGTTCGGGTTGTCGATCGTGAAGCCCTGCTTCTCGATCGTGTCCACGAAGTCGATGGTGGCGCCGCCCAGGTACGGGGCGCTCATGCGGTCGGTGGTGACCTTGACGCCGTCGAAGTCCTTCACCACGTCGCCGTCGAGCGAGCGCTCGTCGAAGAAGAGCTGGTAGCGCAGGCCGGAGCAGCCACCGGGCTGGACGGCGACGCGCAGCGCGAGGTCGTCACGGCCTTCCTGGTCGAGCAGGGCCTTCACCTTGGCCGCGGCGGCGTCGGTCACGATGATGCCGTCGGTGACGGTGGTGGACTCGTCCGATACGGACATCTACATCTCTCCCGGGTTGTACGGAGACTGCTTGCCGACGGTTCCAACCGGCGGGGCCGCGGATTCATTCCGGGGTCGGTCCCGATTCTCGTCCTCGGCCTTCTCTTCATGCTCGCACACGCCCCGGGGAGCGGACAGCGCCTGTGGACGGCGGCTCGGGCACCGGGATTCACGTCACACCGACACAATGGCCATCGTCAAACTGACGTGAACCGGTTATGATAGATAGCGTCAGTTCGACGAAAAGAAGAAAGGGTGCGTGTCGTGACCACCGCCCAGACCCAGGAGCTCGACGTACAGCCGTCGCCGCTCGCCCTGCTGCTGCTCGGCCGCGAGGCCGACCCGAGGAGCGAGCGCGGCGTGGAGTGCCCCGGCGACCTCCCCTCGCCCTCCGACCCGGACCTGGTGGCGCGCGCCCGCGCGGCCAAGGAGAAGCTCGGGGACAAGGTCTTCGTGCTCGGCCACCACTACCAGCGCGACGAGGTCATCCAGTTCGCCGACGTCACGGGTGACTCCTTCAAGCTGGCCAAGGACGCCGCCGCGCGCCCGGAGGCCGAGTACATCGTCTTCTGCGGTGTGCACTTCATGGCGGAGTCGGCCGACATCCTGACCAGCGACGACCAGAAGGTGGTCCTGCCCGACCTGGCGGCCGGCTGCTCCATGGCCGACATGGCCACCGCCGAGCAGGTCGCCGAGTGCTGGGACGTGCTGACCGAGGCCGGGATCGCCGAGCAGGTCGTGCCCGTCTCGTACATGAACTCGTCCGCGGACATCAAGGCGTTCACGGGCAAGCACGGCGGCACCATCTGCACCTCCTCCAACGCCGAGCGGGCCCTGGACTGGGCCTTCGAGCAGGGCGAGAAGGTGCTGTTCCTGCCCGACCAGCACCTGGGCCGCAACACCGCGGTGCGGGACCTGGGGATGTCCCTGGAGGACTGCGTCCTCTACAACCCGCACAAGCCGAACGGCGGGCTGACCACCGAGGAACTGCGCGCCGCGAAGATGATCCTGTGGCGGGGCCACTGCTCGGTGCACGGCCGCTTCAGCCTCGACTCGGTGAACGACGTGCGCGAGCGCATCCCGGGCGTGAACGTCCTGGTGCACCCCGAGTGCCGGCACGAGGTCGTGGCCGCGGCGGACTACGTCGGCTCGACCGAGTACATCATCAAGGCCCTGGAGGCGGCCCCGGCCGGTTCCAAGTGGGCCATCGGCACGGAGCTGAACCTGGTCCGCCGCCTGGCGAACCGTTTCGCCCCCGAGGGCAAGGAGATCGTCTTCCTCGACAAGACGGTCTGCTTCTGCTCGACCATGAACCGCATCGACCTGCCGCACCTGGTGTGGGCGCTGGAGTCGCTCGCCGAGGGCACCCTCGTCAACCGCATCGAGGTCGACAAGGAGACCGAGGCCTTCGCGAAGCTGGCGCTGGAGCGGATGCTGGCGCTGCCGTAGGGACGGTCGTACGAGGACCGGAACGGGAGGGGCCCCGCACCACCACTTCCGTGGCGGGCGGGGCCCCTCCCGTTCTGTTCCGGTCGCTCAGACCTTCGCCGGCTCCGGCTCGTCCGAGGCCGCGGCCTGCGGCGGTACGGTGCCGCCCTTCTTCGCCGCGCGCTTCTTCGCGCGCCGCTCCTTGCGCAGCTCCAGCATCGCGTAGAGCGTCGGGACCAGCAGCAGCGTCAGCAGGGTCGAGGTGATCAGACCGCCGATCACCACCACCGCCAGCGGCTGGGCGATGAAGCCTCCCTCGCCGGTGACGCCCAGCGCCATCGGGAGCAGGGCGAAGATCGTCGCCAGGGCCGTCATCAGGATGGGCCGCAGACGGTGCCGGCCACCCTCGATCACCGCCTCGACGACGCCGTAGCCCTGCTTGCGGTACTGGTTGATCAGGTCGATCAGCACGATCGCGTTGGTGACCACGATGCCGATCAGCATCAGCATGCCGATCATCGCCGGGACGCCCATCGGGGTGCCCGTGGCCAGCAGCAGGCCGATCGCGCCGGTCGCGGCGAACGGGATGGACACCAGCAGGATCAGCGGCTGGGCCAGCGACCGGAAGGTGCCGACCAGCAGCATGAACACGATCGCGATCGCCGCGAGCATGGCCAGGCCCAGGTTGACGAACGCCTCGTCCTGGTCGGCGGTGACGCCGCCGATCTCGGCCGTGGCACCGGCCGGCAGGTCCAGCCCGTCGATCTTCGACTGGAGTTCCGTGCCCACCGCGCCGGTGTTGTCACCGGTCGGCTTGGCCGTGACGGTCGCCGCCCGCTGTCCGTCGATGCGGGTCATGGACACCGGACCGTCCACCAGCCGCACGGTGGCGATGTCGCCGAGCTTCGCCGGGCCCAGGTTCAGGGCCTTGAGCTGGGCGATGGTGGTGGCCGGCTGGGCCGACCTGATGACGACGTCCCGCTCGGTGTCGTCCAGGACCGCCTTGGCGGCCGGGGTGCCGCGTACCGCCTGGGCGACGGCCGCGCCGAGCGTCTGGTCGCTGAAGCCGGCCCCGGCCGCCTTCGCGTTGGCCTTGACCGAGATGCGCGGCACGCTCTGCGCCAGGTCGCTGGTGACGTCGGTGACGTCGTCGAGCCCGGCGACGGTCCCGCGGACCTTCTCGGCGGCCTCGCGGAGCACCTGCGCGTCGGCCGCCTTGACGACGACGCTGAGGTCCTGGCTGCCGAAGCCGTCACCGGCGGCGACGGTGGTGGTGCCGATGCCGTCGAGCTCGGCGAGCCCGTCCTCGATGTGGTCCTGGACGGCCGCGGCGTCGGCCGAGTCCTCCAGCATCAGCTGGTACGAGGCCTGGTTGGTGTCCGTGCCGCCGCCGAAGGCGGCCATGAAACCGGACGAGCCGATGGTGACCTGGAAGTCCTTGACGCCCTCGGTGTCGCCGAGCAGCTTCTCGACCTTCTCCGCCTGCGCGTCGGTCGCGCTCAGGCTGGTGCCGGGCTTCAGCTCCTGCTTGATGCTGAGGACCTTCTGGTCGCCCTGGTCGAAGAAGTTGGTCTTCAGCAGCGGCGCCATGCCGAACGTGCCGAGCAGGACGACGACCGCGATGGCCAGGCTGGTCAGGCGGCGACGGGTGGCGAAGCGCAGCACGGGGACGTAGAGGCGCTGGAGGCGGCTCTTCGCCTCCTTCTCCTCGGCCAGCCGGCGGGCCTCGGCCGCGTCCTCGGGGGTGCCCTTGGGCGGGCGCAGGAACCAGTACGACAGCACCGGGACGACCGTCAGCGACACCAGCAGGGACGCCAGCAGCGCGGCGGTGACGGTGAGGCTGAAGGAGCCGAACAGCTCGCCGACCATGCCGCCGACCAGGCCGATCGGCAGGAACACGGCGACCGTGGTCAGGGTCGAGGAGGTGACCGCTCCGGCGACCTCGCGGACGGCCTTGAGGATGGCCTCCTGGCGCTCCTCGCCGTAGCCGAGGTGCCGCTTGATGTTCTCCAGGACCACGATCGAGTCGTCGACGACCCGGCCGATGGCGATGGTCAGCGCGCCCAGCGTCAGCATGTTCAGCGACAGGTCGCGCGTCCACAGGACGATCAGCGCCAGCACCACGGACAGCGGGATGGAGACCGCGGTGACCAGGGTGGAGCGGATCGACGCCAGGAAGACCAGGATGATCAGGACGGCGAAGAGCAGACCGAGGGCGCCCTCGGTGGTCAGGCCCTCGATGGCCTTGGAGACCGCCGGGCCCTGGTCGCTGACGACGGTGAGGGTCGCGCCGGAGCCGAGCTGCTCGCGCAGGTCGGGGAGCTTGTCCTCGACGGCGTTCGAGATGGCGACCGCGCTGCCGTCGTGGTCCATGGTGACGGCGACGGAGAGGCTCGGTTCGCCGTTGGTGCGGGTGAGGGAGTCGGCCTTGGCCTCCTCCTCCTTGACGGTGGCCACGTCACCGAGGCGCACGGGCTCGTCGACGCCCTCGCCGGTGACCATGAGGTCCTGGATCTGCTTCAGCGAGGTGAAGCCGCCGCCGACCTGGACGGTGCGGTTGGCGCCGCCCTCGTCGAAGGAGCCCGCGGGGACCGTCGCGCCGCCGGCCTGGAGGGACTGGGCGAGGAGCTGCGGGGCCACGCCGGCCTCGGCCAGCTTCGCCGGGTCCGGGGTGACGGTGACCTGGAGGTCGCGGACGCCGTCGACCACGACCTGGGCGACGCCGTCGATGTCCTTCAGCTCCGAGACGACCGTCTTGTCGAGCTGGTCGGCCAGCGCCTGCTGGTCCTTGTCGGAGGTGACGGCGAGGACGACGGTGGGGATGTCGTCCGTCGAGCCGGAGATGACCTGCGGGTCGACGTCGTCCGGGAGCTGGGCGCGGGCCCGGTTGACGGCCTGCTGGACGTCGGCGACGAGCTGCTGGGTGCCGTTGCCGTAGTCGAAGGACGCCATGATGACGGCGTTGCCCTCACTGGCCGTCGCGGTGATGCCGGAGATCCCGTCGACGGCTTCGAGGCTGTCCTCGATCGGCTCGACGACCTGCTTCTCGACCACGTCCGGCGAGGCACCCTGGTAGGGCGCCAGCACGGACACCATGGGCAGTTCGATGGTGGGCAGCAGCTGCTGCTTGAGCTGGGGGATGGCGATCGCGCCGAAGACGAGCGCGACGATCGACATCAGGCCTATCAGGGCCCGTTGCGCGAGGCTGAATCTCGACAGCCAGGACATGGATCAGGGTCTCTCTTCTGTGGCCGAGCGGGGGACGGAGCACATGTGAGCGCCGGACGCGGGCGCCACCGGCTCACGGGTGACCGCCCACCCCAACACCCTGGGCCATGAACGCCTCCGGTTCCCTAGGCCCCAGGTCCATTTCCTTATCCCGCGCATACTCCGGCCGCAGTACACCCGGGCCGGGGTCACTCCACCCTCGGACGTACCAGCCCGGACTCGTACGCGGTGACGACCAGCTGGGCCCGGTCGCGGGCGCCCAGCTTGGACATGGCCCGGTTGACGTGCGTCTTCACGGTGAGCGGGCTGACCTCCAGCCGCTCGGCGATCTCGTCGTTGGAGAGCCCGCCGGCGACCTGGACCAGCACCTCGCGCTCGCGCACGGTCAGCGTCTCCAGGCGTTCGGCGCGGGCGGGGTCGCGCTCCTCGTCGGCCGTGCCCTCCTGGGCGAGGAAGCGGGCGATCAGCCCCTTGGTGGCGGCCGGGGACAGCAGCGCCTCGCCGCCGGCCGCGATCCGGATCGCGCTGAGCAGTTCCTCGGGCTCGGACCCCTTGCCGAGGAAGCCGGAGGCACCGGCGCGCAGCGACTGCACGACGTAGTCGTCGACCTCGAAGGTGGTCAGTATGACCACACGGACGTGGGCGAGGGAGGGATCGGCGCTGATCATGCGGGTGGCGGCGAGGCCGTCCGTGCCGGGCATCCGGATGTCCATCAGCACCACGTCGGCCCGCTCCTCGGCGGCCATCCGCGCCGCCTGGGCACCGTCGGACGCCTCCCCCACCACCTCCATGTCGGGCTCGGAGTCGACCAGCACCCGGAAGGCGCTGCGCAGCAGCGCCTGGTCGTCGGCGAGCAGGACACGGATCGTCATACGGGGTCCTCCGCGGCATCGGTGCGGTGTCTGACCGGCAGGATCGCATGGACCCGGAACCCGCCCCCGTAGCGGGGACCGGTGGTGAGGGTGCCGCCCACGGCGGCGACGCGCTCCCGCATGCCGAGCAGGCCGTGTCCGCCGCCGTCCGCGCCGGTCCCCGCCGGAGCACCCGGGGCGCCGGGCACGCCCGGGGCGTCGTCGCCGCCGGCACCGTCGTCGAGCACGGTGACCTCGATGTCCGGCCCCACCCGCACGACGCTGACCTCGGCCTTCGCCCGCGTCCCCGCGTGCTTCTGCACGTTGGTGAGCGCCTCCTGGATGATGCGGTAGGCGGCCAGGTCGACGGCGGCGGGCAGGTCGGTGCCCTGGTCCGCGCGGGCCACCTCGACGTGCAGCCCGGCGTGGTGGAAGGTGGCGACCAGTTCGTCGAGGCGGTCCAGACCGGGGGCGGGCTCGGTGGGTGCCTTGGGGTCCCCCGACTGTCGGAGCAGGCCGACGGTGGCCCGCAGTTCGTCCAACGCCGAGCGGCTGGCCGCCCGTACGTGGGCGAGGGCCTCCTTGGCCTGGTCGGGCCGCTTGTCCATGACGTGTGCGGCGACCCCGGCCTGCACGTTGACCAGCGCGATGTGGTGGGCGACGACGTCGTGCAGATCGCGGGCGATGCGCAGCCGCTCCTCGGCGACCCGGCGGCGGGCCTCCTCCTCGCGGGTGCGCTCGGCCTTCTCGGCCCGGTCCCGGATGGCCTGCACGAAGGCGCGCCGGCTGCGTACCGCGTCCCCGGCGCTGGCGCCGATGCCGGTCCAGGCGAAGACGGCGAGGTTCTCCTGGGCGTACCAGGGCAGGGGCCCGGCCAGCATGGCGGCGCCGGTCAGCACCGTCATGGTGAGCAGGCCGGCCCGCCAGGTGGTGGGGCGGTCGGTGGAGGCGGCGACGGTGTAGAGGGCGACCACGGTGGACATGACGACCGGGGCGCGGGGGTCGCCGGTGACGCTCTCGGCGACGGAGACGCAGCCGGTGACCGCGAGGACCACCAGTGGGGCGCGCCGGCGGAAGACGAGCGCGGCGGCGCCGACGGCCATGAGGACCAGGCTCAGCACGTCGGGGGTCCGCAGGCCCCAGGTGACGCCCTCGGGGCCGTGCGGGTCCACGAAGGAACCGGCGACCATGCACAGCAGGACGGCCGACGCGAGGGCGGCGTCCAGTGCCAGGGGGTGGGCGCCGAGGGTGCAGCGGGCGCGGGCGAGGGTGCTCACGGCTGCTCACGGTAGCCGCAACGGGCGTGGCCCCGATGCGGGGCGGGACGCGGAGCGAGCTGCCGGGGGCCTGCGCCCCCGGGTCCCCGCGTCGGCCGCGGCGCTCGTACGCCCGGACGCCGGACGGGCCGACGGTGGAGTCCGGCCGTCACGCGCCGCCCGGGATGAGACCGTCGTCGCTCAGCAGCTCCCGGACCTCCTCCAGCGTCGCGTCCGGCGACGGGAGGATGAGGTCGGACGGCTCCAGGGTGTCGTCCGGGAGCGGCTCGCCCAGTTCGCGGACCTTGGCCAGGAGGGCCTGGAGGGTCGCGCGGAAACCGGGGCCGTCGCCGGTCTCCATCTCGGCCATCAGCTCGTCGTCCAGCTTGTTCAGCTCGGCGAGACGGCCGTCGGCCAGCGTCAGCTGGCCCTCCCCCATGATCCGTACGATCATGTCGCCCTCCTAGGCGTGCCCTACTGCTTGTCGAAGCGCGGGGTGTCCTGCGGCTGCTGCTGGGACTGCTGCTGCCCCTGTCCCTGACCGCCCTCGAGGGCCTGCCGGTCGGAGGTGGGGCCGCCGGCCAGCTCGGCCTTCATCCGCTGCAGCTCCAGCTCTACATCCGTACCACCGGAGAGCCGGTCCAGCTCGGCCTGGATGTCGTCCTTGTGCATGCCGGACTGGTCGTCGAGGGCACCGGAGGCGAGCAGTTCGTCGATGGCGCCGGCCCGGGCCTGGAGCTGGGCGGTCTTGTCCTCGGCACGCTGGATGGCCAGGCCGACGTCGCCCATCTCCTCGGAGATGCCGGAGAACGCCTCACCGATGCGGGTCTGCGCCTGGGCGGCGGTGTAGGTGGCCTTGATGGTCTCCTTCTTCGTACGGAAGGCGTCCACCTTGGCCTGGAGGCGCTGGGCCGCGAGGGTGAGCTTCTCCTCCTCGCCCTGGAGGGTGGCGTGCTGCGTCTCCAGGTCGGTGACCTGCTGCTGGAGCGCGGCGCGCCGGGAGAGCGCCTCGCGGGCGAGGTCCTCCCGGCCCAGCGCCAGTGCCTTGCGGCCCTGGTCCTCCAGCTTGGACGACTGGGACTGGAGCTGGTTGAGCTGGAGCTCCAGGCGCTTGCGGCTGGTCGCCACGTCGGCGACGCCGCGGCGCACCTTCTGCAGCAGCTCCAGCTGTTTCTGGTACGAGTAATCGAGGGTCTCGCGCGGGTCCTCGGCCCGGTCAAGGGCCTTGTTGGCCTTCGCGCGGAAGATCATCCCCATACGCTTCATGACACCGCTCATGGGCTTCGCGCGCCCCCTTCTGACCGACTCCGGCTCCAGCACCTGCGACAGGACCCACAGTACGGGCCCTGCATCCATTACCGCACTGTTCGGGGACGGATGCGCTCATCCCCAAGGACGACTGCGTGCCCTCCCGGTCCGGCGTAGGGAGTAGGTGCTCCCCGGGGTCGCCCCCGATGACCCGGTGTCCGCGGCGGTACGCAACGTCCCGTCTGTCCCCCTTAAGGACGACCGGCGTTGCCGGATCGTTCCCCAC
Organism: Streptomyces sp. NPDC045956; assembly: GCF_056430705.1. Classification (NCBI taxonomy): domain Bacteria; kingdom Bacillati; phylum Actinomycetota; class Actinomycetes; order Kitasatosporales; family Streptomycetaceae; genus Streptomyces; species Streptomyces sp. NPDC045956. Next base: position 863,898 of record NZ_JBWKKZ010000001.1, on the reverse strand, counting down.
CGGGCTGGGGTCCACGCCCGTGCACCCCGTACCCTTGGGTTTTGTGTTCCGTAGCCGTGCCAAGGATGAGAAGGCCCAGAGCGCCGTCAGCGCGCCGGTGACCGACTCCAATCAGCCCCGCGACCCGCAGGCCCCGAAGGGCAGGCCGACGCCCAAGCGCAGTGCGGCCCAGTCCCAGCGCCGCAGCGTCGCCCAAACGCCGATGACGCGCAAGGACGCCGCCAAGCGCCAGCGCGAGGAGCGCAGGACCGCCATGGCGCGGCAGCGCGAAGCTCTGGCCAAGGGTGACGAGCGGTACCTGCCGGCCCGCGACAAGGGCCCGGTCCGCAAGTTCGCGCGCGACTTCATCGACTCGCGGTTCAACATCGCGGAGTACTTCCTGCCCATGGCGGTGGTCATCCTCGTACTGAGCATGATCCGGGTGGCCTCGCTCCAGAACGTCGCGCTGCTGCTGTGGCTGGTCGTGATCGTGCTGATCGTGCTGGACTCGATCGTCACCGGCTTCCGGCTGAAGAAGCGGCTCGCCGAGCGCTTCCCCGACGACCGCAAGCGCGGCGCGGTCGCCTACGCGCTGATGCGCTCCCTCCAGATGCGCCGGCTCCGGCTGCCCAAGCCCCAGGTCAAGCGCGGGGAGCGGCCCTGAGCACGACGCCGTTGGCCGGCGGCGCCGCCGACGCCTGGCTCGGCTCACTGGGCGGTCTGCGCGACGTCGTACGGCAGGAGCTGGTGGCCCGGCACCTGGACGAGCAGATAGCCGGGCGCTTCCCGGTCGGCAAGCGGCTGCGGGTGCTCGACGTCGGCATGGGCCGGGGCGCCCAGTCGCTGCGGCTGGCGCGGGCCGGGCACCAGGTGACCGGCCTGGAGCGGGACGCCGTGCTGGTCGCCGCGGCCCGCGAGGCCCTGGCCGGCCAGCCCGAGGGCATCCGGGAGCGGATGCGCATCATCGAGGGCGACGGCCGGGACACCGGCGTGCACTTCCTGCCGGGCAGCTTCGACGTGGTGCTGTGCCACGGCGTGCTCATGTACGTCGAGGAGCCCGACCCGCTGCTGGCGGGGCTGGCCCGGATGCTCGCCCCGGGCGGCCTGCTGTCGCTCCTGGTGCGCAACGGCGACGCGCTCGCCATGCGCCCCGGCCTGGACGGCGAGTGGGCGGGCGCGCTGGCCGCCTTCGACACCACCCATCTGCTGCCCCGGTCCCGGAGCGGGTCGGACGGAGCGGCGCCGGCCCGGCCCCGGCCCGGCGTCCGCGCGGACCGGCTGGCGACGCTCACGGCGAAGCTCGCGGGCATCGGCGCCCCGCTGCACACCTGGTACGGCGTCCGGGTCTTCACGGACACGGCACCCGACGGCGCCCCGGTCCCGGACGACCTCGGCACGCTGCTGGCCGTCGAGGACCGGGCGGGCCGGACCGACCCGTACCGCGGGGTGGCGGCACTGCTGCACCTGTGCGGGGTGCGGGGCTAGGACCCCCGCCCGACGGTCCCGGCCGCTACCGCGGGTCCCGGCACGGCCCGCGGGCCCCGCGCCCGTTCGGGTGTTCAGCGGGGGCCGGTGTTCCGGCGCGCGGTGAGACTCGGGGCATGGACGCTTCCCGTACCCGCGCGCCGCGGTCGTTCGGCCCGGCCGCCGCGGTGGCCTGCTCCCTGCTGTTCGCCGCCGGCTGCTCCGGTCCGGGCGCCGGTACCGGGCGGGAGGGCGACACGGCGCGGGCCGCCGCGCCCCGCGCGGCCAACGCCCTGCAGAGCGACTACCAGCGGGTGATCAACGACGTGCTCCCGTCGGTCGTGCAGATCCAGGCGGGCGATTCCCTGGGGTCCGGGGTGGTGTACGACGGCGAGGGGCACGTCGTCACGAACGCGCACGTCGTCGGGGAGAACCGGTCCTTCCGGGTGACGACCGCGCGGACCGAGGACACCCTCGCCGCCGAGCTGGTGTCCTCCTACCCCGAGCAGGACCTCGCCGTCATCAAGCTGGACCGGGTGCCCGACGGCGTCAGGGCGGCCCGCTTCGGGGACTCCGCGAAGGTCGAGGCGGGGCAGATCGTGCTGGCGATGGGCTCGCCGCTCGGCCTGTCCTCCAGCGTGACGCAGGGGATCGTGTCGGGGACCGGGCGGACCGTCACCGAGGGGCGTGCCGACGGCGGTACGGGCGCGACCATCGGGAACATGGTGCAGACGTCCGCCGCGATCAATCCGGGCAACAGCGGTGGCGCCCTGGTGAACCTCGACGGCCAGGTGGTCGGCATCCCGACGCTCGCCGCCACCGACCCGGGCCTCGGCGACGGCGCGGCGCCCGGCATCGGCTTCGCGATCCCGGCGTCGATGGTGCGGACCGTCGCCGACCAGATCGTCGCGGACGGCCGGGTGACCGACTCGGGCCGGGCCGCGCTCGGTGTCACCGCCCGTACGGTCGTCGACGACGGCAACCGGCCGGCGGGCGTCGCCGTCGTCGAGGTGAGTGACGGCGGAGCGGCCGACGGGGCGGGACTGCGTCCCGGGGACGTGATCGTCCGGCTCGGCGACACGGAGGTCACCACGATCACCTCGCTCGCCGAGGCGCTGGCGTCGCTGCGGCCGGGCGACCGGGTCGAGGTGACGTACACCCGCGACGGTGACGAGCGCACCGCCGAGGTGACGCTGGGCGAGCAGTGACGGGAGCGGGGCCGGCCCGGCCGGGCGGGCCCCGCCGGCCCGTCAGGCCTCGGCGTCCTCCGCGTGCAGGCTCATCGGGCCGTAGATCTCGGTGGAGTCCTCGAACAGCCGGACCTGGTCGGTGCCGCCCTCCTTGAGGTCCTTCCAGTACTCACCGATCCAGGACTCGGCGTCCCCCTGGGTGGTGAACTCCTCGGGCTGCACCGCGGGCTGGACCTCCGTCCCGCCGGCCGTCTCGAACCGCCACGTCCATGCCGCCATGTACGCCTCCAAGATGTGAGCACATGCAGAGCGGAAGCCGGATCTTGGTCCGGCCTCCGCCCGCAGCCTATGCGCTCGGCCGGGCGCGCCGTGGAGGACCCCGGAACACGCTCCGCCGCGCCAACGCGCCACAGGGGGGTCTCGGGCGCGCACCTCGCCGGGTCACCGGGGAAGATCGGTGCGTGGACGTGACTCTGCTCGGCACCGGTGCCCCCGCGGGACTGCCCCGCCCCGACTGTCCCTGCGCGGCGTGTGCCGCGGCGCAGGGCGAGAACGCGCGCGCGGCGACCGCGCTGCTGGTGGACGGGGCGATGCTGCTCGACCTGACGCCGGGCGCCGCGTTCGCCGCCGCGCGGGCCGGACACTCCCTGACCGGGGTGCGGCAGGTGCTGCTGTCGCACCCGCACGACGGGCCCGCCGTGGAGGTGCCGGCGGGGCTGCCGCAGCCGGGGCGGGTGCCCGACGGTCGGGAGCTGGCGCTGCTGACCGGGCACCGGGTGCGGGCGGTGGCAATGGACTCGCCGGGTACCGGGTACGCCGTGACCGGCCCCGACGGGCAGCGGCTGCTGTACCTCCCGCCGGGTGGCGCGCCGGCCGGTCTGGAGGAGTCCCCCGAGTCCTACGACATGGTCCTCGCGGACGTCGTGGGGCGGCCGGACGCGCTGGCCCGGCTGCGGGCGGTGGGCGCCGTGGGGCCGACGACGGACGTGGTCGCCGTCCATCTGGGCCACGACGTGCCGCCGGGCCGGGAGTTGGAGCGGCGGCTCGCGGCGGCCGGGGCGCGGGCCGTGCCGGACGGGACGACGCTGGCGGTGGGCGCCTACGAGGACGTGCCCGACGTGCCGCGGCGCACCCTGGTCCTGGGCGGTGCCCGGTCGGGGAAGTCGGTGGAGGCGGAACGGCGCCTGGAGGCCTTCCCGGACGTGCTCTACGTGGCCACCGGGGGCTCCCGCGGCGGCGACACCGAGTGGGCGTCCCGGGTCCACGCGCACCGCGAGCGGCGCCCGGGGTCCTGGCGGACCGTCGAGACGTGCGACCTGGTGCCGCTGTTGAAGGACGAGGGGCCGGCGTTGCTCGTCGACTGCCTGTCCCTGTGGCTGACGGACGCGATGGACGCCGTCGGGGCGTGGGACGACGCGGAGTGGGCCGACGGCGGCGAACGGGCCCTCAGGGACCGGGTGCACGAGCTGACGGAGGCGGTGCGCGCCACCCGGCGCACGGTCGTCGCGGTGTCGAACGAGGTCGGCTCGGGGATCGTCCCGGCCACCGCCTCGGGACGCCGCTACCGGGACGAACTCGGGCGGCTGAACGCGGCCTTCGCCGCCGAGTGCGAGCAGGTGCTGCTGGTGGTGGCGGGCCAGGCGCTGGTGCTACGGGGCTGAGGCGTCCTTGCGCGCCACGACCCGGGGGCTCCGGGCGCCGGTGAGCAGCGTGCAGCCCCGGGCCGCCAGTTCGGCGCGCAGGTCCGCCGGGTGCGGGGCGCCGGGCGGGAGGGCGAGCAGCCGGCGCGGGTCCGCCACGTCGAGGAGCAGGTGGCCGCCGGGGCGCAGCGCGTGCAGGGCGGCGCGCAGTTCGGCGCGCGGGTCGGGGACGCGTTCCAGCTGCTGGAAGAGGCTCACCACGTCGTAGCGGGCCCGCAGCCGGGCCGCGATGTGCGGGTCGGTGAGGCGGCCGACGAAGGCCTCCTCGACCCGCTCGACCGCGCGGGCGCGCAGGACGCGGTGGGTGGGGTCCAGCCCGTCGAAGGACGTGTAGGGGAAGTGGGCGCGGGCGGTGTGCGGGAAGTCGGCGTCGCCGGTGCCCACGTCGAGCCAGCTCTCCGGCTCGGGGCAGTGGCGCAGCAGCGCCCTGGCGGCCATGCCGTGGCGCAGCCGTACGCCGGCCCGGAGCAGCGGGTGGTCCGGCGGGCCGTCCGCGAGCGCGGGGTTGTGGAAGACGTGCCGGCAGTCCCGGCACCGTACGAGGGCGGACCGGCCGGGAGGGGGCGCGGACCGGCCGGGAGGGGGCGCGGAACGCCGGGGGTCCGCGCCGCGGGTGCGCAGCCGCCGCGAGCCGCACCAGGGGCAGTCCTCGCGGTGCGGCCCGTACCGCGGCACGGGAGGCACCAGGGGCACGGGGGGCGGCGCCGAGGGGGCGGGGGGTGCGGACACGGGCGGCTCCCGACGCGAGGGGGGACGTACGACAAACCACGCAAAACGTTACGTAGGTGATCGCGTTCCGGAGCGCAACGACGCCGCCCGGGCGCGGTGCGGACGGGCCCGCCGTGGTGTTCGACCGGGGCCGGTACTGTTCGGCGAATGAGCTCGCTGAATCTCGACGACTTCACCGATCTGATCGAGCGGCCCGACGGCGGGGTGCGCCGCGACGCCGAGGCACGCCGGGAGCGTCAGGTCGTCCCGCCCGGATCGCTGGGCCGCCTGGACGACCTGGGCGAGTGGCTGGCGGCGGCGCAGTCCTCCGTACCGGTGCGGCCGGTCGAGCGGCCCCGGGTGGTGCTCTTCGCCGGTGACCACAAGATCGCCGAGCTGGGCGTCTCGTCCCGGCCCGCGGGGGGTGCCGGTGACCTGGTGCGCGAGGTCCTGGAGGGCGGCCGGCCCGTGTCGGTGCTCGCCCGGCGGCTGGGCGTGCCGGTGCGGGTCGTGGACATGGCCCTGGACTGCGATCCGGAGACGCTCCCGGCCGAGGTCGTACGGCATCGGGTGCGGCGCGGCGGCGGGCGCATCGACGTCGAGGACGCACTGACCGCCGAGGAGGCCGAGGCCGCCTTCCGGGCCGGGATGGCGGTGGCCGACGAGGAGGCCGATTCCGGAACGGACCTGGTGGTGCTCGGCGACCTGAGCGTGGGCGGGACCACGGCGGCGGGCGCGCTGGTGGCCGCGCTGTGCGGGACCGACGCGTCGGTGGTCACCGGGCGGGGCGGGCTGGCCATCGACGACCTGGCCTGGATGCGCAAGTGCGCGGCGATCCGGGACGCGCTGCGGCGCGCCCGGCCGGTGCTCGGCGACCAGTTGCGGCTGCTCGCGACGGTGGGCGGCGCCGACCTCACGGCGATGACGGGCTTCCTGCTGCAGAGCGCGGTGCGCAAGGTGCCGGTCGTCCTGGACGGCGTCGTGACGGCCGCCTGCGCGCTGGTCGGCCAGCGGGTCGCCTTCCGGGCCCCCGACTGGTGGCTGGCCGCGCACGACAGCGGGGAGCCGGGCCAGGCCAAGGCGCTGGACCGGATGGCCCTGGAGCCGCTGCTGTCCCAGGGCGTGACCGTCGGCGAGGGCACGGGCGGCCTGCTGGCCCTCCCCCTGGTCCAGGCCGCGGCGGCCCTGGCCGCGGAACTGCCGGAGCGGCCGGAGGCGGCGGAGGACTCCGCCGAGGAGAAGGAGCAGGACGCCGAGGAGAAGGAGCAGGAGGCCGAGGAGAAGGTGCAGGACACCGGGCGGGACTGAGCCCCGCGGGCGTCCGCGGGCGCCGTCACCGACGGCCGGGCACCGGGTCCGGGCGTCCCCCGATCCAGTCCTGCACGGCGCGGCTGCGGCCGGCCCAGCGGCGGTCGTGGTGGTAGGCGCGCAGCCGGGACTTGGCGCGGGCGCGCGGACGGTTCCCGTAGAAGCGGCGGGCCCAGGGGGAACCGGGCCGGGCCAGGCGGACCGCGCCGACCAGGGCGACGACGGGGACGATCACGCCGAAGAGCGCGAGCCGTCCCTTGCCCTTGGCGAGGGCGAGGAGCGCGAAGAAGAAGTTCCCGGCGACGGTGGCGATGACGTTGGCCCGGTCCTGCCTCTCGTCCGGGGAGAGGCCGTCGACGCCGAACGGCGTGAACCCGGCGAGCACGAGCCCGACCAGGGCCGCGGTGACCACCACGACCTCCACGCTCTTGCGGCCGGCCTCGGTCCAGTACACGTCGTCGAGGTGCAGGATCAGCGCGAACTCGTCCAGCACGAGCCCCGCCCCGACGCCGAAGACCACCGCGGCCACGGCGGAGCCGAACCCGTGCCGGCCCCCCGCGACCGCGCAGAAACCGCCGATGACGGTGAGGACGATCCCCGGGACGACGTGGTGGATGTGCACCCCGCCCGCCTGGACGTTGCCGAACGGCCCCTTGCCGGCCCGGATGAGCCGGGTGACGACCCGGGTGATCACGAAGGTCAGGACGAAGGCCCCCAGGGCGAGGAGCAGCGGCAGCTTGCCGGGTTCCATGATGTTGCGCTGCCACCAATCTCCCATATGCGCACTTTATCCCGAGGGGCCGCCGACGCCCTGGCGACCGCCGGGTAGTCTGCGCCGGTGCCCAGGACGCTCCCCTCCCCCGACGGTCTCCGTTTCGCCTTCGGCACGCTCACCGTCTTCCCGGTCGAGGTGACCCGCTGGGACCGCGGGGCCGCCCGCGGCGGCATGCTGTGCGCGCCGCTGGCCGGGCTGGCCGTCGGCGTCGCCGCCGCGGCCGCCGGGCTCCTGCTGCTGCTCCTGGGCGCGGGAAGCCTGCTCGCCGCGGTCGCCACGGCCGCCGTGCCCGCCGTGCTCACGCGGGGGCTGCACCTGGACGGGCTGGCCGACACCGCGGACGGGCTGGGCAGCGGGAAGCCCGCCGCGGACGCGTTGCGGATCATGAAGCAGTCGGACATCGGGCCGTTCGGCGTCCTCGCCCTGGTGTTCGTGCTGTTCGCCCAGGTGGCCGCGTTGGCGCAGGCCTACGACGGCTCCTGGGCCCGGGGGGCGCTCGCCGCCGTGGTCTCGGCGACCGCCGCCCGGCTGGCGCTGACGCTCGCCGCCCGGGCCGGGGTGCCGGCCGCGCGCCCCGAGGGGCTGGGCGCGGCGGTCGCCGGGGTGGTGCCGGTGGGGGCCGCGCTGGCGGTCACCGCCGTCGTCACGGCGGCCGGTGCGGTCGCGGGCGCGTTCGGCGGGCCGTACGACGCGGTCCGTACGGCGCTCGCGGTGCTGTGCGCCGTCGCCGTGGCGGAACTGCTGCTGCGGCACTGCGTCCGCAGGTTCGGCGGCGTCACCGGTGACGTCTTCGGCGGGGTCGCGGAGACGGCGGCCACGGCCTCGCTGGTCGTGCTGGTCCTCGGCTGACCCACCCGCACCGGCGGCTCAGCAGGCCTCCCGCTCCGCCCCCAGCTCGTACTCCTTGCGCATCGAACTCAGCCGCAGCGCACGGGACTCGGGGCAGAAGCGTTTCGTCGGCAGCTCGTACTCGACGTGGAAGACCGCCTTGCCGGCGTCGATGAACGGCTTGTTGTCGGCGCACTCGCCGTACTGGGCGCACTGCTCGTTGACCGCGAAGTCGAAGTCGTCCACCAGTTCCGGGATCTGGTCCAGGTCGTTCTTCAGGCCGACGGCCAGTCCGCGGTCGTGGGCGAGTGAGGCGATCAGCCGGTTGTAGCGCAGCTGGTCGTCGGCGGTGAGCGGGAAGCCGGTCTCGTTGCGGTAGCCGTCCATGTTGTCCGGCTCGACCGCGTCGAAGCCCTTCTCGCGGCACATGTCGAGGCGCTCGGCCATGAGCGGCTCCAGGACGTCCGTCGCGCGGATGTCCAGCCAGCGCTCGCCCTCCCAGCCGTTGCCCTCGCCCAGCACCGACTCGGGGAAAGCGCCGGCGTCCGGCCGGAAGTCCTCCCAGGCGCCGGTGGACAGGTAGCAGATGACCTTGCGCCCGTCCTCGTGCAGTGCGGCCACGGTGGACGCGGGGTGGTCGAAGCCGTCGATGTCGTAGACCGGGACGTCGACGGACGTGTCGAGCCTGCCGCTGAGCTGCCACTGCCAGGCGGTGCCGGGCCGCGGCTGCCAGTGTCCGGCGGCTTCCCCGTCGTCGGGGGGCGAGGACGAACAGCCCGCGAGCAGCAGGAGGAGGGCTGTCGACAGGACCGGGCGTCTCACGGGGTGCTCCAGGGTGTGGGGTGGGCGGTGGCGTACCCCGGGAATGATCTCCCACCCCGGGTGCGGCGCGGTAAGCGGCGGCCCCGCGGGAGGGAGCGGAGGCGGACGCGAGCGTAGGCTCGTGCCCGGTGTCCGCCTGCCCGGGCGGAGACCGCGAATCAGGAGGGATCTAGGGTCGGTTGTCGGGCCCGGTCGACCCACCCGCATTCGGCCAGTCAAGACTTCATACGGAAGCGAGAAACCACCACCGTGACTGCTCTCACTCTCTCCACCGCCGCGGTGCCCGGCCTGCGGGCCGACGCGATCGTGATCGGTGTCGCCAAGGGCGCGGCATCCAGGTCCCAGGGCCTGGTCGTCGCACCGGGTGCCGAGGCCGTGGACAAGGCGTACGACGGCCGGCTCGCCGGCGTCCTGGAGACCCTCGGCGCCTCGGGCGCCGAGGGCGAGGTGACGAAGCTGCCCGCGCCGGCCGGCTTCAAGGCACCCGTCGTGGTGGCGGTGGGCCTGGGCGCAGAGCCCGAGAAGGACGCCGGGTTCGACGCCGAGGCGCTGCGCAGGGCCGCCGGCGTGGCCGCCCGCGCGCTGGCCGGCGCCAAGAAGGCCGCCTTCGCCCTGCCGCTCGCCGAGGCCGCCGACGCCGGCGCCGTCGGTGAGGGCGTGCTGCTCGGCGCGTACCTCTTCGACGCCTACAAGGAGTCCGGCAAGGACGCCAAGGCGAAGAACGGCAAGGCACCGCTGGCCGAGGCGACGCTGCTCGGCGGCAAGCCCCGCGACAAGGCGTTCAAGGCCGCGCTCGAGCGCGCCACCGCCGTCGCCCAGGAGCTGAACCGCGCCCGCGACCTGATCAACACCCCGCCGAACGACCTCGACCCCGAGGCGTTCGCGGCGGTCGCGCAGGCCGCCGCCAAGGAGCACGGCATCAAGGTGCAGGTGCTCGACGAGAAGGCCCTCACCAAGGGCGGCTACGGCGGCATCCTCGGCGTCGGCGCCGGCTCCGCGGCCGGCCCGCGGCTGGTGAAGCTGTCCTACACCTCGTCCAAGGCCAAGAAGTCGCTCGCCTTCGTCGGCAAGGGCATCACCTACGACTCGGGCGGCATCTCGCTGAAGCCGGCCGGGCACAACGAGACGATGAAGTGCGACATGGCCGGCGCCGCCGCCGTGTTCGCCGCGGTCGTCGCCGCCGCGCGCCTGGGCCTGGAGGTCAACGTGACCGGCTGGCTGGCGCTGGCCGAGAACATGCCGTCCGGCTCCGCCACCCGCCCGGGTGACGTGCTGCGCATGTACAGCGGCAAGACCGTGGAGGTGCTCAACACCGACGCCGAGGGCCGGCTGGTGCTCGCGGACGCGCTCTGGGCGGCCTCGCAGGAGAAGCCGGACGCGATCATCGACGTGGCGACGCTGACCGGCGCGATGATGCTGGCGCTGGGCAGCCGGACGTACGGGATCATGGCGAACGACGACGCGTTCCGTGCCGCGGTGCACGAGGCGGCGGAGGAGGTCGGCGAGCCGGCCTGGCCGATGCCGCTGCCGGAGCACCTGCGCAAGGGCATGGACTCGGCGACCGCGGACATCGCCAACATGGGCGAGCGGATGGGCGGCGGCCTGGTGGCCGGTCTGTTCCTGCGCGAGTTCGTCGGCGAGGGCATCACCTGGGCGCACCTGGACATCGCGGGTCCGGCCTTCAACGAGGGCGGGCCCTTCGGGTACACGCCCAAGGGCGGCACCGGCACGGCCGTGCGGACGCTGGTGCGGGTCGCCGAGCTGACGGCCGCGGGCGACCTCGGCTAGCGGCGCCCCCGGGGGCCGCGAGTGAGGTGCGGCGGGCCCGTCGCGGCCCGTCGCGCCCGCGCCGCGAAGCCGCGGACGGGCACCGCCCGCGCCCCCGGGACGCCTCCGTCGGCCTTGTGACAGGAAAAGGTGCGACGTCTCACACACCGGCCCCACGTCTCGTCGGCCCCTTACAAGTGCGAAGATGGGGCTCGGCAGGACAGGGCCCCACCTAAGGGCCGAGAACAATGAGCGGCCGGACACCAGCCGCCGACCGGTCACTGGAGACCGGCGTGGCGCACATGCATGGAGGACGTGACGTGGCGAACGACGCCAGCACCGTTTTCGACCTAGTGATCCTCGGCGGTGGCAGCGGTGGTTACGCCGCGGCCCTGCGCGGGGCGCAGCTGGGCCTGGACGTCGCCCTGATCGAGAAGGGCAAGGTCGGCGGTACCTGCCTGCACAACGGTTGCATCCCCACGAAGGCCCTGCTGCACGCGGGCGAGATCGCCGACCAGGCCCGCGAGAGCGAGCAGTTCGGTGTGAAGGCCACCTTCGAGGGCATCGACATGGCGGCCGTCCACAAGTACAAGGACGACGTGATCTCGGGCCTGTACAAGGGCCTGCAGGGTCTGATCGCCTCGCGCAAGGTGACCTACATCGAGGGCGAGGGCCGGCTGTCCTCGCCGACCTCCGTCGATGTGAACGGCCAGCGGGTCCAGGGCCGCCACGTGCTGCTGGCGACCGGCTCCGTGCCGAAGTCGCTGCCCGGCCTGAACATCGACGGCGACCGGATCATCTCGTCCGACCACGCCCTCAAGCTCGACCGCGTGCCGAAGTCCGCGATCGTCCTGGGCGGCGGCGTCATCGGCGTCGAGTTCGCCTCCGCGTGGAAGTCCTTCGGCAGCGAGGTCACGATCGTCGAGGGCCTCAAGCACCTCGTGCCGGTCGAGGACGAGAACAGCTCCAAGCTGCTGGAGCGCGCCTTCCGCAAGCGCGGCATCAAGTTCAACCTGGGCACCTTCTTCGAGAAGGCCGAGTACACCCAGGACGGCGTCAAGGTCACCCTGGCCGACGGCAAGGAGTTCGAGGCCGAGGTCCTGCTCGTCGCCATCGGCCGCGGCCCGGTCTCGCAGGGCCTCGGTTACGAGGAGGCCGGGGTCGCCATGGACCGCGGCTACGTCCTGGTCGACGAGTACATGCGGACCAACGTCCCGACCATCTCGGCCGTCGGCGACCTCGTCCCGACCCTCCAGCTCGCGCACGTCGGCTTCGCCGAGGGCATGCTGGTGGCGGAGCGGCTCGCCGGGCTGAAGACCGTCCCGGTCGACTACGACGGCGTGCCGCGGGTGACGTACTGCCACCCCGAGGTCGCCTCCGTCGGCATCACCGAGGCCAAGGCCAAGGAGATCTACGGTGCGGACAAGGTCGTCGCCCTGAAGTACAACCTGGCGGGCAACGGCAAGAGCAAGATCCTCAAGACCACCGGCGAGATCAAGCTCGTCCAGGTCAAGGACGGTGCCGTGGTCGGCGTCCACATGGTCGGCGACCGCATGGGCGAGCAGGTCGGCGAAGCCCAGCTGATCTACAACTGGGAGGCGCTGCCCGCCGAGGTGGCCCAGCTCATCCACGCCCACCCGACGCAGAACGAGGCGATGGGCGAGGCCCACCTGGCGCTGGCCGGCAAGCCCCTGCACTCCCACGACTGACCTCCCTCGGTCACTGGGCGCGACGACACAGACTTCCGCAATTCGTTAAGGAGCAACCGAAACCATGGCGGTTTCCGTAACCCTTCCGGCGCTCGGCGAGAGCGTCACCGAGGGCACCGTCACCCGTTGGCTCAAGGCCGAGGGTGAGCGCGTCGAGGCCGACGAGCCGCTGCTCGAGGTCTCGACCGACAAGGTCGACACCGAGATCCCGGCCCCCGCGTCCGGCGTGCTGTCCTCCATCAAGGTCGCCGAGGACGAGACCGTCGAGGTCGGCGCCGAGCTGGCGCTGATCGACGACGGTTCCGGCGCCCCGGCGGCCGAGGAGGCCCCGGCCGCCGAGCAGGCCCCGCAGGCCGAGCAGGTCGCCGAGCCCGCCCCGGAGCCGGCCCCGGCCGCCCCCTCCACCGAGCAGGCCGCCCCGGCGCCCGCCCCCTCCGCCGACGCGTCGGCCGGCGGCGGCGGTGCCGAGGGCACGGACGTGGTCCTGCCCGCGCTCGGCGAGTCCGTCACCGAGGGCACCGTCACCCGCTGGCTGAAGTCGGTCGGCGACTCGGTCGAGGCCGACGAGCCGCTGCTGGAGGTGTCCACCGACAAGGTCGACACCGAGATCCCCGCCCCCGCCTCCGGCACCCTGCTGGAGATCGTGGTCGGCGAGGACGAGACGGCCGAGGTCGGCGCCAAGCTCGCCGTCATCGGCGAGGCGGGCGCGGCTCCCGCGGCCGCTCCGGCCCAGGAGGCCCCGGCCGCCCCCGCGCAGCCCGAGCCCGCCCAGGCCCCGGCTCCGCAGCAGGCCGCCCCGGCCCAGCAGGCCCCGGCCGCTCCGGCTCCGCAGGCCCCCCCGGCCCCGGCTCCGCAGCAGCCGGCCGCTCCGGCCCCGTCCGCCCCGGCGCCCGCGCCGGCCCAGGCTGCCGCTCCGGCCGCCCCGGCCGCCGCCCAGCCGGCGGACGACGGTGCCTACGTCACCCCGCTGGTGCGCAAGCTCGCCTCCGAGAACGGCGTGGACCTGTCCACCGTCAAGGGCACCGGCGTCGGCGGCCGCATCCGCAAGCAGGACGTCATCTCCGCCGCCGAGGCCGCGAAGGCCGCCGCTCCGGCTCCGGCCGCCGCTGCTGCCCCCGCGGCGAAGAAGGCCCCCTCCCTGGAGGCCTCCCCGCTGCGCGGCCAGACCGTCAAGATGCCGCGCATCCGCAAGGTCATCGGCGACAACATGGTCAAGGCGCTGCACGAGCAGGCCCAGCTGTCGTCGGTCGTCGAGGTCGACGTCACGCGACTGATGAAGCTGCGCGCCCGTGCCAAGGACGCGTTCGCGGCGCGTGAGGGCGTCAAGCTCTCGCCGATGCCGTTCTTCGTCAAGGCCGCGGCCCAGGCGCTGAAGGCGCACGCGCCGATCAACGCCCGGATCAACGAGGCCGAGGGGACCATCACCTACTTCGACGCCGAGAACATCGGTATCGCGGTGGACTCCGAGAAGGGCCTGATGACCCCGGTCATCAAGAACGCCGGCGACCTCAACCTGGCCGGCATCGCCAAGGCGACCGCCGACCTGGCGGGCAAGGTCCGGGCCAGCAAGATCAGCCCGGACGAGCTGGCGGGCGCGACCTTCACCATCAGCAACACCGGTTCGCGCGGCGCGCTGTTCGACACGATCATCGTGCCGCCGAACCAGGTCGCCATCCTCGGCATCGGTGCCACGGTCAAGCGTCCGGCCGTCATCGAGACGGAGGACGGGCCGGTCATCGGCGTCCGCGACATGACGTACCTGACCCTGTCCTACGACCACCGTCTGGTGGACGGCGCCGACGCCGCCCGCTACCTGACGGCGGTCAAGGCGATCCTGGAGGCCGGCGAGTTCGAGGTCGAGCTCGGCCTCTAGTCCCCAGCCAGTGGGTCTGTTCGGTGCCCCCGCCCGGAGCTTTCCGGGCGGGGGCACCGTCATGTGCTGCCGTGCGCGTCGTGTAAGTCTCGTCTCACCTGCGTGAAAGCGCCCCCGTGCGCCCTGCCGGCTCGCGGTGACGGCCGTATTGTTTCTCAACGTCAGTCGCCCCAGGGGGCCACAAGGGCCCTCTCCCGAAGGAGCTCTCATGACCGCGCCCGTCGTCCACTCGCTGCGCGAACAGATCCGCGAGCACATCCTGGAAGGGATCATCAGCGGACGCTGGCAGCCGGGCGAGCGGATCGTGGAGCGCCGGATCGCCACCGAGCTGGAGGTCAGCCAGACGCCGGTGCGCGAGGCGCTGCGGGAGCTGGAGTCGCTGCGGCTGATCGAGTCGGCGCCGAACAAGGGCGTGCGGGTGCGCAATCTGACCGCCGCCGACCTGGAGGAGAGCTACCCGGTCCGGGCCGGTCTGGAGGCGATCGCCGCGGAGCTGGCGGCGGACCGGCTCGCCGAGGACTGCTCGGCGCTGGAACCGCACGTCGCGGCCCTGTACGAGGCCGACCGCGCCGCCGACGGGACCGCCCAGGTGCGGCACACGGTGGGCTTCCACCGGGAGCTGGTCCGGGCGGCCGGCAACTCGGTGCTGCTGCACACCTGGGAGGGCCTGGGCATCGAGGTGTTCACGGCGCTGTCGATACGGTGGCTGGGGACGGTGCAGCAGTCCTACGCGGAGGAGCACGAGGAACTGGTCGCGGCCTTCCGCCGCCGCGATCCCCGTATCCCGGAGATTGTCAAGGCCCACGTCCTGGGCTGCGCCCCCCGCGCCTAGTTTCCCCGCCCCCGCCGCCCCCTCTCCGCGGGCCGCGCCTCCGGCCCCCCGGTCCGCGCGGTGCCCCGCGGCCCCACACGGGCGCGGGGCACCGCGTGAACGGCCAGGCCGCCCCGGCGGACGCGCACGCACCCAACCACCCGAGCCGCACTGCGCTCACCTGCACAAACCGTCGGTTTCATGGTCACCCCGTGCCACCGCCGGAGGCACCCCGTGCCGACTTTCTCGTGATCAAGAGGTTTTGGCCCTCAACCCTTTGATCGATCATCGATCAGGGAGTTACAGTCTCCGACGGGCTTCCACCCGAGCCCAAGCCCTGTCCTGCCAAAGACCTAGGGCACCCCCGAACCCTTGACGATGAGGGAACCCCCTTCGACTGAGGAAGGCGGCGACATGACCGACCCCAAAGCCATCCAGCCGAGCGAGCTCGACCAGCTCCCGGACCGCGACCCGGAGGAGACCGCCGAATGGCAGGCCTCCCTGGACGCCGTCACCCAGGCGGCCGGGCCGCACCGTGCCGCGTACCTGATGCGCCGCACACTGGAGCGCGCCGAGGGCGCCGGCATCGCCCTGCCGAAGCTCCTGGAGACGGACTACGTCAACTCCATCCCGACCGCCGACGAGCCCACCGTGGACGGCGACGAGGACCTGGAGCAGCGGATCACCGCCTGGAACCGCTGGAACGCGGCGGCGATGGTCACCCGCGGCAGCAAGTACGGCGTCGGCGGCCACATCGCCACCTTCGCCTCCGCGGCCTGGCTGTACGAGACCGGCTTCAACCACTTCTTCAAGGGCAAGGAGGGTGACGGCTCCGGCGACCAGCTCTACGTCCAGGGCCACGCCTCCCCCGGCATCTACGCCCGCGCCTTCCTCGACGGCCGGCTGTCCGAGGAGCACCTCGACAACTTCCGCCGCGAGGCCGGCGGCAAGGGCCTGCCGTCCTACCCGCACCCGCGCCGGCTGCCCTGGCTGTGGGAGTTCCCCACCGTCTCCATGGGCCTCGGCCCGATCTCCGCGATCTACCAGGCGCGGTTCAACCGCTACCTGACCAGCCGCGGCATCAAGGACCTGACCGACTCCCACGTGTGGGCGTTCCTCGGCGACGGCGAGATGGACGAGCCCGAGTCCACCACGGCGCTGACGCTCGCCTCCCGCGAGGGCCTGGACAACCTGACCTTCGTCATCAACTGCAACCTGCAGCGCCTCGACGGTCCGGTCCGCGCCAACTTCAAGATCGTGCAGGAGCTGGAGGCCCAGTTCCGCGGCGCCGGCTGGAACGTCGTGAAGTCGCTGTGGGGCACGGCCTGGGACGAGCTGTTCCAGCTCGACACCACGGGCGCGCTCGTACGCCGCCTGCGCGAGGTACCCGACGCGCAGGTGCAGACGTACCAGACGCGCGACGCCGCCTACATCCGCGAGGACTTCTTCGGCAAGGACCCGGCGCTCGCCGAGATGGCGAAGCTGCTGTCCGACGACAAGATCCTCGAGTGCTTCCACTACTCGCGCGGCGGCCACGAGTCCCGCAAGGTCTACGCCGCCTACCGCGCGGCCCTCGCCCACAAGGGCGCGCCGACCGTGATCCTGGCCCAGACGGTCAAGGGCCACACCCTCGGCACCGGCTTCGCGTCCAAGAACGCCAACCACCAGATGAAGAAGCTCTCGGTGGACGAGTTCAAGGACATGCGCGACCTGCTCGGCCTGCCGATCAAGGACAGCGCCTTCGTCGACGGCGTGGTCCCCTACGGCCACCCGGGCGCCGACTCCCCCGAGGTCCGCTACCTCCAGGAGCGGCGCGCCGCCCTCGGCGGTCCGGCCCCGGCCCGCCGCGTCCACCCGGTCGCCCCGCTGCCCGCGCCCGCCGAGAAGGCCTTCGCCTCCTTCGACAAGGGTTCCGGCTCGCAGAACGTGGCCACCACCATGGCCTTCGTCCGCCTGGTCAAGGACCTGGTCCGCGACAAGGAGACCGGCAAGCGCTGGGTGCCGATCGTCCCCGACGAGGCGCGCACCTTCGGCATGGAGAGCCTCTTCCCGTCCCTGGGCATCTACTCGCCCAAGGGCCAGACGTACGAGCCGGTCGACCGCGACCAGCTGATGTACTACAAGGAGGCCAAGAACGGCCAGATCCTCAACGAGGGGATCACCGAGGCCGGCTCGATGGCCGACTTCATCGCCGCGTCGACGTCGTACGCGACGCACGGCGAGACGATGATCCCGTTCTACATCTTCTACTCGATGTTCGGCTGGCAGCGCACGGCCGACCAGATGTGGCAGCTCGGCGACCAGCTCGGCCGCGGTTTCCTGGTCGGCGCCACCGCCGGCCGGACCACGCTGACCGGCGAGGGCCTCCAGCACGCGGACGGCCACTCCCCGGCCATCGCGGCAACCAACCCGGCCGCGCTGACGTACGACCCGGCCTTCGCCTACGAGGTCGCGGCGATCGTCAAGGAGGGTCTGCGCCGGATGTACGGCGAGGCGGCTCCGGGCGAGGACCAGGACGTCTTCTACTACCTGACCGTCTACAACGAGCCGATGCCGCAGCCGGCCAAGCCGTCCGCGCCCGGCGTGGACGAGGGCATCGTCAAGGGCCTGTACCGCTTCAACACGGCGGAGTCGGCGGGCCTGACCCCGGCCGCCAACGCCCCGCGCATCCAGCTGCTGGGCTCCGGCACGGCGATCCACTGGGCGCTGAAGGCGCAGAAGCTGCTCGCCGAGGAGTGGGGTGTGGCCTCCGACGTGTGGTCCGCGACCTCCTGGACGGAGCTGCGCCGCGACGCGCTGGACGCCGACGCGGCCCTGCTGCGCGGCGAGGAGCGGGTGCCGTACCTCCGCCGGGCGCTCCAGGGCGTCGAGGGCCCGGTCCTCGCGGTGTCCGACTACATGCGCCAGGTCCCGGACCAGATCGCGCAGTGGGTCGAGCAGGACTGGTCCTCGCTGGGCGCCGACGGCTTCGGCCTGTCGGACACCCGTGAGGCCGCCCGCCGCCACTTCGGTGTCGACGCCGAGTCGATCGTGGTCGCGTCCCTCGCCCAGCTCGCCCGGCGCGGCGAGGTCAAGGCGACGGCCGTGAAGGAGGCGCGCGAGCGCTACGGCCTGTAGGAACGGTGAACACAGGAGGCCCCCGCCGCGGCGGGGGCCTCCTGCATGATGTGGGGATGCGCGCTGCCCGCCTCATCAAGATGGTGCTGCTCCTCCAGTCCCGCCCGGCCATGACCGCCGCCGAGCTGGCCCGGGAGCTGGAGGTCTCGGAGCGCACGGTCACGCGGGACGCGCAGGCGCTGTCGGAGGCGGGGGTGCCGGTCTACGCGGAGCGGGGGCGGGCCGGGGGGTACCGGCTGATCGGCGGCTACCGCACCCGGCTGACCGGGCTGGCCCGGGGTGAGGCCGAGGCGCTGTTCCTGTCCGGGGTGCCGGGGGCCCTGCGCGAGATGGGCCTGGAGGACGCGGCGTCGGCGGCCCGCCTGAAGGTGTCGGCGGCGCTGCTGCCGTCCCTGCGGGACGCCTCCCGCACGGCGGCGCAGCGCTTCCACCTGGACGCGCCGAACTGGTTCCGGGAGCCCCGGACGCCCGAGCTGCTGCCGGTGGTGGCGGACGCCGTCTGGGACGACCGGCCCGTCACCGCGCGCTACCGACGCGGGCAGGAGGAGGTCGTACGGGAGCTGGAGCCGTACGGGCTCGTGCTGAAGGCGGGCGTCTGGTACCTGTGCGCGAGGGTCGCGCGGGCCGAAGGCGGCGGCGCCTTCCGGGTGTACCGCATCGACCGGTTCACGGCGGTGTCGGCGGGCGGGGAGCGTTTCACACGGGACGACGGCTTCGACCTGCCCGCGTTCTGGGCGGAGCGGGCCGAGCAGTTCGCGCGGTCGATCCTGCGGGCCCAGGTCGTGGTGCGGCTGTCGGAGCAGGGCGTGCGGGCGCTGCCGCACGTCGTCGACGCGCCGGTCGCCCGGGAGGCGCTGGAGGCGGCGGACGGGCCGGACGCGGACGGCCGGGTCACGGTGACGCTGCCGGTGGAGTCCGAGGAGGTCGCGCACGCCCAGCTGGCGGGGCTCGGGCCGGAGGCGGAGGTGCTGGCGCCGCGGACGCTGCGGGACCGCTTCGCCCGGGACGCGCGACGGCTGGCCGTCCTGTACGCCGACGCGGGCCCGGCCGGGACATAACGATCCACCGCACTCCGCGTGCGTCCCGTCCCCGGAGGGCCGATGCTGGACCCGTGATGGACGAGACGGAGTTCTGGGAGCTGATCGACGCCACCCGGCAGGGCGCCGACGGCGACCCCGAGGACCAGGCCGACCTGCTCGTGGACCGGCTCCTCGGGATGGACCCGGACCTGGTGCTCGACTTCGCCCGCCACTTCGAGGCCCGTTACAACCGCGCCTGCACCTGGGACCTGTGGGGTGCCGCCTGGGTGCTGCTCGGCGGCGCGAGCGACGACGCCTTCGACTACTTCCGCTGCTGGCTGATCGGCCAGGGCCGCGAGGTGTACGAGGGCGCGGTGCACGATCCCGACGCGCTCGCCGACCTGCTGGACGACTTCGACGAGGAGCTGGACGGCGACGGCGAGGAGCTGGGCTACGCGGCCGACGAGGCCTACGAGCAGCTCACCGGTACCGTCGCCCCCGACCTGGGCATCGCGCCCGCGCCGGCGGAGCCGCTGGGCACCCCGGTCGACCTGGAGGACGACCGGGCCGTCGCCGGGCGTCTGCCGCGCCTGTGGGAGCGGTTCGGCCGGGACTGAGGCGGTCCCCGAGGGGTCAGCCGGACGGGCGCCCCTGGAGCCGCGCCGCCCGGTCCCTGATGTCGGCCAGGCGGGCGGTGAGGGCCGCGCCGGGGCAGCTGGTCTGGTAGCCCTCGTCGTGCCCCGCGACGGCGGGCAGGGTGGCGGCGGCGCCGGCGGCGTACCGGCTGAGGCCGTTGCTGGAGACCAGGGTGACCTCCGCGCGCGGGTCGGTGTCGGTGGGGCCGAGCTTCCAGGCGGCGAGCGCGGCGATCGCGTCGGTCAGCGCGTCGGGCACGGGCACCCCCGCGGTGAAGGTGCCGAGGGCGGCGATGCCGGTGGTGCGGTGGTTGAAGCCCTGGGTGTGGGCGCCGGTGACGGGGCGGGTGATGCCGCCGGCCCGGCCCTCGTAGATGGTGCCGCAGCGGTCCACGACGAAGTTGTAGCCGATGTCGTCCCAGTCCCGGCCGCCGGTCTGCCCCGAGTAGACACCGCGGAGGATGTCCGGCACGTCGGCGCAGTCGTAGCCGTTCGGCGTGTCGGTGTGGTGGACGAAGACGGCGAGGATCTCGTCGTCGTAGCGCGGGGGCGGCTGGGCGCGGGCGGCGTCGCCGAGCCAGGCGGACCGGGGCACGATGGGCGGCCGGGGCGCGGAGTGCCGGTCGGCGGCGGCGGGCCGGGCCTGGGCCGAGGCGGAGCGCTCCACACCGTTCGCGCACAGCGCCAGCGCGGCGACGGCGGCCAGGCCGGGCAGACAGCCGAGCAGCGCCCGGGCCGGCGCCGGTATGCGGGCCGCGCCCGGTAGGCGGGCCGCACGCCGTTGCCGGGCCTCGCGCGGTCCTCGGAAGACACGCATGGTCCCACTGTCCGGCGGATCGGGTCCGGTCGCGACGTGGGCTGTGCCACTCGTGGAACCATCGCCCCGGTCCGGGACGTTCTTCCGGTCGATCGCACTCACTCCCGCACCCGCCCGCTCTCGTCCCCACCCGCCCGTGCCGGACCCGCTGGGTGGCCGGTCCCGGACGGTCCGGGACCCGCTGGGCGGCCGGTTCCCGGGCCGTCCGCGTCCCGGGCTGATCACCGGGCCGGCCGGGCACGTACTGAGGGACCCGGGCCGCAGGGGTTCCGGACGAAAGGCGGCTCGCGTGGACCTGCTCGACATCCTGCTGGTGCTGGTGGCACTGGCCTACGCGGTGTCCGGCTACCGCCGCGGGCTGGTGGCCGGCTGCGTCTCGCTGGCCGGCTTCGTGGGCGGCGCGGTGATCGGCGTGTGGCTCCTGCCGTGGGTGATGGAGCTGGTGGCCCCCCGGTCCACGGCGGCGACGGTGACCGCGGTGGTCACGGTGCTGCTGCCGGCGGTGGCCGGGCACGAGCTGGCGGGACGGCCCGCGCTGCGGCTGCGCCGGGAGCTGGAGGCGGGACCGCTCAGGGCGGCCGACGGGGTCGGCGGGGCGGTGGCCAACGCGGCGGCCGCGCTGATCGTGGCGTGGGTGGCCGCGAGCGTCCTGGCGGCGTCCTCGTCCTCGCTGCTGACCTCGGCGATCCGCGACTCGACGGTGCTGGGCTCGGTGCAGCGGGTGATGCCGGAGACCACCCCGGCGTGGTTCTCCGGGGCGACGTCCGCGCTGACCGAGGCGGGGTTCCCGCAGGTCTTCAACCCCTTCGAGAACGAGTCGACCGCCGAGGTCGCCGAGCCCTCCGGCGACAGCGTGACGCCGGCCGCCACCGAGGCGGCCCGGCGCAGCACGGTGAAGGTCGAGGGTGTCGCCGGCTCCCAGGGCCGGGAGGGCAGCGGTTTCGTCTTCGCGCCGGAGCGCGTGATGACCAACGCCCACGTGGTGGCCGGCATGGACGACCCGACCGTGCGGGTCGGCGGGGTGGGGCCCTCGTACGAGGCGCGGGTGGTGCTGTTCGACGCGGACAAGGACGTGGCCGTGCTGTACGTCCCGGACCTGTCGGCACCCGTCCTGCGGTTCGACGGCGACGCCGGGCGCGGCGACGCGGCGGTGGTCGCGGGCTATCCGCAGGACGGCGACCTCGATCTGCGGGCGGCGACGGTGGCGAACCGGACCCGGGCGACCGGGCAGAACATCCACAGCGACGCCAACGTCACCCGCGAGATCTACTCCGTGCGCTCCACCGTCCGCCCCGGCAACTCCGGCGGGCCGCTGCTGACCACCGACGGCCGGGTGTACGGCGTGGTCTTCGCCCGCTCCACCTCCGACGCCCGGACCGGTTACGTGCTGACGGCGGACGAGGTGGCCGACGAGGCGCGGCGCGGGGCCGGCGCGACGGCGGCGGTGGACACGGGCGAGCCCGTCAGGTCGTAGCGCCCGGCGGGGTGAACGACTGTCCCATCAGGACGTCGTCGACGTACCGGCCGTCGAGGAAGAACTCCCCGGGCTGCACGCCCTCGACGGCGAAGCCCCCGGACTCGTAGAGCCTGCGGGCCGCGGTGTTGTGGCCGAGGACGCGCAGGGTGATGCGCCGGGCGCCCAGCCGCCGGGCCTCCTCGACGGCCGCACGGACCAGGGCGCGGCCGACGCCCTTGCCGCGGGCCGCGTCGGCGACGGCCAGGCCGCGGATCTGGCGCACGTGGGCGTTGGAGGCGAGGCCCGTGGGGAAGCCGAGGCGGACGTAGCCCACGACGGCGCCGTCCAGTTCGGCGACCAGGTGGTCGGCGGGGCCCGAGGTCTCCCGGAAGAACGGGTCGTCGGGTTCCGGCGGGGGCGAGACGGCGTGCTGGTAGGACCAGGTCTCCTGGTCGAGGCGGCGCAGCGTCTGCTCGTCGTCGGACCTGGCCTGGCGTATGTGCGGAGCGGGCATGACGGTCACTGTACGACGCGGGCGCACCGCCCGGTCCAGCGCTTTTGCGGGCGTCGGTGCAGGATGGGCGCATGGACGGTGGACGCAGGGACGGGGAGCGCCGACGCTCCCGTGTCGTGGTGGCCGGCGCGTCCGGCCTCATCGGCGGCGCGGTGGCGCGGTCGCTGGCCGCGGACGGGCACGAGGTGGTGCGCCTGGTGCGGCACGCGCCCCGGGGCGCGGACGAGATCCGGTGGGACCCGGAGGGCGGACGCGTGGACGCGGCCGGGCTCGACGGGTGCGACGCCGTGGTCAATCTGGCCGGGGCCGGGGTGGGCGACCGCCGCTGGACCGAGGCGTACAAGACCCGCATCCGCAGCAGCCGGGTGCACGGTACGACGGCGCTCGCGGAGGCCCTCGCCGCGCTGGACCGGCCGCCGCGGGTCTTCGTGAACGGCAGCGCGATCGGTTTCTACGGCGAGACCGGCGACCGGCCCGTCGACGAGAGCGCGCCCGCGGGTGAGGGGTTCCTGCCCTCCGTGTGCGTCGAGTGGGAGGCCGCCGCGGCTCCCGCCCGGCACGCGGGCGTGCGGATGGTCCTGGTCCGGACCGGACTGGTCGTGGCCCGGCAGGGGGGCGCCTGGGGCCGGCTCTTCCCGCTGTTCCGGGCGGGGCTGGGCGGACGGCTGGGCGACGGGTCCCAGTACTGGTCCTTCGTGGCGCTGCACGACGAGGTGGCGGCGATCCGGCACCTCCTGGACCGCGACGACCTGTCCGGCCCCTTCAACCTGACCGCCCCGCAGCCGCTGACGAACCGTGAGATCACCGCGGCCATGGGGCGCGTACTGCACCGCCCGGCGCCCTTCGCGGTGCCCGCGCCGGTCCTGCGCGCGGCGCTCGGCGAGATGTCCGGCGACGTCCTGGGCAGCGCCCGGGTCCTCCCGGCCCGGCTGCTGGAATCGGGCTTCCGCTTCGCCTTCCCGGAGATCGACGGGGCGATCCGGGCCGCGCTGTGAGGTGAGGTGGCGGGCGGCACGGCCGCCCGCGGGCCGCCGGTCTCCACGGGCTCCGCCCCCTCGCACGCCGGCGGGCGCGCGCCGCCCCGTCGCGCTCGCCCCTCGGCGACCGCGTGAGCGTCGCGTTCCGACCGGACGACGGCGTACGCCGACCGTACGGCGCCCTCATGCGACCGCCGTGCGACCGTGCCCTGCCCCCGTGCGACTCCCCCCGACCGCGGCGGGCCCTAACCTCGAAGCGAACTCGGGTATCCCTCAAGGCGGTTGGGGGCATGACGTCTCCAGCGGCCGCGCAACCTCGAGGAGGGGCACGTGCTTGAGCCCGCGTACCAGGCGGACGTCGTCGTCGTGGGGGCCGGAATCGCCGGCCTCGCCGCGGCGCATCGGCTGACCAGCGCAGGAGTGACGACCACGGTCCTGGAGGCCGCCCATACGGTGGGTGGTCGGATGGCGACGGAGAAGGTCGACGGTTTCCGGCTCGACAGAATCGGACAGTTGCTGTCCACGGCCTGTCCCGAACTGCGCCGCACCCCAGGAACGGACGGCCTCGCCCTGCGGCCCTTCGCCCCCGGGGTCCTGCTGCACAGCGAGGGCCGGCACCATCGCGCGGGCGCCCCGGCGGGCACACGGAGCGCGAGGAGCGCACTCCACGCCGTGCGTGCCCTGGCGAGCGCCCCCCGCTCGATTCCCGCGCCCCGGCGCCCGGTCTCCGCGGCCGGGGTCCCCGGGCGCTCCGCACCGGTGCCCCGCGCCCGGGTGGGCGCCCCCCTCGGCACCACCGTCGACCAGGCGAGGCTCGGCGCCGCGCTGACGCGCCTCGCGAGCACGCCCGCCGAACGGCTGCTGGCCCGCCCCGAGCTGTCCGCGGCCCGGGCGCTGGCGGTCCGCGGGCTGCCGCCCCGGACGATCGACGGCTTCCTGCGCCCGCTGCTCGCCGCCCTGCTGTGCGACCCGGACCTGACCACGTCCAGCCGGTGCGCCGACCTCGCCCTGCGCTCCTTCGCCGGCGGGCGGCTCGCGCTGCCCGAGGGCGGCGCGGAGGCGCTGCCGGAGCTGCTGGCGCGGACCCTGCCGCCGGGCACGGTGCACACCGGCGTCCGGGTCACCTCGGTCGCCACCAACGCCGTGACCACCGCCGAACACGGCGTCATCCGCTGCCGGGCCGTCCTGGTGGCGACCGACGCCCCCGCCGCGGGCGAGCTGCTGCCCGGCCTGCGCATCCCGGCCTTCCACCCCGTGACGGTGGTGCACCACACGACGGACGAACCGCCGACGACCGGCGCCTCCCTCCTGCTCGACGCGGACCGCGGCGGGCCGGTCGCCCACACGGCCGTCGCCAGCCACGTGGACCCGACCCGCGCGCCGGCGGGGCGTGCCCTCGTCTCGTCGACGGTCCTCGGGCCGCTGCCGCCCGACGTCGACACGGCCGTACGCATCCACCTCTCCCGCCTCTACGGCACCTCGACCACCCGCTGGGAGACCCTCGCCGTCCACCACACCCCGGAGGCGGTTCCCGCGATGCGCCCCCCGCACGACCTGCGCAGGCCGGTACGGCTGCTGGCCGGCCTGTACGTGTGCGGCGACCACCGCGACACCAGCACCGTCCAGGGAGCCCTGCACTCCGGCCACCGGGCCTCCTCGGCGATCCTGACGGACCTGGGAGCGGGGCGGCCGATGCACGCGGCGGAGCCGTTGCCGACGGCCCGCGCCGCGTAGGGCCCCCACCCGGCGGACCGCCCCCACCGCGGCGGTCCGCTACCCCAGCGCCGCCACCCTGTCCCGGTAGCCCCGCACGGGTGCCGCGTCCTTGTACGGCTCCAGGCGCCGTTCGAAGTCGCGGACGTACTCCGCCGCCCGGACCGACCGCATCTCGGCCGCCTGGCCGGCCGCCTCGGCGGCCAGCTGGCAGGCCTGGTCCAGCTCCCCGAGGCCGAGGCGGGCGGTGGCCAGCACCACCCGGCAGAAGAGCCTGCTGCGGGCGTATACGGGGGCGCGCAGGAGCAGGGAGCGTTCCGCGTACTGGGCGGCGGCGCGGAACTGCTGGAGGTCGCGGTGGCAGTGCCCGAACTCGTCGGCGAGCTGCGCCTCGTCGAAGAAGCGCGCCCAGTGCGGCACCTCGTCCCCGGGCCGGGCGGCCTCCAGGGCGCGCTCGGCCCTCACCAGTGAGGCGGTGCACGCCCGCACCTCGCCGAGCACCCCGTGCGCCCGCGCCTCTGCCGCGTGCAGCAGCGTCTGCACCACGGGCGGCGCGGAGGTGCCCACGCCCTGCTGCGCCACCCTGGCCAGCTGCACCGCCTCGCGCCCGTGCCCCAGGTAGACGGCCTGGCGGCTCATGGTGACCAGCACGTAGGAGCCGTACGCCCGGTCCCCCGCCGCCTGCGCGAGCCGCAGCGCCTGGACGAAGTAGCGCTGGGCGAGGCCGTGCGCGGCGATGTCGTACGACGTCCAGCCCGCGAGCCGGGTCAGGTCGGCGGCGGCCGAGAACAGCCGCCGGCCGGTCTGCTCCCCGTAGGTGCCGCGCAGCATCGGCTCCAGCTCGTGCTCCAGGTAGCGCACCAGGGCCTGGCGGGCGTGTCCGCCGCCGTACCGGTCGTCCAGGCTGCGGAACAGCTCGCCGACCGAGCGCAGCGCCGCGAGGTCGCCGCCGGTGACCTTCTGGCCGGGGCCGCGCTCGGCCTGGGGCCGGCGGCGGTCCGGGTCGAGCGGGACGGGCCCCCTGGGCACCGCCGGACGGCCCTGCGCGGGGATGCGGACGGGCACCTCCACGCGGGCCACCTTCTCGTCGGCGCGGCCGATCAGCCAGTCCCTGCTGGGCACCACGAGGCCCGCCGGCGTGAAGGCGATCTTGCGCAGCTCGGCGTGGCTGCCGGAGTCCTTGCGCCACAGCCCGGCGACGATGTCGACGGCCTCGTCCGGGGTGGCGGCGAACTCCAGCCCCGCGTAGACGGGCGCGCAGGCGTCCAGGCCGAGGTCCTGGGCGCTGAGGCGGCGGCCGAGGCGCCGGGTGAAGACCTCGGCGATCAGGGCCGGGGTGGTACCGCGGGGCTGCTGGCCGCGCAGCCACCGGGTGACGGAGGTCTTGTCGTATCTCAGGTCCAGGCCGTGTTCGAGTCCGAGCTGGTCGACGCGACGCGCGAGACCCGCGTTCGAGAACCCCGCTTCGGCGATGAGCGCGGCGAGCTGGCGGTTGGGGGTGCGCTGCGCGGGTCGTTCCGTCATGGTGCGGTGCGGTCTCCTGCCTTCCGGGCCGTTCGATGTGCCCGGAGCGCCTGTGAGCAGCCCTTATGGCCTCGTGAACGGCGTGAATGTAGCGGAGAGTAAGCGCCCGATCGCACACTTCGACCGGCATTCATCCGATCGTGTGAGGAACGCCCGCTCGGCTGACGACACGCGGACGGTCGTACAGTGGCGTGGGCACCGTTCGTGCCTGACGACCTTCCAGGGAGGCACCTGCCGTGAGTGAGCTGCGGTTCGTCCGGATGGGCTTCGGCGCCGATCGCGTGGACTACCAGGAGGCGTGGGACGAGCAGCGCCGGGTGCACGCCGCGCGGTTCGCCGACGAGGTCCCCGACACGGTGCTGCTCCTCGAACACCCGCCGGTGTACACCGCCGGCCGGCGCACCGAGGAGAGCGAGCGCCCCCTGGACGGGACGCCCGTGATCGACGTGGACCGCGGCGGGAAGATCACCTGGCACGGTCCGGGCCAGCTGGTGGGGTACCCGATCCAGAAGCTCCCGCGCCCGGTGGACGTGGTGGCGCACGTGCGGCGGCTGGAGGAGGCCCTGATCCGCACCTGCGCGGAGTTCGGCCTGGAGGCCACCCGGGTCGAGGGCCGCAGTGGGGTCTGGGTCCTCGGCGATCCGTTGGAACGGCGCCCGGCGCTCGGCGGCCTCGCCCTCGACTTCGACCCCCGGCTGACGGACGAGGAGTTCGACCCCCGGCTGAACGGGCCCGAGTACGCCCCGTCCAACGCGGGCCAGCGCCGCGAGGACCGCAAGATCGCGGCGATCGGCATCCGGGTGGCCAAGGGCGTCACGATGCACGGCTTCTCGCTGAACGTGAACCCGGACAACAAGTGGTTCGACCGCATCATCCCGTGCGGCATCCGCGACGCGGGCGTCGCCTCCCTGGCGAACGAACTCGGGCGCGACGTGACCATCGGGGAGGTGCTGCCGGTGGTGGAGCGCCACCTGCGCGACGTCCTGGAGAACGCGGACCTGAGGCCGCGGGAGATCGAGAAGGCCCCCGCGGCCTGACCTCGGGCATAAACCCGGCCCGTCCGGCGTTTGACGACGAGGCCGTCAGGCCGACGGCGGGAACCCGGGGGCCGCAGCCCCCGGCAGGGCCGGCACTCTCGCGGGCCACCAAATCAACGGGCGTACCCTGGGTCACGCCGAAGAATCAAACGCTAGGGAGCCGGTCGTGTCCGCAGTCGCACCCGACGGACGCAAGATGCTGCGCCTGGAGGTCCGCAACAGCCAGACCCCCATCGAGCGCAAGCCCGAGTGGATCAAGACCCGGGCGAAAATGGGCCCCGAGTACACGAAGATGCAGAACCTCGTGAAGAGCGAGGGCCTGCACACGGTCTGCCAGGAAGCCGGCTGTCCGAACATCTACGAGTGCTGGGAGGACCGCGAGGCGACCTTCCTCATCGGCGGCGACCAGTGCACGCGGCGCTGCGACTTCTGCCAGATCGACACCGGCAAGCCCGAGGCGCTCGACCGCGACGAGCCGCGCCGGGTCGGCGAGTCCGTGGTCACCATGGACCTGAACTACGCCACCATCACGGGCGTCGCCCGCGACGACCTGCCCGACGGCGGCGCCTGGCTGTACGCCGAGACGGTGCGCCAGATCCACCAGCAGACGGCGGAGCGCGAGGCCGGCCGCACCAAGGTCGAACTGCTCGCCCCCGACTTCAACGCGGTGCCCGAGCTGCTCGAGGAGGTCTTCGCCTCCCGCCCCGAGGTCTTCGCGCACAACGTCGAGACCGTCCCCCGCATCTTCAAGCGCATCCGCCCCGGCTTCCGCTACGAGCGCTCCCTGAAGGTCATCACCGACGCCCGCGACTACGGCCTGGTCACCAAGTCCAACCTGATCCTGGGCATGGGCGAGACCCGCGAGGAGATCAGCGAGGCGCTGAAGCAGCTGCACGAGGCCGGCTGCGAGCTGATCACCATCACGCAGTACCTGCGCCCGTCCGTGCGCCACCACCCCGTCGAGCGCTGGGTGAAGCCGCACGAGTTCGTGGAGCTGAAGGACGAGGCCGAGCAGATCGGCTTCTCCGGCGTCATGTCCGGCCCGCTGGTCCGCTCCTCCTACCGCGCGGGGCGGCTCTACCAGATGGCCATGGAGCAGCGTCAGGGCGCCGCGGCCTGACGGGGCGCGCACCCGGCGTGTGAATTCACGCACAAGGACCTACTGGCCAGTACTGGCCGAGACGCCGCGGTCCCGACCGTCCTCGCAGTTGAGGACACCGGTCGGGGCCGCGCCGCCGTGGCACCCGCGGGCATCGCGTCTTCATGTCCGTTTGACCGGCGGGTCACGCCCTGGTAACACCAATCAGTGACCCTGGAATCACACCACGTACACCCGTCTCCGTGCCCGGAGCCGTACCGAGGGGGGACCTCCACGATGCAGGCCGCGCCCGTTCGCGCCACCGCCATCCCGTCGTTCACCACCGCCCTGCGGGCCGTCGAGTCGCTGCTGATGAGCAGCGGCCAGCGCACCGCCCGGCGCAACGCCTGGACCTCCGTCCTGGAGGACCGCCGCCGTGCCAAGGACCGGATCGAGACGGAGCGCGTGCTCGGACAGACCGTCTCCGGCCGCTCCTGATCCCGGCCCCGCCGCCGCCCCGCCCGCCCGTGCCGGGCACTGCCGTCGTCGGCGCTTTCGGGGGCACGTAGACTTCGTGCCATGGCGAGGAAGGAACCTGCAGCGGACGCTGCGAATCCCGGGCGACTGAAGCAGATCGCTCTGACCTACAAGATGACCCGCAAGGCCGACAAGAAGATCGGTCTTGTGCTCGCGGGTGTCGGCATCGTCGTCTTCGGTGTCTTCCTCGCGATCGGTTTCCTGATCGGTCACCCCATCTATCTCGGCATCCTGGGCGTGCTGCTCGCCTTCCTCGCGACGGCGATCGTCTTCGGACGCCGGGCCGAGCGGGCGGCCTTCGGTCAGATGGAGGGACAGCCCGGCGCCGCGGCGGCCGTGCTGGACAACATCGGCCGGGGCTGGACGACGACCCCCGCGGTGGCGATGAACCGCAACCAGGACGTCGTGCACCGCGCGGTCGGCAAGGCCGGCATCGTGCTGGTGGCCGAGGGCAACCCGAACCGGGTGAAGACCCTGCTCGCGGCGGAGAAGCGGAAGATGAACCGCATCGTCGCCGACGTGCCCGTGCACGACCTGGTCGTGGGCACCGGCGAGGGCCAGGTCGAGCTGAAGAAGCTGCGCACGACCATGCTGAAGCTCCCCCGCGTCCTGTCCGGCCCGCAGGTCACCGTGACCAACGACCGGCTGCGCGCCCTGGGCGACCTGATGAGCAACATGCCGCTGCCCAAGGGCCCGATGCCGAAGGGCATGCGCATGCCCAAGGGGGGCAACCCCAGGGGTCGCTGACCCTCGGGCCCTCCCCGGGCCCCCGCAGGACGACTCCGCGACGCCGGTACGGCGATGGGGGCGACCGGATCACTCCGGTCGCCCCCATCGCCGTACCGCACGCGGCCGTACCGCACGCGCGTGGCCGTCCCGCGGCCCCGCGGCGCCCCGCGTCAGATCCGGACCTCCACGGTGCGCGCCAGCCGGTCGTGCAGGCCCCGGCCGTCGCGGTCCCAGATCAGCGCCGGCAGGGCCAGGCACAGCAGCACCGAGCGCAGCAGGGCGCGCACGGGGCTCGGGCGGCCCGTGGCGAGGTCGACCACGCGCAGGCCGAGCAGGCGCTTGCCCGGGGTGTAGCCGACCGTACCGACGGTCAGCACGCTCAGCACGAAGAAGATCAGCAGGGCCCAGTTGCCGGTGACCTGGTCGTAGCCGTCCGTGATCAGGCCGTATGCGATCAGGAGGCACAGACCCCAGTCGACGGCCATGGCGCCGATCCGCCGGCCCGGGCGGGCGATCGACCCCGGCCCCTCCTCCGGCAGACCGAGCTGCTCGCCCCGGTACCCGAGGTCCGCGCCGGCCTCTTCGATGGCCGCGCGCGGCCCGGAAAGCCACGATCCGATTGCTTGCCTGTTGTCCACCCGTCCACGGTACTGCGCCCGTATATGACCTCCGGACGGAGGGGGCGTGAAGGGTGCGCCGAGGGGCAGACGGCGGGGTGTGCCGGGCGCGGAGGAGGCCTAGGCTGTAACAGAGCCGGTTAACTTCTGCGAAACAAATGGGTCACGCCCGAGAAATCACCCGTCCCTAGGGTCGAGGAAGCGTGTGCCACCCGCACTGGCAGCACGAACGACATACCACCCCGGCGGGACGGTCGGGAGTAGGAGGAGCTGGATGTTCCAGAACGCCGACGAGGCCAAGAAGTACATCGCCGACGAGGACGTCAAGTTCGTCGACGTCCGGTTCTGCGACCTGCCGGGCGTCATGCAGCACTTCACGCTGCCCGCCGCCGCGTTCGACCCCGACGACGAGCAGGCCTTCGACGGCTCCTCGATCCGCGGCTTCCAGGCCATCCACGAGTCGGACATGTCCCTGCGCCCCGACCTGTCGACCGCGCGCGTCGACCCGTTCCGCCGGGACAAGACCCTCAACATCAACTTCTTCATCCACGACCCGATCACGGGCGAGCAGTACTCCCGCGACCCGCGGAACGTGGCGAAGAAGGCCGAGGCCTACCTCGCCTCCACGGGCATCGCCGACACGGCGTTCTTCGGCCCGGAGGCGGAGTTCTACGTCTTCGACTCCGTCCGCTTCGCCACCAGCGCGAACGAGTCCTTCTACCACATCGACTCCGAGGCCGGCGCCTGGAACACCGGTGCGCTGGAGGACAACCGCGGCTACAAGGTCCGCTACAAGGGCGGCTACTTCCCGGTCCCGCCGGTCGACCACTTCGCCGACCTGCGTGCCGAGATCTCCCTGGAGCTGGAGCGGTCCGGCCTCCAGGTCGAGCGCCAGCACCACGAGGTGGGCACGGCCGGCCAGGCGGAGATCAACTACAAGTTCAACACGCTGCTCGCCGCGGCCGACGACCTCCAGCTCTTCAAGTACATCGTGAAGAACGTGGCGTGGAAGAACGGCAAGACGGCGACCTTCATGCCGAAGCCGATCTTCGGTGACAACGGCTCGGGCATGCACGTCCACCAGTCGCTGTGGTCGGGCGGCGAGCCGCTCTTCTACGACGAGCAGGGCTACGCCGGCCTGTCGGACACCGCGCGCTACTACATCGGCGGCATCCTCAAGCACGCCCCGTCGCTGCTGGCCTTCACCAACCCGACGGTGAACTCCTACCACCGCCTGGTGCCGGGCTTCGAGGCGCCGGTGAACCTGGTCTACTCGCAGCGCAACCGCTCGGCCGCGATGCGCATCCCGATCACGGGCTCGAACCCGAAGGCCAAGCGCGTCGAGTTCCGCGCGCCGGACGCCTCCGGCAACCCGTACCTGGCCTTCTCGGCCCTGCTGCTGGCTGGCCTGGACGGCATCAAGAACAAGATCGAGCCGGCCGAGCCGATCGACAAGGACCTCTACGAGCTGGCTCCCGAAGAGCACGCCAACGTGGCGCAGGTCCCGACCTCGCTCGGTGCGGTCCTGGACCGCCTGGAGTCCGACCACGAGTTCCTCCTCCAGGGCGACGTGTTCACCCCGGACCTGATCGAGACGTGGATCGACTTCAAGCGGGCGAACGAGATCGCCCCGCTCCAGCTGCGTCCGCACCCGCACGAGTTCGAGATGTACTTCGACGTGTGATCGACGCCCGGCCCGTCCGGACCGTCCGGCGCCCCCGTCCCCTGTCCGTCAGGGACGGGGGCGCCGTCGTCGGCCGGAAACCGCCCCCGGCGGAGCCCGGCCCGGGATCATGGATACTGACACGGTTGTTCGAGTCAGGGGACGGGGAGAGGGATCGGGCATGTCCGAACGGGACGACGAGGAGCGCGAGTTCGACCTGAGATGGGCGGACGGCGCCGAGCACAAGGAGCCTTCCGCACGCGCCCGGATGCTCGCCGCGCGCTGGAAGGAGAACCCGCCCGGACCGGTCCCCTTCCGCGCCGATCCCGAGCACGTGGGCCGCTCCGGACGCCGGTCGTCGTGGGTGTCGACCGTCGTGGTGCTGGGCTGTGTGGCCGCGGTGATCGTCCTGCTGGGGTACGTCGACTTCCGGGCGCCCTACTAGGGGGGTGCCGGACACCGCGTGGGATGCGGCGGTGTCCGGCGTCGGCTCAGCGCGCGTACCGCATCAGCGCGCGCACCATGTGGCACGTCGTGTCCGACGGCGGGTGGACGCCGATGGTCTGCGCGGCGCTCCTTATCCTCTCGTTGCGCGCCTGGTTCGGCAGGTAGACACCGGAGTCGAGCAGGGCGATGGCCAGCCGCATCGCCTTGAGCCGGCGGTTGTGCGAGACGTACCACTCGCGGGGGCGGCCCGCCGGCAGCGGACGCTTCTCCACGGGTTCGTACGGCAGGTCGAGCAGGACGGGCCGCTTGGCGGTGGACTGGGTGGGCAACGGCTTCGGCTTCAGTGCGGCAGCGGGCACGGGCATCCTCCTGTCGCGGTCAGGGCGCCGTCCGGACCACCCGGCGACACCCTCGAACACTGCTTCCATTTTACCGCCCCCCACTGACAAAAGCCCCTGGCCACAAGGGCTTTCGGGGTCGCTGGGGCGCACGGGGCGAACGGGTTCCCGCGCCCCCGGGCTACGGTGTGCGGCATGGAGATCTGGATCAACCCGGCCTGTTCCAAGTGCCGCAGCGCGGTCGCCCTGCTCGACGCCGAGGGCGCCGACTACACCGTCCGCCGCTACCTGGAGGACGTGCCGAGCGAGGACGAGATCCGCGAGGTGCTCACCCGCCTCGGGCTCGAACCGTGGGACATCACCCGCACCCGGGAGGCCGCCGCCGAGGAGCTGGGTCTGCGGGAGTGGCCCCGCGACGAGGCGGCACGCCCCCGCTGGGTCGCGGCGCTCGCCGCACACCCGAAGCTGATCCAGCGTCCGATCATCACGGCGGACGACGGGACGGCCGTCGTGGGCCGCAGCGACGAGGCGGTCCGGGACGCCCTGTCCCGCTGACCCGTGCCTCGCCCCCGGCCGGGGAGGGGCGACTGTGACGCAGGTTACTCACGCGTACCGCGCCGGTCGCTGAGCAACTCCGTTCGGTATCTCGTACATAGCGGCGTACGCTCCCCCAGCTCTCAGGAGGCGCGCATGTCGCGCAGAAGAAGTCTCGGTACGAAGAAGAGGATCGCGCTGCTGCTCGGCGCGGCGACGGTGGCGGGTGGCGGGGCGTTCGTCGCGGCCAACGCCTCGAACGCCGCCCCGCCCGCCCAGCAGGCCCGGACGAAGTCCGCTCAGGATTCCTCCGTCTGCCAGGGCCTGGCCACCGCGTTCGGCAACAACCAGCGCTTCATCGAGGGCCAGCGGGCCGCTCCCGACGCGCAGTCCGAGGCCCGGATCGCCAACCGCGAGGCGGTCCTCGCGGAGATCGAGCGCAAGCAGGCGGCGTCCGGCTGCACGGTCGGGGAGTCGGCTCAGGACTCCCAGGCCGCACAGCCGCCGCAGGGCGGCGCGGAGGCGGGCCAGGACGCCGGGCAGGAGGCAGGCCAGGACGCCGGGCAGGAGGCGGACCAGGCGGGAGGTGCCGCCCAGGCCGGTGAGCAGGTGTGCGCCGGCTCCACCGTCACGCTCTCCGGGGAGGGCGGCGCGCCCGCCGCGTCCAGCAACCAGTTCCCGGTGGGCACCAGGCTCAGGGTGACCAACCTGGACAACGCCAGGTCCACGACGGTGGAGGTCGCCTCCGCCTCGGGAAGCTGCGTACTGCTCAACAACGCGGCCTTCGAGCAGGTCCGGGAGGAGGGCAAGTTCCTGATCCGGCGGGCGCTCATCGAGAAGGTGGCGTGAGGCTCACGCCGACGGGGTGAGGAACCCGGCGAGGCGGCCGCCCAGTTCGGGCGGGGCACCCTGCGGCAGCGCGTGGTGGGACACGTCCGGCAGGACGGCCACCTCCACCCGCGGCAGCAGTTCCCGCGCCCGGGAGGCCACCGCCGACGGGTCGTGCGTCCTGCTGTTCCCGGCCAGGAGCAGCAGGACCGGCACGTCCAGCCCGCGCAGCCGGTCCGGCGCCGGACGCGGCCCGGTCACCGGCCTGCGGGTGGGAAAGCCGACGGCAGCCTCCTGGAGGGCCAGCCAGTCGGGGTCGGGGGTGCCCGCCCCGGTCTCCCAATCCAGGAAGGCGCGGACCCGGCGGGGCGTGGGCCGCAGCAGCATCGGCAGCGCGCGCAGCAGGTAGGCCGCCCGGAACCCGGCGAAGCACTGGGTCGGGTCCAGGAGGAACAGGCGGCGTACCCGGCCGGGCGCGTGCAGCGCGTGGTGCAGGGCGATCCAGGCGCCGTGGGAGTGCCCGCCGAGGGCCGTCTCCCCGATGCCGAGGCCGTCCAGGAGCGCGTCCAGCCAGGCATCGAGGTCGGCGACCGTGCGGGGGTGGCGGTCGCCGGCCGCTGTGCTGCGGCCGGGGGCGCCGACGAGGTCGACGGCGTGCACGCGGTGGGTGCGGGCGAGGGCGCCGGCCTGGGCGTACCAGGAGGCGGAGGTCGCAGCGCCGCCGCCGGGGAGCAGGACGACCGGCGGGCCGTCGGGCGGGCCGACGACGTTGACGTGGGTCTCGCCGAAGGGGGTGGTGACGGTCCTCGCCTCCCGCCCCGCCGGCCACTTGTCCATGACCGTGTCGTACACGGCGTGGAAACGGCCGGCGTCGTACGTGTCGCGAGCGCTCATGAACGGGCCCCCTGCCCCTCAGGTGTCCTCTCGCGCCGAGTATCCTCTCGCTCGGCGAGATACTTGTCGGGCGAGATGATAGCCGGAGGCGGAACCCCATGGCCGAGCAGGGACCGGAACTGGAGGTCGTCCACCTGTTGCGCGCGGTCGCCGTGGAACTCGGGGCGCACAGCGCGCGGTTCGCGCAGCGCCACGGCATGCACCCCACCGACGTCCGCGCGCTGATCGCGCTCATGGACGCGTCCCGGGCGGGCGAGACGATGACCGCGGGGCGGCTGGGTGCCGCTCTCGGGCTGAACTCGGCGGGGACCACCGCCCTGGTCGACCGGCTGGAGCGGGCCGGTCACGTGCGTCGGGTGCGCGACGACCGGGACCGGCGCAAGGTCGCCGTCGAGGTGGACGAGCGGGCCGTCGCCCTCGGCTGGTCCCACTTCGGGCCGCTGATCGGGCAGGCGGTGGAGCTGCTGCGCGGGTACGACGAGCGGGAGTTGGGGGCGATCGCCTCCTTCCTGGCCGGCGTGCGGGACGCGGCGGCCGCGGACGAACGGGAGCCGTGAGACCCGCACCACACCGACCGCAGGTAACACGGGGTTCACATACGGGCAACGGACGGGAAATCGCCTGTTGGCACGCTGCACGGCAGTAGACGCGACGCCCCGGTCCGCCCTGGTCCGGCCCGGCGCCGCAGCACCCGCAAGTGCGCCCAGACCCACCCCGAAGGATGTGTCCCCGTGACCTTCAAGGCCGAGTACATCTGGATCGACGGCACCGAGCCGACGGCCAAGCTCCGTTCCAAGACGAAGATCATCACGGACGCCCCCGCGGGCCTGGACGCCCTGCCGATCTGGGGCTTCGACGGCTCCTCCACCAACCAGGCCGAGGGCAGCTCCTCGGACTGCGTGCTCAAGCCGGTCTTCTCCTGCCCCGACCCGATCCGCGGCGGCGACGACATCCTGGTGCTGTGCGAGGTCCTCGACACGGACATGACCCCGCACCCCAGCAACACCCGCGCCGCACTGGCCGAGCTGGCCGAGCGGTTCGCCGCGCAGGAGCCGATCTTCGGCATCGAGCAGGAGTACACCTTCTTCAAGGGCGCCCGTCCGCTCGGCTTCCCCGAGGGCGGCTTCCCGGCCGCGCAGGGCGGCTACTACTGCGGTGTCGGCTCGGACGAGATCTTCGGCCGCGACGTCGTCGAGGCCCACCTGGAGAACTGCCTGAAGGCCGGTCTCGGCATCTCCGGCATCAACGCCGAGGTCATGCCCGGCCAGTGGGAGTTCCAGGTCGGCCCGCTGGCGCCGCTGGAGGTCTCCGACCAGCTGTGGGTCGCCCGCTGGCTGCTCTACCGCACCGCCGAGGACTTCGGCGTCTCCGCCACCCTCGACCCCAAGCCGGTCAAGGGCGACTGGAACGGCGCGGGCGCGCACACCAACTTCTCCACCAAGGCGATGCGCGAGTCCTACGACGCGATCATCACCGCCGCCGAGTCGCTCGGCGAGGGCTCCAAGCCGATGGACCACGTCAAGAACTACGGCGCCGGCATCGACGACCGCCTGACCGGCCTGCACGAGACCGCCCCGTGGAACGAGTACTCCTACGGCGTCTCCGACCGCGGTGCCTCGGTCCGCATCCCGTGGCAGGTGGAGAAGGACGGCAAGGGCTACATCGAGGACCGCCGTCCCAACGCCAACGTCGACCCGTACGTGGTGACCCGCCTGCTCGTCGACACCTGCTGCACCGCGCTGGACAAGGCCGGCCAGGTCTGACCCGGCCTCCCACCCGCTCCGCAGGGCGCCCACCACGACGGTGGGCGCCCTTCGCGCTGCCCGCACGGCCCGTACGGCGGGCGGACGGCGGCGACTTCGCGCCGATCGGCGTCCACGCAGTGAGAGGAGGCTCCTGTCGCGGGCCCGCGTCTGCTTCAATGGGCCCATGGCCAGCTTCCGGAAGCACGCAGTGACAGGTCGCCATGACCTCGAGCCCTTCTGGCCCTCCCGTCAGCACGACGACTTCGACCGGGTGTGTTGCCGCGCGACGATCGCGCCGGCCCGCTAGGAAGCCGTACCCCCACCGGGCGTACCCCCCAAGCCGTACACCACCGGGCTCACCTTCCCGGGGCGTACCCCCGAGGAGTACCCCCTCCGGGCCTTCCGCCGGCGCGCACGACGTACGTCCCCGCGACGCGCCCGAACACCGACTCGCGCCCGTCGCCCCACCCGACGAACCTCTCGCGCGAAAGAGCTGACGTCTCATGGCGACCACCCGTTCCCTGTCCACCGTCCCCCTCGACTCCCCCGCCCCCGCCCCCGTCCTGCCCCCCTCCCTCGGCCACCGGCACGGACTGCGCGCCGTCGACCGGGACGAGACGGCGGACGCCACGGGCTTCCTGCCGCCGGGCGCCACCTGGCTGCCCGCTCCCCCGCACACCCTGCCCTCGCTGCCGGGCCGCCCGCCCATGGTCGGCTACCTGGTGCTCGTCCCGGCCGACCAGCAGCCGCCGTTCCT
The DNA here is from genome assembly GCF_056430705.1 of Streptomyces sp. NPDC045956. Taxonomy (NCBI): domain Bacteria; kingdom Bacillati; phylum Actinomycetota; class Actinomycetes; order Kitasatosporales; family Streptomycetaceae; genus Streptomyces; species Streptomyces sp. NPDC045956. The sequence continues at coordinate 825,988 of NZ_JBWKKZ010000001.1, read as the reverse complement.
GCCCGTCGGCGGCCTCGCGACGGCGGCGAAGGACACCGGGGAGGAGGCCGGCGGGCCGGGCGGCGGACAGGCCCGCGACCCGCTCGTCCGGATCGACGCCGCGCGGCGCACGGCGGCGGTCGACGGCCGCGAACTCGACCTGACCTACCTGGAGTTCGAGCTGCTCGCGCACCTCGTCACCCATCCCCACCGGGTGCACACCCGTGACCAGCTGGTCATGACGGTGTGGGGGTACGGCCACGTGGGCGACGGCCGCACCGTGGACGTGCACGTCGCGCGGCTGCGCCGGAAGCTCGGCGCCGAGCACCGGCGGACGATCCAGACCGTGCGGCGCGTCGGCTACAAGTACACACCGCCCACGGGACGCTGAGTCTCTGCTGTCGGCAGACGGGCGTTCCCTTCGGTCCGCGCGCCGGGCACAGTGGCCCGCATGAGGCTACTGGTGCTGGGCGGTACGGAGTTCGTGGGGCGGGCCGTGGTGGAGGCGGCGCTCGGCCGCGGCTGGGAGGTGACCGTCTTCCACCGCGGGCGGCACGCGCCACCGCCCGGTGTCCGGTCGCTGCACGGCGACCGCACCGACCCCGACGGACTCACCGCCCTGGCCGACGGCACGTGGGACGCCGTCGTCGACACCTGGTCGGCGGCGCCCCGCGCGGTGCGGGACGCGGCGCGGCTGCTGCGGGGCCGCGCCTCCCGCTACGTGTACGTGTCGAGCTGCTCGGTGTACGCCTGGGCCCCGCCCGCCGGGTACACCGAGGAGGCCGCGCTCGTCGACGGCGCCTCGGCGGACGCGGAGCAGACCGACTACGCCCGGGACAAGCGGGGCGCCGAGCTGGCCGTCCTGGACGCCTTCGGCACGGACCGCTCGGTGCTCGCCCGGTCCGGGCTGATCCTCGGCCCGTACGAGAACATCGGGCGGCTGCCCTGGTGGCTGACCCGGGTGGCGCGCGGCGGCCCGGTGCTCGCGCCGGGTCCGCGGGACCTGCCCGTGCGGTACGTCGACGTCCGCGACCTCGCCGACTGGCTGCTCCGAGCGGTGGAGCGGGAGGTGAGCGGGCCGTACAACCTGGTCTCGCCCGAGGGACACGCCACGATGGGCACCCTGCTCGACGCCTGTGTCGCCGCCACGGGTGCCCCGGCCGAGCTGCGCTGGACCGAGCCCGGCACCGTCCTCGCCGCCGGGGTCGAGCCGTGGACGCAGCTGCCGGTGTGGACACCACCGGGCAGCGACCTGCACGACGCCCTGCACGGCGCGGACGTCTCCCGGGCCCTGGCGACCGGCCTGACCTGCCGCCCCGTCGGCGCGACCGTCACCGACACCTGGTCCTGGCTGGCGGGGATCGGCGGCACGGCACCCCGGCGCCCGGACCGTCCGCCGGTCGGTCTCGACCCGGAGACGGAGGCGAAGGTCCTCGCGGCCGACGGGAGCGCACCCGCGGAAGCCTGACCCGACCCGAGGGGCCCCGACCCGACGGGCCCCGACGCGAGGAGCCCCGACCCGACGGGCCCCGACCCGAGGGGCCCGAACCCGGCCGGGGGTGTACCTGGCACCACCCCCGGACCGGGGGCCCGGCCCCGTGACCGGCCGCCGCGGCCCGGGCGAGACTACGGGCATGGACATCGAGACGAAGCACAGCGGCGTCGGCACTGGCTCCGGCCGGGACCGGGCACCGGCACGGGACGTGGCTCTGGCGGCCGTACGGGGGCTCGCGCTGGTGCCGCTCTGCCTGATCGGCTCGGTGCTGTGCTTCTGCCTCACCCTCGTGTCCGTCGCCCTGATCCCGATCGGAATCGGCCTCGTCACCACACCGTGGGTGCTCACGGGCGTACGGGCGTTCGCGGACCGTCGGCGGCTGCTCGCCGCCGAGTGGGCGGGGGTGCGGATCCCGCGGGCGTACCGGCCCCTGCCGGCGGACGCCAATCCGTGGGCGCGCACCTTCGGCATGCTCGGCGACCCCGCGACCTGGCGCGACTTCCGCTGGCTGCCGGTCGACATGACGGCGGGCGCCGTCACCGCGCTGCTGGCCTTCGCGCTGCCGCTGTACCCGCTGGAGGGGTTCGCGATCGCGGCCGGCCTGTGGCGGGTCCTGCCCGACGGCTACTGGTACGGCTTCGTCCGTGTCACCGACCAGCTCTCCGCCTTCTACGCCGCGGGCCTCGGCGCCGTGCTGCTGCTCGCCGCCCTCTGGCTCACCCCGCTCCTGCTGCGCGCCCACTTCCGGCTCACCGGTGCGGTCCTCGGCTCGGGCCAGGGCGAACTGGCCGAGCGGGTGCGGGTGCTGACCGAGACCCGGCGCGACGCCGTGGACACCTCCGCCGCCGAACTGCGCCGCATCGAACGCGACCTGCACGACGGGGCGCAGGCCCGGCTGGTCGCCATGGGCATGGACCTCGGCACCATCGAGGCGCTGCTGGAGAAGGACCCGGAGCAGGCCAGGAAGCTGCTCGCGCAGGCCCGGCGGTCCTCCGCCGACGCCCTGACCGAGCTGCGGGAGCTCGTGCGCGGCATCCACCCGCCGGTGCTCGCCGAGCGCGGCCTCGGGGACGCCGTACGCGCCCTGGCACTGCGGCTGCCGGTGGACGTCGAGGTCACCGTGGACCTGCCCGGCCGCGCGGAGGCGCCCGTGGAGGCCGCCGCGTACTTCGCGGTCAGCGAGGTCCTCACCAACGCCGTGAAGCACTCCGGTGCCGACCGGATCTGGATCGACGTGCACCACACCGAGGGGCTGCTGCGCGTCACCGTCACCGACAACGGCAGGGGCGGGGCGGTGGTGTCCGCCGGATCGGGCCTCGCGGGGGTGGAACGGCGGCTCGGTACATTCGACGGCGTCCTGGCCGTCAGCTCGCCCGCGGGCGGCCCCACCATGGTCACCATGGAGATCCCTTGCGCGTCGTCCTAGCCGAAGACCTGTTCCTGCTGCGCGACGGACTCGTCCGGCTCCTGGAGGCCCACGACTTCGAGATCGCCGCGGCCGTCGAGACCGGCCCCGAGCTGTCCCGGGCGCTGGCCGAACTGGAGCCGGACGTCGCCGTGGTCGACGTCAGGCTGCCGCCCACGCACAGCGACGAGGGCCTGCAGTGCGCGCTCGAGGCCCGCCGCCGCAAGCCCGGACTGCCGGTCCTGGTCCTCTCCCAGCACGTGGAGCAGCTCTACGCGCGCGAGCTGCTCGCCGACGGCACCGGCGGGGTCGGGTACCTGCTCAAGGACCGAGTCTTCGACGCCGAGCAGTTCGTCGACGCGGTACGGCGGGTGGCGTCGGGCGGCACGGTGATGGACCCCCAGGTCATCCAGCAGCTGCTCAGCAGGCGGGCGGCGGCGGACCGGCCGCTGGAGCGGCTGACGCCCCGGGAACTGGAGGTGCTGGAGCTGATGGCGCAGGGGCGGACGAACGCGGCGATCGCGGGCAGGCTCGTCGTGACGGAGCGGGCCATCGCGAAGCACACGGCGAACATCTTCGCCAAGCTGAGTCTGGAGGTCTCGGACGACGACAACCGCCGTGTGCTGGCGGTTCTCGCGTATCTGGACCACGGTCGCTGACCTCGTCCCCCCCACGGAACCCGGCAATCACCCGGAGGGCTGAACACCCCGGGGACCGACTCCGTATGGAAGGGAGCCGCTTCACTCCTGTCGGGCGCCCTCGATGCCCCGCAAGGAAGTCAGAGGAGTTCCATGGGACGCAACACAAGAAAACGCCGTTCGCCGCTGGCCATCAAGGTCGTAGCCGGGGCGGCGGCCCTGGCGGTCGGCGGGGGCGGGCTGCTGTGGGCCAACTTCAACGCCTCGGCGCACGAGGAGGGCCCCGGGCAGCACCGCACGCGGTCCGCCGCCGCGCAGGTGGCGACGATCGACTGCCCCGACGTGGGCCAGCAGATCTCCGGCGTGCCGGACCGGGCGCGCGGTGAGGTCGACGGCGAACTGGCCACGCTCGACAGCCAGATCACCGACGCCTACCAGCGCCTCGCCACCACGCGGCAGGCACAGGCGGGTGACGCGCAGTTCGTCCGCAACGCCATCCTCGGCCCGCTGAAGGACCGGCGGAAGGTGATCATCGATCGGATCCAGCTGGAGATCAACCGGGCCGGCGGCCGGGCCGACGACAACCTGGACGAGCTGGCCGGGTGCCAGGGACAGCCCGCCGAGCAGCCGCAGGACGGCGGCGGACAGGGCGGCGGAGGCCAGGACGACGGCCAGAACGGAGACGGGCAGGACGGCGGAGGCCAGGACGACGGCGGTCAGAACGGGGACGGCCAGGACGACGGCCAGAACCAGGACGACAACGGCAACGGCGTCGCGGGCCCGGTCGCCGACGACTTCGTCGACATCAACGACGTCCAGCCGAACTCCCGCAACAGCCAGAACGGGCTGGCGGCCGACGGCGACGGCGGCTCCACCGGCACCTTCACCACCGACTGCGGTGTCAACGAGAACAACCTCTTCAACAGCGACAACCTGATCGCCGCCCCGGGCGTCGACAACGGCGCCCACCACACGCACGACTACGTCGGCAACCAGGACAACGACGCCTTCTCCAGCGACGAGGACCTGGCGGCCGCGGACACCTCCTGCCAGAACCAGGGCGACAGGTCCACCTACTACTGGCCGGTGCTGCGCCTCCAGGACGGTACGCAGGAGTTCGACGCGAACGAGCAGGGCGGTGGCGCCGAGGGCAACGTCGGCAGGATCCTCGAACCGGCCCAGGCCGAGCTGAGGTTCGTCGGCAACCAGCAGAGCGACGTGGTCGCCATGCCGAGGTTCCTGCGCATCATCACCGGGGACGCCAAGTCCTTCACCAACGGCGACGCGAACGCCAACAGCTCCTGGAGCTGCACCGGCTTCGAGGACCGGCAGGTCACGGACAAGTACCCGCTGTGCCCCGAGGGCAGCCAGGTGGTGCGCACGGCCAACTTCCAGAGCTGCTGGGACGGCCAGAACATCGACAGCGCCAACCACCGGGACCACATGGCGTTCGTCCAGGCGGACGGCAGCTGCGCAGGCGGCTTCCAGGCCATCCCGCAGCTCCAGGTCCGCCTGGTGTACGACATCCCCACCCCGACCGTCGAGAACGGCCAGGTGCGGAACCCGTACGCCGTGGACAGCTTCCCGGAGCAGCTGCACAAGCCGATCACCGACCACAACGACTTCATCAACGTCATGGACGAGGACCTGATGAACGAGGTCGTCGACTGCATCAACAACGGCGAGGACTGCCAGTAGCCGCGGCGGCGCCGCAGCGCGAGGGCCGGTGACGGGGAGACCCGCCGCCGGCCCTCTTCGCCGTCCCCCGGACGGGGTCAGCCGCCGTGCCCGCCGTGCCCGGCCGGGTGCGCGCCGCCGTCGTGCCGCGCGCCCTCCTCCAGGGTGCCGCCGAGCCGGCCGCGCAGGCCGGCCACGACGTCCTCGTGGCCGACGGCCACCCACTTGCGGCCGACGAGGTAGTGGCCGCCGTAGTCCTTGGCCGTGTTGATCCACTCGCGCTGGCCGCGGTCGGTGGCGAAGGTGGCGAGGACGTACTTCTCCTCGCCCTTCTCGCACAGCGCCTGGCGGATGGTGTCGGCGTCGGTCTGCATGTTCGGGTCGCACTCCGCCTCGGCGGCCAGGTGCTCCAGGCTGCCGGTCGCGGTCTCGGGCACGGCCGCCGCGCCGTCCCCGTCGGCTCCGCAGCCCGTCAGCGCCACCACCGCCGCCGTCGCCGCCAGCGCGAGCATCGGTCGGGTCAGCCTCATGTGTTCCTCCGGTCCGTTCCGGCGTCATGCCGCGCGGAGCCCCGGCGAGGGCTCCCGCCATCGATACGGTCCCGGGGCGCGAAGTACTCAGAAGACGACGGGCCCGCGTGACGCACGTGTCCTTCCGGGCACGGTCGTGCGAAAGTGGCGCCGTGGACCAGGACTGGGAAGACCGTGTCGCCGCCGCATGGGCGGCGTTCGACGACCGCACCGACCCCGGGGACGGCGGCGCCGCCTTCCGCGCGCTGATCGACGCCCTCGCCGACGAGTTGCCCGCCGACAGCCCCCTCGGCCTGTTCGAGCGGGCCTGCGCCTGGGACTCCACGGGCCACTCCGACCGGGCCGTGCCGCTGTACCGTGAGGCGCTGGCCCGCGGTCTGAGCGAGGTCAGCGGCTACAAGGGCCGCCGGGCGAAGATCCAGCTCTCCAGCTCGCTGCGCAACACCGGCCACCCGCAGGAGGGCGTGAAGCTGCTCTCGCCCGAACTGGTCGCCCCCTCCGACGAGTTGGACGACGCGGTCCGCGCCACGCTGGCGCTCTGCCTGTCCAGCATGGGCCGCGACCGCGAGGGCCTGTCCCTGGTGCTCGGCGCGCTGGCACCCCATCTCCCGCGCTACCAGCGCTCGATGGCCACCTACGCGCGGCTCCTCGTGGAGACCGACGACTAGCCCGACCCGCCCACGGTGACCATCCACCGATTCGCTCGTTCTGCTGAACGTGCAGTCACAGGATGTCGCCCCGCCCCCCGCATCGTCCTCCGTCTCCTCGGCCGACCCGGTCGTCGACGTCGAGCAGGCCGAGGCCGCGCTCGTCGAGCACTATCCGCGCCTGGTCCGGCTCGCCTACCTGGTGCTGCCGCCGGGCCTCGGCCGCAGCCGCCGGGTCCTGACCGCGCACGCCCTCACCCAGCGCGCACTGCCCCGGAACCGGACGACGACCCCCGTGGTCCCGGCCCAGACGTCCGGCCGCGACCTCGACCCCGGATACGCCCTGGTCCGCCTCCGGGTGGTCCGTACGGCGCTGGAGGCCGGCCTGCCCCTCATGCGGCGCGCCCGGCCCAGGCGGGCCCAGCTGCCGCCGCTGCTGCCCCAGGTGCGCGGGCTCAAGCTCTTCCCGCGCTCCGGCGGCGCCGACGAACTCGCCCTGGACCAGCAGCTGTCCGCCCTGACCGCGCCGGGCCGGGCCGCCTACGTGCTGCGCGGGCTGGAGAACCTCCCCGACGGCGCCGTACGGCGGCTGCTCGCGGCCGCCGGGGTCGCCGACGCCGACGCCGCGCTGCGGGAGGCCGACGAGGTGCCCGCCCAATACGCGCTGCTCGCCTCCCCCGAGTTCGACCCCTGCTCCTTGCAGGCCCGGCCGACCGACCTGATGCGCCGCCGGCAGCACACGCGGGCCGCCCTGGTCGCCGGGGCGGCCCTCGTCGTGTGCGGGGCGCTGCTGGGGCTGCCCGGCGACGGCTGGGGGCCGGACGGCGCCGCCGCCCCCGCGTACGCGCGGAACCCGGCGGCCGAGGCGGCCCTGGACCCGGCCGGCCTGACGAAGGCCGCCCCCGCCGCGTGGAAGACCTCGGCGCGCACCGACTTCTCGGTGTGGCCGGCCCGCGGCGACCTCACCGGTGACCAGGAGCTGCTGCGCCGCGCCCTGGCCGTGTGGGCCCGGCCCGGCGAGAACGTGGGCGTCTCGGCGACGCCGGGCACCGCGACCGGCGGCCCGGCCGGCCCGCCCCAGCTGCTGTACGCCGGAACCGTCGACAACGCGCGCGTGGTGATCCTCCACGACGGTCTGCGACTCGCCCGGTACGCCGAGCCGAAGGACGGCGCGGCCGGCGCCGCCCTGGACTTCGCGCGCACCGACGGCGCCCGCCGGTCCGAGGCGAACGCGGTGGTCCTGGGCCGGGCCGACGGCAACGTCCGCTACCTGACGGCACCCTGGGTGACCGGGGCGGCCGGGCGGGATCTCACCGAGCCGGACGCCGGTGCCCGGGAGCTGACGCTGACCGACGGCGTGACCTCGCCGGTGGCCAGCCCCGCGCAGCAGCAGTCCGGCGTGTGCACGTCCTGGAACGCGTTGGAGCTGGCCGACGGTTCGGACACCCGTCTGGTGACCGACCTCGGCGAGCTGGTGCCGGCCCGCCTCACCACGGGCCGGCCCGGCTCGGTGAAGGACGCCTCCGGCTCCGAGGCGGCGGCCTGGGCGCCGTACGCCTGCTCGCTGGGGTCCGTGCGCGGGCAGGGTGTGCGGTCGGTGAACGCCTGGGCGTACGCGAGTCAGCCGCTGCCCGACGCGAGCGGTGCCGGTGCCTGGGTGTGCACCCGGGCCGAGACCTGGCGGGGCGACGGTGCCCGGGTGCTGGCCCAGTTCCGGACGCCGGGCGGGGTGCAGGGCGCGGTGGCGGCGAAGGCGCAGGACGTGCCGGCGTGCGGCGAGCGCGACCCGCACGTGCTGGCCGGGGTGCTGTGGAAGTCGGAGGGCGGGCACTGGTACCTGCTCGCCGCCGGGGACCGGGAGACCGGGCGGATCGAGGCGAGCGGCGGCATCAGCGACTCCGCCGACGGGAACCTGCTGACGGCGAAGGCCGAGCAGGGTGCGCAGGCCGAGCTGAACGGCACCCTGGAAGGCGGCCGGACGATCGGCGGGCTGCGCTGAGGCCCGCGGACCACGTCGGCCGGCACACGGAGCGACGCTCACCGGCCCTGTGAACACCGATGTCCGGTCCGGCCCGTTCGGGGGCCGGATTCGATCGGTAAGGTGTTCGTATGACTACCGGGGTGCGTCGCAGGATGGGCGTCGAGGAACGGCGGCGGCAGTTGATCGGCGTCGCGCTCGAGCTGTTCAGCCGCCGCTCGCCCGACGAGGTCTCCATCGACGAGATAGCGTCGGCCGCGGGTATCTCGCGCCCGCTGGTGTACCACTACTTCCCCGGCAAACTCAGCCTGTACGAGGCCGCGTTGCAGCGTGCCTCGGACGATCTCGCGGCCCGGTTCGTGGAGCCGCGGGAGGGCCCGCTGGGTGCGCGGCTGCTGCGGGTGATGGGCCGCTACTTCGACTTCGTCGACGAGCACGGCCCCGGGTTCTCGGCGCTGATGCGCGGCGGTCCGGCGGTCGGCAGCTCCACGACGAACGCCCTCGTGGCCTCCGTACGGCAGGCCGCGTATGTCCAGATCCTTTCGCACCTGGACGTCACCGACCCGCCCGCGCGGCTGGAGCTGGTCGTCCGGTCCTGGATCTCGCTGGCCGAGTCGACGGCCCTGCTCTGGCTGGACGGGCGCCGCATCCCGCGGGCCGAGCTGGAGACCCAGCTGGTGCACGACTTCGCCGCGCTGACCGCGGTGAGCGCCGCCCACGACGAGGAGATGGGCGCGCTGCTGCGCCGGGTGCTCGACCAGGAGCCGGCCGACGGCCCGTTCGGGGACCTGGTCGGCCGGCTGATCGCGCTGGCGTCCTGAGGCCCCGGTCTCAGACCTCGGCCTTGCGGTAGGACGGGTCGAGATCGCGTACCTCGGCCGACAGGTGGAGGGGGACGCCGTCCCTGGGCCCGACGTGCTTGCGGAGCAGCTCCACCACGGCCTCGGTGAGCCGCACCTTGGTCTCGTCGGAGCGTCCGGCGAGCAGGGCGATCGAGACGTTCACGATGGCGTGCCGCTCCTTCTCGGCGCCGACGACCGTGTCCTCGGCGCGCAGGACGCGCGTCTTGCACGCCTCCAGCCGGGCGGCCACCGTTTCCACGATCACCGGGTGCAGGGCGAGAGCGAACTCCTCCCAGTCGACGTCGTCGACGTGTCCGGAACGCTCGATGGTGATCTGCGGCATGGGTGCTCCTGTTCTCCTACGGCGGACAGGAGCACCCTAACCGCAGCGTCCCGCTAGCCCGCCCGGGTGTATACGGCCACGGTGCGGGCCGGGACCGTGAAGGTGCCCGATCCCTGCGTGTAGGCGGCCTTCCTCACGACGGGGTCGGTTCCGGACGCCTGCGCCGGGTGCAGTCGGTAGCCGGTTCCGGCCGCCGCCTCGACGCGCTGCTGCTGCCGCTCGGGCGTGGCGTTGAAGACGACCACCAGGTCACCGAGGCGCATGGTGATCACGCCGGGCGTCTCGTCCTTCCCGGAGAGCGGGAAGGTGAGCCGGGACTGGACCTGGCCCGCCGTGGTGAGGGAGAAGTCCTTCTCGCCCGTACGGATGCTCAGCAGGTCCCGGTAGGCCGCGGAGGCTCCGGTGATCTGCGGGCAGCCGGTCTTCACCGTGCTCAGCAGGGGCTTGGCGTAGGGCCACTTGTCCTGGTTGTCGGCGGCCGGGGGCAGGCCGCGGCCGAAGCCGTTGCCGTCGGCGCAGTTCCAGTGGACGGCGTTGAACCAGTCACCGCTGTCGTAGGAGTTGCGGTCCAGCGACTTGGAGCGCAGCAGGTCGGTGCCCGCCTGCGAGAGCGCGGGGCCCTGGGAGAGGGCGGCGGTCGCCATGGCGAGGACCTGCATGCGGGCCCGGTCGTCGGCGGAGGTGTCCTTCGGCAGCTTGAAGGCGAGCGCGTCGAAGAGCGTCTCGTTGTCGTGCGCGTCGGCGTAGGCGAGGGCGTCGCCGGGTGCCGCGGCGTATCCGGCGGGGGCGCCGTTGTAGTCGACCTCGGAGCCCTTGACCTCCTTGCCGCTGGTGTCGGTGAAGGTGTAGCCGGCGAGGTTGCCGGTGAGGCCGACCTTGATCAGGTCCTGGTAGTGCAGCAGGCGGGCCCGCTGCTCGGCCGGGGTGCCGTTGGCCTCGGAGCCGTTGGGCTCGGTGAACAGGCCGGAGGCGAAGCCCTGGACGCCGGGGTCCTCGTCGAAGGGGCCACCGCCGCGCACGGCGTCGCGGGCCCGGTCCGAGAAGGTAGCGATGCCGGTGCCGGCCATGTTCTTCTGGGTGGCCTGGGTGAAGCGGGCGTCGTCGGCGATCTCGCCGAAGTTCCAGCCCTCGCCGTACAGGATGATCTTCTTGCCGTCGACGCCGTCCTTCGCGGGGGTCAGCGCGTCCAGCGCCTTGCGGACGGCGAGGATGTTGGCCTTCGGGTGGTGGCCCATGAGGTCGAAGCGGAAGCCGTCGACCTTGTACTCCCTGGCCCAGGTGACGACCGAGTCGACGACGAGCTTGCCCATCATGGCGTTCTCGGTGGCGGTGTTCGCGCAGCAGGTGCTGTTCGCCACCGAGCCGTCGGCGAGGAGCCGCTGGTAGTAGCCGGGGACGACCCGGTCGAGGACGCTGGTCTTCGCCTGACCGCTCGCCGCCGTGTGGTTGTAGACGACGTCCATGACGACCCGCAGACCGTCGTCGTTGAGCGCCTTGACCATCTCGCGGAACTCGACCGTGCGGGCGGTGCCGTCCGGGTCGGTGGCGTAGGAGCCCTCGGGGACCGTGTAGTGGTACGGGTCGTAGCCCCAGTTGTAGGCGTCCTTCGCGGCGGCCTCGGTCACGCACTCCTGCTGCCGGTCGGAGTCGGCCGGGAGCGCGGCCAGGTCGCAGTCGACGGTGGCCTGGTCGGACTTCCGCTCGGGGATCGTGGCGATGTCGAAGGCGGGGAGGAGGTGGACGTAGGAGGTGCCCGCCTCCGCCAGCTTCCGCAGGTGCTTCGAGCCGTCGCTGCCCCGGTCGGTGAAGGCGCGGTACGTGCCCCGGTGGGCGGCGTCCGCCGTCCGGTCCGCGACGGAGAAGTCGCGGACGTGCAGCTCCTGGATCTGGGCGTCCCGCAGGGGGACCGCCGCGGGCTTGGTGTAGCCCTCCCAGCCGCGCGGGGCGAGGGAGCGGTCGTCCAGGTCGACGACGAGGCTGCGCTCGGAGTCGGTGGTCAGGGCGAGCGAGTAGGGGTCGGTGACCTTGTTGGTGACGACCTGGCCGGCGTCGGGCGCCCACACCTTCACGGCGTAGCGGTAGTCCTGGCCCTTCCAGGACTTCGGGCCGGTGACGGACCAGACGCCGGTGGTGTCGTCGCGCCGCATCCGGACGGTGCGGTCGCCGATCTCCAGGGACACGTGCTGCGCGGTCGGCGCCCACACGGCCAGCGCGGGGCGGCCGTGGCGGAAGGTGGGGCCGAGGGCGGCCTTCGTCGCGCCGGCCGCGTACAGGTCGTCGAGGGCGCCGGCGATCTGCACGCCGGTGGCCGCCAGGACGGCGCCGTCGGCGGTGCGCTGGGAGGCGACGACCTGTCCGCGCAGGGCCTCGCGCACCCGGTCGCGGTCGCGCGGGTCGACGGACCAGGCGGTGTACTCCTTCAGGTGCGGGTACTTCGCCTTCTGGGCGTCGGTGAGAGTGGTTCCCGTCAGGCGGAGCCATTGCGCGTCGTCGCCGGTCAGGGCGCCGTCCACGGCCTTGATCGAGCCGGTGCGGGAGGCCAGCAGCTGGGTGGAGGCGGCGCCTTCGGAGCCGTTCCAGGCGACGGTGTCCCGGTCGATCCAGACCGCCTCCGAGGTGGTGAGGTCGACGGCGGCCGCGGAGCCCGCGGGCTGCGGCAGGAGGTGCTTCTCCTGGCCGCCCAGCAGCCACACCTCGTGACCGACGGCTTCGAGGTCCAGGACCTGGTCGGTGGGCAGGTCCTTCTCGTCACCCTTGTGGAGGATGTAGTTGAGGCTGGTCGCGCCTTCGGTGAGCGGAACCTCGAAGACGGCGCCGTAAGGGTCGGTCCGTACCGGGGCCAGGGGCTTCGCCCAGTCGGTGGGCTGCGCGGCGCCGCCCCAGACGTGCAGGCCCCAGCCGTCGTACGCCCCGTCGGCGCGCTGGTAGTGGAGGACCGCCTTGGTCGTGTCCTGGGCGGGGTACTCGGGGCGCTCCGTGACGACCCGCTCCTCGCCCTGCTCGATCCACACCTCGCCGGTGCGGGTGACGTCGATGGTGCGGTCGGCGGTGACGTCCTTGTTGCCGTCCTTGTCGATGACCAGGAAGTTCACGTCGGTGGCGCCCGGCTTCAGCTTGACGTGGGCGAAGGCGCCGTAGGCGTCGCGGCCGGTGAAGGGGTGGCTGTCCGGCCACTCGGTGGCCTCGCCCTCGGCGAGGTCGCCCCAGGCGTAGAGGCCCCAGTCGTCGTAGTTCCCGTCCTCGCGCTTGTAGTGGACGATCGCGTGGTCGCGGGAGGCCGCGGTGGGGGGCTGCTCGACGGGCGGGGTGCCGGTGGTCGACGCGGCCGTGGCACCGGCGGTGCGGCCGGCCGAGTCGACGACGACCGCCTTGTAGCGCAGGGCGGTACCGGCCGGGGTGTCCTCGCCGATGGTGTGGGTGACCTTGTAGGGGGCGTGGTCGGCGGAGCCCAGGGTGCGCCACGTGCCGTCGCCGGTCTGGGCCGCGAAGACGACGCGGTTCAGCTGCCCGCCGGTGACGTCGGCGGACAGCTCGACGGTGCCGGTGGCGCCGGGTTCGGGGGCGGTGAGGGTGATCGCCGGGGCGGTGGCGGGCTCGGCGAGCCTGCCGGCTGCCTTGAGGACGACGGCCGACCCGGCGGGGACGGTGACGGTGATCTTCTTGTCGGCGGCGGAACGCACGGTGGCGTCGGTGCCGTAGAGGCCGCGGAAGGTCATGCCGGCCGAACCGGTCGGGAAGGTCTCGGTCTTCGCCTCACCGGCGTTGTTGAAGGCGACGACGTACTCGGTGCCGCTGCGGGCGTCGGTGCGGGAGAAGGCGTAGACGCCGGCGCCGTCGGCCGCGTGGCGCTCGGTCTGGACACCGTCGGCGAGGGCGGGGTGGGCCTTGCGCAGCTTGGCGAGCGCGCTGATCTGCCGGTAGAACGGTGCTCGCGTGTCGTAGGCGTCCTCGGCGTGGGTGCGGTCGGTGCCGAGCTGGTCGTCGTCCAGGTAGTCGGCGGTGCGGGAGGCGAACATCGGCTGGCGGGCGTCCTTGTCGCCGCCCGCGCCGGTGAAGCCCTGCTCGTCGCCGTAGTAGATCACCGGGTTGCCGCGGCTGAGGAACATCAGCTCGTTGGCGAGCCTGCCCTTCTTCAGCAGTTCGGCGTCGGTGGCGTCCGGGTCGTCCTGCTTCAGGAAGGTGCCGATTCGGCCCATGTCGTGGTTGCCGAGGAAGGTGACCTGTTCGTAGGCGTTGGCCTTGTCGGTCGTGTACTTCCAGTCGTCACCGAAGACCGCGGCGAGTTTCCGCGCGCTGCCGCCCTGGGAGGCGTAGGCGCGGGCCGCGTCCTGGAACGGGAAGTCCAGCGTGGAGTCCAGACGGCCCTGGGTGACGTACGGGGAGGTGACGGCGGTGTCGGCGGAGTAGACCTCGCCGAACATGAAGAAGTCCTCGCGGCCCCTCTTCGCTGCGTACGCGTCGAGCGCGGTGGCCCACTGGGTCCAGAACTCCATGTTGACGTGCTTCACGGTGTCGATGCGGAAGCCGTCGATGCCGAAGTCCTTGACCCACCGCTGGTAGATCTTCTCCATGCCGTCGACGACCTCGGGCCGTTCGGTCCACAGGTCGTCGAGGCCGGAGAAGTCGCCGTAGGTCGTGGACTCGCCGGCCCAGGTGGAATCGCCGCGGTTGTGGTACATGGCGGGGTCGTTGAGCCAGGACGGCACCTTGAGGTTCCGCTTGGCGGCCGGGACGGTGGGCGTGCGCGGGAAGGAACCGGAGTCCACGCGAGGGAAGCGGCGGGAGCCGTCGGCGTAATCGGCGTCGTCGAAGGGCTCGCCGTCCTTCGTCAGGTACGGGAAGGCGCCCTTGGAGAGGTAGGTGTAGGACTTCTCCTCGTAGTCGACGACGTCGGCGGTGTGGTTGGTGATGACGTCGAAGAAGACCTTCATGCCCTTGGCGTGCGCCTTGGAGATCAGGTTCTTGAGGTCCTGGTTGGTGCCGAAGTGCGGGTCGACCTGGGTGAAGTCGGTGATCCAGTAGCCGTGGTAGCCGGCGGAGGCGTTCTCCCCGGTGCCCTGCACGGGCTGGTTCTTGAAGAGGGGCGCCATCCAGAGGGAGGTGGTGCCCAGGCCCTTGATGTAGTCGAGCCGTTCGGTGAGGCCCTTGAGGTCGCCGCCCTGGTAGAAGCCCTTGTCGGTGGGGTCGTGGCCGGTGGTGAGGCGGGTGCCGGTCAGGCCGCCCTTGTCGTTGCGGGTGTCGCCGTTGGCGAAGCGGTCCGGCAGGACGAAGTAGAACTGCTCGCGGGTGAGGTCGTGCCGGGCGGCGGCCTGCGCGAGTTTCGCGTCCGACGGGGGCGGGGGCGGGGCGTCGGCCCGCGCGGCGAGGGGTGGGAGGAGGGCTGCGGCGAGTGCGGCCACGGTGACGGCCGCGACCCTTCTCGCTCGTGCGGTGCGGCGCGTGTCAGGCACCGGCCTGCTCGGTATCACGGGCGTGAGCTCCTTGCGACGACGGCTCGATCGGGTCCGACCCCGGCGAGACGGTAGCGCTGTCGCAAGAGTTGCGGCAAGGGTCGTGAAAGTAACGGAAAGAACTTTCACGAACTCCCACGACCCCTGCCCCGTCCGCCCGTTCAGCAGGCGGACTTGCCGGCGTACAGCGCCAGCGCCGTGTTGCCGCCGAGCGTGGCGGTGAACTGGCCCGAGCCGTTCACGGTCACCGGCCTGCTGCTCTGGACGTCGCAGTACGTCCCCGCCGGGAGCGAGGTCTGGTAGGTGCGGGTGAGCGCGCCCGACTCGTGGTTGACGACGACGTAGCCCTTGCCGCCGCGACCGAAGGCGATGGCGTCGTTGCCGTTGTCCCACCAGTCGGTGACCGCCTGGCCGCGGGTGGCGTTGCGGAAGGCGACCATCGACCTGATCTCGGGCCAGGCGTGCTGGCACTTCCAGCCGTCCTGCCAGCAGGCGTTCACCTGGCCGCCGTTCGGGGGCCCGGCGTCGTGGTTCGACCACTCGTAGCCGGAGTTGACGTCGGGGGCGCCGTAGGGCCAGGCCAGCATGAAGACGTTGGCGAGGGTGTAGTTCGCGCCGTCCTTGTAGTTCAGCGTGGAGCCGTTGCGCTCGGTGTCGTGGTTGTCGACGAAGACACCGGAGACGCCGCTGCCCATGTACCCCCAGCCCTCGCCGTAGTTCTTCAGGTAGGCGAGGTTCTCGTTGGTGAAGACGCGCTTGAGGTCGTAGGCGTAGCGGAACTCCTGGACGTCGCCGCTGCCGGTGTACTCGGTCGGCTGGACCGCCTCTCCGGCGCCGTAGATGACCTCGTGCTTCCAGTACACGCCCGGATTGCTCAGCCGGGACTTGATGTTCGCGAGGTCGGCGGCCGGGATGTGCTTGGCCGCGTCGACGCGGAAGCCGTCGACGCCGAGCGAGAGCAGGTCGTTCAGGTAGCCGGCGATCCTCCCGCGGACGTAGTCCTCGCCGGTGTCGAGGTCGGCGAGGCCGACCAGTTCGCAGTGCTGGACGTTGTACCGGTTCCGGTAGTCGCTGATCTGGGAGCGGCAGTCGTCGAAGTCGTACGAGGAGTAGAGGCCGGGGTAGTCGTACTTGCCGTACGAGGAGCCGCCGGTGCCGGTGCCGCTGCCCGCCGACATGTGGTTGACCACGGCGTCGGCGACGACCTTCACCCCGGCCGCGTGGCAGGTGTCGACCATGTTCTTGAAGGCGGCGCGGTCGCCGAGCCGCCCGGCGATCTTGTAGCTGACGGGCTGGTAGGAGGTCCACCACTGCCCGCCCTGTATGTGCTCGGCGGGCGGGGAGACCTGGACGTAGCCGTAACCGGCGGGGCCGAGGGTGCGGGTGCACTCCCGGGCCACGGAGGCGAAGTTCCATTCGAAGAGGACGGCGGTGACGTCCTTGGCGCCGGGCGGGGAGGCCTGCGCGGGTGTCGTCGGGGTCATGACAAGGGCGGCCGCCAGTGCGACCGCCCCCGTGAGGGCTCTGCGTGCCATGTGGGGTTCCTTCATCGTCGAAGGCGCTGTGGGGAGCCGAAGGCGCCCGAAGATCTCTTGAATGCTCTTGCTGAAACCTTCAGAAACCTTGCGGTGACGCAGATGTTAAGGGTTCATCGACCGAAAGGGCAGCGGTCGGACCGAAGTCGGGGAAGGAAGGTGCGCGGGAAGCCGCCGACCGGCAGCCGGCCGGCCGGGGTGCGCCGGTGCGTTGTCGGTGCCCGGCCGCATACTGCGCCCATGCAGATCACCGCGGACGTACTCGCACAGGCCTGGCGCCGGCTGGCGGCGGGCTCCGCCCTGCTCGCCGCCATCCCGCTCCCGCCCGTCTGCACGTCGTACGAGCAGTACGAGGACCGGGTGGAGGAAGGGTGCACCGGCCTCTGTGTCGTCCTGGAGGACGACGGCACGGTGTGGGGCTACAGCGGTCCCTACGACGAGGTCTTCCTCGCCCGCGACCTGGACGAGGCGCTGTACTGCCTGGCCGAGGAGGCCGTCCGCGGGCTCGACGGGACGGTCGCCGGCCAGGCCCGGCTGATGGACCGGATCGCCCCCGCCTGGGGGCGCCGCTTCCGCGGTGGCGGCCCGGACGGCGAGGACCCCGCCCCGCCCTGCGGGCGCGACCCGCTGGAGGGGTTCGCGTGGATCGCCGGACCGTGGCGCGAGCAGTCCCCCTACACCCAGCTCGCGTTCTACCGCGGCGAGAACGTCAGCGCCGAACGGATCGCCCTGCTGCACGGGGCCGACCCCGGGCAGGTCGCCGCGGGGACCCGCCTGGCCGACCTGACCGACATGAGCGGCGCCGACCGCGGCTACTGGGACACGGACTGGCACAGCTGCTGCTTCGGGCAGGCGGGTGACTGGGCGTTCGTGCTGTACCACGACACACCGCCCGTAGCCCGGGCCGACCGGGAGGCGCCGGCCGAGATGGCGGTGACGGAGACCGTGCACCTGAGCGCCTGCTCCGCGAAGGCCATCTACACCTTGGGTCACGTGCGCGACGGCCAACGGATCGACGACGACGGGATCATCGAGCTGATCTCCTACGACCGGGGCCGCACCCCCTACGTCCACGGCGGCCCACTCGACTTCCTCAACCGGGCGATACGCCGCGCCGAGCTGGACCACCCCGAGGTGACCGACGAGTTCTCCCTCTACTTCCACGCCCTGGAGACCTCCCTCGGACTCCGGCTGCCCCTGCGGGAGTTCCGGGAGGGAACGGTCCGGGCGGCCCGGTGGGCCCCCGGCGACACAGCCTGACCGCCCCCGGCGCATCGCACGCGACAGAGCCCGCCATTCCCGGCGGGGAACGGCGGGCCCGGCGGGCGGGAGGTCAGGCCCGCGTCCACCACACCGTCGTGTCGGCCGGCACCTTCGCCTCGCCGTCCGCCTCGGTCACCTCACCGCTGGCCAGCAGGACCCGCCCGTGCGAGGGGACCGTCACCGACTCGCCGGTGGTGTTGGCGACGCACACGAACTCGCCGCGCCGGAAGGCGACGACGCCCTCCGGGGCGCGCAGCCACTCCACCGCGTCGCCCGCACCGAGGTCGGCGTGGTCGCGGCGGACGGCGAGTGCGGCGCGGTACAGCTCCAGGGTCGAGCCGCTCTCGCCGGTCTGCGCCTCGATGCTCAGCTCGCCCCAGCCGGCCGGCTGCGGGAGCCAGCTGCCGCCGTCGCCGAAACCGTACGACGACCCCGTGCGCGTCCAGGGGATCGGCACCCGGCAGCCGTCGCGGAAGCCGTCCTGGCCGGCGCCGCGGAAGTACGCCGGGTCCTGGCGCACCTCGTCGGGCAGGTCGACGACGTCCGGCAGGCCCAGCTCCTCGCCCTGGTAGACGTAGGCCGAGCCGGGCAGGGCCAGCATCAGCAGGGTGGCCGCGCGGGCGCGGCGCAGGCCCAGCGCGCGGTCGCCGGCCAGCCGGATCTGGGTGCCGAGGCCCGCCGGGTTGGCGAAACGGGTGGCGTGCCGGGTGACGTCGTGGTTGGAGAGGACCCAGGTGGCGGGGGCGCCGACCGGGCGCATGGCGTCCAGCGTGCGGTCGATGACCGTGCGCAGTTCCTCGGCGTCCCAGTGGGTGCCCAGGTACTGGAAGTTGAAGGCCTGGTGCAGCTCGTCGGGGCGGACGTAGTTCGCCGTGCGCTCGACGGTCGGGGTCCACGCCTCGGCGACGAAGATGCGCCCGCCCGTCACCCGCCCCCGCCCTTCTGCGGAAGGCCCTTCGGGCCCCAGTGCATCCGAGTACTCGTCCAGGATCAGCCGCCACTGGCGGTAGATGTCGTGGACGCCGTCCTGGTCGAAGAACGGCATGACATCGTTGCCCAGCAGCTTCAGCTGCTCGTGGGATCCGAGGTCGGGCAGCCCCTTCGCCTTCACCATGCCGTGGGCGACGTCGATGCGGAAGCCGTCGACGCCCATGTCCAGCCAGAAGCGCAGGATGGAGCGGAACTCGTCGCCGACCGCCGGGTGCTCCCAGTTGAAGTCGGGCTGCTCGGGGGCGAAGAGGTGCAGATACCACTCGCCGGGCGTGCCGTCGGGCTCCGTCACCCGGGTCCAGGCCGGGCCGCCGAAGATCGACTCCCAGTCGTTGGGGGGCAGTTCACCGTCCGCGCCCTTGCCGGGGCGGAAGTGGTAGCGGTCCCGGGAGGGGGAGCCGGGGCCCTCGGCGAGGGCGCGCTTGAACCACTCGTGCTGGTCGGAGGAGTGGTTCGGGACCAGGTCGACGATGATCCGCAGGCCGAGCCCGTGGGCGTCGCGGATCAGCGCGTCGGCGTCGAGCAGGTTGCCGAACATGGGGTCGACGGCCCGGTAGTCGGCGACGTCGTACCCGGCGTCCGCCTGCGGGGAGGCGTAGAAGGGGCTGAGCCACACGGCGTCCACGCCCAGGTCGCGCAGGTACGGCAGACGGGTGCGGACACCCTCCAGGTCGCCCATGCCGTCGCCGTTGCTGTCGGCGAAGCTGCGCGGGTACACCTGGTAGATGACCGCGTCCCGCCACCAGTCGCGGCGCCCCGCGACGGTGGCGGTGGCGGAGGTGGGGGCCGGTGCGGCGGAGTGCTGCTGGCTCATGGCGTCCTTGTGATGTGACGGGTTCCGGTCAGGAAGGCGTGGGTGGGGGGCGACGAGGGGATGCGGCCGGCCGCGGTGCTGCGGGGTCGGATGGGCACCGCGGCCGGACGTTCCGAGGGGGGCGTCAGCCCTTCGTGCCGCCGGCGGTGAGGCCGGTCACCAGGTTCTTCTGCACGAGGTAGAAGAAGGCGGAGACGGGTATCGCGACCAGCACCGCGGTGGCGGCCATCAGGTGGCGCTGCGCGTCGTGCTCGCTGACGAAGCTCTGGAGTCCCACCGCGAAGGTGTACTTCGTGTCGCTCAGCATGAACGTGGAGGCGAAGGCGACCTCGCCGAAGGCCGTGATGAAGCTGTAGAAGCCGGCGACCGCCAGGCCCGGCCGGGCCAGCGGCAGGATCAGCCGGAAGAAGGTCCCGAAGGGGCTCAGGCCGTCGACGCGTCCGGCCTCGTCGATCTCGAAGGGGATGGTGTCGAAGTAGCCCTTGAGCAGCCAGGCGCAGTACGGCACCGCGGTCGAGCAGTAGACGAGGATCAGGCCGAGGTAGCTGTCGACCAGCTGGATCTCGGACAGGATCTGGTACATCGGCACGATCAGGACGGCGATGGGGAACATCTGGGTGACCAGCAGGACCCACATCAGCTTGCGGTAGCCGGGGAAGCGCATCCGCGAGACGGCGTAGCCGGTGGTGGCGGCGACCATCACGCCGATGACCGTGGTGCCCAGCGAGACGATCAGCGAGCTCTTCAGCCAGTCGAAGAAGTTCGTGTGCTGGAGGACGAACGCGTAGTTGTCCAGGGTCATCTTCGACCAGATGCGCCCGGGGTGCAGGTAGTCGTCCTTGTCCGGGCCCAGCGACAGGTACACCAGCCAGGCGACCGGGAAGAGCGCGATCAGGCCGGCGACGGTCAGGATGCCGTGGGAGGCGAGGGACGCGGCGCGGCTGCGTTCCCCGCGGCCGCGTACCTTGCGCGGCCGGGCGTCGGGCGCGGTACCGGTCTGCTCGGCCGGGGCGGACGCCGGGGCGGTCGTGGTGCTCATGGTGGCTCCTGCCTCAGTTCGCGAGCTGCTGCTCATTGCGGTTCAGCCAGCGGCGGTAGAAGGAGGTGAAGACGATCAGGATGGCCAGCAGCAGGATGCCGTAGGCCGCGGACTGCGCGAAGTCGCGCGGCTGCTGACCGAAGCCCAGCTGGTACGCCCAGGTGACGAGGATCTGCGCCTCGGGGGCCGTGTTGCCGAACAGCAGGAAGATCACGGCGAACTGGTTGAAGGTCCAGATGATGCCGAGCAGCACGACGGTGGAGCTGACCGCCCTGAGGCCGGGCAGGGTCACGTAGCGGAAGCGCTGCCAGGCGCTCGCGCCGTCCATCTCGGCGGCCTCGTAGAGGCTGTTGTCGATGGACTGGAGGCCGCCGAGGAGCGAGACCATCATGAACGGCACACCGCACCAGGTGTTCACCATGATCGCGGAGAACCGCTGCCAGAAGGTGTCCTCCAGCCACGCCGGGGTCGGCAGGTGCAGCCAGTCCAGGGCGGAGTTGATGATGCCGGCGTCGGCGAGCATGAAGCGCCAGCCGAAGACCGTCACGAAGGTGGGCACGGCCCACGGCAGGACCAGGACCAGCCGGTAGAGGGTCCGGCCGCGCAGCTTCTGGTTGAGCAGCAGCGCGAGGCCGAGGCCGATGAAGAAGTGCAGGCCGACGCAGACGGCCGTCCACACGATGGTCCAGATGAAGTGGGACCAGAAGCGGTCGTAGGCGGTGGGGCCCCACAGGATGTCGGCGTAGTTGTCCAGGCCGACGAACTTGTAGGTGGCCTCGATCTCGTTGACGCCGATCGTGCGCCCCGTGTTGAGGCTGTTGGCGTCGGTGAGGGTGAGGTACAGGCCGTACCCGAGCGGGTACAGCACCAGGACGCCGATCACGACGGCCACCGGCGCGATCATGGCGTAGGCGTACCAGTGCTTCTGGTAGCCGTCTTTGATACGCCGGCCGAGGCCGGGCCGCGGGGTGCGGTCACCGCGGCGCTTGCCGGTCGCGCGGTCGATGGCGACTGTCATGGTTCGACACCTTCGGATGCATCGGGACGAGCGGGAGGTTCGAGGAGGGTGCGGCGCTCAGGCCGGTGGCCGCCGGGTCCCTCCCCTCCGGTGGGGGACCCGGCGGCCACACGGACTCACTTGCTGAAGTCCGGCACCAGCTTCGTGATGGCGGTCTCGGCGTCGCCCAGACCCTCGTCCAGGGACTTCTTGCCGCCCGCGATCTGGGGCAGCTGCTCGTCGAGCGGGGTCCACAGCGAGCCGTACTCCGGCAGCGCCGGCCGCGGCTGGGCGGCGGGCAGGACCGTCTGGTAGCCGGCGATGCCCGGGTCGGCCTTGACCTTGTCGGTGTAGGCGTCGTCGCGGGTGGGCAGCGTGGAGTTCTTCAGGGCGATGGTCTCCTGGGACTTCGCCGAGGTCATGAAGTTGACCAGCTTGAGCGCGGCTTCCTGGTGGGCCTTGTCCGAGCCGGCGTAGACCGACAGGTTGTGGCCGCCGGTCGGCGCGCCCGCCTTGCCGGTGGAGCCGGCCGGGACGGTGGCGATGCCCAGGTTGTTCTTGTCCTTGAAGGCGGAGCCCGCGTAGAAGTTGGTGATCTCCCACGGGCCCTGGATGATCGAGGCGACCTTGCCGCTGACGAACGCCTCCTGGATGTGGGCGTAGGCGTCGGCGGTGGTGTCGGCCTTGTGCAGGCCCTTGCCGTCGAACAGGCCCTGCCAGGTGGCGTAGGCCTTCTTGGCCTCGGGCGAGTTCACGGTGATCTTCTTGCCCTCGGCGTCGACCGTGTCGGTGCCCTCGCCGTACAGGAACGGCTGCCCGTAGTAGCCGGCCGTGGAGCCCCAGTAGCCGTCGGCGCCGGTCTTGTCCTTGATGGTGGCGGCGGCCTTCTTCAGGTCGTCCCAGGTCTTGGGGACCTCGACGCCGGCCTTCTCGAACAGGGCCTTGTTGTAGACCAGGGCGAGGGTGTCGGTGACCAGCGGGACGCCGTAGGTCTTGCCCTCGTACTTGGCCTGCTCGATCAGGTTGGGCTGGAACTTGGCCTGGTCGGCCAGGGCCTCGGTGCCGTCCAGCGGCAGGAAGAAGCCCTTCTTGGCGAAGGCGGGGGTCCAGCCGACCTCGGAGCGCAGCACGTCGGGGGCACCCTTGGAACCGGCGGCGGTGTCGAACTTGTTCTGCGCCTGGTCGAAGGGGACGTTGACGAAGTTGACCTTGATGTCCTTGTTGGCGGCCTCGAACTCCTTGACCAGGGCCTTGTAGGTCGGCGCCTCGTTGGTCGCGTTGGAGGTGTCCCAGTAAGTGATGGTGACCGGTCCGCCGGACTCGCTGTCGCTGTCGCCGTCCCCGCCGCACGCCGTCGCCGCGAGGGCGAGGGACGCCACCAGAGCGGT
Organism: Streptomyces sp. NPDC045956; assembly: GCF_056430705.1. Lineage (NCBI taxonomy): Bacteria > Bacillati > Actinomycetota > Actinomycetes > Kitasatosporales > Streptomycetaceae > Streptomyces > Streptomyces sp. NPDC045956. Next base: position 802,978 of record NZ_JBWKKZ010000001.1, on the reverse strand, counting down.
GGCCGCTATGCCACGCCGCATGAGTTCTCCTTGAGGGTGAAAGCCCGTGTGGTGCAGGGTGCGGGCCCGTCCGCCGCTCCTGCCGACACCGACGCGCCGTTGCTGCCGTCGGGCGACGTGAACGTAACAGCGTTGCAAGCATGGCGAAAGGTCTTGCAGCAAAAAAGTGCAAGAGATCTCCGAAGTTATCCGTGCGTGACCTGTTGGCGACCGTCGTGAGACGCTTGTTTACGGGGGCCGAGCGGTATCGGGCCGGTTGTGCAAGACTCTGCAAGCTCTTGCCGCCACTTTCTCGAGGGAGCGCGATGACGCAGCAGCCGGCGCCGGGCCGTCCAACAGGCCGTCCACGGCGTCCGATCGGTGGGCAAGGCGGCGGCCGACAGGTACAGTCCACCCCTGTGACCACACGGCTTGCCGACATCGCCGCCCAGGCGGGCGTGAGCGAAGCGACCGTCAGCCGCGTCCTCAACGGGAAGCCGGGCGTCGCCGCCACCACCCGCCAGTCCGTGCTCGCCGCGCTCGACGTGCTGGGCTACGAGCGTCCCGTGCGGCTGCGGCAGCGCAGCGAGGGCCTGGTCGGGCTGATCACCCCGGAGCTGGAGAACCCGATATTCCCGGCGCTGGCCCAGGTCATCGGCCAGGCGCTGACCCGCCAGGGCTACACGCCGGTCCTCGCCACCCAGACCCCGGGCGGTTCCACGGAGGACGAGCTGACGGAGATGCTGGTCGACCGCGGGGTCGCGGGCATCATCTACGTCTCGGGGCTGCACGCCGACACCACCGCCGACATGGAGCGCTACGAGCGGCTGCGCGCACAGGGCGTGCCCTTCGTCCTCGTCGACGGGTTCTCGTCGAAGGTGCAGGCGCCGTTCATCTCCCCCGACGACCGCGCCGCGATGAGCCTCGCGGTCACGCACCTCGTGTCGCTCGGCCACACCCGCATCGGGCTGGCCCTCGGGCCGAAGCGGTTCGTGCCGGTGCAGCGCAAGATCGAGGGCTTCGTCCGCACCGTCCAGGAGCAACTGGACCTGAGCGCCGACACCGTCGAGAAGGAACTCGTCCAGCACTCCCTGTACACGCTCGAAGGCGGCCAGGCGGCCGCTACAGCCCTGATCGAGCGCGACTGCACCGCGGTGGTCTGCGCCAGCGACATGATGGCGCTGGGAGCGATACGGGCGGCCCGGCAGCGCGACCTGGACGTGCCGAAGGACATCTCGGTCGTCGGCTTCGACGACTCGCCGCTGATCGCCTTCACCGACCCGCCGCTGACCACCGTCCGCAAGCCGGTTCCGGCGATGGGGCAGGCCGCGGTGCGCACGCTGCTGGAGGAGATCGGCGGGACGCCCGCGCCGCACAGCGAGTTCGTCTTCATGCCGGAACTGGTCGTGCGCGGGTCGACGGCGTCGGCGCCGGGCGACCGGAACCGGTCCTGACGCCACCCGTAGTGGCCGGATGCGGCTCGGATCCTCCCGGGGGATGATCGGTGGGACAGGGCTTTTCTGGCAGACTTCATGCCTATGGGTGACGTGACCGTGAGGACTCCGGAACGCCAGGAAGAGGGCGTTCGGCACCCCGTCACGGAGGCGACGGGGCGGGGCCTGGTGCGCCGTCTCCGCGCACCGCGCCGGCCCCGGCTGTGGTTCGAGATCCTGCTGATCGCGCTCAGTTACTGGACGTACTCCCTCATCCGCAACGCGGTGCCGGAGCAGCGCACTCAGGCCCTGCGCAACGCCGACTGGATCTGGCGCCTGGAGCAGCAACTCGGCGTCGCCGTCGAACAGTCCGTGAACCATGCCGTGAACTCGGTGACTTGGCTGGTCGTCGGCATGAACTACTACTACGCCACGCTGCACTTCGTGGTGACGCTGGGTGTCCTCGTGTGGCTGTACCGCAGTCATCCCGGGCGGTACGCGGCGACCCGGCTGGTCCTCTTCGCAACCACGGGGGTCGCCCTGATCGGTTACTACCTGTATCCGCTGGCCCCGCCGCGCCTGATGAACGGCGGGCACTTCATCGACACCGTGATGGTCCACGAAACGTGGGGGTCGATGGCCTCCGGGGACCTGAAGAACATGTCGAACCAGTACGCCGCGATGCCGTCGATGCACATCGGCTGGTCGGTGTGGTGCGGGCTGACGATCTTCGCGCTGGCGTCGGTGCCGTGGGTGCGGGTGCTGGGGCTGCTCTACCCGGCGCTCACGCTGGTGGTGATCGTCGCCACGGCCAACCACTTCTGGCTGGACGCGGTCGGCGGCGTGCTGTGCCTGGGGTTCGGGTACGCGGTGGCGGGGCTCTGGTACGGGGCGCTGCCGCACGCGCTGCCCCGGACGGTACCGGGGGCGGAGCGGCGGAGGTCCTGGCTGCCCACGCGGGCCTAGCCGCGGTGCCGCCGGGTCACCCCCCGTAGAACAGCTCCTCCACCACCGCCCTGGCCCGCCGGGTCGTGCGCCGGTACTCGTCCAGCATGTCGCCCGCGTGGCCGGGGCCGTGGCCCAGGTAGCGGCCCACCGCGGCCAGCTCGCGCGGGTCGCTCGGGAAGGTGTCCCCGGCCCGGCCGCGCACCAGCATCACCGCGTTGCGGACGCGGGTCGCCAGGACCCACGCCTCGTCGAGCGTCGCGGCGTGCTCCGCGGGGACGAGCCCGGCCTCGCACGCGGCGGCCAGGGCCTCGCGCGTCCGGGTGGTGCGCAGGCCCGGCTCGGTGTGCCCGTGCCGCAGCTGGGTGAGCTGCACGGTCCACTCGACGTCCGACAGGCCGCCCGGCCCCAGCTTGGCGTGCAGCTTGGGGTCGGCGCCGCGCGGCAGCCGCTCGGACTCCATCCGGGCCTTGAGCCGCCGGATCTCCCGTACGGCGTCCTCGCCCAGGCCGTCCGCCGGGTACCGCAGCGGATCGACCAGCTCGACGAACCGCCGCCCCAGGTCCGCGTCGCCCGCGACGAACTCGGCCCGCAGCAGCGCGTGCCGTTCCCACACCAGGGACCAGCGCCGGTAGTAGGCCTCGTACGACTTCAGCGTGCGCACCAGCGGTCCGGACTTGCCCTCCGGGCGCAGGTCGGCGTCGATCAGCAGCGGCGGGTCGGCGCTCGGCACCTGGAGCAGGCGCCGCAGTTCGGAGACGACCTTGTTGGCGGCGTCGCCCGCCTCCCGCTCCCCCACCCCGTCCCGGGGCTCGTGCACGAAGAGCACGTCCGCGTCCGAGCCGTAGCCCAGCTCGTGCCCGCCGAACCGGCCCATGCCGATGATCGCGAACCGGGTCGGCAGGGTGTCCCCCCAGCCCTCCCGCACGACCGCCCGGAGGGTGCCCGCCAGGGTCGCCGCCGTCAGGTCGGACACCGCGGCGCCGACCCGGTCCACCAGGGCGCCCTGGTCGGCCTCGACGGGATGCGCCTCGGTGCCGTAGGAGCCGACGATGTCGGCGGCGGCGGTGCGGAACAGCTCCCGGCGCCGGACCCCGCGCGCCGCGGTGACCGCCTGCACGGCACCGTCGGCGCGGCGGACGGCGGCGAGTATCTCCTGCTCCAGCTGGGGCCGTCCGCGCGGCGCCAGTCCTCCGCCGTCGCCGTCCCCGAGCAGCGCGACGGCCTCGGGCGCCCGCAGCAGCAGGTCGGGGGCGAGCCGCCCGGCGGAGAGCACGCGGGCCAGGTTCTCGGCGGCCGCGCCCTCGTCCCGCAGCAGCCGCAGGTACCAGGGCGTCTTGCCGAGGGCGTCGGAGACCTTGCGGAAGTTGAGCAGGCCGGCGTCCGGGTCGGCGCTGTCGGCGAACCAGCCGAGGAGCACCGGCAGCAGGGTGCGCTGGATGGCCGCCTTGCGGGTGACGCCGGACGCCAGCGCCTCCAGGTGCCGGAGCGCCGCGGCCGGGTCGGCGTACCCGAGCGCCACCAGGCGCTCCCGGGCGGCCTCGGCGCTCAGCCGGGTCTCGCCGGGCGCGAGCTGGGCGACGGCGTCGAGCAGCGGCCGGTAGAAGAGCTTCTCGTGCAGCCGCCGTACGACGGAGGCGTGCCGCCGCCAGGCGCGCATCAGCCCGGTGACCGGGTCGGTGCGCAGGCCCAGGGAGCGGCCGAGGCGGCGCAGGTCGGCCTCGTCCTCGGGCACCAGGTGGGTGCGCCGCAGCCGGTGGAGCTGGATGCGGTGCTCCATGGAGCGCAGGAAGCGGTACGCCTCGTCGAGCTGGGCGGCGTCGGCCCGGCCCACGTACCCGCCCGCGGCCAGGGCCTCCAGCGCGTCCAGCGTCGTACCGCTGTGCAGGGAGGTGTCCGCCCGGCCGTGCACGAGCTGGAGCAGCTGCACGGCGAACTCGACGTCCCTGAGGCCCCCGGGGCCCAGCTTGAGCTGCCGGTCGACCTCGGCGACGGGGATGGTCTCCACCACCCGGCGGCGCATCTTCTGCACGTCGGCGACGAAGTTCTCGCGGTCGGCGGCCTGCCACACCAGCGGCTGGAGGGCGGCGACGTACTCGGCGCCGAGGGCGGCGTCGCCGGCCACCGGGCGGGCCTTGAGCAGCGCCTGGAACTCCCAGGTCTTGGCCCAGCGCTGGTAGTAGGCGAGGTGGCTGCTGAGGGTGCGCACCAGGGGGCCGTTGCGGCCCTCGGGGCGGAGGTTGGCGTCGACGGGCCAGATGGAGCCCTCGACGGTGGTCTCGGAGCAGATCCGCATCAGGTGCGAGGCGAGCGCGGTCGCGGCGCGCATCGCCTTGGCCTCGTCGGCCTCGTCGACGCCCTCCGCGGGCTCGCCCACGAAGATCACGTCCACGTCGGAGACGTAGTTCAGCTCGTGGCCGCCGCACTTGCCCATCGCGATCACCGCGAGCCGGCACAGTGCGGCGTCCTCGGGCGCGGCGGCCTCGGCCAGCGCGAGCGCGGCGCGCAGGGTGGCGGTGGCGAGGTCGGCCAGCTCGGCGGCGGTCTCGGCGACGTCGATGGTGCCGCACACGTCGCGGGCGGCGATGGAGAGCAGGCAGCGCCGGTAGGCGACGCGCAGCGAGACGGGGTCGTCGGCCTCCGCGAGACCGCGCTCGAACTCGGCCACCCCGCGGTGCAGGTCACGCGGTTCGTAGGTGACCAGGGCCTGCCAGTCACCGGCGTGCCGGGCGAGGTGGTCGGCGAGCGCCTCGGAGGCGCCGAGCACGCCGAGGAGGCGGTCGCGCAGGGGCTTGGCCGCTATGAGGGTGTCCAGCAGCTCGCGGCGGGCGGTGGGGTCGGGCTGCGCCTCCAGCAGCCGGACCAGGCCGTGCAGGGCGAGGTCCGGGTCGGCGGTGGCGCCCAGCGCCTCCAGCAGGACCGGGTCGTCGCGGACCGCCGCCAGTTCCCCGGCGTCCAGCAGCCGCTCGGCGGCCGAGGCATCGGTGAAGCCGTGCCGCAGCAGCCGCGTGAAGGTACTGCTCCTGCGTCCCGGCGCCGTCATCCCGGTCTCCTGTCGCCCTCCGGATCAAGGTCCTACGGCCCGAGCGTAACCGTCAGGCGCCGTGCGGGCGCCGGGGAGTCCCGGTTCCGCCCTCCGGTGGCGACCCGTCGACTCGTACGATATCTTGTACAAGCCGCGAAGGGAGGCACCGGTATGTCCATCACCGCCAGCGAAGCCCGTCAGAACCTGTTCCCGCTGATAGAGCAGGTCAACGAGGACCATGCCCCGGTGCACATCACCTCCCGCAAGGGAAACGCCGTGCTCATGTCGGAGGAGGACTTCACCGCCTGGACGGAGACGGTGCACCTGCTGCGCTCGCCGAAGAACGCCCGCCGCCTGCTCGACTCGATCGCGGAGGCCGAGGCCGGTGGCGCACGGCCGCGGGAGCTGATCGACCCGGACGCGGAGCGGGCGTGAGAATCGCTTTCACGTCGCACGGCTGGGAGGACTACGTCCACTGGGCCGAGAGCGACCGGAAGGTGACCAGACGGATCAACAAGCTGATCACCGACATCTCCCGTGACCCGTTCAAGGGCATCGGCAAGCCGGAGCCGCTGAAGGGCGACCTGTCGGGCTACTGGTCACGCCGCATCGACGACACGCACCGCCTGGTCTACAAGCCCACCGGCGACGAGCTGATCATCGTCCAGGCGCGGTACCACTACTGACGACGGTCATCGCGCTCGACAAGGACGTCGAAGGAGTCATGCCATGGATTTCACCCTCGAAGTGATCCCGCTGCCCGTGTCCGACATCGACCGGGCCCGGGACTTCTACCGTGACAAGGTCGGCTTCCACGTCGACATCGACCAGGAGGTCATGCCGGGGATGCGCATCGTCCAGCTGACGCCGCCGGGCTCGGGCTGTTCGATCGCCCTCGGCGACGCCATCTGGGACATGAACGAGGGAGAGACCGCTCCGGCCCCCGGCTCCTACCAGGGGCTCCAGCTCTGCGTCGCCGACATCAAGGCGGCCCGCGCGGAGCTGGTGGAGCGGGGCCTGGAGGTGTCCGAGCCGGTGGAGTACGCGCCGGACGACGGTGCCACGTTCATGTACTTCAAGGACCCCGACGGCAACGGCTGGTCGGTGCAGGAGTACCGGCGCCGCGTGGCGGAGCCGCTGCACCAGGTGCTGGCGGAGCAGAAGCGGCAGGGGTAGCGGCGGCCGGGCGTGCGGGGGCTGACGGGGCCGGGCCGCGTCAGCCCCGTTCCTGCCAGCGGTTGGTGATCGGGAGCCGGCGGTCCTTGCCGAAGCCCTTGGGGGAGATCTTGGTGCCCGGCGGGTACTGGCGCCGCTTGTACTCCGCGGTGTCGACCATGCGCAGCGTCCTCGTCACCAGCTCCCGGTCGTACCCGGCGGCCACGATCTCGTCCGCGCCCCGGTCCCGGTCGACGTACAGCTCCAGGATCGCGTCCAGCACCGGGTAGTCGGGCAGCGAGTCCGTGTCGACCTGGCCGGGACGCAGCTCCGCGCTCGGCGGCTTGGTGATCGAGTTCTCGGGGATCGGCGGGACCTGGCCGCGGGCCCCGGCCGCCCGGTTGCGCCATGCGGCGAGGCGGAACACGGACGTCTTGTAGACGTCCTTGATCGGCCCGTAGGCGCCCACCGAGTCGCCGTACAGCGTCGAGTACCCCACGGCCAGCTCCGACTTGTTGCCCGGTGCCAGCACGAGGTGGCCCTCCTGGTTGGAGAGGGCCATCAGCAGCGTCCCGCGCAGCCGCGACTGGAGGTTCTCCTCCGCCAGGCCGGTCAGGCCCAGCGCGTCCATGTACGCGTCGAACATCGGCTCGATCGCCACGGTGCGGTGGTGCAGCCCGGTGCGCCGGGCCATCTCCGCCGCGTCCTCCAGGGAGTGCCCGGAGGAGTACTTCGACGGCATCGACACGCCGTGTACGTGCTCCGCGCCGACCGCGTCGCAGGCGATCGCCGCGACCAGCGCGGAGTCGATGCCGCCGGAGAGGCCGACGAGCACCGAGCGGAAGCCGTTCTTCGCGACGTACGCGCGCAGGCCGACGACGAGGGCCGAGTAGACCTCCTCGTCGTCGTCCAGCCGCTCCGCGTGCCCGCCGGACAGCGGCGGCCCGTGGGCCGGCGCCGGCTCCTCGGACAGCACGACCCGGTCGACGAGCAGCCCGTCGTCCACGACGCCGGCCGGCGCGTCGGCGCCGGCGGGCGGGAGGTCGAGGTCGAGCACCACGCAGCCCTCGGTGAACTGCGGTGCCCGCGCGACGACCTCGCCGTCCCGGTCGACCACGATCGAGTCGCCGTCGAAGACCAGCTCGTCCTGCCCGCCGGTCATCGCGAGGTAGGCGGTCGTGCACCCGGCCTCCCGGGCTCGCCTGCGCACCAGCTCCAGCCGCGTGTCGTCCTTGTCGCGCTCGTAGGGCGAGGCGTTGACGGAGAGCAGCAGTCCGGCCCGGGCCGAGCGGGCGGCCGGCACCCGGCCGCCGTCCTGCCACAGGTCCTCGCAGACGGCGAGGGCCACGTCGACGCCGCGCACCCGCACCACCGGCATGGTGTCGCCGGGGACGAAGTGGCGGAACTCGTCGAAGACGCCGTAGTTGGGCAGGTGGTGCTTGGCGAAGGTCAGCACCGGTTCGCCGCCGTACAGCACCGCCACCGCGTTCTGCGGGGCGCCGGCCGGCTGCCCGTACCTGGGCCGGGCGGTCGCCGAGCGGTCGAGGTAGCCGACGACCACCGGCAGCTCGCCGAGACCCTCCTCGGCCAGGCGCGTCGCCAGGGCGGCCAGGGCGGCGCGGGAGGCCTCCACGAAGGACGGCCTGAGGGCCAGGTCCTCGACGGGGTAGCCGGTCAGCATCATCTCCGGGAACGCCACCAGGTGCGCTCCCTGCCCGGCGGCGTGCCGGGTCCAGCGGACCACCGACTCCGCGTTGCCGGCGAGGTCGCCTACGGTGGCGTCGGTCTGGTTCAGGGCGAGTCGTAGTCGAGGCACCCGGCCAGCTTAATCGTCAGAACGACACAATGGGGTGTCGTTCCGGTGTCCGCCTCATGTCCGCGGCTTCGCGCCCCGCTCGGCCAGCAGGTCGGCCATCAGCCGGATCTCCGACTCCTGCGACTCCACCATCCCCCGGGCCAGCCGCTTCTCCACCCCGACCGTGCACCGGTCGACGCATCCCCCGGCCATGTGGACGCCGCCCCGGTGGTGCTCCGTCATCAGCTGGAGCCAGTAGACCTCGGCCGGCTTCCCGTCGAGCGCCGCCAGCTTCTCCATCTCGGCGTCGGTGGCCATCCCGGGCATCAGGGAGCCCTCCCCGGCGGAGGGCATGCCGCCCATGCCCATCCAGGTCATCGGCGGGTCGGACGACACCTTCGGCAGCCCCCACAGGTCGAGCCAGCCGATCAGCATGCCGCGCTGGTTGGCCTGGGTCTGCGCGATGTCGTAGGCGAGCCGCCGCACCTCCTCGTCCTCGGTGCGGTCGCGCACGAGGTACGACATCTCCACGGCCTGCTGGTGGTGGACCGCCATGTCCCGGGCGAACCCGGCGTCGGCGGAGTCGGCGGTCGGGACGCGGCCGGCGCCGTCGTCCCCGGCGACGGCGTAGGTGATCGCGCCGGCCGCGACGAGGGCCGCCGCGGCGGCCCCCGCGGTCCAGCCGGCCCGCTTCGGTGTCACTGGGGCAGCCCGCCCGTACACGCGGCCCCCGGCTCGGGGGTCTGCTCACCCTGGACGAACTTCTCGAAGAACGTGTCCACGTTCGGGTCGTCGGCGCCCGTCACCGTGCGCTGGTGCCCCCAGGCGGACAGCATGATGGGGTCCTTCTGCTTGTCGTCCGGGCTCATCAGCGAGTACGGCGTCTTCTTCACCTTCGCCGCCAGCTTCTCCACGTCGGCCTTCGGGGCCTGGTCGGTGTAGGTCACCCAGACGGCGCCGTGCTCCAGGGAGTGCACGGCGTTCTCGTTGTTCAGCGGCTTGTCGTAGACGTCGCCGTTGCAGTTCATCCAGGCCTGGTTGTGGTCGCCGCCGACGGGCGGATCGACGGGGTAGGACACCTTCTTGGTGACGTGGTTGCGGGACAGCGTCCCCTTCCAGGTGCGCACCCCGTCCTCGCCGGCGACGAACTTGCCGGAGGTGCTCTTGCCGTCCGAGGCCGTGTCGTCGCCGGAGTCGTCGGACTGCGACCGGACGAGGAAGACCCCGCCGACGACGAGACCGGCGACGACCACGGTGCTGACCGCGATCGTGAGGATCCGGTTCCGGCGGTCGCGGGCCTCCTCGGCACGCCGCATCTCGGCTATGCGGGCCTGCCGCGCCTGGTTGCTGCTCTTCTTGGCGGAACCCATGGGGTGTGCCCTTCTGGGAAAAGGGGGGCGGTGGAGTCCGCTGATCGTAAGGGTGGAGGAGGGTTCCGTCGTAGGGAGATCACAGGATCTGTCGCGGCGGGGCCTCAGGAATGGCCCGATCGAACACGTGGCCTCTACGCTGCGGTGAGGATCGGTGGGCCTACCGAGGCCCGCAACGCGTACGAAACCGTGCTGTGGTGTGATGCTCAGGTGCAGGGCCGCCTCCCGCCGTACCGGAGACAGGCGGGCTGACCAGCAAGGATGGGGAAGCGGAAGATGGACAAGCAGCAGGAGTTCGTGATCCGGACGCTGGAGGAGCGCGACATCCGGTTCGTACGCCTGTGGTTCACGGACGTACTGGGCTTCCTCAAGTCCGTCGCCGTGGCCCCGGCCGAGCTGGAGCAGGCCTTCGACGAGGGCATCGGTTTCGACGGCTCGGCGATCGAGGGCTTCGCCCGGGTCTACGAGTCCGACATGATCGCCAAGCCGGACCCCTCGACCTTCCAGGTCCTGCCCTGGCGCGCGGAGGCCCCGGGCACGGCCCGCATGTTCTGCGACATCCTCATGCCGGACGGCTCGCCGTCCTTCGCCGACCCGCGCTACGTCCTCAAGCGCGCCCTGGCCCGCACCTCCGACCTGGGCTTCACCTTCTACACCCACCCGGAGATCGAGTTCTTCCTGCTGAAGGACAAGCCGGTCGACGGCAGGGTGCCGACCCCGGCCGACAACTCCGGCTACTTCGACCACACCCCGCAGAACATCGGCATGGACTTCCGCCGCCAGGCGATCACCATGCTGGAGTCGATGGGGATCTCGGTCGAGTTCTCCCACCACGAGGGCGCACCCGGCCAGCAGGAGATCGACCTGCGCTACGCGGACGCGCTCTCCACGGCCGACAACATCATGACCTTCCGCCTGGTCATGAAGCAGGTCGCGCTGGAGCAGGGCCTCCAGGCCACCTTCATGCCGAAGCCGTTCTCGGAGTACCCGGGCTCGGGCATGCACTCCCACCTGTCCCTCTTCGAGGGCGACCGCAACGCGTTCTACGAGTCCGGCGCGGAGTACCAGCTCTCCAAGGTCGGCCGCTCCTTCATCGCGGGCCTGCTGCGGCACGCGGCGGAGATCTCGGCGGTCACCAACCAGTGGGTGAACAGCTACAAGCGCATCTGGGGCGGCTCCGAGCGCACCGCCGGCGCCGGCGGCGAGGCCCCCTCGTACATCTGCTGGGGCCACAACAACCGCTCCGCCCTGGTCCGCGTCCCGATGTACAAGCCCGGCAAGACCGGCTCGGCCCGCGTCGAGGTCCGCTCCATCGACTCCGGCGCCAACCCGTACCTGACCTACGCCGTCCTCCTCGCCGCCGGCCTCAAGGGCATCGAGGAGGGGTACGAGCTCCCGCCGGGCGCCGAGGACGACGTCTGGGCCCTCTCCGACGCCGAGCGCCGCGCGCTGGGCATCGAGCCCCTCCCCCAGAACCTCGGCGAGGCCCTCGCCCTGATGGAACGCAGCGACCTGGTCGCCGAGACCCTCGGCGAGCACGTCTTCGACTTCTTCCTGCGCAACAAGCGGCAGGAGTGGGAGGAGTACCGCTCCCAGGTCACCGCGTTCGAGCTGCGGAAGTCGCTGCCGGTGCTGTAAGGGCGGGCGAGCAGGGCTTCCGCTGACCAGCGGACGGGGCCGTCGGTCGGGGACCGACGGCCCCACGGCGTTACGACCAGCGCCGGCGACGGGGCGCCGACACACCACCCCGATCAGCCCTGTGACTCCCGCGGCCCGGCCCGATAGCCTCTGCCTCACCGCACGGGCCGTACAACTCGGCTGCCCGGAGGACCAGTTCGCGATCGGGGGGCGTCATGCCACTGTCCGGAGGTCAAGGCGCGTACACCGTCGAAGTTCCGCTGGGGAGCGGCGGCGAGGTCGTACGCGTGCAGGTGAACGACCACGGCGATGACGTCGTGCGCGTCGGACGCGGCCGTGCCGTCGCCCGGGCCGAGCAGTCCCTGGAACAGATGCTGGATGTCGTACGGCCGGTCGCGGACGCGTTCGTCGGCCGCTGCCGTGGCATGGTCCAGCCGCCCGACGAGGCGACCCTGGAGTTCGGCATGTCGCTCTCGGCCGACGCGAAGATCCTCGTCGCGGGCTCCTCCGCGGAGGCCAACTTCTCCGTCAGCCTCACCTGGCACACCGGCCCCGCCGGGTCGGACGCGGTGCCGCAGACAGAGCCCGGCCCCGGCTCCGGCGGCTGAGGCACGCAGGCCACACCGGGATCCACCTGCGCACCGCCGGCACCCTCCCGCTCCCCCTCACCGCACCGAGGAGGCCCCGTGTACGACCAGGACGAGTCCGGCCGACCCGTGATCCGTGCCGGGCACAGCGCACCCGAGGACGCCGACACCCTCCTCGCCGCCGGGACGGTCCGCCTCCGCGACGGGCACGGCGACTCCGCCGGGACCGGCTTCCTCGTCGGCGACGGACTGGTCCTCACCTGCGCCCATGTGGTGTGTGACGCGCTCGGCAAGCCCCGCGACACCGAGGTGCCCCCCGGCGCCCGGGTCACCCTCGACCTGCCGCTCCTGACCGGTGCGGGGCCGCCTGCGCAGGACATCGAGGCGGAGGTGGCGCACTGGGTGCCGATCCGGGAGGACCGGGGCGGTGACGTGGCCGTGCTCCGGCTGCTGGCGGCGGCACCGGGGGCGCGCCCGCTGCCCACCAGCCTGTCCCGGCGCCTGTGGGAACACGGGTCCCGCATCGTGGGCTTCGCCGGCGCCTCGGACCGGCCCGTCTGGCAGCGGGGCAGTCTCCTCGGGCCCGCCGGGAAGGGCTGGGTGCAACTGTCCCGGGCCGACGGGCAGACGGTCCGTGTCACCGCCGGCTTCAGCGGCAGTCCGGTTTGGGACAACGCTCTGGGTGCCGTCGTCGGCATGATCGTGGCCGCGGAGCCGGCCCGCGACGACCAGCAGGCATACATGCTGCACCTCGGGGCGCTCGCCGAGGAGATCCCCGCTCTCGCCGACGCTCTGGTGGCACCGACTCCCTTCCGTGGCCTGGAGCCCTTCCGCGAGGAGGACAGCGATGTCTTCTTCGGCCGGGAGGAGGACACCGAGACCGTGGTCAGGGCACTGCGCGGTGACCACGCGGCGGTGACCCTGTGCGGGCCCTCAGGGTGCGGCAAGTCCTCCCTCGCCCTCGCCGGGGTGGCGCCGGTGATGCGCCGGGCCGGCCACGAAGTGGTGGTCGTCAACTGCGGCCGCACCTCCCGTCCCGTGGGCGCCGTGGCGGTCGAGCTCCTCGAACTGGCACGCCAGGAGCGGTTCGGACCCCCGCGTGCCCTCGGCGTCGACCAGGTCGCGGCCTGGCTGACCGACGCGGGACTCGCGGACACCGTCCACCGCCTCACCGGAAGGGCCACCACCGACCTCCTCGTCGTGCTGGACCAGGCGGAGGCTCTGCTCGACCTGCCCGAGGGGGACCTCACGGCCCTCCTGTCGTTGCTCTTCCCCGACCGGCGCACCGCCGGGATGCGGGTGCTGCTCACGCTGCGCGCCGACTTCGTCGACGCGGTCCTCAGCCATGACCATCTCGGCCCGGCGCTGAAACGGGGAGCCGTCCTGCCGCTGACCCCGATGACCCGGGAGCAGCTGCACACCGTCATCACTCGCCCCGTGGACCGCGTCCCCGGCGTCTCCTACGAACCGGGGTTGGCCCGCCGCATCCTCGACGACGCCGGCAGTGAGCCCGGTGCTCTGCCCCTGCTCTCCTTCGTCCTGCGGCACCTGTGGGAGGAGCAGTCGGGCGGACGCCTGCGGGTCGACGCGTACGAGAGGGCCGGCGGCGTCTCCGGCGCGCTGCGCAGGCACGCGGAGGAGGCATGGCGGAAGTACGTCCTGTCCGTGCCCGGGACCGGCTCCCCGAGCCCCGCGGACACCTCGGACGGCCCCGACCTCACGGACACCGTCACGCAGGCGCGGCGGCTGCTCGCCGGACTGGTGCGCGTGGTGCCGGGCAGTGGCGCGCCCGCGCTGCGGCGCGTACTGACCCGTGCGGAGGCCGGCGAGCAGCGCTGGCGTCTGGCCGTGTCGTTCGCCGGGAAGGAAGAGCGTCTCCTGGTGCTCCACGGCGGGGCGGGAGTACCGGAGAGTGCGGAACTCGCCCATGAGGCCCTCATCACGGCTTGGCCGACGCTGTCCGACGTCGTGCGCGAGGACCGGGACTTCCTCGCCGCCCGCACGGAGTTGCAGCACGACCGGGAACGCTGGGAGAGGGAGGGTCGTGCCGACGAGCTGCTGCCGCGAGGTGCCCATCTCGCCTCCCTCGAGAGTCGTCTCGCGGGGCGCACCGGCGAGCTGACGGCGGCCGAGACCGACTTCCTCGCCGTTGCCGACGCGCAACGCCGTGCGGTGCAGCTACGGCGCCGTGCCCGGCAGAGGCGCGTCCGATGGGCCTGGACGGCCGGTGGCCTCGCGCTGTTGCTCATCGCCGCCTTGAGCGTCTTCTTCGTCCAGGAGTCCCGGGTGAGCAGGGAACGGGCGGCGGAGGGCCGCTCCAGGACGCTGGCCGTGCAGGCGGACGAACTGGCCGCGGCCAACCCCGCCCAGGCCGCACTGGCCGCGATCGCGGGTTACGACATCTCTCCGACGCAGGAGGCCCGCAACGCGCTGATGCGACGGTACGCGGAGATGATGAAGGCGAGTTGGGTACTGTCCGGACTGGACTCGAACATCGGCCAGGCGAGCATGAGCGCGGACGGCAAGGTGACCCTGGTGATCACTGAGGGCGGCCGCGCGACTCTGTTCCTCCGCTCCGACGACGGACGAGTGCGCCAGGAGAACCTGCGGCTGGGCCAGAAGGTCCGCAACCCCCAGGTGAGCGGCGACGGCCGCAGGATCGCCTATGTGCGCGAAGCGGACGCGCTCCTCGCCTGGCACGAGGTGACCACGTCAGGGAAGCACCTGACAGGCCGACCCCACCTGCTCCGGCACGCACAGGCACGGGACGAGGAGGGCAAGCTCCTCGTGGCCAAAGGACTCCGGTTCTCTCCCGACTCGCGGTTCCTGGTGGAGTCCTCCCGGGTGCCCGAAGGCCTGCCCCTCATGGTCTGGGACCTCTCCAGCGGCCGTTCCCACGAAGTCCCGGGGGCCATCACCGACGTGAACTGGATCTGGTTCGGCCCGGACAGCGGAACCCTGGTCGCGTGGAGGGGGCAGAAATCCGAACTCAGCGGGGGAGGGCGCTCCTCCCTGCTGGCCATCGATGTCGCCACCGGCTCCGTCCGCGAGTTGGCCCATGACTTCTACTCCATTCCCGAGGTGTCCTGGGACGGGAGAACGGCCGTCGTCTGCCACAAGCAGGGCGAAGACGTCCGCCGTTTCCAGGCCATCCGGGTGTCGGACGGCGGAATGCTCAGGAGCCAGGGGCTCAAACTGTCGTCCTGCATGAAGCCGGAGTTCGACACGGCCGGTCGCCATTTCGTCGTCGAGGGGCCCGGATCGGACGAATGGTCCCGTATCGCCGTCCACGGTGACGCCGCGCCCGAACGACTGGTGCCCCGTCAGCAACTTTCCACGTCCATCGGCGTCGAACGCCTGCCCCTCCTGACGTCCGGGTCGGAGACCGTGATGCCGTTCGCCGCCGACCGCACGGTCACGGGCGTCACCATGACCGTCGGCCCTTCCCACCCGGCACACGGGTACCCGGTGCTGCTCGGAGACGGTGACCGGATGCTGGTCCGCACCGACGGCGGCAAGGCGCTCCGCATCGTGGAGACGAAGCCCGGGGCCCGCACCCTCGCCCGGGCCGAGACTCACGGAACACCGCCTCCCGAGGGGCAGCCCCTCTTCACCGACAAGGGCGAAACGCTGGCGGCGGACCTCTCGGACGGCAGGAGGGTCACAGTCCGCGCCCTGCCCTCCCTGCGACGGCTCAGCAGCTTCGCCGTGTCCGCACCGCCCCCCGACGAGGTGACCGGAGAACCTGGCACGATCGACGTCATGCTCCAGGGCGACGACAGGGTGGTGACTCTCTCGGGTTCGGTTCTCGAGTACTGGGATGCTCGGAAAGGGCGCCGCCTCTCCTCCGCCGTGAAGCTGCCGAGCCTCGGGCTCAGCAGCGCCGAAGCCCCGCACTTCTTCCTGGGGACCCATCCGGACCCGGCACACGTCACGGTGACGGTGCAGGGCGAGCCCGAGGTGCACACCATCGACCTGCGGACAGGAAGGGAGGACAGGAAGCAGCGTTTCGAACTCGCCGACGACCTGCTCACCGCGGAGTATCTGCCGGACCGGCGCTACATGGCGGTCCTCACCACCGGCAGGATCGTCGAGATCTGGTCCGTTGAGAAGGGTATGTCGCCGAGAAAGGTGTTGGGGCCGTTCGGACCGCTCGAGGAGGGGCGCTGGACCATGGGGTCCCCCGGCGGATCCCAGTTCTTCCTCGCCTACGAGGGCACGATGGTGCGCCTCCGGGCCGATGATCCGGAACACCGGGACACCTTCGTGTTCTCGAAGATCCAGCGGTTCCTGGACGCCACCAAGGACGGCGGGACCCTGCTGAGCATGCCGGTGCGGGGTGCGTTCGACTTCCCGTCCGACTCCGGAAGCACGTTGACACTCTTCCGGCTCGACCCCGCGCTCTGGAAGGAGCACCTCTGCGGCGTCGTCGACCGTGAACTTACAGCCGACGAACGCACGGCCCTCTCCGGCGAACTGCCGGAGAGGATCTGCCCCGATCCCGCACGTGAGTGAGGAAGCAGGTCCCCTGTCTCACCGGGTATACGGTCACCATGACGGAGCGACAGCGGCCCGGGGGTGGGGCCGGGCGTTCGTGGCACCGACGCCGGGGTGCGCACTGGTCGGCCGTGTCGGCCTACGTGCTTGTCGTGGTGGGACTCGCGGCCGCATTCTGGCACTGGGTGAGGGGCAGGTCCTGGGACGACTCGCTGGCCTTCGCCCTGACGGTGACGATGTCCGTGATCGGCAGTCAGTGGGCAGCCGCGGTCATCCGGCGGAAGGCCGGTCGCGGTGACGGTTGACCGTCGGGTGTGGCAGGGGGTGCGCCCGACCCGTACGGGAGGACGCCGACCGACGCTGAACCTCCCTGGGACCTGCACACCGTTCATCGCTCGGGCGCAGGGGGCGGGCGTTCCGCGCCCGGGGGCCGCCGGCCGGGCGCGTCCCGGTCTCCGGGAGCCTCGAAACCGGTGGGAAGCGTGAAAGACGCGGGGCCTTTCGCCGACCGCGTGCGCACACGGTAAACCCGCGGGGCCCGCCGTCAACGGTGCGCGGAGGGGCGGCGGCCCCCACCGTGCTTTGATCGGTGCGCGGCACGCCGGTGTCCCATCCCCCACTCCCCATCCCGGAACGCGGGCGTGCGCATCTCACCGCTCCCCCATTTTCTTCGGCACGAGAGGAAGACCTGCCATGAACCTCGTCCCCCAGGTCGACACGGCTGACATCTCCGACGCGGACCTGGACCAGGTGTCCGGCGGCCTCACCGTCAGCACGGCGCTCATCACGGGCGGCGGCGCCGTCGGTGCGGGTCTCTACGCGGAGGCCGGCCCGTTCGCCGTCAGCGCCGGCCTGGGCGCCGCGGCACCGCTCGCCGACGGCGCGGCGCCGGGCCACGTGCACACCACCATGGTCTGACCTGCACGACCGAGCCCCGGACCACCGCGTCCGGGGCTCACCCCTTGCCGGTAACGCCCACGAACGCGGCCCACACGGCCGGGCGCACGACGAGGCGGGGGCCGGCGGGGCGCTTGGAGTCGCGGACGTGGACGGTGGCGGGGGTTATCGCGACCTCGACGCAGTCGTTGCCGTCTCCGCTGCTGCTGTAGCTGCTCCTGAACCAGGCAGGCTCGGGAACGTCCGGGGCTGCGGTGATGCGGATCATGACTCTCCAAGCATCTGTTCGATGACGGCCCTCGACTCTCGGGGCGTGAGAGCCTGGGCCCGGATCATGCCATAGCGCAGTTCGAGGACTCTGAGCTGCTTCGGATCGGTCACCGGCCGCCCGGCGAAGGCCCCCTCGGAGCGCCCCACCGCGGTGCCGTCGGGGAACTTCAGTACCTCGATCAGACCGCCCGTTCCGACGTGCTCCTCACAGGCGGTCGGCATCACCTGGATCGAGACATGCCGCAACTCCCCGACTTCCAGCAGGCGTTCGAGTTGCCTACGCCACACCATTCTGCCTCCGACCGGGCGGCGGAGCGTCGCTTCCTCCTGGACGAAGCTGAGGGTGGGCGCCGGTGACCGCTCGAAAACCGAACGCCGGGCCGACCGCGCGGCCACCATGCGCTCCGTCTCCTCCTCGGTGTACGCCGGCAGCCACGCGTCGAACAGCGCACGCATGTGGGCCTCGGTCTGCAACAGGCCGTGGACGTTGTGCGTGCTGTACAGCCCGATCTCGACCGCCCCGGCCTCCAGCTTCGCCAATTCCCGGACCCGCTTGGGGTACCGGACCCGGGCCACGTCCTCCCACATCGCCGCGAGCAGCCCGCCCGCCCCCAGCACCTCATCGGCCCGCTCCAGGTACTCCCGGCGGGGAATACGCTTCCCGCCCTCGACCTTGTAGACCAGGTCCTCCCCGTACCCCACCGCCGTCCCGAAGTCCCCGGCCCGCATCCCCGCCGCCTCGCGCCGCAGCTTCAGCTGCCGCCCGACGGTGGCGACGACCGCCACGCCCCACTCGTCGTCCGGGTCGACTTCCCACCCCGGCTCGTCCGCCTCGCCGTTCACCGGCATCCCGCACCCCTCCGCCGTACGCGTCCTGTCGCGACGGGCGACACGTTAGGGGCACGGGGAGGGGTGGGCGGTGGAATCGCGGCGGACGTACTCCGACGGGTGAGGCCCGGCGTCACCGCCGTACGGCCTCCGCCGCCTCCGGCACGTGCCCCGCGACCACGCGCTCGCGCCCGTGTACCGCAGCGGCAGCGCCCCGGCGCCGGTCGACCGCGTACGCCGCGCCCGCGACGCCCACGCCGAGGACGGCCAGGGCCGCGCCCGCCGTCGCCGGGGACGTGGTGCCCAGGCCCGCCGCGAGGGCGAGGCCGCCGATCCAGGCGCCGCCGGCGTTGGCGAGGTTGAAGGCGGCCTGGTTGGCCGAGGAGGCGAGGGAGGGGGCCGCGGCGGCCTTCTCCATCACCATCAGCTGGAGGGGGGAGCCGGTGAGGAAGGCGGCCATGCCCAGGAGGGCGACCGCGACGGCCGCCGTGACCTCGGTGCGCATCAGCAGCGGGAAGAGGGCGAGGACCACCACCAGGGAGGCCAGGCCGCTGAAGAGGGTGCCCCGCAGGGAGTGGTCGGCGAGGCGGCCGCCCAGCAGGTTGCCCGCGGTGGCGCCGACGCCGAACAGGGCCAGCAGCAGCGTCACGCTGGCCTCGGCGAAGCCTGCGGCGTCCGTGAGCATCGGTGTGATGTAGCTGTAGGCGGCGAAGAGCGCGCCGAAGCCCGCGACGGTGGTGCCGAGGGCGAGCCAGACGGGCAGGGAGCGCAGGGCGGCCAGTTCGCCGCGGAGCCCCGTGGCGGGGGCGGGGGCGTGGTCGCGCGGGATCAGGACCGCGAGGGCCGCTATCGCCGCGACGCCGATCGCGCTCACGCCGAGGAAGGTGGCCCGCCAGCCGAGCTGCTGGCCCATGGCGGTGGCCGCGGGCACGCCGACGATGTTGGCGACCGTCAGTCCCAGGAACATCAGGGAGACGGAGCGGGCCTTGCGTTCCGGCGCCACCATGCCGGTGGCGACGACGGCGCCGACGCCGAAGAAGGCGCCGTGCGGCAGACCGCTGACGAAGCGGGCGGCGAGGAGGGAGACCTCGCCGGGGGCGAACGCGGACAGCGCATTGCCGGCCACGAAGAGGGCCATCAGCGCGATCAGCACCGTGCGGCGGGACATCCGCGCGGTCGCCGCCGCGAGCAGCGGGGCGCCGATGACGACGCCGAGCGCGTACGCCGAGACCAGGTGGCCGGCGCTGGGGATGGAGATGTCCAGGTCGTCCGCGACGTCGGGCAGCAGGCCCATCATCACGAACTCGGTGGTACCGATGCCGAAGGCGCCCACGGCAAGGGCGAGCAGGGCCAGGGGCATGAAGGGGACTCGCCTTTCGAGCGGAGGTGTGCGTACGGGACTGCTTCGCTATGTTCCCGTACGGAACAAAGCCTCTCAGGGCGAGTATTCCGCGAGGTGACGGACGGGTGTCCGGCAGCTTCCCAAACGGCGCTGACCTGGGGCTTTCAGGATGCCGTTGTGTCGACCCTCACACGCGCGGCGATGGGCAGGTGGTCGCTGCCGGTCGCCGGCAGGGTCCAGCTGGTCTCCGGTTCGACGCCGGTGACCAGGATCTGGTCGATGCGGGCCATCGGGAAGGACGCCGGCCAGCTGAAGCCGAAGCCGTCGCCCACGGCGCCCTGCGGGGAGCGCATCTGGGAGGTGATGGCGGTGAGCGCGCGGTCGTTCATGGTGCCGTTGAGGTCGCCGAGCAGGATCTTGCGGGGCAGCTTCTCGTCGGCGATGGCCTCGCCGAGGGCGTCGGCGCTCTTGTCGCGCTGCCGGGCAGTGAAACCCGCCTCCAGCTTCACCCGTACGGACGGCAGGTGGGCGACGTACACCGCGACCGGCCCGGAGGGCGTGGCGACGGTGGCCCGCATAGCGCGCTTCCAGCCGAGTCGGATGTCGACGGCCTTCACGTCGCTCACCGGGTACTTGCTCCACAGCCCGACGGTGCCGACCACCGCGTGGTGCCGGTACTTCGACGCCAGCGCCTTCTCGTACGTCGGCACGGCGGACGCCTTCAGCTCCTCCAGCGCCAGCACGTCCGCGCCGGCGGCGGCCACGGCACGGGCGGTGCCGGCCGGGTCGGCGTTGTCGGCGTTGACGTTGTGGGTGGCCACCGTGAGGTCGCCGCCGGTACCGGTCTTGTCGAAGAGGAGGCCGCCGAAGAGGTTCAGCCACACCGACACCGGCAGGACCAGCGCGATCAGCGCCGTCGCCGACTTCCGCGCGAGGGCGATCACCAGCAGGATCGGGATCAGCAGACCGAACCACGGCAGGAAGGTCTCCGTGAGGCTGCCGAGGTTCCCGATGGCGTTCGGGATGTGCGAGTGGGCCGCCATGACGACGGCCAGGAGGATCGCCACCGCGGCCGTGACCAGGCCCCGGCGCCAGATCCGCCGGTCGCCCCGCCAGCCGGTGACCGCCCGCTCCCACAGGCGCCGAAGCCGGGTTCCCCGGTGCTCGGGCCCCGAGCCGCCGTTGTCCGTCTCCGTCATGTACGCCTGCTGCGCCATACCGTCGCCTCACTGCCTGCCGTGCACACCGTCGCTCCCCCCGTGACTCAGCACCCTAGGGGATGATCGGGTCCGATCCTGCCGTCCTGAGACGGCCGTACGGGCACGAGGACGTACGAGTCGCCGTCCGGAGTTCCGAACGGAGTCGAGACGGGCGGCTCTGTGACACAACGAGCACATTCGCACCCCCTCTTCACGGGCTCTCCACGGGCGCGGCACCCCGTGACGAGGGTCCCCTAGCCGCCGGGACGCGGAAGGTGCCACCATGGAGGGGATCCGGGGACGCCGTGAGGGCGCCTCGAGATGACATGAAGGAGCCGTTGCCATGACGCAGCTTTCGGCTGCCCCCACCCCGCAGCGCCCCGCCGACGGGAGCAAGGCGCTGTACGGGGGCAAGAGCAACCGCCGCATCACCGTCCGGGACATCACCGCCGCCAAGGAGCGCGGCGAGAAGTGGCCCATGCTCACCGCGTACGACGCGATGACCGCGTCCGTCTTCGACGAGGCCGGCATCCCGGTCATGCTCGTCGGCGACTCCGCGGGCAACTGCCACCTCGGCTACGAGTCCACCGTGCCCGTCACCCTGGACGAGATGACCATGCTCTCGGCCGCGGTGGTCCGGGGCACCGGCCGCGCCCTGATCGTCGGCGACCTGCCCTTCGGTTCCTACCAGGAGGGCCCGGTGCAGGCGCTGCGCTCGGCGACCCGGCTGGTCAAGGAGGCCGGGGTGGGGGCGGTCAAGCTGGAGGGCGGCGAGCGCTCGCACCGGCAGATCGAGCTGCTGGTGGAGTCCGGCATCCCCGTGATGGCCCACATCGGCCTCACCCCGCAGTCCGTGAACGCCATGGGCTACCGCGTCCAGGGGCGCGGCGAGGAGGCGGCCCAGCAGCTGCTGCGCGACGCCAAGGCGGTGCAGGACGCGGGCGCCTTCGCGGTCGTCCTGGAGCTGGTCCCGGCCGAGCTGGCCGCCGAGGTGACGCGGACGCTGCACATCCCGACCGTGGGGATCGGCGCGGGCGCGGAGACGGACGCCCAGGTGCTGGTGTGGACCGACATGCTCGGGCTGACCGGCGGCCGGGTGCCGAAGTTCGTGAAGAAGTACGCCGACCTGCGCCAGGTCATCGGCGACGCGGCGAAGGCCTTCGCCGACGACGTCGTCGGCGGAACGTTCCCGCAGGAGGAGCACTCCGTCCACTGAGCCACCGCGGTACGACACCGGCCCCGCCGATCTTCCCCCGTCGGCGGGGCCGGTGCTTTTCGGCGTACCGGCCGGTGTCCGTCCGTACGCTGCCGGCGTGTTGTCGGCGTGCTGTCGGCGGGGCGGGGCGGCTGTCGGTGGGATGTCGGCGGTTTGTCGGCGGGGGCTGACAACGTCGTCGGCATGAAGCGAATCGACGACAACCCCCGGGCCGCGGGCAGCGCGGTCACCGTGCGGGGGCTGGTCAAGCACTACGGCGAGACCAAGGCGCTGGACGGCGTCGACCTGGACGTGCGCGAGGGCACCGTGATGGGTGTGCTCGGGCCGAACGGCGCCGGCAAGACGACCCTCGTCCGCATCCTGTCCACCCTGATCACCCCCGACGCGGGCACGGCGCACGTCGCCGGCTACGACGTCGTACGCCAGCCGCGCCAGCTGCGGCGGGTCATAGGACTGACCGGGCAGTACGCGTCCGTGGACGAGAAGCTCCCCGGCTGGGAGAACCTGTACATGATCGGCCGGCTGCTCGACCTGTCCCGCAGGGACGCGCGCGCCCGGGCCGACGCGCTGCTGGAGCGGTTCTCCCTCACCGAGGCCGGCAAGCGCCCCGCGCACACCTACTCGGGCGGCATGCGGCGCCGTCTCGACCTGGCGGCCTCCATGATCGGGCACCCGGCCGTGCTCTACCTGGACGAGCCCACCACCGGCCTGGACCCGCGTACCCGCAACGAGGTGTGGGACGAGGTCAAGCGCATGGTCGGCGACGGCGTCACCGTGCTGCTCACCACCCAGTACATGGAGGAGGCCGAGCAGCTCGCCTCGGAGCTGACCGTCGTCGACCGCGGCAAGGTCATCGCGAACGGCGGCATCGAGCAGCTGAAGGCCAAGGTCGGCGGGCGCACGCTGCGGGTCCGTCCGGCCGACCCGCTGCACCTGCGCCCGCTCGCCGCCCACCTGGACGAACTGGGCATCACCGGCCTCGCCGACACCACGGTGGACGCTGAGCGCGGGGCCGTCCTGGTGCCGATCCTCAGCGACGAACAGCTGACCGCCGTGGTCGGCGCGGTCACCGCGCGCGGCATCACGCTCGCCTCCGTCACCACCGAACTGCCCAGCCTGGACGAGGTCTTCCTGTCCCTCACCGGCCACCGCGCCAGTGCCCCGCAGGACCCCGCGCCCACCGACGCCCGCGAGGAGGTCGCCGTATGAGCGCCGCCACCCTGACCACCACCGACGACGCCCGCATCTCCGTGCGCGGGCACGTACGGCACACCGGCGCCCTGGTCCGCCGCAACCTGCTGTGGATCCGGCAGGACCCGGAGTCGATGTTCGACGCCCTGCTGATGCCGGTCGTCTTCACCCTGCTGTTCGTGTACGTCTTCGGCGGGTCGATCGGCCAGGCGCTGGGCGGCGGGCAGGACGGCTACGTGCAGTACGTCATCCCTGGCATGATCGCCATGATGAGCATGACGCTGTCGCAGGGCGTCGGCACCGGCTTCAGCCAGGACTTCAACTCCGGTGTCATGGACCGCTTCCGGTCCCTGCCCATCGGACGCGGCTCCGTGCTCTTCGCGAAGATCGCGGTGGAGATGCTGCGGATGCTGTTCGCGACCACGGTGCTGATGATCGTCGCCGTCCTGGTCGGTTTCGACATCGTCCACTGGGGCGGTCTGTTCGCCGCCGTGGGCCTGTCGGCGGTGTTCGCCTCGTCGATCATGTGGGTGTTCCTCACCCTGGGCGTGATCCTGAAGAACGCGCAGTCCGTGCAGGCGATGGGGTTCATGGTGCTGTTCCCGCTCCAGTTCGGCTCGTCGATCTTCGCGCCGACGCAGTCGATGCCGGGCTGGTTGCAGGCCTTCACCGACTACAACCCGCTCTCCACGCTCGCCGACGCGGCGCGCGGGCTGATGGTGGGCGGCCCGGTCGCGCACGACCTGTGGATCACGCTCGGCTGGTCGGTGGCGATCACCGCGGTGATGGCGCCGGTCGCCATCCACAAGTTCCGTACGAAGACCTGACCCGGCCCGGGTCACACGAGGGCGACGGCCTCCTCCACGGTGAGGCCGCCGCCCTCGGCGTACGCGGCCTCGTACGCGTCGTCGCCGAGCGCCTCGCGGACCCTGGCGGCGGCGCGCTCGCGCGCGTCCCGCTCCATCCCCACCTCGACGTGGTCCGGCGACAGCATCGCGTCGGCCGCGCCGAGGCAGCGTGCCGCGTCGACGGCCCGGCGCCCGCCGTCCACGCGGGCCATCGCCATCGCGGCGATGGTGAGGTACGAGGAGCGCATGTGCGGGGCGATGGCCGCGGAGAGCGGATCGTCGGCCCGCTCCAGCGACTTGCGCACCTTGACCAGGCTCTCCTCGTGCCGGCCCTCCAGGGTGGCGACCCACGCTTCCGCGGCGAAGATGAAGGCGTCGAAGACGACGAAGTGGGAGATGGCGAAGTCCCGGCGCAGCAGCCGCAACTGCTCGCCCGCCTCGACGGTCCGCCCGGTCATGCCGAGCCGGCCGGCGAGGAAGAGCCGGGCCGCCGGCATGGCGCCGTTGTGCCCCGCGCCCTCGGTCCGGTCGATCACGGCGCGCAGGACGCGCTCGCCCTCCTCGGCCTCCCCGGCCTCCATCAGCGCGCTGCCGAGGCGGGCGTCCAGGACGTCGACCTGGGCGTGCGCGCCGAGTCGTTCGGCCTCTTCCCCGGCGGCCCGGTAGTCGGCGGCGGCGAGCCGGAACTCGCCCTTGCGTTCCCTGGCCTCGGCGCGGGCGGCGAGTGCCTCGGCGGTGCCCCAGGCGTCGCCGAGGCGGTGGTAGATCTCCAGCGCCTCGTCGGCGTCACGGGCCGCGTCGCCCGCCCAGTCGGTGCGGTTGGCGAGGAAGTTGGCGCGCATCTGGAGGCTGCCGGCCAGGCCCCACTCGAACCCCGGCGTCTCACGGCAGGTGCGCACGGTGGCGTCCATGATCTCGCGCAGCCGCTCCATGTCGCCGGAGAGCATCACGGCGAAGAACCAGAGCAGCCCGGGCGGTGTGCAGGTCTGGGGCATGCCCGGTTCGTACGTCTCGGCGATGACCCGCAGCTTCCGTTTGGCCTCCGGTTTCTGCCAGGCCTCCAGCTCGGTGTCCATGCACGCGAGGTGGGCCAGGTGGACGCCGCGCCGGGCCTCGGCGAGCACCTCACCGGTCAGCGGGGGCGGGGTGGCCGTGCACCGCTCCCAGACCGGCTCGGCCCGGCGGACCGGCTCGGCGAAGGGGTCCGGGCCGAGCCGCATGACCTCGCTGAACCAGTTCCGCGCCTCCACGCGCAGGTCGCGCATCTGCCAGTACCAGACC
The DNA here is from genome assembly GCF_056430705.1 of Streptomyces sp. NPDC045956. Lineage (NCBI taxonomy): Bacteria > Bacillati > Actinomycetota > Actinomycetes > Kitasatosporales > Streptomycetaceae > Streptomyces > Streptomyces sp. NPDC045956. Next base: position 777,482 of record NZ_JBWKKZ010000001.1, on the reverse strand, counting down.
AGCGACAGCGACAGGCTCAGCGCCTCCTGCTCGTCGCGCTCGGCGACGGCGTGGCGCAGCGCGGTGCGCAGGTTCTCGTACTCGCGCTCCAGCCGCTCGACGGCGGCGAGCTGCCGCGGTCCCCGCAGCAACGGGTCGGTGGTCCGGGCGAGTTCGCGGTAGTGGGTGAGGTGGGCGCGCTCGGCGGCGGCGCGGCCGCCGGTCTCGTCGAGGCGTTCGCCGGCGTACTCGGCGACGGTCTCCAGGAGCCGGTAGCGCATGCCGTCGCCGGGGGACGGCGCGGCCACGACCAGCGACTTGTCGACGAGGGAGCCGAGGGCGTCCAGGGCCGCGGGCCCGCACACGGCCTCGGCGGCGGTGAGGTCGCAGCCGCCGGCGAAGACGGACAGGCGCCGCAGGACGTCCCTCTCCTCCTCGTCGAGCAGGTCCCAGGACCAGTCGACGACCGCGCGCAGCGTCTGCTGGCGGGGCAGCACGGTGCGACTGCCGGAGGTGAGCAGGCGGAAGCGGTCGTCGAGGCGGTCGGCGATCTGGCGCGGGGTCAGCATGCGCAGCCGGGCCGCGGCCAGCTCGATCGCCAGCGGCAGGCCGTCGAGGCGGCGGCAGATCTCGGCGCAGGCCGCCGCGGTCTCCTCGTCGGCGTCGGTGCGGAAGCCGGGGCGGGCGGCGGCACCGCGGTCGGCGAGCAGGCGCAGCGCGGCCGGTTCCGGCAGCGGCTCCACCGGGCGCAGCGACTCCCCTGGCACGCCGAGGGGTTCGCGGCTGGTGGCGAGGATCGTCAGGCCCGGGCAGCGGGCGAGGAGTTCCTCGGCGAGCCGGGCGGCGGCCTCGACGACGTGCTCGCAGTTGTCGAGGACGATCAGCATGCGGCGCCGGCCGCAGTGCTCGACGAGGCGTTCCACGGCGGTCGCCTGGCGGTCGGTGGCGGCGACCGCGCGCATCTCCTCGGCGCCGGCGCCGTACAGGACGGTCTCGCGGGCGCCGAGGGCGGTGAGGACGGCCTCCGGTACGGCGCCGGGGTCGTCGACGGGGGCGAGTTCGGCGAGCCAGGCGCCGTCCGGCGCGGTGTCCCCGACGCCCTCGGCGGCCTCCAGCGACAGCCGGGTCTTGCCGGCGCCGCCCGGCCCGAGCAGGGTGACGAGACGGGCGGTCGCCAGGTCGCCGCGCAGCGCCTCCAGGTCGGCGTCCCGCCCGACGAAGGAGGTGAGCCGGGCGCGCAGGTTGCCCCGGCGCCGCGGCGCGGAGGGGCCTGAGGCCGGAGCGACCCGGCCCGCGGCATCCGCCTCGGACGCGGGGGACGCCGGGGGTGCCGGGGGTGCCGGGGATGCGAGGGACGCCGGGGACGCGGCGGACGGCGCGCCGGGGGCAGCCGTCGCGGGCCCCGCGGAGGCCGCAGGCCCCCCGGGTGCGCCGGGCGCCGCCGGGCTGGCCGGACCGGCCGCGCCCCTGGGACCGCCGGGCGTCACCGACGGCGCGGGGTCGCCGGGCACCCCCGGGCTCACCGGACCGTCGGGATCCCCGGGACCGCCGGCCTGCTCAGGCGCACCGGGCCCCACGGCCCCCGCCGCGCCCCCGGACGACTGAGGCGTGCCGGGCCCTGCGGCCCATGGCGCACCCCCGGACAGCTCAGGCGCACCGGGCCCCACGGCCCCCGCCGCGCCCCCGGGCGGTACGGGCGCACCGGCCTTCGTCGGACCGCCGGTGTCCCCCGCGGGTGGAGCGGGCTGCCCGGTGTCTCCGGGCCTCGCGGGTGGAGCGGGCTGCCCGGTGTCTCCGGGCCTCGCGGGTGGAGCGGGCTGCCCGGGGCCACCGGGAGCCGCCCCGGGCGCACCCGGCCGCCTCGGACCGTCAGGTCCTCCAGGGCCCGTGGGTCCGACGGGGGTTCCCGGCGCGCCGGGGGCCCGGCCCCGCGCCGTCCCCGCGCTCCCCGCCGTCCCCGCGGAGGGTACGCGCCCGTCGGGGCTCACGGGGCCCCCGGGGCTCGCACGGTGCTGCCCGGTAACCGCCGGCCCTCCCCCGGGCGCGGAGCGAACCGGTGGCGCAGGGCGGAGCAACCGCTCGTGCAGGGAGCGCAGTTCCGGTCCCGGGTCGGTGCCGAGCCGGTCCGCGAGGTGGCGGCGTACGGCCTCGTAGGCGGCCAGGGCCTCGGCGGTGCGGCCGGTGTCGCGCAGGGCGCGCAGCCGCAGGGCCTGGAGCGGCTCGTCCAGGGGACGGCCGTCGCAGAGCGCGGTCAGCTCGGGCAGCGACTGCTCGGCCTGTCCGAGGTCCAGGGCGGCGGTGTGCCGGGCGCGCAGCACGTCCAGGTGCCGGGTGTCCCAGCGGGCCGCCTCGGCGGTTCGGTCGGGCAGGTCGGCGAGGGCGGGGCCGCGCCACAGGCCGAGGGCGTCGTCCAGTACGGCGGCCGCCTTGCCGGGGTCCCCGTCGGCGAGGGCGCGGGAGCCCTCGGCGGCCAGCCGGTCGAAGCGGTGCAGGTCGATGTCCTCGGGGGCGGCGGTGAGCCGGTAGCCGCCGTCGGCCGAGACGACCGCCTCCGCGCCGAGCGTCCGGCGCAGCCGCCCGACCAGCGCCTGGAGCGCGCCCGGCGCGTCGGCCGGCGGGTCGCCGTCCCACACCTCCTCCACCAGCAGCGCCGCGGGCACGGCTCGGCCGGGGCGCAGGGCGAGCACCGTCAGCAGCGCGCGCAGCCGCGCCCCGCCGACCGGGACGGCGGTGCCGTCGGGGCGGAGTGCCTGGGTGGTGCCGAGGATGCGGTAGCGCACGGGACCATTGTCCCTGGTGCCGTGGCGGCCGGTCATGGGGTTTCCGCGGCGCGGCGCGGGGCACGGGAACCGGCGACCGGCCCCGGGACGTTCTGGTCACGACCCGGTACGGTCGGGCGGTCCCCGTGCCCCACCGTGCCGTCCGACAGCCAGGGAGTCCCATGAGCACCGCCACCGCCCGCCCCAGCGACCGGCGCGTCAGTCCCGTGTTCCTCGGGATCGTCGCCGTCGCCGCGGTCACCGGCTGGGCGACCTGGACCGGGTTCGCCGAGCAGCCGGGCCTGGCGGTGTTCCTGTTCGTGACGGCGGCGTGGGTGGTCTCGCTGTGCCTGCACGAGTACGCGCACGCCCGTACCGCCCTGCACAGCGGGGACATCTCGGTCGGCGCGAAGGGCTACCTCACGCTGAACCCGGTGAAGTACACGCACGCCCTGCTGAGCGTCGTGCTCCCGGTGCTGTTCGTGATCATGGGCGGGATCGGGCTGCCGGGCGGTGCGGTGTTCATCGAGCGCGGCCGCATCCGGGGCCGCTGGCGGCACAGCCTGATCTCGGCCGCGGGCCCGCTGACCAACGTGCTGTTCGCCGTGGTGTGCACGGCCCCGTTCTGGCTGGACGCGCTGGACGGCGTGCCGCGCGACTTCCGGCTGGCGCTGGCCTTCCTGGCGCTGCTCCAGGTCACGGCGGCGATCCTGAACTTCCTGCCGGTGCCGGGCCTGGACGGCTACGGGGTGATCGAGCCGTGGCTGTCGTACAACGTGCGGCGGCAGGTGGAGCCGCTCGCGCCGTTCGGGCTGCTGATCGTGTTCGCGCTGCTGTGGATCCCGGCCGTCAACGGCGTGTTCTTCGACGCGGTCGACGCGCTCCTGCGCGGCCTCGGCATCGGCGAGGCCGACACGTACTGCGGCTTCGAGCTGTACCGCTTCTGGCAGACCGACGAGCTGTGCTCGGTCAGCCCGTGACGGACGGGGAGCGGCGGGCGTCGCGGCCGCGCTTGACGTAGTACCAGCACATGTTGGAGGACAGGCCCGACAGCATCACCCACACGACGCCGATCAGCACGCTGCCCTGCACGAAGGAGACGACGGCGGCGGTCACGGCGAGGACGCAGACGACCAGGGCGTAGACGGCGAGGCGGGGCATGGGGCGGGCTCCTGTCGGGGGACACGGCGGGTACTGCGGGTGATGCGGTACATCTGGCACCCCCCAGTGTCCCCCATCGCCTCACACGTCCGTGACGCGGAGCCCGGCGTGTGCCTTGTAGCGGCGGTTGACGGAGATCAGGTTGGCGACCAGCGACTCGACCTGGTGGGCGTTGCGGAGCCGGCCGGCGAAGACGCCGCGCATGCCGGGGATGCGGCCGGCGAGGGCCTGCACGATCTCCACGTCGGCCCGCTCCTCGCCGAGCACCATGACGTCGGTGTCGATCTCCTCGATCTCCGGGTCCTGGAGGAGCACCGCCGAGAGGTGGTGGAAGGCGGCGGTGACGCGGCTGTCCGGCAGCAGGGCGGCGGCCTGCTCGGCGGCGCTGCCCTCCTCGGGCTTGAGCGCGTAGGCGCCCTTCTTGTCGAAGCCCAGCGGGTTGACGCAGTCGACGACGAGCTTGCCGGCCAGTTCCGCGCGCAGGGACTCCAGGGTCTTGCCGTGGCCGTCCCAGGGCACGGCGACGATCACGATGTCGCTGCGGCGGGCGGTGTCGGCGTTGTCGGCGCCCTCGACGCCGTGGCCGATCTCCTCGGCGGCGGCCTCGGCGCGCTCGGCGGCGCGGGAGCCGACGATCACCTTCTGGCCGGCCCTGGCGAGGCGGTGGGCGAGGCCCTTGCCCTGGGGGCCGGTGCCGCCGAGCACGCCGACGACCAGCCCGGATACGTCGGGCAGGTCCCAGGGGTCCTTGGCGGGGGCCTTCTGTGCAGCACTGTCGGTAGAGGTCATGGGCCGACCCTACGTCCCGCCCGCCCCCGGCCGGGGTCGGGTCCGGCCGGGAACAGGGCCCGTCCCCGGATCGCCCGCAGGCCGTCCCCGGATCGCCCGCGGCCCGTCCCCGGGTCGTCCCCGGGTCGGGCGAATGCGGGCCGAACGCCGGTGCGCGCGGGGCGGGTTGCGGCAGGATGCGGGCCCATGGACGCCGTACGGGTCGCGTTGCTGCGGGAAGTGCTCGCCGGGACCGAGTGGCTGGGGGCCACCCGGAGGTTCGCGGGGGCGCTGCGGAACTCGGTCGTGCCGCACGGGGGCGGGCTGCTGCTGGTGGGCACCGCCGGGTACGAGCCCTGGCACCTGGCGGCGCACCTGGTGGACGAGGCCGCCTGGTCGGGGACGCCGGAGCTGGCCCCCACGCTCGTCCGGCACGGCGCCCGTCCCTCGGACCCGGCGCACCTCGCGGTCGGGCTGGGGCGGCTGGCGGCGGCCCGGCGCGGGGAGACGCTGCTCGTGGTGGCGCCGGACGATCCCGGCGCGCCGCTCCTGGAGGGGGTGCACGACGCCCGCCGGGCCGGGGCGACGGTACTGGCGCTGGACACGGGCGAGCGGGAGCTGACGGCCATGGCGCACGAGGCGCTGACCGTGCCGGACGGGGCGGAGCTGGACCTGGACACGGTGCAGCACCTGGTCAGCGCGGCGGCCGGGGAGAACGCGGTACCGCCGCCCCGGGGCCGCCGCCGCTTCCGTGACCGCCTCTCCCGTCTGGCGGACCACCTGACGGCCCCGCCTCCGTCACGCTGGTGACGGAGGCGGGGTGGGGCGGCCGGGCCTCGTTCAGTCCTCGTCCGAGCGGCCCGCGGAGGCGTCGTGCCACTTCGGGTCGTTCTCCCACTCGAGGTTGCGCTCGCGGGCGGTCTGCATCGCGTGTTCGGCCTCCGTGCGGGAGGCGTACGGCCCGAAGCGGTTCTTGGCCGGGCAGTCGGGGCCTTCCTCGACCTTCTTGTGCTCCAGGCAGTAGTACCACTCGCCCGGTTTTCCGACCGTGCGCTTCTTGAACAGGGCCATGACCGGCTCCTTTCGCCAGGGACATGCTCTCTTATGCCCGCTGGTTAGACTCGCTGACATGTCTGGCCAGTCGCTGCTCGTACCAGGGGAGCTGTCTCCCACCCGTTCCGTACCCGGAAACATCCGCCGGCCCGAGTACGTCGGCAAACCCGCGCCGTCGCCGTACACCGGACCGGAGGTGCAGACGCCCGAGACGATCGAGGCGATGCGCGTGGCCGGCCGGATCGCGGCGCGCGCGATGGAGGAGGCCGCGAAGCTCATCGCGCCCGGCGTGACGACGGACGAGCTGGACCGGGTCGCGCACGAGTTCATGTGCGACCACGGCGCCTACCCCTCGACGCTCGGCTACCGCGGCTTCCCGAAGTCCCTGTGCAGCTCCGTCAACGAGGTCATCTGCCACGGCATCCCGGACTCGACGGTGCTGCGCGACGGCGACATCGTCAACCTCGACGTGACGGCGTACATCGGCGGCGTGCACGGCGACAACAACGCGACCTACCTGGTCGGCGACGTGGACGAGGAGAGCCGGCTGCTGGTCGAGCGGACCCGCGAGTCCCTGGCCCGCGCGATCAAGGCGGTCCGGCCGGGCCGGCAGATCAACATCATCGGCCGGGTCATCGAGTCGTACGCGAAGCGGTTCGGGTACGGGGTGGTGCGGGACTTCACCGGTCACGGGATCAGCACGGCGTTCCACTCCGGGCTCATCGTGCCGCACTACGACAGCCCGCACGCGACGACCGTCATCCAGCCCGGGATGACCTTCACGATCGAGCCGATGCTGACGCTCGGGACGCACGAGTACGACATGTGGGACGACGGCTGGACGGTCGTGACCCGGGACCGCAGGCGGACCGCGCAGTTCGAGCACACGCTGGTGGTCACGGACTCGGGCGCGGAGATCCTGACCCTTCCGTAGCCGACCGCCGCGCACCCGCCTCCCGGCCCGCTCTCCTCGGAGGGCGGGCCGTCGCGCGTCCCGGTACGCTTTTGCCGACAGGTCGTCGGAAACCCATTGACTTAGGTAAGCCTAACCATGGAAGATCGGCCCCATGGACTCTTTCTCGACGCTCATCCGCACCGCCTCCCACGAGCAGCACGTGGAGGCCGAGACCTCGACCTTCATGAGCGACCTGCTGGGCGGGCGGCTCGGCGTCGACGCGTACGCGCGCTACACCGAGCAGCTGTGGTTCGTGTACGAGGCGCTGGAGGCGGCGGCCGGCCGGCTGGCGGCGGACCCGGTGGCCGGGCCGTTCGTGCGGCCGGAGCTGATGCGGCTGGACTCCCTGGAGCGGGACCTCGCGCACCTGCGCGGCCCGGGGTGGCGTGCGGGCCTGACCGCCCTGCCCGCCACGGAGGCGTACGCGGCCCGGGTGCGCGAGTGCGCCGAGGAGTGGCCGGCGGGGTACGTGGCCCATCACTACACGCGCTACCTCGGCGACCTCTCCGGCGGCCAGATCATCCGGGACCGGGCGGAGCGGACCTGGGGCTTCGCCAAGAAGGGCGACGGAGTCCGCTTCTACGTCTTCGAGGAGATAACCAACCCGGCCGCCTTCAAGCGCGAGTACCGGGAGCTGCTGGACGGCATCCGCGCGGACGACCTGGAGAAGCAGCGGGTCGTCGCCGAGTGCAGGCGCGCCTTCGCGCTGAACACGGCGGTCTTCCGGGGGCTGGGCGAGGAGTTCCCGCTCTCCGCGTGAGCGGCCCGTGCCCGCGTGCACGCCCCGGTCCCCCTCGGCCGTCGGCCGAGGGGGACCGGTCTGCCACGACGTGCCGACCTCAGTTGTCGATGTCGTAGTCGTCGCTGCGGCAGTTGATGCCGCCGAAGTAGAGGTCGCCCGTGCTGTCCGTGGTGATGGCGCCGAAGTACGGGCTGCAGGTGGCGTCCTCGTCACCGTGCAGCGGGCCGTGCTGCGAGCCGTCGAAGGCGGTGGCGGTCGCCACGCCGCCGGCGGTCATGGCGGCGGTCAGCAGGACCGTGGCGAAGGCGGAACGGATGCGCATGGGTTTCCTCTCGCGGGGAACTGAGCGGTCACGCCCAGAGGTAACCCCTGGCGGTCGCGCGCACACGCTGTTCCACCCGTACGGAGGTGCGTGGCCGGGCAGCCTTCACCGCTCCAGGCGCACCCGGCCGCCGATCTCGACCCATCCCTCGGGCTGGGGGGCCGTGAGGATCTGCGAGCCCGCGCCCTGAGTGATGTTGAGGGCGCGGCCCAGCCGCTCGGTCAGCAGCAGGGCCGCCGCGCCGGTCGCCTCGTCCTCGTCGATGCCGTCGTCGCGCCCCGGGAAGGCGCGGGCCCGCACGCGTCCCGCCGGCTCGTCCTCCCACGCCCAGGCGTAGACCCACTCCCCGGCGGCCGGCACCGGCAGGTCCTCGACCTCGGCGACCCCGGCGTACTGGCGCAGGGTCCGCGGCGGTGCCCACTCGGGGCGGGCCTCGATCCAGCTGAACTCGCCGTCCAGCCGGACGCCCACCACCCCGGCCGGGGTGACGATCTCGGGGACGTCGAGCAGCCAGGCCGTGCCGACGCAGGGGTGCCCGGCGAACGGCAGGCGCAGGGCGGGCGTGTAGATGTCGATGACACCGCGCTCGGGGTCGTCGACGAACACGGTCTCGCTGAAGCCGAGTTCGGCGGCCAGCCGCTGCCGCTCCGCGGGGTCCGGCAGCACGGAGCCGTCCCGGACGACGCCGAGTTCGTTGCCGTAGCCGCCGTTCGGCGCGCAGAAGACGCGCAGTACGTCGTAGTCAGTCACCGGGGCATTCAAACATCGCGTGGACAGCGGGGATGTCTCGGGCGGGGCCCCGGGCAGGCGTCCCGGCGGGGCCGAGCAGCGGCACCCGGACGGGGGTCCCGCCCGGGAGCGCCGGCCTCCTGCCCGCTACCGCCGCTCGGGCCCGCGACTGCCGCTCACGTCCGCGACCTCCGCTTGCGTGCGGCGAACACCGCGCCCGCGCCGAGGGCGACCGCGACACCGGCCGCCGCACCCAGCGCCGGGCCCGGAAGGTCCGAGCCGGTGGAGGCCAGGCTGCCGCCGCCGGTCAGGCCGCCCGTGGCCGAGCCCGCGCCGCCGACGGTGGAGCCGGTGCCGCCGACGGTGGAGCCGCCGGTGGTGGCCGAACCGCCGGTGCCGCCGGACGTTCCCGTGCCACCCGCGCCACCCGCGCCGCCGGACGTTCCCGTGCCGCCACCGGGCAGCTGGGCGTCCTCGCTGAGCGCCACCGAGAGGTCGACGGGGTCGAGCGCGGTGCCGGCCGGGTAGTTGCCGAAGACCTTCGCGCCGGCCCCGGTGAGGGTGGCGGCGACACCGTCGACGGTGATGACGTCGTCCCGCGCGGTCAGGTCGGCGGACCGGGCCGTGAGGTCCGCCAGTACCACGTCCTCGGTCCGCGTGCCCAGGCTGTCCACGTCGGCGGTCAGCTCACCGGTGCCGCCGTCGAGGGTGGCCTTCAGGTTGCTCAGGGTCAGGTCGAGGCCGTACGCGCCGTTCGACTCGTGGCCCCGGAAGTTCACCGCGCCCCGGAAGGACGCGGTGAGCGTGCCGGCGTCCGTGTCGTAGGTGCCGGTGGCGTCCGTGAAGGCGAAGGCGCCGTTTGCGCTCGCCTGGGTGGCACCGCCCGAGGCGGTGACCCGGCCCTTGGCGATGTTCCCGACGACGTACGCGCGGAAGGACTCCTTCACCCCCCAGCCGAGGGTGCCGTCGGCTATGGCGCCCCGGGCGGGGGCCCGGGTCGCGGTGGCCGAGGCGGTGGCGGTGGCGGTGGCGGTGGCGGAAGGGGAGACGGAGGCGCCGGCGGTCGCGGTCGGGGAGGGCGCGGCGGTCGAACTCTGCGTGGCCGACGGCTCGGGCTCCGTGGTCTGCGTCTGCGACGCGCTCGGGGAGGGTCCGGTGGCGGGGGCGCTGGTGGTGGGGGTGGGGCCGGGCTCCGGCGCCGCCTTCTTCACCACCGTCAGCGGGTCGCCGGCCGCGCCCGCGTAGGACGCGCTGCCGAGGTACTCCCCCGCCTCGGCGGTGAGCGTGGTCGCCATGCCGGTCATCTCGCGGGTGACGGCGACGGTGGCGAGCGGAACGTCGTCGCCCTCGGTGATCCTGGGTGCGCCCTGGGAGGTGTCGACCTTCTTCAGGTCGGCGGTGACCTCGCCGGCCTTGCTGTCGAAGCGCACGTCGCTGAAGGTGATCTCGAAGCCGTGGGCGGCGGACTTGCTCACCAGGCCGCCCTTGAAGGCGAGGTCGACGGTGTGACCCGAGCCGTCGTAGGTGCCGGTGCCGTCCACGAAGGTGAACGCGCCGTTGCCGGCGTCCTGGGAGGCGCCCCCGGACGGGGTGAAGCCGCCGAACATGCCGACGTAGGTGCGGTACGACTGCTTGATGCCCCAGGTCAGTTCGTAGCCGGTGAGGGGGCGCTCGGCCGCGGAGGCGGTGGTGGCGCCGAGGCCGGCGAGAGCGGTGGCGCCGAGCGCGGCGGCGGTCGCCACGGCGGCGGCGAGGGTGGTGGAGCGGCGTCGTCTGACGGGCATGGCTCGGTTCTCCTTGCGTGGTGGGTCCGCCGGTCGGGGCGGAATGGTCCGGGGGAACGGCCCAGGGGCGCGGAACGGCCCGGGGGGCGGAACGGTCCGGAGGGCGGAACGGTCCGGAGGGCGGAACGGTCCGGAGGGCGGAACGGTCCGCAGGGCGGAACGGTCCGCAGGGCGGAACGGTCCGCAGGGCGGAACGGTCCGCAGGGCGGAACGGTCCGGAGGTTCAGCCCTGATCGGAGGGGGACGCCGCGGGCCGGGTGCGGCGCCTGCGGACGGCGAGGGCCACGAGGGCCGCGGCCGCCAGCAGCACGGCTCCGGCCGTGAGGGTGACGGGCAGGACGGGGAAGTCACCGTCGTCCGCGGAGCTGGCGACGGGTCGCGTCGACGCCTCGGGCGCCTCCTGCCGCGCCTGCTCCCGTTGCGGGCTCGCGCTCGGCGTGGGGTCGCTGCCCAGGTCGGGCAGGGCGGGCAGCTTCGCGTCGGCGGTGAGGGCGACGGCCAGGGAGACGGGGTCCATCGCGGTGCCCGCCCGGTACATGCCGCCGAAGGCCTCGGCGCCGCGCGCGGTGAGCTTCGCGGGGGCCTCGGTGATGCGGACCAGGCCGTCGGCCGGCTTCGGGTTCCCGGCGGTGAAGGTGACCAGGGGGACGTTCTCGGCCTTGAGGCGGGGGCTGTCCACGTCGGCGTAGAGCGTGCCCCTGCCGTCCTCGACGCGGGCCCGTACGCCGCCGAGCCGGAGGTCGAGGCCGTGCGCGCCGGTGAAGCGCACCGTGCCCTCGAAGGCGGCGGTGAGGTCGCCGCCCTCGTACGTCCCCTCGCCGCCGGGGAAGCGGAAGAGGGCGCCGCCGTCCTGGGCTCCCGCGGTGAGGGCCCACCCGCCGTCGGCGATGTCGCCGGTGACGTACTCGCGGAAGGTGCGGCGCACACCCCAGTCGACGGCGCCGTCCTCGATGGCACCGTCGGCGGACTGCTGCCGCTTCGGGGACGGGGTCGGCGCGGCGGACGGCTGCTTCTCCCGCTCCTTCTCCGGCTGCCGCTCCTGCTGCCTCGCCGCCGCCCGTACGTCGACCGACAGGCTCACCGGGTCCAGGGCGGTGCCGGCGGTGTAGTAGCCGGCGAAGGACCGGGCGCCCTCGGCGGTGAGGGTGGCGGGCACCTGGGCGAGCGCGACGGTGCTGCCGCCGCCGCGCATGTCGATGCCGCCGAGGGAGAGGGAGGCGAAGGGCACCTGACGGGACGTCGTGACCGCCCCGGTGCCCTTCGCCTTGCTCACGACGTCCACGGAGAGCGTGCCGGTGGCGCCGGAGATGCTCACGGTGGGACGGCTGACGGTGAGGTCGAGCTGGTGGGCGCCGCCGCCGGTGGGGTGGCCGAGGAAGCGGACACCGCCGGAGAAGGCGGCCCGGAAGGCACCCGTGCCGCCGTCGTAGCTGCCGGCCGCCGAGTGGAAGCGGAAAGCGCTCCCGCCGACGGTGGCCGCTCCTCCCGTCAGGGAGTAACTGCCCTGCGCGACCGGCCCGGTGACGTAGCTCTGGAACGACGACTTGACGCCCCAGTCGAGCCGGCCGCCCTGCACGGTCCGGCTCTCGGCGTGTGCGGCGGCAGCGGGCAGCAGGACGCCGAGGAGGGCCGCGCACACCACGGTGACCAGGGCGCGAAGACGGGCGGGCATGCGAAGTCCTCCGGATCGGGGGGCCGGTAGCGAACAAAGGTAAGGCTAACCTAAGCTCTAGCCGACCGACGGTGACGGCCGACGAAAGGAACGGACACCCCGTGCGACGCTTGCGGAACCGACTGGCGGGAGCACTGCTGTCCGTGCTCGCCCTCTCCTTGGCCACGACCGGATGCGGAGGCTCCTCGGAAGCCGCTTCCGGCGCCGGTGGCGAACAGGGGGCGGCCAAGCAGGAGGAGGCCGTCGCCGACCGGGTCGAGCCGCTCGCGACGAGACCCGAGCCGAAGCTCCCGGTGACCGTCCGCTCCGCCGACGGCGAGCGGGTGACGGTGGAACGCGCCGAGCGTGTGGTGCCCCTGTCCGGCAGTCTCAGCGAGATCGTCTTCACCCTCGGCCTCGGCGACCGGGTCGTCGCCCGCGATGTCACCGCCACCTTCGAGCAGGCGGCGGGACTTCCCGTCGTCACCCGGGGCCACGACGTCTCCGCCGAGAGCGTGCTGTCCCTGCGGCCCGACCTGGTGATCGCCGAGACCACCACCGGCCCGGTGGAGGCCGTGGACCAGATCCGCGCAGCCGGCGTCCCGGTGCTGTCCGTGGCGGCCGCCAAGGGCCTGGACGACGTGGGCCCGCGCATCCGGGCGGTCGCCGGCGCGTTCGGCGTACCGGCGGCCGGGGAGGAACTGACCCTGCGCTCCGAGGAGCGGATCGCGGCCGTACGCGAGGGTGTCCCGGACACCTCCTCGAAGGGCGCCGCGCCCCGGGTCGCCTTCCTGTACCTGCGCGGTTCGGCCTCGGTCTACCTCATCGGCGGCGCGGACTCCGGCGCCGGCTCGCTGATCGAGGCGGCCGGCGGGGTGGACGCCGGGGCGGCCTCCGGCCTGGGCAAGGACTTCACCCCCCTCACCAGCGAGGCGCTCGTGAAGGCCGCGCCCGACGCGATCCTCGTCATGAGCAAGGGACTCGACTCGGTCGGCGGCGTCGACGGACTGGCCGGACTCCCCGGCGTGGCCCAGACCCCGGCCGGCCTGGACCGCCGGATCGTCTCGGTCGAGGACGGCGTGCTCCTCAACTACGGCCCGCGCACCGACCAGGTGCTGAAGTCGGTCGTGGCCCAGCTGTACGGCGAGGGCGGCGACGCCGGATGACCGTACTGGACAAGACGGACCGCCCCGCGGCTCCGGTCGCCCCTCCCCCGCCGCGCCGCCCCCGCACCACCGCCTGGCTGCTGACCGCCGCCCTGACCGCCGGTCTGCTGGTTCTGGTGCCGGTCGCGGCCGGCACCGGCGCCTACCCGGTCCCGGTCGGCGACGTCCTCGGGTCGCTGCTGCACCGAGCCGGGCTCGGCGGTACGGAACTGGACCGGGTGGCCGAGTCGGTGCTGTGGAACGTGCGGTTCCCGCGGATCGTGCTCGCCCTGCTCGTCGGCGCCTCGCTCGGCTGCGCGGGCGCGCTGATGCAGGGCGTGTTCGGCAACCCGCTCGCCGAACCCGGTGTCATCGGCGTCTCGTCGGGCGCGGCGGTAGGCGCGGTCGCCGCCATCGCGTTCGGCCTGGACTTCCTCGGCAACTGGACGGTCTCCGTCTTCGCCTTCGCCGCCGGCCTGGTCACCGTCCTGGTGGTGTACGCCATGTCCCGCTCGGGCGGCCGTACCGAGGTCGTCACGCTGATCCTCACCGGCATCGCGGTGAACGCCTTCGCGGGGGCCCTGATCGGCCTGTTCCTGTTCTTCGCGGACACCGCGGCGGTCAACCAGATCACCTTCTGGCAGTTGGGCTCGCTGGCCCAGGCGACCTGGCCGAAGGTGCTGGCGGTCCTGCCGTGCGCGGCACTCGGCCTGGGGCTCGCCCCGCTGTACGCCCGCCGGCTCGACCTCCTCGCGCTCGGTGAACGCCCGGCGCGCCACCTGGGCGTGGACGTGGAGCGGCTGCGGATCGTACTGGTGCTGGTGATCGCGCTGCTGACCGCGGCGGCCGTGAGCGTGGCCGGGGTCGTCGGTTTCGTCGGGCTCGTCGTGCCGCACCTGCTGCGGATGGTGGCGGGTCCCGGACACCGGTTCCTGATCCCGGGCAGCGCGCTGCTCGGCGCGCTGGTGCTGCTCGCCGCCGACCTGGCGGCCCGTACCGTGGCGGTCCCCGCCGAACTGCCGCTCGGGGTGCTGACGGCGCTGCTGGGCAGCCCGTTCTTCTTCTGGCTGCTGCGCCGCACCCGGCGCAGGCAAGGGGGTTGGGCATGAGGGGCACGAAGTCCGCTGGCGCCGGGCGGTGGCTGCGCCTCGTACCGTCCCGTCCGGTGCCGCCGCCCGGAGCCGCGCCGGGCCAGGTCCTCGCCGAGGCCGAGGGCGTTCGCGTCCACCTCGGCGGGCGGCCGGTCCTGGACGGTGTGGACGTCGGCGTCCGCGCGGGCGAGGTGCTGGCCCTGGCCGGACCCAACGGGGCCGGGAAGTCCACCCTGTTGGGCGCCCTGGCGGCCGACGTGCCGGTCGCCGAGGGGGTCGTCCGCGTCCACGGCCGGCCGGTGGCCCGCTGGTCCGCCCCCGAACTGGCCCTGCGCCGGGCCGTGCTGCCCCAGTCGGCGTCGCTGTCGTTCCCGTTCCCGGTGGAGGACGTGGTCCGGATGGGCCGCGCGCCCTGGGCCGGCACCGACCTGGCCGCCGAGGACGACGCGGCCGTGGCCGAGGCGATGGCGCGCACGGAGGTGACCGCCTTCGCCGGCCGGCCCTTCTCGGCGCTGAGCGGCGGCGAACGGGCCCGGGTCGCGCTCGCCCGGGTGCTCGCGCAACGCGCTCCGCTGCTGCTGTTCGACGAACCCACGGCGGCACTGGACCTGCGCCACCAGGAACTGGTGCTGCGGCTGTGCCGGGAACGGGCGCGGGCCGGGGACGCGGTGGTCGTCGTCCTGCACGACCTCTCCCTGGCGGCGGCCTACGCGGACCGGATCGCGCTGCTGCGCCGGGGCCGGATCGCGGCCGACGGGCCACCGGCACGGGTCCTCGCCGAAGGGCTGCTGTCCGAGGTCTACGAGCAGCCGGTGGAGGTGGTGCCGCACCCGCGCACGGAGGCCCTGCTGGTCGTCCCGCGGCGCGAGTCCTGACCCGAGGTCACGGTGTGGCCGCTGTACCCGGTCCCGCCGTTCGGGCGCCCGTCCGTCCCGGTAGGGTTCGCCTCCGGGAAGGGGAAGGTGAAGAACCTGATGAGCAGGGATCGCGGCCCTCGCAGGCCCCGCAGGCTTGACCGGAGCGCGCTGATAGCGGCCTCGGCGACCGCTTTGTCGTTGACGGCGAGCGGATGCGTGGTGGTGCACGGCGAGCGCGAGGTGCTCCCGTCGGCCACCCGGGCCGAGGCCGCGAAGGCGCTCCAGGAGTTCACCGCCGCGTACAACGCGGCCGACAAGGCGTACGACGCCTCCCTGGACGCCGACCACACCACCGGCGCCCTCGCCGCCATCGACTCGGCGCGGCTGAAGGCGGGCCGGACCAACCATCCCGAGGGCAACCCCGCGCACGCCCCGCTGGAGCTGACGGACGCGAAGTTCACGATCCCGAAGAAGGCCGGCTGGCCGCGCTGGTTCGTCGCGGACACCAAGGCCAACAAGGGCTCCGGCGCACGGTGGTTGCTGGTCTTCACCCGGCACGGCCTGGAGGAGACCTGGCAGGCGGCGTACCTGACGCTCGTCGCCCCGGGCAAGGTGCCGGAGTTCAAGACCGACGCGGAGGGCTGGGCCGAGGCCGTCCCCGCGAACTCCACCGACGTGGCCGTCCCGCCCGCCGGGCTGAGCGAGGACTACACGGGCTATCTGAAGGACGGCGGCGACTCCTTCGCCGACGGAGTCCACACCAGCGCCTGGCGCACCCTGCGCGAGAAGCGGTCGATCCGTCCCGGCCTGGTCACCCAGTACATCGACGAGCCGCTGACGAACGGCGACTACGCGCCGCTGGCCCTGCGTACCCGGGACGGCGGGGCGCTGGCGTTCTTCAGCTCGCGGCACTTCGAGAAGCGGACCGCCGCGCAGGGCGCGTCGGTACCGGCGCCGAACAAGGACGTGCTGGCGCTGACGGACGGCGAGATCAGGCAGTCGCTGACGATGGAGTTCGTCTCCAACGAGGTCGCGCTCACCCCGGCGGAGGGCTCGGCCGACGCGAAGGTGACGGTCCTGGGCCGGGTCCAGGGGCTGACGTCGGCGAAGGGCGAGTAGCGCCGGGGCGTGCTCAGCGGCGGGAGGGCCAGGCCGTGCCCGCGTGGTCGCTGACCTCGCCGGCGTGCCGGGCGCAGGCGTCGGTGAGGGTCTCCAGCAGGGTCAGCGGGTCCGGCAGCGGGTGCTCGGGGCCGCGCACCCAGTGCACCGTCCGGTCCTCGCCGGGCAGCCGGGCGGGCGGTACGAGGACGTAGGAGCCCCGGCAGTGCCAGCGCAGGCCGGGGTGCTCGTCCATGGTCTCGGGGTGGCAGTCCAGCTCGCAGGGCCACCACTCGTCCTCGTCCTCGGGGGTGCCGCGGGTGAGGGTGAACAGCAGCATGCGGCCGTCGTCGCTCTCGGCGACCGGGCCGACCTCGATGCCGGCGTCGAGCAGCCGCCCGAGCGCCTCGCGACCGGCCTGGAGGGGGACGTCGAGGACGTCGTGCACCATGCCGGTCGCGGTGATGAAGTTCGCCTCGGGCTGGTGGCGGGCCCAGCGCTCGATCTGCGCGCGGTCGGTGGTGGACTGCGTCTGCCAGGCGAAGGACACCGGGTGCCGGGCGGGCGTGGGACAGCCCACACGGTCGCAGGAGCAGCGGTAGCCGGCCGGGTGCGCGGCGGGCGCCAGGGGCAGTCCCGCTCCGGCGGCGGCGAGCAGCAGATCCTCCCGGCCACCGTCACCGGCGGCCTCCGCGGCCTGCTTGGGCCGGCGTCCGCGCAGCCACTGGGAGAGTTTGTCCTGCAGACCGCTCCGACCGCCGAACTCCGCGCTCATCTATCCCCTCGCCTCGCCGTCGTGCGCACCAGCATGCCTCATGGTCGCACCATTTCGCGCTTCGGGGTCGGGAAGGGACAAACTCCCCTGGTCAGACGCTTCGGTCCGGCCCTTCGGTCCGGCCCTTCCGCCCGGCCTCTCGCTCCGGCCTTCGGTCAGCGCGGAGCCAGGCCGTGGAGCGCGTAGTCGACCAGCGTGTCGGTGTAGGCGTGCGAGAGGGGGCCGCTGCGCTGGAGCCAGCGCTGGGCGAGCGGGGCGACGAAGAGTTCCAGCGCGATCCGCGGGTCGACCTCCGGCCGCAGGTGCCCGGAGTCCTGGGCGGCGCGCAGCCGGTCGACGTAGAGCTGGAGCGAGGGCTCCAGGAGCTTGGCGAGGAAGTCCCTGCCGAGCTGCTCGTTGACCACGCCCTCGGCGGCCAGGGCCCGGTAGGGCGCCTCGTACCTCGGGTCGCGCAGTTCGTCGACGGTGGCGCGCAGCACGGCCTTGAGGTCGGCGGCGAGGTCCCCGGTGTCCGGGATGGCGTACGTGTCCTCGCCCGCGGCCCGTGCGGCCTGCTCGCTCAGGTCCAGGAAGGCCTCCAGCAGGACGTCGGCCTTCGAGGACCACCAGCGGTAGATCGTCTGCTTGCCGACGCCGGCGCGGGCGGCGATGCCCTCGATCGTGGTCTTGGGGTAGCCGACCTCCGCGACCAGCGCGAGGGCGGCCTCGTAGATGGCCTGACGGGACCGCTGGCTGCGACGGGTGCCGTCGGGGCGCGGCCGCTCGGGGGTGGACTTCGGGGCGCGGGTGGACTTCTGGACATCCATGGCCCGAATTTATCAGGTTGACAAGACGTCTCGTCTCGCCGGAGAGTAATGCTTGAGGAAAACGAGACGCAACGTATCGCATCGAGAGAGGAGGGCCCCATGTCCCGAGGTGGAGCCGGAAACATGCTGGGTGTCGGTGGCACCCGCCAGAAGCTCGGCCGCAACGCCCTGCGCGGCGGCGACCGCAGCGGCCGGATCGGCGGCGGACTGGACCCGCAGGCTCAGAAGCGGGAACTGCTGCGCAAGCTCCAGGAGCGGCGGGACCAGCAGCCGGAGACGGAGCGGAGCGACGAGGCGTCGTAATGCGCGGGCGCGCCCGCGGACCCTCCCCTCGGCGACCCCTGCCTCACGCCTCCGGCGGAGGCCAGGGGTCGCCCCAGTCGGTGTCGCGGGCGGCCTTGTAGAGGTCGCCGTGGCGCTTGGTGACCGTCCGGCGGCTCAGCCGCTCGTCCGGCTCGCACAGGTCGAGCAGGACCTGCCCCTTGCGGATCTGCGGACGCCGGACGACGCGGGAGGGGGCCGGTGCCGCCGGGAGCCGGGTGGCGGCCACGTAGCTGAACTTCTCGTCCTCGTAGGCGAGGGAGCCGCCCTTGACCTGGCGGTGCAGTGAGGAGCGGCTGACCCGCGCGGCGAAGTGGCACCAGTCCGTGCCCGGCACGATGGGGCAGGCGGCGCTGTGCGGACAGGGGGCGGCGACCCGGAAGCCGGCGGAGATCAGCCGGTCGCGGGCCTCGATGACCCGGGCGTAGCCGTCGGGGGTGCCGGCCTCGACGATCACGACGGCCTGCGCGGCGCCCGCGGCGGCGTCGACGAGGGCGGTGCGGTCGGCCGCCGTCAGTTCGTTGAGCACGTAGGACACGGTGACGAGATCGGTGCTCTCCACGGTGAGCGCCGCTCCGATCCGCGAGCGCTGCCAGCGGACCTCGCGCAGCTCCGGACGGGCGGCGGCGATCTCCCGCCCGAGGGCGAGCGCGGGTTCGGCCCAGTCCAGCACGGTCACCGGGCGCACGCCCGCCCAGGTGGAGCTGACCGCCCAGGTCGCCGCGCCGGTGCCGCCGCCCACGTCGACGTGGCTGCCCGGCACCCATTTCGGCACGGCCTCCGCGAACGCCTCCAGCGCCGACCGCACCGCCGCGAAGGTGGCCGGCATCCGGTACGCGGCGTAGGCGACGACGTCCGCGCGGTCCCGCAGGATCGGGGCGTTGGTCGGGGTGTCCCCGCGGTAGTTGGCGATCAGCCGCTCCACGGCCTGCGCGGCCTGCCGGGGCGGCAGCCCGTCGACCAGACCGGCGAGGGCGGCGCGCAGGGCGTCGGAGGGGGTGGCGGGGTCGTTCACCCGGCGATTCTACGGGGCGGTCGCCGACGCCTCGGAGCGGCGAGCGACGGACGACCGGCGGGACGGACGCGCGCACCGACGCCTCGGAGCGGCGAGCGACGGACGACCCACGGGACGAACGCGGGCACCGACGCCTCGGAGCGGCGAGCGACGGACGACCGACAGGACGGACGCGGGCACCGGACGACCGGCGACGCGGGCGCGGGCGTCCCGCGGCGTTTCGCCGGTCGTCGCGGGTGTCCGCTCAGATCTCCCGTACCGCCCGGGCCACCCGTGTCCCCAGCGCCGCCCGGGGCCCGTTGTCCGGCGGGCGGCGACGCGGGTGGACCGTGTTGGCGAGGAGCACCGCGAAGGTGTCCGTCGCCCGGTCGAGCACCAGCATCGTCCCCGTGAAGCCGGTGTGTCCGGCCGCCCCGCGCCCCGCGAGGCCGCCCATGAACCACGGCTGGTCGAGGGCGAACCCGAGCCCCGGCCCGGTCAGCAGCAGCTCCACGAAGTCCGGCCCCAGGATGCGCGCCGGCCCGTACGAGCCCCCCGCCAGCAGCGCGCGGCAGAAGACCGCGAGGTCCCGCCCCGTGGAGAAGAGGCCCGCGTGTCCGGCCACCCCGCCCAGCGCCCAGGCGTTCTCGTCGTGGACGACACCCCGCAGCATCCCCCGGTCCGCCTTGGCCCACGGCCGCCGCTGGTCCTCCGTCGCGGCCGCGCCCGGGCACGGCCCGAAGCGCGTCGCCGTCATGCCCAGCGGGCGGGTGATCCCGTCGTTGACCAGGACGTCGAGGGTGCGCCCCGTGATGCGCTCCAGGACGTGCTGGAGCAGCAGCATGTTCAGGTCCGAGTAGCAGTACGTACCGGGCACCCCCACCGGCGGCTCCGCCCGCAGCCGTCGCAGCCGTTCCTCGTCGTCGGCGCAGTCGTACAGCGGGAGTTCGGGCCGCAGCCCGGAGGTGTGGGTGAGCAACTGCCGTACGGTGACGCGGTGCACGGCGGCGGCCCGGAAGTCCGGCAGGTAGGCGCCGACCTCCGCGTCGATGCCGAGCGTGCCGCGTTCGATCTGCTGCACGGCGGCGACCGCCGTGAACACCTTCGTCAGGGAGGCCAGGTCGAAGGGCGTGCCGACGGTCATCGGCACCCGGGAGCCGGCGGGCAGCTCGACGCCGGTGTCGGTGCGCGGATCGTGGGCGGCGTAGCGCACCGCCCAGCCCGCCGCCTCCTCGACGGCGAGCACGGGGCCGCGTCCGACGGCCACGACGGCGCCCGCCGCCCAGGGCCGCTCACCGGCGGTGAGGGCGTGCACGTCCTCGACGACACGGCGGAGCTGCTCGGGGTCGAGCCCGGCCCGCTCCGGGGTGCCGTGGCGAAGTCTCGGAGCGCTCAGCTCTCTCTCCCCTCATGGGACGCACCGGCCGCCCCGGCCGCGCGCCCGGCGGACCGCTCGGCCGCCGGACGGCACATCGTCACGAAGAAGGCGAGCGCCACCAGCGCCGCCACCAGCTGCACCACGGCCATCGGGAGCGCGGTGTCCTCCCCCGCGACCCCGACGAGCGGGGAGGCGACGGCGCCGATGAGGAAGGAGGACGTGCCGAGCAGCGCGGAGGCGGAACCGGCGGACGTCCTGACCCGCATCAGCGCGAGCGCCTGGGTGTTGGGCAGGGCGAGCCCCATCGCGGACATCAGCACGAACAGCGCGGCGGCGACCGGCACCAGCCCGACCTTGCCGAAGACGCCGAGGGACATCAGCAGCAGGGCGGTCGCGGCGGCGACGACGATGAGGAGCCCGAGGCCCAGCACCCGGTCCAGCCGGACCCGGCCGACCAGGATCTTGCCGTTGACCTGCCCGACGACGACCAGGCCGATCGAGTTGAGGCCGAACAGCAGGCTGAAGGTCTGGGGCGAGGCGCCGTAGATCTCCTGGATGACGAAAGGTGAGGCCGAGATGTAGGCGAAGAGCGAGGCGAAGGCGAAGCCGCCCGCGAGCATGTAGCCGGTGAAGGCCCGGTCGGCGAGCAGCCCGCGCATCGCGCGCAGGGTGTCGCGGACCCCGCCCGCGTGCCGCTGCGCCGGTGGCAGCGTCTCGGGCAGTCTGGCCCACACGACGGCGCCGAGCGCCACCCCGACCACGGTGAGCACCACGAACACGCCCCGCCAGTCCGTCACCCGCAGGATCTGCCCGCCGATGAGCGGCGCCACGACGGGGGCTACGCCGGAGATCAGCATGAGGGTGGAGAAGAAGCGGGCCATCGCCACGCCGTCGTACAGGTCGCGGACGACGGCGCGGGCGATGACGATCGCGGCGGCGCCCGCGAGTCCCTGCGCCAGCCGGAAGGCGACGAGGAGTTCGACGGTGGGCGCGACGGCGCACAGGGCGGTGGCGACGACGTAGACGGCGAGTCCGGACAGCAGCGGCCGCCGGCGGCCCCACCGGTCGCTCATCGGGCCGACCACGAGCTGACCCAGCGCCATGCCGGCCAGGCAGGCGGTGAGCGTGAGCTGGACGGTCGCGGCGGGCGCGGACAGCGCCCGGGTGACCTCGGGGAGCGCGGGGAGGTACATGTCCATCGC
This sequence comes from Streptomyces sp. NPDC045956, assembly GCF_056430705.1. Classification (NCBI taxonomy): domain Bacteria; kingdom Bacillati; phylum Actinomycetota; class Actinomycetes; order Kitasatosporales; family Streptomycetaceae; genus Streptomyces; species Streptomyces sp. NPDC045956. The sequence goes on along the minus strand of NZ_JBWKKZ010000001.1, from coordinate 755,912 downwards.
CAGCGGCGGCGTGGCGGTCAGCCCGCCGAGGACGAGCGTGACGAGCCAGCCGGTGCGGCGGGTGGCGCTCAGCGCGCGGACGTCCGGCCCCGTTTCCGGTCCGGCCGCCCGCGCGGGCTCCGAGGTCTTCGGTGTGGTGTCCGGTGACGTGTGCGGTATGGACGGCCCGCGCTCGGGCATGTGCCCCTCCCTCTTCTGCAGATCCGGCACCTATGCTCTCAGCTCGTACGGACTTGAACGAACAGACTCGAACAACCTGAGCGAGGGTGGGGCAGGGTGTCAGCGGTGACCGGGCAGAAGGTGCGCTGGGGGATTCTGGCGACCGGCGGGATGGCGGCGAGGTTCACGGCGGATCTGGTCGATCTGCCGGACGCGGAGGTCGTGGCGGTGGCCTCGCGGACCGAGGCGTCGGCGAAGGCGTTCGCGGAGCGCTTCGGGATACCGCGGGCCTACGGCGGGTGGGAGGCGCTGGCGCGGGACGAGGAGGTCGACGTCGTGTACGTCGCCACTCCGCACTCCTCGCACCGGGCCGCCGCCGGCCTGTGCCTGGAGGCGGGGCGGAACGTGCTGTGCGAGAAGCCGTTCACGCTGAACGCGCGCGAGGCGGGGGAACTGGTCGCGCTCGCCCGCCAGGGCGGCAGCTTCCTGATGGAAGCGATGTGGATGTACTGCAATCCGCTGGTGCGGCGGCTGAAGGCGCTCGTGGAGGACGGGGCGATCGGCGAGGTCCGCAGCGTCCAGGCGGACTTCGGCCTGGCGGGCCCCTTCCCTCCGGCGCACCGGCTGCGGGACCCCGCGCAGGGCGGCGGCGCGCTGCTCGACCTGGGGGTGTACCCGGTGTCGTTCGCGCAGCTGCTGCTGGGTGAGCCGTCGGACATCGCGGCGCGAGCGGTGCTCTCGGACGAGGGCGTCGATCTCCAGACGGGTGCGCTGCTCTCCTACGAGAGCGGAGCTCTCGCTTCGGTGCACTGCTCCATCACCGGCGGTACGCCCAACTCCGCCTCGGTCACCGGATCCAAGGGCCGCATCGACGTCCCGTACGGCTTCTTCTTCCCGGACCACTTCGTGCTGCACCGCGACGGCCGCGACCCGGAGGAGTTCCGGGCCGATCCGGCCGACGGGCCCCGGGCCAGCCTCAAGCACGAGGCCCAGGAGGTGATGCGGGCCCTGCGCGCCGGGGAGACCGAGTCCCCGCTGGTCCCGCTCGACGGCACACTGGCCGTGATGCGGACGCTCGACGCGATCCGGGAGCGCGTCGGCGTCCGCTACCCCGGCGAGCTGCCGGGCGGACACGCGGGCGAGCACGCGGGCGGCGACTCCGGCGACCCCGGCGAGGTGGCCGCCGGCCGCGAGGTCACGCCGGCTTGAGCCCCTGCTCCCCCACCTCCGTCACGAAGGACGCGGCGGTGGTGAGCGGCGCGCCCTCGGTCGTCACGTGGGAGACCGTCTTGAAGTCGGCGCGCGCCAGCTCCCGGCCGAGGGAGACCGTCGCGTAGCCGCGCCGCCCGTTGAAGAACCTCAGGTGCGGGTTGGCGGTGATGAGCGTGTCCCAGTTGGACGGCTTCTCCGAGCCGTCGCGCCCGCTGGTGACGGAGGTCGTCACGATCTCCGTGCCCACGGTCCGGGAGCCCGGGTCGGAGAAGTCGCGCTTGATGTCGAAGGCGTAGGAGACGTGCACGTCGCCGGTGAGGACCATGAGGTTCTCGATACCAACGGCCTGCGCGCCGGCCAGCACCCGCTCGCGGGAGGCCGGGTAGCCGTCCCAGGAGTCCATGGAGACCTTGGACGGCGTGGTGGTCATGTTGTACCGCTGCGAGAAGGTGACCTGCTGGGGCACCACGTTCCACAGGGCGTCCGACCGGTGCCAGCCGTTGATCAGCCAGCGCTCCTGGGCGTCGCCGGTCAGCGTGCGGCCCGGGTCTTCCGACTCGGGGCCGGGGAACTGCCAGCCGTCGCCGTAGGCCTGGTCGGAGCGGTACTGACGGGTGTCCAGCACGTCGAACTGGGCGAGCCGGCCCCAGTGCAGACGGCGGTACAGCTGGAGGTCCGCGCCGTCGGGCAGCTGCGGGCGGCGCAGCGGCATGTTCTCCCAGTAGGCCCGGTAGGCGGCGGCCCGGCGGATGAGGAACTCCTCCGGCGGGACGCTGTTCTCCGGCGTGCCGTCGGCGTAGTTGTTCTCGGTCTCGTGGTCGTCCCAGGTGACGATGAACGGGTGCGCGGCGTGCGCGGCCCGCAGGTCGGGGTCCGACTTGTACAGGGCGTACCGCAGACGGTAGTCCTCCAGCGTCACCGTCTCGTGGTTGAAGAGGCCGGGGAGGGTGCCCGCGGGGTAGGCGCGGGAGCCGCCGGTGGCGTTGACGGCGTACTCGTAGAGGTAGTCGCCGAGGTGGAAGACGACGTCCACGTCGTCCTGGGCCAGGTGCTTGTAGGCGGTGTAGTAGCCCTCGTCGTACTTCTGGCAGGAGACCACGCCGAAGGTGAGGTCGGAGGCCCGGCTGTGCCGGGCGGGCGCGGTGCGGGTGCGGCCGGCCGGGCTGACCCAGCGTCCGGCGCGGAAGCGGTAGTAGTAGACGTGGCCGGGCGCGAGGTGGTCGACCTCGACGTGCACGGTGTGGTGGAACTCGGGGTGGGCGGTGGTCCGGCCCCTTCTGACGACGCGTCGGAACCGTTCGTCCAGGGCCAGTTCCCAGCTCACGTCGACGCGTTTCGCGGGCAGTCCGCTGTCGGCCTGGTACGGAGCGGGAGCCAGGCGCGTCCACAACAGGACGGAGTCGGACTGCGGGTCGCCGGAGGCGACGCCGAGCGTGAAGGGGTCGGCGGTGAGCCGGGCCGCGTCGAGTTCGGCGGCGCTCGCGGTGCCCGCGGCCGGCAGGTTGACGGAGAACGCGAGCGCGGCGGCGGCGCCGGTGACGGTCAGGAAGCGGCGGCGGCCCAGGTTCCGGGCGGCGGCGCGGAGTTCGGGGGCGTACGAGGGCTGGGACTGGGCCTGGGCCTGGTGGTTCGCGGGTGACATCCGTTCCTCCCCATGCAAGTGGTTGCATGGGGCATTCGACGGGCCGGGGACGTCCCTGGCTTGGCGCGGACATGGCGATCCCATGTCGGACGGATGAGTTCCGGATGTTCCGCCACGCGTACGCTGCCGAGTCATGAACACCGTGAGAACCGCCGACGAGGAAACCGTCGGAGCGCAGAAGGCGGCCGTCGTCACGGGCGCCGGATCGGGCATCGGCCGGGCGGTCGCCCTCGAACTGCTGGCGGCCGGCTGGTCCGTGGCCCTGGCCGGCCGACGCCCCGAGACCCTGGAGGAGACGGCCGCTCTCGCGCCGGCGGGCTCCTCGGCGCTCCCCGTCCGCGCCGACGTGTCCCGCCCCGAGGAGGTGGCGGCCCTGTTCACCGCCGTGCGCGAGCGCTTCGGCCGCCTGGACCTGCTGTTCAACAACGCCGGGACGTTCGGTCCGGGCGGGGTGCCGGTCGAGGAACTGCCCTACGAGGCGTGGCGGCACGTGGTGGACACCAACCTGAACGGCGCGTTCCTGTGCGCGCAGGCGGCGTACCGGCAGATGAAGGAGCAGAGCCCGCAGGGCGGCCGGATCATCAACAACGGCTCGATCTCGGCCCACACCCCGCGTCCGCACTCGGTGGCCTACACCGCGACCAAGCACGCCCTGACCGGCCTGACCAAGTCGCTGTCCCTGGACGGCAGGCCCTACGGCATCGCGGTCGGCCAGATCGACATCGGCAACGCGGCGACCGACATGACGGCCGGCATGCAGACCGGCGCGCTCCAGGCCAACGGGGAGACGTCACCCGAGCCGGTGATGGACGTCGCCGACGTGGCGCGCACGGTGCGGCACATGGCGGAGCTGCCGCTGGAGGCGAACGTGCAGTTCGCGACGGTCATGGCGACGGCGATGCCGTACGTGGGGCGCGGCTGACGACGCCCGCCGCGCGGCCCGCCCGGTTCCACACAAGCGGAATTGCGCAGTCCGCGGTATTGCGGCCGGTGGCGGACGTATGCTCAACTCTCCTTCACCGGAGCTTCACACTTGGGGGGTTGGCCTTCCGTACCGCTCCACAGGCCACACCGAGGGGGGAGGCGGCAGTCGTTCCGCCGCACCGGCCGGGGGTGGATCCCGCGGGGGACCGCGGGATGCACGCCGGTGGGCGGAACGGCTGCCGCGTGGATCACCTGGCCGAGGCTCAGGCCTGCCCGGTCTCGAACCGCGCGATCCGGCCGTCCTCGTCCACGGTGAAGCTCCACCGGGTACGCATCTCGCCCCAGGTGTCGTTGCGGTAGCGGGCGATGAGGGCGCGGCCGCCGTTCGACTCGTTGTCGACCTCCAGGTGACCGTTGGAGGAGAAGATCTCCTGGTCGATCCACTGGGCGAGGTCCCGGTCGTTCCCGTCGTCGGCCATGGTGGCGTCCGGCGCGAGCAGCGCGAGGAAGCCCTCGCGGTCGTGGGCGTTGACGGCGGCGACGAAGGCGCGGACGGCCGGGTCGCTGAGTCGCGTGGTCTGAATCGTCATGGCGGCAGCGTCACACCGCCCCCTCACCCCCGCCACCCGGCCCGTCGGTCGGCCCAGCCCCCTCCCACCACCCGAACGGCGTCGGCGGCGGGCCCCCGCGGCGCGGGCGGGTCACGGTGGGGAGGTGAGCCGCCGTCTGCGAGGAGTCGACGTGAACTGTTATGACCGGCGTGACCTGGGGCTGCTGCTGCTCCGCCTGGGCACCGGCGGTGTCCTGGCCGCGCACGGCGCGCAGAAGCTGCTCGGCTGGTTCGGCGGCGGCGGCATCGCGGGCACCGGTGAGGCCATGGAGGCCATGGGCTACGCGCCGGGCCGGGCCAGTGCCGCCGCGGCAGGGCTGGCCGAGGCCGGGGGCGGGACGCTGCTTGCGCTGGGCCTGGCCACACCGGCCGCGGGCGCGGCGGCGGCCGGGGCGATGGCGGGCGCGGCGGCGGTGCACGCCCCCAACGGCTTCTTCGCCATGGCCGGCGGCTACGAGTACGCGGCCTCCCTCGGCCTCACGGCCGCCGGGCTCGCGGTCGCGGGCCCCGGTCGCCTCTCCCTGGACCACGCGCTCGGCCACGCGGTCAACCGGAACTGGATGGTCCCGGCCGCGTTCGCGGTGACGGCGGCGGCCACGGCGGTGGTCGTGGGGGCCCGGAACAAGCGGGTCCGGAAGGCCGCCGAGGGGCAGCAGGAACCCTTGTTCGACTGACGTACCACTGCGGGAGGCCGCGGCGTACGTGGCAGGCTGCCCCGCATGAGTGACGATCGCGGCGGCATCCCCGCCGACCTCTGGGACACCGTCGACGCCCTCTGGCAGTGGCTGGAGGCGGACCAGCCCGTCGCCGGCCGGGAGGGCCTGCTGCTGCGCATGCTGAAGCTGTCCGAGGAGGTGGGCGAGGTGTCCGAGGCGGTGATCGGCGCGACCGGCCAGAACCCGCGCAAGGGCGTCACCCACACGTGGGACGACGTCGAGGCGGAGCTGTGCGACGTCGTGATCACGGCCCTGGTGGCGCTGCGGACCCTGACGCCCCGCGCCCGGGAGGTGTTCGGGCACCACCTGGAGCGGGTGGCGGGGCGGTCGCTGCCGTCGGACGGATGAGGTGCCGGGCCCGGGAGCGCCCCGGGCCCGGACACCGGGCGTAGTGCCGGTCAGCCCGCGGCGCAGGAGACCGACGGCCAGGTCCAGTTGCCGTTGGCCTGGATGGTGGCGCCCCAGTTGTTGCCGCTGCCGTTGGACTTGGCGGTCAGCACCTGGGCGCTCGGGTAACCGGCGTTGACGTTCCAGGTGGACAGGACCTTCGCCGGGGACGGCACGTTCATCGTCACCGTCCAGGCGCTGCTGCTCCCGCTGACGGACACGTTGAGGTTGTACCGGTCCCCCCACCGCTGCCCGGCGGACAGGGTCGCGGTGCACGTACCACCACCCCCGCCACCACCGCCACCGCCGCTGCCGTCGGGGGCGACGGCCCGTCCGGTCTGCGGCGAGATCATGCCGGCGCACAGGCCCTTGGCGGCCAGGGTCTGCGCGATGCGCGGGATCGCCGCGAGCGTGTTGGCGGGCCAGTCGTGCATGAGGACGACCTGGCCGTTGCCCAGCCGTGAGACGGCCTGCACGATCGCGTCGGTGCTCGCGTTGTTCCAGTCCTGCGTGTCGACGTCCCAGATCACCTCGGTCAGCCCGTACCTGGCCTCGACCGCCCGCAGCGTGGCGTTGGTCTCGCCGTACGGCGGGCGGAACAGCTTCGGCGTGCCACCGCCCGCGTCGGCGATGGCCGCTTGCGTCCGGGAGATCTCGGAGTCCATCTGGGCCTGACTCAGCTGGGTCATGTGCGGGTGGGTGTAGCTGTGGTTGGCGACCCACATGCCGGCGTCGACCTGGGCCCGGACCAGGGCCGGGTTCTGGGCCGCGTACTGGCCCTGGTTGAACATGGTGGCCCGCAGGCCGTTCTGCCGGAGCGCGTCGAGCAGGGCCCGGGTGGTGCCGGAGGGGCCGTCGTCGAAGGTGAGCCCGACGTAGCCGTTGCAGGCGGCGGCCCGCGTCGGGGCCGCGTCGGCGGCGGCGGTGCCCGCGACGGCCAGGGCGGTGACGGACACCGCGGTGACCAGGGAGCGCCATGAGGGGCGGGGTCTGCTGCGCATGGGAAGGGGTCCTCCTCTCTTCTCTCCTCGTCCCCGGGGGTCAGCCCGCGGCACAGGAGACGGACGGCCAGGTCCAGTTGCCGTTGGCCTGGATGGTGGCGCCCCAGTTGTTGCCGCTGCCGTTGGACTTGGCGGTCAGGGTCTGGGCGCTCGGGTAACTGGCGCTGGTGTTCCAGGTGGAGAGGACCTTCGCCGGGGACGGCACGTTCATCGTCACGGTCCAGTTGCTGGCCCCGCTGACGGAGACGTTGAGGTTGTACCGGTCGTCCCACTTCTGCCCGGCGGACAGGGTCGCGGTGCAGCCACCGCCACCACCGCCGCCACCGCCACCGCCACCGCCACCGCCACCGGTGCCCCCGACCGTGATGTTGGAGCTGCCGCTGCTCTGGTAGCCCTCGGTGGCCATGATCATGTAGTAGTTGAAGCTGCCCAGCGGCATCCCGGCCCGCGACCAGGCGTCGAAGTGGTTGCCGGTGGTGATGGTGCCGCCGGTCCGCTTGGACTGCCGCACGCTCCAGTACTGGTCGAAGGTGCGGGTGCCCTCGACGGAGGGCGCGTTGTAGCGGGTGGTCTTGTAGATGTCGTAGGTGCCCCCGTCGGTGGTCACGGTGCCCTTGAACTCGCCCGTGGGCCGGTAGGTGCCCCAGTTGTCGACGATGTAGTACTCGACGAGCGGGTTCGCCGTCCACCCGTAGAGCGTCAGGTACGCGTTGCCGGACGGGTTGAAGGTGCCCGAGTACTGCACGGTCCGGCGTCCGCCGTTGCTCCAGCCCTTGCCGGCGACGAAGTTGCCGGTGTTGCGCCAGGAGGTGCTGTACTGGCCGCCCGACCCCATGTCCATGGAGACGGTGCCCTGGCTGTCGGTCCAGAACGAGTAGTAGTAGCCGTTGTTGGTGCCCTCCTGGTTGGTCGTGACGACCGTCCCGGCGTGGGCGGTGCCCGGCAGCATCATCGCGGCCAGGGCGGCCAGGGCGACGGCCCAGGCACTTCTGACGAGGAGCGTCACGAAGGCGCCTGAGCGGCGGCGCCCCGGTTGGACGAGCACGTGCATGACGGTGCTTCCTCTCCCGTGGGGGTTCGACATCGGCGCCAGTGTTGGCCTGTACACGTCGACCGTCAACAGTTTCGGTAGATGTTTCGAAACCTTCGCCCTCGATCTCGGTACGGGTCTGAGGATCGAGCCCCAGCTCATACGCACTGAATCACCGCCACAGGGACCCTCATGAGCAGCGGCCGGATCAGCTGATCGGAAAGCTCAACCACACGCACCGAAAGTTTCGAACAGAAGCGAAGCGCACTCATGGAGACGGCGGAACGGAGATGCGCGGCCGCAGCGGCCGGGACGGGGCCTTCCAGGCACCCGGGAGGTGGGGGGCAGACGAGTCGGGCTGTACGCCGGGTTCTGTTCCGGCGGGTCCTCGCGGGCCCGCCGGCGACGGCCATCCATCTAGGACCGGCGTTGCCGCCGGCCTCGAGCGGTCTACCCGCGGACTCGGGCGGGCAGCCCTCGAACGTCCGCGCAGAAGCACCGGGGTGCTTCCTTCTTGACCTTGCTCCGGGTGGGGTTTACCTAGCTGCCCAGGTCGCCCTGGGCACTGGTGGTCTCTTACACCACCGTTTCACCCTTACCCGGGACCGGAGTCCCGGGCGGTCTGTTTTCTGTGGCACTGTCCCGCGGGTCACCCCGGGTGGCCGTTAGCCATCACCCTGCCCTGTGGAGCCCGGACGTTCCTCGGGAAGTCCCGTCAAGGGTCTTCACGCGGCCGTCCGCCCGGCTCGTCTGCCGTGTCGACCATGGTACCGGGCGTGCGCCACGCCCTCGCCCGTCGGGCGCCGCGGCCCGGCGGGATCAGAGGAAGTCGGCGGTGTCCAGGTCGAAGTCGAAGGGGGCGGGGAGGGCGAGCGGCTTGCCGAGCGGGCGGGTGCGGTGCTCGCGGTAGTCGTCCTGCTCCGGGTCGCCGAACAGCGTGATCGAGGAGGCTTCGCGGTCGACGAGGAGGTAGAGGGGGATGCCTCCCCGGGCGTAGCAGCGGCGCTTGGCCTCGCGGTCGGCCCGCGGCCTGATGGAGGTCCCCTCCAGGACCAGGGCGACGCCTTCGCACGGCATCCAGGGGTCGGCACCGCGGTAGAGCCGCAGGTCGGTCGGGGCGAAGGTGCCGTCCGGGATCGCGTGGTCCTTCGGGCAGGCGCCTCCGCTCCTCAGCTTCAGGCCCTTGTTGCCGGAGAACTGCATGTCCGTCCGGGACTTCCGGATCACCTGGTTCACGATCAACCCGATGCAGTCCTCGTGATCCCCGTCCGGCGGCGGCGTCACAACGATCTCCCCCTCGATCAGCTCGGCCCGGAAGCCTTCCGGCGTGTCCAGGGCGAGGAAGCCCTCCAGGAGGACCTCCGCCTGCGTCAGCGGCTCGTGGGCCATGGCCGTCATGTCACGCCCCTCCTTCGGTCGCTCGCCAGACTGGGACATCGGCTGATCACCTGTCCGAGATCGGGAACCGTTCCCTCGATCGTGGCACACGAGCACGGCCTCCGTCCGGAGCCGGAGCCCCGCCGCTTGACCCTGTCGCAGCGTCAACGTTTCTACTGGGCCCATGCGGATCGGAGAACTCGCCGACGCCGTCGGCGTCACCACGCGGACCGTGCGGCACTACCACCACCAGAGCCTGCTGCCCGAGCCGGAGCGGCTGGCCAACGGCTACCGGACGTACACCCTGCGGCACGTCGTCGTGCTGGCCCGGATCAGGCGGCTGACCGAGCTGGGGCTCGGACTGACGGAGGTGCGGGACGTGCTCGCGGACGAGGCCGGGAAGGATCTCACCGAGGTGCTGGCGGAGCTGGACGCGGACCTGGCCCGGCAGGAGGCGGCGATCCGGGAGCGCCGGGCGCGGCTGCGGGCGTTGCTGGAGGCGGAGGGCGGGATGCCGCCCGAGGGGCCGGTCTCGCCGGAGCTGGCCGGGTTGTTCGCGGGCATGGGGGACGTCTCGGGCTCCCCCATGGCCGTACGGGACCGGGAGATGCTGGCGCTGCTGGAGAGCACGATGGCGCCGGAGGACCGGGAGGGGCTGCTGGCCACGCTGCGGGGCGCCCTGGGGTCGCCGGAGGCGGTGGCGCGCGCCCATCACGCGTACGCGCTGCTCGACGAGCTGGCCGACGCGGAAGCCGACGACCCGCGCGTCGCGGAGGCGGCCGAGACGCTCGCCGGCTGCCTGCCCGCGGAGCTGCTGCCCGAGGAAGGCGTCGACCTGGACTCCGGGCACAGCATGCTGCGCGCGCTGTACGCCGACTTCGCGCCGGGACAGGCCGAGGCGATCCGGCTGGCCCTGGCCGCCGTCGCGCGCGGACGGGGGCGGCAGCCGTGAGGGGCCGGTCCCTGGCGACGGTGCCGTGGCTCCTCGTGCGGCACGAGCTGCGCCTGCTGGCGAGTCTGTGGCTGTGGGCGGCCCGGCGGACCCACGGGGCGGCGGAGGGCCTCCCGGTCTTCGGGCACACGCGGGGGCAGGGTCCGATGATGTGGGGCATCGCGTTCGTGTGCGTCGTCGAGTCCGTGATGATGTCCTTGCTGCTGCGCGACTGGCCCACCGTGCACCACGTGGTGCTGGTCCTGGACGTGTACACCGTCGTGTTCGTGGTCGGGCTGCACGCCGCGTCCGTGGTCCGGCCGCACGTCCTGGATCCCGTCGGCGGCACGCTACGAGTCCGCCGTGCCGTCCACGTCGACGTGCGGATACCGCTGGAGCGGATCGCGTCCGTGCGGCGGGAGCTGCGGGCGGCGCACCAGCCGGCGGACGGGGAGCTGAACCTCGCCGTGGGCCTCCAGACCTCCGTCACCGTCGAGCTGACCGAGCCCGTCGTGCACGTCGGCTTCCTCGGGCGGCGGCGCGAGGTGCGGGTCGTGCGCTGCCACGCCGACGACCCCGCGGCGCTCGTCCGGGCCGTCGACCAGGCACGTGAGGGGTACGCCGTACCCTGAGCGGGGGCCCGACAGCTCGATCCGAAGGAGTACGCGTGCTTGTCCTGCTGCCGCCGTCCGAGGGGAAGGCCGCTTCCGGCCGCGGTGCGCCGTTGAAGCCGGAGTCGCTGTCCCTGCCGGGGCTGGCCCCCGCCCGGGAGACCGTCCTCGGTGAGCTGGTCGACCTGTGCGCCGGTGACGAGGAGAAGGCGCGCGAGGTGCTCGGACTGAGCGAGGGCCTGCGCGGCGAGGTCGCCAAGAACGCGGAGCTGCGGACGGCCGGCGCGCGTCCGGCGGGGGAGATCTACACCGGGGTGCTGTACGACGCCCTGGACCTGGCCTCGCTCGATACCGCCGCCAAGCGGCGCGCGGCGCGGTCGCTGCTGGTCTTCTCGGGGCTGTGGGGCGCGGTGCGGGTGACCGACCGTATCCCTTCCTACCGTTGCTCGATGGGGGTGAAGCTGCCCGCGCTCGGGGCCCTGGGTGCCTTCTGGCGGGCGCCGATGGCCGAGGTGCTGCCCGAGGCCGCAGGGGGCGGGCTGGTGCTGGACCTGCGGTCGTCGGCGTACGCGGCGGCCTGGAGGCCGGCGGGCGAGGTCGCCGGGCGGACGGCGACCGTGCGGGTACTGCACGCGCCGACCCGCAAGGTGGTCAGCCACTTCAACAAGGCGACCAAGGGGCGGATCGTCCGGAGTCTGCTGGCGGCCGGGATCGCGCCCGAGGGGCCCGCCGAGCTGGTCGAGGCGCTGCGGGACCTCGGGTACGAGGTGGAGGCCGAGGCACCCGCGAAGGCGGGGAAGCCGTGGTCGCTGGACGTGCTGGTGGCGGAGATCCACTGAACCGCATCACGCTGTCGTTGCGCATGTCGCAACGCTCGTTGCGCAGATTGCTCCACGGCGGCACCATGTGGGCATGAGCTCACCGCTGCCCTCCTCCCCCGCCGTCTCGGTACTGGACCTCGCCCCCGTCGTGCCCGTCGTGGTCGTCGACGACCTCGCGGACGCCGTGCCGCTCGCCCGTGCGCTGGTCGCCGGCGGGCTGCCCGCGATCGAGGTCACGCTGCGGACGCCGGTCGCCGTCGACGCGATCCGCGCGATCGCCGCCGAGGTGCCGGGCGCGGTGGTCGGCGCGGGCACGCTCGTCACGCCGGAGCAGGTCGGCGAGGTGGTGGCCGCCGGGGCCCGGTTCCTGGTCAGCCCGGGGTGGACGGACACGCTGCTGGACGCGATGCGGGGGTCCGGGGTGCCCTTCCTGCCGGGGGTGTCGACCACGTCCGAGGTGGTGGCGCTGCTGGAGCGCGGGGTGCGGGAGATGAAGTTCTTCCCGGCCGAGGCCGCAGGCGGCACCGCCTACCTCAAGGCGCTGGCCGCGCCGCTGCCGCAGGCCCGCTTCTGCCCGACCGGCGGCATCGGGCCGGACTCCGCACCTGAGTACCTCGCCCTGCCCAACGTCGGTTGCGTGGGCGGGAGCTGGATGCTTCCCAAGGACGCGGTGGCCGACCGGGACTGGGCGCGGGTGGAGCGGCTCGCCCGCGAGGCGGTGGCGCTCAGCGCAGGTGGGACGTGTCGTTGAACAGGCGGAGGCTCGCGCCGCCGTCCGCGTAGTACGCCACCGCCGACAGGGACGCCGCCGACAGTTCCATGCGGAACAGCGACTCGGGCGGAGCACCCAGGGCCAGCCGTACGAACGTCTTGATCGGCGTCACGTGGGACACCAGCAGGACCGTGCGGCCCCCGTACGCCGCGACGAGCTTGTCGCGGGTGGCGGCGACCCGGGCGCCGGTCGCCGCGAAGCTCTCGCCGCCGCCGGTCGGCTCCGCGTCCGGGGAGGACAGCCACGCGTTCAGGTCGTCGGGGTACCGCTCGCGGACCTCGCCGAAGGTGAGCCCCTCCCAGGCGCCGAAGTCGGTCTCCCGCAGACCCTCCTCGACCGTGACCTCCAGACCGAGGCGGGCGGCGACGATCCGGGCGGTCTCCCTGGTGCGGGCGAGGGGCGAGGCGACGACCGCCTGGACCGTGCCGCGCCGGGCGAGGCTCGCGGCGACCCTCTCGGCCTGCTCCCGGCCGACGGCCGACAGGGACGGGTCGCTGCCGCCGCTCCCCGAGAACCGCTTCTGCGGCGTCAGGGGCGTCTCCCCGTGCCGGAGCAGGACGAAGGTGGCGGGGGCGCCCATGTCGAGGGGACCCCAGCCGGGGGAGGCCACGGTCTTCGCGGCCCGTACGTCGGCGGATGCGGAGGTGTCCGGCGCGGAGGCGGTCGACACGGAAGCGGCCGAGACGGAAGCGGCGGGCGCGGCGGCGTCCGACACGGAGGCGCCCGGCGCGGAGGTGTGCGACACGGAAGTGTCCGGCGCGGAGGCGGCCGCGGTGGCGGTCGGTGCCGCGGTTCCGGACGCGGCCGGGGCGTGGGCACCCGGAGCGTCGTCGACGGCCGGTGCCTCGGCGGCGGCCGGTGCCTCGGCGGCGGCCGCCGCGCGGGCGTCGCCCGCGTCCAGGTCCGCCGTCGACGCGGACGGCGACCACCGCTCGCCCCGGGCTCCCGCGTCCATCGCCTCGTTGGCCAGGCGGTCGGCGTGCTTGTTGTGCGCGCGGGGCATCCACTCGTACGTGACCCGCCCCGGCGGGAAGACGCGCGCCGCCTCGGCCGCCAGCGGCTTCATGTCGGGGTGCTTGATCTTCCAGCGGCCCGACATCTGCTCGACGACGAGCTTGGAGTCCATGCGGACCCGGACGGTCGCCTCCGGGTCCAGCTCCCGCGCCGCACGCAGGCCGGCCAGCAGGCCCCGGTACTCGGCCACGTTGTTCGTGGCGACCCCGAGGTACTCGGCGGCCTCCACGAGGGTCTCCCCCGTCACCGCGTCCAGCACCACCGCGCCGTAGCCCGCGGGTCCCGGGTTCCCCCGCGAACCGCCGTCGGCCTCGACGACGAACTCCCGCGCGGGAGCGGCCGGACCTGCCGCCGCGTCTGCCACCGACCGGCCCCTTACAGCCCGGAGTCCGCCGTGCGCACCAGGATGCGGCGGCAGTTCTCGCAGCGGACGACCGTGTCGGGTGCGGCGGAGCGGATCTCGCTCAGCTCGGTGATCGCCAGCTCCTGCCGGCAGCCCTGGCAGCTGCGCTGGTACAGCTTGGCCGCGCCGACGCCGCCCTGCTGGCCGCGCAGCTTCTCGTAGAGCTTCAGCAGGTCCTCGGGGACCGAGCCCGCCACGACCTCGCGCTCCTTGGTCACCGAGGCCGCCTCGGCGTCCAGCTCCTCGACGGCCGCGTCCCGGCGCGCCGTGGCGTCGTCGATCTTCCCCTGCACGGCGCCGACCCGCTCGGTCAGCTCGGCGACCCGCTCCTGCGCGGACTCGCGGCGCTCCATCACCTCCAGGACGACGTCCTCGAGGTCGCCCTGGCGCTTGGCGAGGGAGGCGATCTCGCGCTGGAGGTTCTCCAGGTCCTTCGGGGAGGTGACGGCGCCCGAGTCGAGGCGCTGCTGGTCGCGGGTGGCGCGCTGGCGCACCTGGTCCACGTCCTGCTCGGCCTTGGTCTGCTCGCGGGAGCAGTCGCTCTCCTCGGTCTGCGCGGCGACGAGCAGGTCGCGCAGCTGGGTGTGGTCCTTGGTCAGCGACTCGATCTCGGCGTGCTCGGGCAGGGACCTGCGCTTGTGCGCGAGCTGCTGGAGACGGACGTCGAGGGCCTGGACGTCCAGCAGTCGGATCTGGTCGGCGGGCGCGGCTTTCAGTTGGGGGCTCCCAGTGCGTCGGAGGTCGGGGTGGACGCCGCGTGGGCGGTCCAGGGGTCGGTGACCGTCTTGGAGACATGGACCCTGAGGTCCCAGCCATGGCGGTCGGAGATCTCGTCGAGCTGGGCCGCGCCCAGCTCGCACCAGGGCCACTCGGTGGCCCAGTGCGCCGCGTCGAGCAGCGCGAGAGGACGGTGGGCGCGGTCCGCGACGAACTCGGACGCGGGGTGGTGGCGCAGGTCGGCGGTGAGGTACGCGTCGACGCCGGCCGCCCGCACGTGCGCGAAGAGGCTGTCGCCGGAGCCGCCGCTGACGGCGACCGTGCGGACGGTGGCCTCCGGGTCGCCGGCGACGCGGATGCCCTGCGCGGTGGCGGGCAGCCGCTCGGCGGCGCGGGCGGCGAACTCGCGGACGGTCAGCGGGTGCTCCAGCTCGCACACCCGGCCGAGGCCACGGCGGCCCCGGGGGTCGCCGGCGTCCGGCACCAGCGGCCGCACGACCCGGAGGCCGAGCGCCCCGGCCAGCGCGTCGGAGACGCCGGGGTCGGCGGTGTCTGCGTTGGTGTGCGCGACGTGCAGGGCGATGTCGTTCTTGACGAGCGTGTGCACCACGCGGCCCTTGGAGGTGGAGGCCGCCACCGTCGTCGTCCCCCGCAGGTACAGCGGATGGTGGGTGACGAGGAGGTCGGCGCCCAGCGTCACCGCCTCGTCCACGGTCTCCTGGACCGGGTCGACGGCGAACAGGACCCGGGAGACCTCCTGGTCGGGGTCGCCCACGACGGTGCCGACCGCGTCCCAGGACTCGGCCCGCTCGGCGGGCCACAGGTTCTCCAGCGCGGCGATGACTTCTGACAGACGGGGCACGCACGCAAGGCTACCTGGCCGTTCTGCGCCGTCGTACCCGCAGCGTGCCCCCGCGGCCGGCCCGGTCCGCCGCAGCACACCACCCGTCCACCCCTCAGGCGAATCGTTCCTGTGCCACACGTTTGTGTGACGGGGACGGGTGCCGGTGCCCCGCCCGTGCGTGCGATAACTACCTTCGTCGCCGGAGGTGACCGAACGATGACAGCCTGTGCTATCGAGCCGTCGGCGGAGCCCGGGAGCGACGGTCCGCCCCGGGCGGGCTGCACCATCGCCGCGGAGGGCGCCTACGCCGCGCGCCTCGCCCGGCGCGGGGACTCCTGGTACCCGGAGCGCTGGACCCTCGACGGCCCCGAGCCGTACGCGGTGCCGCTGCCCGGCAACCAGCCGGAGGAGCCGGGTACCGAGGTGCAGCCGATGGGCGACGGACGGGTCCTGGTCCACCGCAGGGCGGCGGGGCGGCACCTCTTCTCCCTCCTCTACCCGACCGGGCCCGGCACGGGTGAGCTGCCGCTCGGCGCGGTCGAGTGCCCCGCGGACACCACCCGCCTGCGGCTGCTGCCGCCGGCCCCGGGCGGCGAGCGGGCGTACGCCCTGGCGGTCGGCCCGCGTGCGACGGTGCTGTGGCAGGTCGCGGGCGGCGCCTTCGGACCCGAGCGGGTCGCGGAGGTCCCCGGCCGCTGCTCGGGCGGGGCCTGGCTGGACCGCACGGGCCGGATACTGGCCGTGGACCGGGAGACCGGGGGCCGGACCAAGGCGGTCGTGGTGGACCTGGAGCGGGACGGCGAGGTGTCGCCGCTGTTGCAGATCGCCGCGGACAGCGACGACCGGATACTGCTGGCCGACCCATACAGCGGCCTGGTGCTGATCCGCTCCGACGCGCCCTCCCCGGGCCGGGGGCGGCTCGGCTGGGGCGTGCTGGGCAGCACGCTGCCGGTGCGCTTCCCGGAGTGCCTGCGGCTGACGGACTGCGTCGTGACGCCGTTCGCGATCCAGCCGGGTCAGGCGCTGACGCCGGAACGCTGCGCGGTGGCGCTGCGCGTGGACGGCGCGTTCGGGAGCTGGGTGGCGGTGTGGCGGCCCGCCGAGCGGGAGGTGCGGCACCTTCCGGCACCCGAGGGGTGGCTGGCGGGGGCCGGGCTGTGGACCGCGGACGGGGAGCTGCGGCTGCCGTGCGCCACCCCGTCGTCGCCGTGCGCGGTGGCCCGGCTGGCGGCGCCGGACGCGGGGGGCGGGGAGGCCGGGGACGTGGAGGGACCGGCTCCGCGCTCTCCGGGCGGACCGGCCGTCCCGGGAGAGCCCGGTGAAGCGGACGAGCCGGACACTTCGGCCGCCCCGGCCCCCGCTCCGCCGCGTCCCGTGCCGCTGCAACAGGCTCCGCTGGCACGGCTTGTAACGAAGTAGTCCCGGTCGGCACGGCCGCCTGGATTCGGGCCGAGGTGTGCCGGTTACACTCGCCCGGCTGTAGAGAAGATCATGTTGACGGGGTGAATTCCTTCCGATGAACGACGCCAGCACGACCCAGCCCGTACAGGCCGACGGCGCCGACCGTGACCAGACCTGGACCGGCCACGGCCGGCACCGGGGAGCCGTCGCCGGCCAGGACGGCGGGACGGTCCCGCAGGGCCGCCACCGCAAGCCGGCCGAGGAGTCCGGGACGGCCGCCTGACGGCATGGAGAAGAAGCACGCGGGACGGCCACGGCCCCGCTCGTCGCATCCGACGGGCGGGGCCGTGGCCGTCGCCGGTCGCCGTCGCAAGTCGCCGGTCGCCGGTCGCCGTCGCCGTCGCCGTCGCCGTCGCCGTCGCCGTCAGGCGTACCGGACGACGGTGTCGGCCAGGACGGGGGCGTCGCCCCGCCCCACGGCGCTCACGGCCACCCGCACCGCGCCCTCGCCGTCCCGGTCCGCGGACCTCCACATCCGCACCCTCAGCGTCTCGCCCGGGTAGGCGACCCCGGCGAAGCGCGTGCGGTACGCGCGCACCCGTCGCACGTCTCCGTCCAGCAGCGCGTCGACGACCGACTTGAGCGTGGAGCCGTAGGTGCACAGGCCGTGCAGGACGGGCCGGTCGAAACCGGCGCGCGCGGCGAACTCCGGGTCGGCGTGCAGGGGGTTGAAGTCGCCGGAGAGCCGGTGGAGCAGCGCCTGGTCCTCGCGTACGGGCACCTCGGCCACGTGGTCCGGGGGCTCGGCGGGCGGCGGCGCCGGGCGCCCGGACGGTCCCCGCGCACCGCCCCACCCCCCTTCCCCGCGGACGAAGATCTCGGCCTCGTCGGTCCACAACGGCCCGTCGTCGTCGGTGACGTCGGTGCGCAGGACGAGGACGGCCGCCGCGCCCTTGTCGTACGCGGCGACGAGGCGTGAGGCCGCGCTCGCCCGGCCCCGCACCGGTACGGCCCGGTGCAGGCGCAGGTACTGCCCGCCGTGCAGGACCCGGGCGAGGTCGACGTCGACACCGGGGGTGGAGAGCCCGCCGACGACCCCCGGCTCTCCCCCGCCCGCGACCGTCGCGAAGCTCGGCAGGACGTGCAGCCGGGACTCCAGGGTGTAGCGCAGCTCGCGGGGGTCGGTCGCGGGACGGCCGGCACCGATGCCGAGGTGGTAGAGGATGACGTCCCTGTGGTCCCAGGCGATCTCGCGGACGCGGGGTGCGGCGGCGAGCGCCCGGGCTGCGTCGATGGGCATGGCTCCGGCTCTCCTGTCACCTGGGGTACGGCGGACGTACGACGGACACGCACGGCGGACGTACGGCGGACCCGCACGAAGGCCGTACGGCGGACCCGCACGGCCGACGCACGGCCGACGCACGGCGGGCACGACGGTACGGGACGCCGGCCGTGCAGGACCGGCACCCTTGGGACCGGCACCCCCGGGCGCGGCCCTACGCCCGCGGCGCCCGCTCCTCGCGCGGTTTCGCCGCCGGCAGCCACACCCGCATCAGGACCGCGCCGGCGACCAGCACCGCGGTTGCCGTGCGGAACACCAGCGCGTACCCCTCCGTCAGCGCCACGGGCCCCGCGTGCTCTCCCCCGGCCCGGGACGCCGCGATGGTCGACATCACGGCGAGGCCCAGCGAACCGCCCATCGTCCGGGAGGTGTTGATCAGCCCGGAGACCAGTCCGGCGTCCTCCGCGGCGGCCCCGGAGACGGCCAGGGACGCCAGCGGAGTCGCCGCCAGCCCCGCGCCCAGCATCATCAGCACCCCGGGGATCATGATCGCGGTCACGTACGCCCCGTCGGCGGTCATCGTCGACTGCCAGCCGAAGCCGACCGCCGCCACCAGCGTGCCCAGCACGGCCACGTTCCGGGCGCCGATCACCGGCATGAAGCGCGGTGCCGCCTTCGAGCCGAGGACCACCGCGAGGGAGCTGGGTACGAGGGCGAGACCGGCCTCCAGCGGGGAGTAGCCCAGCACGTTCTGCGCGTACAGCGTCATGAAGAACCACATCGCGAACATCGACGAGCCGGACACCAGCATCGCCGCGTTCGCCGACGCCACCGACCTCAGCCGCAGCAGCCCCAGCGGCATCAGCGGGGTCGCGGTGCGCGCCTCGACGAGCAGGAACAGCCCCAGCAGCGCGAGCCCGGCCAGCAGCGGCACCAGGGTCGCCACCGCCGTCCAGCCCTCGGACTCGGTCTGGGAGATGCCGTAGGCCAGCGTGGCCAGTCCGGCGGTCACCAGGAGCGCGCCCGGCAGGTCCAGGCGCCGCCGCTCGCCGGCCCGGCTCTCGGTCAGCCACAGGACGGCGCCGGCCAGCACCACCGCGCCCACCGGCACGTTGATCAGCAGCACCCACCGCCAGGACAGCCCGTCCACGAGGATGCCGCCCACCAGTCCGCCCGCGGCGCCGCCGCCCGCACCCACCGCGGTCCAGGTCGCGATCGCCCGGGCCCGGGCCGCTCCCTCCGGCACCGCCGCGGTCAGGATCGTCAGTGTCGACGGCGCCAGCACCGCCGCCCCCAGCCCCTGCACGGCCCGTGCGACCAGCAGCTGCCAGCCCTCCTGGGCGAGGCCGCCGCCGAGCGAGGCCAGCGTGAAGAGACCGAGCCCGACCAGGAACATCCGCTTGCGCCCGTACAGGTCGCCGGCCCGTCCGCCGAGCAGCAGGAACCCGGCGAAGCCGATGGCGTAGGCGTTGACCACCCACTGCAGGCCCTGCGGGGTCAGTCCGAGGTCGGCCCGCATCGACGGCAGGGCGACGTTGACGACGGAGACGTCGAGCACGACCAGGAACTGTCCGGCGCAGGCGAGCGCCACGACGAGCCAGGTGGGCGGGGTACGGCGGGGGGATATCCGGGCGGTGGCGGTGGTGCCGGTGGCTTCGAGCATGGGTGCCATGGTCTCAACGCGAAGGTGCCCCTTGCATCGGTATTTGGTCCCCGGCCGGTCCTAGGCCCTGGGACCCGGCCCGGTCGCCGACCCGGCCCCTGCCCGGTCGCTCCCCAAGAGAAGGTCAAGGATTCGTTAGCAACTCGAAGCAACGGAATAGTTGCCGCGGCGCACGAGGTTCATCCAGCACGCACCCCGCACGATCTTCCCGCTCATCCCGCTCATCCCGCTCATCCCGCTCATCCCGCTCATCCCGCTCATCCCGCTCATCCCGCTCATCCGCACCGTACGCGCCGCACCCCGGCCTGGAGGCCTCACTTCATGTCCCACACGACGACCGACGAGCCCGCCCGCACAGCGAGCGGGGCCACCGTCCCGGTGCTCGCTTTCGCGGGCATCGTCGTCGCGGTGATGCAGACCCTGCTCGTCCCGGTCATCAAGGACCTGCCCCGGCTCCTGGACACGACGCCCGGCAACGCCACCTGGGTCCTGACCTCCACCCTCCTCTCGGGAGCCGTGGCCACGCCCATCATGGGCCGCCTCGGCGACCTGTTCGGCAAGCGCCGCATGCTGATCGCCAGCCTGTCGGTGATGGTGGTGGGCGCGCTGGTCAGCGCGTTCACCGACGCCCTGGTCCCGATGATCGTCGGCCGGACCCTCCAGGGCTTCGCGATGGGCGCGATACCCCTCGGCATCGGCCTGATGCGCGACATGCTGCCCCGGGAGCGGCTCGGCTCGGCGATGGCGCTGATGAGCTCCTCGATCGGCGTCGGCGGCGGTCTGGCGCTGCCCGCCGCGGCCCTGGTCGCCCAGCACACCGACTGGCACGCCCTGTTCTACGGTGCCGCCGGCCTCGGCGTCCTCGCGATCGCCCTGACCCTCCTGGTCGTCCCGGAGTCGCCGCTGCGCGCCAAGGGCTCCTTCGACCTGCCGGGCGCGCTCGGCCTCGCGGCCGGCCTGGTCCTCTTCCTCCTGCCGATCACCAAGGGCAGCGACTGGGGCTGGTCGTCGCCCACCACGCTCGGTCTGTTCGCCGCGGCCGCCGTGGTCCTGTTCCTGTGGGGCCTGATGGAGCTGCGCGTCAAGGCGCCGCTGGTCGACCTGCGCACCACCGCCCGCCGCGAGGTGCTGCTCACCAACCTCGCCTCGATCATGGTCGGCGTCTCCTTCTACGTGATCTCGCTCGTCCTGCCGCAGCTCCTCCAGCTGCCCTCCGAGACCGGGTACGGCCTCGGGCAGTCGATGGTCGTCGCGGGTCTGTGCGTGGCCCCGCTGGGCCTGACGATGATGTTCACCGCGCCGGTGTACGCCCGGCTCTCCGCCCGGTACGGCCCGCGTACGACGCTGCTCCTCGGCCTGGTGATCATCGGGGCCGGCTACGCGGGCGGTCTCGGTCTGATGAGCGCCGCCTGGCAGACCGTCGTCACCTCGGTGCTGATCGGCGCCGGCATCGGCCTCGCCTACTCCTCGCTGCCCGCGCTGATCATCGGCGCGGTCCCGGCCTCGGAGACGGGCGCCGCCAACGGCCTCAACACCCTGATGCGCTCGATCGGTACGTCGGTGTCGAGCGCCGTCATCGGCATGGTGCTGGCCAACACCGCGAACGACGTGGGCGGTGTCGCGGTTCCCACCATGCACGGCTTCCGCGTCTCCTTCCTGATCGCGACCGGCGCGGTCGCCGCCGGTCTGGCGCTGGCCTTCTTCCTCCCCCGCCGCCGCCCGGCCACCACCACGCAGCTGCGCGCGAGCAGCGAGGAGGACGCGAACCTGGCCCGCGCCGAGCGGGCACTCGCCGGGGAGCCGGTGGACGGCGACGCGCCGCGCGGCTTCCGCGGCCGGGTCCTCACCGCCGACGGCTCCCCCGTCGCCCGCGCCAAGGTCACGCTGATCGACCGGCACGGGCGTCAGGCGGGCGCGACCCTCTCCGACGGGGACGGCGGCTACGCCCTCGCGGTCCCCGCCGCGGGGCCGTACGTCCTGGCCGCCCGCGCCGCGGGCCACGGCCCGCTCGCCCACTCCGCCACCCACACCGGCGGCGAGTTCCCGGTCGACCTGGACCTGACCCTGCCGGGCGAGACGGTCCCGGCCTGACCCGCACCGCCCCGGCTCACCGCACCCCCTGTCGCACCCCGCGGCGGGGGGTGCGGCAGCATGGGGCGCCGACACGCGCCCACCACCCCCACCCGCACCCGCACCCGCACCCGCACCACCGAAAGGCACCCTCATGTCCGCGGCCCCCGCCCCCTCCACCCTCGCCGCCTTCGAGGCCGCGAAGGGGTTCATGCCCGCGCACGAGGGCCTCGCGCTGTACGCGGCGGCCGTGGAGGCGGGCCGGCTCGGGCTGCCGCTGCTGGAGGTCGGTACGTACTGCGGACGCTCCACGGTCCTGCTCGCCGACGCCGCCCGCCGGGCCGGGGTGACCGCGCTCACCGTGGACCACCACCGGGGCAGCGAGGAGCAGCAGCCGGGCTGGGAGTACCACGACCCGGAGACGGTCGATCCCGAACTCGGCGTGATGGACACCCTCCCCACCTTCCGCCGCACCCTCCACCGGGCCGGCCTGGAGGAGCACGTGGTGGCTCTCGTCGGGCGCTCGCCCCAGGTCGCGTCGGTCTGGAACACCCCGCTCGGCCTGGTCTTCGTCGACGGCGGGCACACCGACGAGCACGCGGGCGCCGACTACGAGGGCTGGGCACCGCACGTGGCCGACGGCGGCCTCCTGGTCATCCACGACGTCTTCCCGGAACCGGCCGACGAGTTCACCGGCCAGGCCCCGTACCGCGTCTACCTCCGGGCCCTGGCGTCCGGCGCGTTCACCGAGGTCTCGGTGACCGACTCGCTGCGCGTCCTGCGGCGAACCGGCGCGGGGATCTGAGGGCGCGGTCTAGAGTCGCTGCGTGTCGTACACAGGCCCGGACCTCGATCCACCCCAGCCCCGCCGTTCCCCCCTGCGCCGTCCGCTGACCGTGGCGATCGCCGCGCTCGTCCCCGGCGCGCTGCTCGGATGGGGGGTGTACGCGGCGGTCGGCGGCCCGGACGACGGCGGGGCCGGCACGGACCGCGCGGGCGAGCGCACGTCGCAGGCGCCGTCCTCCGCGACCTCGTCCGCCACCGCCACCGCCTCCGCGACCGGCGACGCCAAGGCGCCCACGGGCTCGTCCCCTTCGCCGACCGCGACCACGAGGAAGCCGTCCGCCTCCGCGTCCGCGCCCGCCGCGGCGTCCGGCCCCCTCAAGGGCAAGGTCGTCGTCATCGACCCGGGGCACAACCCGGGCAACTTCCGGCACACCGCCGAGATCAACCGCAAGGTGAACGTCGGTACGCACTGGAAGGAGTGCGACACGACCGGCACGGCCACCGACGCGGGCTGGCCGGAGGCGGAGTTCACCCTGGACGTCGCCCACCGGCTGCGCACCCTGCTCCAGCAGCAGGGCGCCACGGTGGAACTGACGCAGGACGACGACCGTCCGTACGGACCCTGCGTGGACGAGCGGGCCAGGATCGGCAACGAGGCGGAGGCGGACGCCGCCATCTCGATCCACGCCGACGGGTCCGGCACCGGCAACCGCGGCTTCCACGTGATCCTGCCGGGCTCCGTGCACGACGGCGCGGCCGACACCCGTGCCATCGTCGCCCCGTCCGCCGAGTTGGGTGAGCGCGTCGCGGGCAACTTCGTCCGTGCCACGGGCAGCGCGCCCTCCAACTACGTCGGCGGCGGCACCGGTCTCGTCACGCGTACGGACCTGGGCGGTCTCAATCTGTCAACGGTTCCCAAGGTGTTCATCGAGTGCGGCAACATGCGCGACGGCGCGGACGCGGCGCTGCTGACCAGCGGCGCGTGGCGGCAGAAGGCCGCGCAAGGGATGTCTGAGGGAATCGTGAGTTTCCTGCGCGGGTAGCGATCGGCGTGCTGGTCCCTGCGGACAGCCCCGATGTGCGGGCGATAGTGTCATCCGTACGATGAGGGGCCACCCCCGCGCTTCACTCCGGAACCTGACGGCGACATGGTGACAGCGACGCCTCTACCGACGACGAGACGACCTACGAAGGACCTGAAGTGAATATCCGCTCCCTCACTCGAGGCGACGGCGTGGTGATCGGAGCAGCGGTGTTGCTGTTCATCGCGTCGTTCCTCGACATCTACTCGATCGACGGTGCCTCGGACAGCGCCGACATCCCCAGCCTGTGGGGCAGTGGGCCGGTCGTGCTCGGTGTCGTCCTGGCGGGCATCATCGGCGCCGCGCTGGTCGTCGTGGCGCGCGCGCTGCCGCAGCCGAAGAAGGTGGCGGGGCTGGACCTCGGCCAGTTCGGCGTCGCGTTCACGGTCTTCGCGGCCTGGTGCGCGCTCGGCAACATCTTCGACCCGGCCGGCGCCTTCGACGGCGACGGCGGCTTCATCGGCGACCTGGGGGCGGGCCTGGGCCTGATCCTCGCCCTGATCGCCACCCTGGTCATGGCCGCCGCGGCCGTCGCCACCCCGCTGGTCCCGGCCCTCAAGGGCGCCCTGATCCCGGCCCCCCGTCCGGCCGCGCCGCAGCCCTACGGCGGCCAGCCGCAGGGTGGTTACGGCTACCCGGGCGCGCAGCAGCAGCCGTACGGCGGCCAGCCGGGCCAGCCCGGTCAGCCGGGCCCGTCCTTCGGCGGCCAGCCGCAGCCCGGTCAGGCGCAGCAGGGTCAGCCGCAGAGCCCGCAGCCGCAGCAGGCGCAGGCGCAGCCGGCCGGGGACTTCTCGCCGTTCTGGTTCGCCGTGCCGGTGCCGCGTCCGCTGTTCGCGGAGGACGGCTCGCCCACGCCGATCGCCGAACTGGCGCCGGGCACCTGGTACCTGGCCGTCGAGCAGCGCGGCGCGAACCTGGTCGCCCAGACGCAGGACGGCCGCCGCGGCGTCCTCCAGGACACCTCGGGCATCCAGCGCGGCTGAGCCCGCGCGAGGCCCCGCGCCCGACCCAACGGCCCCCCTTCCGGACCCGGTTCCGGAAGGGGGGCCGTTCGCACAGGTTTCCGTCCGGCTTCCGGGGCCATACGCAAGGCATGTCTAGATACCACGGATCCAGTTCCGCGGGCAGGGCCATCGCGGTCGTCGCGGACATCATGGCCCTCATCCTCGGCCTGTGGATACTGATGTACCTGTTGGACGCCAACCGGGGCAACGACCTGGTGCAGTTCGTCCATGACGCGGCCAACTGGCTCGCCGGCTGGTCCCGCGACCTGTTCACCTTCGACGAGGCGTGGGCCCGCGTCGTCGCCGGCTACGGCCTGGCCGCCGTGGTCTACCTCTTCATCGGCCACGCCATCGCCGGCCGCGTCGGCCACCGCTGACCGCCCGGCCGCCCACCGCTCAGACGCAGCAGTCCGGGTCCAGCCCCCGGGGCAGGCGGTCGCCGGAGAAGACCTGGCAGGTCGCCTCGTGTCCGCCCAGCGCGGCCACGGCGAGCAGCACGGAGCCGGCCGTCCACGTGGTCAGTTCCCGTGGCCAGACGGCGTCGTCGTCGAAGACGTAGCCCGTCCAGTACAGGCCGCTGTCCGGGTCCCGCAGGTGCTGGATGGACTGGAGGATCTCCAGGGCGTGGTCGGACTCGCCCACCGCCCACAGGGCGAGGGCGAGTTCGGCCGACTCCCCTCCCGTGACCCACGGGTTGGGGACGACGCAGCGCACCCCGAGGTCCGGGACGACGAAGCGGTCCCAGCTCTCCGCGATGCGGGACCTCGCCTCGGTGCCGGTCAGCGCGCCGCCCAGCACCGGGTAGTACCAGTCCATCGAGTAGCGGCCCTTGTCCAGGAACCGCTCCGGGTGGCGGCGGATGGCGTGCCGCAGCGCGCCCGCCGCCAACTCCCAGTCGGGCTGCGGCTCTTCGCGCTGCTCGGCGATGGCGAGCGCGCAGCGCAGCGCGTGGTGGATGGAGGAGCTGCCGGTCAGCAGGGCGTCGGTGGTGTCGGTGCCGTCGTCGTCGCGCCGCCAGCCGATCTGCCCGCCCGGCTGCTGGAGGCCCAGCACGAACTCGACCGCCGCGTGCACGACGGGCCACATCCGGTCCAGGAAGGTGTCGTCGCCGGTGGCGAGGTGGTGGTGCCAGACGCCGACCGCGACGTAGGCGACGAAGTTGGTCTCCCGGCCGCGGTCGGTGACGTCGCCGAAGTCGCCGTCGGCGTAGGCGGCGTACCAGGAGCCGTCCGGGTTCTGGTGCCGGGCCAGCCACTCGTAGGCCCGCTCGGCGGCCTCGTGCTCGCCGGCCGCGTCCAGCGCCATCGCGGCCTCGACGTGGTCCCACGGGTCGAGGTGGTGCCCGCGGAACCACGGGATCGCGCCGTCCTCGCGCTGCGCGGCGAGGATGCCGCGGACCGTCGCGGCGGCCTCGGTGTCGGTGAGGACACCGGGCAGGACCAGGTGTTCGGTGCGGGGGGTGCGAGGGCTGCGAGGGCTGTGGGACGACGTCACGCGGCGTCCACCGGCGGCAGGTGCGGCTTGGTGGCGTACGCCACGAAGCTCTTGCCGATCAGCGGGTTCAGCGCCTGCTCGGCGACCCGTGTCGCCAGCGGCTTCTTCATGATGTCCCAGACCAGCAGCTTGTGGTACGCCCGCACCGGCAGCGCCTTGTCGTTGTCGACGCCGAACGCGCACTTCAGCCACCAGTACGGCGAGTGCAGCGCGTGCGCGTGGTGGGTGCCGTAGGGCCTCAGACCCGCCTCGCGGATGCGGTCGAGGAGCTGGTCCGCGCGGTAGATGCGGATGTGGCCGCCCTCGACCTCGTGGTAGGCGTCGGAGAGGGTCCAGCAGACCTTCTCGGGACCGTAGCGGGGCACGGTGATCGCGATGCGCCCGCCGGGCTTGAGGACGCGGACCATCTCGGCGAGGACGCCCTTGTCGTCGGGGATGTGCTCCATCACCTCGGAGATGATGACGACGTCGAAGGACTCGTCCGGGAAGGGCAGGGCCAGCGCGTCGCCCTCCATCGCGGTGGCGGTGGCGCCGGCCGGGGCCTCACCGGCCTCCTCCATCGCCGCGAACCACTTGGCGACCTCGCGGATCTCCTCGGCGTTCTGGTCCAGCGCGACGACCCGGGCGCCGCGCCGGTAGCACTCGAACGCGTGCCGGCCGGCCCCGCAGCCGAGGTCCAGCACGCGGTCGCCCGGGGCGAGCGGGAACCGGGAGAAGTCGACGGTCAGCACGTGGCCCTGCTTTCGGGGTAGACGCCGGTGTCACTGGTGGGGGCCGCGGGGACGGCCCCGGGGGAGGTCGCAAGGGGGCCGACGGCCTCGCGGTAGCGGGCGGCCGTGCCCTCGGCGGCGCGGGCCCAGGTGAAGTGCCGCAGCACGCGCTCGCGGCCGGCCGCGCCGAGCCGGACCCGCAGTTCGCGGTCGCCGAGCAGCCGGTTCAACCCGGCGGCCAGGGCGCCCGCGTCGCCCGGCGGCACCGCGAGGCAGGTCTCCCCGTCGGGTCCGGCGACCTCCGGCACGGCCCCGCCGGTGGTGGCCAGCAGCGCGGTGCCCGTCGCCATGGCCTCGGCGGCCGGCAGCGAGAACCCCTCGTACAGCGACGGCACGCACGCGACCTCGGCGGAGCGCACCAGGTCGACGAGTTCGGCGTCCGTGATGCCCTTGACGAACTCGACGGCGCCCTCGAGCCCGTACCGCTCGATCGCCTGCGCGACGGGCCCTTCGGCGGGCCGCTTGCCGACGACGACGAGGTGCGCGCGGGGGTGCTCGGTGCGTGTCTTCGCCAGCGCCTCGACGAGGAAGACCAGGCCCTTGAGCGGCACGTCCGCGCTGGACGTCGTCACGATCCGGCCCGGCACCACGGGCACCGACGGATCGGGTGAGAACAGGTCGGTGTCGGCGCCGATGTGGACGACGTGGATGCGGTCGTCCCGGACGCCGAGGTGGTCGATGATCTCCCGGCGGGAGGTGCCGGAGACGGTGAGCACCGAGGGCAGGCGGCGGGCGACGCGCTTCTGCATGCGGGTGAAGGCGTACCAGCGGCGCACGGAGTACCGGCGCTTCCAGCCGTCGGCGGCGTCGAGTTCGAGCTGCCGGTCGACGGTGATGGGGTGGTGGATCGTGGTGACCAGGGGGGCGCCCACGTCGCCCAGCAGCCCGTAGCCGAGGGTCTGGTTGTCGTGGACGACGTCGAAGTCGCCGCGGCGGGCGCGCAGATGGCGGCGGGCGCGCAGCGAGAAGGTCAGCGGCTCGGGGAAACCGCCGGTCCACATCGTGCCGACCTCCAGCGCGTCGACCCAGTCGCGGTACTCGCCGCGCTTCGGGGTGCGGAAGGGGTCGGGCTGGCGGTAGAGGTCGAGGCTGGGCAGCTCGGTGAGGGACAGCCGGTCCCCGAGGCCCTCGTCCAGGACGGGGTAGGGCTGGGCGCCGATGACCTCCACCCGGTGGCCGAGGCGGGCCAGTTCGCGGGAGAGGTGACGCACGTAGACGCCCTGGCCGCCGCAGAACGGGTTCCCCTTGTAGGTGAGGAGCGCGATGCGGAGCGGTCGCATACCGTCGGCGGCGGGCTCGGGACGGGCACCCGTCCGACTGGCCTCAGCGGTCACTCCGGGCCCCCTTCTCACTGCATTGTCCCGCGACACTATGCCGGGACGTTAATCTAGAACAAGTTTCAGACTTGATCGTCAGAGGCTCCGAATCTACCGGCAGGTAGGTGCGCTGTGACGAGTGGATCAGGTGATTCACGCCACGGCCGGGCGCCCCGTGCGGCGCCCGGCGGGCCGGACGAGGGGGAGGAGGTGGCCGAGGTGGAGAACCCGGAAGCGGAAGCCTCCCGTCCCACGCGCCGGCCCGCCGGCCCGCAGCTCACCGAGCGGCAGCTCGCCCGGCGCCGCCGCATCCTGCACGCGACCGCCCGGCTGGCCTGCCGGGGCGGCTTCGAGGCGGTGCAGATGCGGGAGGTCGCGGAGTCCTCGCAGGTCGCCCTCGGCACGCTGTACCGGTACTTCCCGTCCAAGGTCCATCTGCTGGTCGCGACCATGCACGACCAGCTGGAGCAGTTGCACGGCACCCTGCGCAAGAGCCCGCCGGCCGGGGCCACTGCGGCCGACCGGGTGGCGCAGACCCTGATGCGGGCCTTCGCCGCCCTCCAGCGCGAACCGCGGCTGGCCGAGGCGATGGCCCGTGCCCTGACCTTCGCCGACCGCAGCGTCTCCCCGGAGGTCGACCAGGTCTCCCGGCAGACCACGGCGATCATCCTGGACGCGATGGGCGGCCCGGAGGCCCCCACCGCCGAGCAGCTCTCCGCGGTCCGCGTCGTCGAGCACACCTGGCACTCCACCCTGATCGCCTGGCTCTCCGGCCGGGCGTCGCTCGCGCAGGTGGGCGTGGACATCGAGACGGTGTGCCGGCTGATCGACCTGGCGGGCGCCGGGCCGGCCGGACGGGCGCCCCGGACCGGCCCTGTCGGCTCCGGGTAAAGTGGCCGCGTCGTCATCACACCCGTACGGGGGGAAGCCGGTGCAAATCCGGCGCTGACCCGCAACCGTGAGCCGAACGCCGCGTCCCGTCAGGGCCCGTGCGGCCGGTGAGCCGGACTGCCCCGGGCGGACGTGACCGGCTCACGTGCCCGGCACCCGCCGGCGCACGGGCACCGTCGAGGCATACGGGGCCGAGCCGCCCGGGGGTGCCCGTGCTGCCCGGCCCCGCGCAGGGAAAGGCACCCGCCGATCATGAACGTCCGCCGTCGCAGCAGCGCCGCGGCCCTGGCCGCCATAGCCGTGATCGGCGCCGCCGCCGCGCCCGCGGTCGCCGCCGATCCGTCACCGTCCGCCTCCGCGTCCGCCCCGGCCAAGCCCGGGTCCTCCGGGCTGTACGGCACCGCCGACCCCCAGTACGACGGCGTCTGGCGCCAGTCCCTCGCGCTGCTCGCGCAGGACACCGTGGGCGTGGTCCCGTCGCCGGCCGCCGTGGGCTGGCTCACCGGCCAGCAGTGCGCGAGCGGCGCCTTCGCCCCGTACCGGGCCGACCCGGCCAAGGCCTGCGACGCCAAGACCATGGTCGACACCAACAGCACGGCCGCCGCCGTCCAGGCGCTGTGGGCCGTCGGCGGGCACGGCGACGTCGTCGAGCCCGCCCTGAAGTGGCTGAAGTCCGTGCAGAACGAGGACGGCGGCTGGGGCTACACCCCCGGCGGTCCCAGCGACGCCAACTCCACGTCCGTCGTCATCGGCGCGCTGACCGCCACGGAGACCGACCCCGAGCAGGTCGTCAAGGACGGCAGGTCGCCGTACGACGCCCTGCTGACGTTCGCGCTGCCCTGTGCCGCGGACGAGGGCGCGGGCGCCTTCGCCTTCCAGCCCGACAAGGACGGCAAGCTGCTCGCCAACGCGGACGCGACGGCCGCCGGTGTCCTGGGCGCGCTCGGCAAGGGCCTGGTCACCGAGGCCGGTGCGAAGTCCGCCGCCGACTGCGCCGACGCGAAGAAGCCCACCCGCGAGCAGGCCGCCGCGAACGGCGCCGCCCACCTCGCCGCGGCCGTCGCCCAGAAGGGGCACCTCACGTCCGCCCTCGGCGGCTCCGCCGACCAGCCCGACTACGGCAACACCGCCGACGCGGTCGTCGCGCTCGCCGCGCAGGGCGGCGCCGACCGGGCGGCGAAGCCGCTGGCGTGGCTGGAGAAGAACAGCGCGAAGTGGGCCGCGCAGAGCGGCCCGGCCGCCTACGCCCAGCTGATCCTCGCCGCCCACGCCACCGGCACCGACCCGCGTGCCTTCGGCGGCACCGACCTGGTGGCGGCGCTGAACGCGACCGGGCCGAGCCCGCAGGGCGGCAAGGTCAGCGACAGCGCCACCGCGAGCGACGAGGACGGTGCGAAGGAGAAGGACGAGAAGGAAGACTCCGGCTTCGGCGTCTGGTGGTTCGTCGGCGTCTGCCTGGTCTTCGGTATCGGCGTCGGCTTCCTGCTGAGCGGCCGCAACAAGAAGCGTCAGCCGTGACCCGGCGCGTCGTCCTCCTCTTCCTGGCCGCGTTCCTGCTGATCGGGACCGCGGGCCAGGCGCAGGCCGCCGGTTACCGCTACTGGTCCTTCTGGGACCGCGACGGCGGAAGCTGGATCTACGCCACCCAGGGACCGTCCCTCACTCGCCCCTCCGACGGAGACGTCCAGGGCTTCCGCTTCTCGGTGAGCGAGAACTCGGACGACGCGGCCCAGCCGCGCGGCACCGCCGACTTCGCGTCGGTCTGTGCGGGAACACCGGCCGAGGACGGCAGCAAGCGCGTCGCCCTCGTCCTCGACTTCGGCACCGCGTCCGACGCCCCGGCCGGCGAGGACCCGCCGGCCGCGCGCACGGCCTGCGCCCGGGTCTCCCCCGACGCGACGACGGCCGACGCCCTGGCCGCCGTCGCGGGCCCCCTGCGCTACGACACCAACGCCCTGCTGTGCGCCATCGCGGGCTACCCGGAGGCGGGTTGCGGCGAACAGGTGTCGCAGCAGGGGCAGAAGCAGGAGGGGAAGAAGGAGCAGCCGACGGCGACGGCGGCCCCGGACGCGAAGGGCACGCAGGACGACGACGGCCCCGCGGTCGGCCTCTACGCGGGCGTCGCCCTGGTGGCGGTCCTCGCCGGAGCGGCGACCTGGCAGGCGAGGCGGCGCCGGAATGCCACCGACTGACCCTGCCCCCGGCACCCCGGCGCCTCTCCCGGCCGCGGGCGGTCGTACCGCCGCGCCCCGGGCGGAGGCCGGACACGCACCCGCCGGGGGCACTCCGGCGGGCCGGGCGAGCGGGCCCGCGCCCCGCCGCCGCCCCGAGAGCCTGCACCCCGGCGCCTGGTGGCTCTGGGCGCTGGCCCTCGGCACCGCAGCCACGCGCACCACCAACCCCCTCCTGCTCGCCCTCCTCGTCACCGTCTCCGCCTACGTGGTCATCACCCGCCGCCCCCACGCCCCCTGGTCCCGCTCCTACGGCGCCTTCATCAAGCTCGCCCTGGCCGTCCTGGTCATCCGCCTGCTGTTCACCACCGTCCTGGGCTCCCCCATCCCCGGCACGCACACCCTCTTGACCCTCCCCGAAGTCCCCCTCCCCGACTGGGCGCAGGGCATCCGGCTCGGCGGCCGGGTCACCGCCGAGGGCCTCGCCTTCGCGCTGTACGACGCGATGAAGCTGGCCGCCCTCCTGGTCTGCGTGGGCGCCGCGAACGCCCTCGCCAACCCCTCCCGCCTCCTCAAGTCCCTCCCCGGCGCCCTCTACGAGATGGGCGTGGCCGTCGTCGTGGCCCTCACCTTCGCCCCGAACCTCATCGCCGACGTCCAGCGGCTGCGCGCCGCCCGGCGCCTGCGGGGCCGCCCCGACAAGGGCGTGCGCGGCCTGCTCCAGGTGGGCCTGCCGGTCCTGGAGGGCGCCCTGGAGCGCTCCGTCGCCCTCGCCGCCGCGATGGACGCCCGCGGCTACGGCCGTACCGCGCAGGTCCCCGCCCCCGTACGCCGGACCACCGCCGCCCTCACCCTGGGCGGCCTGCTCGGCGTCTGTGCGGGGACGTACGGGCTGCTGACCGCCGCGGGCGGCACGTACGGCGTTCCGGTGCTCGTGCTCGGTGTCGCCGCGGCGCTGGCCGGGCTGTGGCTCGGCGGCCGCCGGACCGTTCGCACCCGCTACCGTCCGGACCGCTGGGACGCCCGCGCCTGGCTGGTCACCGCGTCCGGCGTCGCGGTCGCGGCCCTGATGTTCCTCGCCGCCGCCCGCGAGCCGGCGGCGCTGCACCCGGGCGTGGTCCCCCTGGTCGCCCCCACCCTGCCGCTGTGGCCGGCGGCGGCCGTACTCCTCGGCCTGCTCCCGGCGTTCGTCGCCCCCGCCCCCGATCCCGTACCCGCCAAGGAGTCGTCGTGATCCGCTTCGAGGATGTGTCGGTCACGTACGACGGCGCGACCGCGCCCACCGTCCAAGGCATCGACTTCGAGGTTCCCGAAGGCGAACTCGTCCTCCTCGCCGGTCCGTCCGGGGTCGGCAAGTCCACCGTGCTCGGTGCCGTCAGCGGCCTGGTGCCGCACTTCACCGGCGGCACGCTGAGTGGCCGGGTCACCGTGGCCGGCCGCGACACCCGCACCCACAAGCCGCGCGAACTCGCCGACGTGGTCGGCTCCGTCGGCCAGGACCCGCTCTCCCACTTCGTGACGGACACCGTCGAGGACGAACTCGCCTACGGCATGGAGTCCCTCGGCCTCCCCCCGGACGTCATGCGCCGCCGCGTCGAGGAGACCCTCGACCTGCTGGGCCTGTCCGACCTGCGGGCCCGCCCCATCGCCACGCTCTCCGGCGGCCAGCAGCAGCGCGTCGCCATCGGCTCGGTCCTCACCCCGCACCCCGAGGTGCTCGTCCTGGACGAGCCGACCTCGGCCCTGGACCCGGCCGCGGCGGAGGAGGTCCTGGCCGTCCTCCAGCGCCTCGTCCACGACCTGGGCACGACGGTCCTGATGGCCGAGCACCGCCTGGAGCGGGTCGTCCAGTACGCCGACCAGGTCGTCCTGCTGCCCTCCCCGGGCGCGGCCCCGCTGCTCGGCCCGCCGACCGAGGTGATGGCCGTGTCCCCGGTGTACCCGCCGGTGGTGGGGCTCGGCCGGCTGGCGGGCTGGTCCCCGCTGCCGCTGACGGTCCGGGACGCCCGGCGCCGCGCGGCACCGCTGCGGGACCGGCTGGCCGGCCGCGAGATCCCGCACCGCACACCGCCGGCCGCCGCGCTCCCGGCTCCTCCCGCTCCCCCCGCACCCCGTCGGCGGTGGCGCGTCAGGACTGCCCCGCGGACGCCCTCCACCCCCGCCCCGTACGCCGCCGAGATCCGCTCCCTGCACGTCCGCCGCGACCGCATCCAGGCGCTGCGCGACGTCGACCTGACCGTCTCCCCCGGCGAGACGGTCGCCCTCATGGGCCGCAACGGCGCCGGGAAGTCCACCCTCCTGTCGGCCCTCGTCGGCCTCCTCGAACCGTCCGCCGGTGTGGTGCGGGCCGGTGACGCCGTACCGCACCGCACCTCCCCCCGGGAGCTGGTACGCCGGGTCGGCCTGGTTCCGCAGGAGCCGCGCGACCTGTTGTACGCCGACACGGTCGCCGCCGAGTGCCGGGCCGCCGACGGGGACGCGGAGGCGGCCGAGGGCACCTGCCGCGCCCTGCTGGCGGAGCTGCTGCCCGGCGTCGCCGACGACACCCACCCCCGCGACCTCTCCGAGGGCCAGCGCCTCACCCTCGCCCTGGCCGTCGTCCTGACGGCCCGCCCACCGCTGCTGCTCCTGGACGAGCCGACGCGCGGCCTGGACTACGCGGCCAAGGCCCGGCTGGCCGGCCTGCTGCGCGGCCTGGCCGGCGAGGGCCACGCGATCGTGCTGGCCACGCACGACGTGGAGCTGGCCGCCGAGCTGGCCGACCGGGTGGTCCTGCTCGCCGAGGGCGAGGTGATCGCCGACGGTCCGGCGGCGGACGTGGTGATGGCCTCCCCGTCCTTCGCGCCGCAGGTCGCCAAGGTGCTGGCGCCGCGTAAGTGGCTGACGGTCGCCCAGGTGAGGGAGGCCCTGGCATGACCGGCACCGTCCGCCGTGACCGCCAGGCCCGCGCCGTCCGCCTCGGCCCCCGCTCCGTCGCCGCCCTCGTGCTGGTCAGCGCGGTGGGCGTGGCGGGCTTCGGCTGGCCCTTCCTCGCCCCTCCGGAGGCGTCGGTGAACGCCCACTCCCAGGACGCGCCGTGGCTCTTCGCCGGTGTCCTGGTGCTCATGGTGGCGGTGGTCGCGGCGACGATCTCGGAGTCGGGCCTCGGTCCCAAGGCCGTGGCGATGCTGGGCGTGCTGGCGGCGGCGGGCGCGGCGCTGCGCCCCATCGGCGCGGGGACGGCCGGTCTGGAGCCGATGTTCTTCCTGATGGTGCTGAGCGGCCGGGTCCTGGGCCCCGGCTTCGGTTTCGTCCTCGGCTCGGTCACCATGTTCGCGTCCGCGCTGCTCACGGGCGGGGTGGGCCCGTGGCTGCCGTTCCAGATGCTGTCGATGGGCTGGTTCACGATGGGCGCGGGTCTGCTGCCCTTCCCCGACCGGCTGCGCGGCCGTGCGGAGCTGCTGATGCTCGCCGGGTACGGCTTCCTGGCCGCGTTCGCCTACGGCATGGTGATGAACCTGGCGGGCTGGACCTTCATGAACAAGCTCGCCTCGAACATCGCCTTCGACCCGGACGCGTCCGTCCCGGACAACCTGGCCCGCTTCGTCGCCTACTGCCTGGCCACCTCCCTCGGCTGGGACGGCGGCCGTGCCGCCGTGACGGTGGTGCTGACCCTCGCGCTCGGCACGCCGGTCCTGAAGGCGCTGCGCCGGGCCACCCGCAGGGCGGCCTTCGAGACCCCGGTCGCCTTCGAGCGGCCGACGAAGTAGCCGCGCCCGCGACGCCGGTCGCGCCGCGGGGCGGGGTCTTCGTACGGGTGGCGTACGAGGGCTGGGGCTGGGCCTGGTGCGTCTACGGGAGGACGATGTCGCGGCCCGGTCCGCCGTCGACGGTGTCCTTGCCGAGGCCGCCGGCGACGAGGTCGTCGCCGCCCTCGCCGTGCAGCATGTCGGCGCCGGGCCCACCGAGCAGGATGTCGCGGCCGTCCCCGCCCATGGCGTGGTCGTCGCCGGTGCCGGCGTACACGGCGTCGTCGCCGCCGTAGCCCTCGATCATGTCGTCGCCCGCGCCACCCCACATCCGCTGGTCCCCGTCGTCGCCCATGAGGTGGTCCATGCCGTCGCCGCCGTGCAGCACGGCGGGCCCCATGACCATGTCGTCCCCGTCGCCGCCCAGCACCGTGCGTGCGGTGTGGGCGTGCAGTTCGTCGTCGCCGGAGCCGCCGCTGACGGTGCCGACCCCGGGGGTGAAGGCGGCGACCGTGTCGTCGCCGTCGCCGAGGTGGATGTCGATCCGGTCGGGACGCGGGCCCTCGGCGGGCAGTTCGCAGACGACGGCGGTGGTGTCCTCGGGCGAGGAGTACGCGCAGTGGTCGCCCGGTTGGAGCGGGACCACGTCGCGGAAGCCGATCCGCTGGATGCCGTCGCTGGTGTACATGAAGAACACGTTGAGGTCGTTGGCGTGACCCGCGGCGGCCTTGAAGACGATCGACTGGGTCTCCCAGTCGGCCCCGACGCGGGACTTCGACTCGGCGGCGCTCGCGGCGGTCGCCGGGCCGAGGGCGAGGCCGGCGGTGCACAGGGCCACGACGAACGCGCCGGCGGCGGTTCGGTTTCGGTTCATGGAACCTCATCTCGATGGAGTGACGGTTGACCGAACGGTTTGCGTGGTGCTGGCGGGGACTCGGCCGTGACGGCGGTCTCCTCTGCCGGCCCGGATGCGCGGGACCGTGAACTGACGCGGCGTCATGCTAAGCCGTTACCGCTCCGGATGCGATGGGTGGGACTCGACGGCAGGGAGTGGTTCCGGAGGCGCCGCGGGAGGGGCCGACGCTCGTTTCGGGAGGGGCTGACGCCCGTTTCGGGAAGGGCTCCGGCGCCCGCACCAGGGCGGATTCCCCGACCGCGACCCACTCCTGTGATCAAGTTTGTCTGTTTCATTGACATTTCATTGAGGAGTCGTCACTTTGGGAGCGCTCCCATTACAGCCTTGCCTCTGGAAGGAGTTCCCCCCACATGCGCACAACGAGTCCGTTAACCGGGCGTTCGCGGTCGGCCCTCCGCCGGCCTCTCCAGGCGCTCGTCATGCTGTTCGCCGTGGTCGTCGGCGCCCTGGCCTGGTCGACCCCCGCCCAGGCCCACGGCACCGTCGTCGGTCCCGCCACCCGCGCCTACCAGTGCTGGAAGACGTGGGGCAGCAACCACACGAACCCGGCCATGCAGACCCAGGACCCCATGTGCTGGCAGGCCTTCCAGGCCAACGCCGACACCATGTGGAACTGGATGAGCGCCCTGCGCGACGGCCTCGGCGGCCAGTTCCAGGCGAAGACCCCCGACGGGACGCTCTGCAGCAACAACCTGTCGAGGAACGCCAGTCTGAACAAGCCCGGCCAGTGGAAGACCACCAACGTCGGCAACAACTTCTCGGTGCAGTTGTACGACCAGGCGTCCCACGGCGCCGACTACTTCAAGGTCTACGTGAGCAAGCAGGGCTTCGACCCCAAGACCCAGACCCTGGGCTGGGGCAACCTCGACTTCATCACGCAGACCGGCCGCTACGCCCCCGCGCAGAACATCACCTTCCCGGTCCAGACCTCCGGGTACAGCGGACACCACATCGTGTTCGTGATCTGGCAGGCCTCGCACCTCGACCAGGCGTACATGTGGTGCAGCGACGTGAACTTCGGCTGAGCCGAGGAGCGCCGAGCACCGCACCGGCCTTCGCCGGGCGCCGGTGAGCCGCCCGCCCGGCAGACCGAGCCCCGTCGGGGCAGAGGGCCCCTCGGTCCCCTGCTCCGACGGGGCTCCGGGGCGCTCGGGTTTCCGTGCCCGGGAACCCCGCTTCAGGCGGGGAGGGTCCGGAACCGCCGCCGATACTCCGTCGGGGTCGCGTCCAGGCGCCGGCGGAACGCCCTGACCAGGGTGTCGACGGTGCCGAACCCGCAGGCGGTGGCGATCCGCTCCAGGGTGGCGTCGGTCGATTCCAGCTGGTGGCGGGCCGCCTCGACGCGGGCCGACTCGAGGTAGGCGTGCGGGGTCGTACCGAGTTCGGTCTTGAAGATCCGGGTGAGCTGGCGGTCGCTGACGTGCGCGTGGGCGGCGAGGTCCGCGACGGTGAGCGGTTCGGCGAGGTGGCGCATGATGTGGTGCCGCAGCTCCTCGACCCGCCGCGTGGCGGAGACCCGCTCCAGGGGGACGCTGAACTGGCTCTGCCCGCTCGGCCGCTTCAGGTACATCACGAGCTGCCGGGCGACGCGCAGGGCGACGTCCTCGCCCAGGTCGTCGGCGATCAGCGCGAGGGAGAGGTCGAGGCAGGCGCTGATGCCGGCGCCGGTCCACACGTCGCCCTCGCGGATGAAGATCGGGTCGGCGTCGACCTCGACGGCCGGATGGTCCTCGGCGAGCCGCCGGGCGGTCGACCAGTGGGTGGTGGCGCGCTTGCCGTCGAGCAGCCCGGCCGCCGCCAGGATGTGCGCCCCGACGCAGACGGACGTCACCCGCCGGGTGTGGGCGGCGAGTTGCCGCACCCGCTCCACCACGCCGGGGTCGGTGAGCGGGTGCACCCGGCCCCGGTCGTCCACCTCGACGGCACCGGGCACGATCAGGGTGTCGACGGCCCGGTCACGCAGGTCGCCGAAGGTGGCGTCGGGCAGGACGCGGACCCCCGCGCCGGTGGTGACCGGGTCCATGGTCTCGGCGGCCAGGACGACCTCGTAGCCCGCCGCCTCCTCCGTCTCGCGCCGGGCCAGGGAGAACACCTCCGGCGGCCCGGTGACGTCGAGCAGGTCGACGCCCTCGAAGAGGACGACGACGATCAGACGGCTGACGGTGCCCACCGGACCCCCCGCACTCGGCACTAGCGATGTCGGTATCTGCAGGTTAGACGACATTGCCGACACCACCGGACCGGCCGTAGCGTCAGGAGCAGGTCACCACGCCGGTGAACTGCCCACCCCGACACATGACTTCAGGCGGTCCGACATGCCCAGAACCACACTGCGACAGCTCAACGGCCTCGACGACACCCCCGCGAAGCTCGCGGACTCGACCCTGGTCCTCATCGACTACCAGAACACCTACACGACCGGCGTGATGGAACTCGACGGCTGGCAGGAGGCGCTCGACGCCGGTGCCCGGCTCCTCGCGCGGGCCCGCCAGGAGGGCGCGAAGGTCGTCCACGTCGTCAACGACGGCGGCGAGGGCACCCCGTACGACGTCCGGGCCGAGATCGGCGCGATCCACCCGAGCGTCGCCCCGCTCGACGGGGAGCCCGTCGTCGTCAAGAAGGCGCCGAACGCCTTCGTCGGCACCGACCTGGACCGGCACGTCGACGCCGCGGGCCACGGGGACCTCGTCATCGCGGGCTTCATGACGCACATGTGCGTCGCCTTCACCGCCCAGGGCGCCTTCCTGCGCGGCAACCGCCCCACCGTCGTGGCCGACGCCTGCGCCACCCGCGCGCTGCCGGTCGCGGGCACGGAAGTGGAAGCCCGCCAGGTGCACCACGCCGCTCTCGCCACCGTCGCCGACCTGTACGGGGTCGTCGTCCCGTCGCAGGAGGGGCTCGCCTGACGAGGCCGTCTACGAGGCCGGGGCCCCGGCGCGGTCCGCGCACTCGAACCACACGGTCTTGCCGCCCGCGGGGCCCGGCCCCACGCCCCACTTGTCGGCCACCGCGTCCAGCAGCACCAACCCCCGGCCGCTCTCCGCGTCGTGGCGGACCGACACGGCGAGCACGGGCTGCCGGGGGCTGCCGTCCGCCACCTCGACCCGGACCACGCCGCCCGTCTGCCGCAGCAGCAGCGTGCAGCGGCGGTCCGGGACATGGCGTACGACGTTGGCCAGCAGCTCCGTCACGCCGAGTTCGACGGCGTCCGTCACGCCGGCGAGGCCCCACTCGGCGAGGAAGGAACGGACGATCCGCCGCACGTGCCGGGCGGAGTGCGCGCCGGCCGTGAAGCTCATCCGGTACTGGTCGGTGCAGTGGCCCACGAGGGCCGAGGGAAAGTAGTCGTTCACGGCACGAGCCTGACGTCGGACGACTACCGTGGGCTACCGATCGGATACAACCGGTTCCGGAGTGGACCGAGTTGTGCGAGAGGGGGCTCTGCGCATGACCCACATCAACGTCCTCGACCCGGGCGCCTCGCCGCTGGACTACTACGGCTTCGAACTGCGCCGCTACCGTGAGGCCGCCGGCCTGACCCAGCGGCAGCTGGGGGACATCGTCAATTACACGGGCTCACTGGTGGGCCAGATCGAGACGGCCCGGAAGCTGCCGACGCCGGAGTTCAGCGAAAGGGTCGACGCGGCTCTGGGTACGGGCGGGTTACTGTCCCGACTGGTCACACTCGTAATGCGCAGCCAGCTTCCTGCCTGGTTCCAACAGATGGCCGAGTTGGAGACACGAGCGGTCGAGATCTGCGCGTTCCAGACGCACATGGTTCACGGACTTCTCCAAACCCCCGCTTACGTACGGGCCGTGCTCGGCGCTTACGACCCGAGCGACCTCGACGACCGCACCGCTGTACGGCTGGCCCGTCAGGCCATCTTCGCCACAGCGGAACCCCCGATCTTCTGGTCTGTCGTCAGTGAAAGCGCCCTGCTCCAGGCGATCGGAGGCCGAGAGACGATGCGCGGCCAATTGGCCCACCTGCTGTCCTTCGAGAACAACCCCCGCATCAATGTTCAGGTGCTGCCCTTCTCAGCCGGGGCTCATCCCGGCCTCACAGGCTCGTTCAGTCTCTTCCGCTTCGCGGGTGACCCGACCATCCTCTACACGGAGAGATACGGCAGCGGACATCCGACCCCCAACCCGGAAAGCGTCAAGGACTGTTCACTCCGTTACGATCATCTCCGGGCCGCCGCGCTCTCCATCAAGGACTCGGCGGAACTGATCCGCCGGGTGATGGAGGAGCGCTATGGAGAGCAAGGCCATGCCGACGAGGATTCAGTGGCGTAAGTCCAGCTACAGCAGCGACCAGGGCGGCGAGTGCGTCGAATGCGCCCCCCTCGGCCCGCTCGCCTGGCGTAAGTCGTCGTACAGCGGCGACCAGGGCGGCAACTGCCTCGAAGTCGCCGCACTCCCCCACCACGCCACCGTCGCCATCCGTGACTCCAAGATCCCGGCGGGGCCGGTCCTCACCCTGAGCCCCGCCACCTTCGCCGCCTTCGTCGGGTGGGCCGCCACCCCGGAGTGATCTGACCGGGACCGCTCAACTAATCTGTTCGATTTCTCGTCTCCGCACGTGCACCCGCCGTGCCCGCCGATGAAACCGAACGGATTCCCCGACCGTGGTCCCTGCCGAACTCGCCGTCGCCCTCCCCGAGGGGCGTACGGGCAGACCCCCGCGCGGTGCCCTGCGCGCCTTCGCGCACCGGCATCGCGTGCCGCTGCTCGCGACCCTGCCCACTCTCCCGCTGTACGCGGTGTGGTGGGCGTTTCTCGCCACCGGCGGGGGTGACCTCGCCGCGCAGGTGGCGTGGACGGACTTCGTCACGCGGCACGGCGGTTCGCCGTACGGACTGTTCTGGTACGGCGGGGTGCACACCGCGAACTACAGCGTGATCTCGCCGTATCTGATGGCCGTGTTCGGCGTGCGGACCGTCACCCTCGTCTCCGGACTGGCCGCCGCCTGGCTGGCAGCCGTGCTCGTCGTACGGACCGGTGTACGCAGGCCCGTGTGGGTGGCCCTGCTCGCCTCCCTCGCCCTGTGGTGCAACGTCGCCTCGGGGCGCACGACCTTCGCGCTCGGCCTCGCCTTCGGGCTGGCCGCGTGCCTGATGCTGGTCCGGGAGCGGCGACTGGTCCTCGCCGCCGGGTACGCGGCCCTGGCCACCATGGCGTCACCGGTGGCCGGGCTGTTCCTGGCCGTCGTCGGGGCGGGCTTCCTGCTCGTGCGGGACTGGGGACGCGCCCTGGTGCTGCTGGCACCGCCCGCCGCCGTCGTCGCGCTCACCACGCTGCTGTTCCCGTTCAGCGGGGAGCAGCCGATGCCCGCATCCCGAATATGGCCGCCGGTCGTGCTCGGCCTCGCCGTGGCGGCGCTGGCCCCGCGCGACTGGCGGGTCGCCCGGTGGAGCGGGGCCGTGTACGCGGCCGGGACCGTGCTGACGTACCTCATACCCTCCGCCGTCGGCACGAACGTCGAGCGGTTCGCGGAGTACTTCGCGCCTCCCGCGCTGCTCGCGGCGCTGCTCGGCACGGACCGGGCGCGGCGGGTCGCGCGGGGTCTGCTGGTCGTCGCGCTCGTCTTCTCCGTGGGGTGGACGGTGAAGAAGACCGACGACGACCTGCGGGAGTACACGGCGGTGCCCGCCTGGGCGGCCGAGACGGACGGTGTCGTGCGGGCGCTGGAGGGGCTCGGCGCCGACCGCACGCGGGTGGAGGTGGTGCCCGCGCGCGACCACCGCGAGGCCGCCGGTCTCGCCCCGCACGTCAACCTGGCCCGCGGCTGGAACCGGCAGCTGGACGTGGAACGCGCCCGCCTCTTCTACGACGGCACCTTCTCCGCGACCACCTACCGGCAGTGGCTGGACCGCTGGGCGGTCGGTCTCGTCGTGCTGCCGGCCGCCAAGCCGGACGGTCCCGCCGAGGCCGAGGCGGCCCTCGTGCGGGACCCGGGGCTGCGGCCCGACTGGCTGGAGCCCGCCTGGCAGGACGCGCACTGGAGGGTGTTCCGGGTGCGGGACGCCGTACCGCTCGTCTCCGAGCCCGGCACCGTCGTGACCACGAGCAGCACCGACCTGGTGCTCCACGTGGACCGGCCCGGCCCGGTGACCGTACGGGTCGCCTGGTCGCCGTGGCTGCGGGCCGACGGCGGGTGCCTCGCCCGGGACGGCGAGTTCACCCGCCTGACCGTCGAGGCACCCGGGGAGTACCGGCTCAGCTCCCGGTACGGTCCTTCGCCGGCGACGGAGGATCGCTGCTGAGCCCCTCGTCGGGCCGCACGGAGTCCTCGGCCGGGGGCCGGGCGGGCGCGGGAACGGCCTTCACGTCCGGGCCGGCCTGCTCGGCGGCCGTGGCTGTGACCACCCGCGCCCTCGGGCCCTGGAACAGGTAGGCCAGGCCGAAACCGGCGGCGACCACGGCCGCCCCGCCCACCGCGTCCAGCAGCCAGTGGTTGCCGGTCGCCACGATCGCCGCGGCGGTGAAGGTGGGGTGCAGGAGACCCAGGGCCTTCATCCACATCTTCGGGGCGATGACCGCGATCGCCACCCCGCACCACAGCGACCAGCCGAAGTGCAGCGACGGCATCGCCGCGTACTGGTTGGTGAGGTGGGTCAGCGTGCCGTAGTCCGGCTTGGAGAAGTCCTGCACGCCGTGCACCGTGTCGATGATCCCGAGGCCCGGCATCAGCCGCGGCGGCGCCAACGGGTACAGCCAGAAGCCGACCAGGGCCAGCAGCGTGGTGAAGCCGAGCGAGGCGCGGGCCCAGCGGTAGTCGACGGGGCGGCGCCAGTACAGGACGCCGAGGACCGCCAGCGGGACGACGAAGTGGAACGACGTGTAGTAGAAGTCGAAGAAGTCCCGCAGCCAGCCGACCTTCACCACGGCGTGGTTGATGGCGTGCTCGACGTCGATGTGCAGGAAGCGTTCCATGTCCAGGATCTGCCGGCCGTGCTCCTCGGCGCGCTCCCGGCCCGCCGAGTTGCTGCCGCCGGTCGCCGCGAGGCGGACCTTGGAGTACGCGGCGTAGGTGACCCGGATGAGGAGGAGTTCCAGGAGGAGGTTGGGGCGGGTGAGGACCCGGCGCAGGAACGGCAGCAGCGGGACGTGCTTGAAGCGGGTCGGGACCGGCGGCGCGTAGCTCGTGGGGACCGGCGCGTCGAAGTACGGCGAGGTGCGGGACAGGAAGGGCACGGCGACGGCGGCGGCCAGCGCCGCGAGCAGGACGACGTTGTCCCGCACCGGGTACAGCGCCGCCATGTTCGGCAGCATCATCTTCGCCGGCAGCGTCATCACCAGGACCACGGCGACCGGCCAGACGTACCGGTCGGAGGCGCGCTTGCCGACCCGGCCCACCACCGCGAGCAGCACCCACAGGAGCTGGTGCTGCCAGGCGGCCGGCGACACCGCGACGGCGGCGCAGCCCGTGACGGCGACGGCGAGCAGCAGCTGGCCGTCCCGGGCGTAGCGCACGGCGCGCCGCAGGGCGAGGACGGCAACGGCCGCACCGAGCAGCAGGAAGAGGGCGATCTCCAGGGGGCCGGTCAGCCCGAGGCGCAGCAGCGCGCCGTGCAGGGACTGGTTGGCGAGGTCGTCGGCCGCGCCGCCGAGGCCCACGCCGGCCAGGTGGTGCACCCAGTAGGTGTAGGAGTCCTCGGCCATGGCGGCCCAGGCGACGGCCGTGCAGGCGAGGAAGGTGACTCCGGTGGACACGGCGGCCCGTCGGCGGTCGGTGAACCACAGCAGGGGGACGAAGAGGAGCACGGTCGGCTGGAAGGCGGCGGCGACGCCGATCAGCACCCCGCCGACCCGGTCGGCGTGCTCGCCGCGCACGG
The DNA here is from genome assembly GCF_056430705.1 of Streptomyces sp. NPDC045956. NCBI lineage: Bacteria > Bacillati > Actinomycetota > Actinomycetes > Kitasatosporales > Streptomycetaceae > Streptomyces > Streptomyces sp. NPDC045956. Next base: position 712,329 of record NZ_JBWKKZ010000001.1, on the reverse strand, counting down.
CGAAGCAGCCCAGCAGGACGAGCAGGACCGGGATGATGCTGGTCTGGCCGAGCCACAGCGCGTTGCGCACGGGCAGGGACAGCATCAGCAGGCTGACCGCGACCGGCGCCGCCAGCAGCGCCGTACGGCGGCCCACCGGCTTCGGCAGGGCACGGGCGGCGACCAGGCCGAGGGCCACCACCAGCAGCAGCGAGCCGAAGGTCCAGCCCCAGCCGAGGGCCTGCTCGGCGGCGCGGGTGAACGGTTTGAGGACCAGCCCGACGAACGGCGTGCCGGTGAACTGCGTCGAGTCGTACAGCGAGCCCTCGACGTGCAGGACTCCGTGCGGCCCGACCCAGGTCTCCAGGTCCGTCAGCCGTTCCCCCCGCGGGGTGCTGAGGACCGCCGCCAGCTGTCGTACGACGAGGAGGGCGGCGACCAGCCACAGCCCGAGGCGCGCGGCCCGCAGCCGCGCTCTGGTCGCATCGACGGCCGGGGCTCCGAAAGCCTCCGCCGGTCGCCCACTGTGCTCCGCATTCGCCACGCCTCGTCGGCCTCCCGCCCCGCTCCCACCGCGCCCGTGTACGCGATGTGTTGTTCCTGCGAACCCTATGAGGCTCGCACCGCCCCCGGAGGGAGACGCAGGCAACCCCCGCTCAACCTGACCGCCGCCCGCCTTTCGCTCCGTTTTTTCTTGGACCTTCCGGCCATGTGTTCGACCGGTGACGGTGCGGAGCGGACGGGGACGCCTCCCCCCGGGAGCGAGAAGGATCACAGGTCACAGGGGGTGGAGGCGGGCCGTGACGCGGGGACGTCCCTGCGTGCACGCCCTTTCGGTGCACAGTGCAACGATAAGCGTACCGGGCGTAAGCGGCGCATCAGCGCCTATGGTCTTTTTCTGCCCGCGGCCGTGTGCCGCGGGCTTCTTCCGGCCCGGCGACAGCGCCGCCGTGCGGGTCGTGGCGTCCCTGTCCCCGTCGAAAGGTAGGCGAGCGAAGTCTTGTCGGCTGCCCCCGTCGCCGCTCACCCGTCCCGCACGAGCCCCGCTTCCCCGCCTCGCGCCGCCGCGCCCACCGCCACCGACCCCGCGCTCGTCCAACGTGCCGTGAGGGCCGCGGCGCTCGGCAACGCGATGGAGTGGTTCGACTTCGGCGTCTACAGCTACATCGCCGTGACGCTCGGCAAGGTCTTCTTCCCGTCGGGCAACCCGACCGCCCAGCTCCTCTCCACGTTCGGTGCCTTCGCGGCGGCCTTCCTGGTCCGGCCGATCGGCGGCATGGTCTTCGGTCCGCTCGGGGACCGGGTGGGACGGCAGAAGATCCTCGCCCTCACGATGATCATGATGGCCGCCGGCACCTTCGCCATCGGGTTGATCCCGTCCTACGCGACGATCGGCGTCTGGGCGCCGGTGCTGCTGCTCGTCGCCCGGCTGGTGCAGGGCTTCTCCACCGGGGGCGAGTACGCGGGCGCGTCCACCTTCATCGCCGAGTACGCGCCGGACAAGCGGCGCGGGTTCCTGGGAAGCTGGCTGGAGTTCGGCACGCTGGCCGGGTACATCGGCGGCGCCGGGCTGGTGACGCTGATGACGGCGCTGCTCTCCGACGGCGACATGACGTCCTGGGGCTGGCGCATCCCGTTCCTGATCGCGGGGCCGATGGGCATCATCGGGCTGTACCTGCGGATGCGGCTGGAGGAGACGCCGGCCTTCGCCGCCGAGGTCGAGAAGGCGGAGGCGACCCGGCCCAAGGTGCCGCTGCGCGAGATGGTCACCGGGCAGTGGAGGGCGCTGCTGCTCTGCGTCGGCCTGGTGCTGGTCTTCAACGTCACCGACTACATGCTCCTGTCGTACATGCCCAGCTATCTGACGAGCGAGCTGAAGTACGACGAGACGCACGGGCTGCTGGTCGTGCTGGCGGTGATGGCGCTGATGATGGTCGTCCAGCCGTTCGCCGGCGCGCTGACCGACCGGATCGGGCGCCGTCCGGTGATCGCGGCGGGCTGCGCGGGCTTCCTGCTCCTGTCCGTCCCCGCGCTGCTGCTGATCCGCGAGGGCAGTCTGCTCGCCGTGGGGCTGGGCATGGCGGCGCTCGGCCTGCTGCTGGTCTGCTTCACGGCGTCGATGCCGTCCGCGCTGCCCGCGCTGTTCCCGACGCGGGTGCGCTACGGGTCGCTGTCGATCGGCTTCAACGTCTCCGTCTCGCTGTTCGGCGGGACGACGCCGCTGGTGGTGACGGCGCTGATCGGGGCGACGGGCGACATGATGATGCCCGCGTACTACATGATGGCCGCGGCCGTCGTCGGCGGTGTGGCGGTGTGGTTCATGTCGGAGTCGGCCGGGCGCCCGCTGCCGGGATCGGCCCCGGCGGTCGAGGAGCGCGCGACCACCGCGTGAGCCCGCGGCCGGTGCCGCCCTCGGGGGCCCGCCCTCACGCCTCGTGGTAGAAGCCGACGTTGACGCTGCGCGGCTCCGCCCGGTCCTGGACCACGATCTCGCCGCTGCCGCCCCGGGGCAGCCCCACGGTGTCGCCGTAGCCGACCGCCTGCGCGTACCCGCCGACGGTGAGCCGGACCTCGGAGGAGGGGTCCGGCTGGGAGCCCCGCAACCAGGTCAGCTGCCACGTGCCGTCGGCCCCGCACCGGAACTCCAGGTGCACCCGGGAGACGAACAGCCAGTCGTCCGGTGTCGACAGCCGGCACACGGCCTTGTCCCGGCCCACCCGCAGCACCGCTCCCGGCTCGCTGGGCGCCTCGGCCATCTGCATGCCGGCCGTGGCACCCGCGTCCGCCGCGGTCACGGCGGCCATGGTGAGTTCGAGCACGTGCGCTCCTTCGATCGTCGCCGCCGCATAGTAAATCGGACCGGGGTGCGGTGTCCGGCACAATGGGGTCATGACCGAGCGAAAGCCCCCGGGCGTCGACTTCGAGTCCTTCGTCGACAAGCAGATCCGCGACGCGGAAGCGCGCGGCGAGTTCGCACAGTTGCCCGGCGCGGGCAAGCCCCTGCCGAGCGAGGTCGACGGCACCTACGACGAAATGTGGTGGGTCAAACGGAAGATGGCCCGCGAGGGCTTCTCCGTGCTGCCCCCGACGCTGGCGCTGCGCAAGGAGGCGGAGGACGCCCTGGAGGCGGCGGCGAAGGCCCCGTCGGAGCGGGTGGTCCGCCGCATCGTCGAGGAGATCAACGTCAAGATCCGCGACGTCATGTTCAAGCCGCCGCCCGGCCCCCCGCTGGGTCTGAAGCCCTACGACGTCGAAGAGGTCGTGGAGCGGTGGCGGGAGGGCCGGGCGGCGGAGCGGTGACGCCCACGCGTCACAGGTGCATCAGGCGGTCCGCCAGCTCGCGGTAGTCCCGCAGGGCGAGGCGGAGCTGTTCGGTGTCGGTGCTCGTCGCGCGGTCGTCCGCGCCGGTGTCGTGCCAGGACGTGCGCAGGGTCGTGCGGCGGTGCGTCACCGCGTCGGCGAGGCGGCCGGCTATCTCCTCCAGGACGCGGTCGGCCTCCTCCACGGAGGCGCGCGGCGCGTCGACGAAGCCGGCCACCGCGTGGTGGAGGCGCTGGCCGAGCTTGTCCAGCTCGTCGTGCGGGAGAAGCGTGCCGTCACCGTGCGCCGACCGGTGGCCGGAGGCGCGGTCGGGTCCGTCGGCCCGCCGACCCGGGGTGTGCTCCGGACCATCGGTCCCCAGACCGGAGGTGCGGCCCGGACCATCGGTCCCCAGACCGGACGTGCGGCCCGGACCATCGGTCCCCAGACCGGACGTGCGGCCCGGACCATCGGTCCCCAGACCGGACGTGCGGCCCGGACCGTCGGATCGCGGACCGGACGTGTGCTCCGGGCCGTCGGTCCCCAGGCGGCCGGGCGTGTGCTCCGGACCGTCCGTCCGCAGGCCCGGGGTCGTCTCGCTCCGGGTGCCCGCCGCGTGATCGGCGCGCGCTCCCGGAGCCGGCTCCGTCGGCTGCTGCGGCGGTGTGGTGCCCAGGGCCGTCTCGCCCCGGGCGTCGGGGGTCTGCCTGTCTCGCTCGACGGGGATGCCGCCGGTCTGCCGGGTCACATCGGACATGTGGCTCAACTCTCCTTCGGCTGGCGCTTGTTGAACGACCAGGTGTGCTGGGTGCGGGTGGCCGGTGCCCGACCGTCACCCTCGGCTCCGGCACGGTGCCGGCTGCCGTCGTGGCGGGAGGGGTGGACCAGTTCCTCGAAGAGCGCGCGGGCCGCGACCATGGACTCGCGCATCTCCTCCGTGCCCGCCCCGCTGTCCTGCGCGCCGTCCACCCGCGCGTGCGTCACGCGGTGCACGCGCCGGTAGCCGTCGACGTGGTGGGCGTGGTGCACGGACAGCGCCGCGAGCTGCTCCTCGTACTGCCCGCCGTCCGGGAAGCCCCGGGTGCCGGCCAGCTCGGCGAGCAGCCGGTCCGCCTCGCCGACCGCTTCGCGCGGGGAGTCGACGAAGCGCTCCTGGGCCGCGGTCCACCGCGCCTCGTACCGCTCGCGCTCGGCCGGCTCCAGCGACCGGATGTGCAGCGAACCGTGCCGCTCCACGCGCTCGGCCAGCTCACGCTCGGCGGCCTTGGTGTCGCCGTCGTGCCGGGCCACGGCCCGGTCGTACTCGGGCCCGAAGCGCCGCTTCAGGTTTCCGTGCTGGGGGCCCCGCGCGCGCCGGGCCAGTACGGCCGCTACGACGAGCACGGCGGCCACGATCACGATCAACGCGATGATCACGCCTGTGGACATGGGTGCCTTCCGGGTTCTCGGCCCTGACCGGCTCTCCGAACGGGCCGGTTCGCTGTTCGGGTTGCCTCCAAGTCCCCCCGTAAACAGCGCACGGGAGGCGCCGACGGCGCACCGGTGGGAAAATACGCTTGCGCCGGGAGCCGGCCCCTCCCGACCATGCCGGTCATGACCTGGACCGTCGCCCCCGAACCCCACGACTCCCCCGTCGCCGCCGCCCTGTGGCGGGCGTACTACACGGAGGTCAGCGACCGCTGGTACCTGCTGCACGAGGGCCGGCCCACCGAACCCGCCGAGCTGGAGCGCGAGATCGCCGCGCACTCGGGTGCCGACCTCGCGGCGCCGCGGGGGCGGTTGCTCGTCGCCCGGTACGACGGCGAACCGGCCGGCACCTCGGGCGTACGGCTGCGCGACGACACCACCGCCGAACTGACCCGGGTGTTCCTGTACGAGGAGGCGCGCGGCCGGGGCGGCGCCGCGCTGCTCGTGCGGGCCGCCGAGGACGCCGCACGGGCGCTCGGGGCCTCGCGGATGGTCCTGGACACCCGGGGGGACCTCGTCGAGGCCCGGGCCCTGTACGCGCGGCTCGGCTACACGGAGACCGAGGCGTACAAGGAGGGCCCGTACGCCGAGCACTGGTTCGAGAAGCGGCTGTCGCAGGCCGCCTGACGGCAGGTCAGCCTCTCACTCTGGACGGTGTGACCGGATATGCCTGTTTCGACGCCTGCGGGAAGCCGGTGTTCGGGGGGCGTGTGCGCGGAAGTGTGGAGAAGATCTGCATAATCCTTGGAGTTCGCGAGGGGAGTCGCGAGGGGAGGGACGAACGCGTGGAACAGCAGAAAGAGCCGCCGCAGGAGCCGCTGGAGCCTGCCGCGGGCCATTCGTGCCCGGAGTGCGGCACGCCCAGGAGGGCCGACAACACGCCCTCCTGCGCCTGCGGAACGCGGGCGTCCGACGCCCTGCGCGAAGCCCGTACGGCCCAGGCGGCAGCGGCGGAGGACTTCGACCCCCTGCGCATACGGCCCTACGTGGAGCTGGACGACCACCCCGGGCGGACACCGGCCCCCGGGACCGACCCGGCTCCGGCTCCCGGGACCGGCGGCTCCGCCCCGGCGCCCGGGACCGGCCCGGCACCGGCCTCCGCAACACCCGCGACCGGCACGCCGCTTGCTCCCGGCACCGCACCCGCACCGGACGCATCGGGCACCCCGTCCACCCCCGGCACCGCTCCCTCCTTGGGAGCGGAGACGCCCGCGTCCCCGACGCCCCCGCCGGGAACACCCGCCACCCCCACACCGGCGTCCGCGACCGGCCCCACCCCGCCCGGCAGGGCCCCCGCGCCGGACGAGGACGCCACCATGACGCTGCGCGCCGTCGGCGCCGGCACGGGCGGCTCGGGCGGCACGGGCGGCTCGGGCGGCTCGGGCGGCTCGGGTGGCTCGGGCGGCTCGGCGCCGACGGAGGCGACCTCCGTGCTGCCCACTCCGCTGGCGCCCTCGGCCGGCGCGCCCAGCGCGCACGACCTGCGCCTGTTCGAGCCGCCCGCCACCGCGCCCGCGGCACCCGCGGGGCCCGGCGCGTACGGCGCCTCCGACGGACGCCCGCCGCGCGGACGGCGTCGGGGTGTGCTGCTCAGCGCCGCCGGGGCGCTCGTGGTCGTGGTGGGCGCGGCCGGGTTCGCGAGCGGACTGTTCTCCTACGAGAGTCCCTCGCGGGACGGGGCGCTGCCGGACGAGGTCCGCGCGAGCGTGCCGGACCCGTCGACCGACGCGGTGTCCGCGGCCCCCGCGCCGAGCCCTTCGTCCGCCCGGCCGACCTCGTCCTCGCCGTCCCCGTCCGCCTCCGCGTCGCCCAGCGCGAGCCCGTCGGCCTCACCGTCGCCGTCGGCGTCGAGCGCCTCGGCCACGCCGTCGCCGTCGGCCGAGCCGACGCGGACCGAGACGACCACGCCGGCCGAGGACCCGACACCGGAGTCCGAGGAGGACGGCCCGGACCGTGACGGCGGCTCCCCGCTGCAACGCGGCGACCGCGGCCCCGAGGTCGCCGAACTCCAGCAGCGCCTGGCCCAGCTGTACCTCTACACCGGCGATATCGACGGCACCTACGGCCACCGGGTCGAGGACTCGGTCCGCACCTACCAGTGGGCACGCGGCATCCGCTCCGACGAACTGGGCGTCTACGGGCAGGACACCCGGAGCCGGCTGGAGTCCGAGACCCGCGAGCCGTGAACGCGGGCGCCGTCACGTCGGCCGCCGGCCCCACCGGACCCTTCGGCCGACGCGCACCGCAGGTCGTGGCCCAGCCGACGCGCACCCCCAGGCCGTAGCCCAGCCGGCGTGCAGCCGGCCGCCGCTCAGCCGACGTGCAGCCGCAGCGTCCCGTCCGCGCCGGCCTCCACCCGGACCCGCGTCAGGTCCTCCACGACCACGTCGGGCCCGTGCAGACCGGCCCGGGGACCGACCCCGACGACCCGCATCCCGGCGGCGCGGGCGGCGGTGATGCCGGCGCCGGAGTCCTCGAAGGCGATGCAGTCGGCGGGGGCGACGCCCAGCTCGGCCGCGCCCTTGAGGAAACCCTCGGGGTCGGGCTTGCTGGCGCCGACGGACTCGGCGGTGACCCGCACGTCCGGCTGCGCGAGCCCGGCGGCGGCCATCCGCGCCGTGGACAGCGGCACGTCCGCCGACGTCACCAGGGCGTGCGGCAGACCGTGCAGCGAGGCCAGGAACTCCGACGCCCCGGGGATCTCGACGACGCCCTCGGTGTCGGCGGTCTCCTCGGCGAGCATGCGCGCGTTGTCCGCGTGGTTCTGCTCCATGGGCCGGTCCGGCAGCAGCAGCGCCATCGACGCGTAGCCCTGCCGCCCGTGGACGACCTTCATGACCTCGTCGCCGTCCAGCCCGTGCCGGTCGGCCCAGCGCCGCCAGACGCGCTCGACGGCGGCGTCCGAGTTGACGAGGGTGCCGTCCATGTCCAGCAGCAGGGCACGGGCGGTGAGAACGGTGGTGGCGGTGGCCGTCATCGGCAGACTCCAGACGCGGGGAGGAAAACAAGGCGGCCCCGCCCGCCGGTCAGGGAGAACGGGCGGGAGCCACTTTGTTTCTCCACGGTACAAAACGCACCGGGGGTCGCGCCACCGCCCCGCCGGAACGTTCACGTGCCGTTCGCCTCACCCGGCGCCCGTCCCGCCGACATCCGTCCCGCCGGGACCCGGCCCGCGGACCGGGGCTCAGCCGGCGACCGCCTCCCACAGGCTCCACAGGCCGAGGCCCAGCATCAGCAGCGCCGCGATCTTGGTGATCAGCGCCAGCGGCACCCGCTTCATCAGGGCCTTCCCGCCGACGATGCCGAGCCCGGCCACCGCCCACAGCGCGAGCACCGCGCCGAGGCCGACGGAGAGCGGGTCGTCGTAGCGGGCCGCCAGGTTCGCCGTCATGATCTGCGTGAGGTCACCGAACTCGGCGACCAGGATGAGCATGAAGCCCGCCCCGGAGACCTTCCAGAAGGACTGGTCCTCCGGCTTGCGGATCTCCTCGTCCTCGTCGTCCTTCCGCATCAGCAGCACGGCCGCGCCGCCCAGGAACAGCATGCCGGTGACCGCGTGCACGATCTGCTGCGGCAGCAGGGTGAGCACGCTGCCGGCCGCGACCGCCAGCACGACGTGCACCAGGAAGGCGGCGGCCACGCCGGCGAAGACGTAGGAGGCCCGGTAGCGGGTGCCGAGGACGAGGCCGGCGAGCGCGGTCTTGTCCGGGAGTTCCGCGAGGAAGACGACGCCGAAGACTACGGCCGTCACGGTCAGGCTGATCAAGGTTCCTCTATCGGTCGGGGCCGCCCCACCGAGAGTGCTGATCCTGCGCTGCGGACACCTCGGCACGGCAGCACACGGTCGCCCCCGCCGTACGGCACGGGCCTGCACTGCTTGCCGAAGGTCTCGCTGGCCGGCCCCGCGCACGAGGCCTGCCTCCGGGCGCCGGCTCAGACGAGCTGAGCAGTATGTCGACGGTCCGGCGAAGAGCTACTCCCCTTCTGCGCCGTCCATAGTACGCGAGCCCCCGGGCGGCATCGAGGGGCGAAAGTCCCGGGGCGTTCCGTCACGAGTCGCGTCACACCCATAGACGTGCCATGCACACGTCACTAACTTCTTACCGACCGCACACCTGTGCGCCATGCGGCGTCGCGAGCATTCCCCCTGCCCGCGCCCCAACACCCCCACCTCCCCAGGGAGTTCGCATGTCGAAGTTCTACGCGCGTCGACGGCTCGGTTTCCTCGCCGCGTTCACCGGACTCATAGCCTCCGCCGGGCTCCTCAACGGCCCGGCCGCCTCCGCCGCCCTCCCCACCCCGGTCAGCGGCGCCACCGCCCGCTCCTACCTCGCCACCCTCACGGTGAAGACGGAGAGCCGCACCGGCTACGACCGCGACCTCTTCCCGCACTGGATCACGCAGTCCGGCGCCTGCAACACCCGCGAGACCGTCCTCAAGCGCGACGGCTCGGGCGTCGTCACCGACTCCTCCTGCGCCGCCACCAGCGGCAGCTGGTACTCCCCCTACGACGGCGCCACCTGGTCCGCCGCCGCCGACGTCGACATCGACCACCTCGTCCCGCTCGCCGAGGCCTGGGACTCGGGCGCCGGCTCCTGGACCACCTCCCGGCGCCAGTCCTTCGCCAACGACCTGACCCGCCCCCAGCTCCTCGCGGTCACCGACAACGTCAACCAGTCCAAGGGCGACCAGGACCCGGCCACCTGGATTCCCTCGCGCACCGCCTACCGCTGCACATACGCCCGAGCCTGGGTACAGGTGAAGTACTACTACGACCTCTCGGTGGACTCCGCCGAGAAGTCCGCCCTGCAAAGCCAGCTCGCGAACTGCTGACGCCCCGTCCACCACGTGTTCGGCGCGGAGCCTCCCCCTCGGCCTCCGTCGTTCCGTACCGTACGGGGCGACGGAGGAGGGGATCACCATGGCCGGACTGCGCCTGGGACCACTGCTGAGATACACCGACGGCTCGTGCGCGACCGTCTGGGTCGAGACCGACCGACCCTGCACCGCCGAGGTCCGCTGCGCCGACGGCGCCAAGGGCACGGCCCGCACCTTCCGCGTCGCGGGCCACCACTACGCCCTGGTCCCGGTGAGCGGCCTGACCCCGGGCACAGCGACGGAGTACGAGGTGCTCCTCGACGACACGCGCGTGTGGCCGCTGCCCGACTCGCCCTTCCCGCCGTCGGTGATCGCCACGTCCCCGGCGGACGGGGAGCTGCGCGTCGCCTTCGGTTCGTGCCGCTGGGCCGCGCCCCCGGCCGGCGGGAAGGACCCGGTGGGCCCGGACGCGCTGGACACCCTGGCCGCCCGCATCGCGGCCGACCCCGAGGGCGCCCGGCCCGACCTGCTGCTCCTGCTCGGCGACCAGGTGTACGCCGACGAGGTCTCCGACGCCACACGCGAGTGGATCTCCGGCCGCCGGAGCCTGGACGAGGGGCCGGGCGACCAGGTCGGTGACTACGAGGAGTACAGCCACCTCTACGACGAGTCGTGGACCGACCCGGACGTACGCTGGCTGCTGTCCACCGTGCCCAGCTGCATGATCTTCGACGACCACGACGTCATCGACGACTGGAACACCTCCGCCGCCTGGCTCGCCGACATGCGGGCCACCGACTGGTGGAACGAGCGCATCCTGAGCGGGCTGATGTCCTACTGGGTCTACCAGCAGCTGGGCAACATGTCCCCCGACGAGCTGGCCGCAGACCCCCTCTACGCGGCCGTCCGCGAGAACGAGGACGGCACGGAGGCGCTCCGCTCGTTCGCCGCGCGGGCGGACGCCGACGCGACCTCCGTCCGCTGGAGCTACCGGCGCGACTTCGGCCGCGTACGGCTGCTGATGGTCGACTCCCGCGCGGCCCGCGTCCTGGACGAGGACCACCGCGCCATGCTGGACCCGGGCGAGGAGGCCTGGCTGCGCGAGCAGGTCATGGACGACCGGGACTCCTACGACCACCTGCTGATCGGCACCTCCCTGCCCTGGCTGCTGCCCCACCTGGTGCACGACGTGGAGGCGTGGAACGCCGCGATCTGCGCCGGCGAGCGGGGTGCCCGCTGGGCCCGGCAGGGGGAGAAGATCAGGCGGGGCGCCGACCTGGAGCACTGGGCGGCCTTCCCGGCCTCCTTCGACGCCCTCGCGGACCTCATCGCCGAGGCCGGCACCGGGCCGGGGGCGCCCGCGACGGTGAGCGTGCTCTCCGGCGACGTCCACCACGCCTACGTGGCCGAGCCGTCCTGGCCGGGACGCACCCCCGACGCCCGGGTGGCGCAGCTGACCTGCTCCCCCGTCCACAACTCGGTGCCGCTCTCGATCCGGCTCGGCTTCCGCTTCGGCTGGAGCGCCCCTGCGCGAGCCCTCGGCCGGCGCATCGCCCGGCACGGGCGCTGTGCGGAGCCCGCGGTCGGCTGGCGCAAGACCGGCGGCCCCTGGTTCGGCAACCAGATCATGACACTGACCCTGCGGGGACGCTCGGCCCGGCTGCGCCTGGAGCAGGCGCAGGCGGAACGCGACGGGACGACCGCGCTGCGGGTGATCGCGGAGCGCGAGCTGGCGTAGTCGCGTACGCGGGTGACGGGGGGCGGAGCCGGGTAACGGGGGGCGGAGCCGGGTACGAAACAAGTCACACCGGCGGGCTCCGCTTCACCTGTGGGAGCGCTCCCACCTGTGGCGCGGCCCGCCGCCGTGGCGCCACCGCACGTCACGCCTTGGCCTAATGTTGAACTTGCAAGTACTCGTTAGGCTCACCTAACGTGGGCAGCCCACTCGGTTCCGTCCCCCACCGGCCCCCCGTCGGGCCGGCCCGACCGAAGGAGCACCCCCCACATGTCCGGACGCCTCGACAGCGCCCAGCCCTACGCCCTCGGCCTGTTCCGCATAGTCGTCGGCCTGCTCTTCGCCTGCCACGGCGCCGCCTCCCTCTTCGGTGTCCTGGGCGGCGCGTCGGGCGGCGGCACGATCGACGCCGGCACCTGGCCGGGCTGGTACGCGGCCGTCATCCAGTTGGTCGGCGGCACCCTGGTGATGCTCGGCCTCGGCACCCGCGCCGCCGCGCTCGTCTCCTCGGGCTCCATGGCCTACGCGTACTTCAAGGTCCACCAGCCGTCCGCCCTGTGGCCGATGGAGAACGGCGGCGAGGCCTCGGCCATGTTCTGCTGGGCCTTCCTGCTGCTCGTCTTCACCGGCTCCGGCGCCTTCGGCCTGGACCGGCTGCTCACCCGGCGCACCTCCGAGCGGCCGGAGTCCGTCACCGAGCGGCAGACGCCGGTCGCGGCCTGATCCGGACCGCGGCGCCCGGCGGGACGCCCGCCGGACCGCGGCGCCCCGCCGACCGCTCCGGACGCCCTCGCAGGTGAACGCTCCGTGGTGAAGACCTGAGCCCCCTGTGAACTGTCTGTCACACCCCCGGCGTACGCTGTATGGCTGTCATCGGCCGCTCCTGCCGTCCCCGCGTCCCGCGGCATGGCCCGGCCCACGGGGGAGGAACGGGGAGTCGTGGTGCTCGAAGGTCTCGGCAGTATCGGTGCGCTGGTCAGCAGCCCATGGATCTATGTGGTGGTGGCCGTCTCCGTGCTCCTCGACATCTTCCTTCCGGTGCTGCCGAGCGGTGTCCTGGTGATCACGGCGGCCACCGCTGCGGCCGCGGGATCGGGCGCGGCGGCGGCCGGGCGGGTTCCGCAGGACGTCCCCGACATCCTGGTCCTGACGCTCTGCGCGGCGACCGCCTCGGTCATCGGCGACCTGGCCGTCTACCGCCTCGCCTGGCGCGGCGGTCCGCGTCTGGACCGCGCGATCGCCCGGTCCCGTCGCCTGGTCACGGCGCAGGAACGTCTCGGCGGGGCGCTCGCCCGCGGTGGCGGCGCCCTCGTCGTGGTGGCCCGTTTCGCCCCGGCCGGGCGCTCGGTGGTCTCGCTGCTCGCCGGCACCGCCCACCGCCGGGTCCGCGAGTTCCTCCCCTGGTCTGCCCTCGCCGGGCTGGCCTGGGCCGCCTACAGCGTGGCCCTCGGCTACTTCGGCGGCCAGTGGCTGGGCGCCACCTGGCTGGCGACCGGAGTGTCACTGGCCGCCCTCTTCGGCGCGGGGGCCGGGGCCGCGTTCCTGATGCGCCCCAGGCCCCGGGCGACGGAGGCCTCGTAGCGGACGGGTGGCACAACCACGCCGACCCGTGCGAGCGGCGCACGCCGGTCCGCGACCGGGTGGGCGCGACAGGCTCAGGAGGCCTTCCGCGCACCGGCACGGAAAGCCGCGACGGGTTCGTTCGGGCGGCGCACACCAGGCCACGGTCCGGTGGCCGCGACAGCGGCACCAGCCTTCCGCACACCGGCACGCACAACCGCAACAGCCCGTGCGGGCACACAGGCCGGACCGCGGCCAGGTGGGACGCGACAGCGTCAGCAGGCCTTCCGGGCGGCGGCACGAAAAGCCGCGCGGGCCTGCGCGGGCGGCGCACACCAGGCCACGGTCAGGTGGCCGCGACAGCGACACGAGCCTTCCGCACACCGGCACGCACAGCCGCAGCAGCCCATGCGGGCACACAGGCCGGACCGCGGCCAGGTGGGACGCGACAGCGTCAGCAGGCCTTCCGGGCGCCCGCACGGAAAGCCGCGACGGGCCTGCGCGAGCGGCGCACGCCGGTCCACCGCCGGATGGGCGCGACGGCGTCAGGAGGCCTTCCGGGCGCCGGCGCCTCCTCGTACCTCCAGGCCGTCCAGCAGCTCGGCCGTGGCCGCGGTGATCGCCTCCACGGCCTGCTCGAAGACCTCCCGGTTGTGCGCGGCCGGCGCGCGGAACCCCGAGACCTTGCGCACGTACTGCAGGGCGGCGGCCCTGATCTCGTCCCCCGTGGCCTCCTCGGCCAGCACGGGCGGACGCAGTGTCTTGATGCTGCGGCACATGAGGTCAGTCTCCCTTCTCCAGGTCCACCCGCCAGTCGTTCGACCTGATCCAGTGGCCCTTCGGATACTCGAAGTCGGCCTGTCCGAGCAGGGTGAAGCCGGCCCTGCGGCAGACCGCGTTGGACGCGGCGTGGCCGGTGTCCGGGAAGGCGTGCAGGTACCGGTGCCGGCCGGCCGCGCGGGCCGCCCGCGTCACCGCACGGGCCGCGAGGGCGGCCAGCCCTCGCCCCTGGAACTCGGGCAGCACCGCCCACCCGGTCTCCCAGACCTCCGCGCCCCGCCAGGTCCGCTGCCAGTACCCGATCGAGCCGACGGTCTCCTCACCGTCCGCCGACACCACCCGGTACATCCGCCCCGCCTCCAGCGCGGTGTACCTCCGGTGCCGGCCGAGGAGCCGCTCCTCGCTCTCCGGGCCGCCCAGGTGCGCCGTCATCTCCGGGCTGTTCGTCCTGCGCAGCAGCCACAGGTCCCGCTCCGACCAGGGGATCAGGCGCACCTTCTCCGCGCCGCTCCCGGTCCACTCGCCCACGCCGTCCATGCTCCTCACGGTAGGGCAGGGGTCTGACATCCGGCCCCGGTCTCGGCGGCCACCCTTTCGCGTGAACCACCGACGGGAACGCGCGCCTCAAAATCGAACAGGCGTATCATTGTGCCCGTGGCTACGACCTATGACTTCCCCAGTGACCTCCTCGCCGGTCAGGAGGAACTGCACCAGGTCCGGGCCGAGCTGGCGGCCCTGCTGAAGAGACTTCCCTGGTCCGTCGAGCCACTCGACGGCTTCAGCGACGCCGGCGGCTGGCGCAAGGTCGAGCGCCCGGCCTCCCCCGGCTGGTCGGCGGACGAGCAGGCCGAGGTGGAGAAGCTCCGGCGGCGCGAGCGGGAGCTGGCCGTGTTCGTCAGCACGCACCGCTACTGGTCGCAGATCACCGGCCCCGACCAGGTGGACGCCCGCTCGGGGTTGAAGCGGGCCCATGACGCCCCGTCGGACGACACCCCGGCCACGGACGCGTGAGACGGAGACGGAGCCCGTACCGGAGGAGCACCGCCCCGAGGCGGCCGCGACGAGAGCAGCCGAGAGCGGACGAGAGCACACGAAAGGCCCCCGGAGGATCTCCGAGGGCCTTCGCACCGACGACGGCGGCGCCGGTCCTGGTGGGCGCGGACGGTTTCGAACCGCCGACATCCTGCTTGTAAGGCAGGCGCTCTACCCCTGAGCTACGCACCCAGGCCGAGTCGACAGCCTACATGGCCCCCAGCGGTGCGCGGCAACGCCCGAGGGCTCCGGACCACCCGGCGGATCGGGGACGGGGGTTATCCCCACCCCCGATCCGCCGGTGACCCGCATCCCGCCGGGGCCGGCCGCTCCGTACGGTCGAAGAGTCTCGCCGCACCGGGTCCCGCACCGCGGACCGGCCCGCCGGCGCCTCGTCGTCCGTCCCTGGGGGAAACCGTCATGTCCCGCCGCATGCTTCCGCTCCGCGCACTCGCCACCGCCGGTACCGTCGCCGCCCTCGTCGCCGGCCTCGGCGCCTGCGCCTCCGCCGACGAGGACAAGGACCCCGACCACCGGACCTTCGCCTTCCGGGGCGACACGCTGACCATCGACGCCGACGACTCCGCACTGGAGATCGTGGCCGCCGACGGCCATCCGTCCGGCGAGGTCGAGGTGACCCGGTGGTTCCAGGGCTCGGTCGCCATCGGCTCCGATCCGAAGGTGACCTGGGAGATGGACGGCGACCGGCTGAAGCTGCGGACGCACTGCTCCGGAATGGTCGCCGACTGCGCCACCAGGCACCGCGTGGAGGTGCCGCGCGGCGTCGCCGTCAAGGTGCGGTCCGACGACGGCAGCGTGCGGGCCCGGGGCTTCCGGGACAGCCTGGACATCCGCACGGCGGACGGGTCCGTGCGCGTCAGCGACTCCTCGGGGCGGCTGGAGATGCGCAGCGACGACGGTTCGCTGCACGCGGACGTCTCCGCCCGGCAGGTGAAGGCGTCGACCCAGGACGGCTCGGTCCGCCTGCGGCTCGCCACCGTCCCGGACCTGGTGGAGACCCGCAGCGACGACGGCTCCGTGCACGTCTCCCTGCCCCGGGAGACGTACAGGGTGTCCGCCGAGAGCGACGACGGCTCGGTCGACGTGTCCGTACCCCGGGACGACGCGAGCGCCCACGTGGTCGACGCCCGGACGCAGGACGGCGAAGTCACGGTCGAAACCGCGAACTGACCGGGCCCGTGTGTTCGTCCTCAACGGGTGGGAGAATGGACCCGGGCAGGCCGGACGACACGGGAGAGGGATGTGACGGCGACACCATCGCAGCCGTACTCGCCGATGGTGCCGCGCGCGCGGCGCCTGCCGCACCGCTCCCGCAGACGGCGCCCGCCCGGCGCGCTCCGCGACACGCTGACCCTCGTGGGGCTGCCCTTCCTCGCCGCGCTCGCGCTGCCCGCCGCGTTCGCCGGAGGCGGCACCCGGCGGTGGTTCGGCGGACGGGCCGAGAGCCAGCGGGCCGAGGCGCAGGCCGCCAAGGACGACGCGGCGGCCGCCTTCTACGAGCTGGACACCGCGCAGCGGGACCTCAGGATCTCGGTCGAGACGATCGCGGCCGTCGACGCCTCCCCCGCCGCCCGGCGCGCGGTCACCGACTTCGAGGCGCTCGGCCGGCGCATCGACGAGGCCAGCCACCAGTACATCGAGGCCGTCGACGCCCACGACCTCGACCGGGACGACCTGGAGGCGTCCGCCGCCTCCCGCGCCCGCGGCGAACTGACCGCCGCCAGGACCGAACTGGACCGCGTCAAGCAGGAGCTGGACCGCTTCGCCGAAGGACTCGGCCCGCTCCTCGGCAAGGCCGAGACCCAACTGGCCCGGCTGGCGCCCGCCGTCGAACGCGCCCGGCAGACCCTCCTCGCCGCCTCCGACGCCCTCGACGCCGTACGGGAGGCCGGGCTGCGGGCGGACGACCTCGCCGCCCGGCTGGCCGCCCTGGGACCGGAGCTGACCCGGCTGAACCAGGGCGCCGGCCGGCACGGCGTGCCCGAGACCCTCGACCGGGCCGAACGCGTCATCCGGGAGGCCGGGGCGGTGCGGGCGGAGGCCGAGCGGCTGCCCGAGCGGGCGGCCGAGATCGATCACCGCCTGGTCTCCCTGCGCACCCGCGCCCAGGCCCTGACCACCCGCACCGAACAGGTCGAGCCCGTGCTGAGCGAGCTGCGCCGGCGTTTCACCGTCGCCTGCTGGCAGGACCTCCAGCACGTACCGGACCAGGCCGGCGAGTCGGTCCGGCAGGCGGAGCGGAAGCTTGCCGAGGCCCGGACCGCCCGCGAGGAGCAGCGCTGGCCCGACGCCACCGCCCTGCTGTCGACCGTACGGGCGCTGCTGAACGCGACCGACGAGGCGGTCTCCGCCGCCGGTGACCGGCTGCGGCAGTTGAACGCGGTGCAGAAGGACCCGGCGCAGGAGATCGAACGCACCCGCTTCGCGATCCGTGACGCCCAGCGCCTGGCCATGGCGGGCCGCAACACCCCCGACCCCCGGCACGCGCGCCCGCTGGACGGGGCCGTGGCCCGGCTGGAGCGGGCGATCACCACGCTGGAGGGCCGGCACCCCGACTACTGGCACTTCCTGACCGAGACGGACGCCGTCCGGCGGACGGTGGCCGACGTGGTGGCCGGCATCCGGGAGGAGCGCGGCGCCGGGCACTGACCACCGCGCGGCCACCGTCCCGGACGGGTTCCCGCCGGCGGGCCGGCCCGTCCGGCCGGGCCGGTTAACCTGTGCCCATGCCTCGCTACGAGTACCGCTGCCGCAGCTGCGGCGACACCTTCGAACTGAGCCGTCCCATGGCCGAGTCCTCCGCGCCCGCCGCCTGCCCCGCGGGCCACGGGGACACGGTGAAGCTGCTGTCGACGGTCGCGGTCGGCGGCTCCTCGGCCGGACCGGCGCCCGCTCCCTCGCCGGGTGGCGGAGGCGGCGGCTGCTGCGGCGGGGGCTGCTGCGGCTGACGCCCGCGCCGCGGCCCGTACCGTCCCCGGCAGCCGTCCCTCCCGTGCCGTGCCCCCGCATATTCCCCGCCGGGCGAGGAACACGAGGAGGAAGCCGCCCAGTCTGCCGAGGACGAAGGAACCGGGGTCGCCCATGCCGTGCAGCAGGAGCCAGCCTTACCACGCGCTTCCTCAGGCTCCCTTCAGCTCCGATTTCCTAGCGTGGCCGTCATGACAGCCATCGCAGTGCAGACGGCCGCGAGCGGCGGCGCCGCACCGGAGTGGATCAACGACCTCATGGACCGGCTCGGCGCCCCGGGCGCCGGCCTCGCCATCGCGCTGGAGAACCTCTTCCCGCCGCTGCCGAGCGAGGTGATCCTGCCGCTGGCCGGTTTCGCGGCCAGCTCGGGCCGGATGAACCTGATCGCCGTCCTGCTGTGGACGACGGCCGGCTCGGTGATCGGCGCACTCGCGCTGTACGGGGTCGGCGCGCTGCTCGGCCGGGACCGCACGGTGGCGATCGCGGGGAAGCTGCCGCTGGTGAAGGTCTCCGACATCGAGAAGACGGAGGCCTGGTTCCAGAAGCACGGGACCAAGGCCGTCTTCTTCGGCCGGATGATCCCGATCTTCCGCAGTCTGATCTCCGTGCCGGCGGGCGTGGAGCGCATGCGGCTGCCCGTCTTCCTCGCCCTGACCACGCTGGGCAGCGCGATCTGGAACACCGTGTTCGTGCTCGCGGGCTACGCGCTGGGCGACAACTGGTCCAAGGTCTCGGGCATCGCCTCCACGTACTCGAAGGTGATCCTCGGACTCGCCGCCCTGGCGCTGCTGGTCTTCGTCGTCATGCGGCTGATGCGGCCGGGCGGCGGACAGCGCAGGCGGGGACGCGGCGACGGACCGGACGCACGGCCGTCGGCCGACGACGACCGCCCCGGCACCGGGGACGGTGCCGGGGCGTACGACGCCGACGAGGACGGGGTCAGCGAGTCGGACTCACGGCGTGGAGGAACTCCCGGAGGATCCGCTCACCCGCCAGCACGCCGCGCTCGGGCAAGGCGCTGATCGCCGGCGCCGTCCAGTCGGAGTCGGCCAGCTCCCCGTGGCCGGGGCGCCATCCCCGGTCCGCGGCGAGGAGCAGGTCGGCGTCGAGGAGGGAGTCGCCGGCGGCCAGCGTGAGGTCGGCGCCGGTGCGGCGGGCGACCTCGCGCACGGCGGCGCTCTTGGTGAGCGGCTTCGGGACGGCGTAGATCTTGCGGCCCTGGAGGGACACCGTCCAGCCGCGGTTCTCGGCCCACACGGCGAGTTCCTTCACCCACTCCTCGGGGAGCAGGTCCCGCTCGACGACGAGGTAGGCGAAGAGGTCCTCGGCGACCCGGTGCTTGCGCACCCACAGCGGGTCGGCGGTGTGCATGAGGTGGTCGCGGACCTCGGCCAGCGAGGCGCACTCGTCGGCCAGTCGTGCCGTCACCCGCGCGTGCCAGTCCGGGTCGGAGACGCCGTCCACCAGCAGGTGTCCGCCGTTGGCGCAGATCGCGTACTTCGACGGCGGGCCGGGGAGGTTGATGCGCTGGTACTGCTTGCGGGTCCGGGTGGTGGTCGGCACGAACAGCGCCGCGTCACCGAGGTCGGTCAGCAGCCGGGCCGCCGTCTCCGTCAGGTAGGACAGGGGCTTGCTCTCGTAGACCTCGACGCACAGCAGCCGCGGTGCCCTCAGGTCGGGCATGGTCAGCCCGAGGGCGGCGGCGGAGTAGATGAGCGTGCGGTCGAGGTCGCTGGCGACGAGTACCGGCATCAGAGCGCCACCGCCCTGCCGTCGGCTCCGGTCGCGCCCCGCGTGTACTGGGGGTGGATCAGCCCCACGCAGGTGTAGGGCAGGCCGTCGACCTCCTCGACGGGTACGCCCCGCTGTTCGGCGAGCAGGCGCACGTGGTCCAGGTCGGCGCCGGCACCGGCGCGCGCGAGCACCTTCCACGGCACGCGGCGCAGCATCACGCGGGTGGTCTCGCCGACGCCGGGCTTGACGAGGTTCACGTCGTGGATGCCGTACTCCTCGCTGATGCGCTCGACCGCGGCCCAGCCCTCCCAGGTGGGCGTGCGGTCGGCGGCGAGAAGTTCCTTGGTCTGGGCGTCGACCGCGTCGGCGACGTCCGGGAAGCGGGCGGAGACGGCGTCGAGGAAGGCCGTCGACAGGTCGGCGCCGCCGAGTTCGCGGTAGAACTTGGCGCCGTGGAAGTCGTGCGGGCCGACCAGGTCGGCGCGGAGCACGGTGCGCGAGATCAGCCCGGAGACGGTGGAGTTGAGGCACGCGGAGGGGATGAGGAAGTCGTCGCGGGTGCCGTAGGTGCGCACGCAGGAGCCGGGGTCGGCCAGTACGGCGATCTCGGGGTCGAAGCCGGTGATGCCGTCGGAGGTCTCGAAGTCGCGCAGCGCGGCGGCGAGTTCGCGGGTGATGGCGCCCTTGCCGGTCCAGCCGTCCACGAAGACGACGTCGGCGGGGTCGTGCCGGTCCGCCAGCCAGCGCAGCGCGTTGGCGTCGATGCCGCGGCCCCGCACGATGGACACGGCGTAGTGGGGCAGGTCGAGGCCGTGGCGGAACCGCGCCCAGCGGCGCATGAGGATGCCGACCGGGGTGCCCGCGCGGGCCAGGGAGACCAGGACGGGGCGGGGCGACCGTTCGGTGAGCACGATCTCGGTGACGGCGCCGACGGCGCGGGCCAGCCGGGCGGCGGAGGTGGCCAGCGCCGCGTGGAACAGCTCCTGGTACTGCTCGGTGGGCTGGTACTCCACGGGCAGGGACTCCGCGTAGTGCGCGCCGCCGCTCTGGATGGCCTCCTCGCGCTCCTCGGTCGGCGCCTCCAGCGTCACGTCCGACAGGTCCTGGAGCAGCCACCCGACCTCGTCGGGCGGGTACGAGGAGAAGTCGGGGCCGCGCAGGGGCTCGGGCAGCATGGAGGGCCTTTCGGGGGCGTGCGCGGCCGTCGGGACGTACGACGGGACGACCGCGAGCAGGACGTGCGGGACGTGGGCGGCGAGCCGGGCGGACAGTCCGCCGGGGGCGTGCAGGGCGGGGGTGTCGGCGGCCGAGTCCACGACGGCGACCACGGCGTCGAAGCCGGCGCCCGCGACGTTGTACGCGTAGCGCTCGCCGGGGCCGTCGGCCGGGTCGTCGTGCGCGGGGAAGACCAGGCGGGTGCGTATCGCGTAGCCGGGGTCGTCGACCGCGAGGACGGGAGAGCGGGTGGTGGTGGAGTAGCGCACCTCGGCGTCGACGGTTCGCTCCAGGGCGTCGGCCAGGCGCAGGGGGGCGTACATCAGCTCCTCGAACCCGAGGACGAGTACGCGGCGGGCGTCCGCGGGCAGTGCTCCCGCGATCCGCGCCGCCATCTCCGGCAGCGCCTGCTCCAGCCGCTCCCGGTGCACGGCCGTGAACCCGTGCCGCCCGCCGTCCGGGACGCCGTCGGGCCAGCCCAGGTCGACGCGGGCGACGCGGCCGGCTCCTCCCCCGGCCCCGGTCCCGGCCCCCGCACCCGTGCTCGGGGTCGGGGTCGGGCTTTCGTAGCGCGCGACCAGTTCCTGCCCCTTGTCCAGCACCCCCGGCGGCAGCCGGACCGTGCCCGAGGCGGCCGTCACCAGGTCGACGCGGGCGCCGATCTCGCGGGCGAACTCCTCCAGCCGGCCGGCGTTGGCGGGCGAGCGCATGTCGACCAGGGCCACCACGACGTACCGCTCGCGCGGGTAGCGCTCGTGCAGGGCGCGCACCGTGTTGAGCACCGTGTTGCCGGTGGAGAACTCGTCGTCGACGAGGACCAGCGCCCCGTCCCCCGCCAGCAGCGCGGGGTCCTCGGGCAGCAGCAGGTGCGAGGTCGCGTGCGAGTGGGACTCCTCGAAGCCGCCCGCCCGGGCGACCCCGGCGACCGGGCGGCGGGTGGAGTGCAGGTACGGGGCCGGCCCGAGACCGTCGGCGACCGAGTGGCCGAGGCCGGTGGCGGTCTCCGCGTAACCGAGGACGACGGCGCTCCCGGCCGCCTCGTCGCCGAGCAGGTCGCGGACGCGCCGGCCGAGGGCGACGCCGTGGCCGTACACCACGGACGGCGCCTGGGGGACGTGCTTGCCGAGCACGTTCGACACGAGCAGGTGGGCCCGCTTGGGGTTGCGGCGCAGGGCGAGGCCCAGCATGCCGGTCAGCGTCTCGTCGCCGGAGAGTTCGACGCCGAGCCGCTCGGCCACCCAGCTTCCGGACCAGACTCCGGCCCGCCCCTCGGCGCGCGACCTCTCCGTCATGTACTCGTGCCTCCCGTGGTCCACCGTGGCAGGGGTCCTTGCGTCGGTCATGGGTTCCTTGCGTTCATTCGGACAGGCCTGCGGCGAGCAGTTCCACGAAGCCGATGTCCTCGTTCGCCACCCCGAAGACCTCGGCACGCAGCAGCGTCCGTTCGGCCCAGGCGCGGTGGGGCTTCACCTCGTTCATCTTGTTCGTGTAGGCCGACCTGAGGACACCCCCACCGCAGCGTTCCGGCCGCAGGATGTCCGCCGCGTCGCTGTACTCCTCGTGGCTGACGACGGACAGCGCGTGCACGGGGAGGACGTGCGAGGGGTGGATGCAGGTCTTGCCCAGCAGGCCGTTGGCGCGGTCCAGGGAGATCTCCCGCAGCAGGCCGTCCATGGAGTGCTCGATCAGCTTCTGGCGCAGGGCGACGGCCTGGCCCTCCAGGAAGGGGCTCTGGCGCAGTTGCGGTTTGAACATCCGCTCCTGGACGCGGAAGTACTCCCAGACCGGGCCGGTCACCGTGAATCCGGTGCCGTCGACGCGGGCCAGCATGTTGACCACGTCGGCGATGACGGAGGCGACGATCTGGATGTCGTACGCCGTCATGTCGGGGCCTCTGCGCAGCCCGTAGGAGGAGCAGAAGTCGGTCACGCCGAGCCGCAGGGCGAGTACCCGGTCGCGGTACTTGTCGACCGCGCGGAAGATGCCCTCCAGCGTCTGCACGCGGGACTCCCGGTACAGCAGGTCGGGCGACTCCAGCACCGGCATGGCGAAGAGCCTGCGGCCGCAGGCGGCCTCGGCGGCGGAGAGGGCCTCCAGGAAGGGCACACCGCGTTCCTCGGTGAACTTCGGCAGCACGAAGCCGGACAGCAGGCGCACCGCGGGGCCGAGGCGCCGGACGAGGTCGGGTATCTGCTCGGGGGTGCGGACCCGGACGAACAGCAGGGGGACGTCGGCGCCGGAACGTTCCGCCAGGTCCGTGAGCTGGCGGACGAGGTTCTCCTCGCCGACCGGTACGTCGGCGTCGTCGATCGAGTCCTCCAGGCACAGCACCATCGACACCACACCGGCGGCGCCCTGCTTGAGGATGTCGTCGGCCAGTCGGGGCCGGGTGGCCGGGCTGTACAGCGTGGCGCCCAGGGCCGCGGCGAGCAGCCGGGCCGGGGAGTCCGCCGTGAAGGTGCAGGGCTCCTTGTGGAAGAGGCGCTTCCGCACTTCGGGGGCAATCTGCCCGAAATGACGCATGAGAACTCCCCCGCTAGTGTCTGGGCGACCTGCGGTCTGTCCGAAGGTGGCCGGTAATAGTACGTACGTATCCATGTCGGAGGTTCCCACCGGGCATGAATTCCAGGTAACCCGGTCGTGTCGACGGCGGCGACCGGGAGCGAGGCGACACGGACCGGGTTCCCGCCCCCGCATTGTCGTGACCAGGACCGAGAGGGCAGGATGACGGCATGACGCACGCGATGCTGAAGGGGTCGAACGTCCCGCTGCAAGCCACCACGGTACGCGCCGTACTGCGCTGGACACCCGGGCAGGGGGTCCCCGACGTCGACGCCTCCGCGCTGCTCCTGGGGCCGGACGACCGCGTGCGTTCCGACGAGGACTTCGTCTTCTACAACCAGCCGCGGCATCCCTCGGGGCAGGTCTGGCGGCTGGGCAAGAAGCGGGTCGGCGAGGATCTGACCGACACGATCCAGACAGATCTGACCGGGGTCGAGGCCTCGGTGGGCCGGATCCTGCTGGTGGCGTCGGCGGACGGCGTCTCCTTCGACCGGGTCCGCTCCCTGCGCATCCTGCTGCACGACGCCTCGGCCGCCGACGCGGAGCCGCTGGCCTCCTTCGACGTCAAGCCGGAGACGGGCCAGGAGACGGCGCTGATCTGCGGCGAACTGTACCGGCGCGGGGAGGGGTGGAAGTTCCGGGCGCTGGGCGAGGGCTACTCGAACGGGCTGAAGGGCCTGGCGACCGACTTCGGCATCTCGGTGGACGAGTCGGAGGGGGCGGAGGACCCCATGGCGGCCCCGCGGTCCGCGCCCGTCCCGCCGGCGGCCGGTCCGGACGAGCCGACGACCGTGCAGCCCCTCCCGGAGGTCTCGCGTCCGCTGCCGCCGGAACAGCCCCCGGGGGTACCGGCCCAGCCCGCCTACGGCTATCCGCAGCAGCCGCCGGCGGCCCAGCCGGCCTACGGCTATCCGCAGCCGGCCGGCCGCCCCGGCCACGGATACCCGCAGGCGCCCGCCGCCGCGGGGGTCACCGGTGCGCAGTCCGGCTACGGCTACCCGCCGCCGGCCACCGGGACGCCCGACCCGGACTTCCGGCTGCCGCCGCAGGGCCCCCAGTTCATCGGGCGCTGACCGGCGCGGGAGGAGGGGCCGGGCGTCAGCGCTCGGCCTTGCTCTTGTGGCCCCGGCCCCATTGCAGGCCCCACCCGTACAGCCGGTCCAGCTCGCCCTGGAAGCCGTACACGAACTTCACCTCGCGGCGGACGACGATCTCGCCCTTCACGTTCTCGATCATCACCACGGCGCAGGACCGGGCCTGCGGGTGACGCTCGTCGAGGCCTATCTCGATCCGCGGGCCGTTGCTCGGGTACAGCGTGACGATGGCGTGCGTCCGGTCGAAGGCCGGGGTCTGGTCGTAGATGTAGGCGAAGAGCAGGAGGCGCTTGATGGCGTCCTTGTGGTCGAGGTTGACGTAGATCGTCTCCCCGGACGCGGAGCCGAACCGGTCGTCGCCGCTGAGCTTGACGTACGGCGGGGCGTTGACGTCGCCGAGGAAGCCGCCGAGCGGCTGGACGACCCCGCGGGTGCCGTCCTGGAGCTCGTAGAGGCAGCCGAGGTCGAGGTCGACGTTGACCATGCTCTGGCTGTGGCCGACGACCTCGGGGGGCTTGAGCGCCTTGAAGGGGTGCCGCAGCAGGCTCTCGCGCTGCGAACCCATGATGTCCGAGGTCCGCATCCGCCAGGTGAGGTTGACGCGCAGGTTGCCGGTGGCCGCGCCCTGCCGGTCCAGGGAGACCTGGCTGTGCCGTTTGGTCAGCTGGATGGAGTTGGTCGCCGCGCTGCCCGAGTCGAACTCGCTCTCGCGGCCGCGCCACAGCCCGTCCAAGAAACCCATTCCCGCCCCCATCTCATCGACCGCCGAACGCCGACACAGACCACTGACGCAGACCGCCGACGGGGCGGCCCCGAGGAAACGTCCTCGTCGACCGCCCCGCACAGAGCGTTCCTCGTCCGGGCCCTGTTCACACCAACGGAGCAGGCGCACCGGGGGTGAACCCGGCCCGGGAAGAGCAGGGTTTCACACCCCGGAGGAGACCTCCGCCTTCTCCTTGCCGCCGTCGCCCCCGGCCGCGGCGAGCCGCTTGTTGCGGCGGACCGAGGACCAGAAGGAGGCGCCGATCAGGACCACGCCGATCATGCCGGTGATGAACTCGTTGATCTCGTACTGGATGGTGACCAGGAGGACGGCGGCGAGGGCGCCGATGGCGTAGTGGGCGCCGTGCTCCAGGTAGACGTAGTCGTCGAGGGTGCCCTCGCGGACCAGGTAGACGGTCAGGGACCGGACGTACATGGCGCCGATGCCGAGGCCCAGGGCCATCAGGACGATGTCGTTGGTGATGGCGAAGGCGCCGATGACGCCGTCGAAGGAGAACGACGCGTCCAGGACCTCCAGGTAGAGGAACATGAAGAACGCGGCCTTGCCGGCGAGCTTGACGGCCGACTTGGGCTTGCCGGCCCGTTCGGCCTGCTCCTCCGCCTCGTGCTCGCGCTCCTCCTCCTCTTCGAGCTTGTCCTCGAAGAAGCCGGAGAGACCACCCACGACCAGGTAGGTGATGAGACCGGCGATGCCGGAGAGCAGGACCGTCTCGGCCTTGTCGGCGTGGGTGCCGCCGTGCTGGTGGGCGTGGGCGCCGAAGGTGATGGCGGAGACGAGCAGCACGATCAGGGCGATGCAGACCGACAGCATGTCGACCTTGCCGAGCTTGGCCAGCGCGCGCTCCAGCGGAGCGAGCCACTTGATCTCCCGGTCCTCGAAGATGAAGTCGAGGAAGATCATCAGGAGGAACATGCCACCGAAGGCGGCGATCGACGGGTGGGCGTCGGTCACCAGCTCCTGGTAGCGGTCCTTGTCGGTGAGCGCGAGGTCGACGGCCTCGATCGGGCCGAGCGACGCGCTGATGGCGACGATCACGACCGGGAAGACCAGGCGCATGCCGAACACGGCGATCAGGATGCCGATGGTGAGGAAGATCTTCTGCCAGAAGGCATTCATCTTCTTCAGGATCCCGGCGTTGACCACCGCGTTGTCGAAGGACAGCGAGATCTCCAGGACGGACAGGATCGCCACGACGCCGAAGGCGGCCCACCCCCCGTAGAAGACCGCGGCCACCAGGCCGAGCGCGGTGACCGCGAACGACCACCCGAAGGTTTTCAGAACCACTGGCTACCCAATCGTATGTGTACGGGGCTCCCCCGCGCCGTACGCGGCTTTACGAAACGTTGACGCCGAAGTCTAGAGCGATGCCCCGGAGCCCCGACGCGTACCCCTGTCCCACCGCGCGGAACTTCCATTCGGCCTGGTACCGGTAGAGCTCGCCGAAGATCATCGCGGTCTCCGTGGAGGCGTCCTCGCTGAGGTCGTACCGGGCGAGTTCCTGGCCGTCGGCCTGGTTGACGACCCGGATGAAGGCGTTGCTGACCTGGCCGAAGGTCTGGCCCCGCTCGTCGGCCATGTGGATCGAGACCGGAAAGACGATCTTGTCGCAGTGGGCCGGCACCGCCGAGAGGTCGACCAGTACCGACTCGTCGTCACCGTCACCCTCACCGGTGAGGTTGTCGCCGGTGTGCTCGACGGAGCCGTCCGGGCTCTTGAGCTGGTTGTAGAAGACGAACCACTCGTCGCCGAGCACCCGGCCGCTGCTGCACACCAGCGCGCTGGCGTCCAGGTCGAAGGGTGCTCCGGTGGTGGAACGCGCGTCCCAGCCCAGCCCGACCAGTACCTGTGTGAGGTTCGGTGCGGCCTTGGACAGGGAGACGTTGCCCCCCTTGGCAAGCGTGACGCCCATGGTGATCCCTCCCCGGGTGATGGTTCTCGGTTGTCCTGCGCGTCCGGCGCCGCACGTAAACCGTGCGGCGCCGGACGGTCGGGGCGGTGGCCCCGGATGTGGCGGTGACTCAGACGTTCACGCCGAAGTCCTGCGCGATGCCGCGCAGACCCGAGGCGTAGCCCTGGCCGATGGCGCGGAACTTCCACTCCGCGCCGTGCCGGTACAGCTCGCCGAAGACCATGGCGGTCTCGGTGGAGGCGTCCTCGGACAGGTCGTACCGGGCGATCTCGGCGCCGCCGGCCTGGTTGACGACGCGGATGAACGCGTTGCGCACCTGGCCGAAGGACTGCTGGCGGTTCTCGGCATCGTAGATCGAGACCGGGAAGGTGATCTTCTCGACGTCGGCGGGGACGGTGGCGAGGTCGATCTTGATCTGCTCGTCGTCGCCCTCGCCCTCACCGGTGAGGTTGTCGCCGGTGTGCTCGACCGATCCGTCCGGGCTCTTCAGGTTGTTGAAGAAGATGAAGTGCGCGTCGCTGGCGACCTTGCCGCCGCTGTTCAGCAGCAGCGCGCTGGCGTCGAGGTCGAAGTCGGTACCGGTCGTGGTGCGGATGTCCCACCCCAGACCGACGATGACCGCGGTGAGGCCGGGGGCCTCCTTGGTCAGCGAAACGTTGCCGCCCTTGCTGAGGCTGACTCCCACGAGTCCTCCATTGGTGTCCAGGGGCGGGGAGCCCCGTAGTGCGTGGATATCGGATCAACGATTCGATCCTAGTGACGGGTTCCCGCCCCCCGCAGGCCCTGGGACCGACAAATCACTCGGTGTCGAACCGATGCCGGTCGGAAGGAGTCGGTCAGAGGGAGTCGAGCGCCTTCACGTACTCGGTCAGGTCGCGGGCGTCGGGCAGGCCGTTGCGCACGGTCCAGCGGACGACGCCCTCCCGGTCGATGATGAAGGTGCCGCGGACGGCGCACCCCTTGTCCTCGTCGAAGACGCCGTACGCGCGCGAGACGTTGCCGTGCGGCCAGAAGTCGGACAGCAGCGGGTACTCCAGGCGCTCCTGCTCGGAGAAGACGCGCAGGGTGTGGATGGAGTCGTTGGACACGGCGAGCACCTGGGTGTCGCGGTCGGAGAACTGCGGAAGGTTGTCCCGCACCTCGCACAGCTCACCGGTGCACACGCCGGTGAAGGCGAACGGGTAGAAGAGCAGCACGACGTTCCTGCGGCCTCGGAAGTCGGACAGCCGGACGGTCGCGCCGTGGTTGTCCTTCAGCTCGAAGTCGGGGGCCTTGTCGCCGACCTGGATCGCCATGTCCTGTTCGTCCCTTCCGTGGATGGTTCGCTGGAAACACCCTACGCAGGAACCCTCACGGACCCGCGGACGGGCCGACGGCGGTCGGCCCGTCCGGAGTCGGGTGGTGCGGAGCCCGGCCGGCTACCGCTTGGACTTGGCGGCCTTGGGCGTGGCCAGTCGGCTGCCGCTCCAGTCCTTGCCGACGCTGACGCTCTTGGACGCCGTCAGTCCGGCCGTCGTCGCGGCTTCCGAGATGTCACTGGCCTCGACGTACCCAGACCGGCCGGTCTTCGGCGTCAGAAGGAGGATCGACCCGCCCTCTTCGATGTACGTGGTGGCATCCACCAGCGCATCCGTCAGGTCGCCGTCGTCGTCACGGAACCACAGCACGACGGCATCGGCCACGTCCTCGTAGTCCTCGTCCACCAGCTCGCCCTCGACGGCGCCCTCAATGGCCTCGCGGAGCTCCTGGTCGACGTCGTCGTCGTAGCCGATCTCCTGGACCACCTGCCCGGGCTGGAAACCCAGCCTGGCGGCAGGGTTCGTCCGCTCCTCCGCGTGGTCCGCGGTCGCGCTCACGGGTTGCCTCCTGATCATGTCTTGGTGAATGTCTCAGCCACGCGCGTGCGCGAAGCATTGGCCGTAGTCCACACGGGCGGGACGGATCGCGCAAGTACCCGGCGACTGGGACCGCCGAAACGGTGACGATCCCGGCCGTGTCGCCGCAACTCCAGCCATGCCGTCCAGACCAAAGGTGACGTACACCACACCTATCTGCCCCGTTTGCGTATTTGGGAACCACGTGTGGGTACGAGACTCGAATGAACGTGCCCCCGATCCCCATGGGGGAACCGGTTACCCCACGGTACAGATGACGTTTGCCCTCGCGAGGTACACGATGGTGAATCGGCGGGGAATCGGCGCAGACACCCGGCAAAGTGGCCCTCCGACAGCGAAGGAACAGCGTGGCTTCCGCATCCGATCGCAATGATCGCAGTCCGATCATCATTGGCGGCCTCCCGAGTCAGGTCCCCGACTTCGACCCCGAGGAGACCCAGGAGTGGCTCGACTCCCTCGACGCCGCCGTCGACGAGCGCGGCAGGGAGCGGGCCCGCTACCTGATGCTGCGGCTGATCGAGCGGGCCCGCGAGAAGCGCGTGGCCGTGCCCGAGATGCGCAGCACGGACTACGTCAACACCATCCCGACCAAGAGCGAGCCGTTCTTCCCGGGCAACGAGGAGATCGAGCGCAGGATCCTCAACGCCACCCGCTGGAACGCGGCGGTGATGGTCTCGCGCGCCCAGCGGCCCGGTATCGGGGTGGGCGGGCACATCGCGACCTTCGCCTCCTCGGCGTCCCTGTACGACGTGGGCTTCAACCACTTCTTCCGGGGCAAGGACGAGGGCGACGGCGGTGACCAGGTCTTCTTCCAGGGTCACGCCTCGCCGGGCATCTACGCGCGCGCGTACCTGCTCGACCGGCTCAGCGAGGAGCACCTGGACGGCTTCCGGCAGGAGAAGTCCAAGGCGCCGCACATGCTGTCGTCGTACCCGCACCCGCGGTCGATGCCGGACTTCTGGGAGTTCCCGACGGTCTCGATGGGCCTCGGCCCGATCGGGGCGATCTACCAGGCCCGGATGAACCGCTACATGCACGCGCGCGGGATCGCGGACACCTCCCGCTCGCACGTGTGGGCCTACCTCGGCGACGGCGAGATGGACGAGCCCGAGTCGCTGGGCCAGCTCTCCATCGCCGCCCGGGAGGGCCTGGACAACCTGACCTTCGTGGTCAACTGCAACCTCCAGCGCCTGGACGGCCCGGTGCGCGGCAACGGCAAGATCATCCAGGAGCTGGAGTCGGTCTTCCGGGGCGCCGGCTGGAACGTGATCAAGCTGGTGTGGGACCGCACCTGGGACCCGCTGCTCGCGCAGGACCGCGACGGCGTGCTGGTCAACCGGATGAACACCACGCCCGACGGCCAGTACCAGACCTACGCCACCGAGTCCGGCGCCTACATCCGCGACCACTTCTTCGGCGACGACCACCGGCTGCGCGCGATGGTCGAGAACATGACCGACGACCAGATCCTGCACCTGGGCCGCGGCGGTCACGACCACCGGAAGATCTACGCGGCCTACAAGGCGGCGCTGGAGCACAAGGGCCAGCCGACGGTCATCCTCGCCAAGACGATCAAGGGCTGGACGCTGGGGCCGAACTTCGAGGGCCGCAACGCCACGCACCAGATGAAGAAGCTGACGGTCGACGACCTCAAGCGCTTCCGCGACCGGCTGCACCTGCCGATCTCCGACAAGGAGCTGGAGTCCGGCGCGCCGCCGTACTACCACCCCGGCCGGGACACCGAGGAGATCCAGTACATGCACGACCGCCGGCTGGGTCTCGGCGGCTACGTCCCGACCCGTGTCGTGCGGTCGAAACCGCTCGCGCTACCGAACGCCAAGACGTACGCGACCGTGAAGAAGGGGTCCGGGCAGCAGTCCATCGCGACGACGATGGCCTTCGTGCGGCTGCTGAAAGACCTCATGCGGGACAAGGAACTCGGCAAGCGCTTCGTACTGATCGCACCGGACGAGTACCGCACGTTCGGCATGGACTCGTTCTTCCCGAGTGCGAAGATCTACAACCCGCTCGGGCAGCAGTACGAGTCGGTGGACCGGGAGCTGCTGCTCGCCTACAAGGAGGCCCCGACCGGGCAGATGCTGCACGACGGCATCTCGGAGGCCGGCTGCACGGCCTCGCTGATCGCGGCCGGATCGGCGTACGCCACGCACGGCGAGCCGCTGATCCCGGTCTACGTCTTCTACTCGATGTTCGGTTTCCAGCGCACCGGCGACCAGTTCTGGCAGATGGGCGACCAGTTGGCGCGCGGTTTCGTACTGGGTGCGACCGCGGGCCGCACGACCCTGACCGGTGAGGGGCTCCAGCACGCGGACGGCCACTCGCAGCTGCTGGCCTCGACGAACCCGGCGTGCGTGGCGTACGACCCGGCCTTCGGCTTCGAGATCGCGCACATCGTCGAGGACGGCCTGCGCCGGATGTACGGCGGGGACGAGGAGCACCCGCACGGCGAGGACGTCTTCTACTACCTCACCGTCTACAACGAGCCGATCCGGCACCCCGCCGAGCCGGAGAACGTGGACGTCGAGGGCATCCTCAGGGGCATCCACCGCTTCAGCGAGGCCACCGGCGGTTCGATCCCGGCGCAGATCATGGCGTCCGGCGTCGCGGTGCCGTGGGCCGTCGAGGCGCAGCGGATCCTCGCCGAGGAGTGGGACGTGCGGGCCGACGTCTGGTCGGCGACCTCCTGGAACGAGCTGCGGCGCGACGCGGTGGCCTGCGAGGAGCACAACCTGCTGCACCCCGAGGAGGAGCAGCG
The DNA here is from genome assembly GCF_056430705.1 of Streptomyces sp. NPDC045956. Taxonomy (NCBI): domain Bacteria; kingdom Bacillati; phylum Actinomycetota; class Actinomycetes; order Kitasatosporales; family Streptomycetaceae; genus Streptomyces; species Streptomyces sp. NPDC045956. The sequence continues at coordinate 680,701 of NZ_JBWKKZ010000001.1, read as the reverse complement.
GGTCCCGTACGTGACGCGCAAGCTGGCCGGCGCGCAGGGCCCGTTCGTGGCCGTGTCCGACTGGATGCGGGCGGTGCCGGACCAGATCGCGCGCTGGGTGCCGGGCACGTACCAGTCGCTGGGCGCGGACGGATGGGGCTTCGCGGACACCCGCGGTGCGGCGCGGCGGTTCTTCCACATCGACGCGGAGTCGATCGTGGTGGGGGTGCTGAGCGAGCTGGCCCGGGAGGGGAAGGTCGACCGGTCGGTGCTGAAGCAGGCGGTGGACCGGTACCGGCTGCTCGACGTGACGGCGGCCGACCCGGGCGTGGCCGGCGGGGACGCCTAGGTACGGGCACGGCGTCCGGGGCGGCGGGGTTCCGGCTCCGCCGCCCCGGGCGGCCTCCGGGCTCCCTACGATGCGGGGATGGCGCGTACGGGCGAGGGCATCGAGCGGCGGACGGCACGGGAGCGTTGGGAGCGGCGCACCCAGCGGCCGCTGCTGGCGCTGGCCGTGCTGTTCGCGGTGGCGTACGCGGTCCCCATCGTGAACAGTTCCGCGAGCGGCTCCCTGACCCGGGCGTGCGCGCTGGCGGAGTGGCTGGTGTGGGCGGCCTTCGTCGTGGACTACGTGGTGCGGCTGGTGCTGAGCGAGGACCGCCGGCGGTTCGTCCGTACGCACTGGCTGGACCTGTGCGCGGTGGCGTTGCTCCGGCCGCTGCGGCTGCTGCGGCTGGTCTCCACCCTGCTGCTGGTCGGGCGGCGTGCGCGGATGGCCCCGCAGATCCGGCTGACGACGTACGTCGCCGGGGCGGTGGTGGGGCTGCTGATGTTCGGTTCGCTCGCGGTGCTGTCCGTGGAGCGGGACGCGCCCGGCGGGAACATCCGCACGCTGGGGGACGCGCTGTGGTGGTCGTTCACCACGATGACGACCGTGGGGTACGGGGACCACGCGCCGACCACCGGGGTGGGGCGGCTGCTGGCCGTCGGCCTGATGCTGTCCGGCATCGCGCTGCTCGGTGTGGTGACGGCGAACATCGCGGCGTGGTTCCTGGCGCGCTTCGAGCGGGACGACGTGGAGGAGCGGCGGCAGACCGAGGCGATCCGGGCGCTGACGGAGGAGGTGCGGGCCCTGCAGGCGGAGGTCGCGGGACTGAGGGGGGCCGGAGAGCCTGGACCCGCCGGTGCTGCTCCGGCGTCCGTTGCCGGTCCGGCGTCCGTTGCCGCCTCGGCCCGTGTCCCCGCCGTCTCCGACGCCGCGGAGTAGCGCGGGCCCGGGGTCTCTCCCCCGGCGTGGTCGCGGGTCAGAGGAGACCGTTGCCCAGGGGTGCCGCGCCGATGAGCCACAGGACCGCCAGGACCGTGTCGATGACGCCCAGGACGACCGCGACCACGGCCGGAACCGGGCGGGGGCCCGCCCAGGTGCGGCCCATGGCCAGTCGGCCGCAGACGATCGCGGCGGGGCCGAGGACGATCCCCAGCACGAAGAAGCCGGCGACCGCGCAGACGAGTCCGGCGACGGCGAGGGTCGCGCGATCCGGCCCGGTCCGTGACCACGTCCGGCCACGTGAGCGGGGGTGCCTGCGCGATCCGGTGCCGAAGCCTGCCATCGTCAACTCCCTGAACTCATCGTGGAGTTCGGGTACCCCCCTGCGGCGGCTCATGCCTGCCGCGGACGTGCTGCCTGCGCGCTGCCCCCCTCCGGCAGCGCGCCGCAGCCACTCGCCCTCCGTGCCCTGCGGAGGACTTGACCCACTGTGACCTGCGCGGTCGGCGGGAGGCCAGGGGTTCACCGGCCCTGTCACCCGGATGGGCGAAACAGGGCCGGTAACGCGCGGAACATCCTCAGATGTGGCCCACGCCGGCGCCGGCCTCCGCGTTCGCGCCGCGCTTGGTGAGGAAGGCGACCAGCACGGCGACGGCCGCGACACCGGCGGCCACGAGCGACGCGAGGCTCATGCCGGAGATGAAGGTGTCGTGCGCGACCTCCGTGACCTTCGCGACCATCGGCCCCGGCATGCCCTCGGCCACCGGTGCCGCGCCGACCTGCACCGCCTCGGAGGCCTGGCCCAGCTCTTCCGGCGTCAGCTTCGGAAGGCCTGCGTCCGCCCAGTTGCCCGCCAGGTCGTTGTCGACCTTGGAGGCCATCACGGCGCCCAGCACGGCCGTGCCGAGGCTGCCGCCGATCTGCATCGCCGCCTGCTGGAGACCGCCGGCGACACCGGACAGCTCCATCGGCGCGTTGCCGACGATGACCTCGGTGGCACCGACCATGACGGGCGCGAGGCCGAGGCCCAGCAGGGCGAACCAGAGCGACATGATGCCGCTGCCGGTGTCCGTCTCCAGCGTGGACATGCCGTACATGGCGAGCGCGGTGAACGCCATGCCGCCCGCGAGCGGGATGCGCGGGCCGACCTTGGTGATCATCACGCCGGCCAGCGGCGAGCCGACGATCATCATGCCGGTGAGCGGCAGCAGGTGCAGGCCGGCGTCGATGGGGCTCATGCCGTGCACGTTCTGGAGGTAGAACGTCACGAAGAACAGGCCGCCCATGAAGGCGATCGCCATCATGACCATGAGGACGACACCCGCCGACAGCGGGACGGAACGGAACAGCCCCAGCGGGATCAGCGGCTCCCTGACCCTCGTCTCCCAGAAGGCGAACAGCCCGAAGCCCACGACGGACACGACGAGGAACAGCCACGTCTTCCCGTCGCCCCAGCCCCACTCGGGGGCCTTGATGAGCGCCCAGACCAGACAGAACATCGCGGCGGACAGCAGGGCTATGCCGAGGAGGTCGAAGGAGCGCGGGGCGTTCACCGCGCGGTGGTCCAGCAGGATCATGACGCCGAGGACCACGGCGAGGACGCCCACCGGCACGTTGATGAAGAACACGGACTGCCAGTTGACGTGCTCGACCAGGACGCCGCCGAGGATCGGGCCGCCCGCGGTGGAGGCGCCGATGACCATGCCCCAGATGCCGATGGCCATGTTGAGCTTCTCGGCCGGGAAGGTCGCCCGGAGCAGGCCGAGCGCGGCCGGCATCAGCAGGGCACCGAAGACGCCCTGGAGCACGCGGAAGGCGACGACCAGCGGAATGGTGTCGGACAGGCCGATGGCACCGGAGGCGGCGGCGAACCCGACCACGCCGATGAGGAAGGTCTGCCGGTGGCCGAAGCGGTCCCCGAGCTTGCCCGCGGTGATCAGGGAGACCGCGAGGGCGAGGAAGTAGGCGTTGGTGATCCACTGGACGTCGGCGAAGCTGGCCTTCAGGTCGACCTGGATCGCCGGGTTGGCGATGGCCACGATGGTGCCGTCGAGGGCCACCATCATGACCCCTACGGCGACGGTGACGAGGGTGAGCCAGGGGTGGCCGCGCAGTCCGCCGGCCGGTGCCGGGCCCGACGGACCGGACGAGGTCCCCCCGTCCCCCGGTCCCGTCTTGTCGATGGTGGTCTGACTAGTCATACGTTCGAGGCTAGTGACAGTCACTGACAGTTGACAAACCATTTCACTAGTCGGTAACTGACATGTCATCTCCCTCTAGCCTGAACTGCGGAAACGACGGCGGGGCAGCATGCCGGCGCCGACCCGAGGAGCGAATCTGTTGAACATGGCGGACACGGCCACCCCACCGGGCCTGCGTGAGCGCAAGAAGCGGCGCACCCGGGACACGCTGCTGCGGTCCGCCCTGGAGCTGTTCACCGACCGGGGCTACGAGGAGACGACCGTCGACGACATCGCCGAGTCGGCCGATGTCTCGCAGCGCACCTTCTTCCGCTACTTCGCCAGCAAGGAGGACGCGGCCTTCTTCGTGGCGCGGCTCGCGGAGTCGCACTTCGTCGAGGCGGTCCGCCGCCGCCCGCCCGGCGAGCCGCCGCCGGCCGCCATGCGCCGGGCGCTCGACGAGAGCTGGGACACCATCGGCGAGGCCGTCGAGCGGCTGGTCCCGCTGGAGCTGCACATGCGCTTCTACCAGGTGATCGAGTCGACACCCGCGCTGCTCGCCGCCCATCTGCGGCGGGCGGCGGAGCTGGAGGAGGAGATCGCCCGGGTCGTCGCCGACCGCGAGAGCCTCGACATCGACGCGGACCCGCGTCCCCGCGTGGTCGTGGCCGTCTTCGGCGCGGTGATCCGGGTGGCGGAACGGATCTGGTCGGCGCGCGGCGACGCCGGCCTCGCGGCGCTGCGCGAGCTGGCCGCCGCCCACCTCGATCAGGTGGAACCCGCGCTCACGGGCGACTGGCGGAGCGCCCACGGGGCCGGACGGGCGGACCCAACCCCGTAGCGCATGATCGAAACGTGATCCGTGTCACTGGATTCCCGCGAGACCGTCCCGTTCTCCTAGTGTGTCCTCCCAGTGACTTCCTTCGACACCTCCCCGCAGCTGAACGTCTGGCGCGCACTGCTCGCCCTGGCCGTGGTGTTCGTGATGCTGGCGACCACCGGCTGGACCGCCCTGCGCAACCAGCGGGGCCCCACGGCCCTCGAAGCGTCGGTCACGGCCTGGGAGCACGGCCGGATCGACGGCCGCCGGCTGCCCGACGCGCAGGCGTCCCCCGCCCGGCTGGCCCGCTTCTTCGCCTCGCTCACCGAGTGGCAGCGCACCAGCCTCGCCCGCCGCTACTCCCTGGCCGTCGGCAACATGAACGGCGCCCCCGTCGACCTGCGCTACCTCGCCAACCGCGCGGCGCTGCGCAAGGCCCGCGCCGTGGAGCGGCTGCGCATGCACGACAAGCGCCTGTCGCTGTCGGGCCAGCACGAGGCCGGCCGGCGTGCGGACCAGTACGAGGCGCTGCTCCGCCGCGACCGGCACATCCTCGCCTTCGATCCGGCGGGTGCGGGCAAGGTCGCCGAGGTCTTCGGCGACCTGGGCCGCGCCGAGCGCGTGTCGGTCGTCGTGCCCGGCGTCGACACCGAGCTGCTCACCTTCCAGCGCACCCACCGCAAGTACTCGGCGCCCGTCGGCATGGCCGAGTCGCTCCACACGGCCGAGCGCGCGGCGAGCCCCGGCACCGACACGGCCGTGATCGCCTGGGCCGACTACACCTCCCCCAGCGGCCTCGGCATGGAGGCGGCCACGGCGATCCGCGCCGAGCACGGGGCCGCCCGGCTGAACGCGCTGCTGCGGGCGCTGCCCGGCCGCGCCCCCGTCTCGCTGTTCTGCCACAGCTACGGCTCGGTGGTGTGCGGCGTCGCCGCCGACGCGCTGCCCCGCCGGGTGACCGACATCGCGGTGGCCGGCAGCCCCGGCATGCGCGTCGAGAAGGCCGCCCAGCTGCACACCTCGGCCCGGGTGTGGGCGATGCGGGACGCCGACGACTGGATCCAGGACGTGCCGTACCTGGAGGTCGGCGGCCTCGGGCACGGCGCCGACCCGGTGTCCCCGGCGTTCGGGGCGCGCCTCCTGTCCGCGCGGGGCGCCCAGGGGCACAGCGGCTACTTCGTGCCGGGCACGGAGAGCCTCCGGAACTTCGCGCAGATCGGCGTTGGCGCATACCCCACGGTCGCCTGCGCCGGCGAGAACGACACATGCCGGGCGGATTTGTCCGCGACGGCGGCGGCCTGACGCGCGTAGAGGCGCAGATACTCCGGTTTGCACGGGGAGGGGACGGAAGTGCTCGTGCCGCATACGATGAGCCGCATGGGTGACGTACTGGCCGGATTTCATGCCGCCTGGGAGTTCGAGTCCGACTCCGTGCTCATCCGCTACGAACGGGGGATTCGGACGCCCAAGCTGTTCCAGGCCCTCGGGGAACGCCGTGTCCCCGTCGAGGCGATCGCCGGGGTGACGCTCACGCCCGGCCGGCGGGGCACCGTCGTGCTGCGCATGGAGTTGCGCCCGGGCGCCGACCCGCTGATGGAGGCGGCGGCCGGGCAGCTGAAGGAGAGCGGTGACCCGTACCGGCTCGTCCTGCCCGCCGAGCGGGAGACGCTCGCGGAGTACTACGCCGACGAGCTGCGCGCCCTGCTGACCGGGTCCGACGAGACGGAGCGGTACCTCGTCGCGGCGCCCGAGGCGCCGCTGCACTTCAAGGCGTACGACGGGAAGGCGTCCTTCGACGGCAAGGCGGTGTCCTTCCGCTGGTCCTGGACGGGCGCCTCGTCGGCGAAGTGGAAGGCCGGCGACCAGAGCTTCCCGGTCGCCGGGCTGGGCGGGGTGGAGTGGCGGTCCCCCGAGGCCTTCGAGGGGTACCTGAGGCTGCTGCCGAGGGAGCCCGCGCCCGTCGCCCCGCAGGCCGACCAGGACCCCGCCTCGGTCGTCTTCGGGCTCGGGTACGGGCCGGTGCACGAGTCGCTGCCGTTCGCCGCCGCGGTGCTGGCGGCGGTGCGGGAGCGGGGCGGGGGCGCCCCGGTGCCGGTGCCGGTCCCGGCGCCCCGGCGCGACCCCGCGGACATCGCCGAGCGGATCCGGCACCTGGGTGAGCTGCACCAGCAGGGGCTGGTCACGGACGAGGAGTTCTCCTCGAAGAAGGCCGAGCTGCTGGCGGAGCTGTGACGCCGCTCTACTCCCGCCCGGCGGACGTGAACGTCATGTCCGCGTACCGGTCGCCCGCGACCTTGCCCGCGATCGGCTCCAGCGCCGCCAGTTCCTCCTCGGTGAGGACGATCCGCGTCGCGCCCGTGTTCTCCTCCACCCGGGCCGGCCTGCGCGTTCCCGGGATCGGGATCACCGGCAGGCCGTGCACCCGGGCCTGCTGCTGGACCCAGGCCAGGGCGATCTGGCCGAGGGTGGCGTCGTGGGCCTCGGCGACCGTGCGGACGGGGTCGAGGAGGGCCGCGTTGGCCGCCGCGTTGTCGCCGGTGAAGCGGGGCTGCTGACGGCGGAAGTCGCCGTCCGTCAGGTCGCGGTCGGCGTGGACGAAGGAGCCGGTGAGGAAGCCCCGGCCGAGCGGCGAGTACGGCACCAGGGCCACGCCCAGCTCGCGGGCGGCCGGCACCACGCCCGCCTCGATGTCCCGGCTGAACAGCGACCACTCCGACTGCACGGCGGCGATCGGGTGCACCGTCTGCGCGGCGCGCAGCTCCGCCCCCGTCACCTCGCTCAGCCCGAGGTGCTTGACCTTGCCCTCGCGGACGAGGTCGGCCATGACGGCGACGGTCTCCTCGACCGGCACGTTCACGTCGCGCCGGTGCATGTAGTAGAGGTCGATGACGTCGACGTCCAGCCGCCGCAGACTCGCCTCGACCGCCTGGCGGACGTACGGCGCGTCGTTGCGGATGATCCGCTTCGTCGGGTCGTCCGGCGGGATCGACAGGGCGAACTTGGTCGCGATGACGACCTCGTCGCGGTGTGCCTTGAAGAACGGCGACAGGAACCGCTCGTTGTCGCCCGCCCCGTACGCGTCCGCCGTGTCGTAGAGCGTGACGCCCAGCTCCAGCGCCCGCTCCAGGGTCGCCCGCGACGCGTCGGCGTCGACGGGACCGTAGGCGAAGCTCATGCCCATGCAGCCCAGGCCCTGGACGCCCACCAGCGGGCCCTGGTCGCCGAGCCGTACCGTCGGGATGCTGTGGTCGGTCATCGGGTCGTCTCCGTTCCGCGGGCGCGGCCCGCGTCCCCGTAGAAGCTGATCTTGCGGTCGAGTACCGCGAGGGTGTCCTGGAGTTCGGCGATGCGCGTCAGCACGTCGCGGCGGGTGGACTCCAGCAGTTCCCGCCGGTCGCGGTAGGTGCCCTCGCCCTCGCGCACCAGCTCCGCGTACCGGACCATGTCGGCGACCGGCATGCCGGTCATGCGCAGCTTGCCGACGAAGTCGAGCCAGTCCAGGTCGCGGTTGCTGTAGCGGCGCTGGCCGGTGTGCGAGCGGTCGATGTGGGACATCAGCCCGATCCGCTCGTACCAGCGCAGCGTGTGGGCCGTCAGGCCGGTGAAGGCGACGACCTCGCTGATGGTGTAGCGGTCCTGCCCGTCGGGGCGGGGGTGGCGCGGGGGCGGGGCGGAGCAGATGTCCGTACCGGTGGCGTTGTTCGGCGCGAGGGTCCTGGCCTTGGTCTCCATCACCGTCATGCACTCCACGCTATGACCTTGGAGTGCACTCCAGGCAAGCGCCCGCGGAAGAGAGCGGGGGTGGGGCGCCGCCGCCGGAAATGGGCAGGACAGCCGACGGGGCGGGTCACTAGCGTGCGGGCATGAGTCCCGTACGCCGTGCCGTGGCCGCCGACGCGGCCGAAGTGCTCCGCCTGCGCCAGGTGATGCTGGACGCGGTGGGCCGCCCGCCCTCCACCGACTGGCACGCCGACTCGCTGCCCGTGCTGCGGGCGCGGCTCGCCGACCCGGACGGCGACTTCGCCGCGTTCGTGGCCGACCACCCGGAGCGGCCGGAGGCGCTGGCGGCGCTGGTGGTGGGCACGGTGGAGTACCGGATCGGGCGGGCCGGCAATCCGCGGGGGCTGACCGGGTACGTCTTCAGCGTCGCCACGGACCCCGGGGCCCGGCGTCGCGGATACGCCCGCGCCTGCATGGAGGCACTGCTGGAGTGGTTCCGCGAGCGGGGCGCCGGGCACGTCATGCTCACCGCGTCCCCGGACGCGGAGCCGCTGTACGCGTCGATGGGCTTCACCCGGGACACCGACCCCTCCATGCGGCTGCACCTGTGACCCGCTTAGGCTCACGGGCATGTCCTTGAAGAGCCTCGCGTCGATCGAGAACTGGCCCGTCCCCACCGCCGCGGCGGGTGCCGTACGCGCCGACGGCACGATCCTGGGCACCCACGGCCCCCTCGCGCACCGCTTCCCCCTCGCCTCGGTCACCAAGCCGCTCGCGGCGTACGCGGCGCTGGTCGCGTACGAGGAGGGTGCCGTGGAGCTGGACGAGCCGGCCGGTCCCCCCGGGTCGACGGTGCGCCACCTGCTGGCGCACACCTCCGGGCTGGCCTTCGACGAGCACCGGGTGACCGCCCCGCCCGGGGAGCGGCGGCTGTACTCCAACGCCGGTTTCGAGCAGCTCGGCGACCACATCGCGAAGGCGGCGGACATGTCGTTCGCCGAGTACGCGCGGCAGGCGGTGCTGGAGCCGCTGGGCATGACGTCCACGACGCTGGACGGCTCCCCGGCTAAGGACGGCGTCTCCACGGTGGAGGACCTGCTCCGCTTCGCCGCCGAGGTCCAGGCCCCGCGCCTGCTGGACCCGCGCACGGTCGCCGAGGCGATGACGGTGCAGTACCCGGGCCGCAAGGGCGTGCTGCCGGGCTACGGCCACCAGAACCCCAACGACTGGGGCCTCGGCTTCGAGATCCGCGACGGGAAGTCCCCCCACTGGACGGGCGCCGCCTCCTCGCCCCGCACCTTCGGCCACTTTGGCCAGTCGGGCACGTTCCTGTGGATCGACCCGGACGCCGGACTCGCCTGCGTGGCCCTGACCGACCGCGCCTTCGGCCCGTGGGCGGTCGAGACGTGGCCGCCGTTCACGGACGCGGTGCTGGCGGAGGTGCGGGGCTGAGGCGTCACGCCGTACGGCGACGGGCGGACCAGTTACACGGTTCACACCACAGAGGATGACGCGCTCCGCATACGCTCGACTACACAGAGGGACGAACGTCTCCGAACGTTGCCGCCCGCCCCGCCCGTAGTCCCGGAGTGAGTGAGGTACCGCAGTGGCCCACATCCAGTCCCTCGACCCGACCGCCTCCCCGCTCGACTACTACGGCTGGGAGCTGCGCCGCCAACGCGAGGCCCACGGCCTCAACCAGGCCCAGCTCGGCGAGATCATCTTCTGCACCGGCTCACTGGTCGGCCAGATCGAGACCACGAGGAAGGTCCCGACCAGGGACTTCTCCGAACGGGTCGACGCCGCCCTCGGCACGGACGGCCTCTTCTCCCGCCTGATCGGCCTGGTGCTGCGCAGCCAACTGCCCACGTGGTTCCAGCCGTACGCGGAGATGGAGGCGAAGGCGACGTACATCTCCACGTACCAGGCGCAGTTGGTGTACGGGCTGGTGCAGACGGAGGAGTACGCGCGGGCGGTGCTGGACGTGGAGCACCGGGGCAACGTGGACGAGATGGTCGCCGCCCGGATGGAGCGTCAGCGCATCCTCCTGCGCCACCGGCCGCCCGCCCTGTGGGTCGTCCTGGACGAGGCCGCCCTGCTGCGGGAGATCGGCGGCCGGGACGTGATGCGCGGGCAACTCGCCCGCCTGTTGGACTACGCGACCGCGCCCTGGGTGCAGATCCAGGTCCTGCCGCTGACCTCGGGCCAACACACGGGCATGATGGGGACGTTCACTCTTCTGCGGTTCGACACCGACCCCGACCTCTTCTACAAGGACGGCTACGACCAAGGCCACATGACCGCCAGCCCAGAGGTGATCAAGGAACGCTCGTTCGGCTACGCTCGACTGCAAGCCTCAGCCCTCTCCCCCGAGGACTCGGTGAGACTGATCACCCGCGTGATGGAGGAACGCTATGCGACCCCGCACAGCACTGAGCAACGTTGAGTGGCGCAGGTCCAGCTACAGCGGAAGCAACGGCGGTGAGTGCGTCGAGGTCGCCGAGGGCCACGCCACCGACTCCGTTCCCGTGCGGGACAGCAAGAACCCGGCCGGGCCAGTCGTCACCGTCGGTGCGCACGCCTGGCGGGCGTTCGTCCAGGGCCTGCGGTAGGCAGTCCGAGCCCTGCGGATACCGCCGTTACGAGGGGCGCGTTCCGGTCAATCCCCGTCTGTCGTCCACGCATGCCGGGACAGCACCTCCCGGCAGGTGACACACAGGATCCACAGGGGATTTTCACTCCTTCTCCATGATCGCGTTTCAGTCGAGCACGGTTCGCGATCTTGTGACGTGATCATGTCGCATGCCTAGGGTGCCCCGTCGCGCCGGCCGGGGATCCCTGCCCTCCGGCTGGATCAAGTGCGCCCAGAAGATCGCCCCGGGAGGCGCGAGCGGCAGCGCGAGCGGCTGCGCCTGGGCCCTGGTGGACGTCGCGAGCCTGTTCGCAGGCAAGATCCTCAGGCCTATCGCGGACGCGGTCAAGGCGCTCGACGCCGCCGCGAAGACCGGTGTCCGCTTCACCGACGCCTACAAGGCCCTGCGTGCACTCAACCTGCCCGAAGCGGCCGTCGCAGGCATCACCAGAGCGTCCTTCCAGCAGCTTCGGGCTCTGTGCCTCAAAGGCAACCCGACTGCCAAGGCACGCGGTCCCAGGCCCGCTGAGGCACTCTCGGGCGATACTGCCGTCCTCGCTCGTAGTATCAACTGCCCCACCTACATCGACGTCTACCCGAGCGGACTTGGGATCGTCGCTGATATCGACAAGGACGGCCTCGTCTCGTTCGTCATCAAGGCGGGCAAGGACACGCCAAGAGGCAGTGAGATGCGTAACGCCGCACTTGCCCACTTCGGCAGCCATGTGAAGGGAGTCAAGGCGTACTGGCAGAACGGCGGTGACCTGAGCGACGACCTCGACTCCTTCAACGCCGCCGTCCGAGGCGGCGCTTCACTCGAAGAGGCGGCACTGGCTACGTTCACCGGAAAGATGTCTCAGAGAGCGGGATACCCCCATGTGGAGATAACTGAGCTCCGAGGCATGCCGGGCCATTACACGAACGTGGGAGCGGCGTTCAGGTAACAAGTTGCCGATCACGGGTTGCCACACGTGCGCCGGGGTGGGCTCCCTCGGGAGGAGCCCACCCCGGCGCACTTCGGAAGCACCAAAGGTGCACACGAGGAGGGGCTGAGTCCAGGATGAACGAAGTGGAGAAGGTTGCAGGCGAGCTACAGGCGGCTCACGCAGAAGGGATGGACGCGGTCGATCTTGCTCTGCTCTCCCGAGAGAGCCTGGGAGCGACATTCGGCGTCATCTCATTCATCGCCGTCTTCCGTCACGCGTTCGCCATCCCGCTCCCCGTGTTGCAGCGTGCCCAGGCATGGGAGCGATTCGGTTGGGGAGGCACGCACATCACTGACGAGGAGTTTCGTGCCGTCCTTTCACCATGGCTGACACGACAGCAGCAGGACGACTGAGTCCAGGTCACCGACGTCCTCAAGGACCCTTCGCCATCTCCCACACCAGCACCTCCGCCCGTGTCACCGCCACCGCGTCCAGCGCCTCGGCGTCCGTGACGCGGGCCGCGTCGCCCGCGTTCAGGGTCTCCCCGCCCAGCGTCACCTCGCCCCGCACCACGTGCACGTACACGTACGCCCCGTCCGGCACCGCCGTCCGCTCGCCCGCTGCCAGGCGGCGGACGTGGAGCATCGCGCCGGCCTCGGGGACGGCGTACGGGGTGGAGTCGGCGATGCCGCGGACGATGTCGTAGGCGGGGTCGCCGCCGGGGGTGAGCGGGGCCAGCCACATCTGGACGAAGGTCAGGGGCGCGGGGCCGTCGTTGCGCTCGACGTGGCGGACGCCGGCCGCGGAGCTGAGGCGCTGGACGTCGCCGGCGCGGACGACCGTCTCGTGGCCGGCGGTGTCGCGGTGGGTCAGCTCGCCCTCCACCACCCACGTGACGATCTCGGTGTGGCTGTGCGGGTGCTCGTCGAAGCCGGCGCCGGGGGCCAGACGCTCCTCGTTGCAGGCGAGCAGGGCGCCGAAGCGGAGGTTGTCGGGGTCGTAGTGGGGGCCGAAGGAGAAGGCGTGGCGGGAGACGATCCCGGCTGCCGGATCACCGCCCGGGAAGCGCTCGTCGGCGCGGCGTACGTCCATCACGTCGTTCACCGTAGCCCCGGCGGCACACCCGCCCGTCCCGATAAGGCAGTCTTGTCCCCGTGCCCGAACCCGAAACCGGCAAGCCCGACGCCCCCACCCGGCCCGTCCACTCGCACACCGCGACCCTGAAGCGGCTGGAGCAGTCCGCCGGATCGCTCGCCGCGCAGGCCATCGCGCGGATGGACGAGACACTGCCGTGGTACCGGGCCATGCCACCGGAGAACCGTTCCTGGATCGGGCTGGTCGCCCAGGCGGGCATCGCCGCCTTCACCGAGTGGTTCCGGCACCCGGACGCCCCGCAGGCCATCTCCACCGACGTCTTCGGCACCGCGCCGCGCGAGCTGACCCGGGCCATCACGCTGCGGCAGACCGTGGAGATGGTGCGGACGACGATCGAGGTCATGGAGTCCGCGATCGACGAGGTCGCCGCTCCCGGGGACGAGTCGGTCCTGCGCGAGGCGCTGCTGGTGTACGCCCGGGAGATCGCCTTCGCGACCGCCCAGGTCTACGCGCAGGCCGCCGAGGCACGCGGTGCCTGGGACGCGCGGCTGGAGTCGCTGGTCGTGAACGCCGTGCTCAGCGGCGAGGCCGACGAGGGGGCCGTGTCGCGGGCCGCCGCCCTCGGGTGGAACTCCCCCGAGCACGTGTGCGTGGTGCTGGGCACGGCCCCCGACGGCGACTCCGAGCTGACCGTGGAGGCCATCCGGCGCGCGGCCCGGCACGCCAAGCTCCAGGTGCTGACCGGGGTGCTCGGGGACCGGCTGGTGGTGATCGCGGGGGGCAGCGACAACCCCCTCGCGGTGGCCAAGTCGCTGATCGGGCCGTTCGCCCAGGGCGCGGTCGTGGCCGGTCCCGTGGTGCCGGACCTGCTGGCCGCGACCCGGTCCGCGCAGGCCGCCGCCGCCGGGCTCAAGGCGTGCACCGCCTGGCAGGACGCCCCCCGCCCCGTGCTGGCCGACGATCTGCTGCCGGAGCGCGCCATCGCCTCCGACCCCTCGGCCCGCGAGCAGTTGGTGGAGGAGATCTACAGACCGCTGGAGGAGGCCGGTGCAGCCTTGCTCGAGACGCTCAGCGTCTATCTCGAACAGGCGAGCAGTCTCGAAGGCGCCGCCCGGATGCTCTTCGTTCACCCGAACACCGTGCGCTACCGGCTCCGACGTGTGACTGACGTCACCGGATGGTCACCCTCTGATGTACGGTCTGCGTTCACACTGCGGATCGCGCTCATCCTGGGGCGTCTGGCCGATGGAGATCCGCAACTCTAAGCTTTTGTCGGGGGTCCACAAAACCCCCTCCCGTTCTTCGTCCCTGTCCCCACGGGCGGCCGTGGCCGTCCTCAAGAGAGAGTGTGAGAGTGCTCGTACTCGTCGCTCCCGGCCAGGGCGCCCAGACGCCCGGCTTCCTGACTGACTGGCTCGCCCTGCCCGGCGCCGCTGACCGCGTCGCCGCCTGGTCCGACGCCATTGGACTCGATCTCGCCCACTACGGCACCAAGGCCGACGCGGACGAGATCCGAGACACGTCCGTGGCACAGCCGCTGCTCGTGGCGGCCGGCATCCTCTCCGCCGCGGCACTCGGTGACATCGCCGACCTCGCGCCCGGCGCCGTCGCCGGCCACAGCGTCGGCGAGTTCACGGCCGCCGCCTTCGCGGGCGTCCTCGACGACACGGCCGCGGTGTCCCTCGTACGCCGTCGGGGCCTGGCGATGGCCGAGGCCGCCGCCGTCACCGAGACCGGCATGTCCGCGCTGCTCGGCGGCGACCCCGAGGTGAGCGTCGCGCACCTGGAGAAGCTCGGCCTGACCCCGGCGAACATGAACGGCGCCGGTCAGATCGTGGCCGCCGGCACCATGGAGCAGCTGGCCGCGCTGAGCGAGGACAAGCCCGAGGGCGTGCGCAAGGTCGTCGCGCTGAAGGTGGCCGGCGCCTTCCACACGCAGCACATGGCGCCCGCGGTCGACAAGCTCGCCGAGGCCGCGAAGGCGCTGACGCCGGCCGACCCCAAGGTGACGTACGTCTCCAACAAGGACGGACAGGCCGTCGCCTCCGGTGCCGAGGTGCTGGAGCGGCTGGTCGGCCAGGTCGCCAACCCGGTCCGCTGGGACCGTTGCATGGAGACGTTCCAGGAGCTGGGCGTCACCGCGCTGATCGAGGTGTGCCCCGGTGGCACGCTCACCGGGCTGGCCAAGCGCGCGCTGCCGGGCGTGAAGACGCTGGCCCTGAAGTCCCCCGCCGATCTCGACGCGGCCCGCGAGCTCGTCGCCGAGCACGCCCAGCAGGCCTGACAAGGAGCGCGAGAGCATGTCGAAGATCAAGCCCAGCAAGGGCGCCCCGTACGCGCGCATCCTCGGCGTCGGCGGTTACCGCCCGACGCGGGTGGTGCCGAACGAGGTGATCCTCGAGAAGATCGACTCGTCCGACGAGTGGATCCGCTCGCGCTCCGGCATCGAGACGCGGCACTGGGCCTCGCCCGAGGAGACCGTCGCGGCGATGTCGATCGAGGCCTCCGGCAAGGCCATCGCGGACGCCGGGATCGCCGCCTCGCAGATCGGCGCGGTGGTGGTCTCGACCGTGTCGCACTTCAGCCAGACCCCGGCCGTCGCGACCGAGATCGCGGACAAGCTGGGCACGGACAAGGCCGCCGCCTTCGACATCTCGGCGGGCTGCGCGGGCTTCGGTTACGGCCTGACCCTCGCCAAGGGCATGGTCGTCGAGGGCTCGGCGGAGTACGTCCTGGTCATCGGCGTGGAGCGGCTCTCCGACCTGACCGACCTGGAGGACCGGGCCACGGCCTTCCTCTTCGGCGACGGCGCGGGCGCGGTCGTGGTCGGCCCCTCCCAGGAGCCGGCGATCGGCCCGACCGTCTGGGGCTCGGAGGGCGACAAGTCCGAGACGATCAAGCAGACGGTCTCCTGGGACCGGTTCGCGATCGGCGACGTCTCCGAGCTGCCCCTCGACAGCGAGGGCAACGTGAAGTTTCCTGCGATCACGCAGGAGGGCCAGGCGGTGTTCCGCTGGGCCGTGTTCGAGATGGCGAAGGTCGCCCAGCAGGCGCTGGACGCGGCCGGGATCAGCCCGGACGACCTGGACGTCTTCATCCCGCACCAGGCCAACGTGCGGATCATCGACTCGATGGTGAAGACACTGAAGCTGCCGGAGCACGTCATGGTCGCCCGTGACATCCGCACCACCGGCAACACCTCGGCCGCCTCGATCCCGCTCGCGATGGAGCGGCTCCTGGCGACCGGCGAGGCGAAGAGCGGCGACACCGCGCTCGTCATCGGCTTCGGGGCGGGTCTCGTCTACGCCGCGACGGTCGTTACCCTCCCCTAGGCACTCCGTGCCGGATCATCCGGTCCGGGACGGAGACCAGCACCAACCCGCCGCCGACGCGGCGGGCCGCCACACCCTCTGGAAACTACGAAGGAGCGCCATCATGGCCGCCACTCAGGAAGAGATCGTCGCCGGTCTCGCCGAGATCGTGAACGAGATCGCCGGCATCCCGGTTGAGGACGTCCAGCTGGACAAGTCCTTCACCGACGACCTGGACGTCGACTCGCTGTCCATGGTCGAGGTCGTCGTCGCCGCCGAAGAGCGCTTCGACGTCAAGATCCCGGACGAGGACGTCAAGAACCTCAAGACGGTCGGCGACGCGACCAACTACATCCTCAAGAACCAGGGCTGATCCACCGATCACCGTCCTGGGCTGACTGCCCCGCCACCCGGCGGTGGCGCCGTACGAATCCCGTATCCCGTTGGAGAAAGAATTCCCGTGAGCTCGACCAATCGCACCGTGGTCGTCACCGGTATCGGCGCAACCACACCGCTGGGTGGCGACGCAGCCTCTACCTGGGAAGGCCTGGTCGCCGGCAAGTCCGGCGTCAAGCCCCTGGAGCAGGAGTGGGCCGCCGACCAGGCGGTCCGCATCGCCGCACCGGTCGCCGTGGACCCCTCCGAGGTCATCCCGCGGCCCCAGGCCCGCCGCCTGGACCGCTCGGCCCAGTTCGCGCTGATCGCGGCGCAGGAGGCCTGGAAGGACGCCGGTTACTCCGGCAAGGCGGGCGAGAGCCCCGCCGAGGAGGGGGCGGCCCAGGTCGACCCCGACCGTCTCGGCGCGGTCATCGCCTCCGGCATCGGTGGCGTGACGACCCTCCTCGACCAGTACGACGTGCTGAAGGAGAAGGGCGTCCGCCGCGTCTCCCCGCACACCGTCCCCATGCTGATGCCCAACGGTCCCTCCGCCAACGTGGGCCTGGCCGTGGGCGCCCGGGCGGGCGTGCACACGCCGGTCTCCGCCTGCGCGTCGGGCGCCGAGGCCATCGGCTACGCCATCGAGATGATCCGCACCGGCCGCGCCGACGTCGTCGTCGCGGGTGGCACGGAGGCGGCGATCCACCCGCTGCCCATCGCCGCGTTCGGCAACATGATGGCGATGTCCAAGAACAACGACGACCCGCAGGGCGCCTCCCGCCCCTTCGACACGGGCCGTGACGGTTTCGTCCTCGGTGAGGGCGCCGGCGTCCTCGTCCTGGAGTCCGCCGAGCACGCCGAGGCCCGCGGTGCCCGCGTCTACGCGGAGGCGGTCGGCCAGGGCATCTCCGCCGACAGCCACGACATCGTGCAGCCGGAGCCGGAGGGCCGCGGCATCTCGCACGCCCTCCAGAACCTGCTGGACCGCACCGACCTGGACCCGGCCGAGATCGTGCACGTCAACGCGCACGCCACCTCGACGCCGGCCGGTGACATCGCCGAGCTGAAGGCGCTGCGCAAGGTCCTCGGCGACGACGTGGACCACATGGCGGTCTCCGGCACCAAGTCGATGACCGGTCACCTCCTCGGTGGTGCCGGCGGCGTCGAGTCCGTCGCGACGGTGCTCGCCCTGTACCACCGGGTGGCCCCGCCGACCATCAACGTCGACAACCTCGACCCCGAGGCCGAGGCCGCGGCGGACATCGTCCGCGGCGAGGCCCGCAAGCTGCCCGTCGAGGGCCGGATCGCCGCGCTGAACGACTCGTTCGGCTTCGGCGGACACAACGTGGTGCTGGCCTTCCGCACGGTCTGAGCCGCCCTCGTACGCACGGGAAGGGCCCCCACCGGCCGGTGGGGGCCCTTCCCGTGCGTGGGCGGCGTACGTCGGCGGTCAGACCACCTGGTGGAGCCAGCGGACCGGGGCGCCCTCGCCCGCGTGGCGGAAGGACTCCAGTTCGTCGTCCCAGGGCTTGCCGAGGAGTCTCGCGATGTCGGACTCCAGGTCGGTCTCGCCGCTCCGGGAGCGGACCAGGGCGGCGCGCAGCCGGTCCTCGGGGACGAGGATGTCGCCGTGGATGCCGGTGACGGCGTGGAAGATGCCGAGGTCGGGGGTGCAGCTGTAGCGCTCGCCCTCCGCGTTCGCGGACGGTTCCGCGGTGACCTCGAAGCGCAGCAGCTGCCAGCCGCGCAGCGCGGAGGCGAGCTGGGAGGCGGTGCCGGCCCGGCCCTGCCAGGAGAACTCCGAGCGCCAGGTGCCGGGCGCGGCGGGCTGCCGGATCCAGTCCAGGCTCACGCGCGTCCCGAGCACCCCGGCGACGGCCCACTCGACGTGCGGGCACAGCGCGCGCGGCGCGGAGTGCACGTACAGAACTCCACGTGTCGTCACCGGAACCTCCGGGCTGAGCGGGACATCTCGGAACGGGCGGAACGGCTGTGGCCGGGCGGGCCACGTGAGGCCGAGGCTACCGTGCGCCGGGGCGCGGAGTGTGACGTACCGTCGGTCCCGGTGCCGACAAACCCCGGGTATTCACCCAGTAGGACGCTTGTACGGGTGTGAGCCGTTGCATCGCCGCTCGCGGGAACCCCCGCGCGGTGTCATGGGTTGAGGACACTGGAGGCACGAGGCGAGGGGTGGGAGCCACATGGGTCAGGGGTCGGAGCAGGGTGCGCGGCGTGTCCGGCGCCGTTCGCGTGCCGTGCTCGCCGTGCTGGCGGCCGCCGTCCTCGGCGTGACGGGCTGCGACGCCGTGGGCGGCGACGCCTCCCCCGGCCCGTCCGCCTCGGCCTCGAAGCGGACGCGTCCGGCCCCCGTCTGGGACACCAGCCCCGCGTCGGTCGCCGCCGTGGGGGACTCCATCACGCGCGGCTTCGACGCCTGCACGGTCCTGTCCGACTGTCCCGAGGTCTCGTGGGCGACCGGCAGCAGCGCCGAGGTCGACAGCCTCGCGGTGCGGCTGCTCGGGCGGTCCGGGGCGGCCGGGCGGAGTTGGAACTACGCGGTCACCGGGTCCCGGATGGAGGACCTGCCCGGGCAGATGACGCGGGCGGCGGCGCGCGGCCCGCAGCTCGTCGCGGTGATGGTCGGGGCGAACGACGCCTGCCGCGCCACCACCTCGGCGATGACCCCGGTGGCGGACTTCCGGGACCGGTTCGAGGAGGCCATGGCCACCCTGCGCGCGAAACTGCCGAAGGCCCAGGTGTACGTGGCGAGCATCCCGGACCTCAAGCGGCTGTGGTCCGAGGGGCGCACCAATCCGCTGGGCAAGCAGGTGTGGAAGCTGGGCCTGTGCCCCTCGATGCTGGGTGACGCGGACGCCACGGACGCGGCGGCGACGCAGCGCCGCAACACCGTGCGGGACCGGGTGCGGGCCTACAACGACGTACTGCGGGACGTCTGCGCGAAGGACCGCCGGTGCCGCACCGACGGCGGTGCGGTGCACGAGTTCCGTTTCGGCACCGACCAGTTGAGCCGCTGGGACTGGTTCCACCCGAGCGTGAGCGGCCAGGCCCGGCTGGCGGAGATCGCGTACCGCGCGGTGACCGCGAAAAAACCCTGAAACCGCCCTGACCTGCGGGTGTCCTAGAGTTCCGCACATGAACGAACTCTTCGGCACACTTTCCGACGGCACCCCGGTCCACCGCTGGACCCTGGAGCGGGCCGGAGTACGGGTCCGGGTCCTGTCGTACGGCGGGATCGTGCAGTCGGCCGAGATCCCCGACCGGGACGGCCACGCCGCCGACGTGGTGCTGGGGTTCGCGGACCTGGACGGCTATCTGGCCCATCCGGGGCCCTACTTGGGCGCGCTCGTCGGGCGGTACGCCAACCGGATCGCGGGCGGCCGCTTCCCGCTGGACGGGCGGACGTACGCGACGGTGTGCAACGAGGGGCCGAACTCGCTGCACGGCGGCGAGCGGGGCTTCGACAAGCGCGTGTGGGACGTGGAGCCCCTCGGGGACGGCGGGCACGGCATCCGGCTCAGCCGGGTCAGCCCGGACGGCGAGGAGGGCTTCCCCGGCCGGGTGGAGATCGCGACGACGTACACGCTGGACGGGTCGGGTGCGCTGCGGATCGCCTACGAGGCGGTGACGGACGCGCCGACCGTGCTGAACCCGACCAACCACAGCTACTTCAACCTCGCCGGTTCCGGCCACGCGGGCGGCCACGAGCTGCGGCTGGCCGCCTCCCGGATCACGCCGGTCGACGCCGCCCTGATCCCGACGGGCGAACTGCGGGACGTGACGGGCACGCGCTTCGACTTCCGGCGGGCGCGCGAGGTCGGTTCGGGCTTCGACCACAACTTCGTCCTGGACAAGGGGGTGACGGACACCGCCGTGGAGGTCGCCGAGCTGTCCGACCCCGTGTCGGGGCGGGTGCTCACGGTGTCGACGACCGAGCCGGGCCTCCAGCTCTACACCGCCGACCACCTGGGCGAGCCCTTCGCGCCCGGTGCGGGCGTCGCGCTGGAGACGCAGCACTTCCCGGACTCCCCGAACCGGCCGGAGTTCCCCGGCACGGTGCTGCGGCCGGGTGAGGTGTTCCGCTCGGAGACGGTGTACGCCTTCTCGGCGCGGTGACCGGTGACCGATGACCGATGACCGCGGGCCGGCCCGGCGAGCCCCGGCCCGGCCGTCAGGTTCCGGGCCGGGGCTGTTCGCGGGGGGACGCCGTCTGGAGACGTCCCGGTTCAGACGGTAATCGTCGCGGTGATCCCACGGTCCGCGATCGGGCGTCCGATCACGAGTTCGTACGAACCCTTCACAAACGCCCACGAGCCGGTCGGCCCCGCCCCGGACCCCGTGCCGGGGCCTTCGAGGCCGCCCACCAAGCCGTGCCGTAGCGCACGCCCCTCCCGTCACGCGATACTGCCGCCGTCCGGCAGCGCACCCCACGGCGACGGAAGGACCTGGACTCCCTTGACACACATACGCGTTCGGACCGGCGTACTCGGACTGGCCCTGGTGGCGGGGCTGGTGGCCCCGGCGACGGCCACGGCGGCTCCTCCGGACCCCTCCCCCGTGTCCGCCCCCACCGTCGAGGAACGGCGCCTCGACGGGGAGGTGCCCCGCGAGATCCTGCGGCGCTCCGGGTTCGACGGGGTGACGCCGGCGTTCGCCCGCGTACTCGACCGGGCGGACTCCTACCGGAAGGCCCGCCGGGTCGTCGCCCGCGAGGGCACCGCGCTGTGGCGGCGGGCCGTGGACCGGGCGCAGGGGCGCGGGCCGGCGCGCGGGGACCTCAGCCGCGACGACGACCGCCCGCTGTACTGGGCGCGGCTCGGGATGACGCGGGAACTGCGCGCCTGGGCACCCGGCTTCCGGCTGTCCGAGGGACGGCGGGCGGCGCTGCTCGACGTGCTGGAGCGGGCCTCCCGCGGCCAGAGCGATCTGCGCCTGCCCCGCGGTGAGCGGGACGAGGGCGTCGAGCGGGTCCTGCTGACCGGCTTCGACCCCTTCACCCTCGACCGTGACATCCGGATCTCCAACCCCTCCGGCGCCACCGCGCTCGCCCTGGACGGCACGGTGATCGACACGCCGGACGGGCCCGCGCGCGTGGAGACGGCCGTGTTCCCGGTGCGCTGGCGGGACTTCGCCGAGGGGACGGTGGAGCGGGCGCTGCGGCCGTACCTGCCACGGGTGGACCTGTTCACGACCGTGAGCCAGGGGCGGGTCGGGCGCTTCGACGTGGAGCGGACCAACGGGGCCTGGCGGGGCGGCTTCGCGGACAACGAGAACGTCTCCCGCACGGAGACGGTGCCCGTCACCGACCCGTCCACGCAGCCGCAGTGGACGACGACCACGCTGCCCCACGAGGCGATCACGGCCGCGGACACCGGGCGCTTCCCCGTGTACGACAACACGAGCGTCACCGAGATCCCGGCGGGCGGCACCGAGCCGGTCGTACGGCCCGAGGGGCCCACTCCGGGGTCGACGGCCCGCGCGGGGGGCGGCGGGGACTACCTGTCCAACGAGATCGCCTACCGGGCCACGCTGCTGCGGGACCGGCTCGGGCTGCGCGGCACGCTGCCGGGCGGGCACGTGCACACCCCGGTGCTGCAGTTCGGCGCCGGGAACACCGATCCGGCGACCGGGGCGGTCACCGATCCCGCGTTCGTGCGCAACCGGCTGGACATCGTGGCGCAGGTGCGGGCGATCGTGGCCGCGGCGGTCAGTGCGCCGGGGCCGGACCGGGGCTGACCACCGGGTCCGTGGAGCCGCCGTCGGAGCGGTCGTCGTCGCCGTCGCGGGTCTCCTCGCCCAGCAGCTCACGGGCGAGGAGGGTGGCGCCGGCGACCGCGCCCGGCATCAGGAAGACCGCGACGAACGGCACCAGGAAGGCCACGCCGAGCGGCGTGCCGAAGCCCCAGACCAGCCTCTTGCGGGAGCGCAGGAGGGCGAGGCGGTCGCGGAGCTGGACCCCGCGGCGCTGGAGGGCGACGGAGGTCAGTTCCTCGGTGAGGAAGAAGCCGGTGACGAAGAACCCGATCACCGGGACCACCGTCTGCCCGATGAGCGGGATGAAACCGAGGGCGAAGAGCAGCACGCCCCATCCGAGGGCACGGACCAGGATCCGGAGGCTGTCGCGGCCCGAGATCCACAGCTCGCGCAGGAGCGGCAGGTTCGACTCGGGAGCGGTGCCGTCCGGGGAGACGTCGCGGTCGACCCGTTCGGAGAGGCTCTCGTAGAACGGCTGGCCCACCAGCAGCGTGACGGCGGTGAAGGTGAGGACGGCCAGCAGCAGGGCGAGGGCGAACAGGACGGCGGTGAGGAAGCCGCGGAAGAGTCCGGCCCAGGGGCTGGACCAGTCGTCGGCGAACGGGGTCGCCCAGGCCACGAAGTCGGTGCCCCACAGGGCCAGTCCGACCAGTGCCGCCGCGTACAGGACCAGGGTGATCAGACCCGGCAGGAGGCCGAAGCCGTAGCTCCTGCCGTGCCGGGCCACCCATCGCTGGCCCTTCAGAAGGTGACCGAAACCCGCCCCGAGATCGCGCATGGGCGGAACTCTACCGGGCACCTTCGGGGCGCCCTCGCCGCGATGGAGTCGCACCCGTACCGGGCCGCACCGGGTCGCTGAGCGCGCGGACGGCCGCGGGGGGGGGGAAAGGGGGGGGGGGGGGGGGGGGGGGGGTGGGGGGGGGTGGGGGGGGGGGGGGAGGGGGGAAGGGAGGGAGGGTTGTGCGGAGGTATCCCGTTTGGGGGGTGGCG
>NZ_JBWKKZ010000001.1:447024-657621 GCF_056430705.1 Streptomyces sp. NPDC045956 | reverse complement strand
TCCTCGCCCCCCCCCCCCCCCCCCCCCCCCCCCCCCCCCCCCCCCCCCCCCCCCCTCCCCCCCCCCCCCCCCCCCCCGGTGCGTGCGCGGACGAGTCCGGTCAGACGAGCGTCACCGTGATGTTGCCGCGGGTCGCCTTCGAGTAGGGGCAGACCTGGTGGGCCTTCTCCACCAGCGACCGCGCGGTGGCGGCGTCCACGGACGGGATCTCGGCGGAGATCTCGACGATGATGCCGAACCCGTCGTCGTTCTTGCCGATGCCGACCTTCGCGGTGACGGTGGAACCGGTGACGTCGGCGCCCTCCTGGCGGGCCACGACGGCGAGCGCGCCCTGGAAGCAGGCGCTGTACCCGGCGGCGAAGAGCTGCTCGGGGTTGGTGCCCGCGCCGCTGCCGCCCATCTCCTTGGGCGGGTTCACGACCACGTCGAGCTTGCCGTCATCGGTGGCCACCCGGCCGTCACGGCCGTTCTCGGCGGTGGCTACGGCGGTGTAGAGGACCTCGGACTGCTGAATCGGCATTGCGGTTGTCTTCCTCCTCGGTCCGCCGCGACTCGCGCCCACGATCACGACGGATTTCGGAAAGACGCTACCGCATCCCGGAAAGACCGGGAAGGGCGCTCCCGCGCGAGGCCGGCGCCGGGTGCCCGGCGCCGGCCTCGGGGGTTGTTGGCCTCAGGGGCCTTGGGGACCTCAGAGCTTGACGATCATCTTGCCCGTGTTGTCGCCGCGCAGGACGCCGAGGAAGGCCTCCAGGTTGTTCTCGATGCCCTCGACGACCGTCTCGCGGTACTTCAGCTCACCGGAGGCGACCCAGGGGCCGACCTCCTGGACGAACTGCGGCTGGAGGTCGTAGTGGTCGCCGACCAGGAAGCCTTCGATCCGGCCGCGGGTCTGGATGAGACGGGCGAGGTTCTTCGGGCCCGGGGCGGGCTGGGTGTTGTTGTAGACGGAGATCGCGCCGCAGATCGCGATGCGGCCGTCCCGGTTGAGGGAGCCGATGGCCGCTTCGAGGTGGTCGCCGCCCACGTTGTCGAAGTAGACGTCGACACCGTCCGGGGCGGCGGTGCGCAGCTGCTCGCTCACCGGGCCGTCCTTGTAGTTGAAGGCGGCGTCGAAGCCGTACTCGTCGACGAGCAGCTTCACCTTCTCGTCGGAGCCTGCGGAGCCGATGACCCGGGAGGCGCCCTTGAGCTTGGCGATCTGGCCCACCTGGCTGCCGACGGCACCGGCGGCACCGGAGACGAAGACCGAGTCGCCCTCCTTGAAGGCGGCGGTGCGCAGCAGGCCGGCGTACGCGGTGAGCCCCGTCATGCCGAGCACCCCGAGGTACGTCGACAGCGGCGCCGCCTCCGGGTCCACCTTGACGGCGTTCTTCGCGTCCACGGCGGCGTACTCGCGCCAGGCGAAGAAGTGCAGGACGTGGTCGCCCACGGCGAGGCCCTCGGCGTTGGAGGCGACGACCTCGCCGACCGCGCCGCCCTGCATGGGCTTGCCCAGCTCGTAGGGGGCGACGTAGGACTTGGCGGCGCTCATGCGGCCGCGCATGTACGGGTCGACGGAGACGTACAGGTTGCGCACCAGGACCTGGCCCTCGCCCGGGGTGGGCAGCTCCGCCTCGACGAGGGAGAAGTCCTCGGGCTTGGGCCAGCCGACCGGGCGGCTGAGCAGGTGCCATTCGCGGTTGACGGTGGGGAGGGCGGGGGAGTCGGTCATGAGGGCGCCTTTCCGGTGGTCGGGGTCACAGGCGATGTTTCAGCCTCTGAAACAACCATGCGACTGAACATTTCACCTTGTCAAACAAATGGGTACCCTTGTTTCCATGGCCACACCACGCGACACCACCCGCCGACCCGACGCGCTCACCCTGGAAGTCGTCGAGCTGATCGGTGAGGTCGTGGCCCGTTTCCACGCCGACTACGAGGAGGCGGCCGCCGAACGCGCCCTGACCGGGGCGCAGGCCAAGCTGCTCAGCCTGCTGTCGCTGGAGCCGCTGCCGATGCGCAAGCTCGCCCAGAAGCTGAAGTGCGAGCCGTCGAACGTCACGGGGATCGTGGACCGGCTGGAGGCGCGGGGCCTGGTCGAGCGCCGCCCCGACCCCGCCGACCGGCGCGTCAAGGTCGCCGCGGCGACGGAGGAGGGCCGGCGGGTCGCACGGAGCCTGCGGGAGTCCCTGCGCTTCGCCCGGGAGCCGCTGGCAGGGCTGTCGGAGGGCGAACGGGTCGCTCTGCGGGACGCGCTGCGGAGGATGCTGCGGGACTGAACCGGGGGGTGCGTCCGCCCACGTCGGCGGCGGGCGCGCGTCGGCGGTGGCCGGTGACCGGCGGCCACGGTAAGCCTGCTCGGCGGCGGAGGGTGGCGCGAGCCCTCAGGTGCACCACCAAAGGAAGCGGTCGCACGTCTCCGTCGGGGTCGGGGTCGGGGGCGTCGGTGCCGGGGTGGGGGTCGCGGCCGGGGGCGGGTCGTTCGGGGGCGTCGACGGAGGCGGTGTGTTCTCCGGCTCCGGGGCCGTGGGCGCGGACCAGTCCTCGTCCGTGTCCGGCGTCCCCGGGTTCTCGGCCTGGGGGGACCCCGACGACTCCGACTCCGACGGTGACGCCGAGGCCGAGGAGGAGGGGGAGGAAGAGGCGGAGGCGGAGGCTTCGGGGGACTGCGTGCCCGAAGGGGGTGTCGTGCTCGACGTGCCGTCGACCGGTGCGGCCGAGGTCTCGCCCACCTCACGGGTCACCCCGCCGTCCGTCGTCTCGTCCCCGGCGGCCGCCGGTGCCGCCTGGGAGCCCGGGGCGTCCAGGCCGAGTTCCGCGAGGCTCAGGCCGCCGGCCGCCAGGACGAATCCCGCGGCGACGAACAGGGTCCGGCGACGGCGGCGGCGGTGGGCGGCGGCCTTGCGGTCGCGGCGGCCGGCCCGGGCACCGGTGGGAACCTCGTCCGGGGTGCCGTCGGACGCCTCCTCCGCGGCCGGCGGTACGGGCGCCGCGTGCTCCGCGTCCGGCGAGACCTCCGGCAAGTGGCGCTCGGGCGGGTGGAGTTCGTCGGCCGGGGTGCCGCAGCCCGGGCAGGCGAGGGCGCCGTTGAGGTGCCGTCGGCACGGGAGGCAGTAGTCCATGACGCGGGAAGGTTAAGTTCCGCAACAGCGGTGTTCCTAGAGGCCGCTGTGAAGGTTGTGTGGGGAAGCGGTCCGGACCGTTCCGCGCCGCCTCGGGAAACTGCCGAAACCGTTATGTGTCCGACCCATTGACACCCCCGCCGCCCCCTCCTTACTGTCACGCCAGCATTTCGAACGAGTGACGAAATATCGAACACAGCGAGGGGCAACCGCCGTGCGCATCACCGGAATCAGCACACACGTGGTCGGGACGCCGTGGCGCAACCTGACCTACGTCCAGGTGCACACCGACGAGGGCATCACCGGAGTCGGCGAGACCCGGATGCTGGGGCACACCGACGCTCTCCTCGGCTACCTGAAGGAAGCCGAGGCCAACCACATTCTCGGATCGGACCCGTTCGCTGTCGAGGACCTGGTCCGCCGCATGAAGTACGGCGACTACGGCCGGGCGGGCGAGATCGTGATGTCCGGTATCGCCGTGGTGGAGATGGCGTGCTGGGACATCAAGGGCAAGGCCCTCGGGGTCCCGGTCTGGCAGTTGCTGGGCGGCAAGGTCACCGACAAGGTGAAGGCGTACGCCAACGGGTGGTACACGACCGAGCGGACCCCGGAGGCGTACCACAAGGCGGCCCGGGGAGTCATGGAGCGCGGGTACCGGGCGCTGAAGATCGACCCGTTCGGCACCGGGCACTTCGAGCTGGACCAGCAGCAGACGAACTACGCCGTCTCGCTGATCGAGGCCGTGCGGGACGCCATCGGGCCGGACGCCGAGCTGATGCTGGAGATGCACGGCCGCTTCTCGCCCTCCACCGCCGTCCGGCTCGCGCGCGACCTCGCGCCCTTCAAGCCGGCCTGGCTGGAGGAGCCGGTGCCGCCGGAGAACCTCAAGGCGCTGCGGAAGGTCGCCGAGAAGGTCGACATCCCCGTCGCCACCGGTGAGCGCATCCACGACCGGATCGAGTTCCGCGAGCTGTTCGAGGACCAGTCCGTGGACGTCATCCAGCCCGACGTCGGCCACATCGGCGGCATCTGGGAGACCCGCAAGCTCGCCGCCACCGCCGAGACCCACTACACGCTGGTCGCCCCGCACAACGTGGGCGGGCCGGTGCTCACCGCGGCCTCCCTCCAGGTCGGCTTCACCTCCCCGAACTTCAAGATCCTGGAGCACTTCAACGACTTCGCCGACGCGGAGATCAAGAAGGTGGTCAAGGGCGCCCCGCAGGTGAACCCGGAGGACGGGTGCTTCCACCTGTCCGACGCCCCCGGCCTCGGCGTAGAGCTGGACACCGACGCGGCGGCCGAGTTCCCGCAGCAGCAGGCCCGGTTCGACCTGTGGGCCGAGGGCTGGGAGCAGCGCAAGCCGAAGGGGACCGGGGCATGAGCGGCGCGGTCGTCGTCGACGCGCCGGGCGAGCACCGGATCGTGCCGCACGAGCCGCGCGAGCCCGGCCCCGGCGAGGCCCTGGTCCGGGTGCACGCGGCCGGGATCTGCGGCAGCGACCGCGAGGTGTACCAGGGCAACCGCCCGGAGGGGTACGTGCGTTACCCGCTCACCCCCGGGCACGAGTGGTCCGGGACCGTGGAGCGGGTAGGCGCCGGAGTCCCCGCCGGCCTGGTCGGGCGCGGGGTCGTCGGTGAGGGGTTCCGCAACTGCCAGGTCTGCGACCGCTGCCACGCGGGCGAGACGACGCTGTGCACGGCCGGGTACGAGGAGACGGGCTTCACCGAACCCGGGGCCATGGCGCCCACCCTCACCCTGCCCGCCCGGCTCCTGCACGTCCTGCCGGACGGCGCCGACCTCACCGCCGCCGCCCTGCTGGAGCCGGCCGCCTGCGTCGCCGCCGCCGCGCTCAAGGCGAACGCCCGCCCCGGCGAGCGGGTCGCGGTCGTCGGCACCGGGACGCTCGGCATGTTCGCCGTGCAGTTCCTGCGTGCCACGTCCCCGGGCGAGCTGCTGGTCGTCGGTACGCGCGGGGACCGGGAGGCGCTGTCGCGGCGGTTCGGCGCGAGCGACTTCCGGACCAAGGACCAGCCCCTCCCCGACGACTTCGACGTCGTCGTCGAGACCGCCGGGTCCGCCGACGCGGCCCGCACCGCCGCCGCGCTGCTCCGCAGGGGCGGGCGTCTGGTCCTGACCGGCATCCCCGCCCCGGGCGCCGACGGGCTCGACCCCACCGACCTGGTGGTGCGCCAGCTGGAGGTGCACACCGTGTTCGGGGCGCCGCCGGACGCCTGGGCGCACACCGTGCGGGTCTTCGCGGCCGGTCTGCTCGACCCGGGGCCGCTGGTGACGCACGAGCTGCCGCTCGACGGGTTCGCCGAGGCCATCGAGCTGGTGGGGTCCGGCGACCCGAAGGTCGGCAAGGTGCTGCTGCGCCCCTGACCCGCCCCCCGAGCCGTACGCCGGTACGGGGGCGACCTGACGGCCCCCGTACCGGCGTACACCCGTCCGCACGGGCTTCCCGTCCCCAGAGTCGCGAACCCCGTCCGAAATACCGAACATTAAGGACAGCTTGTGACCGACGCTTCCGCCCAGGCCGCCGCACGCAGGCCCGGCGAGCAGGCGCTCGCCGCGCTCGGCCTGGCCGCGCCCGCCCCGGACCCCGCCGACGCCTCGCCGCACTCCTTCCCGGGCGGTGGCCGCTGGCGTACCGAGATCCCGTCCGTCGAGGGTCCCGAGGCGCTGGGAGTGGTGCTGAAGGAGTCCTCGCGGCTGGATGTGCCGATCCACCGGATCAGCCAGGGCAGCGGCGTGTGGATGCTGACCGACGCCGAGATCACCGAGATGGTCGAGGCCACCGCCGAACGCGACATCGAGCTGTGCCTGTTCACCGGTCCGCGCGGCACCTGGGACATCGGCGGCTCCACCCGGACCGACTCGGGCGGCGCGGGCCTCAGGGCACGCGGCCACGACGCGGTCGCCGGGTGCGTCGAGGACGCCGTGCGCGCCACGGAGCTGGGCGTGAAGTGCCTGCTGGTGGCCGACGAGGGCGTGTTGTGGACGCTGCACCGGGCCCGCGAAGCCGGCCTCGTCCCCGCCGACACCACGCTCAAGCTCTCGGCGCTCGTCGGGCCCGTCAACCCGGCCTCGTACGCGGTGTACGAGCGGCTCGGCGCCGACTCCATCAACGTGCCCAGCGACCTGACGACGGATCACCTCACCGAGATCCGGCGGGTTTCGGCCGCGCCCATGGACATGTACATCGAGGCTCCCGACGACCTCGGCGGCTACGTCCGGATGTACGAGGTGGCCGAACTGATCCGGCGCGGGGCCCCGCTGTACCTGAAGTTCGGCCTCTCCAAGACCCCCGGGATCTACCCGTACGGCCACCACCTGAGGGAACTCACGCTGGCCACCGCCAAGGAGCGGGTGCGGCGCGGACGGCTCGCGCTGGACCTGCTCGCGCGGCACGGGGCGGACGGCGACATGGCCCCGCTCGGCTCGCGGGAACCGGGCCCGCTCCACCGGTTCGAGATCTCGTCATAACGTTCCGGAAACGTGCTTCACAAAAGACGACACGACCGCGCACAATCCCACACACACCTGTCATCGGTCGATCCACCCTCAGCTCTTCGCGGGTCGGCACCACCCGACCGAACCCTGCACCCACATCAAGGATGATGACCATGCGCAACCGCAGAGCCGCACTCGCCGCGATGGCCTCCGCCGCCTCCCTCGCCCTCACGCTGACCGCCTGCGGCCAGAGCGGGGAGGGCGGCAGTGAAGAGGACAAGGGCGGTGCCGACGGCGGCACGATCGGCATCGCGATGCCGACCAAGTCCTCCGAGCGCTGGATCGCCGACGGCGCCAACGTCGAGAAGGAGCTGAAGGCCAAGGGGTACGAGACCAAGCTCGTCTACGGCGAGGACGACCCGGACCAGCAGGTCTCCCAGATCGAGAACATGATCACCCAGGGCGTGGACGCCCTGATCGTCGCCGCGATCGACAACAAGTCGCTCAACAACGTGCTCCAGCAGGCCAAGGACGCCGACATCCCGGTCATCTCCTACGACCGGCTGATCCTCGGCACGGAGAACGTCGACTACTACGCCTCGTTCGACAACGAGAAGGTCGGCGAGCTGCAGGGCGGCTACATCGTCGACAAGCTCGGTCTGAAGGCGGGCAAGAAGGGCCCCTTCAACGTCGAGCTGTTCGCCGGCTCCAACGACGACAACAACACCAAGTACTTCTTCCAGGGCGCGATGAACGTCCTGAAGCCCTACATGGACAAGGGCGAGGTGGTCGTCCGCTCCAAGCAGACCGCCCTGAACCAGGTCACCACCCTGCGCTGGGACGGCGGCACCGCGCAGAAGCGCATGGACGACCTGCTCACCTCCAGTTACCGCAGCGCCCGGGTGGACGCGGTGCTCTCGCCGTACGACGGCATCTCCATCGGCATCCTGTCGGCCCTCAAGTCGGACGGCTACGGCTCCAAGGCCAAGCCGATGCCCGTCGTCACCGGCCAGGACGCCGAGGTCGCCTCGGTGAAGTCGATCATCGCGGGCGAGCAGACGCAGACCGTCTACAAGGACCTGCGCCAGCTCGCCAAGGTCGCCTCCAACATGGTCGACGCGGTCCTCAACGACAAGAAGCCCGAGACCAACGACACCAAGTCCTACGACAACGGCGCCAAGGTCGTCCCCGCCTACCTGCTCCAGCCGGTCAGCGTGGACAAGACCAACTACGAGAAGGAGCTCGTCGACGGCGGCTACTACACCGCCGACGACCTCAAGTAACCGGGCTCCCTCAAGGATTGGAAGGCACGACCATGGCGGGACCCGTCCTGGAAATGCGCTCGATCGTCAAGACCTTTCCCGGTGTCAAAGCGCTGTCGGACGTCACGCTGACCGTCCGCCAGGGCGAGGTCCACGCCATCTGCGGGGAGAACGGCGCCGGGAAGTCGACCCTGATGAAGGTGCTCTCCGGCGTCCATCCGCACGGCAGCTACGAGGGGGACGTCCTCTTCGAGGGCGCGACCTGCCGGTTCAAGGACATCCGGGCGAGCGAGCAGCACGGCATCGTGATCATCCACCAGGAGCTGGCGCTGGTGCCGTATCTGTCCATCGCGGAGAACATCTTCCTCGGCAACGAGCACGCCAAGCGCGGACTGATCAACTGGAACGACACCCTCAGGCACGCCACCGAACTGCTGCGCCGGGTCGGTCTCGACGAGCACCCGGAGACCCGGGTCGCCGACATCGGCGTGGGCAAGCAGCAGCTGGTGGAGATCGCCAAGGCGCTCTCCAAGAAGGTGAAGCTGCTCATCCTCGACGAGCCGACGGCGGCGCTCAACGACGAGGACAGCGGCAAACTCCTCGACCTGATCCTTCAGTTGAAGGACCAGGGCATGACCTCGATCATCATCTCGCACAAGCTGAACGAGATCCGCCGGGTCGCCGACTCGGTCACGATCATCCGCGACGGGCAGTCCATCGAGACGCTCGACGTGAAGGCGGCGGAGACGACCGAGGACCGGATCATCAGCGGGATGGTCGGCCGGGACCTGGAGAACCGCTTCCCGGACCGGACCCCGCACCACCCGGAGGAGGGCAGCGCGCCCGCCCTGGAGATCCGCAACTGGACCGTGCACCACCCCATCGACCAGCAGCGCAAGGTCGTCGACGACGTCTCGATCGAGGTGCGGCGCGGCGAGATCGTCGGCATCGCCGGCCTCATGGGCGCGGGCCGCACGGAACTCGCGATGAGCGTCTTCGGCCGCACCTACGGCCGGTACGCGGGCGGCACGGTCCTGAAGGACGGCGCCGAGATCCGTACGAAGACCGTCCCGGAGGCGGTCGGGCACGGCATCGCGTACGTCACCGAGGACCGCAAGCACTACGGCCTCAACCTCATCGACACCATCAACCGGAACATCTCGCTGAGCGCGCTGGGCAAGGTCGCCAGGCGAGGGGTCGTCGACGAGCACGGGGAGCGGCAGGTCGCCGAGGACTTCCGCAAGTCCATGAACATCAAGGCGCCGACCGTCTTCGAGCCCGTGGGCAAGCTGTCCGGCGGCAACCAGCAGAAGGTCGTCCTCAGCAAGTGGATCTTCGCGGGTCCCGAGGTGCTGATCCTGGACGAGCCCACGCGCGGTATCGACGTTGGCGCCAAGTACGAGATCTACACGGTCATCGACCAGCTGGCCGCCCAGGGCAAGGCGGTCGTCTTCATCAGCTCCGAACTGCCGGAGCTGCTCGGTATGTGCGACCGCATCTACACCATGGCCGCGGGGCGGCTGACGGGTGAGTTCCCGCGGGCCGAGGCCTCGCAGGAAGCGCTGATGCGTCAGATGACGAAGGACAAAGAGGTAACCCGATGAGCACGGACGTGACCGCCAAGACGCCGGCCCCCGCGCCGTCCGGCCGGGGCGGGTCGGCCGCCGGGGACGGGCTGCTGCGGCTGATGCTGGACGGCATGCGCCGCAACATGCGGCAGTACGGCATGCTGATCGCCCTCGGCCTGATCGTGGCGCTGTTCGCGGTGTGGTCGGACGGCGACCTGCTGCTGCCGCGCAACGTCTCCAACCTGGTGCTGCAGAACAGCTACATCCTGATCCTCGCGATCGGCATGATGCTCGTCATCATCGCGGGCCACATCGACCTGTCGGTCGGTTCGCTGACCGCGTTCATCGGCGCGATGGCCGCGGTGCTGATGGTGGAGAACGACCTCTCCTGGCCCATCGCGGTGGTGCTGTGCCTGGCCATCGGCGCCGTCGCGGGCGCGGTGCAGGGGTTCTTCATCGCCTATCTCGGCATACCGTCGTTCATCGTGACCCTCGCGGGCATGCTGCTCTTCCGCGGTCTGACCGAGATCTTCCTGGAGGGGCAGACCCTCGGCCCGTTCCCGAAGGACCTCCAGAAGATCGCCAACGGCTTCCTGCCCGAGGTCGGCCCGGACACCAACTACCACAACCTCACGCTGCTGCTGGGCTTCGCGCTGATCGCGTTCGTGGTGTACCAGGAGGTCCGCGACCGCAAGCGGCAGCAGGAGTTCGCGCTCGAGGTGCTGCCGGCCAAGATGTTCCTGCTCAAGCTGGTCGCGCTGGTCTCCGCCGTCCTCGTGGTCACACTGCTGCTGGCCAGCTACAAGGGCGCCCCGATCGTGCTGCTCATCCTGGGCGTGCTGGTGGTCGGCTTCGGCTACCTGATGCGCAACGCGATCATCGGCCGCCACATCTACGCCATCGGCGGCAACCTGCCCGCGGCCAAGCTGTCGGGCGTGAAGGACAAGAAGGTCACCTTCCTGGTCTTCCTGAACATGGGCATGCTCGCGGCCCTGGCGGGTCTGGTCTTCGCCGCCCGCTTCAACGCGGCCTCTCCCAAGGCCGGCCTCAACTTCGAGCTGGAGGCCATCGCCGCCTCGTTCATCGGCGGCGCGTCGATGAGCGGCGGTGTCGGCACGGTCCTCGGCGCCATCATCGGCGGTCTGGTCCTGGGCGTGCTGAACAACGGCATGAACCTCGTCGGCATCGGCACCGACTGGCAGCAGGTCATCAAGGGCGCTGTGCTGCTGGCGGCCGTCGGCTTCGACGTGTGGAACAAACGCAGGGTCGGTTCGTAGGTCCCCCGGGCCCCGCCGACCGAGGCGGGGCCCGCTTCTTTGACGGAAGTACAGGAGCCCGCACATGGAACTGAGCAGACGCACGGTCATCGCATCAGCAGCAGCCGCCGGTCTCGCCGCCTCCGCGGTCGGCGGCACGGCACACGCCACGGGAGGCAGGAAGCCGGTGAAGGAACTCTTCGGCAGGCTCGCCGACGGCACGAAGGTCCACCGCTGGTCGCTGGAGAACGGCGGCACGCGGATGAAGGTGCTGTCCTACGGCGGAGTCGTCCAGTCCCTGGAGGTCCCCGACCGCCGGGGCCGCTACGCGAACGTCTCCGCGGGCTTCGCCGACCTCGACGACTACGTGGCGTCCAGCCCGTACTTCGGCGCCCTCATCGGCCGCTACGGCAACCGCATCGGCGGGGGCCGCTTCACCCTGGACGGCAAGGCGTACCAGCTCTCCGTCAACGACGGCGAGCAGAGCCTGCACGGCGGCGCCCAGGGCTTCGACAAGCGGGTCTGGGACGTCGAGCCGTTCACCGCCGGCTCCGATGTCGGCCTGGTCCTGTACTACACCAGCGTCGACGGGGAGATGGGCTACCCGGGCACGCTCCGCTCGAAGGTGACGTACACCCTCACCCGGCGCGGCGAGTGGCGCGTCGACTACGAGGCCACCACCGACCGGGCCACCGTCGTCAACCTCACCAGCCACGTCTACTGG
This sequence comes from Streptomyces sp. NPDC045956, assembly GCF_056430705.1. NCBI lineage: Bacteria > Bacillati > Actinomycetota > Actinomycetes > Kitasatosporales > Streptomycetaceae > Streptomyces > Streptomyces sp. NPDC045956. Next base: position 646,254 of record NZ_JBWKKZ010000001.1, on the reverse strand, counting down.
AACCTGGCGGGCGAGGGCAGCGGCACGATCGAGGACCACGAGCTGTCGATCGCCGCGTCCCGCTACACGCCCACCGACGCGGGCCTGATCCCTACGGGCGAACTGGCGAAGGTGTCCGGCACGCCCTTCGACTTCCGCCGGGCCAAGGCCGTCGGCCGGGACCTGCGCGACGCCCACCCGCAGCTGGTCACCGCCAAGGGCTTCGACCACAACTGGGTGCTGGACAAGGGCGTCACCGACCGTCCCGAGCACGTCGCCACCCTGCGCGACCCGGCCTCCGGCCGCACCCTGCGCATCGCGACCGACCAGCCGGGCCTCCAGTTCTACTCGGGCAACTTCCTCGACGGCACCCTGACCGGCACCAGCGGCTCCCTCTACCGCCAGGGCGACGCCCTGTGCCTGGAGACGCAGCACTTCCCGGACTCCCCGAACCAGCCGTCGTTCCCCTCGACGGTGCTGCGGCCCGGGCAGACGTACCGGACGACGACGGTGCACTCGTTCGACGCGTGAGGCCGTCAGGCGGCGCGTGAGGCCGTCCGGAGGCGCACAGGGGCGTGCGGGGGCGCACGAGGGACACACTTTCTTCACACGCGTTGAACGGTGTCCCTCCCTCCCCCGTATGTAGGGGCGGCCCGCGCTCCCCCGCGGGCCCCCCACCGACGGAGGTCCACTTGTCCGGCAACGTCACCTCGCTGTTCCGCAGCACCGCGGCACACAGCCCGTCGATGGCGGCGCTGGCGCGGGAGAGCGGCGGGGCGGGCGCCGGGCCGGTGGACTTCTGCATCCCCTGCAACCCGTACTTCCCCACCCCGGCGATGTTCGACGAGATGGCCGGCCGGCTGCGCGACATCATCACGTACTACCCGAGCAGCGCCGACACCATCACCGCCGAGCTGTGCAGCCTGCTGCAACTGCCCCCGCAGTGCGTGGCGATGGGCAACGGCTCCACCGAGCTGATCACCTGGATCGACCACCTGCTGGTCCGCGAGTCCCTCGCCGTCCCCGTCCCCACCTTCGGCCGCTGGACCGACCAGCCGATGGAGACCGGCAAACGGGTCGACATGTTCCCGCTCCAGGAGTCCGGCGGCTTCGCCCTCGACCTCGCGCGCTACGCCGAGTTCATCCGGGCCCGCGGTACCCGGACGGTGGTGGTCTGCAACCCCAACAACCCCGACGGCGGCTATCTGCACAAGCAGGCACTCGTGCAGTTCATGGACGCGATGGCCGACCGGGACCTGGTGGTGGTCGACGAGTCCTTCCTGGAGTTCGCCGACGCGGAGGCCGAGCCCAGCGTGGTCCAGGAGGCGATGCTGCGGCCCAACGTCGTCGTCCTGCGCAGCCTCGGCAAGAACTTCGGCCTGCACGGCATCCGCTTCGGCTACCTGGTCGCCAACCCGGCGCTCGCGGGCCGGGTGCGCGCCATGCTCCCCAAGTGGAACCTCAACTCCTTCGCGGAGCACGTGGTGTTCATGCTCCGCGACCACGGGCCGGAGTACGCGCAGAGTCTGCACCAGGTACGCCGCGACCGCCTGGAGATGTCCGGTCAACTGTCGGCGCTCCCGGGCCTGACCGTCTACCCCTCCCAGGGCAACTTCCTCTTCGTGCGCCTGCCCGTGGGCGCCGAGGGCACCGTCGTCCGGGACCGGATGCTCACCGAGCACCGGGTCCTGGTCCGCGAGTGCGGCAACAAGATCGGTTCGTCCAGCCGCTTCCTGCGTCTCGTGGTGCGCCCCCAGGCCGACGTCCGTCGCCTGGTGTCCGGCCTGGAACAGGTGCTCTACGGGACCGGGAGGGGAGCCGCCGTGCCCGAGCCCGCCACAGGGACCGGTTACAGCTCGGGCACGGCGGTGGTGGACCGCCTGCTGAGCCAGACCGACGGCGCGGGCCTGCGGGCGCTCGCCGACGGCGGCTCCACCCCGGGACCGGCCGTCCCGGCGGCCCCCGGCACCGGCATGCCGCTCCCGGCCGCGGTGCCCGTCGCCCCGGCGGCGGCCGCCCTCGGCCCGATGCCGGTGCCGGCACCGCCGCCGCAGGTCCCGCAACCGGCGCCGGTCCCCCACCCGGCGCCGTACCCCGGGCCGGTGCCGGTCCCCCACCCGGCACCGGTCCCGCAGCCCATGCCCGCCCCGGCCCCCGCGGCGGACCCCTACCCGGCACCCACCCCGCCCGGTGTCCCGGCCCGCGGCGGCCTCACGGCCGCCCAGGTCAGGGGCACCAACGGGCTGGAGTCGGTACCGGCGACGGGTTGGCCGGCCCAGCAGCACTGGCCGAACGCGGCGGGCATGGGCCGCACCGGGTGAGGGCGCGGGGCCGGAGCGGTGCGCCCTACACCGGGTCCAGCCGCCACTGCTGACAGGCGTTGTTCAGCCAGGACCACTGCCGTACGTCGGCGGAGTCCGCGGTGGAGCAGTTCGCGACGTCGGCGACCTTGCCGGTGGCCCGGTTGACGATCCGGACGTGGCCGCCGTCGGTGGCGAGGAACCGGAACCGCTGACAGGTGTTGTCCAGCCAGGACCACTGCCGCAGGTCGGCGCCGTCGGCGGCCGAGCAGTCGGCGGTGTCCAGCACCTTCCCGGTGGCCGCGTTGAGCAGCCGGTGGGTGTCGTCGCCCAGGTCCTCCAGGCGCCAGCGCTGGTGGGCGCCGCCGTTGCAGGTGTACTGCCGCACGTCGGCCCCGTCCGCGGCCGAACCACCGGTCACCTCCAGGCACTTGCCGCTGTTGCGGTTGGTGACGGTGTAGGTCCTGCGGACCGTGGACGGCTCCCCCGAGGGACCGGGCAGGGCGGCCCCCAGCCGGACGGGCGTACCCAGGTCCGGGGTGCCGTCGGCGTTCCAGGTGAACTTCTGCGCCCGCGCCGTACGCCCGTTGTCGCAGCCGTCGGTGGCGGCGTCGTTGGCGTGGTAGACGATCCAGCTCTCGGTGCCGTCCGGCGAGGTGAAGAAGCCGTTGTGGCCCGGGCCGTAGACGCCGTTGCCGTCACTGCGCTGGAAGAGGGGCGTGGACTTCTTGGTCCAGGAGGACGCGGACGTCGGCGACGGCCCGGTCAGTTCGAGCTGCCCCAGCTTGTAGTCCGGGGTCCAGCAACCGCTCGCGGAGTAGACCAGGAAGGTCCTGCCGCCCCGCCGGAGGATCTCCGGCCCCTCGTTGACCGGGGCGCCGGAGCGTTCCCAGTCGTACGTCGGCGTGGAGACGGTGGTGAAGGAGGAGCTGACCGTGTACGGGTTCGACATGCGCGCGGCCACGATGTTCTGCGTCCCGGCGTGCGTGCTGCCGAACAGGTACAGCTGCCCGTCGATCGCCGCGACCGTGGGGTCGAGCATCCAGGCCGGGTTGAGCTGCCCCCGGTAGGTGTACGGCCCCGTGGGGTCCGAGCCGGCGCTCTCCAGGACGTGGCTGCGCTGGGTCGGGTTGTAGTCGGCTACGTTCTGGCCGGCCACGTAGTAGAGGTACCAGCGCCCGTTCAGGTGGTGCAGTTCGGGGGCCCAGATGTTGCAGCAGCGGGAGGCCGCGTCGCCCTGCCACACCTGCACACTCGGCGCGGTGGAGAGCCCGGCCAGGGTCGGGGACCTCCGCACGGTGATGACGTCGCTCCAGCTCGTCGACACCAGGTAGTAGTCGCCGTCGTGGTACGTGATCCAGGGGTCGGCACCCTTCTGCGCCTTGACCGGGTTGGCGAAGGAGGCGGCGCTCGCGGACGGCTGGCCCAGCGAGAGGGCGAGCAGCAGCGCGGCCAGCAGGGTCAGTAGGCGACGGGCCATCCGCTGCTCCAGTTCAGGAGGTTGATGCCGAGCTTGGGCGTGCCGTTGTCGTTTCCGTCGTAGTAGTGGTAGACGATCAGGTCGCCGTCGACGTCGTTCGTGATCGACTGGCCGCCGGGGCCGATGACGCTGCCGTGCGACTCCAGGACCGGCGTCCCGCCGTTGTTCATCATCGAGACGCCGTTCCTGTCGCGGTACGGCCCGGTGACGCTCGTGGCGCGGCCCACCTTGACCTTGTACGTGGAGCCGGTGCCGGCGCAGCAGGTGTCGTACGAGGCGAAGAGGTAGTAGTAGCCGTTCCGCTTGACGATGTACGGGGCCTCGACGGCCTTGGTCCCGGAGGGCCGGGAGGCGATCGAGTGGCGGGTGGTGTCGGACGAGAGCTGCTTGCCGGTCGACGGGTCGATCCGGATCATCTTCAGCCCGGTCCACCAACTGCCGAAGGACAGCCACCACTTTCCGTCGTCGTCGACGAAGAGGTTGGGGTCGATCGCGTTGTAGTCGCTGGAGGAGGCCGACGTGTAGACGATGCCCTGGTCGCTCCAGCTGCCCGGCCGGCCGGTGGTGGAGGTCGCGAGGCCGATGGCGGAGGTGTTGGAGCCGAACTTCGAGACGGAGTAGTACATCAGGTACCTGCCGCCGTGGTACGAGACGTCGGGCGCCCAGGCCTCCGGCACGCTGGAGTAGCGGGACCACCAGCTCGGCCGGGAGCCGAAGGCGTCCGCGCCGGCGGCGAAGGCGGTGCGGTCGGAGGAGGTCTTGCTGCTGATCCCGCCGCCGGTGGCGTAGAGCTGGTACTGCCCGGACGCGGTGCGGATCATCGTCGGGTCGTGCGTGACGACCGAGCCGGTGACCCGGCCGGGGCCCGGGTAGGCCGACGCCGTGGTGGGGACGAGCGCGAGCAGGGCGGCGGCGGGGAGGGCGAGCAATGCGGTACTCCTGCGCTTCATGGTCGCGAGGGTCATGGGGGGAACGCTCCTTCGTGTCCGGAATTTCGAACAGCGATCGCCTTTTCGGACGGGAACGTAGAATCGAACCCCTTGCGCGTCAATGGTTCGCGCGCCGCCGGTGACCGACGTCCGGGAAACACCGCCTTTCTCAGGTGACGCGCCGGTGAACACCCGACGGACGGTCGGCCCCGCGCCGCCCGCCCACGCCCGCCTGCCGTCACCATGGCCTCCCCGTCCCTGTACGTCCGTCCTGCCTCGGGAGTCGGTCATGAACGGTGTGCCGTGGGAGTTGGTGATCGCCGTGCTCGGCCTCGCCGTGCCCGTGATCGCCGCCCTGTGGGAGTTCTTCCTGGCGGGGCGCAAACGGCTCGGCTACCGCGTGCAGCTGGACACCACCGTCCGGGACTCGTCCACCTCCGGTCCCGAGACCCGCGTGTTCCAGCGGATGCAGTGGGACGGCAGGACGCTGGCCGACCCGTCGGTCGTGCTGCTGCGCATCGAGAACGCGGGCTGGTCCCCGATCGTCGAGGGCGACTACGTGGCGCCCGCCACCGACCCGGTGGGCGTGAGCATCGCCTTCCCGGGCCGCCGGGTGGTCGGCATGGCCGTGACCGAGCGCAGCCGCCACGTGCCGCGCAGCTTCTTCACGCCGGACCGGCCCGGGTTCGCCGCCACGGACGGCATCATCCGGCTGCCGAAGGTGATACTCAACCGCCGGGCCCACTACAAGGTGCTGGCCGTCCTGGACCGCGAGGAGGGCTTCACCGAGCCCGAGTTCCCCGACCCGGAGGTCACCGCGGGCGTCGTCGGCGGGGTGCGCGGCGGGACCGCGAGGAAGACCGAGTACTACCCCTTCGCGTCCCGGCCGGTGCGCTGGCTGCTCGCCGTCCTCGTCCTGGTGAGTGTCGCCCAGTCCGCGGCCACCTTCGCCCGCGGCGAGGACCCGGTCGCCGCGCCGCTGGACTGCGCCCGCGGGACGCTGCACCTGTCGGGCTCCACCGCCTTCAGGCCGGTGCTGGAACTGGCCGCCGCGCAGTACACCAGGACGTGTCCGGACGCCCGGATACCGCTGTCCGACGACTCGTTCCGGGGCAGCGTCCCGGGCCTCGACACCCTCGCCGCGGCCGGCACGAAGGCGGCGCCGGACGGGACCGCGGGGCTGGGCGACCGGCTTGCCTTCAGCGACGGGCCCAAGACGGAGGGCCGTCCGGAGCTGCTTCCCCGGCCGGTCGCCCTGTCGTTGTTCACCCTGGTCGTGAGCGAGGACGCCGGGGTACGGGACCTGTCCCTGCGGCAGGTGCGGGACATCTACGCCGGGAGGATCACCAACTGGAGCCAGGTGAAGGGCCGCGACCTGCCGGTCCAGCTGGTCAGCCGGCATCCGGGCTCCGGCACCCGGGCCGCCCTCGAACAGCGGGTCCTGGGCGGCCGGCCGCTGCCCGCGGTCACCACGAACGACTGCCGGAGCCTGGACGCCGCCCGGCCCGGGCGCTGCGAGGTCGGCGGCACACCGTCCCTGCTGGACACCGTCGCCTCCACGCCCGGCGCCCTCGGCCACAGCGAGGTCGGCGCCGCCGCCGGCCACGAGGGCGTGCGGCAGGTCCGCATCGACGGCTGTCCCGCGACGCTGGAGGGCGCCGACCAGGGTGCGTACCCCTTCTGGGAGACCGAGATCGCCTACACCTACGGCGAGCCGCCGGCGGACTCGATCGCCGCGGGATTCCTGCGCTACCTCGCCGACGAGGTCGGCAAGGACGTCATCCGCTCCAAGGGCCACCGCCCCTGCGCCGAACTCGACAAGCCCCTGGTGTGCCGTCCGGACGGGCCGTGAGGCGTCGCCTTCTACGCTTGGCCCGTTCGGACGCGCCGGCCCCCTGAACCGGCCTCACGGGAAAGGCACTTGGATGAGGATCGGACGTCGGGTCGTCGTCGTGTGGGCGGGATTCTGCCTGGCCGGTGTCGCCGCCACCGCCGCGCTCGGCGGGGAGCCGGACGCGGAGGGGACGCCGGGTCCGCCCGAGGAGCCGGCGCCGACGGAGACGTACGCCGTCAACTGCGAGGAGGTCGCCGACCTCCTCGAACAGGCGCGCGCCGAAGCCGCACGCGAGCGGGCGGAGAGCGACGGGGTCACCCGGTACCTCACGGCGTGGTCGGCGCCCGAGGAGTGCGCCGACGAGATCGAGGCGCGCGGGCCGGCCGACCGGTGACGCCGGCCCGCGCCCTTCGTCGGTCGGCCGTCAGGACTCGGGGCACTCCTTCCACGCCAGGTGGTAGACCGTGCTGATGTCGCCGTCGGTCGAGTCCATCGTCATGAAGCTCACCTCGGCGGGGTCGGACGTCCCCGTGCTCACCCGCAGCTCCGTGTTGATGTTGAAGTTGCGCTGGACCCCGCAGGGCGCCCACACCAGCTGGGCCCAGTCGGTGGTGTCGGTGGCCTGCCAGTTGTCGTCGTAGGGGCCGCTGAAGGGGTGGGTGCGGTACTCCGTGTTCGGGGAGCCCTGGAAGTAGTACGAGGCCCGCTGGGTGCCCTTGGCGCCGGGCTGGAGGGCGGCGAAGCCGCGGTAGTCCGCGCTGGCGACGGCGTAGGTGAAGCCCTGGGGCACGTGCACGAGCAGGTTGAGCTGGCAGTTCTTGCGGAAGGCCGTGGGGGCGGAGTCGCCGCCGGCCTGGGCGAGGTAGTCGCTGTAGGTGACGGTGAAGGCGGTGTTGTCGTCGGAGACGGCGACCGCCGCCGTGCCCTGGGGACAGCCGGAGCCGTTCACGGTCGCGACCTTGATGACGATCTTGTCCGGCGGCGGGTCCTCGAACCCGTCGGCGGGCTGCGCCGGCAGCGCGGAGGTGAGGAGCGCGGCGATCGTGCCGCTCAGGAGCAGGCCGGTGGCCATGGATCTCCCTCTCGGTTCGGTGGGGGGTGGGTGTTGTTGAATGCGTCCGCCATCTACACATGTTGTGCACATGACATACACAGAACGGTCGCATCGTAGGCACCCCCGCAGGACGCGAACAGCTGGAAGTCCGGCCATTTAACGCATCGCCGGGTCCTTGTGGAGAATGGCCCGGCAGCGCAGCAGGAAGTACGGCAACAGGAGAGGCTCCCTTGGAGCTCAGCAGGCTCAGCAGACGAGCGTTCAGCGCCCTCGCGGGCACCACCGTCCTCGGTCTCTCGCTCGGCGGCAGTGTGAGCGGCCGGGCGCTGCCCGCCTCCGGCGCCGCCGGCCCCGCACCCACCGGGCCGCCGCCCGGGCCGCCCGGCGCCGACGGGGTGCGCCACCGGGTCGCCCTGGACCGGTACAGCCTGCTGGTGGACGGCAGACGCCTGAGCCTGTGGTCCGGCGAGCTGCACCCCTTCCGCCTGCCCAGCCCCTCCCTGTGGCGGGACGTCCTCCAGAAGATGCGGGCGTACGGCTACAACGCGGTCGACGTCCGCCTCGCCTGGAACCAGCACTCCCCCGCCCCCGGCTCCTACGACTTCACCGGCGTCCGCGACCTGGACCTCTTCCTGCGCACGGCCGCCGAGACCCGCCTGTACGTCGTCCTGCACCCCGGCCCGCGCATCGGCGCGGACGTGGACGCCGGCGGCCTCCCGGGCTGGCTGCGGTCCGCCGGGGGCGAGGCCGGGACCACCGACGCCGGGTACGCGCGCCACGCCGACGAGTGGCTGAGCCGCGTCAACGCCGTCGCCGCCCGGCACCAGTACACCCGCGGCACCGGCACCGTCCTGCTCTACCGCGCCGACGCCCCCGACCGCGCCGGCCTGACCCGCCTGCACGACCGGCTCCGCGCCGACGGCATCGAGGTGCCCGTCCTGCACGCCGGCGCCCCGGTCCCCCGGGGGGAGGCCGAACACGGCCGCGACGCCGCCGAGGCGCGGCGCGTCCACCTGGCGCACCTCGCGCGGGGGGTCACGCTGCACAGCGTGCGCACCGCGTTCGGCGGCACCTCCTGGGGCTGGCTGGCCGCCTCCTCGGCACCCGAGCCCGCCTACGACCCCACCGCGGCGATCGACGGGGCGCGCCGGCCCACGGACCGGCTCGCCCCGCTCCACCAGCTCGGGCACCTGCTGCGCCACGTCCCCGACTTCACCCGGCTCGACGAGGCCCCCGAGGTGAGGGCCGCGGACGCCCGCCTCCAGGTGCGGCACCTGGCCAACCCGGACACCGGCACCCACGCGTACGTCCTGCGCAACGACTCCGCCGCCGACGTGACGTCGACGCTGCCGATGGGCGGGACCGACGTGGAGGTCACCGTCCCCGCCCGCGACGCCCGGCTGTACGCCACCGGGCTGCCCGTGGGCTCGGGCCGGAAGCTGGCGTACGCCACCGTGCAGCCCATGGCGACGCTGAGCGTCGGACGGCTGGACATCGCCGCCTTCACGGGCCGGGCCGGGGAGATGGCCCACCTGGTGCTGGACTGCCCGCACGAGCCGTGGCCGACCCGGCTCGACGAGGAGGCCGCCTGGGCGTACGACCACGGCAGACTGCACGTCACGGTGCCGCTGCGCGAGAACGGGCTGACCCGGGTCCGCATCCGCAGCGGTGAGTCCGACCGCACCACGCTGCTGCTCTTCGCCGACGACGCCGCCTCGCTGCGGCTGTGGCCGTACGAGACCCCGTCGGGCCGCGTCCTCGTGCACGGCCCGGCGCTGCTGCGCGACGTCGCCCTGGACGGTGCCACGGTCAGGCTGACCGGTGACACCGTCGAGGAGTGCTCCCTGGAGGTGTGGGCGCCCCGCGGCATCACCGACGTGACCTGGAACGGCGAGCCGGTGAGCACGTCGGTCAGCCGCGCCCACAGCCTGCTGGCCACCTGGCAGCTGCCCGGGGTGCCCGAGCTGGTGCTGCCCGCCCTCGGCGGCTGGCGGCGCCGAGCGGAGAACCCGGAGTCCGCGCCGGACTACGACGACTCCGGCTGGCGGACCGCCGACCTGCGGACCTCGCACGGCGCGACCCCCGTGCCGGACGGACAGCCCGTGCTCTTCGCCGACGACTACGGCTTCCACTACGGCGACGTCTGGTACCGCGGCCGGCTCACCGCGGCCGCGGGCCTGGAGTCCGTGTCCCTCGCCTACCGCACGGGTGCGCGGGGCCTGCTGATGGCATGGCTGGACGGGGAGCCGCTGGGCACGCACCGCGCGGGCGGGGAGGGGGAGGCGGGCACGTGGGCGGCCACGGCCCGCTTCCGGCTGCCGGCCGCGCTGCGCGAGCGCCTGCGGCGACGGCCCGACGCCGGTGCCTCCCCCGTCCTGTCCGTCCTGGTCCGGCGCACCCGGCAGGGCCAGGACGACCCTCGGTCGGCCCGCGGTCTCGTCTCGGCCGCCTTCGAGGGGGCGTCACCGAAGGCGGAGTGGCGGATCCGGGGCGCGGTCGCGCCCGACCCCGTGCGCGGCCCGCTCAACACGGGCGGGCTGTACGGGGAGCGGCACGGCTGGCACCTGCCCGGGTACGACGACGGAGGCTGGGAGGCGCTCTCCCTCCGGGAGGGCGCCCGCGGGGACCGGCGCCAGGGCGTGACCTGGTACCGGACCACCTTCCGGCTGGACGTCCCGCCGGACGTCGACGCCTCCGTCGGCCTGGTCCTCGACGCCGGGGGCCGCGGCAACCGCGCGCAGGTCTTCCTGAACGGCTGGAACCTGGGCGAGTACGCGGGCGACCTGACGGACTCGCCGGGGACCTTCGTCCTGCCGAACGGCATCCTGCGCACCCGCGCCGCCGCCAACACCCTGGCCCTCGCGGTCCTGTCGGGCGGCGACACGGCCCCGGGGCCGGGCCGGGTACGGCTGGAGCTGCTGGGCAGCGCGGCCGGATGGGTGCCGGTGGAACCGGTCGCCTCCCCCGGCCGACGCTGACCCGGCACCGCCGGCCTCGGCCGCGCCGCCCCTCCGTTTCTCAGCGCAGCCGGATCACGTTCCAGGACAGCGGCTCCAGCGAGGCGGTGAGCCTGCCGTCCGCCAGGGCCGTGCCGTCGACCGGGTGCGGGGCGACCCGCTCGGGCTCGGCGAGCGTGTTGCGGGCGTCGGGGTCGGCGTCCGCGAGGGCGCTGTGCTCGACGACCTCGGTCAGGTCCAGGCCGCTCAGGGCGACGTCCAGCGGCAGGGCTTCGGTGCGGGAGCGGTTGACGGCGAAGACGGTGACGGAGCCGTCCTCGGCGCGCACGGCGGTGGCGTGCAGCAGGTCGGCCTCGCCGTACTTCTTCGTCTCGTACGTCGGCGAGTCCACCCGCACGTCGAGGACCTCGCCGCGGCCGTGGCGGGAGGCCTGGGCGAAGGGGAAGAAGGTCGTCTGGCGCCAGGCGGGGCCGCCCGGCTCGCTCATGATCGGGGCGATGACGTTGACCAGCTGGGCCAGGCAGGCGACGGTGACGCGGTCGGCGTGCCGCAGCAGGGCGATGAGCAGCGAGCCGAAGACGACCGCGTCCATGACGCTGTAGTTGTCCTCCAGCAGGCGGGGCGCCTCGGGCCAGTCGAGGGCGCTCACCTCCGCCTGCGTCTTGGCCATGTACCAGACGTTCCACTCGTCGAAGGAGAGGTTGATCTTCTTCTTCGACTTCAGGCGGGCGCCCACGTGGTCGCAGGTGGCGACGACGTTCTCGATGAAGGACTCCATGTCCACGGCGGAGGCCAGGAAGGAGTCGACGTCGCCGTCGAGCGGCTCGTAGTAGGCGTGCAGGGAGATGTGGTCGACCAGGTCGTACGTCTCCTCCAGGACCGTCGCCTCCCACGCGGCGAAGGTCTCCATGGACTGGCCGGAGGAGCCGCAGGCGACCAGTTCGACGCCGGGGTCGATCTGGCGCATCGCGCGGGCGGTCTCGGCGGCGACGCGGCCGTACTCCTCGGCGGTCTTGTGGCCGGTCTGCCAGGGGCCGTCCATCTCGTTGCCGAGGCACCAGAGCCGGATGCCGAAGGGGTCCTTGTCGCCGTGCTCCGCGCGCAGGTCGGACAGGGCGGTGCCGGCCGGGTGGTTGGCGTACTCCTGGAGTTCCAGGGCCTCGGCGACGCCCCGCGTTCCGAGGTTGACCGCCATCATGGGCTCGGCCTGCGGGCCTATCTTCCGCAGGAAGGCGATGAACTCGGAGAGGCCGAAGCGGTTGGTCTCGGTGGAGCGCCAGGCCAGGTCGAGACGGCGGGGGCGGTCCTCCACCGGGCCGACGGAGTCCTCCCACTTGTAGCCGGAGACGAAGTTGCCGCCGGGGTAGCGGACGGCGGTGACGCCGAGTTCGCGGACGAGGTCCAGCACGTCCTGGCGCAGGCCCGCGTCGTCGGCCGTGGGGTGTCCGGGCTCGAAGACGCCGGTGTACACGCAGCGGCCGAGGTGTTCCACGAAGGAGCCGAAGAGGCGGGGGTTGACGGCGCCGACGGTGAAGGCGGGGTCGAGGGTGAAGCGGGCGGTACGCATCTTTTCCTTTCGGGGGGTCTGCTCGGGGGCTCTGCTCTGGGGGCTCTTCGGGGCGCTACTGGCCGGCCAGGCCCGTGTGGGCGACGCCCGCCACGATCTGGCGCTGGAAGAAGACGAAGACGACGATCAGCGGCAGGCCCGCCATGAGGCCGCCGGCCATGAGCTGGGCCCACTGGATGCCGTAGGAGTTCATGACGGTCGCGATGCCGTTCGGCATGGTCATCAGGTCGGGGTTGTTGGTGACCATGTACGGCCACAGGAAGTTGTTCCAGGAGCTGATGAAGGTGAAGATGCCGACCGCCGCCAGGGACGGGCGGGAGAGCGGCACGATGATCGTGAGGAACACCCGCCAGCGGCCGGCGCCGTCGATGAAGGCCGCCTCCTCCAGTTCGCGCGGGACGCCCTGGAAGAACTTGTAGAGGATGAAGACCATCGCGGCGGGCGCGCACTGCGGCAGGATCATGCCCCAGTACGTGTCGACCATCCCCATCTGCTGGACGGTGGTGAACAGCGGGACACCGAGCACGGCCGGGGAGATCATCAGGCCCGCCATCACCACGCCCATCAGGACGGACTTCCCCCGGAACTCGGTGCGGGCGAAGCCGTACCCGGCCAGCGCGCTCACGACCAGCACGATCGTCGTCACGCACACCGACACGACCAGGGAGTTCACGAACCAGCCGGTGATGTTGCCGGTCTCGAAGAGGGCCGTCCAGGCCTGGGCCGTCCAGTCCTCGGGCAGCCAGTGCGTGGGCACCTCGACGGCCTCGGTCTCCGACTTCAGGGAGGTGAACAGCGCCCACAGCAGCGGGGCGAGGAACACCGCGGAGACGGCCGTGGCGAGCAGGGTGAGGACGATCTGGCTCGGCGTCCAGGGGCGGCGCGGGCCCTTGCGTACCGGTGCGGCGGTGGTCATCTGCCGCCCTCCTCACGGTTGCGCAGCAGCCACATCCGCGCGAGGGCGACGGCCGCGATGAGCACGAAGAAGATGATGGAGATCGCGGAGGCGTAGCCCACGCGGTAGCTGGTGAAGCCCTGTTCGAGGGTGTACTGCACGAAGGTGCGCGTCGAGTCCTCCGGTCCCGGCCCGAAGTCCTGCATGACGACGGCCTGGTCGAAGACCTGGAGCGAGGCGAGGATCTGGAGCGCCACGACGAGACCGGTGATGTTGCGCAGCATCGGCAGCGTGATGTGGAACATGCGGTGCCAGGCGTTCGCGCCGTCCAGCTCGGCGGCCTCGTACAGGTGGGCGGGGATGCCCTGGAGCGCGGCGAGGTAGAGCAGGAAGCTGAAGCCGACCGTCCACCACAGGGTGCAGACGACGACGGCGAGCATGGCGTACGACTTGTCGGTCAGCCACGCCGTGTCGAGGCCGAGGACGTGGTTGACCATGCCGGTGCCGGGGTTGAAGAGCCACTGCCAGAGGTTGGCGGCGACGGTGGACGGCAGCAGGAACGGCAGGAAGAAGCAGAGCCGCCAGAGCCACTTGCCGCGCTCGATGTGGTGGGCCAGCAGCGCCAGCAGCAGGGCGAGCACGGTGATGCAGGGCACCACGAGCAGCGTGAACCAGGCGCTGTGCCCGAGGGCGTCCCACATCAACGGGTCGTCGAGGGCCTCGCGGTAGTTGTCGAGGCCGACGAAGCGCGCGGCGTCGCCGGAGATGTTGGCGTCGGTGAAGCTGAGCCACACGCCGCGCAGCAGCGGCCAGATCACGAAGAGGCCGAACAGCACGAGGAAGGGGGCGACGAACCAGCCGCCGTGCTGGAAGCCCTGCCCCCGGCGGACGGTGGCGGTCGCGGCGGCGGCCTCGGCGCGGGCCGGGCGGACGACGGTCTCGGCGCTGGTCGTCGTCATGCGACGGCACCTCCCTCGGCGGCGGTCTTCCCGTCCATCGGGTTCTTCGAGGCGAGGAGCCGGGCGAGCGTGCTCTTCATCCTGCGGGCCGCGGCGTCGGGCTTCGCGGAGCCCAGCGTGGAGGAGACGACGACCGGTCCGACGCGCTGGGCGAGGATGCCGGTGGACCCGGCGAACCACACCTTGGGCTCGGTGGCCTGGTGGTCCATGGCCGAGACGTACTCGCTCTGGGGCTTCAGCTCCCGGTACGCGGCCGTGGACAGGGTCGGGGTGAAGGCGGGGATGTGGCCGCCGGCCGCCCACTGCCGGGCGTGCTGGACGACGTAGGCGGCGAGGCGGTGGGCGCCCTCGTTCCCGGGGCCGCCGCGGCCGGCCTGGTGGGGCAGGACGAAGGCGTGCGACTCGGCGTGGGTGGCCTGCTTCCCGAAGACGGGCGGCAGCGGCATCGCCCCGTAGTCGAGCTTCGCGCCGTCGAAGACCGGCACGGACCAGTTGCCCTCCCAGACGAAGGGGCCGCCGTTGACGAACTGCTCGGCACCCGCCCCGCCCGCGAAGCCGGGGTCGGCGTACCCCTCGGTGATGTGCCGGCGCAGGAACTCCAGGACCTGGGTGGCCTTGTCGGTGTCGAAGGTGACCTCGGTGTTGTCGGCGCTGAACCAGGTGCCGCCGAGCTGGGTGTAGAAGGCGACGAAGAACCACCACTGGAAGTTCTGGTCGTTGACCCACAGCCCGATGGTCTGGAGTCCCTTCCTGGTGGCCGCCTTCGCCTCCTTCAGCACGTCGAACCACTCGTCGGCCGACGTCACCGGGACCATCCGGCCGTCCGCGTCGAGCAGGCCGGCCTTCCCCAGCACGTCCCTGCGGTAGAAGCAGAGCTGGACGTGGATGTCGAGGGGCAGCGCGTAGAGCTTGCCGTCGATGACGGCGCGCTTCCACAGGGCGGGGTTGAAGTCCTGCTCCCGTACGCCGTACCGGGCGAGGAGGTCCATGTCCCAGGGGTCCAGGAGGCGGCCCGGGGAGAAGCCGGTGACCCGGCCCAGGTGCATGACGCCGAGGTCGGGCGCGCGGTTGCCGGCGGCCGCCATGGCGAGTTTGGTGTAGAAGGGGCTGCCCCACTGGAGGGTGGAGTCCTTCACGTCGATGCCGGGGTTGTCCTTCCGGAAGGAGTCCAGCATCGCGATCATGTTGTAGCCGTCGCCGCCGCTGAAGAGGTTCCAGTAGCGCACCCGGGTGTCCGCTCCGGAGGCGAGCGCGTCGGCTCCGGTACCGAGCGCCGCGAAGCCGAAGCTCCCGGCGACCGTCAGCCCGCCCATCGCGGCGAGCAGTTGCCTGCGATCGAGGCCAGGTCGTCCCATGCCCTGCCCAATCTGCTCAGGGATATCCGCTCACAGTTGTTCGAGATATCGAATATCGCTCGTAACTTCGAACGGACCGTAGGTGGGAAGCGCTTTCGCGTCAATGGTTCGAGCAGGAACTCGGGCGGGGAACCGCACCGGGACGTCCACGCACCGCACCCGCTCCCCGCATCGCATGACGCGGACACATCCACCCGCGTAGGCTCGAACGGCCCTGAGCACGGCGGCGAGTGAGAGCGGGAGGGACACCGTGGCAGCCCGTGGTCCGCGCCCGCGCCCCGGCACCCGGGGACACCGCGGCGGTCACCCGGTGACCGCTCGGCACGCGGAACTGGCCCGGACGGCGGCCGTCTTGGCATATTGCACTGGTGACCGAGCCACACCCAGGCGAACAGGGAGACAGCCGTGCGTACAGGGAAGGAGATGCGTCGTCTCGCTGACGCCCTCATCGACCCCATCCGGGTACCGGTACCGGCTGATCCCGAGGTCCTGTTCGAGGCGCTCGTCGCCTCCGTCAGCGCCTGGCGGGGACGCGACGTGGTCGTCCACCGGGCGGCGTTCCCGCCGCACACCGCGAGCGGCCTGTGGCTGGAGCGCGAGCACCACGACGACGTGGTGGTGGACGAACGCGCCGCCGTGTGGCACCAGATCGTGATCCTCTGCCACGAGGTGTGGCACATGAGCCGCCGCCGTTCCGACCCGGACGAGGCCGTCGGCGGCCGGCCCCGGCCGGTCGCCGCGCGCACCGACTTCTCGCTCGCCGAGGAGCAGGAGGCGGACCGCTTCGGCATGCTGATGGGCGGTCGGCTGCGCACCTGGCTGGAGGCCTCCACCGACTCGGTCTTCGCCGCGGAGGGCGGCGATCCCGACGACCCCCAGGACCTCGCCGGACGCATCGGGGCCGCGCTCAACTACCGCGGGACCACGCGGTGAACGCCCTGATCAACTACGTGAGCTGCGGGGTGCTGTGGCTCGGGCTGCTGGTGAAGGCCCCCGACCTGCTCCGGCACCGCCGTGACCCGTACCTGCGCGCCCTGTGCGCGGTGCTGGGGCTGGCCGGCCTGTGCTTCCTGCTCGGGGCCCCGCCGACGGTCGGCGCCGTCAACCGGCTGAGCGGGGTGCCGAACCTGGCGGCTCCCCTGACCTACGCGGCGATCACCGGGTACTGCGCCGCCTCCCAGATCCTCGTCGTCCACTGGCGCGGCGGGCCCCGGGTGCGGCGCACCGCCCGCCGCTGGACCCTCGCCTACGCCCTCGTGGTCCTCGGCATCGCGGGGACCTTCGCGCTCGGCGAGGCGCCCGAGGAGCGCCGCACCGACCTGGACACCTACTACGCGCGCACGCCGTTCCTCGCCCAGATGATCGTCCTGTACCTGGTCGCGCACCTCACCGCGGCGACCGTCACCGCGGTGTCCGCGCTGCGCTGGGCGCGCCGGGTGCGGGGCGGGCTGCGGGCCGGCCTGACCCTGCTCGGCATCGGTTCGCTGTGCGGCGCCGGCTACAGCGTGGTCAAGCTGGTCGCGGTGGGCGCCCGCTGGTCCGGGCACGACTGGTCGGCGCTCGGCACCACCGTCTCCCCGGCCGCCGCCGGCCTCGGCGCCCTGCTGACGGTCGTCGGAGTCCTGGTCCCGCTGCTCGCGCCCCGGGTGACCGCGTGGCGGCGGGCGCGGCGGGCGTACGCCCGGCTCGGGCCGCTGGAGCGGGCGCTGGACGGTCTGCTCACCCGCCGGACGCTCAGGCTGCCCCGGCCCCGGTTCGCCTCCCCCGCCACCCTGCTGATGTGGCGCCGGACCAGCATCCACAACGCGCTCGGCCACCTGGACGCGTACTTCGACGGGGACCTGTACGACCGGGTCCACGCCGGGGCGCTGGCGGCGACCGGCGCCCCGGAGCGGGCCGAGGCCGCCGCCTGGGCCGCCGTGATCAGCGACGCGGTACGGCGCGAGGCGGACCCGGAGGGGCGGCACCCGGCGGCCCGCGGCACGGCCCGGCCGCCCGGCCCGGCCGCCCTCGACCGGATCGCCGACGCGCTGGCCGGCACCGCGCCGGTGCCCGCGGTCCCCGCGGTGCCGACCGGGACGACCACGGCGGGGACCACGTGAACCGGGTACCCGGCGAAGGGGGGAGAGCGGCGTGAGCCTCGTCGTGTACCTGGCGGCCCTGGTCTTCGGGATGACGTCCGTCCTGCTGTTCCGGCGGCCGCGCACGGCCATGCGGAACCCGCTGACCCTGTCCACCTGCGCGGCGGTCGTCCTCGGCGCCCTGGTCTTCGTCTGCGCGGCCCCCGCCACCCTCGCCACCGTCAACGACCTCACCGGCGTCCCCAACTTCGGCGCCCCGCTGACCTACGGCATGCTCTCCGCGTACAGCTGCGCGGTGCTCGTGCTGCTGATCAACTGGCGGGGCGGCCCCCGCGCCCGGGTGCGGCGGATGGTGCTGCGCAGCATGGCCGCCTACGGGCTGCTGGTGGTCGCCATCGTCGTGCTGTTCACGCTCGCCGACGCGCACACCGAGCGGCTGACCGACCTCGACACGTATTACGCCGGCACCCCGTTCATGCGCGAAATGATCCTGCTGTACCTGCTCGGCCACAGCGCGGCGATGCTGGTCATGTGCGCCGTCTGCCTCAAGTGGGGCCGCGAGGTGGGCGGGTTGCTGCGCACCGGGCTGCGGCTGATCCTGCTGGGGGCGCTGCTGGACGTGGTGGGGTTCCAGCTGGCGAAGTACACGGCGGTCGTGGCGCGCTGGACGGGTCACGACCTCGACTTCCTGTCCACCACGGTGGCTCCGCCGATGGCCTCGCTGGCGGCCCTGCTGGTCTCGGCGGGCTTCGTGCTGCCGAGGCTGCTGCCGCCCGTCGTCGCCCACTGGCGTGGGCTGGAGGACTACCGGCGGCTGGAGCCGCTGTGGACCCTGGTCGGGCCGGTGTCCACCGCCCCCGGACCGCCGGCCGCCCGGTGGCAGCTCCCCCGGGCCCGGCTCCAGTGGCGTGAGGTGTCCATCCACGACGCCCTGCTCGCGCTGGCGCCGTACTTCGACCACCGGGTCCGGGAGCGGGTGCGGGACGCGGCCCTACGCCGCGGCCGCACCCCCCACGAGGCCCGGCTGGCGGCGGAGGCGGCGATGCTCGCGGACGCCGCGCGGCGGGCCCGCGCCCGTGAGGAACCCCCCGAGAGCGCCGGTTCGTACCGGCTGCACGCCACCGAGGTCTCCGGCCCGAGCGGGCTGGTGGAGCTGGCGCAGGCGCTGGTGCGTCCACCCGCCGGGGCCCTCGCGCCCGACGGAGCGGCGCGGACCTCACTGACCGGATCCCTGGCCGAACCCGAGGAGCCCCATGTCGCGTAGAGCTGTCGTCGTCGGTGCCGGTCTGGCCGGCATGCTGGCCGCGGCCGTGCTGTCCACCGCGGGCGTCGACGAGGTGGTGGTGCTGGACCGCGACGAGCTGCCGCCGGGGCCGGAGCACCGCCGCGGGCTGCCCCAGGGGCGGCACGCGCATCTGCTCATGGCCGGTGGCCTGGCCGCCATGGAGGAACTGGTGCCGGGCCTCGGTCTGCGCGGGCGGCTGGTCGCCGCCGGCGCCCACGAGGTGTCCCTCAGCTCGGGCATGCTGGCCCGCACTCCCGAGGGCTGGCTGCGCAGATGGCGGCGCGAGGGACCCGTGATGCTGACCTGCACCCGGGCGCTGCTGGACTGGACGGTGCGGGCCGCGGTGCTCGGGCACCGGCCCGTCGAGATCCGCAGGGCCGCGGTGATCGGGCTGACCGGCGACGCGGGGAGGGTGCGGGGGGTGCGGATCGCCGCGCCCGGCGGGGACGCGGACCTCGACGCCGACCTGGTCGTCGACGCGAGCGGCCGCGGCACGCGGGTCGTCGCCTGGCTGGACGGACTCGGGCTGTCCGGCGTCCGGGCGCGGACCGTGGACTCGGGCCTGGTCAACGCCTCGCGCCTCTACCGGGTTCCGGCGGGTGCGGAGCGGTTCCCGCTGACGGTCGTGCAGGCCGACCCGTACGTGTCCCGGCCCGCCCGCAGTGCGATGGTGATGCCGGTCGAGGGGGGCCGCTGGCTGGTGAGCTGCGGCGGCTCGCGCGGCGGTGAACCGCCGGCGGACCCGGAGGGTTTCCTGCGGTACACGCTCGCGCTGCCGGACCCGATCGTGGGACGGCTGATCTCCGGCGCCGAGCCGCTCACCGACGTGCACCTGAGCCGGTCGACCAGCAACGTGCGGCGGTACCTGGAGAGATCGCCGCGCTGGCCGGAGGGGTTCGTGGTCCTCGGGGACGCGCTGGCCACCTTCAACCCGGCGTACGGGCAGGGCATGACGGTGGCCGCGTTCGGAGCGCGGGTCCTCGGCCGGGAGCTGGAGCGGGCCGGCGGCCCGGACGCACCCGGTCTCGGCCGGCGGGTGCTGCGGGGCGCGGCCCGCTCGGTGGACGCGGCGTGGTCGCTGGCCGTCGGCCAGGACGTCCGCTACCCGGGGGTGCGCGGCGGGCGGCCGGGCGCCGCCGACCGCGTGGTGACGGCGTACACCCGGCGCCTGACGAAGGCGGCGACGGGCTCGTACGCGGCGGCCTCGGCGCTGTGGGACGTCACCAGCATGCGCACGCCGCCGACCCGCATGTTCCGTCCCGACGCTGTCCTGGCCGCCCTCGCCGGCCCCCCGCTCCCGCCACCGGCACAGCCGCCGCTGACACCCGGCGAGCGCGAGGTGCTGCGGAGCCTGGACCGCACGGGGGCGTGAGCGGCCGGACGCCGTCGCCAGGCCACCCGCCCCGCCCCCGCCGCCCGTTCAGCCCGCGAAGGCCGGCTGGGGCATCCCCCGCCCCGCGTCCGGCACCACCAGCACCGCGCCCGCCAGCGGGTGCGGTGCCGTCAGTCCCACCCGGGCGGTGGTGAGGTACAGGTCGGTCAGACCGGGGCCGCCGAAGGCGCAGGCGGTGACCCGGGGGACCGGGAGCGGGATCACCCGATCCAGGTCGCCGGACGGGGTGTAGCGGCGCACCGCGCCCCCGTCCCACAGCGCGACCCAGACGCAGCCCTCGGCGTCCACGCACAGGCCGTCGGGGTACCCGGCGCCCTCCTCGATCACGGCCAGCGGACGGCGCCCGGAGACCGGGCCGTCGCCGGAGGGGACGTCGAAGACGTCGATGCGCCGGGTCGGGGTGTCGACGTAGTACATCAGCCGGCCGTCGGGGCTCCAGCCGGTGCCGTTGCTCACCGTGACGTCGGTCAGCACCGGCGCGACCGTGCCGTCCCCGGCGACCCGGGACAGCGTCCCGCCGCCGGTCGCCTCGTCGTAGCGCATGGTGCCGGCCCACAGGGTGCCGTCGGGGGCGACGGCGGCGTCGTTGCCGCGGCGGCCGGGCACCAGCTCCCGGTGCAGCCAGCGGAAGGTGTCGTCGGGGTCGACCAGGCCGATCCCGTCGCGCAGGTTGAGCACCAGCCCGCCGCCCGCGCGCGGCTTGGCGGCGCCGACGTGCTGCTCGGTGCGGCGGACCGTACGGCGGCCGGTGGCCGGGTCGTAGGTGTGGACGCGGGAGGCGAGGATGTCGATCCACAGCAGGCGTCCCGTCGCCGGGTCCCAGGTGGGGCCCTCGCCGAGGGCCGCCTCCGCCCGGACGGCCACCTCGTACGGGGGACGGCTCGCGCTCATGCCGCGCTCCGGTGGCCGAGCCGCTCGGACAGGTCGGCCGCGCCCTCGGCGGCGAGCCGCTCCAGCTCGCCGAGGCGCTCCTCGCTCCAGCGGATCATGGGCACGGAGATCGACAGCGCGGCGACGACCCGGCCGCTGCGGTCGCGGACCGGGGCGGCCACGCAGGAGACGTCCGGGTTGGACTCGCGGCTCTCCACCGCGACGCCCCGCTCGCGGATACCGGCCAGCGCCTCGCGCAGCGCGGCCGGGTCGGTGATGCTGTTCGGGGTCATCGCGGTCAGCCGGGCGTCGTCGGGGAAGCGGGCGGCCAGCTCCGGCTCGGGCAGGGAGGCGAGCAGCATCTTGCCGACGGACGTGCAGTGCGCGGGCAGCCTGCGCCCGGCCGCCGACACCATGCGCACCGCGTGCGTGGAGTCCACCTTCGCGATGTAGATGACGTCGGTGTCCTCCAGGATCGCCACGTGCACCGTCTCGTCGCAGGTCTCGGCGACGCTCCGGGCGACCTGCTGGCCCTCGGCGGCGAGGTCGAGGTGCTCGGCGTAGCGGGCGCCGAGCTGGTACGGCCGCACGCCGAGCCGGTACCGTCCGGGCTGTCCGGCCACCGGGACGATGTACTTGCGGGCGGAGAGCGTGGTGACCAGTTCGTGCACGGTGGTGCGGGGCAGCTGGAGCCGGCGCACGATGTCGGGGGCGGAGAGCGTGCCGTCCCCGTCGAGGAAGAGCTCCAGTATGTCGAGAGCCCGGGTCACGGCTGGTACGAGGCGTCCCATGTCCGGCCCCCTCCCTTAGTGTTCGAAATTTCAACAGGCGATCGGAATAGCGAACACAGGCTACTCACATCGCGTTTCCCGGGGCAATGGGCGTGCGTCCGCGCACCGCCCGCCCGGCCGGTGGGCGACGATGGCCCCATGCCCACCGGTCAGCGGCCCCCCGCTCCCTTCACCCCGCTCGACTTCCAGCTGGTGCTGCTGCGGCGCATGGCCGACCACAACCCCGGGCTGGTGGAGGACGCCCGCCGCGCGCTGGGCGCCTCGCTCGCGGACCAGCGGGAGGCGAACAGGCGCTGGCAGGCCATGCTCCGCTCGCCGCGCGCCCGTTCGGCCGCCGCCAGGTACCGTTCCGTGCTCGGGGAACCCGAGTCGTCGGCCCCGCGCCGGATCGGCGACCTGGAGTGCGAGGCCCGGCGGTGGCCGCTTCCCCTCTGGCCCGACCTGCGCTTCGAGGTGCTGGTCGCCGACCGGGGCGTCGTCTGGAACGAGTGGCTGGTGCGGGCCCCCAGCCGCGCGGGGCCACGGCTGGACACCCTGGAGGACCTGGCCCCCTGGTCCTGCACGGTCGACGAGGTCGCCCGCGCCTTCGCGCCCGCCCGCCCCCTCCAGGGCTCGGCCCCCACCCGCTGGGGGCTCGCCTTCGCCGCACCGGACGCGCGGGGCCGACGGCACGAGGTCACCGCCGAGTTCACCTGGGGGCTGCTCCAGCGGACGGCGGTCGGGAGCGGCTAGCGGGCCGTCGGTCCGGGCGGCGGGGCGCGCCGGGCAGACGGCGGTCGGGAGCGGCTAGCGGGCCGCCGCCAGCACCGCCTCGACGACCCGCGGCAGCGACTCCCCGTGCAGCCACAGGAAGAGGTTCGGCTCGACCAGTTCCAGCTCCATCACCCGGGGCCGCCCGTCCTCCCCGTCCACCAGGTCGACCCGGGCGTACAGCAGCTCGGGGGCGTCCGGTACGGCGGCCAGGGCGCTCTCGGCGACGGCGCGTTCGGCCGGGGTCGGGGCCCAGGGTTCCAGGCCGGGGTGCGCGACCTTCCGCTCGTCGTACGGCGTCCCGGGGGTGAGGACGGCGCCCTTGCGGGAGGCGTGCAGCAGGCGCCCGCCGAAGAACTGCAACGCCCGCTCCCCGGCGGTGTCGATGCCGCGCATGTAGGGCTGCACCATCGCCGTGAACCCCTCGGCGTGCATCCGCTCCACCTGCCGCAGCGCGGTGGCGTGCTCGCCGGGTGTGTAGCGGGCGGCGAAGCGGGCCCCGGCGCCCGAGGTGGGCTTGACCACGTACTCGTGGGCGTCGGGCAGTTCGGGCACCTCGCCGGGGGCGGTGTAGCGGGTGGGGACGACGGGCACGCCGGCCGCCGCGAGGTCGCCGAGGTAGCGTTTGTCGGTGTTCCAGCGCACGACCGCCGCCGGGTTCGCCAGCCGCGTCAGCTTGCCGCACTCCTCCGCCCACGCCGTGAACTCGCCCGCCCGCCAGCTGTAGTCCCAGGTGGAGCGGATCAGGGCGAGGTCGAAGGACGCCCAGTCGACGTCCTCGTCGTCCCAGATCTCGGCGGACGCCTCGGCCCCCGCCGCCTCCAGCGCCCCCGCCAGCACCGGCAGATCGCGGTCGACGCTGATCTGCGGGCCGGGGCGGCAGGTGACGAGTGCTATCCGGGGCACGGCGGGCTCCCTTGTCGAACGGCTCGGGTGACGGCTCCGCAGGCTAGCAACCCGGTCCGCCGCCGGGTCCGGTCTCGGCGACGGTGGTGGACGCCGGTCCGTTCCCGACGAACGGGGCACTGGTCCTGGCCGTGGTCCCCGACGTCGGTCGAGAGCGCTTCTTGCGGCAGTTGATGGTGTACGGAGGGATCGTGGCGGCCGTACCCGCGCCGGCCCGGCCAGTGCTGGTCGTGCCCGGCTTCGGGTAGGTCCCCTCAAGACGACCGGTGATCCGGTGACAGCGAGCAACGACAAGGAGTACGACGCGTGTCCTCTCTTCTCCCGGCCCTCCTCCCGGCCGCGACCGCCGGGGCCGACCGGCCCGCCCTGCGCTTCGGCGAGCGTTCCCTGACCTACGCGGGACTGGCCGCCGCGGCGGGCGGCACGGCCGGCCGGATCGGGGCGGCCGGCCGGGTCGCCGTCTGGGCGACCCCGGCGCTGGAGACCGCGGTCGCCGTGGTGGCCGCGCTGCTGGCCGGCGTTCCCGCCGTACCGCTCAACCCGAAGTCGGGCGACAAGGAACTCGCGCACATCCTCGCGGACAGTGAGCCGTCGCTCGTCCTGGCGGCCCCGGGCAGCGAACTGCCGCCCGCCCTGGCCGGCCTGGAGCGGGTCGACGTCGACGTGGACGCCGGCGGCCCCGTTCCCGAGGACCGCGCCGGCGACGGCGATCCCGCGCTCGTCGTCTACACCTCCGGCACCACCGGGCCGCCCAAGGGCGCCGTCATCCCCCGGCGCGCGCTGACGACGACCCTGGACGCGCTCGCCGACGCCTGGGGGTGGACCGGCGAGGACGTGCTGGTGCACGGGCTGCCGCTGTTCCACGTGCACGGGCTGGTGCTCGGCGTGCTCGGCCCGCTGCGGCGCGGCGGGTCCGTGCGGCACCTGGGCAGGTTCTCCCCCGAGGGCGCGGCGCGGGAGCTGAGCGCCGGCGCGACCATGCTGTTCGGGGTGCCGACGATGTACCACCGGATCGCCGAGGCGCTGCCCGGCGACCCGGAGCTGGCGAAGGCGCTGGCCGGGGCCCGGCTGCTGGTGTCGGGGTCGGCCGCGTTGCCGGTGCACGACCACGAGCGGATCGCCGCCGCGACCGGCCGGCGGGTGATCGAGCGGTACGGCATGACGGAGACCCTGATGAACACGAGCGTGCGGGCGGACGGCGAGCCCCGCGCCGGGACGGTGGGCGTACCGCTGCCGGGGGTGGAGCTGCGGCTGGTGGAGGACGACGGCACGCCGATCACCGAGCCGGACGGGGAGAGCGTCGGCGAGATCCAGGTGCGCGGCGCGAACCTGTTCACCGAGTACCTGAACCGGCCCGACGCCACCGCCGCCGCCTTCACCGGGGACGGCTTCTTCCGCACCGGCGACATGGCGGTGCGCGACCCGGACGGGTACGTCCGCATCGTCGGCCGCAAGGCCACCGACCTGATCAAGAGCGGCGGTTACAAGATCGGGGCCGGTGAGATCGAGAACGCGCTGCTCGAACACCCGGGGGTGCGCGAGGCCGCCGTCACCGGCGAGCCCGACCCCGACCTCGGCGAGCGGATCGTGGCGTGGGTCGTGCCCGCCGAGCCCGCCGCGCCGCCCGCCCTCGACGCGCTGGCCGACCACGTCGCCGCCCGGCTCGCCCCGCACAAGCGGCCCCGGGTCCTGCGCCTGCTGGACACCCTCCCCCGCAACGACATGGGGAAGATCATGAAGCGGGCGCTGAGCCATGACTGACCGCCTGTCCGCCCGCGCGTTCCTCGCCCTGCTCACCGACGACTTCACCGAACTGCCGCACCCGCCGGGCACGTCGGAGCCCGACGGCCCGCTCGGCTGGCACGGCTACGACGCCGCCCGCGCCCGAGCCGCCGGGCGCACCGGCGAGGAGGAGTCGGTCGTCTGCGGGACCGGGCACGTCCTGGGCACCCCGGCCGTGTTCCTCGCCTTCGAGTTCGGCTTCCTCGGCGGCTCGCTGGGCCGGCGCACCGGTGACCGGCTGGAGGCGGCGTACGCCCACGCGCGCGAGCGGCGGCTGCCGGTGGTGCCGCTGGTCGCCACGGGCGGCAGCCGGATGCAGGAGGGGATGCTCGCGCTGACCCAGCTCCAGCGGGTGGCCCGGCAGTCGGCGCTCACCCGCGCGGCCGGGCTGCCGCAGATCGCCGTGTTGCGGGACCCGGCCACCGGGGGCGGCTGGGCGACGCTGGGCGCGGGCGCCGACGTCGTCCTCGCGC
Source organism: Streptomyces sp. NPDC045956 (assembly GCF_056430705.1). NCBI lineage: Bacteria > Bacillati > Actinomycetota > Actinomycetes > Kitasatosporales > Streptomycetaceae > Streptomyces > Streptomyces sp. NPDC045956. Next base: position 620,614 of record NZ_JBWKKZ010000001.1, on the reverse strand, counting down.
TGCCCGGCGCCCAGGTGGGCTTCGCAGGCTCCCGGGTCCGGCCGCCGGACGCCGACCCGGCGGCGTACACGGCCGAGGCGCAGGTGGCGGCGGGCAGCGCGGACGCCGTCGTGCCGCCCGGGGAGCTGCGCGGCACGCTGGGCCGGTGGCTGCGGCTGCTGACGGCGCCGTCCGACGACCCGGCACCCGTGCCCGAGCCGCTCGGCGCGCGGGACCTGCCGGAGACGGGCTGGGACGCGGTACGGCGGGCCCGCTCCCCCGAACGACCGCGCGCCGGGGCCTACCTGGACGCCTACTTCACCCACCGCGTCGCCCTCTCCGGCGACCGCTGCGGAGGCGCCGACCCGGGCGGCATGCTCTGCGGCTTCGGCGAGCACGCGGGGCGGACGGTCGCGTACGCCGCCCAGACGGGGACGGCGACCCGGCCCGCCGGGTACCGCACCGCCGCCCGGCTGATCCGGCTCGCGGACCGGCTGGGCGTCCCGGTGCTGACCTTGGTGGACACCCCGGGCGCGGCGAACGACGCGGCGGCGGAACGGCAGGGCGCGGGTGCGGCGATCGCCGACCTGTTCACCGCGGTGGCGTCGGTGAGCACGCCGGTCACCACGCTGGTGATCGGCGAGGGCGGCTCGGGCGGGGCGCTGGCGCTGGCCGCGCCCGGCAGCACCTGGGCGACCCCGGACAGCTACTTCTCCGTCATCGCGCCGGAGTCGGCGGCGGCGATCCTCAAGCGCCCACCCGGGGAGGTCGAGGCGACGGCGGACCAACTGCGTCTGCGGCCGCAGGACTTGGCGGAGCTGGGCGTGATCCGAACAGGCGATCAGTTGTTCCCTGGAACAGGTGATCGTCGCCCGTAGGAGCGAATGCGACTGTCGGGACGCACGATACTAACGGTGTGCGAGCGACGGGCTGCAGACCGTGAGTAACGCACATGTCCTCACGGGGTCCCCCATGGTGGTCCCACACGTGGCGGTCCCCCCATGCACAGCGCAAGGAGCTGCACGATCATGAACCTTCTCACCGACATCCTCGCCGGCCTCGTCCACTTCGTCGGCTGGCTGGTCTGACGGTCCGAGAGACACGACGGCGCCGCCTCCCCGTCCCAGGGAGGCGGCGCCGTCCGCGTACCGGCGAACGGCCCGCGTAGTGGTGAACGGCCCGCGTACCGGTGAACGGCCCGCGTCAGCGCACGGCCACCGCCCGCACGATCTCCTGCGTGACCGAGCCGCCCCGGTCGTCGCGCGCCGAGGCCCGCAGCGACACGTGCTCGGCGTGGCGGGGCACGCTCAGCGTCCCCTGCCAGGACGCCGGCCCGTCACCGCCGCGCAGCGACACGCGCTGCCAGGACTTCCCGCCGTCGTAGGAGGCCTCCAGCTTCCCGCCGCCGAGCCGCCCGGTGCCCGGGGCGCCCGCCACGTACTCCGCGCCGAGCCCGATCCGCACCTTCTTCCCGCCGCGCACCTCGCCCGCGAGGTCGGTGTCGACGTCGAAGGAGAGGTTGATCAGCGGGAGGTAGGTCAACCGGTCCTCGGGCGTGGCGGCCGAGCGGAACGTCCACTCGGCGTGCCCCTCGGTGCCGAGCCTCCAGCGCCCGGCGTCGAGCGCGGTGTCGGTGACGAGCCGGTACGTACGCTCCTCGGCCGGCGCGCCGTCGACGTAGGCGGCCGAGGACGGCCCCTGGTCGACCAGCTCGCCGTCCAGGTACACCGAGGTGGTCTGCGTCATCCCGCTGCCCTCGCTCCACACGTCGCCGAAGCCGGTGTGGTCGGGGCCGGAGTCGCCCCAGCCGGGGGCGTTGAACTGGAGCCGGTCGCCCGCGCGCTGCTGACCCCAGCCCAGCCCGGTGCCCAGGTAGGGGTGCCAGACGGGCTTGAACCAGTTCAGCTCCTCGCGCGAGCCGCCCTCGTACCGGACGGTCCCGGACCGCTGCTCCAGCGCGTCGCCGCCGGCCGTCACGGACTCGTGCCACAGCTGGCCGGGCCCGGCCGACACGTACTCGGTGCGCTCGGCCGGGTAGTCGATCCGCTCCCGGAAGCCCAGCCCGACGGGGAAGGCGTCGGTGATCGAGTAACGGAACTCACCGCCGCTCGCCGGCTCGGCCGCGTGGTACCGGGTCCGCAGCTCGGCGAGGTCCCGGCGGCCGGGCTCGTAGGTGAGGTCCCGGTCGGGCACGGCGCCGCGGTGCCCCTCGGAGAGGTCGTACGTGTAGGGCGTGTTGCGCGTGCCGGTCATGTCGACGCGCCCGGCGTCCCGCAGCCGCTCCGCGTCGGCCGCGCCGACGGTGGCGATCTGGAGCGGCCGGTCGGCGTTGTCGTCCGTGCCCCACCACTGCATCAGCCGGCCGGGCGCGTCGTCGGTCACGAAGAGCGCCTTGACGCCCGCGTCCTGGGCGGCCCGGGCGAGTTCGGCCGGTGCGGTGCCCTCGCCGAGCCGGGCGAGGACCGCCTTGCCCCGGACACCGGCGGGGAAGGGACCGTCCCCGACGTCGACCAGCGGCAGCCGGCTGCGGCCCTCGATCAGGGTGCCGCCCGACTGGACGGTGGCCTCGCCGACGCCCTTCACCTCCAGCAGCGGCTTGCCCAGCCGCCACACGGTCCGGTACTCGAAGTCGCCCTCGGTCACCTTCCGGCCGGTGGGCGCCGCGAAGACGCTGTCGTACGTCAGGGGCACCTGGACCGCGCCGAACAGGTCGGAGCCGCCGCCGCTGCGGTCGTACTCCATGAGGAGCTGCCGCGTCTCGGTGCGCCGGTCGACGTCGGCACGGACCTCGCGCAGCTTCCGGCCGTCCAGGGTGACCTCGCGGTCCCGGTCGACGACGACCTCGGGCGCCGCGAGGAAGCCGAGCCCGAGCGAGTCGGCGCCGCGGCTGCCGCGCACGTCCAGGAAGGAGGTGAGGCTGTACGTCCCCGGTGTCAGCCGCAGCTCCAGGGTGCCCGAGTCGCCGACGTACGCGGGCACGGCGTCGACGCCCTCGGCGAGCTTCTGGACCACCAGGTCGGCCGGCGTGGCCGCACCGGCACGGTCCTTGACGTGCACGGTGAGCGTGTACCGCTCCTCCTCCTTGACCATGCCGAACGCGGTGTGCGCGACGACCGTGCCGTCCGCGCCGGTCGCGACGATCCGGCCGCTGGTCGTCCCGACCGGGGCCTTGGCGCCGTCCCCGGTGACGGTCGTGGAAGCGGTGCCGTGCGCGGGCACGGTGAGGGCGGTGTCGGCGAGGGTGGCGACGCCCTCGGGCGCGCCCTGCACGGACAGCGCCAACTCGACCGCGGTGTCGGAGTCGTTGGTGTAGGTGACGGTCCGCGTGACCGGCTCGTTGCCCTCGTACGGCCAGGCGAAGAAGCCGAGGTCCGCACTGCCGGTGGCGGTGAGGCCGGCGCCGATCGCGTCCGGCACGCTGACCCGGCCCGCGCCCAGCTGATAGGCGGAGGCGTCGAGCCGCTTCGACGTGGACATCAGCGCGTCCTTGAGCCGCGCGCCGGACCAGTCGGGGTGCTCCTCGGCGAGCAGGGCGGCGACCCCGGCGACGTGCGGCGTCGCCATCGACGTACCGCTCATCGAGGTGTAGTCGCCGCTGCCCTCGCTGAGCCGGGAGCGGGCGGCGAGGATGTCGACGCCGGGGGCGGACAGGTCGGGCTTGAGGGCGTTGTCGCCGTGTCGGGGGCCGGCGCTGGTGAAGTAGGCCGCCTCGTCGGCGGAGTCGACGGCGCCCACGGTCAGCGCGGCGTCCGCGGCGCCGGGCGAGCCGATGGAGGACGGGGCGCCGGTGTTCCCGGCCGCGATGACGAACAGGGCGCCGGTCTCGCGGGACAGGGTGTTCACGGCCTCGGCCATCGGGTCGGTGCCGTCGCTGGCCTCGGTCGAGCCGAGGCTCATGGAGACGATGTCCGCGTCCACGTCCCGGGCGGCCCACTCCATACCGGCGATGATCTCGGACTCGCTGCCCGAGCCGGAGTCGTCGAGGACCTTGCCGACCGCGAGCGTGGCGCCCGGGGCGACGCCCCGCTCCGCGCCGTCGGAGGCCGCGCCGCTGCCGCCGACGGTGGAGGCGACGTGCGTGCCGTGGCCGTGCCGGTCGGCGACCTCCTCCCCGGCTATGAAGCTCCGGCTCTGCGCCACCCGCCCGGCGAGGTCGGGGTGTTCCGCGTCGACGCCGCTGTCCAGCACGGCCACGGTGACGCCCTTGCCGGTCAGCCCGGCCTCCCAGGCCTCGGGGGTGCCGATCTGCGCGTTGGACTCGGCCATCGCGGCGGTGACCCGTCCGTCGAGCCACACGCCGTCGATACCGGCGCCCCGACGGGTGAATTCCCGCCAGAAGTTCCGCCCCTTGTCGGCCTCGACGGCCGCCCCCCGCACGCTGGGCAGCGCCCGGGTCAGCTCGGTGCCGCGCGGGGTGGCCGCCCGGGTGCCCTTGTCGTAGGTCACGATCAGCGGCAGCTCACCGGTCGCCGAGTCGCCGAGCCCCTGCTCGATCAGCTCACCGACGTCGAAGAGCCGCTCGTCGAGGCTGCCGTCGCGCAGGTACGGCAGCGCCTCGTCGGGGACGACCGTGGTCCGGCCGCCGGAACTGCGGGTCTGCACCGCCCCGGTGGCGCCCTCGGGCCGCTCCACCGTGACGGCCTTCCGGCCGCCGCCCAGCTCGGTCACGGTCACCCGGTCGCCGGTGACGAGGGTGACGGTGTCGGCGGCGGCGGTGGCCGGGGTGCGTGCCGTACCCGTGGGCGGGTCCTGCGCCGCCGCCGTCCCGGCCGGCAGCAGCGCGATCACGAGCCCCGCCGACAGGAGGGTCGCCCCGCGTCTGACTGGTCCTCTGCTCATCCACGTCTCTCTTCGTGTCGTCGTAGAGTGCTGCGAGCAGTCTCAGGGGGCCCGCGGAGCAGGCGAGTTGATCAGAGCTGGCGGATTGGCGCCCTGGCGGGTTTCCGCCAGTCCGGGTCCGGACCGGCCGGGGAACGCGGGACACGCCCAAGTACCGTCCGTCACAATGGCATTCCGCACGGGTACGACGGACACGGGGAGCGAACGGCGCCATGGACGGGTTGGTCGAGTTCAGGACCGAGGACGGCGTGCACGTGGTCGTCGAGGGCGTCGAGGACGAGGACGGCGCACGCCTGGTCTCCCGCGGCGACGGACCGGCTCGGGCGGCGCGGACCTTCGAGGGTGCCCTGGAGGGCGTGCGGTCGGCGGCCGGGTCGGCGCTGCGGGTCTTCCGGGACGGGTCGCTCGGTCCCGACTCGGTGGAGCTGGAGTTCGGGGTGAAGCTGACCGCGGAGACCGGCGCCGTCATCGCGAAAGGCTCGGCCGAGGGCCACCTGATCGTGAAACTGAGCTGGTCGTCCCGGCCCGGGGAGCGCCCGCAGGGCCCGGCCGCCGAGGACCCGGACGCCGCCGGCCGGTCATGACGAGCGCGGCCTGGCACGCCCGCGTCGAGTGCGGGGGCCGGATCGCCGGAGCGGGCTTCCTGGTCACCCCCGACAAGGTGCTGACCTGCGCCCACGTCGTACAGGACGGTGACCGGGCCCCGCTGACGGTGACGTTCACCGAGCGTCCCTCGCTGCCGGCCGTGCCCGCGCGGATCGTCGCCCACGGCGGCTGGGGCGGCAACGTCACCGACCTGGGCGACCTGGCCGTACTGGAGCTGGACCGCGAGGTCGCCATCACGCCCGCGGCGCTGGCCCCCGCCGAGGCCGCGCACGGGGAGCCGCCGCGACGACTGGTCGTGTACGGCTTCCCGACCGGCTTCGACGAGGGCACGCTGGCCGAGTACCGCACCACCGGACCGCAGTTGATCAAGGGCGAGTGGAACCAGCTGGAGGCCTGGCAGACCGACGGGCAGCCACTGGCCCGCGGTTACAGCGGCGCCGCGGTCGCGCTGGCCGACACCGGCGAGGTGGTCGGGATGGTCACGGCGGCGGCCGGCGCCAAGGGGGTGCGCAACGGACGGATGATGCCGACCCAGGTCATGGCCCGCTACTGGCCGGACCTGGCCGGTCTGGTTCCCGTCACCGCGTACGCGGCGGCCCAGCGGGCCCGGCTGCGCGACCTGGTGGAGAAGGCGGTGCGCGCCGGCGTGGACTGCGACCCGGTACGGCTGTACACGGCCGCGATGGACCCGTTCGATCCGCTGCCGCCGCCGGACGGTTTCGACTCGCTCCGGTCGGCCGCCCTGTTCGTCCTGTGCGAACTCGACGGTGCGCGGGCCGCGGCCACCGTCGCCCGGTTCGCCGACCGTCTGGAGGCCCTGCTGCGCCTTCCCGACGAGACCCCGGCGCCCGACTGGTCCCCGGTCCTGGTGGAACTGGCGCCCAGCGGCGCGGGGCAGGGCTTGGTCCGGGTGGAGGTGTCGGCGTACAGCGGCGGCCGGCGCCACCCGGTCGACTCCGACACGGTGCCCGAGGCGCGTCTGCGCGCCCACGTCCAGGACCGGATCGAGGCCGCCTTCCGTCACCTGACCCCCGGCACCGATGAGCTGATCGCCTTCTCGCTGCCCCGCGACTGGCTCGACTGGCCCGTGGCCGGCTGGCCGGTCTCCGCCGACGACGACACCCCGCTCGGCTGTGTCCACCCGGTGGTGGTGACCGACCACGCCCGGCGCAGGGCCACCACCCGGCACCTGCTGGCCCGGGCCTGGAACCGGCTCGACGCCCGCGGGGACGTCCGGCTGCACCGGGTGGAGTGCGGGTGCCCCCAGGACCCGCGCAAGCTGCGACTCGCCCTGCGGCGTACCGATGCCTGTCTCGCCGGATTCGCCGCCACCCCGCACGCGGCACCCACCCGGGCGCACTTCGAGATGTCGCTCACCGCCCCCGCCCCGGCGATCGTCTGGCCTCGCGGCGGCTGCGCCGACGGACACCGCCGCCCCGACGCGCCCGGCACACCCGGCCTGCGCGACCTGACCGACGCCGACGGCTGTCCGGGGACGGCGTTCCTGGACGCGGTCGACACCCACGTACGCCACGTGCCGCCCGCCGAACTGCCGCGCGCCGTGCTGGCCCTGCGGGAGGAGGCCGACGTGGAGGACGGCCACTGGGCGCGCGACATCCAGTTGCTGTGGGACGACCCGCGCTGCTTCACCGATCCGCACGGCGCGGGCGTCCATCTCCGATGCCCCGTGGCCTGACCGCCGACCGACCGACCGCCCGACCCGAGACCCGGAGACCGCAGATGCCCCACTGGTCCGTCTACACCGGTGACAGTGAACCGCACGACGGCATCGACCGGTTGCCGGCGCCGCCGCCGTGGCGGGCGTTCGACGGCGGGCCGCCGCTGGAGGTACCCCGCGAGACCGATGACGAGTCGGCCGTCTCCCCGGACCGGGTGCACCGCGCCCGGACCTACGTGGCCACCCCGGAGAGTGTCCAGCTCGTCAACGCCGCGCTGTGCTTGCGCCGGCCGCTGCTGGTGACCGGCCCGCCCGGCACGGGCAAGTCCTCGCTGGCGTACGCGGTGGCCCGCGAACTGCGGCTGGGACCGGTGCTGCGCTGGAACATCACCAGCCGCAGCAGCCTCGCGGACGGCCTGTACCAGTACGACCCGCTCTCCCGGCTGTACGCCGCCAAGCAGGCGGCACGGTACGGGGACGGGCGGCCCCTGCCCGGGCCCGGTCCGGACGGGCCGCCCGCGGGCGGGAGGGGTGCGGACGGCCCGGAGCCGGGCGGGGACGTCGCCGACCATCTGCGGCTCGGACCGCTCGGCACCGCGCTGCTGCCGTACGCCCGGCCCCGGGTGCTGCTGGTCGACGAGATCGACAAGAGCGACCTCGACCTGCCCAACGACCTGCTGAACGTTCTGGAGGAGGGTCAGTACGAGATCCCGGAACTGGCCCGCTCGGCCCGGTACTCGGCGGCGGAGCACGCCGCGGTACCGACGGACGGTGACGACCGGCCCGTCACCGTCCGGCGCGGGCGGGTGCGCTGTCGTGCCTTCCCGTTCGTCGTACTGACCAGCAACGGCGAGCGCGAGTTCCCGCCCGCGTTCCTGCGCCGCTGCGTCCGCCTGCGGCTGCGCCGGCCCGACCGCGCCCAGCTCACCGACATCGTCCGCGCCCACCTCGGCGAGCCGGACACGGAGGCCACCTCCCTGATCGACGGGTTCCTCGACCGGGCGAGCAGCGGCGAACTCGCCACCGACCAGTTGCTGAACGCCATCTACCTCACCGGCGTGGCCGGCCTGGACGCGGACTCCCGCGACGCCCTGGCCGAGCAGCTGATGCCCTACCTCAGCGCGACGGCCGACGGCGATGGCTTCTGACCCGGACGGCCCGCCGCGCCGTCACGGGGACGGGGACGAGGGGGCCAGGCACGACCCACCGCCTCGGGACGCGAACACGGAGGTGCCCCCGGAGTCCCGGCACGGCACACCGCCCCCGGACGCGACCGGAGCCGTGGACGCTTCGGGCGGGGGGCTGCGCGGGGGCGCGGACGACATGTCCCCCGGCGGCCCCTCCTCCGCTCTCGGCCGGCTGCGTGCCGTGCTCGCCGCCGCGACGGGGCCGGACGGCGAAGCCGACGTGACCCCGCGTGAGCTGGCGGAACTGCTGTGGCTCGCGACGCGTCTGGGGCCCGGAACCACCGCCGGGGAGCCGACGGCCCCGGCGAGCGAGCGCGCGCCCGCGAGGGCGCCGGACACCGGCGCCCCGCACTCCGCGGACCTCGCCCCCGCCGGCGAACCACCACCGTCTCCGTCCGCCCCACCCCCGCGCGAGCCACGCCCCCCGGCCGCCCGGGTGCCGCTGCATCTGCCGGAGCCGTCCCCTCCGCGCAGCGGGGCCGACCACGCGCTCCTGCTCGCCCCCGCGCCCCCGATGCTGCACCGCACGCTCGCCCTGCAACGGGCGCTGCGCCCCCTCCGGCGGAAGGTGCCCGACACCCGCGCCCGCGTCCTGGACGAGCGGGCCACCGCCGACCGCATCGCCCGCCTCGGCGCCCACCCCGACGTGTGGCTGCCCGTCCTGCGCCCCGCCCCCGACCGCTGGCTGCGCCTGAACCTGGTGTACGACGTGGGCCCCACCATGCCCGTCTGGCGGCCCCTGATGCGCGAACTGCACGCCGTGCTGGCCCAGTCGGGCGTCTTCCGGACGGTCACCGCACGGCAGGTCACGCCGGACGGACACGCCCGCGGCATCCCCGTACCGGCCGACGGCCGCACCGTGACCCTGGTCGTGACCGACTGCATGGGCCCGCAGTGGCGGCCCGGCCCGGCGGGCGACCGCTGGTACCGGCTGCTGCACCGCTGGGCCGGTCGCATGCCCGTGGCCGTCGTCCAACCGCTGCCGGAACACCTGTGGGACACCACGGCCCTGCCCGCCGAGGCCGGTCTGCTCACGCCTCCTTCGGCCGCGGCACCCTCGGCCGCGCTCGCGTTCCGGCCGTACGCCCCGGACGCCGCGCCGCACCCCCCGTCCGCCGTCCCCCTGCCGATACTGGAACCGGGCCCCGTCTGGTTCGCCAACTGGGCGGCGCTGCTCGCCGACCCGGGTGCCGGGCGGGTCCCCGGGGCGGTGGCCTGGCTGCCGCCCGTACCGGTGCGACCGGCCGAGCCCTCCCCCGACGTCGCCGCGCTCCGCGCCGAGGAACTGGTGCTGCGGTTCCGGTCGACCGCGTCCGAGGAGGCGTACCGGCTGGCCGGGCACCTGTCCCTGGCCGTCCGCCCCTCGCTGCCGGTGATGCGCCTGGTGCAGCGCACGCTGGGCCGCGGGCCGCGCCCCCAGCACCTCGCCGAGATCGTGCTCAGCGGCCTGCTCACGGCGGCCCCCGGGCCACCCGGCTCCTACGACTTCCGGCCGGGTGTACGCGACCTGCTCCAGCGCTCCCTGCCGCGCACGGCGCGCGGACGCACCCGCGAACTCCTGGACCGGGTCGGTGCGCTGATCGACGACCGCGCGGGTTACGCGGCCGGCGACTTCCGGGTGGAGGTCCGCGGGGACGGGGACGACACGTCCGGCACGGCGTTCGCACGGGTCGCCGGTGAGACGGTGCGGCGACTCGGCGGGAACCGGTCGGCGGGCCGGCTGGTCGGCGGTCGGTACCGGCTCGTCGAACGGCGGTCCCCGGGGCGCCGGGTATGGCAGGCCGTGGACGAGCGGACCGGTGACCGGGTGGTCGTCCAGCTCTGCCCCGGCCAGTCCGACCGCGAGCGGTTCGACCGGCAGGCCCGCGCCCTCGCGGAACTCGACGAACCGCACGTGGTCCGCGTCCTCGACCACGGCTGGGAGGGCGAGGAGCCCTATCTCGTCGTCGCGTTCGAGGACGGCGTGACGTTGCGCGAACTGGAGGACGGCAGCGGGCCCGGCGTGTCCTTCGGGGTGTTCGCCCGCCTGGCGGCACAGACGACGGCGGCGCTCCAGGCCCTGCACGCCGCGGGCCTGGTACGGGGGCAGCGCGACGCCGACGGGCTGCTGCTGCGGCCGGACGGCACCGTGGTGATCAGCAGGGTCGTCCTGGGCTGGGACTCGGCCGGCAGGGACCCCGCCCAGGACTTCACCGAACTCGGCCGTCTGGTGCAGCGGCTGGCCCGGCACGTCACCGCCCCCGACAGGTACGAGGAGCTGGTCCGGGAGATAGAGCACAGCCCGGCGTCCGGGGTCTCCCGGTCGGCGGTGGCGGAGCTGGCCCGGGTCTCCTGGCCTCGCCGGATGCGCTTCCAGTTGCTCGGCCGCCCCAGAGTGCACCGCGCCGACGGCTCCGAGGTGCGGCCGACCCCCGAGGCGCAGGCCCTCCTCTGCATGCTGCTGCTGCGCCAGGGGCGGCGAGTCTCCTTCGGCGAACTGGCGTCGGGCCTGTGGGACACCCGGCCCGACGGGCACCCGGACGGCGCGGTCCGCGCGCTGGCCGAGGAGCTGCGCACCCACCTCGGCCCGGGCTCCCTCGCCGCCCTCCCCGAGGGCTACGCCCTGCACACACCGGACGACTACGTCGACGTGTCGCACTGCGAGGAGCTGCTCGCCCGGTGCACGGCCGAACCCGGGCCGCACGCACGGCGTCGGACAGCGCAGGACGCGCTGAACCTCTGGTACGGCGAGCCCCTGGACCGCGTGCCCGGCCCGGCCGCGCGGGCGGCCCGCGACCGGCTGCTCGACCTGCGCCTGACCCTGTGCGCCACGCGGGCGGAACTCGACCTGGAACTCGACGACCCCGGCCGGGCCGCCGCCGACCTGGCGATCCTGGTCCGTGCGCATCCGGACCGGGCGGACCTGCGGCGCCTGCACACCCTGGCCGAGCGGGAGGCGGGTGGGACGGCGGCGACCGTCGAGTCACCCGCGGTCCCCGCCGAGCGGCCCCGCCCGACGATCGTCTTCGAAGCCGCCTCCCTGCTGGACGGGGAGGCCCGCGGCGTCCTGGGACGGACGGTGACCGGCCTGCTGTCCCGCACCCTGGACTCCCGCGCGTACGAGGTACTGGCCCGCGGCAACGGTTACATCGTCCTCACCGAAGCCGACGCGGACGTCCTGCCCGTGCTGGCCGGCGTGATCGGTGAGCTGCCGGACGCGCTCGCCGGGCTGCGGCACCCGCCACGGCTGCGGGTGACGTTCTGGCACACCGCCTGGTTCACCGAGGAGGACGGTCCGGTCGAGCCGCCGGACGTGCGGGACGCCCTCGACCGGGTCGAGGGGGACCTGCTGGTCCTGGTCTCGCCCACGCTGTACGAGGAGTTCGACGCCGGCCCGTGGGCCCGGGAGGCGGACGGCTTCCGGCCCCTGCTGCGCGACGTGCCGGACGACCCGCCCGTCGCCTGGTACCGCCCCCTGTCCGCGCCGGAACCGGCACCGCCGCCCGCGGAGCGGGACCTGGTGCGCGGCCCGGTCACCGTCTCGGACCCCGCCCTGCTCCCCTCGGGGCGACCGGGCCCCACGGCCGTCGTCCTGGCCCCGTCGAACGGAACGCTGGAGCTACTCGGCCCCGACGGGTGGCGCACCATGCCTTCGGGCCGGACGCGGACCTACTACGAGGTCGATCTCACCACCCATCGGGCGTTGCACGAGGTGTCGCTGCCCGCGGCCCGGGGCGGAGCCTTCACGGCAACGGTCGACCTGTCCTGGTACGTCGACGACCCGGTGGCCTTCGTCGCCGCCGAGACGCACCAGGTGGTGGACCGTCTGCTCCAGCACACGGTCGCCGAAGCTTCCCGTCTCACCCGCCGCTATCCACTCGGCCGCGCAAGTGCCGCCCAGCGAGCGGTGACCGCCGGCCTGCGCACCTGGCCGGTGCCGGGGCTCTCCGTGGCGTGCTCCGTTCGCCTGGCCGCACGGGCCACACCTGCGCCCCTCATGACGGCCCGCCCCGACAGCACTCTGACCGAGTGGCTGCGCGCCACCGACATGGTGCTGCTCGGCTTCGATGGACCGTTCACCCGTCCGTTCCCCCCGAGGGCGGCCCGCGAGGCGGCTCTGGAACTCCTGCGCATCGTCGCCGAGTACCGCCACCCCGACGAGGCGCTGGACGGCAGTCCACTCCTCGACGAGGACGAGGCACCGGCCCCGCGGCAGGGCGACCTGATCCATCCACTGGACGTGCTCCGCGCCTTCGCCGACCGCGATGTCGGTCGTCTGCTGGCAAAGCACCTCGACAAGCTGGAGCTCCGGGCGGTGGCCGACGCCCGGCCGACGCCGCACGCCACTGCGTTCGTCCACGCCCTCTACTCCTCCGGCCGCCGGGTCCGTGTGATCACGGACTACTGTCCGCAGGCCGCCTACCGCTACCTCGATCCCCGGGCCCTGCCCATCTCGGGCATTTATGGCCGCGAGCCGGACCCCGGGCGGCTGATGCCCGACCCGGACTGCCTGCTGCGCGCCCTGCGCTCCCCCGGTGTCCCCGCCCGCACCGCCGTGGTGATCGGCTCCTCCGCCGCCGAACACGACGCCGCCCGGCAACTCGGCCTGCGCTTCATCGGCCTCGCCGACACCCCCGCCGCCCTCCGCGCGCTGCGCGACGCCGGGTGCGAGGCCACCGTGCCCTCCTTGCGGCCCCTCCTCGACGCCGCCCGCGCCTTCTAGGCCACCCGCTCCCCCGTTCAGCGGCCCCCCGCCCGGCCCCCTCCGGAAGGCGCCCGCCCCGGGCCCCGCGGACGATGCCTAGGAGGCCGGCCGCCGGGCGGCCCGCCGGTCCGCGCTCTCGGGAGGATCTGCCATGACCGCCAGTACCGCCAGTCTGGAGCAGCTGCGCCGCTGCCACTTCGCCGTCGACCTGGGCGCGGCGCGGACCCGCGTGTACGTGAAGGGTGTGGGGCTGGTCGTGGACCAGCCGTCCGCCGCCGCGGTCAACACCCGCACCGGCGCGCTCATCGCGGTCGGCGAGTTCGCGGAGAAGATGACCGGACGCACTCCCGGCTACATCCGCGTGGTGCGGCCGGTGTCCGGGGGCACGGTCGTCGACATCGAGATGGCCCAGCGCATGCTGCGGCATTTGCTCGGTGACAAGATCCGCCGCGCCCTGCGCCGCAAGCCCCGGCTGCGCGCCGCCGCCTGCACCCCGCACGACGCGGATCCGCTGGCCCAGCGGGCGGCGATCGAGACCCTGGTGGGGCTCGGGGCCCGCCGGGTGGAACTCGTCGACACGCTGATCGCCGCGGCGGTCGGCTGCGGACTGCCGGTGGAGCAGCCCGAGGCGACCATGATCATGGTGTGCGGGGCGCACGCCACGCAGGTCGCGGTGCTCTCCCTCGGCTCGATCGTGACCGCCGCGCGCATCCCGGTCGGCGGTGAGGCCGTCGACCACGCGATCGTGCAGCTCCTGCGCCACCAGCACGAGCTGGTGCTGCCCAGTCAGTCCGTACGCCCGCTCCAGCTCGCCCTGTCCGGCAACGGGCTGACCCCGCAGGGGCCGGCGTCCACCGAGATCCACGGACGGGACGTGGCGACCGGGCTGGCGCGCAGTGTGCTGGTGGACACCGCCACCGTGCGCAACGCCATCCAGACGCCGCTGACGGGCGTGCTCGACGGGATCGGCAAGGTGCTGCGGGACTGCCCGCCGGACCTGGTCGCGGACCTCGCCGACCGCGGGATCATGATGGTCGGCGGCAGCGCCCTGCTCCCCGGCTTCGACCAGATGCTCCGACAGGCCACGGGCATGCCGGTGCACATCGCGGAGCGGCCGGACGTGTGCGCGGTGCAGGGCCTCGGCACCATGCTGGAGGGCCGCGTCGAGCCGCTGTCGCTGACCCCCGTGTCGACCGACTGACCCCCCCGTCGAATGGGCCGCGGCAGCCGGTGGTACCGGCGGGTCCGCGGCGGTCCGCGAGAGCGAGGAAGCCGGACGGCATGAACGCCCAGTCCGCGCCCCGGTCGATCCGCCTCCTGGAGGCGGTCCTGGGGATCGGCGCCGACCTCGATCTGCGCGGCACCCTCCAGCACCTCGTGGACGGCGCCGCCGAGCTGACCGGCACCTCCGCGACGCTGGTCACCACCGATCCGGGCCGGGACGGCCTCACCGCGACAAGCGCCCCGGGCCGGGACGCCGCACCGGAGCCGGCGCCGCCGCTGCGGGTCCCGATCCACGTGGGGGACGAGGAGTTCGGCGAGCTGCGCCTGGCCGGACGGGCCGGCGGCGAACCGTTCACCGCCGAGGACGAGCAGGTGCTGCGGGTCCTGGCCGCACAGGCCGGCATCGCGATCGGCAACGCCCGGCTGTACGAGACGGCCCGGCAGCGCGAGCGCTGGATCGAGGGCGCGGCGGCCGTCACCACCGCGCTGCTCACCGAGGAGAGCGCCGACGACGCGCTGACGACGGTCGCCGAACGGGCCCGGATGCTGGCCGGCGCCAGTGCGGGCGTGATCCTCCATCCGACCGCCGAGGGCGGCATGGAGATCGTGACGGCCTCCACGTCCGACGACCCGGACGGCATCGTCGGCGCGACCATCGCGCCGGGCAGTCCCGTCCTGGAGCAGCTGCTGGGCGGCGAACCGGTGTTCGTCACGGACTCGGCGACCGATCCCCGGATGACGACGCACGTACGGCACCGCTTCGGGCCGAGCATGATGCTGCCCCTGCGGGCGAGCGGCCGGCTGATCGGCACCCTCGCCCTGCCCCGCCGTCGCGGCGCGCGGCCGTACACGGCCGTCGAGCGGCTGCTCGCGACCCAGTTCGCCTCCCAGGCCGCGCTCGCCCTCGTCCTCGCCGACGCCCGGCGCGGCCGGGAGCGCCTCGCGGTGTACGAGGACCGGGACAGGATCGCCCGGGACCTGCACGACCTGGTGGTGCAGCGGCTGTTCGCCACCGGGATGATGCTGGAGTCCACCCGGCGGCGCCCCGGCGCCGAGGAGGTCGGCGACGTCCTCGACCGGGCGGTGGACGAGCTGCGGTCCACGGTCCAGGAAGTGCGTACGACGATCTTCGCGTTGCAGCAGCCCCCGGCCGACCCGCCGACCGGCCTGCGCGGCCGGGTCCTGCGCGAGACCGGGTACGCCGCCGCAGTCCTCGGTTTCCCGCCGTCCACGCACTTCGCGGGCGCCGTCGACACCCGCGTGCCGGACCCGGTCGCGGACCGCCTGCTCACGGCGCTGCGCCAGGCCCTGGCCGACGCGGCCGGCCGGCCGGGCGTCTCCCGGATCGAGGTCACCGTCGAGGCGACCGCCACCGGCGGGGACGGCCGGGGCGAAGTACGGCTGACCGTCTCGGGCGACGGCCGGGCCGGCGGCCACGGCGTGGAGGGGACGACGTTCCGGTGGGGGGCCTCGCTGTGAGCGCGGCGGGTGCCGGGCGCGTTCCGCGGTGGTGCCTTTGCCCGTCGCCCGGCCGCTCACGCCCCGGCGGGGGGGTGTAGCGCGCCGGACGGCGGGCAGGCGCACCGACAGCGCCGTCGGAACGGACGGCCCACGGGGGCTGCGTGACGTTGCGACGTCTGTCAGGAGATCGACGAGGACGGACAAGGCGGTGACATGACCCCAGCGGCACCACCACGTCTGGCGGGGCAGCCGGCCACCCTGGTCATCGACGGCCGGGTGGAGACCGGCCGGGCGGTGCTCCTGCCGAGGGGAGAACTCGTCCACGGGTGCGCGGACATCCTGGCCGAGGCCCTGGCGACCCTGCCGGCGGACATCGAGCGGGTCGAAGTGGACATGGCCGGCGTGGTGTTCATGGACACGGCGGGCCTGGAGTTCCTGGACGTCCTCGGCGGCCACGGCAGCCGGCAGGCGGTGCCGGTGACGACCGCGAACTGGCGCGGTCAGCCGCTGCGCATCCTGGAGCTGGCCGGACTCGACCCCGCCGACCCCCTGCGCCCGGCTCCCCGCCCGCCCGGGCCGACGGCCGAGCCGCCGCCCGGACCCGAGCCGCACCCGGCGCCCTCGGCGGTGGCGGCGGAGCGTGCGGAGCGGCTGCGCGTCCTCCAGGAGGAGGTGGCGCAACTGCGCCGGGCGATCGCCTCCCGCCCGGTCATCGACCAGGCACGGGGCGTGCTGATGGCGCTGCACGCCTGTACGTCGGACGAGGCGTGGCACATCCTGCGGGAGGCCTCCCAGCTCTCCAACACCAAGCTGCGCACGGTGGCCGCGGCGGTCACCGCCAGCGCCGAGAGCGACGGCCCGCCCCCGCCGGCGGAGGTGCGCTCGGCCCTGCGGACGGCCCTCGGCCGGCTCGGGCGCTGAGACCGCGCCCACGGGGGTACCCGGGGCCCGGCCGGACAGCCCGGCCCCGTACGGCACCAGGAGGCCCGTGATGAGCGAGGAGACCCCGTCCCAGGCGGAGGGCGAGCGCGACGACGAGCGGGACGCCCCGAACCCGCCGCACACCACTCCCTCCCAGGCGGAGGGCGAGCGCGACGACGAGAACGCCGAGGACGTCCAAGGCGACGACACCGTCGGCCCGGGCGAGGCGAAAGGCCGGTGAACCGGCGGCGCCACCGGCCGGAAGGTTTCAGCGGAGGTGGCGCGAAGTGGGGCGGGTGGGACTCGAACCCACGGCCGACGGATTATGAGTCCGCTGCTCTAACCGGCTGAGCTACCGCCCCATAACGGCGTGTCGCGTACAGGTGTGCGCGCCGTCTGCCGCAGCATAGCCGCTCATACGATCTCCTGCCTCGGATGGTCGGCTACCGCGACGCCTTCATGACCTTGAGGACTCCGCAGCGTGCCGCGCGGTTCCCGGACATGAAAAAGGACCCCGGAAGGGGTCCTCGTTCATCTGCTCCCCCGACTGGACTCGAACCAGTAACCTGCCGGTTAACAGCCGGCTGCTCTGCCAATTGAGCTACGGAGGACCGAGCTCCCCGGACTGGACTCGAACCAGTAACCTGCCGGTTAACAGCCGGCTGCTCTGCCAATTGAGCTACCGAGGAAGGTCTCGTATCGCATCGAACGCGTCTGTCTGGGTAGTCGCCAGAGGGCGCGCGCTCGCTGCGACACATACATTAGCGCAAGCAGGGGGGTGCTCCGCCAATCGGTACTCCCCGGCGCCTCGGAGCCAGTCAAAGGAAGGGTGGCCGCCATGCGTTACCGGCTCACGTTCGTCGTCGGACTCGCGGTGGGATACGTGCTGGGCACCAAGGCCGGACGGGAGCGTTACGAGCAGTTGCGCAAGTCCGCCCGCCAGGTCGCGCAGAACCCCGCCGTGCGCAACACCGCCGAGACCGCCGCCCAGCAGGGCAGGCACTTCGCCGACAAGGCGTACCACGTGGTCAGCGACAAGGTCGGGGACCGGATGCCCGACTCGGTGGCCCAGCGGGTCCGCTCGCTGCGGGACCGTAACTCCAACGGCAGCACCGCGGACGACTGGGGCACCAGCAACACCTGAGGCGGGTGCTCCCGGCGGGTCCCGTGCCCCCACCGGGTACGGGCGGCTCTCCCGGTGCGGCAGAATTTCGCACATGGGGATAGTCGCCGGGTTGGACAGTTCGCCCGATTTCACTCGTATCGTCGTCTGCGATTCGGACACGGGGGCCGTGCTGCGGCAGGGCTACGCCCCTCATCCGGTGGAGAGCCCCGAGGGCGGTGGCCGTCCCGCGGACGTCGATCCGCAGGCCTGGCTGTTGTCCCTCGGGGAGGCCGCCGGCGGCGGGCTGCTGGAGGGCGTGCAGGCCATCGGCGTCTCCGCGCAGGCGAACTCGGTCGTGCCGCTCGACTCGCAGGGCAACACCGTGCGCCCCGCCATGGTGGGCGGCGACAAGCGCTCCCAGGTGGCGGCGGCCGACCTGATCGACGCCCTCGGCGGGCGCGAGGCCTGGGCCCAGTCCGTGGGCTCCGTGCCGCAGGCCGCGCAGCCGGTGACCAAGCTGCGCTGGCTGGCCCGAACCGAGCCCGAGGCCGCCGCCCGCACCGCCGTACTGATGCAGGCCCACGACTGGCTCGTGTGGCAGCTGCTCGGCCGGCCGGCCCGCCGGACCACCGACCGGGGCGGGGCCTCCGGCACCGGGTACTGGTCGGCGGCGACCGGCGGGTACCGGCCGGACCTGGTCGAGCTGGCCCTCGGGCACCAGGCGATGCTGCCGGAGGTGATCGGCCCGGCCGACGCGGCCGGTACGACACCGGAGGGGCTGCTGATCTCCGCCGGGACCGGCGAGACGCAGGCCGCCGCCTTCGGGCTCGGGATCGGCCTCGGTGACGCGGTGGTGTCGCTGGGCGCGTCCGGGTCCGTGATGGCCGTGCACACCGAGCCGCTCGTCGACCAGTCCGGGATGATCACCGCCCTGGCCGACGCCACGGGCATGCACCTGCCGGTCGTCACCACCCTGAACGCCGTACGGACCCTGCGGGGCGCCGCCGAGCTGCTCGGCGTGCCGGACCTGGAGAGCCTGTCCGAGCTGGCGATGAAGTCGACACCGGGCGCGCACGGGCTGGTGCTGCTGCCCTACCTGGAGGGCGAGCGGACGCCGAACCTGCCGCACACCGCCGGCACGCTGGCCGGGCTCAGGCGCGAGTCGATGCGGCCGGAGCACCTGGCGCGGGCCGCGTTCGAGGGGATGCTGTGCGGTCTCGCCGACGCCCTCGACGTACTGCGCGGCCGGGGCGTGGACGTGCGCCGGGTCTTCCTGCTGGGCGCGGCGGCCGAGCTGCCGGCCGTGCAGGCGGCGGCGCCGGCGCTGTTCGGGACGCAGGTCGTGGTGCCGCAGCCGGCGGACTACGCGGCGATCGGCTCGGCCCGGCAGGCGGCGTGGGCCCTGGGCGTGTCCCGGGGCACGCTGGACCCGCGTACTCCGCCGGTCTGGCAGGGCGCGGTCGCGCAGGTGCTGGAGCCGGGCGAGGAGCTGGCGGTGGGACAGGCGGTGCGCCAGCAGTTCGTGTCCGTGCGCGAGCAGACGCATCCCGGCGCGCTGCGCGGCTGAGGCGCGGGGCGCGCACCGCCCGTAGGCCGGAACTTGGCGCGCTCTTGGGTTAATCGGTTGAGGTAACGCGGGTGGGGTGCCCGACGATAGGGGCCAGGGGCAACCACCGTCCCCGTCGCCGACCCCGAGAGACCCAGCGTGCTCATACGACTCCTGCGGACCTGTCTCAGGCCCTACCGGAAACCCATCGCCCTGCTGGTGGCGCTGCAGTTCCTGCAGACGTGCGCCTCCCTGTACCTGCCGACCCTGAACGCGGACATCATCGACGACGGCGTCGTCAAGGGTGACTCCGGCTACATCCTCAGCTACGGCGCCCTGATGATCGGCATCTCGCTGGCCCAGGTGGTGTGCAACGTCGGGGCGGTCTACTACGGCGCCCGCACCGCCGCCGCGCTCGGCCGGGACGTACGCGGCGCGGTCTTCGACCGGGTGCAGTCCTTCTCGGCCCGCGAGCTGGGCGACTTCGGCGCGCCCTCGCTGATCACCCGGACGACCAACGACGTGCAGCAGGTCCAGATGCTGGCCCTGATGACGTTCACGCTGATGGTGTCGGCGCCCATCATGTGCGTCGGCGGCATCGTGATGGCGCTCGGTCTGGACGTGCCGCTGTCCGGGGTGCTGGTGGCGGTCGTGCCGGTGCTGGCGGTCTGCGTCACGCTGATCGTGCGGCGGCTGCGGCCGCTGTTCCGTGCCATGCAGGAGCGGCTGGACACGGTGAACCGGGTGCTGCGCGAGCAGATCACCGGCAACCGCGTCATCCGCGCCTTCGTGCGGGACGAGTACGAGCAGCGGCGCTTCCGCAAGGCCAACACGGACCTCACGGACGTGGCGCTGGGCACCGGCAACCTGCTGGCGCTGATGTTCCCGGTGGTCATGACGGTGGTGAACCTGTCGTCCGTCGCGGTGGTGTGGTTCGGCGCCCACCGGATCGAGAGCGGCGGGATGCAGATCGGCGATCTGACCGCGTTCCTCGCCTACCTGATGCAGATCGTCATGTCCGTGATGATGGCCACCTTCATGTTCATGATGGTGCCGCGCGCGGAGGTGTGCGCCGAGCGCATCCAGGAGGTCCTGGAGACCGAGAGCAGCGTGGTCCCGCCGGTGGCGCCGGTCACCGAGCTGCGCCGGCACGGCCACCTGGAGCTGCGGGGCGCCGGCTTCCGCTACCCGGGGGCCGAGGAGCCGGTGCTCAGGAACATCGACCTGGTGGCCCGGCCGGGCGAGACGACCGCCGTCATCGGCTCGACCGGCAGCGGCAAGTCCACGCTGCTGGGGCTGGTCCCCCGGCTCTTCGACGCCACCGAGGGCGAGGTGCTGGTCGACGGGGTGGACGTGCGGACCGTCGACCCGAAGGTGCTGGCCGGGGTGGTGGGGCTGGTCCCGCAGAAGCCGTACCTCTTCGCGGGCACGGTCGCGAGCAATCTGCGCTACGGCAATCCGGACGCCACGGACGAGGAGCTGTGGCACGCGCTGGAGGTGGCGCAGGCCCGGGAGTTCGTCTCCGGTCTGGAGAGCGGGCTCGAGGCGCCGATCGCGCAGGGCGGCACGAACGTGTCGGGTGGCCAGCGGCAGCGGCTCGCCATCGCGCGGACCCTCGTGCAGCGTCCGGAGATCTACCTCTTCGACGACTCCTTCTCCGCCCTCGACTACGCCACGGACGCGGCGCTCCGTGCCGGGCTGGGCCGGGAGACGGCCGGGGCGACGGTGGTGATCGTGGCGCAGCGGGTGGCGACCATCCGGGATGCGGACCGGATCATCGTGCTGGACGAGGGACGGGTGGTCGGCACGGGCCGGCACCACGAGCTGATGGCGGACAACGAGACCTACCGGGAGATCGTGCTCTCCCAGCTGACGGAAGCGGAGGCTGCCTGATGGCGGGGCCTGCGGGGCGCATGATGGCTGGGGGCGGCCCGGACCAGCGGTCGATGGACTTCAAGGGATCCGGCAGACGGCTCGTCGCCCGGTTCCGGCCGGAGCGGGCGACGCTCTGGGCGCTGCTGGCCTGCCTGGTGGTGAGCGTCGGCCTCAGCGTGGCCGGGCCGAAGATCCTCGGCCGCGCCACCGACCTGGTCTTCGCGGGCGTCGTGGGGCGGGACATGCCGTCCGGGGCCACGAAGGAGCAGGTCCTGGCGTCGATGCGGGAGCGCGGGGACGGCAATGTCGCGGACATGCTCCGCAGCACGGACTTCCACCCGGGCCGGGGCATCGACTTCACCGCCGTGGGCGAGGTGCTGCTGCTGGCCCTCGCGGTGTTCGGCGTGGCGGGGCTGCTGATGGCGGTGGCCACCCGGCTGGTGAACCGGGCGGTCAACCGCACGGTGTTCCGGCTGCGCGAGGACGTGCAGACGAAGCTGTCCCGGCTGCCGCTGTCGTACTTCGACGAGCGGCAGCGCGGCGAGGTGCTCTCCCGCGCCACCAACGACATCGACAACGTCGGGCAGACGCTCCAGCAGTCGATGGGTCAGCTGATCAACTCGCTGCTGACCATCATCGGCGTGCTGGCGATGATGTTCTGGGTCTCCTGGATCCTGGCGCTGGTGGCGCTGGTGACCGTGCCGCTGTCCTTCGTGGTGGCCACCCGGGTGGGCAAGCGGTCGCAGCCGCAGTTCGTGCAGCAGTGGCGTACGACGGGGCAGCTCAACGCGCACATCGAGGAGATGTACACCGGGCACGCGCTGGTGAAGGTGTTCGGGCGCCAGGAGGAGTCGGCGCGGCAGTTCGCCGAGCAGAACGAGGCGCTGTACGAGGCCGGGTTCAAGGCGCAGTTCAACAGCGGGATCATGCAGCCCCTGATGGTGTTCCTGTCCAACCTGAACTACGTGCTCGTCGCGGTGGTCGGCGGTCTGCGGGTCGCCTCCGGCTCGCTGTCCATCGGTGACGTGCAGGCCTTCATCCAGTACTCCCGGCAGTTCTCCATGCCGCTGACGCAGGTCGCCTCGATGGCGAACCTGGTGCAGTCGGGCGTGGCGTCGGCGGAGCGGATCTTCGAGCTGCTGGACGCCGAGGAGCAGTCGGCGGACCCGGTCGCGGGCGCCCGGCCCGGGGAGCTGCGCGGGCGGGTGGAGCTGGAGCGGGTGTCGTTCCGCTACGACCCCGCGAAGCCGCTGATCGAGGACCTGTCGCTGAAGGTGGAGCCGGGGCGGACGGTGGCCATCGTCGGTCCCACGGGCGCCGGGAAGACGACCCTGGTGAACCTGCTGATGCGGTTCTACGAGGTGTCCGGCGGGCGGATCACCCTGGACGGGGTGGACATCGCGGCGATGTCCCGGGACGAGCTGCGGTCCGGGATCGGCATGGTGCTCCAGGACACCTGGCTGTTCGGCGGCACGATCGCCGAGAACATCGCCTACGGGGCGTCCCGGGAGGTCACCCGCGGGGAGATCGAGGAGGCGGCGCGGGCCGCGCACGCCGACCGGTTCGTACGGACGCTGCCCGACGGCTACGACACCGTCCTCGACGACGAGGGGACGGGGGTGAGCGCCGGCGAGAAGCAGCTGATCACCATCGCCCGGGCCTTCCTGTCCGACCCGGTGATCCTGGTCCTGGACGAGGCGACGTCGTCCGTGGACACCCGGACCGAGGTGCTGATCCAGAAGGCGATGGCCAAGCTGGCGCACGGGCGGACCTCGTTCGTGATCGCGCACCGGCTGTCGACCATCCGGGACGCGGACACGATCCTGGTGATGGAGGGCGGGGCGATCGTGGAGCAGGGGGCGCACGCCGACCTGCTGGCGACGGACGGGGCGTACGCGCGGCTGTACCGGGCGCAGTTCGCGCAGGCGGTGGCCGAGGTGGAGTAGTCCTCGGCCGTGCCTCCGGTGTCCGTGGGCGTCGTCCGGGATGTGATCTGCCGCCGACCGGCTCATATTGGTGGGGGCGGGGCGAGTCCCTCGTCCCGCCGACGCCCGGACACCGGAGCGAGGGGCCATGGCCACCACCACCGAGGGAGACGCCGGCCGCCCGGCCGGCCTCAAGGCCGACGCGATCGGATTCGTGGACGCGCTGGTCATCGGACTGAACGCGACCTCCCCGGCGTACTCGCTGGCGGCGGTCATCGGCCCGGTCGTGGCGCTCGTCGGGATCTACGCGCCCGGTGTGATGTTCGCGTCCTTCGTGCCCATGCTTCTGATCGCCTCGGCGTTCTACTACCTCAACCGCGTCGACCAGGACTGCGGGACGACCTTCTCCTGGGTCACCCGGGCGATGGGGCCGTGGGCCGGCTGGCTCGGTGGCTGGGCCATCGCCATGACCGGCGTCCTGGTCGTCGGGTCGCTCGCGGACGTCGCCGTCACCTTCGGTCTGCTCACCGTGGGGCTGGACGGCTGGGCGGAGAACGAGTTCGTGCGCCAGCTGCTGACCGTGCTGCTGATCCTCGTGATGACGGGACTGTGCGTGATCGGCACCGAGCTGTCGGCGCGGGTGCAGAACGTGCTGATCCTGGCGCAGGTCGCCTGTCTGCTCGCCTTCGCGGTGGTCGCCCTGTACCGCGTCTACGCCGACACCGGCACCCTCGCCTCCCTCCGCCCGTCGGCCGACTGGCTCAACCCCTTCGGGTCCGGCGGTGCGCCGCTGACCGCGGCCCTGCTGCTGGGGGTGTTCATCTACTGGGGCTGGGAGTCGGCGGTCAACCTCACCGAGGAGACCAGGGACTCGGCCTCCGCGCCCGGCCGGGCCGCCGTCTGGTCGACGATCGTGCTGCTGGTGACCTATGTGGCGGTCGGCTTCGCGGTGGTGGCCTACGCGGGGCCGCTGTTCCTCGCCGAGAACGCGGGCGAGGAGGAGTTCATCTTCGCCCTGCTGGCCGGGGAGGCGATGGGCGGCTGGGACTGGGTGGTGCTGCTGGCGGTGTCCACGTCCGCGCTGGCCTCCACCCAGACGACGATCATCCCCGCCTCGCGCACCGCGCTGTCCATGGCCCGGCGGCAGGCGCTGCCCGCCCGCTTCGGCCGGGTCCATCCCCGCTACCGGACGCCCGACGTCAGCACCTGGTGGGTGGCCGGCATCGCCGTCGTCTGGTACCTGGTCGTCCGGCAGATCAGCGAGAACGCCCTCTTCGACTCCCTCACGGCGCTGTCGCTGCTGATCGCGTTCTACTACGCCCTGACGGGCATCGCCTGCGCGGTGTACTACCGGCGCCGGCTCACCGAGAGCGTGCGCAACCTGCTGCTGATCGGGCTCGGGCCGCTGGTCGGGGCGGGGCTGCTGATCTGGCTGCTGGTGGAGTCCGTGATCGACATGGCCGACCCCGCCAACTCCTACAGCGGGGTGTCCTGGCTGGGGCTCGGTCCCCCGCTGGTCATCGGCATCGGCATCGCCCTGGTCGGAGTGGTCGTGATGGTCGTGTGGCGGTTCGTGTCACCGGCGTTCTGGTCGGAGCGCCCCGGGGTGGCGGGTCCGGAGCCCCTGAAGGACAGGGAGGCCTGAGATGTCGGTCGTCCTCGGGTACGACGAGTCCGCCGGCGCCGTCCGCGCCCTGCGCGTCGCGGTGGAGGTGTCGGCCGCCTTCGGCGAGCCGCTGGTGCTCGTCTACGGTGCCGCCGCGCCCGGCGCCATGGGTGAGGAGTACGGCTCCCACCACGACGCCCTCGTGGAGGCGGGCCGTACCGCGCTCCGGCACGCCGTGGAGGTGGCCGACGAGGCGGGGGTGCCGACCACCGTCGAGATCATCGACGAGAAGCCCGCGCAGGCCCTGATCAGCGCGGCCGCCCGGCACGCGGCCCGGGTCATCGTGGTGGGCAGCTGGGGCGAGAGCCCGATGCGCGGGGCGCTGCTGGGCTCCACCCCGCACAAGCTGCTGCACCTGTCCCCCGTGCCGGTGCTGTGCGTGCCGACCGAGGGCTGAGGCGTCCGCCGGCCGCCCGGCCGTTGCGGGGAGCGGCCGGTCAGGGCGGCGGTCAGTCCAGGTAGCCGCGCAGCTGGTCCGCGTAGGCGTGGTCGCGGAGCTTGTTGAGGGTCTTGGACTCGATCTGGCGTATCCGCTCCCGGGTGACGCCGAAGAGCCGGCCGATCTCCTCGAGGGTGCGGGGGCGGCCGTCGGCCAGGCCGTAGCGGAGCTGGACGACCTTGCGTTCGCGTTCGCCGAGGGTGGAGAGCACCGCGTCCAGGTGCTGGCGCAGCAGCAGGAACGCGGCCGACTCGACGGGGCTGGCGGCGTCGCCGTCCTCGATGAGGTCACCGAGGGCTACGTCGTCCTCCTCGCCGACGGGGGCGTGCAGGGAGACCGGTTCCTGGGCGAGGCGCAGCACCTCGCCGACCCGCTCGGGTGCCAGGTCCAGGTGGGCGGCGACCTCCTGCGGGGTCGGCTCGCAGCCGCGTTCCTGGAGCATGCGGCGTTGGACGCGCACGACCCGGTTGATGAGTTCCACGACGTGGACGGGGACGCGGATGGTGCGGGCCTGGTCGGCGAGGGCCCTGGACATGGCCTGGCGGATCCACCAGGTGGCGTAGGTGGAGAACTTGTAGCCGCGCGCGTAGTCGAACTTCTCCACGGCCCGGATCAGGCCCAGGTTCCCTTCCTGGACGAGGTCGAGCATGGTCAGGCCGCGACCGACGTACCGCTTGGCCACCGACACCACGAGCCGCAGGTTCGCCTCGATCAGGCGGCGTTTGGCGACGCGGCCCCGCACGACGAGCCGGTCGAGGTCCAGGGCGAGCCGGTTGTCGAGGTCGGTGGCGAGCCGCAGCTTCTCCTCGGCGAACAGCCCGGCCTCCACGCGCCGCGCGAGGTCGACCTCCTCGGCAGCGGTGAGCAGGGGAATCCGGCCGATCTCCCGCAGGTACTGGCGGAACAGGTCCGAGGAGGGCCCACCGGTCTCGGTGCGGGTCGGCGGGGGCGGCTCGGGGGCGTCGGCGGCCTCGGGGGTGTCGGCCGGCTCGCCGGGGTGCTCGGACGCCGTGGGGGCGTCCGCCGGGAGCGGGTCGTCGGACCCGTCGCCGGGGTCGTGCACGGCGCGGTGCAGCGGGGGCGTCGCGACGAGGACGCCGCTCTCCGCGTCCGGCTCCGCGCCGTCGGTACCGGTGTCGGTCTGGGTGAGCGTCTGGGTCTGCACGGGGGCGACCTCCAGGATGGACGCGGTCGGCGGGGGCCGGCAGCGGTACTTCGGGGGCGGAGCCGGCTCGCTCGCCGCGGTCCGCCCCGTACACGCTCGAAACGCGGGGATCGGGGACCGCCGGGACGGATCGGCCGCGCTCCGGGGACTCGGGCACCGCCCCCAGTGTGGGGTACGACACATCACCGCCACGAGGGGCGTGCGGTGACTTTTTGCTTCCGGTCGGTGACCGCGCGGTCACCCGGGGGTCGCCCTAGAGGGCTGCGGCGCCGTGTTCGCGCAGGCTCTGGTCGTACTGCTGGAGGACCCACAGCTCGTTCTGCACGGCGGCGACTTCGGCGGGGTCGCCGTGGCCGGTGAGCCGGGTGAGGCGGCCCGTGATGTCGCGGATGCGGCGCTCGACGGCGCGGCGGCGGACGGTGACCAGCTGGGCGCCCGCGTAGACCTCGTCGGCCCCCTTCACGCCCCGGTGCAGCATGATCGCCTCGACCGCCAGCTCGGTGACCATGGCGCGGACGGCGTCGTCCGGGGCGGCCTCGCGGACCCGGACCAGGTAGTCCTGGGGGTCGTGGACGCCCGGCTCGGCGCCGCCCGCCTCCATGATCGCCATGCGTACGGCGGCGTAGGGCGGGGCGGTGAACTCGTCGGCGCCGTACGCGTCGAAGGCCGGGGAGACCAGCTCGGGGCGCTGGAGGGCGAGCTTGAGCAGCTCGCGTTCGGTGGCGAAGACGGGGTTGCGCAGGTTCAGCGCGGGCCCGCGGGGGCCCGGACGGGCGGTCCCGGCGTACTGCTGCGGGTCGCCACCGCCGCCGCGCTGCTGCCGGTCGGGGGCGGGGCCCTTGCCGCCCCGGTCGCGGGCCCAGCGGGCGAGCTGGGCGATGCGCTTGACGACGAACTGGGTGTCGAGGATGCCGAGCATGCCCGCGAGCTGCACCGCGACCTCGTGCTGGGCGCCGCTGTTCTTGATGCGGGCGACCACCGGCGCGGCCTCGTCCAGCGCGGACGCGCGGCCGGCCGGGGTGTCCAGGTCGTAGCGGCTCACGATCTGGCGGAGCGCGAACTCGAAGAGCGGGGTGCGGGGCTCGACCAGGTCGGCGACCGCTTCGTCGCCCTTGGCGAGGCGCAGGTCGCAGGGGTCCATGCCGTCGGGGGCGATGGCGATGTAGGTCTCGGCGGCGAACTTCTGGTCGTCCTCGAAGGCGCGCAGGGCCGCCTTCTGGCCGGCCGCGTCGCCGTCGAAGGTGAAGATCACGCGGGCCGAGCCGTTGTCCATCAGGAGGCGGCGCAGGATCTTGATGTGGTCGCCGCCGAAGGCCGTGCCGCAGGTCGCGATGGCGGTCGTGACACCGGCCAGGTGGCAGGCCATGACGTCGGTGTAGCCCTCGACGACCACCGCGCGGGACGCCTTCGCGATGTCCTTCTTCGCGAGGTCGATGCCGTACAGCACCTGGGACTTCTTGTAGATCGCGGTGTCGGGGGTGTTCAGGTACTTCGGGCCGTTGTCCGCCTCGTAGAGCTTGCGGGCGCCGAAGCCGACGACATCGCCGCCGATGTCGCGGATGGGCCACATGAGCCGGCCCCGGAAGCGGTCGATGGGGCCGCGGCGGCCCTCCTGGGCGAGGCCGGAGAGGATCAGCTCCTTGTCGCTGAACCCCTTGCCGCGCAGGAAGCGGGTGAGGTGGTCCCAGCCCTGGGGGCTGTAGCCGACGCCGAAGTGCTCGGCGGCGGCCTGGTCGAAACCGCGGTCGGCGAGGAAGGCGCGGCCGGTGTCGGCCTCGGGGCCGGTCGCGAGCTGCTCCGCGTACCACTGCGCGGCGATCTTGTGGGCCTCGACCAGGCGGATGCGCTCGCCGCGCTGGTGGGAGGGGTTGTACCCGCCCTCCTCGTAGCGCAGGGTGATGCCGGCCTGGCCTGCCAGGCGCTCGACCGCCTCCGAGAAGGTGAGGTGGTCGATCTTCATCACGAACGTGATGGTGTCGCCGCCCTCCTGGCAGCCGAAGCAGTGGAAGAACCCCTTGCTCGGGCTGACCTGGAAGGACGGGGACTTCTCGTCGTGGAAGGGGCAGAGCCCCTTCAGGTTGCCGCCGCCCGCGTTCCTCAGCTGGAGGTACTCCGAGACGACGGCGTCGATCGGGACCGCGTCCCGTACCGCCTTCACGTCCTCGTCGTTGATCCGTCCTGCCACGCGTGAAGTCTACGGGGCGGCACCGACATGCTCCGGCACGGTGACCGGCTCCGGCCGAGGCCACGGCTCCCCGCGGAGCGGCTGTCGCGCACGAGGCCGGTGGGGCCCGGCCGGGGGCCCGGGGTCGTCCCCCGGGAATCGCGGCCGGCGGCGGTACGACGGCTATGCGACGAGGCCTTCCAGGGGGACGTGCGGGTTCGCCAGCGCCTCGGTGTCCACCGGGGTCCCGGAGCGGATCAGCCGCTGGATCGGCTCCGTGACGTCCCACACGTTCACGTTCATCCCGGCCAGGACCCGGCCCTCCTTCAGCCAGAAGGCGATGAACTCGCGCTTGGCGGCGTCCCCGCGGACGACCACCTGGTCGTAGGACCCGTGCGGTGCCCAGCCGGAGTACTCCATGCCCAGGTCGTACTGGTCGGTGAAGAAGTACGGCACGCGGTCGTGGGCGAGCCCCTTGCCGAGCATCGCGCGGGCCGCGGCCGGGCCGCCGTTCAGGGCGTTGGCCCAGTGCTCCACGCGCAGGTCGGTGTCGAAGAGGGCGTGGTGGAAGGAGGCCACGTCCCCGGCCGCGTAGATGTCCGGGTCGGAGGTGCGCAGCTGCGCGTCGACGACGATGCCGCCGCCGTGGGCGGGGTCGGCGATCTCCAGGCCCGCGGCCTGGGCGAGCGCGGTGCGCGGGGCGGCGCCGATCGCGGCGAGCACGTCGTGGGCGGGGTGCTCCTCGCCGTCGTCGGTGCGGGCGGCCAGCACCATGCCGTCCTGGCCGATGATCTCGGTGAGCCGCACGCCGAAGCGGAAGCGGACGCCGTGCGCCTCGTGCAGCTCGGCGAAGACGGCGCCCAGTTCGGGGCCGAGGACCCCGTGCAGCGGCGTCGGGCCGGGCTCGACGACGGTGACCTCCGCCCCGTACTCGCGGGCCGCCGCCGCGACCTCCAGGCCGATCCAGCCGGCGCCGGCGATCACGAGGTGGCCGTTGTCCCGGCCGAGGGAGGCGAGGACGCCCTTGAGGCGCTCGGCGTGGGCGAGGCGGCGCAGGTGGTGGACGCCCGCCAGGCCGGTGCCGGGGACGTCGAGGCGGCGGGGCTCGGCGCCGGTGGCGAGGAGCAGCTTGTCGTACCCGACGCGGGTGCCGTCGTCGCCGTAGTGGACGGTCCTGGCGGCGGGGTCGATCGCGACGACGGTCTGGCCGAGGTGCAGCTCGATGTCGTGCCGCGCGTACCAGGCGGGCTCGTGGACGAAGACGCTGTCGCGCTCCTCCTTGCCGAGGAGGTAGCCCTTGGACAGCGGCGGACGCTCGTAGGGGTGGTCGCGTTCGTCACAGACGAGGATCACCCGGCCGGTGAAGCCCTCCGCGCGGAGCGTCTCGGCCGCCTTCGCTCCGGCCAGGCCGCCTCCGACGATGACGAATGTCTGATCCGCGTCGACCACTTGTTTGCCTCCTCGTCAGGGTGCCGCCACATGCGAGCGTCCCGCACACGGCGTGGTGCGGGAAGGGGGAGCGGCCCGATCAGGCCACCCGGCGCCCCGTCCGGGCGCTCTCGGGCCCGTCGGGACACCGTCCGTCCCGCCAGTCTCATGGATGCCCCGTCAGGCGGGCGTGAAGCGATCGGGCCGAGGCGTCGGTGAGGGACGCGATCTGGTCGACGATCACCCGTTTGCGGGCCCGGTCGTCGCCGGCCCGGTCGAACAGGGCGCGGAACTGGGGGTCGAGGCCGTCCGGGGCGCGGGCGGTGAGCGCCTCGGCCAGCTCCGCGACGACGACGCGCTGGTCGGCGCGGAGCCGCTCCTGCTCGGTGCGCTGCATGACGTAGCGGACGGCGACCGCCTTGAGGACGGCGCACTCCAGGCGGGTCTCGCGCGGGACGACCAGTTCGGCCGTGTACCGGGTGAGCCGGCCGCTCCCGTACGCGGCCCGGGTGGCGGTCTCGGCGGCGAGGCAGAAGCGGCCGATGAGCTGGCTGGTGGCGTCCTTCAGCCGGGCCTGGGCGACGGCCGAGCCGTCGTAGCCGTGCGGCCACCAGTCCTGGGCGAGGAGGCGGTCGAGGGCGGCGGCCAGCTCGGCGTGGTCGGTGCCGTCGGGGACGTAGCGGCCGACCGCGACCTCGAAGACCGCCTCGCGCTCGGGGTCGGCGAGCAGGCAGTTGGGGTCGATGTGGCCGGCGTGCAGGCCGTCCTCGACGTCGTGCACGGAGTACGCCACGTCGTCGGCCCAGTCCATGACCTGGGCCTCGAAGCAGGTGCGGGCGCCGGGCGCGTCCTTGCGGAGCCATTCGAAGACGGGCCGGTCGTCGTCGTACACGCCGAACTTGGGCGAGCCGGGGTCGCTGGGGTGGGCGCCGCGGGGCCAGGGGTACTTGGTGGCGGCGTCCAGGGCGGCCCGGGTGAGGTTGAGGCCGACGGAGCCGTCCTCGGTGAACCGCTTGGGTTCGAGGCGGGTGAGCAGCCGCAGGGACTGGGCGTTGCCCTCGAAGCCGCCGCAGTCCTCCGCGAACGCGTTCAGCGCCTGTTCGCCGTTGTGCCCGAAGGGCGGGTGGCCCAGGTCGTGGGAGAGGCAGGCCGCCTCCACGAGGTCGGGGTCGCAGCCGAGGGCGGCGCCCAGCTCGCGGCCGACCTGGGCGCACTCCAGGGAGTGCGTGAGGCGGGTGCGGGGGCTGGCGTCCCACACCGGGCTGCCCTCCCCCGGCGTGACGACCTGCGTCTTGCCGG
This sequence comes from Streptomyces sp. NPDC045956, assembly GCF_056430705.1. NCBI lineage: Bacteria > Bacillati > Actinomycetota > Actinomycetes > Kitasatosporales > Streptomycetaceae > Streptomyces > Streptomyces sp. NPDC045956. The sequence goes on along the minus strand of NZ_JBWKKZ010000001.1, from coordinate 589,423 downwards.
CGAGGCGGCGCAGGGCGCCGGAGTGCAGGATGCGGGCGCGGTCGCGTTGGAAGGCGGTGCGGCCGGGGCGTTTGTCCGGCTCCGGGGCATAACGGGCGACGGACGTCGGATCGTACGGGGGTGGGGGTGCGATGCCTTCCATGTCATGAACAGTAAGCGGAAGGTGTGACAGCCGGAGGCCCCCGCCCCCACCCCGTCAGGCGTGCGCCGGTGAGGTGGCCCCGTGCGCCCTCGTCGCGGACGTCCGCGCCTCGTCGTAGCGGTGCAGGAGCAGACGGGCCAGCGCCGGGTGGGTGCCCAGGGGGGCCGAGGCGATCCACGGGGCCGCCGCCGCGCACTCCGTCGCGAAGCGGCCCGGGGCCGTGAAGCAGGAGGCGACGGCCACCCGGGAGTGGCCGCGGGCGGTCAGGGCGCGGACGGCGTCCGGCACCGTCGGGGAGGCCGCCGAGGCGTACGCGGGGCGTACCGGGACGCCGAGGCGGGCGGCGAGGAGGGCCGCGATGCGGTCGGTGTCGGCCCGCGAGTCGGGGGCGCGGGAGCCCGCGGAGGCGAGGACGACGGCGTGGCCGGGTCCCGCGGCGGCGGGCCAGCCGGCCTCCGTGAGGCGGTCGTGCAGGGCGTCCACGAGGAGGGTGTGCGGGCCCAGCGGGGCGGCCACCCGGGTGCGGGCCGGGGAGGCGGCGGCGGACTCTGGGATGTCGCGTCCGACGTGGTGGCCGCGGCTGAACAGCAGCGGGACGAGGACCGCCGCGCCGTCGCCGAGGGCGGCCAGCGTGTCGGGGAGGAGGGGGGCGTTCAGTTCGATGTGGCCGAGGCGCACCGGCAGGCCGGGGCGCAGCGCCCGCACCCGGTCGAGGAGGGCCCGTACGGTGCTCAGCGCGCGCGGGTCGCGGCTGCCGTGGGCGACGACGACCAGGGCGGGGGTGCCGCCCCGGTCCGCCCGGGCGGGGGCGGTGCCCCGGTCCGCCGTGCTCGCCGTGCTCGCCGTGCGCATCACTGTCGTCGCCGTCATGCGCCGATGGTGGCCGCCGGACGTTGCCTTCCCGTTGCGTGGGTGTCACGGGAATTTTCCGTCGGTCCGCCCGGCGCCGGGCACCTCCTGTGAGACGCGCGGTGAACCGGACGGCGCTCCGGTACGTCCCTACGGGTCGGGAGACGACCGGGGAGGGGACCGACCGATGCGCCGCTGGAGACCCGGCAGACCGCGCCTGCCGCACACCCGCAAGGGGTGGCGGCGGCTGACCCGGGCGGTGGCCGCCGGGTGCGTGCTGGCGCTGCTGCCGGCGACGTGGCTGCACCTGACGACCGGGGACCGGTTGCGCAGCGCGGCCGACGTGCCGCCTGCCGAGGTCGCGGTCGTCTTCGGCGCCGGGCTGTGGGACGGTGAGCCGTCCCCGTACCTGGCGCACCGGCTGGACGCGGCGGCCGGGCTCCACCGCGCGGGGCGGATCGAGGTGATCCTGGTCACCGGCGACAACAGCCGCGAGGAGTACGACGAACCGGACGCCATGCGCGCCTACCTGGTGCGGCACGGGGTGCCGGACCGGCGGATCGTCAGCGACTACGCGGGCTTCGACACCTGGGACTCGTGCGTGCGCGCGAAGAAGATCTTCGGGGTCGACCGGGCCGTGCTGATCAGCCAGGGCTTCCACATCCGGCGCGCGGTGGCGCTGTGCCGGGAGGCGGGGGTGGTGTCGTACGGCGTCGGGGTCGACGAGGCGCACGACACGACCTGGTACTACGGGGCGGTCCGCGAGGTCGTCGCGGCGGGCAAGGCCGCGGTGGACGCGGTGTTCGAGCCGGACCCGCGCTTCCTCGGACCGCGGGAGCCGGGGGTGGAGCGCGCCCTGGCCGACGCGGGGTGACGCGGGGGCCGGGGCGGCGGCGGGGGCGCCTCACCGCCCGGGGCCGGCCGCGGGGAGGTCGCCGTCCCGGCGGCGTAACAAAGCGCCGCCCGGTCGCGTAACACGGGCGTCGCAGGCTGGGCGGCATGCAGAACACCGCCACGCCCACGCACTGCCCGTACTGCGCCCTGCAGTGCGGGATGAATCTGACGACCGCCGCCGACGGGACCGTCGAGGTGAGCGAGCGCGCCGACTTCCCGGTGAACCGGGGTGCGCTGTGCGGCAAGGGGCGCACGGCGCCGGCGGTGCTCGCGGCGGGCGCCCGGCTGACCTCGCCGCTGGTGCGGGACGCGGCCGGGACGCTGGCGCCGGCGAGCTGGGACGAGGCGCTGGACCGGATCGCCGGGAACCTGGCCCGCACGCGCGCGGAGCACGGCGCGGACGCGCTCGGGGTGTTCGGCGGGGGCGGGCTGACCAACGAGAAGGCGTACACGCTGGGCAAGTTCGCACGGGTGGCGCTGGGCACCTCGCAGATCGACTACAACGGCCGGTTCTGCATGTCGTCGGCCGCGGCGGCCGGCACGAAGGCCTTCGGGCTCGACCGGGGGCTGCCCTTCCCGCTGGAGGACATCCCCAGGACGGGCTGTGTGATCCTCGTCGGCTCGAACCCGGCCGAGACGATGCCGCCGTCCCTGCGGTACTTCACCGAGCTGCGCGAGAACGGCGGCACGCTGATCGTCGTCGACCCGCGCCGCACGCGGACCGCCGAGCAGGCCGACCTGCACCTGGCGCCGCGGCCCGGCACGGATCTGGCGCTGGCGCTGGGGATGCTGCACCTGGTGGTCGCCGAGGGGCGGGTGGACGAGGAGTACGTCGAGGCGCGCACGGCGGGCTGGGAGGACGCGCGGGCCGCGGCGATGGCGCACTGGCCGGAGTACGTGGAGCGGATCACGGGAGTGTCCGTTCCCGAGCTGCGGGAGGCGGTGCGGCTGTTCTGCGCGCCGGAGGCGGCCATGGTGCTGACCGCGCGGGGGCCCGAGCAGCAGGCCAAGGGCACGGACACGGTGGGGGCGTGGATCAACCTGTGCCTGGCGACCGGACGGGCCGGGCGGCCCCTGTCGGGGTACGGCTGCCTGACCGGGCAGGGCAACGGGCAGGGCGGGCGCGAACACGGGCAGAAGGCGGACCAGCTGCCGGGCTACCGCAAGCTGACGGACCCGGCGGCGCGGCGCCATGTGGCCGAGGTGTGGGGGGTGGACCCGGACTCGCTGCCGGGGCCCGGGCGCAGCGCCTACGAGCTGCTGGACGCGCTGGGGTCCGACATCAGGTCACTGCTGGTCATGGGCTCCAACCCGGTGGTGTCGGCGCCCCGCGCGGCCCATGTCGAGGAGCGGCTGCGGTCGCTGGACTTCCTGGCCGTGTGCGACGTGGTGCTCTCCGAGACGGCGGCGCTGGCGGACGTGGTCCTGCCGGTGACGCAGTGGGCGGAGGAGTCCGGGACCACGACCAGTCTGGAAGGGCGGGTGCTGCTGCGGCGGCAGGCGCTCACCCCGCCGGACGGGGTCCGCAGCGACCTGGAGGTGCTGCACGGGCTGGCCGGCCGGCTCGGCGTCGAGAAGGGCTTCCCGACCGAGCCGGAGGAGGTCTTCGAGGAGCTGCGCCGGGCGAGCGCCGGGGGCCCGGCGGACTACTCCGGGATCAGCTACCGGCGGCTGGCGGAGGAGAACGGGGTGTTCTGGCCGTGCCCGGCACCGGCCGGGGCCCCCGCACCCGAGCGGCACCCGGACCCGGACCCGCACCCCGGCACGCCCCGTCTCTTCCTGGACCGCTTCGCCACCGACGACGGCCGGGCCCGCTTCGCCCCCGTCTCGCACCGGCCGAGCGCCGAGGAGCCGGACGACGAGTACCCGGTGCTGCTGACCACGGGGCGGGTCGTGGCCCAGTACCAGTCCGGCGCGCAGACCCGGCGCGTGGCGGAGCTGAACGCCGCCGCGCCCGGCCCCTTCGTGGAGCTGCACCCGCGGCTGGCGGCGCGGCTCGGGGCGGCCGAGGGCGACCCGCTGGCCGTCGTCTCGCGGCGCGGGCGGGCGGTGGCACCGGCCCGCATCACCACCGGCATCCGTCCGGACACGGTGTTCATGCCCTTCCACTGGCCGGGCGAGGGCCGTGCCAACACCCTGACCAACCCGGCGCTGGACCCGACCTCCCGGATGCCCGAGTTCAAGGTGTGCGCGGTGCGGATCGAGGCGGTGGGGACGGCGGCGGCCACGGCTCAGGGGTGACCGTGCGAGGGCGCCACCCCCGGGGCGGTCATCGCCCGGGCGGCCAGCTGCCGCCCTCGACCGGCGTGCCCCGGGCCCGCAGGCGGGCGGCGACGGCCGGGGCGGCGACGTACACCCAGGCGCGGACGGGGGCCCCGTCCGCGTCCCGCACGACCGTCCTGGCCACGCGGTCGTACAGGTTGCGCGGGTCGCCCGGCACGTACTCCTCCAACCGGTCCAGGGCGGCCAGGAGTTCGCCGTACGCCTCCGGGCGGGCGGTGACCAGCTCCCCGCCGACGACTCCCGCCGCGTCCTCCACGGCGTACGGGTATCCGGGGCCGGCGTAGAGCAGGGCGCCGTGCAGGCGGGCCGGTTCCTCGGCGAGGGTGCGTCCGCGCAGGAAGAGGCCGTGGTTGCGGCCGCCGGGGCGCAGCGTGCCGTAGACGAAGAACGGAAGTCGCGCGGTGTCCACGGAGGGTCATTCTCTCCCCTCATGCCTCCCACGATCTCCACCTGACGGCTATGGACATGACATGTCGGCCGCCCGCAATCTTGGTCGACACCGGCGCGCCCCCACTCTCCGCGCCCCGCTCCCCGCGCCCCCACGCGCTCCCCCACGCAAGGAGTCCGATGAGCCGAATACGGCACGTCCGAGGTGCCCGCATCGCCACGGCGGGCATCGCCGCCACCACCGCCGCCCTCCTGACGGCCGCCCTCGTCCCCGCCGCGCAGGCGGCCGGCCGGCCGACCTCCGCCGAGGCGCGCGAGAACGCGGCGGCGGCCCTCGCGGACCACGCCGAGGACCTCGGTCCGACCGACACGCAGGACACGCGGGTCCGCGACGTCGTCGTCGACGACGACGGCAGCCGGCATGTGCGCTACGACCGCACCTACCGCGGACTGCCCGTTATGGGCGGCGACTTCGTCGTCCACCTCGCCCCGGACGGCGCCTGGCGCGGCGCGGACCGCGCGACGCGGGCCCCGATCGCGCTCCCCACCGTCACGCCGCGGCTGGCGGCCCCCGAGGCGGCCGACCTGGCCGCGGGCGTGCTGCGCGCCGCGAAGCCGGGCGAGCTGCTGAAGAAGCTCACCGCCCGGCCCCGGCTGGTCGTCGACGCCCTGCACGGCGCCCCGAGGCTGGCCTGGCGCACGGACGCGGCCGCGCTGGACGCCGCCGGCCACCCGGTCGCGCGCACGGTCCTGACCGACGCGGGCACGGGCGCCCGGATCGACGCCTGGGACTCCGTCGAGTCGGTGTCGGGCGACGGGAAGTCGCTGTACGGCGGCACGGTGCCGCTGGAGACGACGCGGTCGGGGTCGTCGTACCGGCTCGCGGACGTGACGCGCGGGGGCACGTACACCGGTGACGCGGCGCAGGCGACCGACCTGTGCCTGCTCACCCTCTGCCTGGTCCGGGCGCCCTCGACGGTGTTCACCGACGCCGACAACCACTGGGGCACGGGGACGGCGGAGGACCGCGCCTCCACCGCGGTGGACGCCCAGTACGGCACGGACGTCACCTGGGACTACTACGAGGACGTCCACGGGCGCAGGGGCATCGCGGGGGACGGCAGGGGCTCGTTCAACCGCGTGCACTACGGCACCCGGTACAACAACGCCTTCTGGGACGACGGCTGCTTCTGCATGACGTACGGCGACGGGGACGGGACGACCCTCGGCCCGCTGGTCTCGCTGGACGTCACCGGGCACGAGATGGCGCACGGCGTGACGTCGTCGACGGCGGCGCTGACGTACTCGGGCGAGTCGGGCGGGCTGAACGAGGCGACCTCCGACGTCTTCGGCACGCTGGTGGAGTTCCACGCGGACAACCCCGCCGACGCCGGGGACTACCTGATCGGCGAGAAGGTCGTCCGCCCCGGCCTCGGCCGGGACGCCCTGCGCTTCATGGACCGGCCGAGCAGGGACGGCAGTTCGGCCGACTGCTGGAGCAGCGGGCTGGCGGACCTCGACGTCCACTACTCCTCCGGAGTCGGCAACCACTTCGCCTACCTGCTGGCCGAGGGCAGCGGCGCGAAGACGCTGGGCGGTGTGCGCCACACCTCCGCCACCTGCGACGGCTCCACCGTCCGCGGGATCGGCAGGGACAAGCTGGGCGCCATCTGGTACCGCGCGCTGACGGTCTACATGACCTCGTCCACGGACTACGCGGGCGCCCGTACGGCCACCCTCCGCGCGGCCGGGGACCTCTACGGCGCCGACAGCGCCGAGCGGGCCGCGGTGGGCGCGGCGTGGAGCGCGGTGAACGTGGGCTGAGCCCGGCGAGCACGCGCGGCGGCCGCCCCGGACGACGGACCGGGGCGGCCGCCGCCCGTAGTCCTCCCCCGATCCGTCCGGGCTCACGCGACTCCGTAGGGCCGCTTCTCCCGCGCCTCCCGCAGCGTCCTGCCCCACCACACCAGTTGGTCGAGCATCGTCTTCGCCGCCGCGTCGGGTCCCGAGGGGTCCACGAGGGCGCCCCGGGCGTCGAAGGAGGCGCCCGCGTTGTGGAAGGAGACGGTGTCGCGGACCGTGACGGCGTGCAGTTCGGCGAAGACCTGGCGCAGGTGCTCCACGGCGCGCAGACCGCCGGCCAGACCGCCGTAGGAGACCAGGCCGACGGGCTTGGCCCGCCATTCGCCGTAGTGCCAGTCGATGAGGTTCTTCAGGCCCGCCGGGAACGAGTGGTTGTACTCGGGCGTGAGCACCACGAACGCGTCGGCGTCCGCCAGTCCCGGCGTGATCTCCGCCAGCGCGGCGGTCGCCCGCGGGGTCGGGGCGAGCGTGGTGGGAAGGTCGGTCGCGGCGACGTCCACGACCTCGGGGAGCAGGCCGTCGTGGGCCCGGAGGTGGTCCAGGAGCCAGTCGGCGACGACGGGGCCGAAGCGGCCGTGCCGGTTGCTGCCGATGATCAGGGTCACCCGGAGCGGGTCGGTCGTTGTGTTCATGGGCGACAGCCTGATACCTCGACATTGCTTGAGGTCAAGCGGGGCGGCGGACCCGTTCGGAGGCGCCGGTCACCCGTTCACACGCGCGCCCCGCGCCCTTCGGGATCTTTTCCGCCACGCCCCGGCCTCCCCCCGGTGACCTGCCCGAACGGCGTCCCGCGCGGGCCGCGTGGACGTGCGGGCGACACCCGTTCATCCCATTCCCGGCGCGCCCTCGGGGAGCGGGTCGCGTCCGGTGCCACTTTCCTCGGTAGGGCAGGGGCCACCGAGAAGCTCAAAGGAGCACCGATGCGACGTACCGCCCGCCTGCTGACCGGTACCGCGCTCGCCGTCGCGGCCCTCGGCCTCGCCGCCGAGGCGCACGCGCAGACCGGACCGGCCGCGGCGACCGGGGGACTGGAGGTGCACCCGGTCTCCGTCGTGCCGGGTGAGTGGGCCGCGGTGCGCACGGCGGCGTGCGGCGCGGACGGATCGGCGGCGGGTGACGCCGGCGCGGTGGGCGCGGGGGCGTTCCCGCTGGCTCCGGAGGCCGGGGAGGGCGCGACGACCGGTCGTTTCGAGGTGCCGCCGAGCGCGCAGCCGGGGACGTACGAGATCGTCGCCACCTGTGCGGGCAGCGACCTGCGGGTGACGGGCGACCTGGTGGTCACCCTGACCCCGGCCCGTGAGCAGGTCCACCCCAGAGGAAGCGTGAAGACGGGGGTCGGTGGCGCTCTGGGCCCCGATCCCGTGCAGACCGCGGCCGGTGTGACGGCTCTGGCCGTCGCCGCCGCGGGCGGTACCTGGCTCCTGCATCGCCGGGCGAGAGGCGACGGGATCTGACGGGCACCCTCCGCTGCCCGTCCGCCGGTACCGCACTTCCCCGCCCCCTCCGGGTCCGACGCCCCTCGCGGCCCGGAGGGGGCAGGGACCCGTGCGGACCCGAGGACCGAGGACCTGGACCAGAGGAGAAGAGGGGACGTCATGCGCCGGGTGGGCAACTCCGCGATAGCGGCCGTGACCGCGGTCGCCCTGTGCTCCGGGGCCTGGCTGCTGGCCGGCGGCGGCGGCACCGGGCTCCCGCCCCAGCCGTCGGCCGCGCAGGCCCGCACCGGCGCCGGGCAGGCCGTTCGGGCGCCCGCCGCACCGGCGCTGCCGCCCTCGCCGCCGGACCGGGTCCGCATCCCGGCGATCGGCGTGGACGCCCCCCTGACCGGCCTCGGGCTGACCCCGGCCGGCAGCCTCGACGTGCCGCCCGCCGAGCGGAAGAACCTCGCCGGCTGGTACGAGGCCGGCACCACGCCCGGCGAGCGGGGCACCGCGATCCTCGCCGGGCACGTGGACAACGCCGAGGGCCCGGCCGTCTTCTACCGCCTCGGTTCGCTCAGGAAGGGCGCCGCGATCGAGGTCGACCGGCGCGACGGCGGTGTCGCGGTGTTCACCGTGGACGCGGTGGAGGTGTACGCCGCCGAGGACTTCCCCGACGAGAAGGTGTACGGGCCGGCGCGCCGGCCCGAGCTGCGCGTCATCACCTGCGGCGGCGGCTGGTCACGCGGGACCGGATACCAGGGGAACGTGGTCGTCTTCGCGCACCTCACCGGCAGCCGCTGAGGGGTCCAGGACGTTCGCCCTCCCCCACGCGCCCAGCGGCGCCAGCGCCTCGTTGAGGGCGACGCCCCGGGCGGTCAGCGAGTACTCGACGCGCGGCGGCACCTCGCGGTACTCCTCGCGGTGCACGATGCCGTCGGCCTCCAGCTCCCGCAGATGCCCGGCGAGCACCTTCTCGGTCACGCCGGGCAGCTCACGGCGCAGGGCGCCGAACCGGAGCGCCCCCTCACCGAGGGCCCACAGGATCAGCACCTTCCACTTGCCGCCGATCACGTCCATCGCCGCGTCGACCCCGCACACGTACGCCCCCGGCCGCCGTGCCGTCCCCATGCCCGTCCCCCGTCCCTCCGCGCCCGCCTGGATGCTTTCCTGAGGGTAACCGCCCACTTCGAAGTGGGTACTTGAGCGGCCCGGTGCCCCGGCGGAGTCTTCTCCCATGACTGACTCTCCCAAGACCGACATTGCCTCCACCTCCCGTGTTCCGCTCACCGTCCTGGGCACCGGCGCCATGGGCACCGCCCTGGTCCGCGCCTGGCTCGCCGCCGGCCATCCCGTCACCGTCTGGAACCGCACCCCGGCCCGCGCCCAGGCCCTCGCCGCCGAGGGCGCCGTTGTCGCCGCGAGCGCGGCCGAGGCGGTCGCCGCGAGCCGCCTGGTGATCGTCTGCCTGCTGGACGACGCCTCGGTCGGCGAGGCCCTCGACGGGGCCGCCCTCGACGGACGGGACCTGGTGAACCTGACCACCGGGACGCCCGCCGAGGGGCGGTCCCGCGCGGCCTGGGCGACGGCGCGCGGAGCCCGCTTCCTGGACGGCGGGATCATGGCCGTACCGCCGATGATCGGGGACGCCGGCTCCGGCGGCTACGTCTTCTACAGCGGCTCCGCGGAGCTGTTCGAGGAGCACCGCGAGACGCTCGCCGTCCCGGCCGGGACGCGTTACGTCGGCGCGGACCCGGGCTTCGCCGCGCTGCACGACGTGGCGCTGCTGAGCGCGATGAGCGGCATGTTCGCCGGGGTCACGCACGCCTTCGCGCTGATCGGACGCGAGGACGTCCGGCCCACGGACTTCGCGCCCCTGCTCGCCGACTGGCTCACCGCGATGGCGCCCGCCGTGCACCTGGCCGCCGACCAGCTGGAGAGCGGCGACTACGGAAAGGGCGTCGTGTCCAATCTCGCCATGCAGGTGGCGGGCAACGCGACGCTGCTGCGCACCGCCGAGGAGCAGGAGGTGAGCGCGGAGCTGCTGACGCCGTACATGAGCGTGATGGAGCGGTGGCTGGCCGAGGGGCACGGGGAGGAGGACTCGACCGGGATGGTGGAGCTGCTGGATCTGCGGCGCGGCAGGGACACCTGAGCGGGGCTCGTCGGCGTCCGTCCGGCGCGCTGGGGCGATGGACGGGGCGGACCGGGGTAAACGGTGCTGGCAGGTGTCTTCAGGAGAAGAACCGGAAGCACGAGAGCACGAGAAAGCGGTGTCTTGCCATGACCGAATCCGGGGACGTCGTCGAACTCATCCTCCGGGACCACCGGAAGATGGAGGACCTCTTCCGTCTGATGCGCAGCGTGGAAGCCGACCGCGCGGCCGCCCTGCGCGAGTTCGCCGACCTGCTGATCGCGCACGCCGAGGCCGAGGAGGCGGAGGTCTACCCCGCCCTCAAGCGCTACAAGAACATCGACGACGAAGAGGTCGAGCACGGCGAGCACGAGCACGACGAGGGCAACGAGGCCCTCCTCGCCCTCCTGGAGGTCGAGGAGGTCGGTTCCGAGGAGTGGGACACGAAGCTGGAGGAGCTGGTGGAGGCCGTCACCCACCACGCCGACGAGGAGGAGCGGACCATCCTCAACGGAGCCCGCGAGAACGTCGCCATGGAGCGGCGCGAGGAGCTGGGCGCGGCCTTCCGCGAGGTGCGCGCGCGTCTGCTGAAGGAGGGCTGCGGCGACGTGGAGAAGGTGCGTCGCCTCGTCCGTTCCTGACCTCCCGCCCCGGTCCCCGGCCGGCCCGCCCGGCGCGGCCGGGGGTCGCGGTCAGGCCAGCCACTGCTCGTAGGCCAGGTTCGCGACCAGCGCGAAGACGACGGTGAGCAGGACGACCCGGACGAAGCCGCTGCCCTTCTTGAGGGCGGTGTGCGCGCCGAACATGCCGCCGGCGAGGTTGAAGACGGCCATCAGGGCGGCCAGCTGCCACAGGACGGCGCCCTGCCAGGCGAAGGTGGCGAGGGCGCCGGCGTTGGTGCAGCAGTTGACGATCTTGGCGGTGGCGGAGGCGGTCACCAGGTCGAGGTGGAGCAGGGCGGTGAGCGCCAGGACGAGGAAGGTGCCGGTGCCGGGGCCGATGAGCCCGTCGTAGAAGCCGATACCGAGGCCACCGAGACCGATGGCGGCGAGGATCTGGCGCCGGGTGGCCGGGCCGGTGGCGGGTGCGGTGCCGAAGGCGGGGCGCAGGATCACGAAGGCCGCCACCGCGAGCAGCACCACCATGATCACCGGCTTGAGCACCTCGGTGCTCATCCCGGCCGCGAAGAAGGCCCCGCCGGACGAGCCGGCCAGTGCCGCCAGCCCGATGCGTACGGCGGTCCGCACGTCCACCGGGGCCTTGCGCGCGTAGGTCACCGCCGCGCCCGTGGTGCCGACGATGGCGACCGCCTTGTTGGTGCCGAGGGCGTGCGCGGCCGGGGTGCCGGCGGGCAGGCCCAGCAGCAGCGCCGGCAGCAGCAGGAGCCCGCCGCCCCCGACCACGGCGTCGATCCAGCCGGCCGCGAGGGCCGCGAGACACAGGAGGACGACCGTGGTCAGCGATATGTCGGGCACGACCGCGACCCTACGGACGAGATGGATGTGCCGTCCATCGAGATGAGGGTCTTCTGAGGTTGCGCACGGCCGCCCGCCGGTGGTCGCGCCGATCCCGCCCGCGGTCGGCCGCCGGCGACGTGCCCGTCACCGGTGCCGTGCCCCTCACACCCGCCCCCGGCCCCCGCTGAGGGCAGCGTTCCCGGTGGGAAACAGACGCGATGCCACCGGGTAACACCCGCACCGCAGGCTCGGTGCCATGACCTCGAATACGCGTGTGGTGGTGATCGGCGCCGGACTGGCGGGCGTGACGCTCGCCCGGCGGCTCGGTGAGCTCGGCACGCCCGCGCTGGTCGTCGGCGACGAGGAGCACCGCCCGTACAACCGGGTACTGCTCGCGGAGGTGCTGGCCGGGCGGTACAGCCCCGAGGTGGTCGCGCTGCCCGCGCCGGCCGGACTGCTGCGCGGCCGGGTCACCGGCATCGACCGGACCGGGCGGACCGTGCGGTGCGCCGACGGCTCGGTGATCGCCTACGACACGCTGGTGCTCGCCACCGGCTCCAACGCGGTCCTGCCGCCGCTGCGCGGCCTGTTCACCCCGGACCACCAGCTGCCCGAGGGCGTGCACGCCTTCCGCACCATGGACGACTGCCTGGGCCTGTCCAAGGCGGTACGGCCGGGGGTGCGGGCCGTCGTCATCGGGGGCGGGCTGCTCGGGGTCTCGGCCGCCCGCGCGCTGGCCGTGCGGGGCGCGCAGGTCGTCCTCGCCCAGCAGTCCGAGCGGCTCATGGAACGCCAGCTGGACCCGGCCGCCTCCGCGCTCGTGCGGCGGCACCTGGAGGACCTCGGCGTCGAGGTGCACACCGAGTGCCGGGTACGGGACGTGCGCAGCGTCGGCGGGGCGGTGCGGTCGGTGGAGATGGCCGACGGGTACGCCCTCGGCGCCGACCTGGTGGTCCTCGCCTGCGGTGTCCGGCCCCGGGTGGGCCTCGCGCAGGCGGCGGGCCTGGAGGTCGGCAAGGGCGTCCTCGTCGACGACGAGCTGCGCACCTCCGACCCGTACGTCCGGGCCGTCGGCGACTGCGCCGAGCACGCGGGACGCGTGTACGGGCTGGCCGCGCCCGCACTGGAACAGGCCGGCGTGCTGGCCGGGCTGCTCGCCGGGGGCGGCACCGCCCGCTACACCGGCACCCGGTCCCTGACCCGGCTCACCCTCACCGGGCCGGACAGCCCCTTCGACCTCGCCGCGTTCGGCGAGACCGACCCCCGCCCCGGCGACGACGTCGTGCAGCTCGCCGACGCCACCCGGGGCACCTACCGCAAGGTCGTCGTGCGCGACGACCGCCTGGTCGGCGGGGTCCTGGTCGGCGAACTCGGCACCGTCGGCGCGCTGGCGCGCGCCTGGGAGGGAGCAGAGCCGCTCCCCTCCGACGGCGGCCCCCTGCTCCACCTGCTCACCACTGACGGAGGCTCCTGATGACCGCCACCCCGGGGCCCATCCCCACCATCGTGCTCGTCGGCCACGGCATGGTCGGCCAGCGCTTCCTCGAGGCACTCGCCGAGCGCGGCCTGACCGCGACCCACCGCGTGGTCGTGCTCTGCGAGGAGCCCCGCCCCGCCTACGACCGCGTCGGGCTCACCTCGTACTTCTCCGGGAAGACCCCGGAGGACCTGTCGATGACGGACATGGCCTTCCTCGCCGAGCACGGCATCGAACTGCGCGTCGGGGACGCGGCGGAGACCGTCGACCGGGACGCGCGCAGGGTGACCGCCCGCTCCGGCCTGGTCCTCGACTACGACGTCCTGGTGCTGGCCACCGGCTCCTACCCCTTCGTCCCGCCGGTCCCCGGCAAGGACGCCGAGGGCTGCTTCGTCTACCGGACGATCGAGGACCTCCTCGCGATCGAGGCGTACGCGAAGACCGCGACGACCGGCGCGGTGGTCGGCGGCGGACTGCTCGGGCTGGAGGCCGCCGGCGCCCTGAAGGGGCTCGGACTGACCTCGCACATCGTGGAGTTCGCGCCGCGCCTGATGCCGATGCAGGTCGACGAGGGCGGCGGCGCGGCGCTGCTGCGCACCATCGAGGACATGGGCCTGTCCGTCCACACGGGCGTGGGCACGCAGGAGATCCTGGTCGGCGAGGACGGCGCCGTCAGCGGCATGAAGCTGTCCGACGGCTCCGAACTCGCCACCGACCTGGTGGTGTTCAGCGCCGGTGTCCGCCCCCGCGACCAGCTGGCCCGCGACTGCGGACTCGCGGTGGGCGAGCGCGGCGGCATCAGCGTCGACGAGCAGTGCCGGACGGTGTCCGACCCGCACGTGTTCGCGATCGGCGAGTGCGCGCTCGCGGCCGACGGCCGGGTGTACGGCCTGGTGGCGCCCGGGTACGAGCAGGCCGAGACGGCCGCCGCGACCATCGCCGCCGACGAGGCGGCGTTCACCGGCGCCGACCTGTCCACCAAGCTGAAGCTGCTCGGCGTGGACGTGGCGTCCTTCGGCGACGCGCACGGCACCGCCGAGGACTGCCTGGACGTCGTCTACTCCGACTCCCGGGCCGGCCTCTACAAGAAGCTGGTCGTGGCCCGCGACGGCACGCTGCTCGGCGGCATCCTGATCGGCGACGCGGACGCGTACGGCACGCTGCGCGCCTTCACCGGCTCGGTCCCGCCGGTCTCCCCCGAGTCCCTCGTGCTGCCCGCCGGCGTCGGCGGCCCGGTCCAGCTGGGCCCCTCCGCGCTGCCCGACGAGGCGGTGATCTGCTCCTGCCACAACGTCAGCAAGGGCGCGGTCCGCGGCGCGGTGACCGACCACCAGTGCACCACCGTGCCCGAGGTGAAGAAGTGCACCAAGGCCGGCACCGGCTGCGGCTCCTGCCTCAAGGTGCTCGGCCAGCTGCTCACCGCCGAGCTGGAGGCGAGCGGCGTCGAGGTCGACAAGGGCCTGTGCGGCTGCTTCGCGCAGACCCGCGAGGAGCTGTACGAGATCGTCCTCACCCTGCGGATCACCTCCTTCCGGGAGCTGCTGGACCGGCACGGCCGTGAGGGTGCCCGGGGCGGCGACGGCTGCGAGGTCTGCAAGCCGACGGTGGGCTCGATCATCGCCTCCCTCGCCCCGGCGATCGGTGCGAGCGGCTACGTCCTCGACGGGGAGCAGGCGGCCCTCCAGGACACCAACGACCACTTCCTGGCCAACCTCCAGCGCAACGGCTCGTACTCGGTCGTGCCGCGCATCCCGGGCGGGGAGATCGCCCCGGAGAAGCTGATCGTCATCGGTGAGATCGCCCGCGACTTCGGGCTCTACACGAAGATCACCGGCGGCCAGCGCATCGACATGTTCGGCGCCCGCGTCGAGCAGCTCCCGGTGATCTGGGCCCGGCTGGTGGACGCCGGCTTCGAGTCCGGGCACGCCTACGGGAAGTCGCTGCGCACGGTGAAGTCCTGCGTGGGGCAGACCTGGTGCCGCTACGGCGTCCAGGACTCCGTGCGCTTGGCGATCGACCTGGAGCTGCGCTACCGGGGGCTCAGGTCGCCGCACAAGCTGAAGTCGGCGGTGTCGGGGTGCGCCCGCGAGTGCGCCGAGGCCCAGTCGAAGGACTTCGGCGTGATCGCCACCGCCAACGGCTGGAACCTCTACGTCGGCGGCAACGGCGGCGCCACCCCGCGCCACGCCGACCTGCTCGCGCAGGACCTCTCCGACGCCGAACTGGTCCGCCTGATCGACCGGTTCCTGATGTTCTACATCCGCACCGCCGACAAGCTGGAGCGCACCTCCACCTGGCTGGAGCGCATCCCGGGCGGCCTGGACCACGTGCGGGACGTGGTCGTGCACGACTCCCTCGGCATCTGCGACGAGCTGGAGTCCCTGATGTCCGCCCACGTCTCGCACTACCGGGACGAGTGGGCCGAGACCATCAACGACCCCGAGAAGCTGGCCCGGTTCGTGTCCTTCGTGAACGCACCCGACACCCCCGACCCGGTCGTGGGCTTCGTGCCCGAGCGCGACCAGATGAAGCCCGACCTGCCGCTGCTGGACATCGGCCTGCGGCGCACCGAGGAAGACCTCCTGGAAGGAAGCACCCGGCGATGACCCTGGCACCCGAGACGACCGACCTGAAGGTCCGGCTGCGGCTGACCGACGACTGGTTCACGGCCTGTGACCTCGGCGATCTGCTGCCGGGCCGGGGCGTCGCGGCCCTGCTGCCGGACGGCGGGCAGGTGGCCCTCTTCCGCGACCGGGGCGGCGAGCTGTACGCCATCGACAACCGGGACCCGTTCACCGGGGCGGCGGTCCTCTCCCGCGGCCTCACCGGCACCCACCAGGGCCGCCCGTTCGTCGCCTCCCCGCTGCTCAAGCAGCGCTTCGACCTGGCGACCGGGGTGTGCCTGGACGACGAGGCGGTCCGGGTGGAGACGTACGAGGTGAAGGCCGCCTGAGCGGCTTTCTTGACCGGTCGTTACAGAAAGGTCTAGGCTGCACCGCGTGGCCAGGACCAAGGAGTTCGATCCGGACGCCGCGCTGCGGGCAGCCCTGGAGCTGTTCTGGCAGCGCGGCTACGAGGCGACGTCGATGTCCGACCTCGTGGAGCACACCGGCGTCGGACGCGCCAGCCTCTACGCGACGTTCGGCCCCAAGCGCGAGCTGTACCTGAAGGCGCTGGAGCGCTACGAACAGGGGCTGCTCCCGGACCTGATGACGGACCTGGCCCGGCCCGGTCCGGCCCTGGCGGGCGTGCGGGCCCTGGTGCGGCGCTACGCGGCCGAGTCGGCCGCCGGGGGCACCCGGGAACGCGGCTGCTTCGTCACCAACACGGCCGCCGAGCTGGCCCCGCACGACCCGGCCGCCGCCCGGCGGGTCGAGCGCAACTGGGACCAGCTCGAGACGGCGCTGCACACCGCGCTCGTCCGGGCCCGCGCCCAGGGCGAACTGCCCGCCGGCCGCGACCCGCTCACCCTGGCCCGCCTGCTGCTCGTCCTGCTCCAGGGGATGCGCGTGGTCGGCAAGGCCTCGCCGGACCCGGCGCGGGTGCGGGACGCGGCGGACCAGGTCCTGGCGCTGCTCGACTGAGACGGACGCGCAGGACGCGCCCCTCCGCGGAGGGGCGTTTTTCCCGCCCTCATACTGAACCGATCGGTCAAGAAAAAGGGGAGATTCATGACCACCACCCAGCGCTTCGCCGGCAGGACCGCCCTCGTCACGGGAGCCGGCTCCGGCATCGGTCGGGCCGTCGCCCTCGCCTTCGCCCGCGAGGGCGCGCAGGTCGTCGTCGCCGGGCGCCGGCGGGAGCCGCTCGACGAGACGGTGTCCCTGATCGAGGAGGCGGGCGGCAAGGCGCTGGCCGTCACCGCCGACGTGTCCCGGGCCGCCGGCGTGCGGGACGTCGTGGACGCGACCGTGGACCGCTTCGGCTCCCTCGACGTGGCCGTCAACAACGCGGGCGTCTTCCGCGGCGGGACCCCCGTGGCCGACCTGGCCGAGGAGGACTGGCACGCACAGCTCGACATCAACGTCACCGGCGTCTTCCTCGCCCTGCGGGAGGAGGTGCGGCGGATGCGCGCCCAGCCGGCCGGCGGTGTCATCGTGAACATCGCCTCGACCTTCGGCGTGCACAAGCGCAGCCCGGGCGCCACCGCCTACGCCGCCACCAAGGCGGCCGTCTCGGTGCTCACGCGGGGCGCCGCCCTGGACCACATCGCCGACGGCGTCCGCATCAACGCCGTCAGCCCGGGCGCCACGGCGACCTCCATGTCCCTGCTGCCGGGCGAGACGGAGGCGGAGCGGACGGAGCGGATGCGGGGCGGGACACCGCTCGGCCGGGTCTCGTCGGTGGAGGAGGTCACCGCGGCCGTGCTGTACCTGGCGTCCGAGGACGCGTCCTCGGTGGTGGGCACCGACCTGGTCGTGGACGGCGGCCAGACGGCCTGAGCCCCCGGCCCGGCACGGGAGGGGGGCGACGCGCCGCCCGGCCGTCACGAGTTGTCCATGGACCGTCAACCCGGCCCGCCTAGGGTCCGTGACCGCACGCCTCCGTCGCCGGCCGGTGACGGGGGCCGGACATGACCCACGGAGGCAGCAGTGGATCGTCGTACCCTCCTGCGCACGGCCGTCGTCGGCGGCTCGGCCGTCCTCGGCGGAACCCTGTGGCGCGGTGCCGCGTACGCCGCGCCCGCCCAGCCCGGCAGCGGGCCGTACGGGGCGCTCAGCGCGCCCGACGGCAACGGCGTCCGCCTGCCCGCGGGTTTCACCAGCAGGGTGATCGCCCGCTCCGGCCAGAAGGTGTCGGGCACCTCGTACACCTGGCACAACGCACCGGACGGCGGCGCCTGTTACGCGGACGGATCCGGCTGGATCTACGTCTCCAACTCGGAGATCAACCCCTCCGGCGGCGCGAGCGCGGTGCGGTTCTCGTCCACCGGCGCGGTCACCTCCGCCTACCGGGTGCTCTCCGGCACCCGGCAGAACTGCGCGGGCGGCAGGACCCCCTGGAACACCTGGCTGTCCTGCGAGGAGGTGGACCGCGGCTACGTCTACGAGACCGACCCGTGGGGTGTGAAGGCAGCGGTGCGGCGGGACGCCATGGGCCGCTTCAAGCACGAGGCGGCGGCGGCCGACCCGGTCCGCCGGGTCGTGTACCTCACCGAGGACGTGACCGACGGCTGCTTCTACCGCTTCCGCCCGACGACCTGGGGCGACCTGTCCGCCGGCACCCTGGAGGTGCTGGTCGCGGGCTCTGCCACCAGCGGCCCGGTGACCTGGGCGCGGGTCCCCGACCCGTCCGGCGCCACGGCCACCCGGAACCAGGTGTCCGGCGCCAAGCGCTTCAACGGCGGCGAGGGCTGCTACTACGCGGACGACACCTGCTGGTTCACCACCAAGGGCGACAACCGCGTCTGGCAGTACGACGCCGCCGCGCAGACCATCGAACTGGCCTACGACGACTCCTTGGTGACGTCCGGCACGGCCCCGCTGACCGGCGTCGACAACGTCACCGGCAGCTCCTCGGGCGACCTCTTCGTCGCGGAGGACGGCGGCAACATGGAGATCTGCGTGATCACGCCCGCCGACGTGATCGCCCCGTTCCTGCGGATCGACGGGCAGTCCGGCTCGGAGATCACCGGCCCGGCGTTCTCGCCCGACGGCACGCGGCTGTACTTCTCCAGCCAGCGCGGCACGAGCGGCAGCTCCTCCGGCGGCATCACCTACGAGGTGCGCGGGCCGTTCCGCGCCTGACCGCGCACGCCGTCAGCGCTTCAACGCCTCGTAGGTGACGCCCGTCAGCCGCTCGGAGGCGGCCCACAGCCGCTCCCCCATCGCGTCGTCGGTGGTCCAGGGCGCCCGCCAGGACGGTGCGGGCGCCCCGCGCCACATCGCGAAGGACGGGCCGGTGAAGGAGTCGGAGGGCAGGTCGGGCGCGGTCGCCGCGTACAGGACGGGCAGCGCGCCGCCCTCGGGGGACTGCGCGACGACCCGGTTGGCGAGCAGCATCAGCCCTTCGGCGATCCGGCGCCCCTCGGCCCGGGGTCCGGCGGTCTGGAGGCCGGTCTCCGCGTAGCCGGGGTGGGCGGCGACCGCGCGCAGGCCGGCGGCGCCGTCCCGGGCCGCGAGCCGCCGGGCCAGCTCGTGCGTGAAGAGCAGGTTGGCGGACTTGGAGCGGGCGTAGGCGGTCCAGCGCCCGTAGCGGCGTACGTTGTTGAGGTCGCGCGGATCGACCCTGGCCAGCGCGTGCAGCATGCTGGAGACGGTCACGATCCGGGCGCCGGGCGTGGCGAGCAGGGTGGGCAGCAGCAGCCCGGTGAGGGCGAAGTGGCCCAGGTGGTTGACGCCGAACTGCGTCTCGAAGCCGTCCGCGGTCGTCCCGTAGGGCAGGGCCATCACCCCGGCGTTGTTGACGAGCAGATCGACCCGCTCGTACGGCAGTCCGTGCGCGAACTCCCGTACCGACGCCAGGTCCCCGAGGTCCAGGCGCGCCAGTTCCACCGCGGCGTCCGGCACCTCGCCGCGCAGCCGCTCGACGGCCGCGCTCCCCCGCCCCTCGTCGCGGCAGGCGAGCACCACGGACGCTCCCTTGCGGGCCAGCTCCCGGGCCACCGCGAGACCGAGGCCGCCGTTGCCCCCGGTGACGACGGCGACGCGCCCGTCCTGGCCGGGGATGTCGCCCACGTTCCAGCCGGTCATCAGCGGCTCCTTCCCAGGTCCGGACCCTGCTCACCGTACGCGCCCCACACCCGGGAGCGGAGAGTTACCGTCCGGTCACGTCACGTTCGCATCACGAGTCCTTCATATCGCCACCACACCCAGTGCCCCTCAATAGCTTCGTCACCTCATATCCACTCATCCACACCATTCCCGGGACTCCTGATGAAGCTGCTCCGCAAGCCCGCCGCCGTGGCCCTCGCCGCGCTGGCCCTGGCCGCCCTGCCGACCGCCGCCCAGGCGCACGAGGGCACCCACCCGTTCGAGAACTGCACCGAGGCGTACGAGAACGGCTACGCGAACATCGCCGAGGGCGACCCGCACTACGGCGAGCACCTGGACCGCGACCGGGACGGCGTCGGCTGCGACAAGCCGCCCGCGGACTTCGAGCCCGCGGACGACGAGAAGACGGACGAGAAGACCGACGAAGGCGCGGGCTCCGGGGCGGCCGAGGACGGCTCCGGCGGCGGCGAGGAGGCGGCCGGGCAGCAGGGTGCCGACCTGGCCGAGACCGGCGGCGACGACAGCACGCCGTACCTGGCGGCGGGCGGTGCCGTCGTCGTCCTGGCCGGCGGCGGGCTGCTGCTGGCCGTGCGCCGGCGCCGGGGCGACGGGACCGCCTGACCCGGCGGGGCCGAGCCGGCCGCCCTCGGCGTCCCGTCCGCCGCTCAGCGGCGGGGCGCCGGCGCCTTCAGGCTGAAGGCGGCGCTGCTCAGCCAGCGCTTGGCGACCCGGGCCACCGGACGCTCGACGAACCGCTGCACCACCCAGGAGAGCGCGACCAGGGCCGCGACGGTGATCCCTACCACGACCCAGGGGTCGGCGCGGTCGCCGAAGCGGTGCAGGACGTTCACGCCGATGGCGTCGTGCAGCAGGTACAGCGGGAAGGTCAGCGTGCCGGCCACGGTCAGCCCCCGCCAGCGGATCCAGCGGGTCCAGCCGAGGGCGACGGCGGCGATGAGCAGGAAGAAGACCGTGATCACCAGGACCAGCCAGCCGCGCCCCGGCGACCAGGAGTCCCAGTTGAGGCGGCCCCCGTCGGGCGTCAGCAGGTAGTGCAGCGCCACCAGCCACGACATGGCGACGATGCCCCAGAGCAGCGGCGTCGGCCGGTAGCGGTACATGAGGTAGAAGGCCATGCCGGCGATGAAGTACGGGGCCGACGGCGGATTCACCAGCAGGGTGAGCAGCCGGATGTCGGCGCTGGGCGCCAGGACCGCGGCGACCGTCCACAGTCCGCAGTAGATCACCACGCGCTGGTAGGTCAGGCCCTTCCACACCACGACCGCGAAGGTGAGGTAGAAGCACATCTCGGGCCAGAGGGTCCAGTAGACGGAGTCCAGGTGCTCCACCCCGAGCGGGGTCTGGAGCATCGTCAGATTGGCGAACAGCACGCGCGGGTGCGGATGCCCGAAGGGGTTGTCGGCGAAGAAGATCACGCACCCGCTGATCACGATCGCCGCCCAGTACATCGGGTACAGCCGGGTGACGCGGGAGATGAAGAAGTCGCGCGGGGTGCGTCCCCACGCGCTCATGCAGATGACGAAGCCGCTGATCAGGAAGAAGAGTTCGACGCCGAGCCGGCCGAACGCGAAGTAGCCGTGCGCCTGCGGGAAGACCTCGCCGACGGGCCGGCCCCAGATGGTCTGCATCGTGGAGGGCGCCTGGCCGACGAAGTGGAAGAAGACCACGGCCAGCGCCGCCAGGAACCGCAGCCCGTCGAGCGCCGCGAGCCGGTCCCTGCGGACGGGGGGACCGGCCTCGGGCACTCTCGCCTCGGCGGCGGTCCGGGGTCCCGGCACGCCGGAGGCGGTCTCGCCCCCACCGCGGTGCGAGGCGGTCGTGCCGGCCGGTTCCCTGTGATCCGTCGAGGTCATCCAACCACCGTTCCGGTGTGGGCCGCTGTCCGCTGCCGGGGATCTCAAACTTCGCTGACAGCTTGCTGCTGCTCAACCCACAGGGATTCACACCATGGAACGCGTCACAAACACCGGGTGAACGCGGAGAGGCGGCACCCCCGCACAGGGTGCCGCCTTCTCCCGTGGGCCGGAGCCGCCGCCGATCGGTGAGGGTGGTCGGGTGACAGACGACGGCTCCGGGGTCCTCGGGCCGTGAAGGCCGATGCGGTGAGTCCGTGCCCCGATGGGGGCGCGGGGAACTGCGCGACCGGCCACAGCGGTCCCGCGGCGACGCACCGGCCTCCCGGCGGAGCGATCAGCGGTGGTCGCTGCCCTTCGACCGGGACGCCGCGCGGCCGGCCTCCAGCCGGGCCACCGGAATCCGGAACGGGGAGCATGAGACGTAGTCCAGGCCCACCTCGTGGAAGAAGTGCACCGACTCCGGGTCGCCGCCGTGCTCACCGCAGACGCCCAGCTTCAGGTCGGGGCGGGTGGCGCGGCCGGCCTGCGCGGCGGCGGCGACCAGGGAGCCGACGCCGTCCTTGTCGATGGTCTCGAACGGGGAGACGCCGAAGATGCCCTTCTCCAGGTAGGCCGTGAAGAAGCTGGCCTCGACGTCGTCGCGGCTGAAGCCCCACACGGTCTGGGTCAGGTCGTTGGTGCCGAAGGAGAAGAACTCCGCGGCCTCGGCGATCTGCCCGGCGGTCAGCGCGGCGCGCGGCAGCTCGATCATCGTGCCGATGGCCAGCCTGAGCCGCGCGCCGGTGGCCGCCTCGACCTCGGCGACGACCTGGTCGGCCTCGTCGCGGACGATCTCCAGCTCCTGCACGGTGCCGACCAGCGGGATCATGATCTCGGCCCGCGGGTCGCCCTTGGCCGCCTTGCGCTCGGCCGCGGCCTCGGCGATGGCCCGTACCTGCATGGTGAACAGGCCGGGGATGACCAGGCCGAGGCGCACGCCGCGCAGGCCCAGCATCGGGTTCTGCTCGTGCAGGCGGTGCACGGCCTGGAGCAGGCGCAGCTCGTTCTCGTGCGGCTCCTGCCGGGACTCGGCGAGCGCGACGCGCACCGACAGCTCGGTGATGTCGGGCAGGAACTCGTGCAGCGGCGGGTCGAGCAGCCGGATGGTGACCGGCAGGCCGTCCATCGCCTCGAACAGCTCGACGAAGTCCTGCTTCTGGAGCGGGAGCAGCTCCTTCAGGGACTCCTCGCGCTCGGTCTCGGTGTCGGCCAGGATCAGCCGCTCCACCAGCTCGCGCCGGTCGCCGAGGAACATGTGCTCGGTGCGGCACAGGCCGATGCCCTGGGCGCCGAAGCGGCGGGCGCGCAGCGCGTCCTCGGCGTTGTCGGCGTTGGCCCGCACCCGCAGCCGGCGCTTGCGGTCGGCGAAGGCCATGATCCGGTGCACGGCCTCGACCAGCTCGTCGGCGTCCTCGGCGCCCGCGTGCATGCGGCCCTCGAAGTACTCGACGACCGGCGACGGCACGACGGGGACCTCACCGAGGTAGACCTTGCCGGACGAGCCGTCGATGGAGATGACGTCGCCCTCCTCGACGACGTGCCCGCCGGGCACGGTCATCCGGCGGCGCTTGGTGTCGACCTCCAGCTCCTCGGCGCCGCAGACACAGGTCTTGCCCATGCCGCGCGCCACGACGGCCGCGTGGGAGGTCTTGCCGCCGCGCGAGGTCAGGATGCCCTCGGCGGCGATCATGCCGTCCAGGTCGTCGGGGTTGGTCTCGCGGCGCACCAGGATGACCTTCTCGCCCGACCGGGACCACTTCACGGCGGTGTACGAGTCGAAGACCGCCTTGCCGACCGCCGCGCCGGGCGAGGCGGCGATGCCCCGGCCGACCTTCTCGACCTTCGCGTCGTCGTCGAAGCGCGGGAACATCAGCTGGGCCAGCTGGGCGCCGTTGACGCGCTGGAGCGCCTCGGCCTCGTCGATCAGGCCCTGGTCGACGAGCTGGGTGGCGATGCGGAAGGCGGCGCCCGCGGTGCGCTTGCCGACGCGGGTCTGGAGCATCCACAGCTGGCCGCGCTCGATGGTGAACTCGATGTCGCAGAGGTCCAGGTAGTGGTTCTCCAGCGTCTCCATGATCTGCATCAGCTGGTCGTACGACTTCTTGTCGATCCGCTCCAGCTCCGCCAGCGCGACGGTGTTGCGGATACCCGCGACGACGTCCTCGCCCTGGGCGTTCTGGAGGTAGTCGCCGTAGACGCCCTGGTGGCCGGAGGCGGGGTCGCGGGTGAAGGCGACGCCGGTGCCGGAGTCGGGGCCCAGGTTGCCGAAGACCATGGAGCAGACGTTGACGGCGGTGCCGAGGTCGTGCGGGATGCGCTCCTGGCGGCGGTAGAGCTTGGCGCGCTCGCCGTTCCAGGAGTCGAAGACGGCCTTGATGGCGAGGTCCATCTGCTCGCGCGGGTCCTGCGGGAAGTCCCGGCCGGCCTCGGTCTTGACGATCTTCTTGAACTTGGTGACGAGCTTCTTGAGGTCGGCCGCCTCCAGCTCGGTGTCCACCGTGACCTTCTTGGCCGCCTTCGCCGCCTCCAGCGCCTCCTCGAAGAGGTCGCCGTCGACGCCGAGGACGGTCTTGCCGAACATCTGGATCAGGCGACGGTAGGAGTCCCACGCGAAGCGGTCGTCACCGGCCTGTTGGGCGAGGCCCTGCACCGACTTGTCGGAGAGGCCGATGTTGAGGACCGTGTCCATCATGCCGGGCATGGAGAACTTGGCTCCGGAGCGCACCGACACGAGCAGCGGGTCGTCGGCCTGGCCGAGCTTCTTGCCCATCTTCGCCTCGAGGGCGTCGAGGTGCGCACTCACCTCGTCACGCAGTGCCGCCGGCTCCTCGCCGCTGTCGAGGTAGGTCTTGCAGGCCTCGGTGGTGATGGTGAAGCCCGGGGGGACCGGAAGACCCAGGTTGGTCATCTCGGCGAGGTTCGCGCCCTTGCCGCCGAGGAGGTCCTTGAGGTCCTTGTTGCCCTCGGTGAAGTCGTAAACGAACTTCGGTGCGTTCGTTACCTGGAGATCTTTGTTTTCCGACACGGGTCTCGACTCCTCGAGGACGCGGTGGCTGCCCTGACGGCGAGGAATCTACCCAGATCAAAGGCACCTGGGTACGTCCACTTGCGCGTCATACGCCTGTAACCACCCGTCCGCCAGCGGATCGAAAGTCAAGGCTTGGCAAGCGACCTGCCACCAGTGTTTTCACTTCTTGAACGAACGGCCCCTCAAAAGCGCTGCGCGACGCTCACCTGAGCGAGCTTGTCCACGTTTGAGTTCGATCGATGAACGATCAAGGTGTGGCACTCAGTGCCACACCTTCCAGAAGTGGAATCGCTCAAGATCCGCTCATCTGAGCGCTACCTCTATCAGAGGTGGCGAGAATCACGCTGCCACAGGCCGTCGGATTTCACCATGCGGACCGGTGAACGGACCGCTCGCGGCGGACGTACGAGTGGTCGGCGGACCCGGCCCCCTCGCCGGGTCCGCCGACCACCGCGTTCGCACGGAAGGACCTCCGGGTGCCTGTCTCCACACGCTTCGGCCAGTCCCCGCCCCCGGCCGACGAACCGCCCGCCCCGGACACCCGGCCGGAGAACCCGGGCGGGCCCACCGGGGCGAGGGAGGCTGACGGGACCGGGGGACCCGACCGGCCTGGGGGACCCGACGGATCTGGGGAGCCCGCCGGACCTGGGGAATCCGACCGGTCTGGGGAGCCCGCCGGATCTGGGGAACCCGACCGGCCTGGGGAGCCCGACGAATCTGGGAAGCCCTCCGGATCTGGGGAGCCCGACCGGCCTGCGGAACCCGACGCGTCAGGCGGCCCTGAGCCGGACGAGCCGGACGAGCCCGACCTCGTCGAGCCCGAGGACCCGGGAGAGCCCATCGGCGTACCGGAGAGGCCGGCACCGGAGCGCCCCCCGGTGCCGGACGAGGTCTCGGCTCCGGACGACGACGCCCCGGCACCGGTCTCCGCTCCCCCCGGCGACCGGCCGGAGCCACCCGCCCCCGCCCCGCGCACCCCGCACACCCCCCGCGCCCGCCTCACCCGTGAGCGCGTCCGGCGCGTCCGGCGCTCCCGGCACCCGCGTGTCGCACGGGCCGTCCGCCGGGGCACGACCGTCCTGGCCGCCGTCCTCGTGCTCGGCGCGCTGCTGCTGCCGAACAGCGTCGTCGCCCTGGAGCCGAACCGGTTCGCGCGGATACCGGCGGAGGCGGTCATCGGGGCGGTGCTGCTGCTCTGCCTGCCGCGCGTGCCGCGGCTGGTGCTGGCGGCGCTCTTCGGCACCGGCCTGGGCGCGCTGACCGTGCTGAACCTGCTCGACATGGGTTTCACCGAGTACCTGGGCCGGGGCTTCAACCTCGTCCTGGACTGGGGCCTGCTGGACGATGCCCGGTCGTACGTGGCGGACTCGATGGGCGGGGCGGCGGCGACCTGGGCCGCCGTGGGCGCGGTGGGGGGCGCCACGCTGCTGCCGGTACTGATGGCGCTGGCGGTGGTCCGGCTCGGCGAGCTGCTCGCCGCGCACCGGGAGCGGGCGGCCCGGGGCGCGCTGCTGGCGGCCACCGTGTGGATGACGTGCGCGGCGCTGGGCGTGCAGACCTTCGGCGTGCCGGTCGCCACCAGGAGTGCGTCCGGGGCCCTGGAGGCGCAGGCCCACCGGGTGGTCGACACACTGCGGGACGAGGCGGCGTTCGCGAAGGAGGCGCAGGCGGACCGGTTCGGCGGCACGCCCGCCGAGCAGCTGGTGCCGGACCTGCGCGGGAAGGACGTCCTCTTCACCTTCATCGAGAGCTACGGCCGCAGCGCCATCGAGGACCCGGTGACGGCACCCGGTGTCGGACGGACGCTGGACAGCGGCACGCGGGCGCTGGCCGACGCCGGTTTCCGGGCCCGCAGCGGCTGGCTGACCTCGGCGACGTACGGCGGCAGCAGCTGGCTCGGCCACTCCACCTTCCTGTCGGGCCTGTGGGTGGACAACCAGCAGCGCTACCGCACCGTGACCGCGGGCGACCACCTCACCCTCACCAAGGCGTTCGCGAAGACCGGCGACTGGGACACGGTCGGCGTCATGCCGGGCGTCCAGAAGGCCTGGCCGGAGGCCGAGTGGTACGGCCTCGACAAGGTCTACGACGCCTTCGACGTCGGCTACCGGGGCCCGAAGTTCAGCTGGTCGACCATGCCCGACCAGTACGCGCTGGAGGCCTTCCAGCGCCTGGAACACGGCAGGAAGCGCGACCGGCCGCTGATGGCGGAGATCATCCTGACCTCCAGCCACCAGCCGTGGGCGCCGGTCCCCCGGATGGTCGGCTGGGACGAGGTCGGCGACGGTTCGGTCTTCGAGGGCATCGAGGCCTCGGGCGAGAAGGCCGCGGACGTCATCGCCGACTCCACCCGCTCCAAGGAGGGGTACGGCAGGTCGGTGGAGTACTCGGTCACCAGCCTCACCCAGTGGCTGGAGCGCTACGGCACCGACGACACGGTCCTCGTCTTCCTCGGCGACCACCAGCCGCTCGCCCGCGTCAGTGGGAACGGGGCGAGCCGGGACGTCCCGGTGTCGGTCGTCGCCAGGGACCCGAAGGTGCTCGACGCGATCGACGACTGGAACTGGACGGAAGGGCTGAAGCCCGCCGCGGACGCCCCGGTGTGGCGGATGAGTTCCTTCCGCGACCGCTTCCTGACGGCGTACGGCTCCACCCCGCACCCCACCGGGGGCTGACCGGAGCCACACCCACCGGCCCGGTCAGCCGCCGGAGGTGTCCAGCTCCGCGTCCTCGCCGACGCCCGCGCAGTCGTACGGGTCCTTCAGCCAGCCGTCCGGCAGGACCACCCGGTTGTTGCCGGAGGTGCGGCCGCGCGGGCCGTCGGCGCCGGTGGGCCAGGGCTGGTCGAGGTCGAGTTCGTCCAGGCCGGCGCGGAGCGCCTCCAGCGAGGAGGTGATCGCGAGCCGCTTGCGCATCTCGGAGCCGACGGCGAACCCCTTGAGGTACCAGGCGACGTGCTTGCGGAAGTCGATGACGCCCCGCGCCTCGTCGCCGATCCACTCGCCGAGCAGCGTGGCGTGCCGGACCATCACGTCGGCGACCTCGCGCAGGGTGGGCCGCACGTAGGTGTCGGTGCGGCCCTCGAAGGCGGCGACCAGGTCGGCGAAGAGCCACGGCCGCCCGAGGCACCCGCGCCCGACCACGACCCCGTCGCAGCCGGTCTCCCGGACCATCCGCAGCGCGTCCTCGGCGGTCCAGATGTCGCCGTTGCCCAGCACGGGGATCTCCGGGACGTGCTCCTTCAGGCGGGCGATGGCGTCCCAGTCGGCGGTGCCGCCGTAGTGCTGGGCCGTGGTGCGGCCGTGCAGGGCGATGGCGGTCACGCCCTCCTCGACGGCGATGCGGCCGGCGTCGAGGAAGGTGAGGTGGTCGTCGTCGATGCCCTTGCGCATCTTCATGGTGACGGGCAGGTCGCCGGCGCCGGTCACGGCCTCGCGGACGATGGCCCGCAGCAGGTTCCGCTTGTAGGGCAGGGCGGAGCCGCCGCCCTTGCGGGTCACCTTGGGGACCGGGCAGCCGAAGTTCAGGTCGATGTGGTCGGCGAGGCCCTCCTCCGCGATCATGCGGACGGCCTTGCCGACGGTCACCGGGTCGACGCCGTAGAGCTGGATCGAGCGAGGCGTCTCGGTCGCGTCGAAGTGGATCAGCTGCATGGTCTTCTCGTTGCGCTCGACCAGCGCCCGCGTCGTGATCATCTCGCTGACGAACAGGCCCTTGCCGCCGCTGAACTCCCGGCACAGCGTGCGGAAGGGCGCGTTGGTGATCCCCGCCATCGGCGCCAGCACCACGGGCGGCGCGACGGTGTGCGGGCCGACCTGCAACGGCCGGGCGACGGTGCTGGGGGCGGGCGCGGTGGGCGTGGACATTCCTCCATTGTCACGTATGCGAGGCGGTGCTCGTCGCGCCTGTGGACAGAGACCGTGTATCGGTCATTAGTTAGCCGCACTATTGAAATGCGCGTACGATGGAGGCCATGCCCGAGCTGTCCCACCGCCGCCGCCTGCTCGTGCTCGCCATCTGCTGCATGAGCCTGCTGATCGTGAGCATCGACAACACGATCCTCAACGTGGCCCTCCCCTCCATGCAGCGCGATCTCGACGCGAGCACGTCGGGCCTCCAGTGGGCGATCGACGCGTACACGTTGGTGCTGGCGGCGCTGCTGATGCTCGCCGGTTCCACGGCCGACCGGATCGGCCGCAAGAGGGTCTTCATGACGGGTCTGGTCGTCTTCACCGTCGGCTCGGTGCTCTGCTCGCTGGCCCCGGACCTGTCCTGGCTGGTCGTCTTCCGGATGGTGCAGGCGGTGGGCGGTTCGATGCTCAACCCGGTCGCCATGTCGATCATCACCAACACCTTCACCGACCCGCGCGAGCGCGCCCGCGCCATCGGCGTCTGGGGCGCGGTCGTCGGCATCTCCATGGCCGCCGGTCCGCTGGTGGGCGGGGTGCTCGTGGAGTCGGTCGGCTGGCGCTCGATCTTCTGGGTCAACCTGCCGGTGGGCCTGGCGGCCCTGCTGCTCACCCTGCGCTTCGTCCCCGAGTCCCGCGCGCCGAAGGCCCGCCGACCGGACCCGCTGGGCCAGCTCATGGTGATCGTGCTGTTCGGCTCGCTGACGTACGCGATCATCGAGGCGCCGAACGCCGGGTTCGCGCGGGTCCTGCCCTTCGCCGCGCTGGCGACGGCCGCGCTGCTCGGCCTGCTCTGCTACGAACCCCGCCGCGCCGAGCCCCTGATCGACCTGCGCTTCTTCCGGTCGGTGCCCTTCAGCGGGGCCACCGTGACGGCGGTCACCGCCTTCGCCGCGCTGGGCGGGTTCCTGTTCCTGTCCACGCTGTACCTGCAGAACGTGCGCGGGCTGAGCGCCCTGCACGCCGGGCTGTGGATGCTGCCGATGGCCGTGCCGACCTTCCTGTGCGCCCCGCTGTCCGGACGCCTGGTCGGCAGCCGGGGGCCACGGCTGCCCCTGCTGATCGCGGGCGGTGCGCTGACCGTGAGCGGGGTGCTGTTCGCCGCCTTCGAGGCCGAGACCTCGAACGTCACCCTCTTCATCGGCTACGCGCTGTTCGGCGTGGGCTTCGGCTTCGTCAACGCGCCCATCACCAACACCGCGGTCTCCGGCATGCCGCGCGCCCAGGCCGGGGTCGCCGCCGCCGTCGCCTCCACCAGCCGCCAGCTGGGCCAGACGCTGGGCGTGGCGGTGATCGGCGCGGTGCTGGCGGCGGGCGTGGGCGCGTCGTCGTACGGCGACACCTTCGTCGCCGCGGCCCGCCCCGCCTGGTGGATCCTGGCCGCCTGCGGCCTGTCGGTCCTCATCCTCGGCGCCGTGGCGAACGGCCGCTGGGCCCGCCACACGGCGGAACGCACCGCAGAACGCCTGAAAACCCCACCCCCCAAGAAAACCCCCCACGCGACCACCCCCTAGGAGCACGGGGAACTACGCACCCAGCCCCCACCCACCCGCACCCCACACACGACCCCGACCCCCACCCCCCCAGGGGCGCGAGAAACCGCGCACCCAGCCCTCACCCACCCGCACCCCACACACGACCCCAACCACCCACCCCCCCCAGGGGCGCGAGGAACCGCGCACCCAGCCCTCACCCACCCGCACCCGACAACACCCCCACACCACCCACCCCCCAGGGGCGCGGGGAACTGCGCAAACCCCCCACCCACCCGCACCCCACACACGACCCCAACCACCGAACAAAGGGGCGCGGGGAACTGCGCAACCCCGCACCGCACAACCCCGCACAACCCCCACCACCCCGCTCACACCAAGCCCCGCACCACCCCCGGCACCCGCTCCGACACCGCGGGCCAGTACCGCCCGATCACCCCCTCCACCCGCGGCAGCACCCGCTGCCCCGCCAGCGCCAGCGCGATCGCCGCGGCCACGCCCGCCCAGGCGACGGGCCCGAGCGGCGTGCAGCCGAAGAGCTGACTGGCGCCCGGCGTCTGCACCAGGGCGACCAGCGCGGCGGCGGAGCCCAGCGACGTGACCTGGACCAGACGGCTGCCACGCCGGTCGGCCAGGGTCTGGGCGAGCTGGGTGCCGACCACGGCGCACAGGGCCATCGTCGTGGAGCGACGCCCCGTGCCCGGCGTGAACCGGCCGAGGAGCCAGGCGGCGGTCGCGCCGAGCGCCGTGGTGAGGGCCCGGTGCCGGATCTGCCGGATCAGCGGCTCGCCCAGCACCGCCGCACCGAGCGGCGCGCCCGCGTCGTCCTCCTCCTGCTCGGTGTCCCCCGTCTCCGTGACCGCCACGGCCATCGCGGGGAACAGGTCCGTGAACAGGTTGACCAGCAGCATCTGCCGGGTGGACAGCGGAGCGGCACCGCCGAGGACGGTACCGAGGATGCCGAAGCCGACCTCGCCCGCGTTGCCGCCGATGAGGATGGCGATGGCGTCGGCGACGCTGTGCCACAGGGCCCGGCCCTCCCGCACCGCCTCCACCAGGACCAGCAGGTCGTCACCGGTGACGACCAGGTCGGCGGCGTTGCGGGCGGCGGCCGAGCCGCGGGCGCTGATCCCGACGCCGATGTCGGCCGCGCGGATCGCGGCGGCGTCGTTGGCACCGTCGCCGACCATGCCGACGACCCGTCCGGCGTCCCGCAGCGATTCGACGACCTGGAGCTTCTGCTCCGGCGCCACCCTGGCCACGACGTCCGCGTCCCGCAGCATCCGGGAACGTGCCGTGCGGTCCGCGGCGGCCAGCTCGTCGCCGGTGACCACGACGGCGTCCTCGGGCCAGCCCAGTTCCACGGCGATGGCGTGGGCGGTCTGCGGATGGTCGCCGGTCAGCACCACGGGCCGTACGCCCGCCTCGCGCAGCCCGTGCACCAGCGCCGGGGACGTCTCGCGCGGGACGTCGGACAGCCCGAGCATCCCCGTGAACTCCAGCCCCTCCGGTTCCTGTTCGAGGACGTCGGCGGCCTTCTCGCCCCTGCGCAGCGGCCGGCCGGCCACCGCGATGATGCGCAGTCCGTCGCGGGCCATCCCGTGCGCCACCTCCGTGACGTGGGAGGGCAGGCCGGCGCAGGCGGGCAGCACGGTCTCCGGGGCGCCCTTGACCACGAGCACCGGCGCTCCCCTGCCGTCCCGTCCGACGGCGGCGGCGTAGCCGCGGGAGGTCTCGAAGGGCAGGCCCTCCTCCTGCGTCCAGCGCGGGTCGTCGCCGGCGGCGTCGAGGACGGCCTCGTCGGTGGCGTGCGTGGGGCGGGCGCCGTCGCCGTTCAGGCGGGGGCAGGCGCGCGCGGCGACCCGTACGGCGTCGGCGGCGTCCGGGTCGCCCGCCTTGCGGACCGTGCCGTCGGCGCCCGCGACCCGGGTCAGCCGCAGCTTGTTCTCGGTGAGCGTGCCCGTCTTGTCGAAGCAGACGGTGTCCATCCGGCCCAGCGCCTCCAGCGTGCGCGGGGTCCGCACGAGGACGCCGTGGCGGCTGAGCCGGCGGGCCGCCGCCAGCTGCGCCACCGTCGCCACCAGCGGCAGCCCCTCGGGCACCGCGGCCACCGCCACCGACACGCCACCGGCGACGGCCTGCCGGATCGGCGTGCCGCGCAGCAGCGAGAGGCCGGTCACCGCGGCGCCGCCCGCCAGGGTCAGCGGCAGCGCCTTGCGGGTCAGCTCCTGGAGCCGGGCCTGCACCCCGGCCGCCGACGGCGTGCGGGCGGCCAGCGAGACCGCCCGGGACGCCTCGGTGTGCTCCCCCGTGTCCACGACGACGGCCTGGGCGCGGCCGGCCACCACCGTCGTGCCCTCGAAGACCATGCAGTGCCGCTCGGCCACGGGGGCGTTCGTCACCGGGTCGACGCGCTTGTCGACGGGCAGGGACTCACCGGTGAGGGACGACTCGTCGATCTCCAGGCCGTCCTCCCACAGCAGCCGGGCGTCGGCGGGCACGACGTCGTCGGCCTTCAGCTCGATGATGTGTCCCGGACGGAGTTTCGCGGCGTCCACCACCCGGGGCTCGGCCGCCGGGTCGTGGGTCTCCTCCTCGGCGACGCGGGCCTTCTGCTTCTGCTGCGCGAGCAGTCCGGACAGCGCCCGCTCGGCGCGCAGCCGCTGGAAGCCGCCGACCAGCGCGTTCAGGTCCAGCGCGCCGACGACCAGCAGGGCGTCCATCACGGAGCCGAGGATCGCCTCGGCCGCCGAGCCGACCGCGAGCACCGGGGTGAGCGGGTCGTCCAGCTCGCCCCTTACGGCCTGGCCCAGTTGCCACGTCCACTTCACCGGCGCGAGGACCGGGACACGGCCGGCCCGGTCGGCCGCCGTGTGCATCCGGGCCGTCAGCTGTTCGGCCAGGGACGCCGGCGGCTCCTTCTCCCGGTCCAGGCGTTCCCGTACGGCCGCGGGGTCCAGCGTGTGCCACGCGACCCGCGCACGGGGGTGCGGGGCGCGGGCCGTGGCCACACCGAGCGCGGAGCGGGTGCCGGACAGCAGGGCCACCGCCGCGCTCACGTCGACCGGAGCGTGCCGCAGTCCGGGCAGCAGCGAGCCGGTGAGTCCCTGCTTGCCCCTGCGCGCCTCGCCGACCGCCACCAGCAGTCCGGACAGCGCGGCCCCGGACCGGGCCAGCGTCTGCGACCGGCGCCCGATCGCCCGGGCCGCCGGCACCGCCCGCAGCAGCCGCCAGACGTCGGCGAGGCCCTGCGGGGCGATCACGTCCGCGCCCCAGGCCACCGGCGCGTCCGCGTCGGCCAGCGCGACGGCCACGTCACCGGCGAGCAGCCCGGCCACCGCCTCGTCGTCGTCGGACCGGGGCCGTACGACGGTGACGACGCCGCCCTCGGCGCGCAGTTCGCCCACGACGTCCCGGAGCGGGCGGCCGGCGCCGACGACCTGGTCCGCGAGGCCGGTGAAGTCGGCCAGCGCCGGGTCCTCGACCATCACGACGCGCAGGCCCGCGCGCCGGGCGGCGTCCAGCACGTCCTCGGTCCACGGGTCCGCGCTCGCCCCCGGCGCCCGCAGCGCGCTGGGGTGCAGGACGACCGTGGCGGCCATCTCCAGCTGCCGCAGCCGTTCCGGGTCGCGCACGAGCACGCCGTCGCGGGACAGCGCGGTGCTCAGTACGGCGTGGAAGGCGGCGGGTCCGTAGCGCGCGGCCTTGGGCGAACCGGCCAGCACCGCCTCGGCGGCCTCGGCCACGTCGTGCTTGACCAGCAGGGTCGCCAGCGCGCCGACCACGCTGCCGGTGGAGGCGTGGGCCGCGTACTCCTGGGCGGGGGACGTCCGCAGCGGGGGGCGCACGGCGGGGTCGGCGGGCAGACTCCCCCGGCCCGGCGCGCACAGGCCGTCGTGCACCGCCTCGAAGGTCGCCGTCCGGGTCACCGCCTCCGCCAGCTGGCAGGCGCGCAGGGCGCCGTCCAGTACCAGCGAGGCGGGGCTCTGTCCGGCGCCGTGCACGGCCGCGTTGGCGGCGGCCAGCGCCACGTCCATGCCGTGGGCGCCGAGCCGTTCACGGAGCCAGGCGCGGAAGGCCGGGTTCTCGCGCAGCAGCGTCCCCACGGCCGTCACCAGGCGGGGCGAGGGCGGCAACCGCAGGCGCGCCCCGGTCAGGGCGGCGGCGATGCCCAGGAGGTCGGCGCCGAGGGCGGTGGCGGCGACGCGCACCGAGGCGGGGTCGCCGGGGTGGGTCAGCTCCTCCACCGGATCGTCCGGCCCCTGTTGCTCCGCCCGGGTCAGTCCGTGCTGTTCGGCGAGTTCGGTGGCCCGGTCGACCACGCGGTCGGTGAGCGCCTCCTCGGTCGCGGTCACCACCAGCCGGGCGAGGCCGGTGTCCCAGTAGGCGAGCGCCACGTCCGGGTGCTCGGCCAGGGCCGCCGCCACCCGACGCGCCACGCGCTGCGTGCCGCCCGCCCGGCGCACCTCCTCCGCCGCGGCCGGCCGCAGCGCCAGGTGCGCCCGGGGCCCGGCACGCCAGTCCCGGGTGGAGCCGCCGCCCGGCAGCGCGGCGCGCGCGACCCGTGCCGCCCGCGCGGCGAAGTCGGCGCCGCGCACGGAGGCCCGGGCGGTGCCCGCGACGGCGCCGGCCGCGGCGCCCACCGCGGGTGCGGTGCCCCGCGCGAGCAGCCGGGGTCCGGCCAGCACGACCCCGGTCACGGCGCCCTGGGAGCGCGTCAGAAGTCCACCGACCATCGCCGTGTCTCAGCCCGTCTTCCGCGAGGACGCGGCCGTCTTCTTGGCGGCGGTCTTCTTGGCGGCGGTCTTCTTGGCGGCGGCCGTCTTCGCGCTCCGGCCGCGCCCGGAGGCGGCCGGCCGGCTGGCGGACGCCTTCTTCGCGGCGCCGCTCCGCGCTGCGCTGCTCTTGGCGGCACTCTTCTTCGCCGTGCTCTTATTCGCCGTGCTCGTCGTGGCGGTGCTCTTCTTCGCCGCGCTCGTCGTGGCGGTGCTCTTCTTGGCCGCGCTCTTCTTCGCCGTGCTCTTCTTCGCCGTGCTCTTGGGGGTGGTGCTCTTCGTGGCGGCCCTCTTGGCGGTGCTCGCGCCCGCGGAACCTGACCTCGCGCCCGCGGAACCGGACCTCGCGCCCGGGGAGCCGGACCTGGTGGCCGTCTTCTTCGCCGAGCCGCTCCCCGCCGTGCCGGTCTTCGCGGCCCTCTTCGCGGCGCTGATCTTGGTGGCCGTCTGCCGGGCGGCACCCGACTCGGCCGCACCCGACTCGGCCGCACCCGACCCGGCCGCCCCCGTCTTCGCCCCACCCGCCTGCGTCTCACCCGCCTTCGCCGCACCGCCCTTCGCGGCCTGGCTCTTGCGGCCCGCGGCCTGTGTCCCCGACGTCTTCGCCGCGGCACCCCGGCGCGCCGTTCCCCCGGCGGCGGTACCGGCTCCGCCCGTCCCCGACCCGGCCGTACGTGACCGCCCCGCGGCCGCCGTACCGGACGTGCCCGCGCCGCGGCCCTCCGTTCCACCGCCCGAGGCCCCCGCACCGTCCCGCAGCACCCGCGCGGCCTCCGCCTCGGGCGACTCCTGCGGTCGCGGACGCGTCAGCCACGCCACCGCCGCCCCGGTCGCCGCCACCGGCCACTCCACCAGCCCGACGACGCCCAGCACCCCGGCCCCCGTGTACACGAGGGCGCGGCGTCCACGCGGCGACACGGCCCCGACCTTGTCCAGCGCGCCCTCGGCGACCCTGCCGACCGTCCCGGCACCCGGAACCTTCCGCAGCGCCGACGCGGCCGCGTGCAACGGCCTCGGGAGCGTCTGCGCCGACTTCTGCTCAGCCATGACTGTTTCGTCCTCGCCCTGTGCATGCGGTGGAAATCCTGGAATATCACCATCCGCACAACTCGGGGTTCCCGCACCTCGGGCGCCGCCCCCGGGCGACACCCGAACGCACCCGCGCTCTAGCGCGCCGTGAAGGCCAGCTTCGCCCCCAGCGCCACGAAGGACCCCGCGAAGCTCCGCCGCAGCCACGCCATCACCCGCGGCCGGGAGACGACATGGCTGCGCACGGACGCGGCCAGGACTCCGTAGGCGGCGAAGACGACGAAGGTCACCGCCATGAACACGCCGCCCAGCAGCAGCATCCGCGGCAGGGCACCGGCCTGGCCCGGGTCCACGAACTGCGGCAGGAAGGCGAAGAAGAACAACGTCAGTTTCGGGTTGAGGATGTTGATCAGCACGCCCCGCAGGATCACCCGTCCCGCCGGGACGGGCTTCCCCCGTTCGGCGGCCACCGTGAGCGTCTCCCTGTCCCGGAGCGTGGCCCACGCCATGTACAGCAGGTAGGCCACACCGGCGTACTTGAGGACCTGGAAGGCGGTGGCGCTGGCGTGCAGCACCGCCGCGACGCCGGTCACGGTGGCCAGCAGGTGCGGCACGATGCCGAGCGCGCAGCCGAGAGCGGCGACGACGCTCGCGCGGCGGCCGCGCGAGAGGGCGGCGGCGAGGGTGTAGACGACCCCGGTGCCGGGGGTCGCGACGACGACGAAGGTGGTCAGCAGGAAGGCGAGGCTCATGGGCACCACCCTGCGACGCGGCGCCCCGGCCCTCCAGGTCCAATGGCCCACCGGCATCGGGGACCACCGACCGCCGGTCACCACCGGGAGGGGACCACTCGCCCCCGCCCCCCGCGGCCCCAGCCCCGGCCCCCCGCACAACGGCGCCCACCCTCCGCCCGAACGAGCCGGGGGAGGGTGGGCGAAGGCGGGGGCGAGGTCCCCGGTACGAAGGTCAGCAGCCGACCAGGCGCGAGGCCAGGTACCCCTCGATCTGGTCCAGCGACACCCGCTCCTGCTTCATGGTGTCCCGCTCCCGGACGGTCACCGCGTTGTCGTCGAGGGTGTCGAAGTCGACGGTGACGCAGAACGGCGTGCCGATCTCGTCCTGGCGGCGGTAGCGCCGACCGATCGCACCGGCGTCGTCGAAGTCGATGTTCCAGTTCTGCCGCAGCGCCTGGGCGAGGCCCTTGGCCTTGGGCGACAGCTCCGGGTTGCGGGACAGCGGCAGCACCGCGACCTTCACCGGCGCCAGGCGCGGGTCGAGACGCAGCACGGTGCGCTTCTCCAGCTTGCCCTTGGCGTTCGGCGCCTCGTCCTCCACGTACGCGTCGAGGAGGAAGGCCAGCATCGCCCGGCCGACACCGGCCGCCGGCTCGATGACGTACGGCGTCCAGCGCTCCTGGGCCTCCTGGTCGTAGTAGGAGAGGTCCTGGCCGGAGGCCTTCGCGTGCGAGGAGAGGTCGTAGTCCGTCCGGTTGGCGACACCCTCCAGCTCGCCCCACTCGCTGCCGCCGAAGGAGAAGCGGTACTCGATGTCGGCGGTGCGCTTGGAGTAGTGGGAGAGCTTCTCGGCCGGGTGCTCGTACCAGCGCATGTTCTCCTCACGCAGGCCCAGGCCGGTGTACCAGTTCCAGCGCTGCTCCATCCAGTACTCCTGCCACTTCTCGTCCTCGCCCGGCTTGACGAAGAACTCCATCTCCATCTGCTCGAACTCGCGGGTGCGGAAGATGAAGTTGCCGGGCGTGATCTCGTTGCGGAAGGACTTGCCCATCTGGGCGATACCGAACGGCGGCTTGCGGCGCGAAGTGGTCTGCACCTGGGCGAAGTTGGTGAAGATGCCCTGGGCGGTCTCGGGCCGCAGGTAGGCGACGGAGCCGCTGTCCTGGGTCGGGCCGAGGTGGGTGGAGAGCAGACCGGAGAACTGCTTGGGCTCGGTGAAGGTGCCCTTGTTGCCGCAGTTGGGGCAGTTGAGGTCGGCAAGGCCGTTCTCCGGGGCCTTGCCCTTCTTCTCCTCGTAGGCCTCTTCCAGGTGGTCCGCGCGGTACCGCTTGTGGCAGGAGGTGCACTCGGTCAGCGGGTCCGTGAAGGTGGCGACGTGTCCGGAGGCCACCCAGACCTCCGGGGCCAGGATGACGGAGGAGTCGAGACCGACGACGTCCTCGCGCGAGGTGACCATGTAGCGCCACCACTGGCGCTTGAGGTTCTCCTTGAGCTCGACACCCAGCGGTCCGTAGTCCCAGGCGGCACGCTGACCGCCGTAGATCTCACTGCACGGGAAAACGAAGCCACGGCGCTTGCTCAGGCTGACGATGGTGTCGATCTTGTCGGCGGCCACGGTGCTCTCTTCATTACGACGACGGTGACTGACTGGTGCGGCGCGAAGCGCCTCGGTGGGGGGTGTTGGTCGGGAGACGGGCGGGCGAAGCGAGATGCTTCGAGAGAATGATTCAGGTTACCGGCGGGGGCCGCCCCCCGGCCAAATCGGGGGGCCGGAGACGCTTTGTTGACAACGGTTTCCATATTTGTTGAAAATGAGTGTCATGAACGTACGACGACGCCGCATATCCGGCATAGCAGTCACCGCGGCCGCCGCGCTCGGTCTCGGGACCCTCTCCGCCTGCTCCAGCGACGGCTCGGCGGCGGGCAAGCCCGGCAACACCGACAAGTTCGACGTCGTCGCGTCGTTCTACCCCATGGCCTTCCTCGCCGAGCAGATCGGCGGCGACCACGTCAGCGTGACCAGTCTGACCCAGCCCGGCCAGGAGCCGCACGACCTGGAGATCAGCGCCAAGCAGCGCGCCCAGCTCGAGGAGACGGACGCCGCGCTCTTCCTCAAGGGCCTCCAGCCCTCCGCCGACGAGGCCATCGCCCAGTCCGGCGCCAGGACGAAGATCGACGCGGCGACGCTGACCTCCCTGGAGGAGCACGGCGCCGAGGTCGGCGGCCACGCGGACGAGCACGGGCACGAGCACGCCGAGGGCGAGCACGCCGAGGAGGAGCACGCCGAGGAGGAACACGGCCACGACCACGGCGAGGGCGGCAAGGACCCCCACATCTGGCTCGACCCGGTCAAGTACGCCGAGGTCGCCGAGGGGGTCGGCAAGGCCTTCGAGAAGGCCGACCCGGACCACGCCGCGGACTACAAGAAGAACACCGCGGCCCTGGTCGCGAAGCTCGGCGACCTGAACACGACGTTCGAGACCGGGCTGAAGGACACGAAGACCAAGACCTTCATCACCACGCACGCCGCCTTCGGCTACCTCGCCGAGCGCTACGGCCTCACCGAGGAGGCCATCAGCGGCCTCAGCCCCGAGGCCGAGCCCAGCGCCGCCCGGGTCAGGGAACTGGCGAAGACGGCCAAGGCCGACGGCGTCTCCACGATCTTCTACGAGACGCTGGTCAGCGACGAGACCGCGAAGACGGTCGCCCGGGACGCCGGGCTGAAGACGGACGTCCTCGACCCGGTCGAGGGCATCACCGACAAGTCCCGCGGCGACGACTACTTCCAGGTCATGGAAGCCAACCTCAAGGCCCTCCAGGCGGCCCTGGGCACCAAGTGACCGACCAGACGGTCCAGAGCGATCAACCGGAGGGTGGCATGACCGAGCCCGTCATCTCGCTGCGCGGCGTCCGCGCCGAACTCGGCTCGCGCCCCGTCCTGCGCGGCATCGACCTCACCGTGCGCCGCGGCGAGGTCGTCGCCCTGCTCGGCGCCAACGGCTCGGGCAAGTCCACGGCCGTGCGCACCGTCATCGGCCAGGTGCCGGTCACGGCCGGGGAGGTCGAGCTGTTCGGCACCCCGCGGCGCCGCTTCCGCGCCTGGGCGCGCGTGGGCTACGTCCCGCAGCGCACCACGGCCGCGGGCGGCGTCCCCGCGACGGTGACCGAGGTCGTCTCCTCGGGCCGCCTCTCCCGGGCCCGCTTCGGCATCCTGCGCAAGGCCGACCACGAGGCCGTACGCCGGGCGCTCGACCTGGTCGGCATGGCGGACCGCGCCAAGGACTCCGTGGACGCCCTCTCCGGCGGCCAGCACCAGCGGGTCCTGATCGCCCGCGCGCTCGCCGCCGAACCCGAGCTGCTGATCATGGACGAGCCGATGGCCGGCGTCGACCTGGCCAGCCAGCAGGTCCTGGCCGACACCCTGCGCGAGCAGGTCGCCGCCGGCACCACCGTCCTGCTGGTCCTGCACGAACTGGGCCCCCTGGAGCCGCTGATCGACCGCGCGGTGGTGCTCCGCGACGGCTGCGTGCTGCACGACGGCCCGCCGCCGAAGGCGGTCGGCCAGCACGCGCTGCCCGGCCACGACCACGTCCACCCGCACGCACCGGCGGGCGCCGAACCGATCCGCACGGGACTGCTGAGCTGATGGAAATCCTGAACTACGCCTTCATGCAGCGGGCGCTGCTGGCGGCCGTCCTGGTCGG
The DNA here is from genome assembly GCF_056430705.1 of Streptomyces sp. NPDC045956. Taxonomy (NCBI): domain Bacteria; kingdom Bacillati; phylum Actinomycetota; class Actinomycetes; order Kitasatosporales; family Streptomycetaceae; genus Streptomyces; species Streptomyces sp. NPDC045956. The sequence continues at coordinate 549,219 of NZ_JBWKKZ010000001.1, read as the reverse complement.
CATCACCGCCCCCGCCGTCGGCATCTACCTGGTCCAGCGCCGCCAGGCCCTCATGGGCGACGGCATCGGCCACGTGGCCATGACCGGCGTCGGCCTCGGCTTCCTGCTCACCTGGTCCCCGGTGTGGATGGCCACCCTGGTGTCCGTGCTCGGCGCGGTCCTCATGGAGCTGATCCGCTGGTACGGCAGGACCCGCGGCGACATCGCCCTCGCCATGCTCTTCTACGGCGGCATGGCGGGCGGCGTGATGTTCATCAACCTCGCGCCGACGGGTTCCAACGCCAACCTCACCTCGTACCTCTTCGGCTCCCTCTCCACGGTCTCCGAGTCGGACGTCACGGCGATCTGCCTGCTGGCCGCCTTCGTGGTCCTCGTCACCGTCGGCCTGCGCCGCCAGCTCTTCGCGGTCAGCCAGGACGAGGAGTTCGCCCGGGTCACCGGCCTGCCGGTGCGGGCGCTGAACCTGCTCACCGCCGTCACCGCCGCCGTGACCGTGACGGTGGCGATGCGCGTGGTCGGGCTGCTGCTCGTGTCGGCGCTGATGGTGGTCCCGGTGGCCGCCGCCCAGCAGCTCACCCGCAGCTTCGCCGCCACCTTCGCCGTCGCCGTGGCCATCGGCGTCAGCGTGACCATCGGCGGCACGGTCACCTCGTACTACCAGGACGTGCCGCCCGGCGCGACCATCGTGCTGCTCACCATCGGAGCGTTCGTGCTGCTGACCGCGCTGGCCGTGCCACTGGCCCGGCGACGCGCGCGGGCGGCCGCCGCGGCGGAGCCGTCCGGCGATCCGACGGAATGCAAGATTCCAGCCACCCGGGGGGCCGGCGACGGGTTCGGCGTCTGACTGCCGCCCGGCCGGGCTGGCACAATGGCCCGGCAAGCCGCAGACGTGAGGAGGAACCGGTGACGACCGCTGGACCGCCCGTGAAGGGACGTGCCACCCGGCAGCGGGCCGCCGTGTCGGCGGCTCTCCAGGAGGTCGAGGAGTTCCGCAGCGCTCAGGAGCTCCACGACATGCTCAAGCACAAGGGCGACTCCGTCGGGCTCACCACGGTCTACCGCACCCTTCAGTCCCTCGCCGACGCCGGCGAGGTCGACGTCCTGCGCACCGCCGACGGCGAGTCCGTCTACCGCCGCTGCTCCAGCGACGACCACCACCACCACCTGGTCTGCCGCACCTGCGGCAAGGCGGTCGAGGTCGAGGGCCCCGCCGTGGAGAAGTGGGCGGAGGCCATCGCCGCCGAGCACGGCTACGTCAACGTGGCGCACACGGTGGAGATCTTCGGCACGTGCGCCGACTGCGCGGGTGCCGCCGGCGGCTGAGCCGGCGGGGCCGGGGCCGCGCCCCGGGCCCCCTCATCGGCCTGACGGCCTCGTCCTCAGAGGCCGGACGGGCTGGGGCTGTCCGTCCCCTCCATGGCCAGCAGCTCCTCGTTCGGGATCGCGCCGCCGAAGCGGCGGTCCCGGGAGGCGAACTCCAGGCAGGCCCGCCACAGGTCCCGCCGGTCGAAGTCGGGCCACAGCACGTCCTGGAACACCATCTCGGCGTACGCGCTCTGCCAGAGCAGGTAGTTGGACGTGCGCTGCTCACCGCTCGGCCGCAGGAACAGGTCCACGTCCGGCATGTCCGGGTAGTACAGGTACTTCGCGAGCGTCTTCTCGTTCACCTTCGACGGGTCGAGCCGTCCGGCCCGCACGTCCTCGGCGAGGGCCTGCGCCGCGTCGGCGATCTCGGCGCGCCCGCCGTAGTTCATGCAGAAGTACAGGGTCAGCCGGTCGTTGCCCTTGGTCTGCTCCTGGGCGACCTGCAGTTCCTTGGCGACCGACTTCCACAGCTTGGGCATCCGGCCCACCCAGCGGACGCGGATGCCCAGCTCGTCGAGCTGGTCGCGGGTCTTGCGGATGAAGTCCCGGTTGAAGTTCATCAGGAAGCGCACCTCGTCCGGCGACCGCTTCCAGTTCTCGGTGGAGAAGGCGTACAGGGAGATGTTCCGCACGCCCATCTCGATGCCGCCCTGGAGGACGTCCAGCACCCGCTCGGCACCGACCTTGTGGCCCTCGGTGCGCGGCAGCCCGCGCTCCTTGGCCCAGCGCCCGTTGCCGTCCATGACGATCGCCACATGCTCCGGTACCAGCTCACCGAGTTTCGGGGGCCGTGCGCCGGACGGGTGCGGCTCCGGCGTCCTGTAGTCCCGGCGCTGACGCCCCAGGAACCCGCGTACGGCCATGTGTCTCTCGTCTCCTCGTGCTGTCTGCTCTTCTGGTCTTCTAGGACTTCTCGACGTAGCGCAGGGAGCGCAGGCCGCGCTCCAGATGCCAGTGCAGGTACGCGGACACCAGCCCGCTCCCCTCCCGGACGTACCGCGACTCGCACGCGTCCGCGGTCCCCCAGTCTCCCGCGAGCAGCGCTCCGAGCAGTTCCAGGGCCTGCGGCGAGGGTACGACGCTGCCGGGTACCCGGCAGTCCGCGCAGACGGTGCCGCCCGAGCCGACCGAGAAGAACCGGTTCGGGCCGGGCATGCCGCACTTCGCGCAGTCCCCGAAGGTGGGGGCGTACCCGTTGACCGCGAGGGAGCGCAGCAGGAACGCGTCGAGGACCAGGTTCGGCGCGTGCTCGCCCCGGGCGAGGGTCCGCAGGGCACCGACCAGCAGCAGGTACTGCTGCACCGCCGGCTCCCCCTCGTGGTCGGTGAACCGCTCGGCAGTCTCCAGCATGGCGGTCCCCGCCGTGTACCGCGCGTAGTCGGTGACGATCCCGCCGCCGTACGGCGCGATGGTCTCGCTCTGCGTGCACAGCGGCAGCCCGCGCCCGACCAGCTCGCTGCCCCTGGCGAAGAACTGCACGTCCACATGGGAGAACGGCTCCAGCCGCGCCCCGAACTTCGACTTCGTCCGCCGCACCCCGCGCGCCACGGCGCGTACGCGTCCGTGACCGCGTGTGAGCAAGGTGATGATCCGGTCCGCCTCACCCAGCTTCTGGGTGCGCAGCACGATGCCGTCGTCGCGGAACAGACTCATGCGGACCATTCTCGCGCATGCTTCAAGGCACCTCGCCACGGCTTCGGGCGTTGGTGTACGCCGTCGCCGCGCTGAGCCGCTCGGACGGGGTGGCGTGGCGTACGTCACCCGGCTCGGCGTCCCACTCACGGCCCCCGCCGTACGGGCGCATCTGGACGTACGGGCCCTCGTACCCCATGACGACGCCGACCCGTCCGCTGCGGGTGTCGACGGCATAGGTCCCCACGGGCGGCGTCGTCATCGGAGGGCCGCCGCGAGTCGCCTGGCGGTCTCGACGGAGCACCGGCCCAATTCGACGAGCGGACAGGGTGCCTCGCGCGCAAGACTCACCGGGTCGAGCCCGAGCGACGGGAGAGTAATTCCGGCCTTCGCGAGCGCCGCGCGCAATTCTTTCACCGTGTCCTCCGCTTCTTCGACGCAGGGCGCCGAGTGTGGTGCCTTCACCGTGTTCCCCTTCCCTTTACGGTTTCAGTCTTCACATCCCCAGAATGCCGTGCCGTGACTACACTCGATGGGAGTCAGTGCACTACAAGTGGGGTTCAGTGGCGGGGGGTTGGTTATGGCCAACGGTTCACGGCAAGCGGCGTGGGAGTTCTTCGGCGCGGAACTGAAACGGCGGCGAGAGGACGCGGGAATCACCCAAGTCGAGCTGGGTACAAGGGTATTCGTGTCGGGTGGTTACATCGGCCAGTTCGAACAGGCAATTCGCAAGCCGCAGCTGGATGTGGCCCAGCGGATTGACGGGGTACTGCAAACCGACGGTATTTTCGAGCGGCTGTGCAGGAAGTTGATTGATGAACCGGGTTACGCGGATTACTTCGCGGGTGTTGTGGAGCTGGAACGACTGGCAACGCGGATCTGCGAGTTCGCGCCGACGGTCGTACCGGGGCTGCTACAGACGAGGGAGTACGCGCGCGCGGTCACCATCGCCGCCAACCCGTTCCGGTCCGACGCTTACGTCGACGAGATGGTCACCGCCCGGCTGGAGCGGTCGGTGATCCTGGGCGACGCTGCACGGCCCGAGTATTGGGTGGTTCTGCACGAGAGCGTGTTGCGGCTCCCCGTAGGCGGCCCGCTGACGATGGCGGCGCAACTGGGACACGTCGCTCGGTCGTTGCGTGAGCGCACGGCGGTGGTGGCGGTGCTTCCGAACGAGGCTGGGGCGCATGCGGCCATGGGCGGGATGCTGAAGCTCATGGACTTCGAAGACGCCCCACCGGTGGCCTATACAGAGACGGAGTATTCGGGGACGCTCATCGACGCTCCAGCCGTGGTGGTGCATGCTCAGCGCACATACGATCTGCTCAGGGTCGCCGCGCTGTCGCCGGAGGTGTCCCTGGCCCTGATCGAGTCGGCGGCGGAGGACCTCAGACGATGCGCGAGTACGACCTGACCCACGCCCGCTGGACGAAAAGCAGCTACAGCAACGGCGAGGGCGGCAGCTGCGTCGAGGTCGCCTGCGACTTCCCCGGCGCCGCCCGCTGGCGCAAGAGCAGCCACAGCAACGGCCAAGGCGGCGACTGCGTCGAGGTCGCCGACGGAGTCGTGGGCCTCGTGCCCGTGCGGGACAGCAAGGTGCCCGGCGGGCCGGTGCTCGTCGTCGGGGCGGTCGCCTGGGCGGAGTTCGTCCGCACCGTGGGGGCCGTCCCTCGGGCCTGAGCCCCACGGCCCGCCCCTTCGATCTTGCGGACGATGCCCGAAGTGCCCTCCGTCGGGGAGAGTTGCCCCGACACTCACGGAGAGAGGGGCACCCATGTCGTACCCGGAGCCGCGCTACCTCGGCGAGAAGGGCGAGATCAACGCCGTGTTCAGAGGTGCCGACACCCCGCCGGACATCGTCTCCCCCGGCGGCACCAAGACCCACTACCTCGCGAGCCACGCCTCCACGGGCGGGGAGTTCGGGCTGTACAAGGTGGACATGGGCCCCAAGGCGCCGGGCGCCAGGACGCACTTCCACCGGAGCATCTCGGAGTCCTTCTACGTCCTGTCGGGTGAGCTGAAGCTGTACGACGGCGAGCGCTGGGTCACCAGCCGCCAGGGCGACTTCCTGTACGTGCCGGTCGGCGGACTGCACGCCTTCAAGAACGACAGCGACGACCCGGTCTCCATGCTGATGCTCTTCTCGCCGGGCGCCCCGCGCGAGGAGTACTTCGAGCACGTGGCCGAGTTCGCGCAGCGCGGCGGCGAGGAGCTGCGGGAGTTCCAGGTGAAGCACGACAGCTTCTTCCTGTGACGGGTCGGGGAGAACCCCGAGGGCCCTCCCTGGGGTAATCCCCCCTGTTTTTCAGGCTGTTGCCCGGATGGGGAGGGCCCCGGACATCCGCGAGGCTCGTCGCATGACGCAGCGCACCCGCACCATCCGCAACGCCGCCGTCGTCGGCGTGTCCACGGCCCTCCTCGGGATCACCGCGCCGGTGACGGCCTCCGCCGCCTCGCGCCCCGCCGAGCCCCTCGTCTGGACCGCCTGCCAGGGCACCGGACTCGATCCCCGCCAGCAGTGCGCCACCCTCCGGGTCCCCATGGACCACGCCGACCCGGACGGCCCGCGCATCGACATCGCCGTCTCGCGCATCCCGAGCGAGGACCCGGACACCCGGCGCGGAGTGCTCCTGCTCATCGCGGGCGGCCCCGGCGGCTCCAGCCTGAACGACCCCTCGGGAAAGGGACAGAAGCTGCCCCAGGACGTCCGTGACACCTACGACCTCGTCGGGTTCGCGCCGCGCGGACTCGCCCCGTCCACCTCCGTCGACTGCGGCCTGGAACACGCCGACCTCGCCACGTCCAGACTCCGCCCGTGGCCGGCGCCCGACGGTTCGGTGGACGGGAACATGGCCACCGCCCGCCGCACGGCCGACGCCTGCGTCCGCAACGGCGGCGAGCTGATCAAGCACCTCAGCACGGCCAACGAGGCCCGCGACATCGACCTCCTGCGGGCCGCGCTCGGCGAGCGGCGGATCTCCGCGTGGGGGACGTCGTACGGGACGTACGTGGGGGCGGTGTACGCGCAGAAGTTCCCGCACCGCACCGACCGCGTCCTGCTGGACAGCGTCGACGACCCGGACCCGGCCCGCGTCAACCGCGCCTGGCTGGCCGCGCACGAGGAGGGCGTCGAGGACACCTTCCCGCACTTCGCCGCCTGGGCGTCGGACCCGGACAACCCCGACCGGCTGGCCGTGCGGGCCGCCGACGTACGGCCGATGTTCCTGCGGCTCGCCGCCCGGCTCGACCGCGAGCCGATCCCCTGGCCCGGCGCCAACCCCGAGGAGCTGAACGGCAACGTGCTGCGCCAGACCATGCTGGACAGCCTCTACTCCCCCAGCCGCTACCCGACGCTCGCCCGGCTGATGCGGGCCGCCCAGGAGGGCACGGTGCCGCCCGCGCCCCAGGCACCGCCCGAGGCCGTGCTCCAGAACGTCACCGCCGTGGGGGCCGGGACGCTCTGCAACGACGTGGCCTGGCCCACGTCGCAGGCCGTCTACGAGAAGGGCGTCGCCGAGAGCCGCGCCAAGTACCCGCTCACCGCCGGGATGCCCCGCAACGCCATGCTGTGCGCCGCCTGGCCGTACCCGCCGCGCGAGGCGCCGGTGCGGATCACCGACGAGGGACCGTCCAACATCATGCTGCTCTCCAACGAGCGGGACGTCGCCACCCCGCTCGCCGGCGCCCTGAAGATGCGGGAGGCGCTCGGCCGGCGCGCGGTCCTGGTCACCGTGGACTCCACCGGCCACAACCCCTACCTCGCCAACGGCAACGCCTGCGGCGACGGGACCGCCTCCCGCTTCCTGGCGACCGGGCAGCGGCCGGGCACGGACGCCTACTGCCGCTGACCGGTACCCGGCGTCACCAGCCCCGACTCGTAGCCCACGATGACCAGTTGCGCCCGGTCCCGCGCCCCGAGCTTGCCCATGATGCGGCTGACATGGGTCTTCGCCGTCAGCGGGCTCAGTCCGAGGGAGTCGGCGATCTCCGTGTTGGTGAGGCCGCGGGCGACCAGGGTGAGCACCTGGCGCTCGCGGTCCGACAGGCAGTCGGGGCCCGCTCCGCCCGCCGCGGGCGTGGCGGGGCTGCGCAGGAAGCGTTCGATCAGCCGGGCCGTCGGGCCCGGGGACAGGAGCGCGTCGCCGGCCGTCACCGTGCGGATGGCGTCCAGGAGTTCGGCGGGCCGCGTGTCCTTCACCAGGAAGCCGGAGGCGCCCGCACGGAGCGCCTCCACGATGTTGTCGTCGGTGTCGTAGGTGGTGAGGACCAGCACCTTCACACCCGCGAGGTCCTCGTCCGCCGCGATGAGCCGGGTCGCCTCGATGCCGTCCAGGTCGGGCATGCGGATGTCCATGACGACGAGGTCGGCGCGGTCGGAGCGGGCCCGTTCCACGGCCTGGCGGCCGGTGCCCGCCTCGCCGACGACCTCCATGTCGGGGGCCGACGCGACGAGCAGGGCGAACGCGGCGCGGACGAGGTTCTGGTCGTCCGCGAGCAGCACGCGTATGGTCATCCGTCTCTCTCCGGGGTCGCGGGCGTCAGGGGTGTGGCGGGCGCCGAGGGAGCCGTGGGGGTCGGCAGGAGCGCCGTCACCGCGAAGCCGCGGGCGCCCTGGGCCCTCGGCCCGGCGTCGAGTGTGCCACCCACGCTGCGGGCCCGTTCGCGCATGCCGACGAGGCCGAAACCGGGGGTGCCGTCGAGGCCGGTGGCCGCGGGGGCCGCGGGGTTGCCGGGGCCGGTGCCGTCGTCCGTGACGGACAGGCGCAGGGCGCCCCGCTCGCCGCGCACCTCGACGCGGACGGACGGTTCGGGTCCCGCGTGGCGTACGGCGTTGGTCAGCGCCTCCTGCACGATGCGGTAGGCGGCGGCGCCGACCGCGGGCGGCACGGTGCCGGCGTCCACCGACAGTTCCGCCCGGGCTCCGGCGAGCCGCGCGGCCTCCACCAGGTCGGGCAGTCCGTGCAGTCCGGGCAGGGGGCCGCGCGCGTCGGGCGCGTCCTGCTCCCGCAGGACCTCCAGCGTGGTCCGCAGCTCACCGCGCGCCGAGCGGCAGGTCTCGGCGATGTCGTCGAGGGCCTTGGCGACCGCGGCCCGGTCCAGGCGGTCGGGGTCGGCGGTCAGGACGTGGGCGGCGACCGAGGTCTGCACGCCGATGAGGGTGATGCTGTGCGCCAGCAGGTCGTGCAGGTCCCGGGCGACACGCAGGCGTTCCTCGGCGACGCGGCGCCGGGCCTCCTCCTCGCGGGTGCGTTCGGCGCGCTCGGCACGCTCGACGATGGCGGCGACGTACTGGCGGTAGTAGCGGACGTCGACGCCGGCGAAGAGGATGGCGACCACCCAGCCGGAGATCCGGAGCAGTTCGACGGCCTGGTGGGTGTCGACGGTGAGCATGATGCTCACGGAGAACGTGAGGACGGCGACGCCGGTCAGGATCGTGCGCAGCGGCCGGCCGGTGACGGCGAGCGTGTAGAGCGCGACGTAGGAGGCGGGGCCGGGCGCGGCGTGGTTGTTGTCCAGGGCGTGGTACGGCCCGACCAGGACCACCACCGCCGCGAGCACCAGCAGCGGGTGCCGGCGCCGCCACACGATCGGGACGTGCGCGGCGACCAGCAGCGTCCAGCCCGCCGCGTCCGGGCGGCGGCCCTCGTCCGTGAAGAGCGCCAGGCAGGCCGCCACGGCGAGCAGGGCCGCGGCGAGCATCGCGTCGTTGCGGGTGCCGTGCGGGGAGGTGCGGGGATCGCGGTTGATCACGGCCATGATCCGCTCGCCGAGGCGGGGTCCGGGCGCGTTCGCGGGGGGTGCGTGCACGGGCCCATCCTCCGCGACGGACACGCCCCTGCGCCGCCCCCCGCCCGCCGGCCCTGCCTCACCGCTTGTTCCCACGGCCCCCATCTGACGGGCTCCCTGCACTGGATGTCCGGTTCGCTGTCCAGACTTCCGGCGGCGGGGTGCCGTCGCGTCGGGCGTGAGGGCGAGTGTGCGGTTACTGCCCGGGGTGACGCCCGGCCGCCCCTACTCCCCCGGGAGTACCGGGTCGGCGCGCGGTCAGGCCCGGTCGACCATCCAGTTGCCGTCCTCCTCGGCGTCGACCCGCACCTCCAGCTCGCGCAGGCCCATGCCGGCGTCCCACAGCTCCTTGAAGCGCTTCAGCCGGTCCCGCACGTAGTCCTGGCGCGCGGTGAGCCGGGTCCGGACGTTGACGTCGCGCAGGTCCTGCTCGATCTCGAACGACACCTCCTCGTCGTAGAGGATGAAGTCGTTGGTGGTGCCGCGCTGGAGATGCGGGGGCAGTTCGGGCAGGACGGCCACCCGGACGTCGATGCGCCGCAGTTCCTGCTCCTCGCACAGTCTCAGCAGCCGGTCGTCCAGCTCCCGGGCGCTCTCCAGCAGGAACAGCCGGCGCACCGAGACGCCCTGCTCGTCGATCGCCTCCTGCTGCGCGTCCAGGTAGCGTCCGGCGGGTTCGCTGTTCCAGAACTCCCGGTCGACGGAGGTGCTGGTGGCGCAGATGGAGTGCTCGGCGGCCCGGGTGAGGGTGAGCATCCAGTCGTGGTTCTCGCCGGGGCACTCGGCGCTCTGGTTGGTGAGGTCCGCCATGTGGCCGACCACCCGCGTCATCTCCAGGTGGACGAAGGTGTGCAGGATCGACGGGTCGGGCAGCAGCACGTCGGCGAAGCCCTTGGCGAGGTCGGGCACGCTGTCGATGCGGGCCCGGTCCAGCGGCGGGTAGGAGTCCGCCGACCGGTGGTCCGCCTGCGTGACGTGGCTCTCGACCAGCTGCTTCACGTCCTCGGTGTGCCGGGTCAGGCCGGTCCGTAACTCGTCGTCGTACCGGGTCAGGCCCTCCCGGACGGCGGCGGTGTTCTCGGCCAGGGCGCTCTCCACCCGGCGGGTGTGCTCCTCCAGCCGCACGCCGTCCGGGAGGGGCGCCGGGCCGAGGAGGTACTGGACGGCCAGGGCGGCGCCGGCGCAGAGCACGGCGGCCGCGAACTGCCGCAGCGTGCCGTCCTCCGGGCTCAGCAGCGCCGTGACGCTCCAGAACAGGGCGCCGACGACCAGGGCGACCAGCAGCATGCGGGCCCATGGCGACTCCCCTCTCGGGTCCGCCGGGTCCCGGGTGCGGGCCGTGTCGTCGGGGCGGGGTGACTGTGCCGTGCTCATCTCGCTTCTCCCCCCGTTGGGATGTGCGTCGGATCGGGGCGGGGATGTGCGTGGGAGGCGCCGGCGCCGGTCAGGGGACCGACTCCACCTCCCGGTGGGCTGAGGGAATGGCGTGCAGGGTGAGCTGGTCGCGGATGCGCTGCACCAGGGCCCGCCACTGCCGGCTGAAGCCGGGCCGCTCCTCGAGCGGGTCCCACAGCGGGGCCAGGTCCCCGGCCACCCGGGCCGCGGGCATCCACAGGTGCAGCAGGTGGTCGACGGCCGGGCGCAGCGCCCGGACGACGGCGCCCGCGTCCTCGGCGGCTCCCTGGCCCAGCCGGAGGCCGTCGAACATGCGGACCACGGTGGTGAGCAGCCAGTCGTGCAGGGCGAGGTCGTCGCAGAGCACCGCGAGGTCGGCGCCGTCGGTGCCCTCGGGCACCCGGAGCCGTACGGTGCGCAGTTCGACCTCGGCGAGGGTGAAGCGCTCGATGGTGGGGCCCTCGCCCGGACCGGCGGGCAGCGCCACCCAGCGCAGCCGGGTCTGGCGGGACCGGAAGGGCGGGCGCTGGTCGAGGAGCGGGTGGCGCAGCAGCCGGGTGAGCAGCCCGTCGGCTATCACTCCGACGTCCAGGTCGCCGTGGAGCGCGCCGTCGAGCACGCCCTGCGCGACCGCCTCCAGGGGGAGTTTCCCCAGCGGTTCGACCTCGCCGGGCCGCACCAGGTACTCGCCCCACGGCCGCCGCTGGTCCGGGCCGGACGCGGGCGCCCGGAAGCGGGCGGAGGTCTGCAACAGGCGCCCCTCGGTGAGCGCGGCGCGGGCGGCGACGGTGCCGACCGCGCGGACGCGGGCGCCGTTGGCGCTGGGCAGCGGGCAGTCGACGCCGGTCAGGGTGTCGGGGGAACGCGCGTAGAGGCCCGGACGCTCGGAGAGCAGGACCCGTTCGTCGGCGCGCAGGGCCAGGAGCTGGGCGGCGGACCGGATGTCCAGGGCCTGCCGGGCGGGGAGCAGGCAGGTGCGGACCTCGCCGCAGAGGAGGTCCCCGCCCGGAGTGCGCTGCCGCGGCGCCACGTCACGGCCCCGCGTAGTAGACGTAGGAGACGCGGTCGGCGACCGGGTCGGGCACGGGCACACGCTCCCGGCCGGAGCGGTCGGCGACCTGGGCGAGGGCTCCGGGGTCGACCTCGATCTGGTCGAGGATCACGCGGACGGCGTGCTCGACGGGGAGGAACCGGGTGGGCAGCACCGAGCAGGTCCGGTAGGCGGCGAAGGGGTCCGCGCGGTCGTCGAGCCGGAGCAGGGCGGGCAGCTCGTCCCAGTCGTCCGGGAAGCCGGTGCCGGTGTGCGGCCGGGGGACGAGGACGGCGTCGCCCTCGTTGCGCAGCAGTCCGAGGCGGGCGAGCTGCCACACGGCCGCGAGGAAGGGGCAGGACCAGGTGCGGTGCCCGTCGGCGTCGTCGCTCCACAGCTCGACGTCGAGGAAGACGGAGTGGCGGCGGGCGGCGGTCTCCCGGGGCGGCTGCCAGGGGACGGCGCGCTTCATCGCCTGCGGAGCGCGGGCGACGGGGCTGCGCTCGCCGTTGGCCAGCCAGCCGGTCTGCGCGGCGGGCGGACGCGTGCCGTGGCTGCCGGGGGGCGGCGACTCGACGATGCGCCCGGCCACCGCCTCGGCGACGGGCACCTTGCCGGTGACGGCGCAGCCGGACTCGCGGGCCAGGTAGTCGACGCGCAGCCCGGCCCGCTCGGCCTCCGCGAGCAGCATGGGCACGACGTCGGCGGGGGTGGAGAAGCGGGTGAAGTAGTCGTCGATGAGGAAGCAGGTGCTGATCCGGGCGCGCTTGCCGCCGGCCCGCGCGGTGGCGGCGGTACGCGCCGCCTCCACCCAGGGGCGCACCTCCGCGAAGTGCCGGCGCAGACGGGCGGGCCCGGCCTCGAAGTCCTCCATGTACAGGTGGCCCAGCTCCAGCGAGAGGTGCGCGAGCGGCACCGACTGGGTGCGCGGCTCGGCCGCGGTCTCCCGGAACACCCCGCCCGTCACGGCCGCCCCCAGTGCGAGTCGTCGGTGAGCCGCCGGGCGATCTCCTCCAGCGCTTCCAGGGTCTCCTTGTTGGCGATCTGGGTGGAGAGCACGTCCTCCTCGGTGATCAGCTGTTCGCGCCACTGGAGTATCGGCTCCAGCGGTACGACGCCGAGGACCACGCTGTCGCCGATGCGATGCTCCGCGGCGAGCCGGCGCAGCGCCTCGTCGCAGGCCTGCATCCAGGCGGCCTGGGCGGGCGAGCCCTGGGACCACAGCGGCGACTCGGGGTCGGGTACGGCGGCGCGGACGAAGCGGATCGCGGCGCGCAGGGCGTCCTCGTCGTGGCCCCGGTCGACGCCACCGCCGATGATGCCGTGGGCCGCGTGGACGAGGCCGGAGGCGGCGATCACGTGCTGGCGCGTCCAGCGGTGGAAGACGAGCCAGCGGAAGGGGACGTGGCGCATCCGGGGGTGGGCGGTGGCCGCGAGGGCCATGTCGACGGCGTAGCTGCGGCCCGCGCTGAGGTCGACGACGGTGATGTCGAACTCGCCGTTGAGCCGCAGCAGCAGGTCGACGCACCGCTCCAGGGTCTCCTCGCCGGTGGCGAACTCGCCGCCGCCGATGTCGCCGGGGAACAGGACGAGCCGGCCGGACTGGTTGGGCCGGGCCCGCAGCAGGGGGTGTTCGGTCTGGCGCCAGACGTCGATCCTGGCCGGCTCGGCGGTCTCGCCCTCCAGGTAGGAGTGCAGGCCGCGTTCCTCGGTGCCGCGCACGGCGCCGGGCACGTCGAAGACGGCGGCGGCGGTGGGCGAGCCGAAGTCGAAGTCCACGTAGGCCACGTGATCGCCGGTGAGGGCACGCTGGTAGGCCAGGTTGGCGCTGGTCACCGACCGCCCGGTGCCTCCTTTGTCGGAGGCGGCGAAGACGAGCACGCTCACACCTCCTGCGCGGCGGCGCCCCTGGCCTGGGCCAGGGTGTCGAGTTCCTGCAGGACGGGGAGGGCCAGCGCGAAGGCCGTGGCGGGGCGTTCGTCGACCAGGCCGCGGGCGTGGTCGAGGCGGCTCTCGATGCTGCGCATGGCCCGGGCCCGGCTGCCGTCGACGGCGGCGGACGCCTCCAGCTGTTCCTTGCCGAACAGATGGGTGGCCTCGCTGAGCAGTTCGCGGGCCAGCTCGGCCAGTTCCGGGCTGCGGATGGGCTGCTGCTCGTAGAGGTTGCGGGCGGCGACGAGGCATTCGGTGACGCGCTCGGTGATGCTCCAGGACATGCGCAGGCCGGCGGTGCGCGCGTCGGGGTAGACGGACCGGACGTCGTCCCAGAGGCCGGCGCCGTCCTCGTCGTCGATGCGCCGGGCCCACAGGTGCTCGAAGGCCTGCTCGGCCAGGCGCAGCAGCCGGTCCTGCGCGCCGATGTTCCGGGAGAGCGTGGCCAGTTGGATGATCCGCTTGAGGAGCTGGGCCGAGTAGTCGGTCATCCGCCACAGGAGGACCCCGCCGGAGTGCTCGGACCCGGCGAGCGGCATGGTGACGCCGGGGGTGTGCAGCCTGATGGTGGGGTCGTCCTTGGTCATCCGGCTGGTGACCCGGCCCCGGTCGGCGAGGCGTTCCATGACGGCGACGGTACGGGTGAGGTCGTCGTCGGTGGCCTTCCGGCGGATCAGGTCGTGGACGAGGATGGCCGCGACGGTCAGGGAGAAGTACTCGGACTCCAGGCGCAGGCCGGTGGTCTGCCAGGGCAGGTCCTCCAGGGGCCAGCGCTCGGCGCCGAAGCGGGCGATCGCGGACCAGTACTGCTGGCTGAGTTCCCAGCGCAGGCGCAGCGCCTCGGCCAGCTTCTGCTGGTCGGCGTCGAGCAGCCCGAGGGTGAGGGTGCGGTCGGAGAACAGGTCCTGGATGCCGTCGAGGGCGACGACCGTGAAGTACACGTAGGGCAGCCGGTCGGCGATGCCGTCGGGCTGCCCGTGGACCTGGACGTCGAGGTCGGTGACGGTCGGCGCGTCCCTGACGATGCCCCAGGCCCAGCCGCACTCGAAGAGCTGGCTCTCGTCGCGGATGCCCTCGTCGACCTGGATGCCCCGGGTCAGGCTCTCGATGATGGTGGCGCGCAGCGGGCGTAACTTGCGGGAGAACTGCTGGAGGACGGCCCGGTCGGACTGTCTGCCCTGTCCGACGACCTGGATGAGGCGCTTGCCCTGCTCGGACTCGGCGTCGAAGACGTTGACGGTGAAGGAGCGCAGGAGGCTGACCATGGCGGCGGTCAGCCGGGCGTTGGTGGCGTCCCTCAGCTCGGCGATCGCCCGGAGCACCTCGGGGCGGGTCGTGGTGCCCTCGTAGACCTTGAGGAATCCGAGGGTGGCGAGGCAGAGGGTGACGGACATGGAGTAGGAGTCGACCACGCCCAACTGGCTCTGCTCGTGGGTGATCTCGCCGTCGGGTTCGGCGGGCCGGAAGTAGTGTCCGCCCGCGAAGGTGGGGCTGTCGTCCGTGCCGGTGTGCGTGCGCATGAACTGGGTCAGCGCGGTGATGAGGTTGGGCGGGATCTCCAGCCGGCTGCCGATCCGGTCCAGGGCGCGCAGCACGTCGCGTTCGGTGGTGTCGGGCTGGTCCAGGCGGAAGGCGGGGACCTCGGTGGCCGGGTACAGCAGGCAGAGCAGGCGCTCGGCGTCCGCGACGCTGCTCAGCCCGTCGGTGTCCCCCCGGACGAGTTTCCCGTCCTCGAACGCATGACGGGCCATGGCCTGCCAGATCTCCAGCATGTGCTGGCGTGGCTTGATCTGCATTCCCCGCACCCCTCGTACAGATCCCGTTGCCCTGTGTTCAGCATGGTCCCCTTTCCTAGGGGACGGCAACCTCCGAATTGCGCCGCCCGAGGGCGAGAAGGATTCCCTCGTGTCCCGGCCGCACCACGTGGTGCAGATCGTGGATCTCCAGCTCCGTGGTGAAGGGTTCGAGGCTTTCCCTGGCCCGGTCCTCGTTCACCCGGTAGGCCGGGAAGTCGTGCTCGCCGACGCGGTAGCCGACCGACTCCTTCATGAAGGCGGCGGCGAACGGCGCGCCCTCGCCGAGGGCGTTCATGAAGCAGCGCACGCCCCGCTTGAACTCGTCGGGGCACTCGGACATGGAGTCGGCGACGAAGAACATGGTCCCCATGTCCCAGCGCCGGTGTCCGTCGAGGTCGAACAGGTTGCCCCGCTCCACCCGGACGATCTCGCCGAACCGGCTCCTCGGGTCGACGGCGGCGTAGGCGGGTGCCTCGCTCAGTACGTCCCAGAACGCGTCCCACGCCGTGTCGAAACCCCCGGAGGAGACCTGCCGCTCCAGGTATTCGACATTCGGACGCGCGAATTCCAGCAGCAGGATCTTCTCGCACCACGGGAGCATGGAGAGGGCGGGATAGAGATTCGCCCCGGCACCCACGTCGACGCCCCGCACCGAATCGGGTACGCCCCGGGAGAAACAGCGGCCGAAGTGCTCGCGCATCAACCGGACGATCAGCCGGTCCACTTCGAGCGGCGTCCGGTAGTTGTTGTCGACGTACACCTCGGGATCGAACTTCGACCAAGGTGCGTCGGCGTTGCGATCCATAGTCACCCTGCCGCGTTCCAATTGAATTCCGGACAAGCCCCAGTGCCGTGCACGGTAGGCCACCAGGACAGGCCGAGACAGCCGGGAACACGCCAGACCTCGTCCGCCGGGCGCACGTCGGGCGCACAGACGCACACCCTAACTCGCCCTTGCACGAGGCAAGTTGGAAGCTCACTCTAGCCAGAAGGGATCGCCGGCCGCCATACGGAGCCGCGTCCCCCTGGCGAATGAACATCGCGTCCGTCGAGTTGACCTCGCACGTCCTGACTGGGGGTTGCATGACCGCCGAACCGCTGGAACGTTCCCTGGACCGCCTCGATCGGCTCACGGATCCCAGCCCTCGTCGCCGCGACGACCCGCCGCTGGTCCTGCGCACGGCCCGGGAGCCCGACCTGCCCGAACTGCGGCGGCTCGACGAGGAGGTCTTCCAGGAGTTCGCCTACCCCGGCTTCCTCCTGCGCCAGCTCTTCGACATGTACGAGGAACACTTCCTGGTGCTGGACGACGGCACGGGCCGACTGCGCGGCTACGTACTCGCCGCCACCCGCGCGCTGGGCGCCGACAGCTGGATACTCGGCCTGTGCGTGACGCAGGACCGCCGGCGCCACGGGCTCGGCCGGGAGCTGATGACGGAGGTGCTGGACCGGCTGCGCCGGGACGGCATACGGGTGGTGCGCCTGACCGTGGAGCCCGCCAACCTCGCCGCCATCTTCCTCTACCGGGGGCTCGGCTTCCGCCCGGAGGAGCCCGACGGCGGTCTGCGCCCGGACTACTTCGGCCCGGGCATGCACCGCCAGATCATGCGCCTGGACCTGACGGACTAGGCCCTCCCGCTCCGCACCGCTCCGGCACCGGGGCCGCCGGCCCGTCGAGGGGTGCGGTCAGGACGGCGTGCCCGCCGACTCCAGCAGGCGGGTCACGTCGTCCGAGCAGAGGGTCAGCGCCGCGCCCACCGTGGCCAGCGCGTCGCGTTCGGCGGGGGTGTAGGGGCCGTCGGCCAGGGCGATGCGGGCGCCCTGGAGGAGGATGGACTCGCGGCCGACGGTGGCCAGGTGGGGGGCGAGGGGGTCCAGGGCCTCGTGGAGTTCTATGGCGAGGCCGGGCACGCAGGGCTCGCCGTGGACCCGGCCGGTGTCCGCCTCCAGCGCCTCCACGAGCGCGCCGAGCTGGTCCTCGGTGCAGTCCTCGAAGCCGGCCGCGCGCACCGCGACGGCGGCCGTCTCCAGCGACGTGCGCGAGCAGGCGCCGCCCGCGGCCAGGACGGCGAGGGCGACGGTGTGCACGGCGTCGCGGAGCATCGCGGAGAAGCGGGTGGTGGTCGGATGGTCGAGGACGTCGGTGCCGTAGTGGCGGCGGCAGGCCGCGCACTCGACGGTGGGCGCGGACTCGCCGCGCGGCAGCACGGGCACGCCGAGCAGGGTGAAGCGGCGGCGGCCGGTGAGCCGCTGGTAGTTGCGGTCGCCACCGCAGCCCGGGCAGAAGAACTCGCCGTCCCCGACGGGCGTCCACGCGGTGCGCGTGCCCAGGATGCGCGGCAGCCGGACAGCTCGGCCGTGTCGTTCCCGTCCAGGCAGCACGTCGCACCTCCGTAACCGCGCGACAGCATCGTCGCGCTGGCGTGATGTTAGCCACATCACCGACGTGGAGTCAGTACCCCGGAGGAGACCTTTCCGTGACCTGCACACGGAGTTGGCCGGTATCCGACCCGGCCCCGCCCGCCGGAGAACGGCGGGCGGGGTCGGTGATCACCGATTCGGCTGGTCAGCGGGTGGCGCGGTTGACGGCGGAGACGACCGCCTTCAGCGAGGCGCGCGTGGTGTTCGCGTCGATTCCGATGCCCCACAGCACCTTGTCGCCGATGGCGCACTCGATGTAGGAGGCGGCCTGCGCGGAGGCGCCCTCGCTCATCGTGTGCTCCTGGTAGTCCAGCAGGCGTACGTCGATGCCGACGCCCTGCAGGGCGTGGAAGAACGCCGAGATCGGGCCGTTGCCGGTGCCGACCAGCGTGGTCTCCTGGCCGTCGACCGTGGCCTCGACGGTGAGGGTGTCGATGCCGTCGCGGTCGGTGGTGGTCTGGCCGTTGGCGACCTGGACGCGGCCCCAGGGGTTGTCCGGGTTGGGCAGGTACTCGTCCTGGAAGACGTCCCAGATGGCGGTGGGCGTGATCTCGCCCCCCTCGGCGTCCGTCTTGGCCTGGATCAGCTTGGAGAACTCGATCTGCATCCGGCGGGGCAGGTCCAGCTTGTGGTCGTTCTTCAGGACGTACGCGATGCCGCCCTTGCCGGACTGCGAGTTGACGCGGATGACGGCCTCGTAGGAGCGGCCGACGTCCTTCGGGTCGATCGGCAGGTAGGGCACGGCCCACTCGATGTCGTCGACGGTGACGCCCTTCGCGGCCGCGTCGGCCTCCATGGCGTCGAAGCCCTTCTTGATGGCGTCCTGGTGGGAGCCGGAGAAGGACGTGTAGACCAGGTCGCCCACGTACGGGTGGCGCGGGTGGACCTCCATCTGGTTGCAGTACTCCCACGTGCGACGGATCTCGTCGATGTCGGAGAAGTCGATCTGCGGATCGACGCCCTGCGAGAACAGGTTCATGCCCAGGGTGACCAGGTCGACGTTGCCGGTGCGCTCGCCCTGCCCGAACAGGCAGCCCTCGACGCGGTCGGCGCCGGCCATCAGCGCCAGTTCGGCCGCCGCCACCGCCGTACCGCGGTCGTTGTGCGGGTGGACGGACAGGCAGACGTACTCGCGGCGGGACAGCTTGCGGCCCATCCACTCGAAGCGGTCCGCGTGCGTGGACGGCGTGGAACGCTCCACGGTGGCCGGCAGGTTGAGGATGATCTCGCGGCCGGGGCCGGGCTGGTAGGTGTCCATCACCGCCTCGCAGACCTCCAGGGCGAAGTCCAGCTCGGTGTCGGTGAAGATCTCGGGGCTGTACTGGTACCCGAACTCCGTCTCGGGGCCCAGCAGCTTCTCGGCGTACTCCATGACCAGCCGGGTGCCGTCCACGGCGATCTGCTTGATGTCGTCCCGGGAGCCGCGGAAGACGACCCTGCGGAAGACCGGGGCGGTCGCGTTGTACAGGTGGACGGTGGCCCGCCTGGCGCCCTTCAGGGACTCCACCGTGCGCTCGATCAGGTCCTCACGGGCCTGCGTCAGCACGGAGATCGTCACGTCGTCCGGAATGGCGCCCGGGTCCTCGATGATCGAGCGTACGAAATCGAAGTCGGTCTGGCCGGAGGCGGGGAAGCCGACCTCGATCTCCTTGTAGCCCATCTTGACCAGCAGGTCGAACATCGCGCGCTTGCGGGAGGGCGACATCGGGTCGATCAGCGCCTGGTTGCCGTCGCGCAGATCGGTGGAGAGCCAGCGGGGGGCGGTGGTGACGCGCTGCTGGGGCCAGGTGCGGTCGGGGATGTCGACCTGCTCGTAGCCGCGGTACTTGGTGATCGGCATGGAACTGGGCTGCTGGCGGTTGGCCATGTTGGCGTGGGCTCCTCGTGATGTCCGCGGTGTCCGCGTGTCCAGAGAGACGGCCGACGCGCACCACCAAGCTCCGCGGGGAGGGAGTCGGCCTCTACAGGCCCTCGCCGCGGCAGCTAAGGAGAAGCAGCCCGAAACGCATGATGCCCAGCACCCTAGCCGAGCCACGCCGGTCACGCGGGTGCGTATCAGTATGCGGGACCACGGAGGGGAACCGTGAGGGAATAGGGACAAAAAGTGCCGTATACCACTCACCGCCGACCGGAGGGGCGCATTGGTCCCGGTTTTCACCAATCATGGTTGCGGGTGGTGACAGGTGCGTCACTCAGTGCGAAGGTGCCGGTCATGACGACCCACGGGGGCTTCGAGCCCGTCTTCTGCACCATCGTGCCGCCCCACGTCCTCGACAAGCTCGCCCAGCACGAGGACCCGGTGCTCGCCGGACCCGCTCGCCGCACGCTCCAGCGCGACGCCTTCGAGCGCACCCACCGCCGGCTGACCACGGTCATCGGCGCCCCCACGGTCACCGCGCGCGCCGGCGCCGAACCCGGGAAGCCGCACCGCACGGTCTTCGACGCCCGGCACGGCACCGAGCTGCCGGGCAGGAAGGTCCGCGGCGAGGGCGAGGAGCCCGGCAAGGACGCCACCGTCAACCGCGCCTACGCGGGCCTCGGCGCCACCTTCGAGCACTTCCTGAAGGCCTACGGGCGCGACTCCATCGACGGCGGCGGACTGCCGCTGGACGCGACGGTGCACTACGACCGCGAGTACAACAACGCCTTCTGGAACGGCGAGCAGATGGTCTTCGGCGACGGGGACGGGGAGATCTTCCTCGACTTCACCATCTCCCTGGACATCATCGGCCACGAGCTGGCCCACGGCGTCACCCAGCACACCGCCAACCTGACCTACTACGGGCAGCCCGGCGCCCTCAACGAGTCGGTGTCCGACGTCTTCGGCTCCCTCGTCAAGCAGTACTCGCTCGGCCAGACCGCCGCCGAGGGCGACTGGCTGATCGGCGCCGGGCTGCTCGCCCCGCGCGTGACGGGGGTGGCGCTGCGCTCCATGAAGGCGCCGGGCACCGCGTACGACGACGACGTGCTCGGCAAGGACCCGCAGCCCGCGACGATGGACGACTTCGTGCGCACCGGCCGCGACAACGGCGGCGTCCACATCAACTCCGGCATCCCCAACCACGCCTTCTACCTGGCGGCCACCGCGCTCGGCGGGCACGCCTGGGAGCGGGCCGGACAGGTCTGGTACGACGTGCTGACCGGCGGGGAACTGGCGCAGGACGCGCTGTTCACGGACTTCGCGACGCTCACGGTGAAGGCCGCCCGGGAGCGCTACGGCGACGCCGAGGAGCTGGAGGCGGTCCGCAAGGGCTGGGAGCAGGTCGGGGTGCGCGCCCTGTAGTTCCGTACTAGACACGGACCCATGCGGATTCAGGTGAGGCGCACAGGAGGCTTCGCGGGCATCGAACGCCACGCGGAGGTCGACACCGCGGAGCGGGCCGACGCGGACGAGTGGCACGCCCTGGCGGAGCGGGCCGCGGCCGACGGGCGGAGCACGCCGCCCGTCGGGGTGCCGGACGGGTTCAGCTACCAGATCACCGTGGACGGCAGGACGGTGTACGCCGCCGATCCCCGGCTGACGGACGAGCAGCGCCGGCTGATCTCGCGGGTGCTGAAGGAAGGGGCGTGAGCACGGCCGTTGACTTCGCTCAGCGGCGCTGCGGATGATCCGCGCATGGCGACGCAACCGATACCCCGGTTCCCGGACGGCTTCCTGTGGGGCGTGTCGACCTCGGCGCACCAGATCGAGGGCGCGGCCCGGCTGCGGGAGCCGTCCGTGTGGGACGTCTTCACCGCCGAGCCCGGACGGGTGAAGGACGGCTCCACCGCGGCGGTGGCCTGCGACCACTACCACCGCTACCGCGAGGACGTGGCGCTCCTGGCGGACCTGGGCGTGGACGCGTACCGCTTCTCGGTCTCCTGGCCGCGGGTGAACTCCCCCGGCGGCCTCGACTTCTACGACCGCCTCGTCGACGAGCTGTGCGCGGCGGGCGTCCGGCCGGTGCCGACCCTCTTCCACTGGGACCTGCCGGCGGGGCTGGACTGGCTGGAGCGGGACACGGCGTCCCGGTTCGCCCGGTACGTGACGCGGGTCGCGGAACGGCTCGGCGACCGCGTCGGCAGGTGGATCACGCTCAACGAGCCGGCCGAGCACACCCTGCTGGGCCACGCCCTGGGCACCCACGCCCCCGGCAGGGCGCTGCTGTTCGACGCCCTCCCGGCGGCCCACCACCAGCTGCTCGCGCACGGCCTGGCGGTACGGGCCCTGCGCGCGGCGGGCGCCGCGGAGATCGGCATCGCCAACTCCCACGGGCCGACCTGGCCGGCGTCGGACGACCCGGCCGACCGGGAGGCCGCGGACTTCTACGACCTCCTCCTGAACCGCCTGTTCAGCGACCCGCTGCTGACCGGGCGGTACCCGGAGGGCATCGCGGAGCTGATGCCGGGCGACGCGCGCCGCATCGACGCCGACCTGGAGATCATCGCCGAGCCGCTGGACTGGTACGGCGTGAACTACTACGCGCCCGCCCGGGTGGGCGCCCCGCAGGGCGCGGACACCGGGTTCGGGGGCCTGACGCTCCCCGCGGAGCTGCCCTTCTCGGTGCGCGCGATCGAGGGCCGGCCGGTGACCGACTTCGGCTGGCCCGTCGTGCCCGAGGGGCTGACGGAGCTGCTCACCGGCTTGCGCGACCGCTACGGCGACCGCCTCCCGCCGGTCGTGATCACCGAGAACGGCTGCTCCTACGAAGGGCTCGACGACCGGGACCGCATCGCCTACCTGGACGGGCACGTCCGCGCGCTGCACCGGGCGGTGGCGGCCGGCGTGGACGTGCGCGGCTACTTCGTGTGGTCGCTGCTCGACAACTTCGAGTGGGCGGAGGGGTACGCGCGCCGGTTCGGCCTGGTGCACGTCGACTTCGCGACGCTGGAGCGCACGCCCAAGGCCTCGTACGCCTGGTTCCGCGAGGTGCTGCGGGCGCAGCGGGCGCCGGTCGGATAAAACACCTCGGCGCTGTCGGCGGGGAGTCGTACGCTGGAAGCATCAGACCCGCCCGTCACGCGGCGCACGCCGCAGAGGAGGACTTGCAGGCCTCGAGCGCCGGCCCATGACTCAGACACCCTCAGCTCACTCTCCCGCGCAGGGGAAGGCGAGAGCACAGTTCACCGTCCCCGCCCAGCACCCCATGGTGACCGTGCTGGGGTCCGGCGACTCCCTCCTGCGCGTGATCGAGAAGGCCTTCCCGGCGGCCGACATCCACGTCCGGGGAAACGAGATCAGCGCGGTCGGCGACACCCATGACGTCGCCCTGATCCAGCGCGTTTTCGACGAGATGATGCTGGTGCTCCGCACGGGGCAGCCGATGACGGAGGACGCAGTGGAACGCTCGATCGCCATGCTCAAGGCGAGCGAGAACGGGGAGAGCGACGGCCAGGAGACCCCGGCCGAGGTGCTCACGCAGAACATCCTGTCCTCGCGAGGCCGCACGATCCGCCCCAAGACGCTGAACCAGAAGCGGTACGTCGACGCGATCGACAAGCACACCATCGTCTTCGGCATCGGCCCCGCGGGCACCGGCAAGACCTACCTGGCGATGGCCAAGGCGGTGCAGGCCCTGCAGTCCAAGCAGGTCAACCGCATCATCCTGACCCGCCCGGCGGTCGAGGCCGGCGAGCGGCTCGGCTTCCTGCCGGGCACGCTCTACGAGAAGATCGACCCGTACCTGCGCCCGCTGTACGACGCACTGCACGACATGCTCGACCCCGACTCGATCCCGCGCCTGATGGCGGCGGGCACGATCGAGGTCGCGCCGCTGGCGTACATGCGGGGTCGCGCGCAACCGGTCTTCACGAACGTCCTGACACCCGACGGCTGGCGTCCCATCGGTGACCTCCAGGTCGGTGACCTGGTCGTGGGCTCCGACGGGGAGCCGACTCCGGTCCTGGGCGTCTACCCGCAGGGGGAGAAGGACATCTACCGCGTCACGGCCCAGGACGGCTCCTGGACGCTGTGCTGCGGCGAGCACCTGTGGACGGTCCGTACCGCGTCCGACAAGCGCCGTGACAAGCCCTGGCGGGTTCTGGAGACCCAGGACATGATCGGCGACCTACGCGCGGCTCACGCTCGCCGGTACGAGCTGCCCCTGCTCACGGCACCGGTGCAGCTTCCCGAACGCGAAGTCCCGATGGACCCGTACGCGCTGGGCCTGCTGCTCGGTGACGGGTGCCTGACGGGCTCCACCACCCCTTCCTTCGCCACGGAGGACGAGGAGCTGGCAGGCGCTCTGGAGGCCGCGCTGCCAGGCGTCAGGGTCCGTCACCGCGGTGGCCCGGACTACGTACTCAACCGGGTCACGGCTCCCGGGGACGTGATCACCCTGGAGAACCCGGTCACGCGAGTCCTGCGT
Organism: Streptomyces sp. NPDC045956; assembly: GCF_056430705.1. Lineage (NCBI taxonomy): Bacteria > Bacillati > Actinomycetota > Actinomycetes > Kitasatosporales > Streptomycetaceae > Streptomyces > Streptomyces sp. NPDC045956. The sequence goes on along the minus strand of NZ_JBWKKZ010000001.1, from coordinate 525,514 downwards.
GAACTGGACCTGCTGCGTACCCGTTCGCACAGCAAGTTCATCCCGGACGATTACTTGAGCAATTCCGCCGATGTCCGGCTGGCCGTGCTCCAAGGCCTGCTCGACGCCGACGGGGGCCCGGTCGTCCAGAAGGACAGGACCTGCCGCATCCAGTACACGACGACCTCGATCCTGCTGCGTGACGACGTGATCTCGCTGGTCAGGTCGCTGGGCGGAGTGGCGTACACGCGTCGCCGCGCTGCCGAGGGCCGCAAGCCTGGTCTCGCGAAGGGCCGCGAGGTCGCTCATCGCCACGACGCCCACATCATCGACATCCGCCTCCCGGAAGGCATCGAACCCTTCCGGCTGGCCCGCAAGCGCGACACGTACCACGGGGCCGGAGGCGGCGGACGCCCCATGCGGTTCATCGACAGCATCGAGCCCGCGGGGCGGGAGGAAACCGTCTGCATCCAGGTGGCGGCCGAGGACTCGTTGTACGTCACCCAGGACTACCTGCTGACGCACAACACGCTCAACGACGCTTTCATCATTCTCGACGAGGCGCAGAACACCAGCCCCGAGCAGATGAAGATGTTCCTCACGCGGCTCGGCTTCGAGTCGAAGATCGTGATCACGGGTGACGTGACGCAGGTCGACCTGCCGGGCGGGACGAAGTCCGGTCTCAAGCAGGTGCAGGACATCCTGGAGGGCGTGGAGGACGTCCACTTCTCCCGGCTGTCGTCCCAGGACGTCGTCCGGCACAAGCTGGTGGGCCGTATCGTCGACGCGTACGAGCAGTACGACAGCAGGAACGGCACCGAGAACGGCGGCCACAACGGCGGCCGGACACCGAGAAGCGGTGCCAAGGCCAAGGGGAAGTAGACCAGCACGACCATGTCGATCGACGTCAACAACGAGTCCGGAACCGAGGTCGACGAGCAGGCGATCCTCGACATCGCCCGCTACGCGCTCGCGCGGATGCGCATCCACCCGCTCTCCGAGCTCTCGGTGATCGTCGTGGACGCCGACGCCATGGAGCAGCTCCACATCCAGTGGATGGACCTGCCGGGGCCGACGGATGTCATGTCCTTCCCGATGGACGAGCTGCGTCCGCCGGCCAAGGACGAGGACGAGCCGCCGCAGGGGCTGCTCGGCGACATCGTGCTCTGCCCCGAGGTCGCGGAGAAGCAGGGCACGGAGGCGGCGACGCAGCACTCCATGGACGAGGAGCTCCAGCTCCTCACCGTCCACGGGGTGCTGCACCTGCTCGGCTACGACCACGAGGAGCCGGACGAGAAGGCCGAGATGTTCGGTCTCCAGGCGGCCATCGTGGACGGCTGGCGTGCGGAGAAGGGCCTGACCGGCCCGTCCCCGGCCCCGACCGTCTCATGAGCCTCCCCCTGATCGCGGGCGCGGTCGCCCTGGTCGTGGTCGCCTGGCTCGCCGCGTGCGCGGAGGCGGGGCTCGCCCGGGTCTCCAGCTTCCGCGCCGAGGAGGCCGTGCGGTCCGGGCGGCGCGGCAGCGCGAAGCTCGCCAAGGTCGCCGCCGACCCGACGCGCTATCTGAACGTGGCGCTGCTGGTCCGCGTCGCCTGCGAGATGGCGGCCGCGGCGCTGGTCACGTACGCCTGCCTGAAGCAGTTCGACGGCACCGGCGAGGCGCTGGTGATCGCCATCGCGGTGATGGTGCTCGTCTCGTACGTCGCCGTCGGGGTCTCCCCGCGCACCATCGGCCGGCAGCACCCGATGAACACGGCGACGGCGGCGGCGTACGTCCTGGTGCCGCTGGCCCGGATCATGGGCCCGATCCCGTCGCTGCTCATCCTCATCGGCAACGCGCTCACCCCCGGCAAGGGCTTCCGCCGCGGTCCCTTCGCCTCCGAGGCGGAGCTGCGCGCGCTGGTCGACTACGCCGAGAAGGAGTCGCTGATCGAGGCCGAGGAGCGCCGCATGGTGCACTCGGTGTTCGAGCTGGGCGACACCCTGGTGCGGGAGGTCATGGTCCCGCGGACCGACCTCGTCGTCATCGAGCGCTACAAGACCATCCGCCAGGCCCTCACCCTCGCCCTGCGCTCGGGCTTCTCGCGGATACCGGTGACCGGTGACAGCGAGGACGACATCGTCGGCATCGTGTACCTGAAGGACCTGGTCCGCCGGACGCACATCAGCCGGGACGCGGAGAGCGACCTGGTGTCCACGGCGATGCGGCCGGCCTTCTTCGTGCCCGACACCAAGAACGCCGGTGACCTGCTGCGCGAGATGCAGAAGGAGCGCAACCACGTCGCCGTGGTGATCGACGAGTACGGCGGCACGGCCGGCATCGTCACCATCGAGGACATCCTGGAGGAGATCGTCGGCGAGATCACCGACGAGTACGACCGGGAGCTGCCGCCCGTCGAGGAGCTGGGCGAGGACCGCTTCCGGGTCACCGCCCGCCTCGACATCGGCGACCTGGGCGAGCTGTACGGCCTGGAGGAGTTCGACGACGAGGACGTGGAGACGGTGGGCGGCCTGCTGGCCAAGGCGCTCGGCCGGGTGCCGATCGCCGGCGCCTCCTCCATGGTGGAGCTGCCCGACGGCCGTGAGCTGCGGCTGACGGCGGAGGCCGCGGCGGGCCGCCGGAACAAGATCGTGACGGTGCTGGTGGAGCCGGTGAACGCGGCGAGGCCCGTCCCGGAGGGTGCCTCGGAATGACCCCCGCCCGGCTGCGCGCGCTCTGCCTGTCCTTCAACGCGGCGGTGGAGGACTTCCCCTTCGACGCGGAGATCTCGGTCTTCAAGGTGCGGGGCAAGATGTTCGCGCTGTCCTCGCTGGACGCGCGCCCGCTCACGGTCAACCTCAAGTGCGACCCGGACGACGCGCTGCGGCTGCGCGCCGACCATCCGGGGCTGATCGTCCCGGGCTGGCACATGAACAAGCGGCACTGGAACACGGTGACCGTGGGCGGGGTGACCGACGGCGGGCTCCCGGACCGTCTCGTCCGGGAGCTGGTGGAGGACTCCTACGACCTGGTCGTCGCCGGACTACCGCGCGCCGACCGTCTCCGCCTCGACCGTCCCTGAGCCCGCCGTCCGGCGGCCGCGCAGTCCGGCCGCGACCGCCGCGGCGGCCGCCAGCACGATCGCCGCGTCCAGGACCAGCACCGTGTGCACGCCGGTCGTCAGGTCGGTCGAGGTGGTGGCCAGGACGCCGAGCAGCGGGATGCCCACGGTGATGCCGAGCTGCTGGGTCGAGGTGACCAGGCCGGTCGCCAGGCCCTGCTCCTCGTCGGGGACGCCGGAGGTGACGGTCAGCCCGTAGGAGATGATCGCGCCCAGGTGGCACATGCTGGCCAGCGACACGGCCGCCGTGGCGAGCAGCACCGACCAGCCGCCCTCCCCCAGTGCCAGCAGGGACAGGCCGAGGGCGCCCTGCCCGGCGAGCGAGCCGGCCAGGGTGCGGCGGGCGCCGAAGCGGCCGATGACGCGCGGGGCGTACGTACCGGCCACCACCGACAGCACCCCCTGCACGCCGAAGACCAGGCCGGTCTGGAAGGCGGTCAGGCCCAGCACCTCCTGGAGGTACAGGGTGAGGACGAAGACCACCGTCGACATCATCGAGAAGGTGACCAGGCCGCCCAGGTTGCCCCACGCCACCGTGCGGCGGCGCAGCATCGGCAGGGAGACGAGCGGGGTGGCGGCACGGTACTCGACGGCCACGAAGGCGGCCAGGAGCAGCAGGCCGGCGACGAGGGTGAGGAGGACGTCGGTGCGGCCGAAGCCGTGTTCGGCGGCCGTCGTCAGGGCGTAGATCACCAGGAGCAGGCCGCCGGTGACGGTGACCGCGCCGGGGACGTCCAGGCGGGGGCGGTCGGGAGTGCGGGACTCGGGGAGCAGACGGGGGGCGAGGGGCAGCACGACCAGGGCGAAGAGCGCCAGCAGGCCCATGGTGGACCGCCAGCCCAGCAGGTCGGTGAGGACTCCGCCGGCGACCATGCCGACGGTGAAGCCGAGCGAGAGCAGCGTGCCGGAGATGCCGAGGGCGCGGTCGCGGGCCGGGCCCTCCGGGAAGGTCGTCGTCAGCAGGGACATGCCGGTCGGCACGATGGCCGCCGCACCGAGCCCCTGGAGGGCGCGTCCGGCGAGGAAGGAGGCCGGGTCCCAGGCGAAGGTGGCCAGCAGGGACGCCACGCCGAAGACCGCGAGGCCGGTGAGGAACAGCCGGCGGCGCCCGTACAGGTCGCCCATCCGCCCGAACAGCAGCAGGAAACCGCCGGACGGCAGGGCGAAGGCCGTGACCGCCCACTGGAGGGCGGAGGGGCTCATGCCCAGGTCCGCGCCGAGGACGGGCAGGGCGACGTTCAGGACGGAGAAGTCGAGCGCGACCATGAACTGGGCCGCGCAGAGCACGAACAGGACGAGCCGGTCGCGGGGTGAGAGCCGGGGAGCGGCCGGCGCCGCTGCGGAGGTCGGGGTGGTGTCGATCGCCATGGACATGAGCCTGCGGGCTGTGGAATAGCCGTGGGGAGCGGCCAGTTGTCCTGGTGGTGGCACCACCAGCCACCGCCAGCAGACGTTACGGGGGGTACGTACGTGCCGGATGTGATCGCGAGGTCCCGGGCCGCTGCGGGCCGGGACCGGCGCCGCAGTGAGCTGCGGGAGTTCCTGATGAGCCGGCGGGCCCGCGTCTCGCCGGCGGAGGCCGGTCTGCCGGACGGCGGGGGACGGCGCCGGACGCCGGGGCTGCGCCGCGAGGAGGTCGCCGTGCTCGCGGGCGTGGGCGCCTCCTGGTACCAGTGGCTGGAGCAGGGCCGTGACATCTCCGTCTCGCCGCAGGTGCTGGACTCCGTGGCCCGGGTGCTGCGGCTCAGCAACGCCGAGCGCCGCCACCTGTACGTGCTGGCCGGGCTGAACCCGCCCGCGCCCGAGGTGGAGCCGGCGAAGCGGGACATGTGCGAGGGGCTGCGGCGGCTGATCGACACGTGGATGCCGTACCCGGCGCACATCATGGACCGGTACTACAACTGCGTGATGTACAACGACGCGGCGGCGACGGTGCTGGGCATGCGGCCCGGGACGACGTGGAACTGCATCGTCGACTTCTTCACCGACCCGCTGTACCGCTCCCGTTCCCGCAGCTGGGAGGAGAACGCCCGCACGGTCGTCGCCCAGTTCCGCGCCGCCTGCGCGGACCACCCCGACGACGAGGGTTTCCAGCAGGTGCTGGCGGAGCTGCGGAAGGCCAGTTCCGAGTTCGCGGGGCTGTGGGCGCAGCGGGACATCGAGGACGCCGGGCAGATCCGCAAGGAGCTCGACCATCCGCTGGTCGGGCTGCTCAGCCTGGAGTCCACGGCCCTGAAGGTGCCGGCGCGGCCCGACCTCACCATCGTGCTGCACACGCCGCTGGACGAGGCGAACAGCGCGGCGAAGCTGGAGTGGCTGGCCTCGCCGGAGGGCCGGCGCGGGGCGATGTACCCGGTGGCGGGGTGACCGGGCGGGCGCCCGGCGGCGCTACGTATGCTCGCCTCATGACCGAGACTCCCGCCCTCGACCCCGAGGACCGCAAGATCGTCACCCTGGCCCGTTCCGCGCGGGCCCGCAACGGTGTGCCCGAGGGGGCCGCCGTACGGGACGAGACCGGCCGTACGTACGTCGCCGGCACCGTCGCGCTCGACTCGCTGCGGCTCAGCGCGCTGCGCACGGCGGTGGCGATGGCGGTGGCGTCCGGCGCGAAGTCGCTGGAGGCGGCGGCCGTGGTGACCGCGGCGGAGTCCGTGCCGGACGAGGACCGGGCGGCCGTCTCGGACCTGGGCGGCCCCGGGACGCCGGTCCTGGTCGCCGCTCCGGACGGCACGGTCCGTGACACGGTGAGCGCGGGCTGACCGTCGCCGGCCCCGCGGGCGACCGTGGTGCGGCGGGGCTCCGGGGATCAGGGACAATGGGCGCCATGAGCGTTCGTACCCAGTCATCCGAAGAACCGGCCGAGGCTGTTCACCGGGCCGGCTTCGCCTGCTTCGTGGGCCGCCCCAACGCGGGCAAGTCCACCCTCACGAACGCTCTGGTCGGGCAGAAGGTGGCGATCACCTCGAACCGTCCGCAGACCACCCGGCACACCGTGCGGGGCATCGTGCACCGGGAGGACGCCCAGCTCATCCTGGTGGACACCCCGGGCCTGCACAAGCCGCGCACGCTGCTGGGCGAGCGGCTCAACGACGTCGTGCGGACGACGTGGGCCGAGGTGGACGTCATCGGTTTCTGCCTGCCGGCGAACGAGAAGCTGGGCCCCGGTGACCGCTTCATCGCCAAGGAGCTGGCGGCGATCAGGAAGACCCCGAAGGTCGCGATCGTCACGAAGACGGACCTGGTGGACTCCAAGACCCTGGCCGAGCAGCTGATCGCCATCGATCAGCTGGGCCAGGAGCTGGGCATCACCTGGACGGAGATCGTCCCGGTGTCGGCCACCGCGAACCAGCAGGTGGACCTGCTGGCGGACCTGCTGACCCCGCTGATGCCCGAGGGCCCCGCGCTCTACCCCGAGGGCGACCTGACCGACGAGCCCGAGCAGGTCATGGTGGCCGAGCTGATCCGGGAGGCGGCGCTGGAGGGCGTCCGGGACGAGCTGCCGCACTCCATCGCGGTGGTCGTCGAGGAGATGCTCCCGCGTGAGGACCGCCCCGCCGACAAGCCGCTCCTGGACATCCACGCCAACGTCTACATCGAGCGCCCCAGCCAGAAGGGCATCATCATCGGCCCCAAGGGCAAGCGCCTGAAGGACGTCGGCATCAAGTCCCGCCAGCAGATCGAGGCGCTGCTCGGCACCCCCGTCTTCCTGGACCTGCACGTCAAGGTCGCCAAGGACTGGCAGCGCGACCCGAAGCAGCTGCGCCGCCTCGGCTTCTGAACCGGACCGGCGGCGCGGTGCGTCAGGCCGGGCGGCGGAAGCCGATGGTCGGTACGGCGCGGCGCAGGGGCCAGGGTGCCACCAGGTCCTCCGGGACCAGGTCCGCGAGGAAGGCGTAGCGGCGCAGGGCCGCCGGGTCCTGGCCCGCCACGGACTGGACCTTGCGCCACCAGGTCGCGATCTCGCACCAGCCGGGCGCCGAGAGGGAGCCGCCGAACTCCTGGACGGAGAGGGCGGCGGTGAGGCCGGCGAAGGCCAGCCGGTCGGCCAGCGGCCAGCCGGCCAGCGTTCCGGTGACGAACCCGGCGACGAAGACGTCCCCCGCGCCGGTGGGGTCCAGGGCCTCCACCTCGATGGCCGGGACCTCGGCGCTCTCCCCCGTCCGCCGGTCCACCGCGTAGGCGCCGTCCGCGCCGAGGGTGACCACGGCGAGCGGCACGTGCTCGGTCAGGGCGTGCGCGGCCTCGCGGGGGCAGTCGGTGCCGGTGTAGCGCATGGCCTCCTCCGCGTTCGGCAGGAAGGCCTCGCAGTGCGCGAGGTCCGGCAGCTTGGCCAGGTCCCAGGCGTCGGTGTCGTCCCAGCCGACGTCGGCGAAGACGCGGGTGCCGCGCGCGGCGGCCTGGGCGATCCAGGGGGCGCGGACACCGGGCGTCAGGGAGGCGACGGCGGCACGGGCGCGCGGCGGGCACTCGGGGGACGGCTCCTCGGGGGGCGGCTCGTGGCCGTGGGAGACCATCGTGCGTTCGCCCTCGTAGGCCATCGAGACCGTCACCGGCGAGTGCCAGCCGGGCACGGTGCGCGAGGGGCTCAGGTCGATGCCCTCGCCCTGCGCGAGGGCGTCCCAGCAGTAGTCGCCGTAGTGGTCGTCGCCGAAGGCCGCGGCCAGCGAGGTGCGCAGGCCGAGGCGGGCCAGCGCGGTCGCCATGTTGGCGATGCCGCCCGGGCTCGATCCCATGCCCCGCGCCCAGGACTCGGTGCCGCGCACCGGGGCGGAGTCGAGCCCGGTGAACACGACGTCGAGGAAGACGGTGCCGGTCAGGTACACGTCCCAGGGCGGGTCCTGCGGGGTGCGCAGGGCGGCGAGGGGGTCGACCTGGGGGTGGTGGTGCCCCTCGGCGGGGACGTGGCGGTGCGTTCTCCCGTCGGCCGGCACGGCGGGTGCGGCGGGCATGGCGGGCACGTCGGACGACGTGGTGGACACGGCTGACACGGTGGACGCTGTCACGGTGCGCTCCCTGGCATGGTGCGGACCCCGCCAGTGTGCACCACACCGCCGACAACCCCGCGGCGTCCGGGCCGGTGCCGCGGGAGGCACGGCTGACGGCGGGTCACGAGGGGCCGGGCCGTCGCGGTGACGCGCGGTCAGGCCCGGTACGGGGGCGGTGGATCCGCCCGATGAGCGGATGGCGCACCGACTGCGGCGCGCGCTCCTACCCGGCCCTGATGACCGTAAACGCATATGTGATCCAGAACACACCCCCTCGCCTGTTTCACGCCTCCTCGCGCTTGATACAAATTGCCCGCGCGCACTGTCCGTCGACGGGCGTCGCCCCCCCTCTCCCGAGTCCCTTTCGCACGCCCTGGGAACGCCCGTGTTCGCCCCCCGCACCGCCCCCTGGCCCCTCGTCGCCCTTTTCACGGCCGGGTACCTGCCTCCGTATCTGCTGCCCACCACCGTCGGCAGACTCGACACCGCTCTGCCGCTCACCGCCACACAGGCGGGTGCCGTCGGCAGTGCCCTGCTGCTGAGTTCGGCGTCCGCCGGCTTCCTGCTCGCCTCCCGGATGCAGCGGCTCGGCGCCCGGACACCGGCCCGTTTCGGACTCGCGCTCGCCTTCCTCGGCTACGGCGCCGCCTCGCTCACCACCGCCGTCCCCGCCGTCGTCGCCGGCGCGGTGCTGGGCGGCCTCGGCTCCGGTACGGCCATGACCGTCGCCGCGACCCGGATCGCCGCCGAGCGGGACCCGCACCGGGCCTCCACGCTGGGCCTGCTGACCGTCTCCGCGCTGGCCGGCGCGGTGTACCTGACGGTCCCCCACCTCGGCCGGGCGCACGGCCTGCCGCTGGCCGCGATCGCCCTGACCGCGCTCGTGGTGTGGCCGCTGACCGGCCGGCTGCCGGGACCGGAGGCCGCGTCCCCGGCCGCCCAGGACACCGGGTCCACCACCCCGCTCCCGGGTCGCCGCTCGGGGCTGGTCCTCGCCGCGGCGGTGCTGTGCTGGTCCCTGGCGCAGAACTCCCTGTGGGGCGTCAGCGGCCGGATCGGCCTCACGCAGGCCGGGCTCGGTGACGCCACCCTCGGCGTCGTGTTCGCCGTCGCCCTCGGCGCGGGGCTGCTCGGGGTGCTGGCGGCCGGCGCGCTCGGGCCGCGGCTGGGACGCGCGATGCCCGTCGGGGCGGGGACGGTGGTCATCGCCGGGTGCATCGCCCTGACCGCGTCCGCGACCACTCCCACGACCTTCGCGGCCGGGGAGATCGCCTGGAACACGCTGTACCCGGTCGTGCTGTCGTACCTGATCGGCCTGGCCGCCTCGCTCGACCCGCGGGGCCGCTGGGCGGTGCTCGTCGGCTCGGCGTCCTCGCTGGGCACGGCGGCCGGGCCGCTGACCGGCAGTGTGCTGTCCGCGCAGGCCGGATACCCGGTGATGGGCCTGGTCCTCGCCGCCCTGCTGCTCGTGGTGGCCGCGCCGATGACCGCCGTCGCCCTGCACACCGGCGGGCGCCCGCTGCTGCCCGGCGCGGTCCGCCGCCGCGGTGGCACCCCGGCCGCCCTGGTCGCCGCCGCCACCGGCACGCCGAGCGGCGCCGTGCCCGAGGTCGGTGCGGCGGAGCAGGCGGTCGTGGAGATCACCGTGGACGCGCCGGCCGTCGCGGTCCGGCGTGCCTACGACACGGCGGGACCCCGGCAGGCGGCGTCCGCACCGGGGCCCGGGGCGGGCTGAGCCCTACGCCGGCGGGAAGGCGTACGCGTCGACCTCGGCGAGGTAGCGCGCCCGCAGTTCCTCGTCGTCCTCCAGGAAGGAGGCGAGGAAGGAGTTGCGGGCCAGCTCCCGCAGCCGGTCCTCGGTGAGGCCGAGCGCCTGGCGCACGGCGTCGAAGTTGTCGCCCGCGTAGCCGCCGAAGTAGGCCGGGTCGTCGGAGTTGACGGTGCACATCAGCCCGGCGTCCAGCATGGCGGGCAGCGGGTGGTCGGCGAGGGTGTCGACCGTCCGCAGCCGCACGTTGGACAGCGGGCACAGGGTCAGCGGGACGCGGTCGCGCACCAGCCGCTCGACCAGCGCCGGGTCCTCCACGCAGCGCAGGCCGTGGTCGATCCGCTCGACACCGAGGACGTCCAGGGCCTCGGTGACGTACTCCGGCGGCCCCTCCTCGCCGGCGTGCGCGACCCGGCGCAGCCCGAGGGCGGCGGCGGCCTCGTACACCTCGCGGAACTTCACCGGCGGGTGGCCCACCTCGGCCGAGTCCAGGCCGACGCCGGTGATCCGGTCGAGGTACGGCTTCGCGGCGTCGAGGGTCCGCAGGGCCGACTCGGCGGACTCGTCGCGCAGGAAGCACATGATCAGGCGGGTGGAGACGCCGTGCCGCTCCCGGCTGCGGCCCAGTGCCCGCCACAGCCCCTCCACGACCGTGCCCATCTCCACGCCCCGGACCAGGTGCGCCTGCGGGTCGAAGAAGATCTCCGCGTGCCGCACGCCCTGCGCGGCCGCGCGGGCGAGGTAGGCGTCCGCGAGGTCCTCGAAGTCCCGCTCGGTGCGCAGGACGGCCATGAGTTCGTAGTACAGGTTCAGGAAGGACTGGAGGTCCTCGAAGCGGTACGCCTCGCGCAGGGCGTCCGTGTCCGCGTACGGGAGGGACACGCCGTTGCGGGCGGCCAGCTCGAAAGCCAGCTCGGGCTCCAGGGTGCCTTCGATGTGGAGGTGCAGTTCAGCTTTGGGCAGAGGCATCAGAGCATCGTACGGCGGTTTCACCGACGTTTCGGAACCGGGACGCGGAGCAGGTCGTGGGCCACGGTCAGCTCGCCCTCGTAGCCGGCCGCCCGCGCCTGCCGCTCGAACTCCCCGGGGTCCGCGTAGCGCTGGCTGAAGTGGGTCAGGACCAGGTGCCGTACGCCCGCGTCCCGGGCGGCCCGCGCCGCCTGGCCGGCGGTCAGGTGGCCGTGGTCGCCGGCGAGGGTCTCGTCCTCGTCGAGGAAGGTCGACTCGATGACCAGCAGGTCGCAGTCCTCGGCGAGCGCGTGCACGCCCGGGCAGAGCCGGGTGTCCATCACGAAGGCGAACCGCTGGCCGCGGCGGACCTCGCTGACCTCGTCGAGCGATACGCCGTTCAGCGAGCCTTCGCGCTGGATGCGGCCCACGTCGGGGCCCTTGATGCCGTGCGCGGCCAGGCGGTCCGGGAGCATGCGCAGGCCGTCGGGCTCGGTGAGGCGGTAGCCGTACGACTCGACGGGGTGGGAGAGCCTGCGGGCGTCCAGGGTGTAGGCGGGGGTGACCGCGAGGGGGCCGTCGGTGTCGACCGGGGACTCGGTGAGGGCGACCGTCTCGCGGTAGGCGGTGGCGTACCGCAGGCGGTCGAAGAAGCGCTGCCCGGAGCGGGGGTAGTGGGCGGTGACCTCGTGCGGCACCCGGTCGAGGTTGACGCGCTGGATGACGCCGGCGAGGCCGAGGCTGTGGTCCCCGTGGAAGTGCGTGACGCAGATCCGGTTCAGGTCGTGGGCGGCGACCCCGGCGCGCAGCATCTGGCGCTGCGTGCCCTCGCCGGGGTCGAACAGGATGCCCTCGCCGTCCCAGCGCAGCAGGTAACCGTTGTGGTTGCGGTGGCGGGTGGGGACCTGGCTGGCGGTGCCGAGGACCACCAGTTCACGTACGGACACGGCTGCCTATCCGGGGGGCCATTCGAGGCCTCGGCCGCCGAGGACGTGGGCGTGGGTGTGCCAGACGGTCTGGCCGGCTCCGCTGCCGGTGTTGAAGATGGTGCGGTGGCTGTCCAGCTTCTCCTGGTCCGCGACGGCCTGGGTCTCGCGCAGGACGTCCGCCGCCAGTTCCGGGGCGCCGGCGGCGAGCGCGCCCGCGTCCCGGTAGTGGGCCTTGGGGATCACCAGGACGTGCGTGGGCGCCTGGGGGTTGATGTCCCGGAAGGCGACGGTCGTGTCCGTCTCGCGGACGATCGTCGCGGGGGTCTGGCCTGCGACGATCTTGCAGAACAGGCAGTCGTCCTGTGGTTCGCCCGCCATGCGCGTGCGCTCCTTTTCGCTGGTGGGATGGTACGGGGCATGCTAGTCGTTCGGGTGCGGCCGCGTGGGGGGCGATCGCGCGGTACCCCGCGCCCCTCGGGTCGCGCCCCTCAGGCCGCGCCCCTCAGGCCACGCCCCTCAGGCCGGCAGTTCCGGCGGCGTCTTCGCCGGTGTCGACTCCAGTGCCTCCAGCGCCAGTCCGATCGCCTCGTCCAGCTGGGGGTCGCGGCCCGCCGCGTGGTCCTGGGGGCGCTGCGGGACCTCGACGTCGGGGTCGACGCCGTGGTTCTCCACGCCCCAGCCGTAGCCCTCCAGCCAGAAGGCGTACTTGGGCTGGGTGATAAGCGTGCCGTCGACCAGCCGGTAGCGGCTGTCGATGCCGATGACGCCGCCCCAGGTGCGGGTGCCGACGACCGGGCCGATGCCGAGGGCCTTGATCGCGGCGTTGACGATGTCGCCGTCGGAGCCGGAGAACTCGTTGGCGACGGCGACGACCGGTCCGCGGGGCGCGTCCAGCGGGTAGCTCGACGGACGCATGCCGCGCGGCAGGTCCCAGCCGACGATCCGTCGGGCCAGCTTCTCGACGACGAGCTGGGAGGTGTGCCCGCCGCGGTTCTCCCGGACGTCGACGACCAGGCCCTCCCGGACCACCTCGACGCGCAGGTCGCGGTGGAGCTGGGCCCAGCCGGCGCCGACCATGTCGGGCACGTGGAGGTAGCCGAGCCGGCCGCCGGAGCGCTCGTGGACGTAGGCGCGGCGGTCGGCTACCCAGGCGTGGTAGCGCAGGGGCTCCTCGTCCGCGAGGGGGACGACGACGGCGTGCCGCGGTTCGCCGCCGCCGGAGGGGGAGACGGTCAGCTCGACCGGCTTGCCCGCGGTGCCGACGAGCAGCGGGTTCGGCCCGGTGACCGGGTCCACGGGCTGTCCGGCGACCGCGACGATCGCGTCCCCGGCGCGCACGGCGACACCGGGCGCGGCGAGCGGGGAGCGGGCCTCGGGGTCGGAGGTCTCCGAGGGCAGCACGCGGTCGATGCGCCAGGTGCCGTCCTCGTGGCGGGAGAGGTCGGCGCCGAGCAGTCCCTGCCGGGCGCCGGAGCCGTGGCCGCCGCGCGGGGTGACGTAGGCGTGCGAGGTGCCGAGTTCGCCGTGCACCTCCCACAGGAGGTCGACCAGGTCGTCGTGGGTGGCGAGGCGGTCCAGGACGGGCCGGTAGCGGTCCAGGACGCCGTCCCAGTCGACGCCGTTCATGTCGGGCCGCCAGAAGTGGTCCCGCATGATGCGGCCGGTCTCGTCGAACATCTGCCGCCACTCGGCGGCCGGGTCGACGGTCTGCCGGACGCGGCCGAGGTCGACGGTGATGTTGGTGTCGCTGTCCTCGTCGCCGGAGGCCCGCCGGTCGCTCGGCACGACCTTGAGGCGTCCGTCGGTCCACAGCAGCACCCGCTTGCCGTCGCCGCTCACCTCGAAGTGGTCGGCGTCCCCGGCCAGGTGCTCGACGCGCTGCTGGACCAGGTCGTAGCGCTCCAGCTCGGTGTGCGGGTCGGGGTCGTCCGGGGTGGCGCGGGAGGCGCCGAGGACGCCGGTGACCGGGTGGCGCAGCCACAGCACGCCGTCCTTGGCGGCGCGCAGCCCGGAGTAGCGGGCGGCCTCGACCGGGAAGGGCACGATGCGGTCGGCGAGGCCCTCGATGTCGATCCGGGTGGTCGGGGTGCCCTCGCTGTCGGGGGTCTCGTCCGGGTTCTCGAAGGCGCGGCCGTGGCGCTGCGGGCCGAAGGGCGAGGGGGTGGTCGCGGCGAGGGTGATCAGGTACGGGCGGGCGCCCTCGACGAAGGCCAGGTCGAAGACGTGCTCGTCGTAGACCGGGTCGAAGGAGCGGGTGGAGAGGAAGGCGAGGTGCTTGCCGTCCAGGGTGAAGGCCGGCGCGTAGTCCTTGAAGCGCAGCGGGGTCGCCTCGGAGACCGACAGGTCGGTGGTGTTGGCGAGCTTGAGCTGGCGCAGCGGGTCGGGGCCGGGGTGGGACCAGGCGAGCCAGGCGGAGTCGGGCGAGAAGACCAGCCCCGAGGCGTCGCCGTCGTCGCTGCGGTCGACCTCGCGGACCTCGCCGGTCTCCCGTTCGACGAGCAGGACCCGTCCGTCGTGCGAGGCGACGGCGGCCCGGCTGCCGTCGGGCGCCATGGCGAGGGCGAGCACCCGGCCGAGCTGCCCGGCGGCGATGCGCCGCGCGGTGGCGCCCGGCGCGAGCCCGGTGGCGGGCGCGAACTCCAGGGCGTCCTCGCCCTCGGCGTCCGTCACCCACACCACCCATTCCTCGCCGTCGGCGCGGAAGGCGCGCGGCAGCCGGGTCCGTACGCCGGGCTGCGCGGCCAGTGCGCGGGCGGGCCCCGAGCGGTGGGTGACCCAGTGGACTCCCCCGCGGACGGCGACGGCGCTGCCGCGCGCGGTGTGGTCGGGGGACGCGGAGCCGAACCAGCGGGCCGCGTTCACCGGGTGGGCCCGCAGGTCGACGCGCGCACCGCCGAGCCGGATCTCCAGCCGGCGCGGCTCGGCCCCGTCCAGGTCGTCCAGCGTCCACAGCTCGCCGGCGCCGGCCCAGACGACACGGGCGCCGTCGGTGGCCGCGTGCCGGGCGTAGAAGCCTCCGAGCGGGGTGTGGCGGCGCAGGTCGGAGCCGTCGGCGAGGGAGGAATAGAGGGCGCCGGTGCCCTCGTGGTCGGAGAGGAAGGCGAGGCGCTCGCCGACCCAGAAGGGGTACTCGATGTTTCCGTCGAGTTCGCTGTGGAGCCGTACGAACTCGCCGTCGTCCTCGGCGTCGATCCACAGCTTGCCCGCCGTGCCGCCCCGGTAGCGCTTCCACCAGGCGGCCTCGCGGCCCATCGTCGCGGACAGCAGCACGGTGTGCGGGCCGTGCGCGACGTCGCCGACGGGCCCGTACGGCAGGACGGTGGCCGGTCCGCCGTCGAGCGGGACGGCGCGGGCCCAGGAGCGACGCAGGCTGGCCTGCCCGTGGCTGCTGAGGGCGAGGACCTCCCCGTCCGGGGTCCAGCCGCGGACCTGGGTCCTGGCGCTGCCCCAGTGGGTGATGCGCCGGGCGGGGCCGCCGTCGACGGGGGCGATGTGCACCTCGGGGGCGCCGTCGCGGGTGGAGGTCCAGGCGACCGTGGTGCCGTCGGGCGAGACGCGCGGGTGGTTCACCGGCACGTTGTCGGCGCTGACCCGCCAGGCCCGGCCGCCGTCGAGCGGCGCGAGCCACACGTCGTCCTCGGCGGTGAAGGCGACCAACTCGCCGTGCGGGTGCGGAAAACGGAGGTAGGCAGACGCTGCGGGCTGTGTCACCCCCTCACCCTATGCAGGGGTGCCGTCCGCCGACAGAGGTTCGGATCACTTGCCGGGCGCCGCCGACCGGGACTACTTGCCCTGCACCGGACGGCAGTGCGGGTCGTCCGGGCACCAGATGGTCCGGGTGACGGTGACCGTGGGCCCGGGCCGCTGCGGGTCGGGCCGGCCCGCGGGCGGGGCGCTGGTGGCGTCGCAGTCGCCGAGCCCCTCGACCCGGAACCACTCCTTGCCGCCCACCTTCGCGGTCAGGTCGCCGCGCACGCAGGCGCCGTTGACGACCCGGGTGACCTCGCCGTCGACGGTGATGTCCTTCCCGTCGTCGGTCTTGCCCTTGCAGTCGACCGAGGCGACGGTGTCCTCTCCCGCCGACGCGGTGGAGCCGTCGTCCCCGTAGGAGGCGGTGCAGGTGAGCCACCGCACCTGTGCCTTCTGCCGCTGCAGTTCGCGTGTCACGGTCTGGTCGGTCGTGTACGCCACGGACGCGGAACTGAGCCCGCCCGGGTCGCACGCGCCCACGCCGGCGACGGCGACGACCGCGCCGACGACCACCGGAGCCACGCGCCGGATCCGCCTCGATGCCCCCATGGAAGGCAGGGTGCCACCGCGGCGGGCCCGAACGGTAGGGCGCATACGGCCACTCGGCACTACCGTGGGGCGGATGGGCGGTGGTGGTCGGATCCGGAGGCTCGTCGTGGACGGGACGGTCCCCTACGTGTGGTCGGTGCGGCACCGGCACAGCGTCACGGGCCCCTGTCAGGAGACGCTCACCCTCTCCCGCGACGGGACGTGCACCCGCCTGCTGTTCCGGGGCGGCGCGGACCGGTTCGTCCCCGACGGGTTCCTGCCCTCGGGCTGCGTGGCCCTGGGCGACGAGGCGCTCAACCTGCACGAACCGGGGGTCGTACGGGCCTTCGTCGACGAGGCGGCCCGGCGCGGGCTGCTCGGCCGCTCCGCGGACCTGGACGGCTGGGACCTGTTCCCGGCGGTCGCCGCCGCCCGCGCGGCGGCCGGCTGACGGGGACCGCACGGCGGCGGCCGGCGGAGACCGGCGGCCGTCAGGACCAGCGGCCGGTGCGGGCCAGCAGGACGGCGGTCGCCGCGGTACCGGCGGTGGAGGTGCGCAGGACGCTGCGGCCCAGGCGGTAGGGCTTGGCGCCCGCTTCGGCGAAGAGCGCCAACTCCTCGGGGGACACGCCTCCTTCGGGACCGACGACCAGCACGATGTCCCCGGAGGCGGGGAGTTCGGCCGCCGCCAGGGGCTCGTCGCCGCTCTCGTGGAGTACGGCGGCGAAGTCGGCGTCGGCCAGAAGTGACGCAACCTGCTTGCTCGTCGCCGCGTCCGCGACCTCGGGGAAGCGGACCCGGCGGGACTGCTTGCCGGCCTCCCGGGCCGTCGCCCGCCACTTGCCGAGCGCCTTCAGGCCGCGCTCGCCCTTCCACTGGGTGATGCAGCGGGACGCCGCCCACGGCACGATCGCGTCGACACCGACCTCCGTCATCGTCTCGACGGCCAGCTCGCCGCGGTCGCCCTTGGGCAGGGCCTGCACGACGGTGAGGCGGGGCCGCTCCTCGGGCTCCTCGTGGACGGGTTCCAGTCCGCCGACGACGAGGCGGTCCTTGCCCTCGGCGGCCTTCACCACGCCCTCGGCCCAGCGTCCGCGTCCGTCGGTGAGGACGACGTCCTCGCCGGTCCGCAGCCGCTTCACGGAGACGGCGTGCCGTCCCTCGGGGCCGTCCAGGACGTACTCCCCGCCCGGCAGGTCCCTGGGCCCGAGCGAGTCGACCACGAACACCGGTGCCGTCATCGGCCCGTACCTCCCGACGTGAAGCCCGACCAGCCTGACAACGCTGTCCCGGCGGCGGCGAGTTCGGCCACCAGCACCTCCACCAGCTGCCCGGCGGGCAGTTCCCGGGCCATCCGGTGGCCCTGTCCGGCCCACAGCGCCATGCCCTGCGCGTCGCCCGCCTTCGCCGCGGCCTTGCGCAGCGGCGCGGTGAGGTGGTGGACGTCCGGGTAGGCGGCGGGGGCGTAGGCCCCGTGCTCGCGCAGGAAGCGGTTGACCAGGCCGCGGGCGGGGCGGCCGGAGAAGGCCCGGGTCAGTTCGGTGCGGACGAACAGGGGGTTGGTCAGGGCCTGCTTGTGCAGGGCGTGCGCGCCGGACTCGGGGGTGGCGAGGAAGGCGGTGCCCAGCTGGGCCGCGCTCGCGCCCGCCGCGAGGACCGCGGCGATCTGGCCGCCGCGCATGATGCCGCCGGCGGCGACGACGGGCAGGCTCACCGCCTCCCGGACCTGGGCGACCAGGGACAGCAGCCCGGTGCCGGTGCCGCCCGTCTCCGGGTTGTCGCGGTGGGTGCCCTGGTGTCCGCCGGCTTCGGCGCCCTGCGCGATCACCGCGTCGGCGCCGGACCGCTCGACGGCCCTGGCCTCCTCCGCGGTGGTCGCCGCGACCAGGGCGAAGGTGCCGACGCGGTGCAGGGAGTCGACGACCTCGCGGCTCGGGACGCCGAAGTGGAACGACACCACCGGCACGGGGTTGTCCAGCAGCACCGCGAGCTTGGTCTCGTAGCCGTCGTCGCGGCCGCTGTCGGGGTCGCCCAGCTCCGTCTCGTACCAGGCGGCCTCGCCGGCCAGCTGGTGGGCGTAGACGCCGACGGCGGCGGGGTCGGCCGTCTCCGGCTGCGGCATGAAGAGGTTGACGCCGAAGGGGCGGCCGGTCAGTCCCCGCAGCTGCTTGATCTCCTCGTACATCCCGTCCGCGGTCTTGTACCCGGCGGCCAGGAAGCCCAGCCCTCCCGCCTCGCAGACCGCGGCGGCGAGCTGCGGCACGGAGACGCCGCCCGCCATGGGCGCCTGCACGATCGGGTAGGGGAAGAGATCGGTCAGTGCGGAGGACATGACGGCATGTTGTCACGTCCTCCGAACAAGTCCGAATCCGGGCGTCCGTCGGCATACGCCAGGAGCATCCGCACCACGGAGCCCCTGGCGAGCCTCGCGTCACCGCCCGTTGAAGGCGTCCTTCAGACGGGAGAACAGCCCCTGCTGACCCGGCTGGAACTGCCCCTGCGGGCGCTCCTCGCCCCGCAGCTTGGCCAGCTCGCGCAGGACGCGCTCCTGCTCGGTGTCGAGCTTGGTGGGCGTGGTGACCTCGACGTGGACGATGAGGTCGCCCCGGCCGCCGCCGCGCAGGTGGGTGACGCCGCGGCCGTGCAGCGGGATCGACTGGCCGGACTGGGTGCCCGGGCGGATGTCGACCTCCTCCATGCCGTCGAGGGTCTCCAGCGGCACCTTGGTGCCGAGGGCCGCCGCCGTCATCGGGATGGTGACCGTGCAGTGCAGGTCGTCGCCGCGGCGCTGGAAGGTGGAGTGCGGCAGCTCGTGGATCTCGACGTACAGGTCGCCGGCGGGGCCGCCGCCGGGGCCGACCTCGCCCTCGCCCGCGAGCTGGATCCGCGTGCCGTTGTCGACGCCGGCCGGGATCTTCACGGTCAGCGTGCGCCGGGAGCGCACCCGGCCGTCGCCCGCGCACTCCGGGCACGGGGTCGGGACCACGGTGCCGAAGCCCTGGCACTGGGGGCAGGGCCGGGAGGTCATGACCTGGCCCAGGAAGGACCGGGTGACCTGCGAGACCTCACCGCGGCCACGGCACATGTCACAGGTCTGGGCCGAGGTGCCGGGGGCCGCGCCCTCGCCGTTGCAGGTGTTGCAGACGACGGCCGTGTCGACCTGGATGTCCTTGGTCGTGCCGAAGGCGGCCTCGTCCAGCTCGATCTCGATGCGGATCATCGCGTCCTGGCCCCGGCGGGTGCGCGAGCGCGGTCCGCGCTGCGACGCCGTGCCGAAGAACGCGTCCATGATGTCCGAGAAGTTCCCGAAGCCACCCGCGCCGAAGCCGCCCGCACCGCCGGCGGCCTGCGAGAGGGGGTCGCCCCCGAGGTCGTAGACCTGCTTCTTCTGCGGGTCCGAGAGCACCTCGTAGGCGGCGTTGATCTCCTTGAACCGCTCCTGGGTCTTCGGATCGGGGTTGACGTCCGGGTGCAGCTCGCGGGCGAGCCTCCGGAACGCCTTCTTGATCTCGTCCTGGGAAGCGTCGCGGCGCACGCCGAGTACGGCGTAGTAGTCCGTGGCCACCTAAGACTCCGCCAGGATCTGTCCGACGTACCGTGCCACTGCGCGTACCGCTCCCATCGTTCCCGGGTAGTCCATGCGGGTCGGTCCGACCACGCCGAGCTTGGCAACCGCCTCGCCGCCCGAACCGTAGCCCACCGACACGACGGACGTGGAGTTGAGTCCCTCGTGGGCGTTCTCGTGACCGATACGGACGGTCACACCCGGATCCTTCGCCTCGCCGAGCAGCTTGAGGAGCACGACCTGCTCCTCCAGCGCCTCGAGGACGGGTCGGATCACCAAGGGGAAGTCGTGCCCGAAGCGGGTCAGATTGGCGGTGCCGCCGATCATGAGCCGCTCCTCGTTCTCCTCGACCAGCGTCTCCAGCAGGGTGGAGAGCACCGTGGAGACCGTACCGCGATCCTCGGCCTCGAAGGCCTCGGGGAGATCCTCGACCAGACTCGGCACGTCCGTGAAACGGCGGCCCGCGACCCGGCTGTTGAGCCGCGCGCGCAGGTCCGCCAGGGACGACTCCCCGAACGGCGCCGGGCAGTCGACCATCCGCTGCTCGACCCGCCCGGTGTCCGTGATCAGCACCAGCATCAGGCGCGCGGGCGCCAGCGCCAGCAGCTCCACGTGCCGCACGGTCGAGCGGGTCAGCGAGGGGTACTGCACGACGGCGACCTGCCGGGTCAGCTGCGCGAGCAGCCGCACCGTACGGGCCACCACGTCGTCGAGGTCGACGGCGCCCTCCAGGAAGTTCTGGATGGCACGCCGCTCGGGCGCGGTCATCGGCTTGACGCCGGCCAGCTTGTCGACGAAGAGCCGGTAGCCCTTGTCGGTGGGGATGCGCCCGGCGCTGGTGTGCGGCTGGGCGATGAACCCCTCGTCCTCCAGGGCCGCCATGTCATTGCGCACGGTGGCCGGGGAGACGCCGAGGTTGTGCCGCTCGGTGAGGGCCTTGGAACCGACCGGCTCCTCGGTGCCGACGTAGTCCTGGACGATGGCGCGCAGCACCTTCAGCCTGCGTTCACTGAGCATCGCGCACACCTCCAGAAGTCGTCCGCCCGGTGTTCCTCCTGGCACTCACCGTGGACGAGTGCCAGACTTCCCCGGCCCAGTGTACGGCCGTGGGGTACGCCCCCGGCAAGGCCGGGCCGCGCCGCCGTGCGCGCGGGTGCCGCACCGCTAGGGCCTCTCTGACGCGAGAGTGCGTGCGTGGCGTCACGAGGCAGGCGGGAATCGTCAGACAGGCCCTAGCGTCGCCGTCGTGACAGTGACTTGGGAAGACCTGGGATGGGAGCGGCTGGCCGACGGGGTGGGCCGGTGCCGGCTGCCGGTGTGGGACTGCACGGCGGGGCTGGTCGTCGGCGCGGGCACGGCACTGGTCGTGGACACCGGGTCGAGCCTCGGGGAGGGCGCCCGGGTGCGTGCGCAGGCACGGCGGCTCGCCGGTCACCGTGTGACGCATCTCGCGCTGACCCACCCGCACTTCGACCACGTCTTCGGCGCGGCGGCCTTCGCGGGCGTGGAGGTCCACGGCGCGGCGGGCGTCGGGGCGGTGTTCGCGCCGGGCGGACGGGGGCGGGAGGCGCTGCGTGCGGACGCGGTGGCGGAGGGGCTGGACGCGGGGGCGGCCGAGGAGGCGGCCGACGCGCTCGTCCGCGTCCACCGCGAGGTCGACGGCGCGTACCCGCTCGACCTGGGCGGCGGCCGGCGGGTGCTGCTGGCCGACGTGGGGCCGGGGCACACCGGCCAGGACCTCGCGGTGCTGGTGCCGGGTGATCCGCCGGTCGTGTTCTGCGGCGACCTGGTCGAGGAGTCCGGCGAGCCGCAGGCGGGCCCGGACGCCGTGCCCGCGCGCTGGCCGGCCGCCCTGGACCGGCTGCTCGCCCTGGGCGGTGCGGACGCGCTGTACGTGCCCGGCCACGGAGCGGTGGTGGACGCGGCGTTCGTCCGGTCCCAACGGGACGCGCTGGCCGCGCGCTTCGGCGTGTCGCGCTGATCACGGACGGCGGATTCCTCGTATCGTCCTGAGAATGCGCCAGTACTCCGCCGACCTGACCCCTCCGTGGAAGAAGCCGCAGCCGGTACCGGAGGTCCCGGCCGATCCCGGCCTGGTGGTCGAGGAGCCCGGCACCGGCTTCTGCGGTGCGGTGACCGGCTGCGAGGCGGGCACGGTGACCCTGGAGGACCGCTTCGGCAAGCGCCGGGCCTTCCCGATGGAGCCGCGCGGCTTCCTGCTGGAGGGGCGCGTGGTGACCCTGGTGCGCCCGTCGTCCGGTCCGGTGCGGCCCGCCCGCACGGCGTCCGGTTCGGTCGCCGTCCCCGGGGCGCGCGCCCGGGTGGCCCGGGCCGGGCGGATCTACGTCGAGGGGCGGCACGACGCCGAGCTGGTCGAGAAGGTGTGGGGCGACGACCTGCGCGTCGAGGGCGTCGTGGTCGAGTACCTGGGGGGCGTGGACGACCTGCCGGCGATCGTCGCCGAGTTCGGTCCGGGGCCGGACGCGCGGCTGGGGGTCCTGGTGGACCACCTGGTGCCGGGGTCGAAGGAGTGGCGGATCGCGAAGGACGTGACGAGCGAGCACGCGCTGGTCGTGGGCCACCCGTACATCGACATCTGGGAGGCGGTGAAGCCGGCGTCGGTCGGCATCGACGCCTGGCCCCGGGTGCCGCGCGGCCAGGACTGGAAGACGGGCGTGTGCCGGGCCCTGGGGTGGCCGCCGGAGAACACCGGGGCGGTGTGGCAGGCGATCCTGGCGCGGGTGGGTTCGTACAAGGACCTGGAGCCGGAGCTGCTGGGCAGTGTGGAACGACTCATCGATCACGTGACCGTGTCCTGAACGTCGACCGGGCGTTGACAGACCGGGCCTGGTGGGCTGCTCTCCGCCGCTGCGGAGACGGTCCGTCGATGAGTTCGTCGACACGCCCGAGCAGTTCCTGCTCCCCGCCATAGCGGGGATGACCCTTCAGTCCACCAGGTCCCGCACCACCGCGTCCGCCAGCAGCCGCCCCCGCAGCGTGAGCACGGCGCTCCCCGCCTCGTACGGCGCCTCCTGGAGCAGTCCGTCGGACAGCGCCCGCCGTGACGCCGCGAGCCCCGGCTCCCGCAGCAGCGACAGCGGGACGCCCTCCCGCAGCCGCAGCTCCAGCAGGATGCGCTCGACGCGCCGGTCCTCGTCCGTCAGGATCTCCCGCCCGGCTCCCGGCGACCGCCCCTCCGCCAGCGCTGCCGCGTAGGCCCCCGGGTGCTTCACGTTCCACCAGCGCACGCCGCCCACGTGCGAGTGCGCGCCCGGCCCGGCGCCCCACCAGTCGGCGCCTCGCCAGTACAGCTCGTTGTGGAGGCAGCGCCCCGCGTCCGAGGTGGCCCAGTTCGACACCTCGTACCAGTCGAAGCCCGCCGCCGACAGCCGCTCCTCCGCGATCAGGTACCGGTCGGCGTGCACGTCGTCGTCGGTCATCGGGACCTCGCCGCGCCGGATGCGGCGGGCCAGCTGGGTGCCCTCCTCGACGATCAGGGCGTACGCGGAGACGTGGTCGGGTCCGGCGCCGAGCGCGGCGTCGAGGGTCGCGCGCCAGTCGTCGTCGGACTCGCCCGGCGTGCCGTAGATCAGGTCCAGGTTGACGTGGTCGAAGCCGGCCGCGCGGGCCTCGGCGACGCACGCCTCCGGGCGGCCCGGGGTGTGGGTGCGGTCCAGCACCTTCAGGACGTGCTGGCGGGCGCTCTGCATGCCGAAGGAGACCCGGTTGAAGCCGCCCTCCCGCAGGGTGGCGAGGTACGCCGGGTCGACCGACTCGGGGTTGGCCTCCGTCGTGACCTCCGCGTCGGCGGCGAGGCCGAACTCGTCGCGGATCGCCCCCAGCATCCGGACCAGGTCGCCGGCGGCCAGCAGGGTGGGCGTACCGCCGCCGACGAAGACCGTGCGGACCTCGCGGGGGTCGTCGCCGAGCACCTTGCGGGCGAGGCGGACCTCGTCGACGAGTGTCTCGGCGTAGTTGTCCCGGGAGGCGAGGACGCCGCCGGTGCCGCGCAGCTCGGTGGCGGTGTAGGTGTTGAAGTCGCAGTATCCGCAGCGGGTCGCGCAGTACGGGACGTGCAGGTAGAAACCGAGGGGGCGGTCGGCGGCGGCGAGCGCGGACGCCGGGAGGGCGCCGTCGGAGGGGACGGGTTCGCCGTCGGGCAGTGCGGAGGGCATGCGTTCCATTGTCCCGCACCCCGCCTCGTGCCCCGGGCCGTCACTCCGCCTGGAGCACCAGCAGCGCCAGATCGTCTTCCGGGGGCCGGGCCCCGAACTCGTGCACCAGCCGCCTGATGCGCTCCGCGACCAGGCCCGCGTCGAGCCCCGCGCACCCGGCGAGCGCCGCCGCCAGACCGTCCCCGTCGTCGAACTGGCGGGAGCCGCTGCGCCGCTCGGTGACCCCGTCCGTGACGCACAGCAGGGTGTCCCCGGAGCCCAGGTCGAAGGTCTCACTGGTGTACGTCGCGTCCTCGACGACCCCGAGCAGCGTCTGCGGCTGCGCGACCGCGCGGACGGTGCCGTCGGGCCCGAGGAGCAGGGGCAGCGGGTGCCCGGCGGAGGCCAGGGTGCAGCGCACGCCGCCCTCGAACGGGACCAGCTCGCCGTAGAGCAGGGACAGGAAGCGGGTCTGCGGTCCGTCGCCCGGGGCAACCGGACGGCCGCCGACGGCGACCAGGGCGCGCGCGGCGGCCTCGGCGGCCTCGGTGGCGTCGTCGAGGAGCAGTTGGTTGAGGCGGTCGAGGACGTCCGGGACGCCGTACCCCTCGCGGGCCAGCAGCCGCAGCCAGGGCCGGGCGAGCCCGATGACGACGGCGGCCTCGGGGCCCTTGCCCTGGACGTCGCCGACGGCGAAGCACCAGCGGCCGTCGCCGGCCGGGAAGAGGTCGTAGAAGTCGCCGCTGGGGCCGCCCTTGTCGCACGGTTCGTAGACCAGGGCGCTGCGCACGCCGGGGATCTCGGCGACGGCACCGGGCAGCAGGCCGCGTTGCAGGACGGCGCTGATGGTGGCCTGCCGGGCGTACTGGCGGGCGGCGCCGATGGCGAGCGCCACGCGGCGGCTGAGGTCCTCGACGAGGCCGCTGATCTCGTCCGGGAAGCGGGAGGTGCCGGACCGCCCGATGACGAGGGTGCCCAGCGGCCGGCCGCCCGCGACCAGCCGGTAGGCGAGCGCGGCGCCCTGCGTGCCGTCCGGGCCGAGCCCCTCCGCGGGCCAGGGGTGGTCGACGGGGCCGGAGCGCCAGGGATCGCGCGGGCGGGGCGGGTCCTTCTCCAGGACCCGGCGCAGTTCCTCGATGTGGCTCTCGCTGCCGTGCCAGACGCGGGCCAGCCGCGCTCCGACGGCCGAGCCGGGGTCGTCGCTCCACGCTCCCCGGCCGAGGGACTCGTCCTCCAGCCACACGGCGCACCAGTCGGCGAGCCGCGGCACGATCAGCTGGCCGGTGAGGGAGGCGACGAGGTCCTCGTCGAGCTGACCGGCCAGGAGGTCGGAGGCCTCGGCGAGGAAGGACAGGGCACCGTGTCCCAGCCACTCCCGGTCGCGCAGGCCACGCGGTCCGGTGGCCGCCTCCACGTCCCACCAGAAGGGCCACTGCGGGGGCTCCGCCCGGTCGGCGTCCTCCTCGCGTCCCGGGTGCTCCGGTCCTCCCTCCGGTGCCGTCGGACCCGGGCCGGGCAGGACGCCCTTCGGTTCGGGCGCAGCACCCTCGGTGCCGGTCGGAACGCTTCGGACCGGCCCACCCGGCGAGGATCGCGGCCCGGCCGGACCCGGCCCCGGGTCCGGGTCCGGGGCCGGCGGGAGGTCACCCGCGTACTCCGCATCGTCCGGGGCCCGAAAGCCGGCCGGGACGGCCGGGACGCCCGGACTGCCCGGACCGCCGGGGTCGACCGAAACGTCCCGGCCTTCGGTGCCGCCCGAACCGTTCGCGCCATGCGAGGCGTACGGGGCGGGTGTGCCCTGCGGGGGGTGCGTACCGTCGGCGCCGTCCCCGGTCGCCGCGCCCTCCGCGCCCTCCCCGCCCCTCACGCCCCCGGGCCGCTCCCCCGGCGGTTCCGCGAGCGGCGACCCGCCGCGGCGCCACCCCCGGCCCCCGGCGTACGCCTCGGTCCGCTCGGTGACGTCGGTGCCGACCGCCGGCAGCCGCGCCCACACCGTCTTGGTGCCCGGCCGGTACGTGATGCCCCAGGCCTCGGAGAGCGCGGCGACGAGCCGCAGGCCGCGCCCGTACTCCGCGACGTCCTGCGGTGTCTCGTGGTTGCCGCCCCTGGGCGCACGGGAGGGGTGGTGGTCCGTGGCCTCGACGACGAGGGTGCCCGTCTCCTCCAGCCGGCAGACCACCTCGACGTCGGTACCGGCGTGGACGACGGCGTTGGTGACCAGTTCGCTGACCGCCACCAGGGCGTCGGCGACGAGGTGCTCCGTCAGCCGGCCCGTCCCGGGCAGGCCGAGCGCGGACCAGTCGGCCAGCGCGTCCCGCACCATCGCGCGGGCCGCGCCCGGCGCCAGGGAGCTTCCGAGCAGGGTCACGTGCGCCGGCGCGCACCCCTGGTCCGGTGCCTCGGACGATGCCTCGGCGGTGTGCGCCGGCGCCCCGCCGGCGTGGGAGACGGTCTCCCGTTGCGTCGGAATGGCCCCCATGGACGGCTCCCCGGGCAGTTCGTGCGAGTACTTCGCAGTCGATGCCGACAGAGTGACAGACCGGACCCGTCCATAAGCGTCGAGTTACCGAAGTGGGCCGCCATGAGTGAGAACCGTGCCAGGCGAATGCCCGAAAATGGCCCGAAGGAGACCAGAAGAAGACCGGAAGACGGCCCGAGGGCGATCCGAAGAGGGCGAGGTGCGGGCAGCGGCCGGGCGGATCGCCGCGACCGCCCCCCGCCGCGCCCCCGCTACGCCTCCCGGGAGCCCTCGTACATCTCCTCGATCAGGTGCTTGTACTCCCGCTCCACGACCGGCCGCTTCAGCTTCAGGCTGGGGGTGATCTCCCCGTGCTCGACGTCGAGGTCACGGGGCAGCAGACGGAACTTCTTGACCGTCTGCCAGCGCTGCAGGCCCTCGTTGAGCTGCTTGACGTAGCCGTCGACCATCTCCACCGTCACGGGCGCGGCGACGATCTCGGCGTAGGCCTTGCCCTCCAGGCCGTTCTCCTTCGCCCACTGCGTGATCGCGATCTCGTCGAGGGCGATGAGCGCGGTGCAGAAGTTCCGGTCGGCGCCGTGGACCAGGATGTTGGAGACGTAGGGGCAGACCGCCTTGAACTGGCCCTCGACCTCGGCCGGCGCGATGTACTTGCCGCCGGAGGTCTTGATCAGGTCCTTCTTGCGGTCGGTGATGCGCAGGTAGCCGTCGGGCGAGAGTTCGCCGATGTCCCCGGTGTGGAACCAGCCGTCGCTCTCCAGCACCTCGGCGGTCTTCTCGGGCAGCTGGTGGTAGCCCTCCATGATGCCGGGGCCGCGCAGCAGGATCTCGCCGTCGTCCGCGATGCGCACCTCGGTGCCGGGCAGCGGCTTGCCGACCGTGCCGGTGCGGTAGGCCTCACCGGGGTTGACGAAGGACGCGGCGGAGGACTCGGTGAGGCCGTACCCCTCCAGGATGTGGATGCCGGCGCCGGCGAAGAAGAAGCCGATCTCCGGGGCCAGGGCGGCCGAGCCGGAGACGCAGGCGCGCAGGCGGCCGCCGAAGGCCTCGCGGATCTTGGCGTAGACGAGCTTGTCGGCGACGGCGTGCTTGGCACGCAGGCCGGCCGGAGCGCTGGCGGTGCCGGTGCGCTTGAAGTTGTCCTGGGTGACCTTCGCGTACTCGCGGGCGACCCCGGCGGCCCACTGGAAGATCTTGTACTTGGCTCCGCCGCCGGCCCGGGCCTTGGCGGCCACGCCGTTGTAGACCTTCTCGAAGATGCGCGGGACGGCCGCCATGTAGGTCGGCTGCACGACCGGCAGGTTCTCGATGATCTTGTCGACGCGGCCGTCGACGGCCGTGACGTGACCGGCCTCGATCTGGCCGGAGGTGAGCACCTTGCCGAAGACGTGCGCGAGCGGCAGCCACAGGTACTGCACGTCGTCCGGGCTGACCAGGCCGGTCGCGGCGATCGCCTTCGCCATGTACGACCAGTTGTCGTGCGGGAGGCGCACTCCCTTGGGACGGCCGGTCGTGCCGGAGGTGTAGATGAGGGTGGCGAGCTGGTCCTTGGTGAGAGCGCCCACCCGCTTCCTGACCAGCTCCGGGTCCGCCTCCAGACGGGCCGCGCCCCGGCGCTCCAGGTCGTCGAGGGTCAGCACCCAGTCCTCGGAGGTGTCGGCGCCGGTCGCGTCGACCACCACCACGTGGGTCAGCTCGGGCAGCTCGCCGCGCTTGTCCCGCGCCTTGGCGAGCTGGGCGGCGTCCTCCGCGATCAGGACCCGGCTCTCGGAGTCGGAAAGGATGTACGCCGACTCCTCGGCGTTGGTCTGCGGATAGACGGTGGTCGTCGCGGCGCCCGCGCACATGATGCCGAGGTCGGCGAGGATCCACTCCAGCCGGGTGGAGGAGGCGAGGGCCACGCGCTGCTCGGGCTGCACACCGAGTTCGATCAGTCCGGCCGCGATCGCGTAGACCCGCTCGGCGGCCTCGCCCCAGGTCAGCGACTTCCAGTCGTCCGGTCCCTCACCCGAGGACGACGGCACCGGGTAGCGGTACGCCTCGGCGTCCGGCGTGGCCGCCACCCGCTCCAGGAAGAGTCCCGCCACGGAGGGCGGACGGTTCTCGATCAGTGTCTGTGTGTCGCTCACGACATCCTCCGTGGGCCCGCGTCGGTGCGGCTTGCTCAGGTGCGGCTGGATTTTCACTCTCGGGCGGTGCTGGGCAGCGGCTCGGGCAGGTGCCCGATCACTTGTTTAACTCACGAGTAACTACGGGGCAGGCATCAGATTAAGGGGCGACCGGCCCCGGCGTAAGACTCCGCACCCTGTCACTTCCTACAGATGCCCGGCCGTGACATGCGAAGGGACCCGCCGCACTTTCGCACGACGGGCCCCTGCACGACCGTTTTTCCCGGACCCGGCGTACGGCGGCGCGGTGTGACGCGGTTACTTCTTGCCCTTGCCCGATCCCGCGCTGTCGTCACTGGACAGGACCGCGATGAAGGCCTCCTGCGGAACCTCCACGGAACCCACCATCTTCATCCGCTTCTTGCCTTCCTTCTGCTTCTCCAGCAGCTTCCGCTTGCGGGAGATGTCACCGCCGTAGCACTTGGCGAGGACGTCCTTGCGGATGGCGCGGATGGTCTCGCGGGCGATCACCCGGGAGCCGATGGCGGCCTGGATGGGCACCTCGAAGGCCTGCCGCGGGATCAGCTCGCGCAGCTTGGCGACGAGCCGCACCCCGTACGCGTACGCGGCGTCCTTGTGGGTGATCGCCGAGAAGGCGTCCACCTTGTCGCCGTGCAGCAGGATGTCGACCTTGACCAGGCTGGAGGTCTGCTCGCCGGTGGGCTCGTAGTCCAGCGAGGCGTAGCCCCGCGTCTTCGACTTGAGCTGGTCGAAGAAGTCGAAGACGATCTCGGCGAGGGGCAGGGTGTAACGGATCTCCACCCGGTCCTCGGAGAGGTAGTCCATGCCGAGCAGGGTGCCGCGCCGGGTCTGGCACAGCTCCATGATCGAGCCGATGAACTCGGTCGGCGCCAGGATCGTGGCGCGCACGACCGGCTCGTACACCTCGTTGATCTTGCCTTCGGGGAACTCGCTCGGGTTGGTGACGATGTGCTCGGTGCCGTCCTCCATGATCACGCGGTAGACCACGTTGGGCGCGGTGGCGATCAGGTCGAGCCCGAACTCGCGCTCCAGCCGCTCGCGGATCACGTCGAGGTGCAGCAGGCCGAGGAAGCCGACGCGGAAGCCGAAGCCGAGGGCCGCGGAGGTCTCGGGCTCGTAGACCAGCGCCGCGTCGTTGAGCTGGAGCTTGTCCAGCGCCTCGCGCAGCTCGGGGTAGTCCGAGCCGTCCAGCGGATACAGGCCGGAGAAGACCATCGGCCGCGGGTCCTTGTAGCCGCCGAGCGCCTCCGTGGCGCCCTTGTGCTGGCTGGTGACGGTGTCACCGACCTTGGACTGGCGGACGTCCTTCACGCCGGTGATCAGGTAGCCCACCTCGCCGACGCCGAGACCGTCGGCGCCGAGCATCTCCGGGGAGTTGGTGCCGATCTCCAGCAGCTCGTGGGTGGCGCCGGTCGACATCATCCTGATGCGCTCGCGCTTGCCGAGCTGGCCGTCGATGACACGGACGTACGTCACGACACCGCGGTACGAGTCGTAGACGGAGTCGAAGATCATCGCGCGGGCCGGTGCGTCCTTGACGCCGACCGGGGCCGGGACCTCGGCGACGATCTTGTCCAGCAGCACGTCGACGCCGAGCCCGGTCTTGGCGGAGACCTTGAGCACGTCGTCGGGGTCGCAGCCGACCAGGTTGGCGAGTTCCTCGGCGAACTTCTCGGGCTGCGCGGCCGGCAGGTCGATCTTGTTCAGCACGGGGATGATCGTGAGGTCGTTCTCCATCGCCAGGTAGAGGTTGGCGAGGGTCTGGGCCTCGATGCCCTGGGCGGCGTCGACGAGGAGGATGGTGCCCTCGCACGCGGCCAGCGACCGCGAGACCTCGTAGGTGAAGTCGACGTGCCCCGGGGTGTCGATCATGTTGAGGATGTGCGTGTCGGTCTTGTCGTGGGTGGGAGCCCACGGCAGACGCACCGCCTGGGACTTGATCGTGATGCCGCGCTCGCGCTCGATGTCCATGCGGTCGAGGTACTGGGCGCGCATCTGCCGCTGCTCGACGACACCGGTCAGCTGGAGCATCCGGTCGGCGAGCGTGGACTTGCCGTGGTCGATGTGCGCGATGATGCAGAAGTTGCGGATCAGCGACGGGTCGGTACGGCTCGGCTCGGGCACATGGCTAGGGATCGCGGGCACGCAGGGTCCTGATTCTTGAGGCGTCCGCAGTGTCTGCGGTCTCGGGTCGGATCTATACGTAGCCTCCATCGTCCCACGGGTGGGGAGCCGGGGTGGGTCTGGGAGCGGGTCCGGCGGCGGTGCGGGACGGCGGCGGGGGACGGCCGGGACCCGGTCCGGGGGCGGGCGGAGGGCGGGTTTGGGTCGGCCCGCGGGCCGCTGGTAGTGTGGGGGGCTGTGTCTCTTGCCCTCTCAGCGCGAGGCACTCCTTCAAGAAATCACCGGTACGGGCCCTTCGCGGCCTCGTGCCTGAACCTGCAAAGGCTCATTCGTGGCGAACATCAAGTCCCAGATCAAGCGGAACAAGACCAACGAGAAGGCCCGGCTGCGCAACAAGGCCGTCAAGTCCTCTCTGAAGACCGCGATCCGCAAGGCCCGTGAGGCCGCTGCCGCGGGTGACGTGGAGAAGGCCACCGAGTACCAGCGCGTCGCTTCGCGCCAGCTCGACAAGGCCGTCTCCAAGGGCGTCATCCACAAGAACCAGGCCGCCAACAAGAAGTCGGCGCTGGCGCAGAAGGTCGGCGCTCTCAAGGGCTGAACCCCTTATCTGGTCTGATCGCCGGAAGGACCCAGAGCGGGCCCTCTCTCATCCGCTCCCGTCCGGCACCCAGGGTCCATGCGCGGCCTGCGTTCGCCACGCGGGCATGGACCCCCGAGCTTGATCCCGAGGCCCCGGTGGCCGTCCTTCCCCAGGACGGAGACCGGGGCCTTCGGTCTGCTCCGGCTCGGGCTGGGGGGAGGGGACGGCCCGGGGGTGCGGACGGCGGAGCCCCGGGGTCACCGACGGGACGGGCCGGGGATCACCGACCGGACGGACCGGGGGGCACCGACGGAACGGGCAGGAGGCCACCGACGGGACGGGCCGGGCGATCACCGACCGGACGGACCTGGGGACACCGACCGGACGGACAGGAGGCCACCGACGGAACGGGCCGGGGGGCACCGACGGGACGGGCCGGGGTACGGACCTGGGGACCGCGCTCTACGACCGTCCCCGCGAGCGCGCGGCCCGGGCGATGATCACCACGCACTTCTCCAGGGCGTACTCGGGGTCGTCCCCGCTGCCCTTGACTCCCGCGTCCGCCTCGGCCACCGCGCGCAGGGCCACGGAGACGCCGTCCGGTGTCCAGCCGCGCATCTGCTGCCGGACCCGGTCGATCTTCCACGGCGGCATCCCCAGCTCGCGGGCGAGGTCGGCGGGGCGTCCGCCGCGGGCGGAGGACAGCTTGCCGATCGCCCGCACTCCCTGGGCCAGCGCGCTGGTGATCAGCACCGGTGCCACCCCCGTCGCGAGGGACCAGCGCAGCGCCTCCAGCGCCTCCGCCGCCCGTCCCTCGACCGCCCGGTCGGCGACCGTGAAGCTGGAGGCCTCGGCCCGCCCGGTGTAGTACCGCCCGACGACCGCCTCGTCGATCGTCCCCTCCATGTCGGCGGTCAGCTGGGAGACCGCCGAGGCCAGCTCCCGCAGGTCGCTGCCGATCGCGTCGACCAGCGCCTGGCACGCCTCGGGGGTGGCCGACCGCCCGGCGGTGCGGAACTCCGCCCGCACGAAGGCCAGCCGGTCCGCCGGCTTCGTCATCTTGGCGCACGCCACCTCACGCGCGCCCGCCTTGCGTGCGGCGTCCAGCAGGCCCTTGCCCTTGGCTCCGCCCGCGTGCAGCAGGACGAGGGTGATCTCCTCGGCCGGTGCGCCGAGGTAGGCCTTGACGTCCTTGACGGTGTCGGCGGACAAATCCTGCGCGTTGCGTACGGCCACGACCTTGCGCTCGGCGAAGAGCGAGGGGCTGGTCAGCTCGGCGAGTGTGCCGGGCTGCAACTGGTCGGGCGTCAGGTCGCGTACGTCCGTGTCGGCGTCGGCGGCCTTCGCGGCGGCCACCACCTCCTGCAGGGCACGGTCGAGCAGGAGGTCCTCCTGGCCCACGGCAAGGGTCACCGGGGCGAGAGGGTCGTCGTTCGCAGTCTTCCTGGCCATCGCGACAAGCATCGCACGCACCACTGACAACGGTCCCCGGGCGGCGCCCCTCCCGCACCCGAGGCCGGGGCCGGGCCCGCCTGGGGGCCGGGGCCGGGCTGGGGGCGGTCCGGGGTCGGGCCGTGCTCGGGGCCGGGTCAGGGCTCCTCGCGCCAGCCCTCCCACTCCCCCGCGAACGCGTCGAGCACCGCGGGGTCCAGCCGCTCCCTCTCGTCGCGCAGGACCACGAGCCACTGGGCGTCCTCGGCGTCGTCCTCGCCGGCCAGGGCGTCCCGGACCAGCTGCGGTTCCTCGTCGAGCCCGAAACGCTCCCCCAGCGCCTGGGCCGCCTCCTCCGCGGCATCGCGGTCCGGCAGCACCAGCACATGTCTCACATCACTCACGGGAGCCATTGTCCGGCACCCCGCTCCACGCCGACCGCCCGGTCAGCCCTTGGGCACGATCTGCACGTCCAGGTCGATCCGGATGCTGGGCCCGACGACGGCGATGCCGCGCGCCAGCATCGTCTGCCAGCTCACCGTGAAGTCGTCGCGGTGCAGCTCGGTCGTGGCACGGCAGGCCGCCCGCACCTCGCCCTCCATCCCGTTGCCGAGCCCCAGGTACTCCGCGTCCAGCGTGACCGTGCGCGTCACGCCGTGCAGCGACAGCGCCCCCGTGACGGCCCACCGGTTGCCGCCCCGGTGCGTGAAGCGGTCGCCGTAGAACTCCAGGGTCGGGAAGCGCTGCACATCCAGGAAGTCCGCCGACCTCAGATGGTCGTCGCGCATCTTCACGTTGGTGTCGATGGACGCCGCGCCGATCACCACGTGCATCGCCGACTGCGCCATGTCGTCCGCGATCCGCACCGCGCCCGCGAAGGAGTTGAACCGGCCGTGGATGCGGGCCAGCCCGATGTGCCGGGCCGTGAAGGCTATCGAGGAGTGCGCCGGCTCGATCTCCCAGTCGCCCGGCGCGGGCAGCTCCGGCGGCTGGGCCACCTGAAGGGTCACGTCGCCGAGCGTGGCCAGCGTGTCCTCGGTGACCGTCGCGGACGCCCGGTACGGCGCGTAGCCCTCGGCGGACACCGCGAGCCGGTACTCCCCCGCCGGCACCGTCGCCACGAACGACCCGAAGGGGTCCGTGCCGCCGCCGACCACCTTGCGCCCCATGGTGTCGCTCACCGTGAACTCCGCGTGCGGTACCGGTTCGTCGACGGGGTCGAGTACCCGGCAGCTGAGCACTCCCGCGCTCGGCGGGATCCGCACCGCCGCCAGAGGACCCGTCCGTTCCATCCGCTTCGTTCGGCTTTCCAGCCAGCGGCCGATCATCTGCGACACCCTCTGCGCGACGTGCGAAAATTCGTTGACGAAGCAACATTCGATCACTGATGGGGCTTTCGAGGCAACACGGACCCACATCACGGGAAACCGGCGTATGTGCAGGCAGTAGGCACGAGTAAGCCTGACTACGTACGAGTGGACCCCGTGTGGCTCGTGTGTACCCCGTGGGGCGAATTGGGTGGTTGGAGCGCGGTCCCGGCGCGGTTCCGCCGGGGACCGCCGCTCACGGTCGGCGCGCGGCGGGCACCCGGTCCAGTGCGATGCCGAACCGGTCCCGGTACGCGGCGAGCACCTCCTCGTCCGTCGTCAGCCCGGTCTCCTCCCGGCGCCCGTCGACGGTCGTCGACACGAACCTGCGGCCGCTGATCGTGATCCTCCCCCCGTCCTCCGTGAGCATCGAGCAGACCGGCGCCTGGAGGAAGTGCGACTGCGGCGAAGTGCTGTGCCACCACGCACCGGACACGAAGTCGCCGAGCACCCGCGGGCGCAGCTCCAGGCGGTACACGGGCTTCCCGTCCTGCGACACGTCCAGGTCGGCCGCCCGGGCCGAGTCGTGGCCGCCGCGCACCCCCGCGGCGTCCGGCCCCGCCTCGGCCACCCGGAACGTGCCGCCGGGGTCCTCCTGCTCGCCCCGCTCCGCGAAGGCCAGCGGTCCGTGGCTGTGCGCCCCGAACCCGACGTCGGCCAGCCAGTCACCGGCGTCCACCGACCGCACCAGCAGCGCCAGGTGGTCGTACGGGACGCCGAGCCGGCCGCCGTCCCCGTACACCCGCGCCGCGAGCAGGGTGACCTCGTACCCGAGCGCCGTCAGCAGCGCGCCGAACAGGCCGTTGAGTTCGTAGCAGAACCCGCCCCGGCGGGCGCCCACCACCTTGTCCAGGAGCCGCTTCTCCTCCAGCACGATCTCCTCACCGAGGTGGACGGAGAGGTTCTCGAAGGGCACCGTCCGCAGATGGCGCGACTGAAGCTCACGCAGGGCGTCGGCGGTGGGCCACGCCGGGTACTCGACTCCGAGTCGGCGGAGGTAGGCATCGACCTGTGCTGAATCCATGCCCTCAGTCTCCCGCCACGCGCAAGGCCTCGCCGGTGCCGGTGACCGCCAGCGCCCCGTCCCGGTCCGTGCGCAGCACCATCGTGCCCCGGGCGCGCAGCGCCGCGACGGTGGCGGGGGCCGGGTGCCCGTAGGTGTTGTCCGCGCCGCAGCTGATGAGCGCCAGCCGGGGGGCGACCCTTCTCAGGAGGCCGGGATCCTGGTGGGCCGAGCCGTGGTGGGCCACCTTGAGCACGTCGACGCCTGCCAGCGCCACCGCCACCGGTGAGTCCGCCAACTCCCGCTGGGCCGGCGGCTCCAGGTCGCCGAGCAGCAGCAGCCGCAGCCCCGCCGTCCGCACCAGGAGGGTGACACTGGCGTCGTTGGGCTCCACCGCGCTCGTCACGGAACCCGGCCCGGCGCTCGGCGAGGGTGGTGGCCACACCACCTGCCAGGACAGCGGTCCCGCCCTTCGCTGCTGCCCGGCGGCGGCGTGCCGCATCGGGATCCGTCGTGCCGCCGCCTGTCTGCGGACGGACTCGGCCTGCTCCGCGGGCTCCTCGAGCGCGGTGGTCTCGATGGCGCCCACGGCACGCCCCCGCAACACCCCGGCCAGTCCCGCGACGTGGTCGGCGTGGAAGTGGGTGAGCACCACGAGCGGGACGCGGGTGATGCCGAGCGAGCGCAGGCAGTGGTCGACCAGCGCCGGGTCCGGTCCGGCGTCCACGACCACACCCGTGCCCTCGCCCGCCGCGAGCACCATGGCGTCGCCCTGCCCCACGTCGCACATCACCATCCGCCAGTCGGGCGGGGGCCACCCCGTGATCACCCGGGCCAGTGGGGGCGGCCTGACCACCACCAGCATCAGGAGCACCGCGCAGACTCCGCACCACCAGGGATGCCCGAGCAGTCGCCGGCCCACCAGGAGCGCACCCACCGTGGCGAGGGCGAGCAGCGCAGCCCCGGTCCAACTGCCCGGCCAGTCGACTCCCGCGCCGGGCAGCGCGGCCCCCGTGCGGGCGATCCCCGCGATCCACTCGGCGGGCCAGCTCCCGCACCAGGCCAGACCTCGGGCCACCGGCATCGCCACCGGGGCCGTGGCCAGCGCCGCGAACCCCAGCACCGTGGCCGGTGCGACCGCGAACTCCACGAGCAGGTTGCAGGGGACCGCCACCAGACTCACCCGCGCCGACAGCACGGCGACGACCGGCGCGCACAGGGCCTGTGCGGCACCCGCGGCGGCCAGCGCCTCGGCGAGCCGAGGGGGGACCCGACGCCGGCGCAGCGCCGCGCTCCACCGGGGGGCGATCGTGAGCAGCGCCCCGGTGGCCAGCACGGAGAGCAGGAATCCGTAGCTGCGGGCGAGCCACGGGTCGTACAGCACCAGCAGCAGCACGGCCGTCGCCAGCGCGGGGAGCAGCGACCTGCGACGCCCGGTGGCCAGCGCGAGCAGGGCGACGGCCCCGCAGGCCGCTGCCCGCAGCACGCTCGGGTCGGGCCGGCAGACGACGACGAAGCCGAGTGCCAGGACCCCGCCGAGCAGCGCGGTGGTCCGCAGGGAGATGCCGAGCCGGGGCGCCAGGCCTCGGCGCTCGCTGCGCTGGGCCAGGCCGGGCGGTCCCAGCAGCAGGGCGAGCACGATCGTGAAGTTGGCCCCGGACACCGCCAGCGTGTGCGCGAGGTCGGTCTCCTTGAACGCCTCCTCCAGCTCCGGCGTGATACGCGAGGTGTCCCCGACGACCAAGCCGGGCAACAGGGCCCGGGCGTCCTCCGGCAGGCCGTCGGTGGCCTCCCGCAACCCCTCCCGCAGCCGTCCGGCCAGCCGCTGCGCCCCCGACGGATCGGCCACGACCTCCGGGGCCTCCCGTCCACCCCGTACCCGCAGCACGGCGGCGATGCGGTCGCCGGCCGCCCTCGGGGGTGCCGCCCGGGCGGTGACGCGCAGCCGCGTGGTGGGCAGCAGCCCCAGCCAGTGTGCGGCGCCGGGCCCGGCTCGGGAGGCAGACGGGTCGTCCGGGACGCCCGGGAGGGAGCGGCTCGCGATCCCTCCGGGTGTCTCCGGCCTCCCCGACTCCGCCGGTGCTCCACGTGTCTCCGGCCTCCCCGACTCCGCCGGTGCTCCACGTGTCTCCGGCCTCCCCGACTCCGCCGGTGCTCCGGATGCCGACCTCTCGGACGCCGCCGGTGCCCGGGATGCCCCCTCCCCTTCCCCCACGTCGACGAGCACCAGCACCGGTGTCCGGGTCGTGACCTCAGCGCCGCCCGCCTCCATCAGCCGGCGGACCTCGCCCTCGATCAGCACGGTGGGCGGCACGGCCCGGTTCCCCCGGACGCGGGGCCGGGTGAGGCGGGGATCCGCGGTCACCTCCACCTCGGCGGTGACGGTGGCGTACTGCCGTGCCAACGCCGGTACCGGCCCACGGCGCAGATCCGCGCCGTGCAGTGCGGCCGAGGCGGCGGCCGCGGTGACGCACAGGAGCAGGGCGGCGAACGCCACGTACGGTCGTCCACGCGTCGGGCGGCGCCCGCGCGACCTCAGCAGCAGTACGCCGGCCAGGAGAAGGGCACCGGCCACGACCGCGACGGCCCACCCGGGCGGCGCGTCGAGCATCACCGCCGCCGTCGTCCAGGCCCCCAGCGCGGGCGGTACCAACCGCAGGTCCGTGGGCCCCTCCTGGCGGGGATGGGCGGCACCGAGCCGATGCCCGGAAGCGGCGTGCACGGCCGCACGCGGCGGTGCCGTCCGTTCGCCGGGCGCCTCGGCGCTGCCGGGGGCCGCCGCCTCCGTCCTCATGGCCGCACGAGGTTTCGCAGGTCGGCGAAGCGGCGCTCACCGATGCCGTTGACCTCGCGCAGTTCGTCCACCGAGCGGAAACCGCCGTGTCGAGTGCGGTAGTCGAGGATGTGCTGCGCCAGCACGGGGCCGACACCGGGCAGGGTGTCGAGCTGGTCGGCGGTCGCCGTGTTGAGGGAGACCGGTGCGACGGGACCCGCTCCCGCGAGCCCGCCCGCGGCGGCCGACCCGCCCGCCCCGCCTGGTCCACCTGGTCCGCCCGGGGCCGTCCCGCCCGGGACCGCCCCGGTGCCGGGCGCCGGAGCCCCGACGACCACCTGTTCGCCGTCCACGAGGAAGCGGGCCCGGTTCAGCCCGTCGGTCCCGGCGCCGGGCCGGACCCCTCCGGCGGCACGGAGGGCGTCCGCCACCCGTGAGCCGGCCGGCAGGCGGTGGACCCCGGGCTTGCGGACCTTCCCCCCGACGTCCACCACGATCTCGGCGCCGACGGTGGCACCGGCCACGGCGGAGCCCCGGTGCGCACCGGCCGTGGAGCCGCCCCCACCCGCCTCCCCTCCGCCCGCCTCGCCCTCGGCCGACCCGCTCCCCGCCGAGGCGCCGTACACCGCGGCCTCGCGCACGGTCTCGGGCGCCGGGACCGGCTGGGTGCGGCCCGTCCAGAAGTGCTGCACGGCGAAGACCGACGCGATGACGAGCAGCACCGTGAGCGCGGCCACGCTGCGCCGCTCCAGCGCGCACCGGGTCTGCAACCACACCGGCATGCGCTCCCGCAGTGCCTGCCCTGCCCGGTCCCGCCAGGTCGCCGCAGGGGTGTCGGCGGCGCGGTGTGCCGCCTCCGCCTCGCTCCCGGCGGTCTCCCTCCGCGCCCCTTCGCTGCCTGCGTCCGCCCGCCGGTGCCCGAGATCGCGGCCCCGGGGCGTCGGCGGTCCCTTCCCCGACTCGCCCCGCCGCGCGGGGTGTTCGGCGAAGAGTGCCTCGGCCCGCAGGCGCAGCTCCTCCGCCTGCGCGTGCCGGCGCATCCGTCCTCCCCGGCCGCCGGAAAGGGACCCGGCCCCGGGACGGGCGTGCAAGCCGGACCCGGCCCCGGAACGGCCGTGCAAACCGGACCCGGCCCCGGAACGGCCGTGCAGACCGGACCCGGAACGGGTCTGAAAGCCGGAGTCCGACCGACGGCGGTCGCGCAGTCGCCCGGAGGGGCGGCGGTCGCGCTGCCGGCCGTCGGATGCGGGGCCCCGGCCCGGGCCACTGGCCGCGGTCGCCGTACGTGAGCGTGAGTGTGAACGTGGTGATCGGAGAGCCATGCGACGAGGATCGGGCACCCCGGCACCACCGCGTTGATCTTGGTCAGATCCCGGGGACGACCACCGCGTTGTGGACAACTCCGCCACCCTCACGGGTGATGCGGCGCCCGTTCAGCGCGACGAGACCACGACCCCCAGCAGCCCGGGGCCCGTGTGTGCCCCGATCACCGCCCCGACCTCGCTCACATGCAGGTCGGCGAGTCCCGGCACCCGCTCGCGCAGACGGTCCGCCAGGGCCGAGGCCCGGTCGGGGGCGGCGAGATGGTGGACGGCGATGTCGACGGGCGCGGCACCCGCCCGGTCGGCGACGATCTCCTCCAGCCGGGCGATTGCCCTGGACGCCGTCCGTACCTTCTCCAGAGGCTCGATGCGGCCCTCGGCCAGCTGCAACAGCGGTTTCACCGCGAGCGCGGAGCCGAACAGGGCCTGGGCCGCGCCGATCCGGCCGCCGCGGCGCAGGTAGTCGAGGGTGTCGACGTAGAAGTAGGCGGAGGTGGCCGCGGCCCGCTTCTCCGCGGCCGTGACCGCCTCGTCCACCGTGCCGCCCGCCTCCGCGGCCTCGGCCGCGGCCAGCGCGCAGAATCCGAGGGCCATCGCGATCATCCCGGTGTCCACGACCCGCACCGGAACCGCCGCCTCGCGCGCGGCGACGACGGCCGCGTCGTGCGTACCGGAG
Organism: Streptomyces sp. NPDC045956; assembly: GCF_056430705.1. Taxonomy (NCBI): domain Bacteria; kingdom Bacillati; phylum Actinomycetota; class Actinomycetes; order Kitasatosporales; family Streptomycetaceae; genus Streptomyces; species Streptomyces sp. NPDC045956. The sequence continues at coordinate 485,903 of NZ_JBWKKZ010000001.1, read as the reverse complement.
AGCTCGGCGGAGAGATGGAGGGAGACGATGCCGTCGACGCCGGACTCGGCGATCCGTCGGTAGGTCTCGGCGAAGAGTTCGGGGCCGGGGCGGGAGGTGGTGACCGGGCGCCGCTTCTGCAGGGCCTGGGCCAGCGAGCGGGTCGAGATCTCGGTGCCCTCTTCCAGCGCCCGGTCGCCCAGGACGACGGTCAGGGGGACCGCGGTGATGCCGTGCCGCTCCATCGTCCGGGCCGGGAGGTAGGCCGTGGAATCCGTGACGATCGCGACATGGCGGGACATGAGCTGGAGGTTACCTGGCGTAGCGCCGGTACGGCAGCCCGGCCCTTCCGCCGGGCATCCACACGGCGTGTGATCAGGTCGTGTTCTCCGGACGGGCCTTCTTCTGCCAGGGGTACACGGGGCTCGGGCCGGGCGGGTCGAGGGCGGGCCGCGCGGGTTCCTCCGCCGGCTCCGGCTGCGGGGTCCGCGGCCAACTCTGCCGGGCGCCGGGGGTGTCGGCGGCCGGGGCCTCGGGCCAGGGCGGTGGCGCGGCGGCGGGCTCCGTCTCCGTCCAGTGCCGCAGGGCTCCGGCCTCGACGTCGATCTGCGCGCTCAGTGAGTCCAGGTCGTCGTCCGCGAAACGGCGGGCCCGGTCACGGGCCGCCCAGCGCAGGGACTCCGCCGAGCGCGCGATGCGTTCGGTGCGCTCGCGCAGCGTGGGGAGGCGCTCGGCGAGCGTGGCCCGGTCCGGATCGGACTCCAGCCGCCTGAGCTCGCTGTCCAGTTCGAACCCGTGCGCGCTGAGCCGGTCGAAGAGGGCGAGGGACTCCTTGAGGGACTCGTCCTCGGCCACACCCGCGTGCAGCGCGTCCTGGGTGGCCCGCATCGATGTGCGCAGGGTCAGCCGCAGCTGCGCCAGCTCGCCCGCCGGGCCCGTCTGGACGAGGGACTTGGCCCGCAGCGTGTGGTCCTCGACCGTGCGCCGGGCCTGGGTGATACCGCGGTCCACGCTGCGCTTGGCCGCGCCGACGGCCTTCACCGTGGCGTAGGCGCCCAGCACGAGGGCGAGCACGAAAAGCAGGGCGAATACCGTGATCACTGCTTCCACGAAGCTCCTCCTCCAGGCGTCCGACCCGCGCACCGGCAGGCCGCGGCATTCTCCGCGCCGCTCTTCCACGGTAAACGCAGCGGGCAGGCCCAGGGTTCCGACGGAACCCCGAACCTGCCCGCACGCGACCCTGAACCGGCCCGCACCGCCCCCTAGGGGACGTCCGCGCCCCCGCACGCCCCCTACAGGACGTCCGCCCCGGACGCCCGTCCCGCTCAAGCAGCCCGCCAGGCAGCCCGCTAGGCAGGAACGATGTTCACCAACTTCGGCGCCCGCACGATCACCTTGCGGATCCCGGCCCCGCCCAGCGCGGCCACGACCTTGTCGTCGGCCAGCGCGGCCTTCTCCAGGTCCTCCTCGGAGATCGACGGAGCGACCTCCAGCCGCGCCTTGACCTTGCCCTTGATCTGCACGACGCAGGTCACGGTCTCGTCGACGACGTAGGCCGGGTCGGCGACCGGGAAGTCCTGGTGGACGACCGAGTCGGAGTGCCCCAGCCTGCGCCACAGCTCCTCGGCGACGTGCGGGGCCAGCGGCGCGACCAGCAGCACCAGGCGCTCGGCGACCGTGCGCGGGACCGGGCCGCCCACCTTCGTCAGGTGGTTGTTCAGCTCGGTGACCTTGGCGATGGCGGTGTTGAAGCGCATGCCCTCCAGGTCCTGCCGTACGCCGTCGACGGCCTTGTGCAGGGCGCGCAGGGTGTCCGTGTCGACGTCGGTCTCGGCGACGTCCGCGACCGTCACCTCGCCGGTGTCCTCGTCGACGACGTTGCGCCACAGCCGCTGCAGCAGCCGGAACTGGCCCACCACCGCGCGCGTGTCCCACGGACGGGAGACGTCCAGCGGACCCATCGCCATCTCGTACAGGCGCAGGGTGTCGGCGCCGTACTCGGCGCAGATCTCGTCCGGGGTGACCGCGTTCTTCAGGGACTTGCCCATCTTGCCCAGCAGCCTGGAGACCTGTTCGCCCTGGTAGTAGTAGGAGCCGTCGCGCTCCTCCACCTCGGCGGCCGGCACCGCGATGCCGCGGCTGTCCCGGTAGACGTAGGCCTGGATCATGCCCTGGTTGAACAGCTTGTGGAACGGCTCGGCCGAGGAGACATGCCCCAGGTCGAACAGGACCTTGGACCAGAAGCGCGCGTACAGCAGGTGCAGCACGGCGTGTTCGGCACCGCCGACGTACAGGTCGACGCCGCCGTGCGGCAGGCCCTCGCGGGGGCCCATCCAGTACTTCTCGATCTCCGGGTCGACCAGCTTCTCGCTGTTGTGCGGGTCCAGGTACCGCATCTCGTACCAGCAGGAGCCGGCCCAGTTGGGCATGGTGTTGGTCTCGCGCCGGTACTTGCGCGGCCCGCGGCCGTCTCCCAGGTCCAGGGTGACGTGGACCCAGTCGTCGTTGCGCGACAGCGGGGTCTCGGGCCGGGTGTCGGCGTCGTCCGGGTCGAAGGTCCGCGGGGAGTAGTCCTCGACCTCGGGCAGCTCCAGCGGCAGCATCGACTCGGGCAGGGCGTGCGCGATGCCGTCCTCGTCGTAGACGATCGGGAAGGGCTCGCCCCAGTAGCGCTGGCGGCTGAACAGCCAGTCGCGCAGGCGGAAGTTGACGGTGCCCTCGCCGGCGCCGGACCGCTCCAGCCATTCGGTGACGCGCTCCTTGGCCTCGACGACGCCCAGGCCGTCCAGGGAGACGTCCGCACCGGCGGAGTTCACGATCTTCGCGTCGTAGGAGGCGAAGGCCTCGTCCCACGTCGCGGTGTCCGTACCGCGGCCGTCGGTCGGTTCGACGACGCAGCGGATGGGCAGCTCGAAGGCGCGCGCGAACTCGAAGTCGCGGCCGTCGTGCGCCGGGACGGCCATGATCGCGCCGGTTCCGTACCCCATCAGCACGTAGTCGGCGATGAAGACCGGCACCTGCTCGCCGTTGACCGGGTTGGTCGCGTACGCGCCGATGAAGACGCCGGTCTTGTCCTTGGCCTCGGCCTGCCGCTCCACGTCGGACTTCGAGGCGGCCTGCGCGCGGTACGCCGCGACGGCCTCGGTCGGGGTCGCGTGACCGCCGGTCCACACGTCGTGCGTGCCCTCGGGCCAGGCGGCCGGGGTGAACTTCTCGACCAGCGGGTGCTCGGGCGCCAGCACCATGTAGGTGGCGCCGAACAGGGTGTCCGGGCGCGTGGTGAAGACGGTGATGCGCTCCCCGTCGACGGGGAAGTCGACGCGGGCGCCCTCGGACCGGCCGATCCAGTTGCGCTGCTGCAGCTTGATGGCCTCGGGCCAGTCCAGCTCGTCCAGGTCGTCCAGCAGCCGGTCGGCATAGGCGGTGATGCGCATGTTCCACTGGCGCAGCTTGGACTTGAAGACGGGGAAGTTGCCGCGCTCGGAACGGCCGTCGGCGGTGACCTCCTCGTTGGCCAGCACGGTGCCCAGACCCGGGCACCAGTTGACGGGCGCGTCGGAGGCGTAGGCCAGGCGGAACCCGCCCAGCACGTCGGCACGCTCGGCCTCGGTCAGCTCGCTCCACGCCCGGCCGGAGTGGCCCGGGACCGCCCGCTCACCGGACTCGAACCGGGCGACCAGCTCGGCGATCGGCCGGGCCCTGCCCGCCTCCTCGTCGTACCAGGAGTTGAAGATCTGCAGGAAGATCCACTGGGTCCACTTGTAGTACTCCGGGTCGATCGTGGCGAACGACCGGCGCTTGTCGTGGCCCAGACCCAGCCGGCGCAGCTGGCTCTGCATGTTCTTCATGTTGGCCTCGGTCGACACGCGCGGGTGCGTGCCGGTCTGCACGGCGTACTGCTCGGCGGGCAGTCCGAAGGCGTCGAAGCCCAGGGTGTGCAGGACGTTGTGGCCGGTCATCCGCTGGAAGCGGGCGAAGACGTCGGTGGCGATGTAGCCCAGGGGGTGACCGACGTGCAGGCCCGCGCCGGAGGGGTACGGGAACATGTCCATGATGAACTTCTTGGGCTTGGCGACCAGCTCGGGGTCGCCCGCCAGATCGCCCTCGGGGTTCGGTGCGGCGTACGTCCCCTCGGCGTCCCAGAAGTCCTGCCAGCGTGCCTCGATGTCGGCGGCCATGGCGGCCGTGTAGCGGTGCGGCGCGGCGTCCGCCGACACAGGGGCGGTCGCCGCGGGGTTCGTCTCGCTCATGATCCTCAAAGCTCCATCGATCGTCTCTGCCAGCGGCTGCGACCTTCATGACCCACGGCGACGAAGGCCGGGAAATGAAAAATCCCCTCGCACAGGAGGGGACGCCGCGCCGATTCCGGCCGCCGGACTGTGGCCGGGGTCGGGACTGATCAGCGCGGCTCGCTAAGCAGAAGGCGTACGGCACGCATGGCGTCAGGGTACCGCAGTCGCCGCACGGGCCGCGACGGCCCTGCGGACGCCGCGCGCACGCCCCCAAGCACGCTCCCGCGCACACCCCGCGCACACCCTGCGCACCGGGCGAACCTGAACCAAGGTCAAAGGTTACTTCGCGTAACGACCACTAACGGGACATCACAACGACCGCATTGTCATTTGATAACAACGCAATAACTCAAACCTCGTACTCGCGGGTATGGCGCCACTTAGAGTGCGGCAGCGGGACCGCTTTCCCGAACCGCTCCGGAGTCGCCCCCATGAACCCTCCCCCGTTCCACCCCAGCAGTGACAGCTCACCCCCTCCCCTCACGTCCCTGACGTGGGGAGGCCGGTCGTGGTGACGAACGACAGCACGATGGACGACACCTTCGCCCAGTTCCTCGACTTCGGCGCCGGTGTCCTCTCCCTCGTCTTCCTCAGCTGTTCCGTGATCTGGGGACTCGTCGCCCAGGACCGGGTGGTCCTCGACACCCGCCAGCGCATCCTGGCGCAGGCGGTGCACCGGACCACCGCGGTCGCCTCGGTCGTGTTCCTGCTCGTGCACATCGGGGTCAAGCTGACCCTGGCCCACACCACCTGGGTCGCCGCGGTGATACCCTTCGGGCTGCTGGCCACGGAGGACGAGGCCTTCGGGGGAAGGTCCGTCCTCATCGGCTTCGGCACCCTCGCCAGCATGCTCATGATCTTCGTGGGCGTGACCGGCGCCCTGCGCAACCGCTTCGCGTCCCCGGCCCCCGTGGCCTCCCGCTGGCGCGCCATGCACATGCTGGCCTACCCGGCGTGGTGCCTGGCCCTGCTGCACGGGCTCTACGCGGGTCGCGCGGCGAAGCCGGTCTTCACGGTGCTGTACGGCCTGTCCGTGCTCGGCGTCATGGCGGCGCTGGCCCTGCGCGCGGCGCCCGGCCCGGTCAAGCGCCGGGTCGCCGACCGGATCGCCGACTTCTTCGGAACCGCCGAGCGCAGGCGCCAGGAGGAGCTGGAGGAGAGCCGGGCCCGCACGGCCGACGCCTCCGCACTTCCGGGGTACGCGGGCCAGGGGGCCTCCGGGTCCCGGTCCACGCCGCTGTACGCGTCCGCGGAGCGGCTCGCACCCCCGGAGCCCGCAGGCGGCTTCGCGGCGGCCTACCGCGCCGTGTCCAGCCCCGGCGGCACCCGGCGGCAGCCGCTGCCGGCCGACGCGGTCACGCCCGACCTGCTGCCGCCGGACATGCGTCCCACCCAGACGATGCCGGTCGCGGACAGCGGCGGCAGCACCTCGGGAAGCTGGCCGATACCGTCGCCCCCGCCGGTCGGCGAGGCGCCCCCCTCGGCCTACGACCCGCTCAACGACACGGGACACACCATCCCGGTCTATGGCAATCCGGACGCCTCTGGCTACGGCTCGAGTGACGTGTACGACACCGCTGAGACGAACGCCGTCTATGACACGTACTACCCCAACGACACCTACAACAGCGGTCCCGCCACTGAACCGACCCCCGGCGTGCCCTCCGGCCCCACGGCCTTCGGCACGCCGTACGACCCGTCCTACGATTTCGACGCACCGGGTTCGGGCGAACCTTGGAACACGCCTTCCGGAGGCTTGAAGTGAACGAGGCCCTGCCCGACGTCCCCGAAGTCCGCGTCGTCGGTCTTCCCCAGCTCACGTCGGGCTTCGACCTTGTCGAGCGCCTGGACCTGCCGATGCACCTCAAGGTGCACGGGCCGCTCGAACCGCTGGGCGGCGAACAGCTCGCCCAGCTGTCCGAACGCATCAACCTGCTGGGCCGCGGCGGCGCGGGCTTCCCCTTCCACAAGAAGCTGCGCTCGGTCGCCGAGGCGGCGATCAAGCGCGGTGTGCGGCCGGTCGTGGTCGTCAACGGCAGCGAGGACGAGCCCGCCTGCCGCAAGGACACGGTCCTCATCAACCGCGCCCCGCACCTGATCCTGGACGGCGCGCTGCTGTGCGCCGAGGCCATGGGCGCGCGCACGCTGGTCATCGGGGTCACCCGGGAGTCCACCCAGCGCTCCATGGAGGCCGCCCTCGCCGAGCGCGGCCTGAACAACGGGCGCCGCTCCGCCCTGCGCGCCCGGGTGCAGCGCAACCCGGTCCGCATGGTCACCGGTGCGGCCGCCTCCCTGATCCGCTCCATCGACGGCGGCCCCGCGATGCCGCCCGGCCGCAAGGTCAGCGCCTCCCGGAGCGGGGTCGGCGGCGCCCCGACACTGCTGTCCAACGCCGAGACCTTCGCCCAGCTGGCGATCGCCGCCCGCATCGGCCCGGAGCGCTACGGCAACACCGGCCTGTACGACGAGCCGGGCACCGTCATGCTCACCGTCTCCGGCGCGGTCGCCCGCCCGATGGTGATCGAGGTGCCGACGGGCGTGCCGTTGCGCTACGTCCTCCAGCTCGCCGGCGCCCCGCCGGTGCCGCAGGGCGTGCTGACCGGCGGCTACCACGGCAAGTGGATCGACGCGGCGACCGTCGACGAGGCGATCGTCTCCCGCAACTCCCTGCAGCAGGCGGGCGGCTCGCTCGGCGCGGGCGCGATCCTGCCGATCGGTCAGGGCACCTGCCCGCTGGGCGAGTCGCTGCGCGTGGCGCAGTGGCTGGCGCAGGAGAGCGCGGGCCAGTGCGGCCCCTGCTACCTGGGTCTGCCGGCCGCCGCCCGCGGTCTGGAGGACATCCTGAACGGCGGTGGCCCGGCCGCGCTGGAGGCGGTCAAGCAGGTCGCGCGGAACGTGAAGCGGCGCGGCGCCTGCTCGCACCCGGACGGCTCGGCGATGTTCCTGGAGTCGACCCTCAAGGCCTTCACCGACGACCTCGCCGCGCATGTCCTCGGCAACGGCTGCGGACGGCCCGTGGAGGGCGTCCTGCCGCTCTTCGAGGGCGGGGCGACCCCTACGGGCGTGCCGGGCGGCGGTGCGGAGAACGGCCCCAGCCGCCAGAAGATCTACGTCGACTGGACGCTGTGCCGGGGCCACGGCCTGTGCGCGGACATCCTGCCGGAGGTCTTCCAGCTCGGCGCCGACGGCTTCCCGACGGTCGCGCAGGCCGAGGTGCCGCGCTTCGCGGAGGCCAAGGCGGTCCGCGCGGTGCGCCGCTGCCCGGCGCTCGCCCTGCGCATCGAGGAGGACACCCGGGGCCAGCTCCCCGCGCCCTCGCGGACCAACCTGCCGGTCCTCTCCCCGGGCCGGGGCCGCCGGGCGCTCGGCCGCTGAGGCCGGATCATACGAACAAACCCCCCGGATCGTGATCCGGGGGGTTTTTCTGTGGAGCTAAGGAGAATTGAACTCCTGACCTCCTGCATGCCATGCAGGCGCTCTACCAACTGAGCTATAGCCCCTTGCTTCTTCCTCCGCCCGGTCTCCCCGGCGGCGACGCCAACATTACACGGTCCACCGGGCCCAACACCAAATCGTTTCCGTTCTGTCCGATTTGGTGCCGGATGCTCCGCACTGGGCAGGTGTGGCTAGGCCGTCACGAAGGAGTAGAACCGCTTGAGTGTGCAGTGCTCCTCCAGGAGCCGGCCGTAGATCGGCTCACCCTCCAGCTCACGGTACGTCTCGATGGGGTCGCCTTTTATGATCAGCGCCCGCGCGCACTCCTCGCACCAGTACTGGTAGTCCGGATTCACCGGCTCCATGTCCCGCACGATCGGGGTGCCGCTGCCGCACCAGTCGCACTTCCGCCTGTGTGCACCCATCGATCAGCTCCAGCTGTGGCCGCAGGCCGTGCACACGTAAGAGATCCCGCCGTTGTCACCGAGGACTTGGGCCACGTGTCCGGAACCGCAGGAAGGGCAGCTGAGACGGGTGATCGTGTTCCGTGTCACCGCTCCGCCGAGGAGATGACCGACCTCCTCGAGGATGCTCGCAGGCATCGCCACTCCCTCCCGTCGGGCCGCGGTCCCTTCCGGCCGTTTGATTCTGCCACGACCGGGCCAATACGGTCAGCGACGCCTCAGTACCGGTCCGGACACGGAGTCCCGGAGGGGTATACGCCTGCGGGACGCCTGGTGCTCAGCTGGGCTCGAACGAAAAATCCCGCCCCCCGAGGGGGACGGGATTCGTCCGTGGGCTGTGGAGCTAAGGAGAATTGAACTCCTGACCTCCTGCATGCCATGCAGGCGCTCTACCAACTGAGCTATAGCCCCTTGCTGCCACCCGGCTGGGCCGTGTGGTCCTTCGCTCCGCTCGGCGGGGCGAACAAGAAGAACTTTAGCCTGCGACCTGCCGGAAAGTGAAATCCGGGTACCGGACCCCGCCCGCGGCGGCTCAGTCGTCGTCGCCGAGCACCGGTTCCGGCAGCGTGCCGGCGTTGTGCTCCAGCAGGCGCCAGCCCCGGGCGCCCTCGCCGAGGACGGACCAGCAGCAGTTGGTCAGCCCGCCGAGGCTCTCCCAGCTGTGCGGTTCCAGACCGAGCAGGCGGCCGATGGTGGTGCGGATCGTGCCGCCGTGGCTGACCACGACGAGGGTGCCGTCCTCGCCGAGCTTCTCCGCGTGGCGGAGCACCACGGGCGCGGCGCGGTCGGCGACCTCGGTCTCCAGCTCGCCACCGCCGCGGCGGACCGGCTCGCCGCGCTTCCACGCCGCGTACTGCTCGCCGTGCCGGGCGATGATCTCCTCGTGGGTCAGCCCCTGCCAGACGCCCGCGTAGGTCTCCCGCAGGCCCTCCTCCGGGGTCACGTCCAGGCCGGTGAGGGCGGCGAGTTCGGCCGCGGTGTGCGCGGCCCGCTTGAGGTCGGAGGCGATGATCGCGTCGGGGCGCAGTCCGACGAGCAGCCGGGCGGCGCGGCGGGCCTGGGCGACGCCGGTCTCGGTCAGCTCGACGTCCGTGGTGCCCTGGAAGCGGCGCTCCACGTTCCACGAGGTCTGGCCGTGCCGCCACAGGATGATGCGCCGGCCCTTGCCGGGCCGGCCGGCGGTCACCTCGCCGGTGGCGCTCACCGCCAGTCCCCGTCGGTGTCGGTCGCCTCCTCGGCGGCCTTGAGCTCGGCGTGCTCCGCCCCCTTGCCGCGGGTCTCCTTGGCGTCGGCGGGCAGCTCCAGCTCGGGGCAGTCCTTCCAGAGCCGCTCCAGGGCGTAGAAGACGCGCTCCTCGCTGTGCTGGACGTGGACGACGATGTCGACGTAGTCGAGCAGGACCCAGCGGGCCTCTCGGTCGCCCTCGCGGCGCACCGGCTTGGCGCCGAGCTGCTTGTTGAGCCGCTCCTCGATCTCGTCGACGATCGACTTGACCTGGCGGTCGTTGGGGGCGGAGGCCAGGAGGAAGGCGTCCGTGATCGACAGCACGTCGCTGACGTCGTAGGCGATGACGTCGTGGGCGAGCTTGTCGGCTGCCGCCTGGGCGGCGGCGTTGATGAGTTCGATGGAGCGGTCGGTCGCGGTCACTGCCTGGCTTTCGGGTCGGCGGTCGGTTGACCTCAAGGGTCTCACGACCGCCGACGGTGCCCCACGTGACGACCGCGCCGCCCGCTAGGACGCCGGTTCGTAGTCCTGCCCGAGGACGACCGAGACCCTCGCGTTCGCGGAGACCTCGCCCTGGGTGACGGAGCCGGCGGGCAGGCCCAGGGTCTGGGCGACCTGGACGGCGTTCTCCTTGTCGGCGGCCTGCGCGTAGACCACCTTCGACGTGGCTTCGGTACCGGAGGCGGTGCCGCCCTCCAGGAAGGTGAAGCCGCCGTTCAGGAGGACGACGCGGGCCTTGCCGGCGCGGTCCTCGACGCCGGTGGCGTTGCGGACGGAGACGCTGACGGCCGCGTCCTTGTCGGGGCTCTTGGCGGTGCCGCCGAGCACGTCCTTGACGATGCTGTCGCTCGCCTCGGCGCTGAGCCTGCCGTCACCCCCCACGGGCAGCAGCGCGGTCCTGAAGTCGCCGCCCTTGGCCAGGTCGGAGAGCCCGGCGAGGAAGGCGCCGAGGTCCTGGTCGGTCAGCGGCGGGTCGAGGATCAGCCCGAGCGTCTGGATGGTGGTGGTCGCGGCCTGCGGGTCGGAGGAGAGCTTGCGCAGCACCCCCTGCATGACCTGGCCGAACCGCTGGAGCTGGGCGTCGGCCCGCTCGCCGGAGCCGCGGTGGGTGGCGTAGGCGACGGCCGCCTTGCCGCTGAGGGTCTGGTTCTCGCCCTGGTGGACGAGCGGGGCGGTGCCCTTGGTCTTGGCCGCCGGGTCGGGGACGTCGGTGTCGGTGTCGACCTCGATGTTGCCGACCAGGTCGACGAGGATCTGGAGGTACGGCGTGTCCAGGCGCCAGGTGCCGCCGATGTCGGTGCCGAGGGCCGAGTCGAGCGCGGTGCGGGTCGCGTCGGGACCGTCGTCGTCCACGGACCTGGCGAGCGTGGTGGTGGTGCCGTCGTCGCCGGTCAGGGCGAGCGCGTTGGGCACCAGTACGGCGGTGCCCTGCTTGGTCGTGGTGTTGTCGACGAGCAGCGCGGTGGAGGTGCCGCCGCCCTTGGTGTCGTGCAGGTGGACGGCGATCACGTCGCGTTTCTGGGCGCCGGCGGCCGTCGTGCCGCCCGTCCGGTCGTCCGAGGAGGACGTGCCGGGCAGCTTCCCGGCGTACCAGAGGTAGCCGACGCCGCCGACCGCGACCAGCGCCAGGACGACGACCAGGGCGACGACACGCGCGCGTGCGCGCCGCCGGGCCTCCTCACGGCGCTCGGTGCGGTTCTCCGTGAACTTCATCCAGTCGATGACGTCCTCGGAGTCGTCGGTGGGCTCCTCGACGAAGGCGAACTGCTCGGTCCGGTACTCCCGGTCGGGCCCGGCGGTCTCGGTGAGGGCGTCCGCCTCCGGTTCCCCGCGCGGGCCTGCCTGCTGCGGGATGTGGGCGGTCTGCTCGGCGACGCGGGGCTGCGGGCCGCTGGTGGCGGTGCGGCCGTACGGGTCGTGGGCGGGCTGCTCCTGGCCGGTGGCGTAGCCGTCGTAGGTGCCGTGGCCGGGGGCGGGGGGCTGCTGCCCGGTGTCCCAGCCGCCCTGGGCGCCGTAGGGGTCGTACGGCTGCTGGGCGGGCTGCTGCGCGTACGGGTCGTAGCCGTAGCCCTGCTGCCCGTACTGCCCCTGCTGGTGACCGTACTGGCCGGCCTGCGGCTGCGCGTACGGGTCGTACGGCTGCTGTCCGCCGAGGCCGCCCTGGGCCTGGTCCGGCGCCTGGGCCTGGCGGTACACCGGCCGGCCGTACTCGTCGTAGCCGACGAGTTCGTACTGGTCGCCGCCGTACCCCGCGTCGTATCCGTCGTTCACCGGTGCCCCTCTCGGCTCACTCGCCGCGGTACAGCTGGCGCTTGTCGATATAGCGCACCACGCCGTCCGGCACCAGGTACCAGACGGGATCGCCCTGGGCGACTCTCGCACGGCAGTCCGTGGAGGAGATGGCGAGGGCGGGGACCTCGACGAGCGAGACTCCGCCCTTGGGGAGCCCGGCGTCCGTGAGCGTGTGGCCGGGGCGGGTGACGCCGATGAAGTGTGCCAGGGAGAACAGCTCCTCGCTGTCGCGCCAGGTGAGGATCTGGGCGAGGGCGTCGGCGCCGGTGATGAAGAACAGGTCCGCGTCCGTGTTGAGGGCGGCCAGGTCGCGCAGGGTGTCCACGGTGTAGGTGGGGCCGCCGCGGTCGATGTCGATGCGGCTGACCGAGAACTGGGGGTTCTCGACGGTGGCGACGACCGTCATCAGGTAGCGGTCCTCGGCCGCGGAGACCGCGCGGTGGCTCTTCTGCCAGGGCTGCCCGGTGGGCACGAACACCACCTCGTCGAGGTGGAACTGCGCGGCGACCTCGCTGGCCGCCACGAGGTGTCCGTGGTGGATCGGGTCGAAGGTGCCGCCCATGACGCCGAGGCGGCGCTTGCCCGACGGCGACGGGCCGTTGCCCGGGCCGGCGGCGCGCGCGGGCGCCACCCGGTTCTGCGTGCCGCGCGCCGGAGCGGGCGCCGTGTCGTGCGCCGGACCGGTAGGCATGTCCTGCTCTCCCATGCGTGCAGACCCTACCGGCCCGGCCTGAGGGCTCCTGCCGGGCCCACGGTCCCCGGACCCGCGGCCGTGCTCAGCGGTCGCGGTTGAACCGGGTGGTGATCCACAGCAGCAGCATCAGGATGACGAACGCGCCGATGCCGGTGACGTAAGGGCTGAGACTCTGGTGGTTGCCGCTGTGCTCCTCGCCGCCCTCGGAGGCGAGGGTGACGATCTGGGCAGCGGTGCTGTGGAAGCTCATCTTCGGCAGGACCTATCCGGTGTGGGCGGAATAAAGACGTCGGCTCATCGTATGCGGGCGTCTCACGGGCGATCACGCCGACTCCGCCGTTGGGGACGGGTCGGGGAGGTCCGGGGAACCTTCGGATCTCCTCAGTCGTCCTTCCGCTTGTACCCCCGCAGCAGGAACCACGCGGTCAGCACGCAGCCCACCATCATCACGATCAGCACCACCCGGAGCAGATTCCCCGCCCCTTGCTGTTCGGCCGCGGTCGCCGCCGTGGCGAGCCAGTCGGTGTGGGGGGTGTGCGCCATGACGTGGACTCCTTCGTTGCACTGCCCGTCCACGGTATCTCCGCCTGAGGTGGGCTCGGCTCCGGGGGCGCAAAGGACCGCACAAGGGTTCGTAAAGGGCCGGCCAGCAGCACAGGCCGCACACACGCACATGGGGGATGACATGTCCGACGGCCACCAGCACAACGGGCACGAGCACGTGCCGAGCAGGCAGCGCAGGCGCTTCCCCGGGATCTCCTCGCGCGCGTACGAGCACCCCGCCGACCGCAGCGCCCTGGTGGCGCTGCGCAAGCTGAGCGGCTTCGACACGGTCTTCAAGGCGCTCAGCGGGCTGCTGCCCGAGCGGAGCCTGAGGCTGCTGTTCCTGTCCGACTCGGTCCGGGTCTCGGACCGGCAGTTCGCCCATCTGAACGTCATGCTGCGCGACGCCTGCTACATCCTGGACCTGGAGAAGGTCCCGGCGATGTACGTGCAGCAGGATCCGAAGCCCAACGCGATGTGCATCGGTCTGGACGAACCGATCATCGTCGTCACCACGGGCCTCGTCGAGCTGCTGGACGAGGAGGAGATGCGGGCGGTCGTCGGGCACGAGGTCGGGCACGCGCTGTCCGGGCACTCGGTCTACCGGACCGTCCTGCTCTTCCTGACGTCCCTCGCGGTCCGGGTCGCCTGGATCCCGCTGGGGAACCTGGCGATCATGGCGATCGTGACCGGGCTGCGCGAGTGGTTCCGCAAGTCGGAGCTGTCCGCCGACCGTGCGGGCCTGCTGGTCGGTCAGGACCTCCAGGCCTCCATGCGGGGCCTGATGAAGATCGCGGGCGGCAACCACCTGCACGAGATGAACGTGGACGCGTTCCTGGAGCAGGCCGACGAGTACGAGGCCGGGGGCGACCTGCGCGACTCCGTGCTGAAGATCCTGAACGTGCTGCCCCGCTCCCACCCCTTCACCACGGTGCGGGCCGCCGAGCTGAAGAAGTGGGCCGAGTCCCGCGACTACCAGCGGATCATGGACGGCCACTACGCGCGGCGCGAGGAGGACAAGGACACCTCGGTCCGGGACTCCTTCCGCCAGTCGGCGTCCAGCTACGCCTCGGACGTGCGCGACTCCAAGGACCCCCTGATGAAGCTGGTGGGCGACATCGCCGGCGGTGCCGGTGACCTCGGGGACCGGGTGCGGCGGGGCTTCGGCGGCTTCACCGGCTCCCGGCCGAGGCCGCCCCAGGACGCCGACCGCCCGTCCGACCGCCCGTCCGAAGGTCCGACAGGGGCCGGCGGCACGGACGGCGGCCCGGACGACCGCCCGCCCCGCGACGGCGCCTGAGAGCGCGGTTCACGGCCCCGTCCGGCCCCTCACACCCGCGGCTGCGCGCCGGTCGCGAGGGTGCCGCACAGGGCCGTGGCGTTGTCGGTGGTGTAGGGATCGGTGCCCGCCGGGGCGCTGGTCCTGACGCTCTGGCCGGCGAGCAGCGGCCGGAGGTGGTTCGCCGCGTCCTCGGCGCAGGACAGCGGGCCGGCCTGGACGTAGGAGGCGACGAGCTGCGTCTGGTGCAGGCGCAGGTCCTCCCGGTCGAAGCGGAAGTGCAGCTCGCGCCGGACGGTGAACAGCGAGGCCTCGGCCCGGTCGTCGCCGGCGGGCCGCAGGGGGTAGACCATCGTGTGGTCGGCGGTGACCTCCAGCGTGGACGCCTCCGTCTCCGCGATCCGCATGCTGCCCTTCACCCGGATCTCGGCGTCGGTGAGTCGGGCGCGCCCCGGGTCGAAGCGCACCAGCCAGCCGGTGGGCGCGTGCCGGCCGTCCGCGGCGGGCCGCTCGAAGCTCTCGTCGAACTGGTCGAGCTGGTCTGGGTCCAGCAGCACCCGCACGGAACGGACCTCGCCCCGGCCGAGCACGTCCGGGTCGAGCGCCGAGCGGACGATGTAGTTCTTGGCGGTGGTCAGCGCGTTGAGCACCTGGTCTTCGGAGAAGTGCGCGGTGCGCCGGGCGCCGGGCAGCGGGACGCCCTCGGCGGCGGACCGGAAGTGCGCGGCCGGGCTGTGCTCGTACAGGTGGACGGCGTCCCGCGCGCCCGGCACCGGTTCGCGGGGGGCGAGCGGGACGACGGTCATCCGCACCGGCTCGCCGGACCGCTGGTCGCCGGGGTTCTGGTAGGGGTGCCGGACGCCCATGTAGAGGGCGGTGCCGAAGGCCACGGCGATCAGCACGACGAGGATCAGCGCCTGCCGGGAGAGGCCGGCCCGGCGCAGCGGCGTACGGCGGCGCACGGCGGGAGTGTGGTCGGCGATGCGCTCCTGCGCGGAGAACTCCTGGAGGCGGGCAGCGCGGACGAACGACTCGTCGAAGACGACGGATCGGTACTCGTCCTCTCCGCCTCCGGGGGAGCCCTCGGGCGTCCCTCCGGGCGGGTCGCCAAGCCCTGCCATACCTTCAGGGTGGGTCGCCGGGACGCCCGGTAAACGCGTCGGCAGGGGTCAGGGCGGGAGGGGCCCCCGGTCCCCGGGCGGTCGGTCAGGGGCTGTGCGGAATGACCGGGACGGCCGGCTGCGAGTAGTCGGCGGAGGCCGAGGGCGTCGCGGTGCCGCCCTGCTCGGGGCCGGTGGAGGCGGGTGGGGGCACCTGCTGCGTGCCGCCGCCCGAGGACGCGCCCCGGTACACGGCCACGAAGGCCAGCGCGACCATGCCGATCCCCATCACCAGGGCGAGCAGCCAGGCCACCGGGCGGTGCCAGCGGACCTGTTTCCCGGAGGCGGGAGGAGCGCCGTAGGGGCGGTCGAGGAGGTCCCGGTCGTCGTCCGGGTCGTCGAGGTCGGGGTCGTGGCCGAAGTCGCCGTACCCGTCGTCGTAGCGCTCGGCTCTGCTGCGGCCGCGGCGGGCCGCCTCCGCCTCGGTGGCCTCGGCCCTGGCCTCCGCGGCGGCCAGGAGGCGTTCGACGGCGGTCGGCTCGTGCACAACGGCCGCCCGTACGAAGTCCTCGTCGAAGACCACGGAGGCGAACTCTTCGTCCGACACCCCGCGGTCGTGATCGTCGTCGGGCTCCCAGCCGTCAGGGAACGGCCTACCCCCCACGTCCTCCGGCACGGGACCAGAGTAGACCGGGGGGGTCGTTTTGGGCAGACCGCGGGGAAATTCATCCGGTGGGTGAGATGCCCCGATCGGGGCAGGGACGTCACCGAGAGCGTGCGCCGGTCGTCCGTGCCCCGGCGTGCGCCTCGGCGCGGCTCGCGCCGACGCACGCCGGGCCGGTGCGGCGGCTCCCGTCGGTGCCCGTAGGTGGGGCGGGGGCCCGATCAGCGCCGTACGTGCCCGTCACCGGTGACGATGTACTTGGTGCTGGTCAGTTCCGGCAGCCCCATCGGTCCCCGGGCGTGCAGCTTCTGCGTGGAGATGCCGATCTCGGCGCCGAAGCCGAACTGGCCGCCGTCGGTGAAGCGGGTGGAGGTGTTCACCGCGACGGTGGTGGAATCGACCAGCTGGGTGAAGCGGCGGGCGGCCTGCTGGGAGGTCGTCACGATGGCCTCGGTGTGACCGGAGGTCCACAGCCGGATGTGCTCGACGGCCCGGTCGAGGGAGTCGACGACCGCCGCGGCGATGTCGTAGGAGAGGTACTCCGTCTCCCAGTCCTCCGGCGTGGCCTCCACGACGGTCGCCTTGGAGTCCTCGGCATGGGCCAGCACGCGTTCGTCGGCGTGCACGGTGACGCCGGCCTCGGCGAGGGCGTCCAGCGCGCGGGGGAGGAACTCGGCGGCGATGTCCTGGTGGACCAGGAGGGTCTCGGCCGCGTTGCAGACGCCGACGCGCTGCGCCTTGGAGTTGATCAGGATGTCGACGGCCATGTCGAGGTCGGCCTGGGCGTCGACGTAGACGTGGCAGTTGCCGGTGCCGGTCTCGATGACCGGGACCGTGGACTCCTGGACGACCGTGTTGATCAGCGAGGCCCCGCCGCGCGGGATGAGCACGTCGACCAGGCCGCGGGCCCGCATCAGCTCGCGCACGCTCTCGCGGCTCTCGCCGGGCACGAGCTGCACGGCGTCGGCGGGCAGTCCGGCCCCGCCCACGGCGTCGCGGACGACGCGGACCAGGGCGGTGTTGGACCCGTAGGCGGAGGAGGAGCCGCGGAGCAGGACCGCGTTGCCGGACTTCAGGCACAGGGCGGCGGCGTCGACCGTCACGTTGGGCCGGCCCTCGTAGATGATGCCGACCACGCCGAGCGGCACCCGGACCTGGCGCAGGTCGATGCCGTTGGGGAGCGTGGAGCCGCGCACGACCTCGCCGACCGGGTCGGGCAGCGCGGCGACGTCGCGCACGTCGGAGGCGATGGCGCGGACCCGCTCCGGGGTCAGGGTCAGCCGGTCGATGATGGCCTCGCTGGTCCCGGCGGCGCGGGCCTTGGCCACGTCCTGGGCGTTGGCCTCGACGATCTCGCTCGTCCGGACCTCCAGCGCGTCCGCGACGGCGAGCAGCGCGTCGTCCTTGGCGGCCCGCGGCAGCGGCGCGAGGTCGGCCGCGGCGGCCTTGGCCCGGTAGGCGGCCCGGGTGACCGGGGACATCGAGTCGTACGGCGAGAGCGTGGTCATGGGGGGAAGCGTAGTGCGCCGGGCAGGGGCGTTCACCGGCTGTCCCAAACCCCGAGACATGCCCCGGACGGCGTCAAAAGGGGTGCACCCCGACCGGGGTGGCCGGGGCGGGCCCGTACCCGGCGGCGATGCGCTGGTGGTAGGTGGCCCGGTCGATGACCTCCAGGCCGACGATCTCCCAGGGAGGCAGTCCGGCGGTCTGCCGGTGCTCGCCCCACAGGCGCAGGGCGACCGCGGCGGCGTCGTGCAGGTCGCGGGCCTCCTCCCAGTACCGGATCTCCGCGTGGTCGTCGGCGTACCGGCTGGTCAGCAGGAAGGGGTGGTCGTGGGCGAGCTGCTCCAGGGCGCGGCGCACCTCGGTGAGCGGGGCGCGGGCGCCGGAGACGCTGAGGGTGACGTGCCACAGGCGCGGGGTGTGCTCGGGCTCCTCGCCCCGGTGGCGGTCACCGGCCGCGACGCTGGTCAGCGGGCGCTCCTCGCCGGCCGCGCGGGGTCCGCCGCGGCTCCCCCGGGCGCCGGTGCCGCCGCGGGAGGCCGTGCTCCCACCGCGGGAGCCGGTGCCACCGCGGTACCCCGTACCACCGCGGGACGCCGCCGTCCCAGGGCGCACTCCGCTCACGACGGCCTCCTTCACGCACACCGCTCGGCCCGGTGGTCGGCCGGGCTCGTCCCTGAGGAAAGTTGAGCAGGCCGCACAGGCTCGCGGGGCGGTTTTGCGGAACGTCCACCGCCGATTCGGGGACGTTTCGACCCATTACGGATGCAGGATCACCAGGTCGTCCCTGTGTACGACCTCACGTTCGTACGCCGGGCCGAGTTCGCGCGCCAGTTCGCGGGTGGAGCGGCCGATCAGGCGGGGCATCTCCCTGGCGTCGAAGTTGACGAGCCCGCGGGCCACCGCGTGTCCCGCGCCGTCGCGCAGCTCGACGGGGTCCCCGGCGGTGAACTCGCCCTCGACGGCGGCGATCCCGGCCGGCAGCAGCGACTTGCGGCCGTCGACGACCGCGCGCACCGCACCGTCGTCCAGGAGGAGCGCCCCCCGCGGGGTGGAGGCGTGCTGGAGCCAGAGCAGCCGGTCGGCGGAGCGCTTGCCGGTGGCGTGGAACCAGGTGCCGGTGTCGCCGCCGGCCAGGGCGTCGGCCGCGTGCACCGCGCTGGTCAGCACCACGGGGATGCCGGCGGCGGCGGCGATGCGGGCCGCCTCGACCTTGGTGACCATGCCGCCGGTGCCGACGCCGGCCTTGCCCGTGCTGCCGATCTCGACGTCCGCGAGGTCGGCCGGCGCGCGCACCTCGGCGATCCTCGAGGTGCCCGGCCTGCTCGGGTCGCCGTCGTAGACGCCGTCCACGTCGGACAGGAGCACCAGCAGGTCGGCGCGGACCAGGTGGGCGACGAGGGCGGCGAGCCGGTCGTTGTCGCCGAAGCGGATCTCGTCGGTGGCGACGGTGTCGTTCTCGTTGACGATCGGGAAGGCGCCCATCGCCAGCAGTTTGTCGAGGGTGCGGGAGGCGTTGCGGTGGTGGGCGCGGCGGCTCATGTCGTCGCTGGTCAGCAGCACCTGTCCGACGCGTACGCCGTAGCGGGCGAAGGAGGCGGTGTAGCGGGCGACCAGCAGTCCCTGGCCGACGCTGGCGGCGGCCTGCTGGCGGGCCAGGTCCCTCGGGCGGCGGCGCAGGCCCAGGGGGGCGAGTCCGGCGGCGATGGCACCGGAGGAGACGAGGACGATCTCCCGGTCCCCTCCCCCGCGCACCTTGGCGAGGACGTCGACGAGCGCGTCGACCCGGTCGGCGTCCAGGCCGCCCGCCGCGGTGGTCAGCGAGGAGGAGCCGACCTTGACGACGATCCTGCGGGCCTCGCCCACGGCCTGCCTTGCCCCTGCCACGGCCCCGTCCGCCTCTCCCGTCGACGCGCGCCGATCCCTGCGCTCGCCAGGCAATCTACGCGAAGGGCGACGCGCGCCGCACCACGGTTCAGGCTGTGGACGCCCGGTGCGGGATCCGCCGCGTCGAGGGGGCGGTCAACACGCGCGTGTCGTCGGACGGCCACCGGGCGTTAACCCGGTCGTCCGATGTGCGACGAGCCTGGAGCGACCGCAGTGCCCCTATCCCCGCCCCGCCGCCGACTCCCCCGCCCGCCCCGCGTGCCCCGCGGTCTCCGCTTCGGCCTGCCGGGGCGGCGGGCCGTGGTGAAGGTGCTCGTCCTGTGCGTGGCGGCGGCCGCCTTCGTCGCGCAGGCCGTCGGCGCGCTGCTGCCGCACGTACCCCTGCTGCTCGCCGCGACCGCCGGTTCCCTGGCCGCGGAGGGCGTGCTGTACCGGTGGCAGCGGGGCATGGTGTCGCTGTTCGCCAAGTCGCACGCGGACGTCACGGTGCGGCACGTGCTGCGGGACCTGCTGCTCGTGGTGGGGCTGCTGCGGCTCGGCGAGCAGCACCGGGAGACGGTGTACGCCCCGCTGGTCGCCGGTCTGCTCGCCTTCTACGGGCTGCACTGGGCGATCCAGGCGGTGTCGGTCCTGGTCCGCCGCACCCGCACGCTGCCCGTGGTCACCCGGAACGTCGACACCTCCGCGCTGCGCCTGACCCCGGCTCCCCCGCTGCTGCTGCGCCGGCCCGGGCACCGCCTGGCGGCCTTCGGGCTGCCGGCGACGGCCGGGCTGCTCGCCACCACGGCCACCGACGCCCCGGTCTACGGCGCGGCCGGTCTCGCGCTGTCCCTGACGGCGGCGCTGGCGGGCCTGGTCGCGCTGCTGCTGCGGTTGCTGCCGGGGCGCCGGCCGGCGGGCGAGCAGGAGGTGCTCGACTGGTTCGAGGCGTGGCTCGCGGCGTACCGGCCCACCGTCGGCCTGTACTTCTCGGGCGGGGCCTCCTCCGCGTACCAGGCGAACATGTGGCTGGAGCCGCTGGCCCGGCTGGACGAGCGGCCGCTGATCGTGCTGCGGGAACGGCACATGGTGCAGCGGATCGCGGCGACCGACATCCCGGTCGTGTGCCTGCCCCGGGTGTCCACGCTGATGCGCCTGGAGCACTCCACGCTGCGGGTACTGCTGCACCCGTCCAACTCCGGGAAGACCTCGCAGGTCCTGCGCATCCCCACGATCAAGCACGCCTTCGTCAACCACGGGGAGAGCGACAAGCTGTCCTCGTGCAACCCGTACGCGAAGGCGTACGACGAGGTGTGGGTGGCCGGCCCGGCGGCGCGCGAGCGGTACGCGCTGGCGGAGGTCGGGGTGGAGGACAAGGACGTCGTGGAGATCGGCCGCCCGCAGCTGGACGCCGTGGCGCCGTACGCGGGGCCGCCCGCGCCCGGCGCGTACACGACGGTCCTGTACGCGCCGACCTGGGAGGGCTGGGACGGCAACCCCGGCAACACGTCGGTCGTCGTGGCCGGCGAGAACCTCGTGCGGGCGCTGCTCGCGGACCCGGGGGTGCGGCTGCTGTACAAGCCGCACCCGCTGACGGGGTCGGTCGATCCGCGGGCACGCGCCGCCGACCTGCGCATCCGGGAGCTGGTGCGGGCGGCGGGCCGGGAGCGGGGCGGGCCCCGCCCTGACGCGTCGGCGGCGGCCGAGCTGACCCGGCGGACGGCGGAGCTGGACGGGCTCGTCGCAGCGGGCTTCCGGTCGGCCGCCGACCAGGCGGAGCGGATGCTGTACCGGCCGGCGCCGGAGCCCGGGCGGGCGTCTGCGGTGGCGCGGGCGACGGCCGCCTGGGAGGAGGCGTACCGGGCCTCGCTGCCGGCCTGGGAGCACCAGGTCGTCACGGACGCCCGGCCGCCGCTGTACGTCTGCTTCAACCAGGCCGATCTGCTCATCAGCGACGTGTCCAGCGTGATCAGCGACTTCCTCGCGAGCGGCAAGCCGTACGCCGTGGCCAACACCAGCGGGCTGGCCGAGGACGTGTTCCGCAAGTCGTTCCCGACGGTGGCGGCGGCGACCGTGCTGGCGCCGGACGCGTCCGGGGTGCCGGCGCTGCTGGAGGCGGTCCGGCGTCCCGAGCTGGACGAACTGGCGGGGGCGCGCGCCGAGTTGGCCCTGAGGCTGCTGGGGCCGGCCGAGCCGCCGTCCCAGGAGCGCTTCGCCGGGGCCGTACGGGCGCTGTGCGCGACGGCCGGGGAGCACCGGGCGCGGAAGGCGGAGCGGACGTCGGCGGAGCTGCCGCTCCCCGCCCCGCGGCGGCACGCCGGAGCCCTCGCCGCCGCCGCGCCGGAGCGGCGGAACCGCCCCTGACGCCTGCCGCCGGGCCGGGGCGCCGAGGGACGCGCCCCGGTGCGTCGCGGCCCCGGGCCGCACACCCGCGCGGGAAGCGGCCGGGAGGCCGTTGACGCCTGCCGCCGGGCCGGGGCGCCGAGGGACGCGCCCCGGTGCGTCGCGGCCCCGGGCCGCACACCCGCGCGGGAAGCGGCCGGGAGGCCGTCAACCGGTCGGCCGACGCCGCTTCGGAGCGGGCGGGCAGCCCTCGACGGCGGCCCGGCAGTCCTCGGCGGCGGACGGAGCCCGGGGGCAGAGCCGACGGACGTCACCCGTGCCGGTGGCACCAGCCCTGCCAGGCCGAGTCGATCATGTCGTCCAGGCCGTGCCGCGCCGACCAGCCGAGTTCCGCGTGGGCGCGGTCGGCGGAGGCGACGACGCGGGCCGGGTCGCCGGGGCGGCGTTCGGTCACCCGCGGGGCGAGGTCCTCCCGGCCGGCGACCTTGAGGATGCGGTCCACCATCTCCCGGACCGAACTGCCCTCGCCGCGGCCGATGTTCAGGACGAGCGAGGTGCCCTCCGGGGCGTCCCCGAGGCGCCGGGCCGCCGCCAGGTGGGCGGCGGCGATGTCCCGTACGTGGATGTAGTCCCGTACGCAGGTGCCGTCGGGCGTGGCGTAGTCGTCGCCGAAGACGCGCGGGGCCTCGCCCGCCTCCAGGCGCTCGAAGACCATGGGGATGAGGTTGAAGACGCCGGAGTCGGACAGCTCGGGGGCTGCGGCGCCCGCGACGTTGAAGTAGCGCAGCGACGCCGCGCGGATGCCGTGCGCCCGGGCGGCGGCGCCGATCAGCCACTCACCGATCAGCTTGGTCTCGCCGTAGGGGCTCATCGGCAGGCAGGGGGTGTCCTCCGTGACGAGGTCCACGTCGGGCATGCCGTAGACGGCGGCGGAGGAGGAGAAGACGAGGCGGTCGACGCCGGTCGACGTCATGGCCTCCAGGAGGGTCTGCAGACCCGTCACGTTCTCCCGGTAGTAGTGGAGCGGCCGCTCCACCGACTCGGCCACCTGCTTCTTGGCCGCGATGTGCACCACACCTGTCACAGCATGGTCACGAAACGCGCCTTCCAGGGCGGCCCGGTCGAGCACGCTGCCGACCACCAGCGGCACCCCTTCGGGCACCCGGTCCGCGCTGCCGGTGGACAGGTCGTCGTAGACGGCCACGCGTTCACCGCCGTCGGCCAGAGCGCGCACCACATGCGCGCCGATGTACCCGGCGCCACCCGTGACCAGCCAGCTCATCCTCATGCCTCCCAGGTCTTCGTACCTGGATGCAGACTCGTCCGTGCGCCGGGGAAAATCGAGTCGGGCACAAGGGACGGAAGCCGACGGAAGTCCTTAAAGAGGACAGGGGGGCCGAATGTGAGGAAGTTCTCCAGCCGCGGTGAAGCGTTCGTTTCGGGCCTCCGTCGCCGGGCAATTCCCGTGGTGGCCGGGCACGGACTGTCCGACTACCGTGCCAGCGGAAACTTCGCGTGAATCCTTTACGCTGATGCGGCGGCGCGCTCCAGGCCCCCACGGCGCCGGGAACGTGTTCCGGCCCCGGTCCCGGCTCGCGGTCCCCTGGTCAGTTCTCGGAACAGGTTGTAAGGATGCCCAAACTCTCTCTCGTCGTCCCCGTGTACAAGGTGCAGGGCTATCTGCCCGAGTGCCTCGACTCCGTACTCGGACAGGACTGCACGGACTTCGAGATCATCGCGGTCGACGACTGTTCGCCGGACGAGTCTGGGGCCATTCTCGACGAGTACGCGAAACGCGACTCCCGGATTCATGTGATTCACCTCACGGAAAACGTGGGTCTGGGTCGCGCGCGCAACGCCGGGCTGGAAAAGGCCACGGGCGATTACGTGTTGTTCCTGGACAGTGACGACACGTTGTCCGACGGCGCGTTGTCGGCCATTCGCGACCGGCTCGAGGCCACGGACCATCCCGAGATCCTCGTCTTCGACTACACCCGCACCTACTGGGACGGCAGGGTCCGCCCGAACCTCCGGGCCGAGCTGCTCAAGGAGGAGGGACCGGACGTCTTCTCCCTCGCCGAGCGGCCCGAACTGCTCGACCTGCTGCAGATCGTCTGGAACAAGGCCTACCGGCGGGACTTCATCACCCGCACCGGGCTCACCTTCCCGCCCGGGTACTACGAGGACGCCCCCTGGACGTTCTGCTCGCTGATCAGCGCCGAGCGGATCGCCGTGCTGGACCGCGTCTGCGTGCGCTACCGGCAGCGCCGCGAGGGCGGCAACATCCTCAAGACGGTGAGCCGCAAGCACTTCGACGTCTTCGACCAGTACCGCCGCGTCTTCGACTTCCTCGACGCGCACGAGGAACTCGCCCGGTGGCGCGGCCCGTTGTTCCGCAAGATGGTCGACCACTACCTGACCGTCCTGGAGCGCCCGGGCCGCCTGCCGCAGAACGCGCGGGCCGAGTTCTTCCACCGTGCCGCCGCCGACTACCGGGCCCGGGTGCCCAAGGGCTTCACCCGGCCGGGCGGCGGCCGCGGCCACAAGTACGGGATGCTGGAGCGGGACGCGTACACCACCATGGTGAGCGCGCTCGCGGCGGTGAAGCTCCGCCAGCGGGTCAGGACTCGCACCCGCACCGCGCTCAACCGCTCCAAGCGCAGCGCGATGGGCGCCTTCTACCAGTCGCAGCTCAGGCTGCCGCTGGACGAGAACCTGGTGCTGTTCTCCGCCTACTGGAGCCGCAGCGTCTCCTGCAACCCCGCCGCCATCGACGCCGAACTCGCCCGGCAGGCCCCGCACATGCGCCGCGTGTGGGCGGTCCGCGCGGAGAACGCGGCCCAGGTGCCCAAGGGCGTGCGGGTCGTGCGCGTGGGTTCGCGCGAGTACTGGGCGGCCCTCGCCCGCGCCAAGTACCTCGTGAACAACGTGAACTTCGCCGACTCCGTGGTCAAGCGCGAGGGCCAGATCCACGTGCAGACCCATCACGGCACCCCGCTGAAGACCATGGGCCTGGACCAGCAGAAGTACCCGGCCTCCACCGACATGGACTTCGAGAAGCTCCTGGAGCGGTGCGACCGCTGGGACTACAGCGTCAGCTCCAACCGGTTCTCCTCCGTGATCTGGGAGCGGGTCTACCCCTGCTCGTACACCACGCTGGAGACCGGCTACCCGCGCAACGACGTCCTGGTGAACGCCACGTCCGAGGACGTGCGCGCGGCACGTGCGGCGCTCGGGCTGGCCGACGGCTCCAAGGCCTTCCTGTACATGCCGACGCACCGCGAGTACCAGCCCGGCTTCACCCCGCCGCTGGACCTGGGCCGGTTCGCCGACGAGCTGGGCCCGGACGTGACCCTGCTGGTGCGCGGCCACTACTTCTACGGCAACTCCCCGCACACCGCCGAGCTGCGCCGCACCGGCCGGATCGTCGACGTGTCCGGGCACGCGAAGGTGGAGGAGCTGTACCTCGCCGCGGACGCCCTGATCACGGACTACTCCTCGGCGATGTTCGACTACGCCGTGCTGGACCGCCCGATCATCAGCTACGTCCCCGACTGGGACGTCTACTCGGCCGTGCGCGGCACCTACTTCGACCTCCTCCAGGAACCGCCCGGCGCGGTGGCCACCTCGCAGACGGAGCTGCTGCGGCTGCTCGCCTCGGGTGACCACGACAGCCCGGAGACGACCGAGCGCCGGGACGCCTTCCGCCGGCGTTTCTGCGAATTCGACGACGGACACGCAGCCGAACGCGTCGTGCGACGCGTCTTCCTCGGTGACGAGACCCCGCTGCCCTTCGTCCCGTTCGACGAACGCCCCCACGCCCCGACCCCCGCCCAGGCTCTCGAACTGGTCGAGCGGGCCTGACCCCGAAAGGAGACCACCAAGCCATGGCCCCTCGGCTCAGTGTCATCGTCCCCATCTACGACGTGGAGCGTTACCTCCCCGCCTGCCTGGACTCGCTCGCGGCGCAGACCTTCCGTGACTTCGAGGTCCTGATGGTGGACGACGGTTCACCCGACGGCTCCGCCGCCATCGCCGAGGAGTACGCCTCCCGCGACCCCCGCTTCAAGCTCATACGCAAGGAGAACGGCGGCCTCGGCGCCGCCCGCAACACGGGCATGGCCCACCTTGCGCCCGAGTCCGAGTTCCTGACCTTCGTGGACAGCGACGACCTGATACCGCCGGACGCCTACCGCCTCATGGTCGGCAGCCTCGACGAGAGCGGCTCCGATTTCGCCACCGGCAACGTCTTCCACCTCAAGGGCGAGAAGTCCTGGCAGGTGCCGCTGATGCGGATGCTGGCCGGCGAGGCCCGGGTGCGCACCCACATATCCCGGTACGCCAAGCTGGTCGCCGACCGCATCGCCTGCAACAAGGTCTTCCGCCGCACCTTCTGGGAGAAGAACGGCTTCGCCTTCCCCGAGGGCCGGCTGTACGAGGACACCCCCGTCACCATGCGGGCCCACTACCTGGCCGAGAGCGTCGACGTCATCTCGGAGCCCTGCTACTACTGGCGCCTGCGCGAGGGCGAGTCCGCCCCGTCGATCACCCAGCGGCGCACCGACCCTGCGGGTGTGCGGGACCGGGTGACCTCCGTGATGGAGATCAGTGCCTTCCTCGCCGAGCAGCCCGGCGAGACCTACGCCCGCCTCAAGCGCGAGTACGACACCCGTGTCCTCCGCGACGACCTGCGGCTCTTCCTCAACGTGGTGCCGGACGGCGACGAGGAGTACCGGGCCGAGTTCCTGCGCTCGGCGAACCGCTTCCTCGACAGCATCGACCCCAAGCTCGTCATGGACCTCCCGGCCGAACTGCGCGTGCAGTGGCTGCTGGTGCGCAAGCACCAGACGGAGGAGCTGATCGCCCTGCTGGCCGGCCAGCGCCGCAAGGAGACCCCCGAGGTCAGCGGCCTGGTCCGCAAGTACGCCTCCTGGCCCTCCCTGGAAGGTGCCGACCTGCACCTGCCCAAGGAAGCGCTCCGCATCGACCAGCACCTGAACATGCGGGCGCCGCTCCAGGAGGTGAGCTGGGTCGGCGGCAAGCTCGTGCTGTCCGGCAACGCGTGGATCGACAAGATAGACCTGCCGACCCGCAAGGCCTCGGTCAAGGTCCTCCAGCTGCGCAAGGACCGCTCCCGCCGCCGCGTCCTGCTGCCGGCCCGCAACCTGCCGCGCCCCGAGGTCACCACCGACTCCGGCCAGGACCGCTACAACTACGACTGGGCCGGCTGGGAGGTCACCATCGACCCCGCCCGGTTCCGCAAGGGCGGCGAGTGGCAGGAGGCCGTGTGGCACGTGGGCCTGGGCATCTTCGCCTCCGGCCTGGTGCGACGCCACGCGGTCCACTCCAGCGGCGGCGCGGCCTGCAACTTCCCG
This sequence comes from Streptomyces sp. NPDC045956, assembly GCF_056430705.1. Taxonomy (NCBI): domain Bacteria; kingdom Bacillati; phylum Actinomycetota; class Actinomycetes; order Kitasatosporales; family Streptomycetaceae; genus Streptomyces; species Streptomyces sp. NPDC045956. The sequence continues at coordinate 458,850 of NZ_JBWKKZ010000001.1, read as the reverse complement.
CCGTACCACTGGCTGAGCCCGGACTTCCGGATGCTGCCCGCGGTGGAGCGCGGCGCGCTGAAGCTGCGGATCGAGAAGGTCCGCGCCCTGATCACCGGCCGCTCCCTGGAGGGTGAGCGGATCAAGGTCACCGGTGAGATCCGCGAGCCCCTCGCGGCGGACGAGCAGGTGGTCCTGCGGGTCAAGAACCAGAAGGGCGCCGAGACCCTCGAGTACCCGGTCACCGTGGACCGCGCGGGCTCCGGGCAGACCTTCTCGGTCGAGGTGCCGGTCGCGGACGTGGCGCTGGTCTTCCACGAGGGCGTCGACGAGAAGGCGCAGCCGGAGAAGCGGACCTGGTCCACGGTGCTGGTCGCGACCGGCCCGACGGGCACGGAGCGCCGCTTCGGCACCGTGATGCGGGAGGGCCTGGCCGACGCGGAGTTCGCCCTGCCGTCCTCCCTCGGCACCCAGTCGCACCTGGTGGAGCTGGCCGTGGTGGCGGGCCACACCGGGTTCCTGAAGTTCTCCGGCCGCACCCGCCGCGCGGTGATCGACACCGCCACGGTGCGCGACGGCAGGATCGCCCTCACCGGCCACGCCGACCCGCGGCTGTCCGGTTCCCGCTTCCTGCTCAAGCCCCGCAACCGCTACGAGGAGCGCTTCGTCGAGACCCGGTGGCTCGACGGCGGGCGCTTCGAGGTGTCCTTCGACCCCTCCCGCCTCGGCGGCGCGGGCGACGTCCCGCTGCGGGCCGGCCGCTGGAACCTCTTCCTGCGTCCCGACGAGGAGGGCGTGCCCGACGTGCCCTTCGTCACCGACCGGCTGGCCGCCGACTCGTTCCCGGTCCAGGCCGAACTGGGCGGCCGCCGCTACTGGCTGGAGAATCGCTGGGGCGACTTCCCGCAGCTCAACGCCCGCTCCGAGCTGAGCGACCTGGAGCGCGGCCCGTACCGCCAGAAGGAGCTGCGCCGGACGGTGTACGAGCCGCTGTTCCAGCAGCCGCTCAAGGACCAGGTCTTCTACCTGAGCTACAACGGCAAGCAGTTCTCGGACAGCCCGCGTGCGATGTACGAGGAGCTGGTGCGGCGCGGCGCGGACCTGAAGCACCTGTGGGCGGTGCGTGACGGCCAGGTCAACCTGCCGGACGGCATCGAGACGGTCCGGATGTGGGGCAAGGAGTGGTACGAGGCGCTGGCCTCCAGCCGCTACATCGTCACCAACGGCCACCTTCCCGACTGGATCGTGCGGCGCCCCGGCCAGTCGATCGTGCAGACCTGGCACGGCACGATGCTGAAGAAGATCGGGCACGACATCGACACGCTCCACTTCGACCGGCGCTACCAGGAGAAGCTGGCGCTGGAGGCCAAGCAGTGGAGCCTGCTGGTGTCCTCCAACCGCTTCAGCACGCCCATCCTGAAGCGGGCGTTCTCCTACGACGGTGAGATCCAGGAGGCGGGCTACCCCCGCAACGACTACCTGTACACCGCCGACCGGGACGCGATCACGGCGCGGGTGCGGAAGGCGCTCGGCCTGCCCGAGGGCAAGAAGGTCGTGCTGTACGCGCCGACCTGGCGCGACGACCAGTCGCACAGCGCCGGGCAGTACCTGTTCGACCTGCGCATCGACCTCGAGGACGCCCAGCGGCGCCTGGGCGACGACCACGTGCTGCTGATCCGCCGCCACTCCAACGTGGTGGATGCGGTGCCGGGCGCGGGCAACGGGTTCGTGTGGGACGCCTCGGAGTACCCGGACATCGTCGACCTCTACATCGCGGCGGACATCATGATCACGGACTACTCGTCGGTGATGTTCGACTACGCGCACCTCAAGCGGCCGATGCTGTTCTTCACGTACGACCTGGAGCACTACCGGGACACGCTGCGCGGGTTCTACTTCGACTTCGAGCAGGACTCCCCCGGCCCGCTGATCGACAACTCCAAGGAGCTGGTCGACGCGATCCGGGACATCGATCAGGTGCGGGTGGAGTACCAGGAGCGGTTCGACCGCTTCCACCACCTGTTCTGCGACCTGGACGACGGCAACGCGTCCGCGCGGGTCGTGGACCGGATGCTGGAGCAGGCCCGGGAGGGCTGACCCACGGCGCCGGGGTGATGGGGGGGGGGGGGGGGGGGGGGGGGGGGGGGGGGGAGGGGGGGGTGGGGGGGGGGGGGGGGGGGGGGGGGGGGGGGGGGGGGGGGGGGGGGTAGGAGGAGGGGGGGTAGGTACACCCCCCCCCCCCCCCCCCCTGCCTCCCCCCCCCCCCCCCCCCCCCCCCCCCCCCCCCCCCGCCCCCATTACGCCTTCGGCCGCTCAGAGGCGCACGGTCTTCACCGCGAGCTGGCAGGCGGCCGTGAAGTAGGGCCGCAGCTCGGTGCGCCGGCGGGTGGGCGGCAGCGGGACGGGCGTCTGGCCCAGCGCACGGCGGGACTTGCGCACCGCGCGGGTGAGCACGGTCGGCGGGGCGGCCACCAGCTCGCTGATCACCGGACGGGGGAAGGTGAACACGTCGATCGGCGCGAGCACGTCGGTGCCCAGCTTGGCCAGCTGCACCCGGGGCGCGTCGGGCGCCGTGCGCAGCGACAGGTCCCAGATGACCTCCTGCTCGTCGCCCTCGCCGTGCTCGCGCACCAGCGTGGCGCAGTCCAGGTCCACGGCCACCCAGCCGTCGCCCTCGTCGCGCAGCGGGAAGGTCAGCACCCGCTCCTTGTCCCGGCGGTGCACGGCCTCCACCACGGCGCCCGCGGCGGGCCGCGCGCCCCACAGTTCGGCGCGTACGGCGATGGTCCGCTCGTCGACCCTGACCGGGCCGACCTCGGCGTGGACGTCACGCAGCGCGGAGCGCAGCCGCAGCCCCCCGTCCTCGTGCAGGTGCGGCAGCAGCAGCGCGAGGGACGGCCCCTGCGTGCGCGGCAGTTCCACGGCGAGCAGGTCCCGGGTGTCGCACCCGTAGCCGTCGGTGGTCAGCGCCACCTCGCGCTCTCCCTCGCGGGCGGCCAGGGCCAGCTCCCAGGTGCCGTGGGGCACCCCGGCGTCCCAGGGCACGACGGCGTCGCCCTCGGCGGAGAACGGGAAGCGGTGCTCCCCGCCGCCGGCGCCGCCCTTGCGCAGGACCAGCTCGGCCTGCCCGGCGCTCGGCGGCAGCGTGCCCACGGCGACGTGGACCGAGCCCTGCCGGTCCACCCGGGCGGTGGCGTGGCGGGGCAGCTCCTTGCGGGCGAAGGCCTCCTCGATGATGGCCTCGAAACGTTCCCGGCTGGCCCGCTCGTGGAAGCGCTCGGCGTTGCGGATGCCGGCGGCGGCCATCTTCAGGCGCAGTTCGTCGTCCTGGACCAGGCGTCGGATCGCGTCGGCCATCGCCTCCACGTCGCCGCGCGGGACGATCAGCCCGTCCTCGCCGTGGGTGAGGATGTTGCGCGGTCCGTGGTCGGCGTCCGTGGCGACGACGGGCAGTCCGGCGGCCATCGCCTCGACGACGACGTTGCCGAACGCCTCCCGCTTGGAGGGCAGGACGAAGATCGAGGCCTTGCCGAACTCCGGCGTGACGGGCGAGGTCTGGCCCATCAGCAGGATGCTGTTGGACAGCCCCAGTTCCTCGATGCGGGCCCGCAGCTTCTTCTTCTCGGCGCCGTGGCCGTAGATGCGCAGGGTCCACTCCGGGGCGACGGCGTGGACCTTGGCGAAGGCCTCGATCAGCAGGGCGTGGTTCTTGTTGTCGGTCAGGTGGCCGGCGGAGACCACCACCTTGTTGGTGCCGCTGGAGCGGATCGTGGAGGCGGGCACGCAGTTGGGCATCACCGCCAGGCGGTTGCGCACCGCGGGCACCTGCCGGGCGAGCGAGGCGACCTCTTCCGGGGTGAGCGCCGTGAGGGCGTGCAGGTGCCGGTAGGCCGGGAAGAGGCGCTGCTTGATGTCCGTGGCGTAGATGGCGGGCATCGAGTGCTCCTGGGTGACCTTCAGGAAGTCACCGGGCGCCTGCGCCAGCATGATCGTGTTGCGCGGACTGGAGCTGACGACGACGTCGGCGTCGGTGGTGGCGAAGTACTCCAGCAGCCGCAGCTCCGCGAGCCGGCTCACCACCGGCGTCTTCGCACCGTCGTTGAGCGGGTAGATCAGCGGGAACTTGTCGGACAGCGGGTCGTCCACGTCGGACACCGGGGAGTGCGGCCGCATGTCGGTGAGCGCCCGCACCTTCACCCGCGGGTCCAGCGGGAAGTACGACTCGTCGCGCACCTTGCGCAGCGCCACGATCTCGACGTCGTGCCGCTCGGCCAGCGCCCCCGCGAGGTTCTGCGTGGCGCTGACCACGCCCCCCATGTGGCACAGGTCCCGAACGAGAAATGCGATCTTCACTTTGCGGCTTCTCTCTGCTCCCGGGAGCGGCTGGTCGGGCCGTCCCCCCGCCCCTGGCCACGCACCGGCGGCCACATCCTTCTCACAACGTACACATGGATGCCGTAGAGCGGATCACGGCCCCGACACACCCCGATAACCCTGTGAACAGAAAGATGCCGCCCGCGGAACCGTGGTTCCACGGGCGGCGGTGCGCGGTGCTGCCGCGGAGGCGTCAGAACGGCTCGAATCCGTCGAACTCCTGCTGCGCCTCGTCCCGTTCGGCGTCCCGGTCCCGGCGGCGCTGGGCGGCCGGGCGGGGTGCCTCGAAGCGGTGGTCCTCGCCGCGGCGGCCGAGCATCTCGGCGCCGGCCGTCACCGACGGCTCCCAGTCGAAGACGACCGCGTTGTCCTCGGGGCCGATGGCCACGCCGTCGCCGCTGCGGGCGCCCGCCTTCATCAACCGGTCCTCGACACCGAGGCGGTTGAGCCGGTCGGCGAGGTAGCCGACGGCCTCGTCGTTGCTGAAGTCGGTCTGGCGCACCCAGCGTTCGGGCTTCTCGCCGCGCACCCGGAACAGGCCGTCCTCCTCGCGGGTGACGGTGAAACCGGCGTCGTCCACGGCCTTGGGCCGGATGACGATCCGGGTCGCCTCCTCCTTGGGCCGGGCGGCGCGCGCCCCGGACACCAGCTCGGCCAGCGCGAAGGACAGCTCCTTCAGGCCCATGTGGGCCACCGCCGACACCTCGAAGACGCGGTAGCCGCGCGCCTCCAGGTCCGGCCGGACCATCTCGGCGAGGTCCTTGCCGTCGGGCACGTCGATCTTGTTGAGGACGACGATCCGGGGCCGGTTCTCCAGCCCGCCGTACTCGCGCAGCTCCGCCTCGATGATGTCGAGGTCGGAGACCGGGTCGCGGTCGGACTCCAGCGTCGCCGTGTCCAGGACGTGCACCAGCACGCTGCACCGCTCCACGTGCCGCAGGAACTCCAGGCCGAGGCCCTTGCCCTGGCTGGCGCCGGGGATCAGGCCGGGGACGTCGGCGACGGTGTACACGGTCGCGCCGGCCGTCACCACGCCCAGGTTCGGCACGAGCGTCGTGAAGGGGTAGTCGGCGATCTTCGGCTTCGCCGCGCTCAGCACGGAGATCAGCGAGGACTTGCCGGCGCTCGGGTAGCCGACCAGCGCCACGTCGGCGACGGTCTTCAGCTCCAGCTGGATGTCCAGGACGTCACCGGGGACGCCGAGGAGCGCGAAGCCGGGCGCCTTGCGCCGCGCGGAGGCCAGCGCCGCGTTGCCGAGGCCGCCCCGGCCGCCCTGCGCGGCGACGTAGGAGGTGCCCTGCCCGACCAGGTCGGCCAGCACGTTGCCCGCCCCGTCGAGGACCACGGTGCCGTCCGGGACGGGGAGGACGAGGTCCTGGCCGTCCTTGCCGGAGCGGCTGCCGCCCTCGCCGGGCTTGCCGTTGGTGGCCTTGCGGTGCGGGGAGTGGTGGTACTCGAGGAGCGTGGTCACCGACTGGTCGACGGTGAGGATCACGTCGCCGCCACGGCCGCCGTTGCCGCCGTCCGGGCCGCCGAGCGGCTTGAACTTCTCACGGTGGACGGAGGCACAGCCGTGGCCTCCGTTACCCGCGGCGACATGCAGCTCGACGCGGTCCACGAAGGTGGTCATGGGATGTGCCTCCAGTTACCAGTTACTGCTTACTACGGGATTGTCTCTTGCGTAACACGCGAAAGGCGGACCCGCTTCCCCTGGGGGAAGTGAGGCCCGCCTCGCGAAAGTCTCCGATCAGGCGACCGGAACGATGTTCACGACCTTGCGGCCACGGTGGGTGCCGAACTGCACCGCACCGGCCTGCAGGGCGAACAGCGTGTCGTCGCCGCCGCGGCCGACGCCCGCGCCCGGGTGGAAGTGGGTGCCGCGCTGGCGGACCAGGATCTCACCCGCGTTGACGGCCTGACCGCCGAAGCGCTTCACGCCGAGCCGCTGGGCATTCGAGTCGCGACCGTTCCGGGTGGACGATGCGCCCTTCTTGTGTGCCATGTCTCCTCAGTCCCTTACTTCGCAGCCGCGGGGATCTCAGTGACCTTGATCGCCGTGTACTGCTGGCGGTGGCCCTGACGACGGCGGTAGCCGGTCTTGTTCTTGTAGCGCAGAATGTCGATCTTCTGGCCCTTGTGGTGGTCCACGACCTCGGCCTGGACCTTGATGCCGGCCAGCACCCACGGGTCGCTGGTCACAGCGTCGCCGTCGACGACGAGCAGGGTCGAGAGCTCGACCGTGTCGCCGACCTTGGCGGTGGAAATCTTGTCAACCTCAACGATGTCACCGACAGCAACCTTGTGCTGGCGGCCACCGCTGCGCACGATGGCGTACACGCGGATCTCACTCTCTCGCTCAGAACGGCACCCCCGCAGTCCAGCCACCCGGTGACACACGCGGACAGCCTCTCCCGGTCGGGGCCCGAGGGGGCCCGCATCCGGAAGGAATGAGGTTTACGGGGATGTGACGCGTCAGTCGACACGCCGACGGTCAAGATTACGGGGCCGCACCACAGGGGTCAAACCGGGCTCCGCGCCTCACCCGGCGACCGCCGCGACGTACTCCGCGTACGCCTCCCCGGCCCGCGCCGCCGACAGGTCCAGGTGCTCCAGGACGGTGTACCGGCCGGGCCGGGTCTGCGGGGCGAACTCCACGGCCCGCACGAACTCGTCGTCGCCGAAGCCGATCTCTTCGGCCACCACCGGCAGCCCGTGGCGGCGGAGCGTCCCGGCCATCAGCAGGGCCGCCTCGTGGTCGCCCCGCAGGTACGTCGCGAAGGCGGCGCCGATGCCGACCTGCTCACCGTGGCTCGCCGCACGCCTCGGGTACAGCAGGTCGAGCGCGTGGCTGATCTCGTGGCACGCACCGGAGGAGGGGCGGGTGTGCCCGGCGATCGTCATGGCGATGCCGGACAGGACCAGTCCCTCGGTCAGCACCGTCAGGAACCCGTCGTCCCCGCAGCCGCCGGGGTGGCGCAGCACGGCCTCGCCGGCCTGGCGGGCCAGGGCGGCGGCGAGGCCGTCGACCTTCTCACCGTTCACCCGGTGGGCCAGCTCCCAGTCGGCGACCGCGGAGATGTTGGAGACGGCGTCGCCGATCCCGGAGCGCACGAAGCGGATCGGCGCCTCGCGGATCACCGCGAGGTCGACGACGAGCGCGATCGGCGTCGGCACCCCGTAGGAACCGCGGCCCGCGTCGTTGTCGAGGATCGACACCGGCGAGCAGATGCCGTCGTGGGAGAGGTTGGTGGCCACGGCGACCATGGGCAGGCCGACGCGCGCGGCGGCGAACTTGGCGCAGTCGATGACCTTGCCGCCGCCCAGGCCGACGACGGCGTCGTAGCGGCCCGACTTCATCCCGTCGGCCAGCCGCACGGCGTCGTCGATCGTGCCGCCGCCGACCTCGAACCAGTCGGCGCCCGGCAGGGACGGCGCCAGCCTCCGGCGCAGACGGGCGCCCGAGCCGTCGCTGACCGCCACGGCGAGCTTCCCGGACTGGGAGATCCGCTGGTCCGCGAGGACACCCGCCAGGTCGTCCAGGGCGCCCGGCCGGATGTCCACGACGAGCGGCGAGGGGATGAGCCTCGTCAGTACCGGCACGTGATCGCGCTCCTCGCGGGGACGGGACGGGTCGGGCCGCGCCGTGGCACGGCTGTCCGGTGATGATGCGCCCGGACGGGCCCGGGGAAACGTGTGGTCCCGCCCGTACCGGGATCCTGGCGGATTCCGGACGGACGGGACCACATGCTCGGTGACAGGGGCCGGATCAGCCCTCGTCGGTGGCGGCCGTGACCGAGGACGGCGCCGGCTGGGCGGCGGCCGCGGTCTTCTTCGACGTCGCCTTCTTGGCCGTGGCCTTCTTGGCGGTCGTCGTCTTGGCCGCCTTCTTCGCCGTGGCCTTCTTCGCCGTCGTCGTCTTCTTGGCCGCGGTCTTCTTGGTGGCGGCCTTCTTCGCCGTCGCCTTCTTGGCCGTCTTGCGGGCCGCCGCCTTCTTGGCGGGGGCGGCCTCGTCGGCGGGGGCGGCCTCGTCGGCGGCCTCCGCCTCGGGGGCCTGCTCCGCCGGTGCCTGCTCGGCCGGGGTCTGCTCGGCCGGGGTCTGCTCCGCCGACTCCTCCGCCGGGCCCGACGGGACGACCATGACGGCCGTCTCCTCGGACGCGGTGGACGTGGTGGGCTTGCGCACGGCCCGGCGCCGCGGACGGGCCGGGGCGGCGCTCTCGGCGCCCTTACCGGACGGCTCCGCGTCCGCCTCGGCGGCCACCGGGGCCGGAGCCGCCGGCTCCGGCTGCGGGACCTGCTCGACGGGGGCGGCCTCGGACACCGTCACCACGGCGGCCTCGGCACCCGCGGGCGAACCGGCCGGTGCGGACACCTTCCGGGTGGCCCGACGACGGGTACGGCCCTTGGGCGCGGCCTCCTCGGCAGCCGGGGCCTCGGTGGCGGCCGGCGCCGGAGCACCGGAGACCGCGTCCTCGACGGCCGCGGGCTCGGCCAGGATCTCGGCGGCCGGCTCCTGGACGACCGGACGCTCGGCCTCCTCCTCGGCCGTGACGTCCTGCGCCGTCGGTGCCTCGGCGCGCCGGGCCTCGCCCTTCGCCTTCGGGGCGCCCGCGGGTGCCGACGCCCGCCGGCTCGCGCGACGCCGGCCGCGACCGCGCGTGGCGGCGGCCTCGGCCTCGGCGGCGCTGCTGTACAGCTCCTCGTCCGGGACGAACTCGGGCGCGGGGAGCGCGACCGGCTCGGCCACCTCGGCGGCGACCTCGGCCTCCGACTCGGCGTCCGCCTCCTGCTCCGCCGTGGGACCGGTCTCGACGCCGGCCACGTGCTCGTGCTCGTGCGGCTGGTCGGCTCCGGCCCGCGCCCGCTTGCGGCGCTTGCTGCCGCCTCCGCCGCCGGCGGCCGAGGTCGGCTGGTCCAGGTGGACGATGACACCGCGGCCGTTGCAGTGGACGCAGGTCTCCGAGAACGACTCCAGCAGCCCCTGGCCGACCCGCTTGCGGGTCATCTGCACCAGGCCCAGCGAGGTCACCTCGGCCACCTGGTGCTTCGTACGGTCCCGGCCCAGGCACTCCAGCAGGCGCCGCAGCACCAGGTCCCGGTTGGACTCCAGCACCATGTCGATGAAGTCGATGACGATGATGCCGCCGAGGTCGCGCAGCCTGAGCTGGCGCACGATCTCCTCGGCCGCCTCCAGGTTGTTCCTGGTGACCGTCTCCTCGAGGTTGCCGCCCTGGCCGGTGAACTTGCCGGTGTTGACGTCGACGACGATCATCGCCTCGGTCCGGTCGATCACCAGCGAACCGCCGCTGGGCAGCCAGACCTTGCGGTCCAGCGCCTTGGCGAGCTGCTCGTCGATCCGGTACGTGGCGAAGACGTCGACCTCGCTGGTCCACTTGGACAGCCGGTCGGCGAGGTCCGGTGCCACGTGCGACACGTAGCCGTGGATGGTCTGCCAGGCGTCGTCACCACTGACGACGACCTTGGTGAAGTCCTCGTTGAAGATGTCGCGCACGACCCGGACGGTCATGTCCGGCTCGCCGTAGAGCAGCGTGGGCGCGTTGGAGCTGCCGCCGCCCTTGGCCTTCTTCTGGATGTCCTCCCACTGGCCCTGGAGCCGCTCGACGTCGCGGCGCAGCTCCTCCTCGCTCGCGCCCTCGGCGGCGGTGCGCACGATGACGCCCGCGTCCTCGGGGACGATCTTCTTGAGGATGGTCTTCAGCCGGGCCCGCTCGGTGTCGGGCAGCTTGCGGCTGATGCCGGTCATCGAGCCCTCGGGCACGTAGACCAGGTAGCGGCCGGGCAGCGAGACCTGACTGGTCAGGCGGGCGCCCTTGTGGCCGATCGGGTCCTTGGTGACCTGCACGAGGACCGACTGGCCGGACTTGAGGGCGGACTCGATACGGCGCGGGCCGTGGCCCATGCCGAGCGCCTCGAAGTTGACCTCGCCGGCGTACAGGACGGCGTTGCGGCCCTTGCCGATGTCGATGAAGGCGGCCTCCATCGACGGCAGCACGTTCTGCACCTTGCCGAGGTAGACGTTGCCGACGTACGAGGTGGCCTGCTCCTTGTTGACGTAGTGCTCGACGAGCACGCCGTCCTCCAGGACGCCGATCTGGGTGCGCTCGCCGTGCTGGCGGACGACCATGACGCGCTCGACGGCCTCGCGGCGGGCCAGGAACTCGGCCTCGGTGATGATCGGCACGCGTCGGCGGCCCTGCTCGCGGCCCTCCCGGCGGCGCTGCTTCTTGGCCTCCAGGCGGGTGGAGCCCTTGATGGACTGCACCTCGTCGGACGGCTCGCTCTTCTCCCGCGCGGGCCGGGGCTCGCGGACCTTGACGACGGTGCGCTCGGGGTCGTCGGTCGACGCGTCACCCTCGCCGGAGGCGTCCCCGGCACGGCGGCGGCGCCGGCGGCGACGACGGCTGCTGCTGGAGCCGCCGCTCTCCCCGGAGGCGTCCTCGTCCTCCTCGGCGTCCTCCTCGACCTGCTCCGCGGTGTCCTCGGCGGCCTGCTCGCCGCCGGTGTGCTCGGTGTCGTCGGACTCGCCCGCGTCACCGTCGGCGGAGTCGCCCCGGCGACGGCGACGGCCGCCCCGGCGCCTGCGACGGCGGGAGCCGGACTCCTCGGAGCCGTCGGCGTCGTCGTGGTCCTCGCCCGACTCGTCGGAGTCGGCGTCGGAGTCGGCGTCCGTCTCGGTCTCGGCCTCCGGCTCGTCCTGCGTGACGGCGGCGGTGGCCCGCTCCTCGGCGGCCTCCTCGGCGGCGGCGCCCCGGCGCTTGCGGCGGCGACGCGACCCGGCGGACTGCTCCTCCGGGAGTTCCTCGGTCTCCTCGGGCGCCTGGGCCGGCGCGGCTCCGGCCGCCTCGGCGGCGGCCTCGGCCGCGGCCCGCTCGGGCGTCTGGAACTTGGGCTCGGCGAAGACGGGCGCCTGGAACACGGCCACGGCGGGACGCGACGGACGCTTGGGAGCGTCGTCCTCGTCGGACGCCCCGGCGCTCTGCGCGGGCGCGGCGAAACCGGAGGCGGCCTTGCGGGTGGACCGGCGGCGCGCTCGGCGCGGAGCGGCGTCCTCGACGGGCTCCGCGGGCGCGGCGGCCTCGGCCGGCGTCTCGGGGGCCGGAGCGGACTCGACGGCCTCGGTACCGGTATCGGCGGTCGCGGCGGCCTCGCGGCGCGTGGCACGCCGACGACCGCGACGCGGCGCGGCGTCCTCGACGGGCTCGGCCTCGGCCTGCGCGGAAGCCTCGGCGGCCCCGGCCTCCGACACCTCCGCCACGGCCGCCTCACCGGACGACGTCACACTGCGCGTCGCCCGACGACGACCACGACGCGGAGCCGCGTCCTCGACCGGCTCGGCGGCGGCCTCGGCCTGCACGGGAGCCTCGGCGGCCCCGGCCTCCGACACCTCCGCCACGGCCGCCTCACCGGACGACGTCACACTGCGCGTCGCCCGACGACGACCACGACGCGGAG
>NZ_JBWKKZ010000001.1:443829-446926 GCF_056430705.1 Streptomyces sp. NPDC045956 | reverse complement strand
AGCCGCGTCCTCGACCGGCTCAGCGGCGGCCTCGGCCTGCACGGGAGCCTCGGCCACGGGGGAAGCCGGCACGACGGTCTCGGCCGCCTCCTCCGACGCCGGAGTCCCGGCGGGCGCGGAGGCACGGCGCACGGCACGGCGTCGCGGGCGAGCCGCGGGCGCGGGCTCCGGGGTCGCCTCGGCGGCCGGGGTCTCCTCGGTCACCGTCTCGTCCGTCTCCTCGGCCTCGTCGGCCTCGTCGGCCGGGGCGGTCACCGCGGCCGCGGTGACGGACTCCGCCGGAGCCTCGGCACCGGACGGCGGTCCCGCCGGGCGGGACGCGGCCCTGCGCCGTCGACGCGGCGGCAGGGTGTCGCTGGGGGTGTTCGACTCGGCGTCCGTCGAGGTGGTCGCGGACCCGGTGGGTTCGGTCGGTTCGAGCATGCGGGGGTTTCTCCCGTCAGGCTCCCGGGCGCCGCGCCTGGTCCGGCATCGATCTGGTCGACCGCCGGTGACGTCCGCGGCTCGCGCGATGCGCGGTCGCCGCCGTCCGGGGCGCGGGCGCCACTCGGGAGCTCTCCGTGTCTTGTCTCGCCGGTTCCGTACCCCTTGTCGTGCACGGCCTGGCGAAAGTCTTGTGGTGGGTGCGCTGCCCGGCCCAGGTGGCTCCCGAGTTCCAGGGCGGCGCTACGACGCCCGTCCCTACGCGGAACCTTCCTTACGCCGACGCCGTCGCGGCGGCGGAAGCGGCGGCCGGTTGCGGCTCGGGCGCTTCTGCCTCGCGGTCGGGCGCGAGCGGGTCGGTCACCGCACCGGTCTCTTCATCGAGCAGCCCCTGCGCCAGCCTGGTCACCGCTGCGGGGACCGGCGGCGCCAGGTCGGCCACGGCGCGAAGACCGGACAGGACGTCGTCGGGTCGTACGGCAGGCGTCACGTGCCGAACAACCAGCCGCAGTATCGCACAGGGCCGGTCGGTCGGCCTATCAGCCGGTGAACCGTGCGTGGTGGCGGTCTCGAGACGCACGACGGCGGAGCGGGCGTCGAAGGTACGGACGCCGTTCTTCGTCCTGCGCTGGACCTCGACGGCCTCGGCCGAGTTGAAAGCCGCCACGGCGCGATCGGCGTCCGCGGCCTCCACACCGTCCAGCCGCAGCTCCCACACGGAAGCCGTCAGCCGGTCGGCGAGCCCGGAGGTCCGGGCCTCGACCGCCTCGACGATGTCGAGCCCGGTGGGGAGCGACTCGTCGAGGAGCAGTCTGAGCTGCTCCGGGTCACGCGCTGCGGTGAGCGCGATCTCCAGGTACTCCGCCTCGCTGCCCGTGCCGGTGGGTGCGGCATTGGCGTACGACACCTTCGGATGCGGCGTGAACCCCGCCGAGTACGCCATGGGCACCTCGGCTCGGCGCAGCGCACGCTCGAAGGCGCGCTGGAAGTCACGGTGGCTGGTGAACCGGAGGCGGCCGCGCTTGGTGTAACGCAGTCGGATGCGCTGCACCGCGGGTACGGGCGGCGGGCCTTCGGGCTGTCGCTTGCCCAGTGTCGTTCAGTCCTTCGTGAGAGCGGTCGTACTACTACCAAGAGTACGTGCCTCGGCGACGGATGGTTCCCGCCGGGCCACCGGCCGAGCCCTCGGGGGCTCCCCGAAGAGCGCCCGCCGCACGTCGGCCCTGGCCTGCCGCACGGTCGTCCGGACGGAGGCGAGCGCCCGCCGGGTCGCACGCCCGGCGGCGCGCGAAGCCTTGGCGAGGGGCCGCAGGACGGTGTCCCGCACGGCGTGCCCCACCGGGGTCAGGACGCTCCGATAGGCCCAGCGCGCCGGCTCGACGACGGTCCACCGCACGAGGGCGGCGAGGAACCGCCCGACGGCGAGGGACACGTACCCCGCGATCCGCCAGGCATGGCCGAGGGCGTCCCGGACCTCCGTGCCGACGACCACCAGCACCCGGCCGACCGGTGCGAGCACCCACCGCCACACGGCGAGGGCCGGCAGCACCAACAGCACCCGAACGGTCCAGTACAGCGCCACGCCGACGCCGGTGGCCACCACGCGCAGGCACCGGGCCAGCCCTCGGCCGCACCAGGCGAGCGCGTGCCCCACCGGGGTGAGGACCCAGGTCCACAGCCACACCGCGGGGACGACGACGAGCCCCCGCGCCAACGCCGCGAGCACGGCGTACACACCGCGCCCGACCACTGCGAGCACGGCGTACAGACCGCGCCCCACGGCGGCGAGCACGGCGCCCACCCGCCCGGCGCACCATGCGAGGACCTGCCCCACCGGCGTCAGCACCCACCGGTACACCCACACCGCCGGCACGACGAGCAGTACGTACCCCAGCCAGGCCGCCCCCTTGGCCAGGGGCACGACGAGGTACCGCCACACCCCGACCAGCGGCCACACGAAGACGGCCCGCCCGAGCCACGCCAGCGCCCGCCCGACCGGGCGGAGCACCGTGTCCCGCACGACCCGCCCGGCGACGACGAGCGCGTCCCACACCAGCCGCACCGGCACGACCAGCACCAGGACGACGATCCGCACCGGAACGCGGATCGCCGCGGCGACGCACCCTTCCGGGTCCGATCGCCGCGGCGGCTCCTGCGGACGGCCCAGCGGCCGCTTCTCGAGGTCCATACCGGAACAGACGCCGGAACGCGCCGTCCGGATGCGGTCAGGTGAGTTCGCTGCGGGACCAGGTCCAGCTGCCGGAGGCAGCGCTCTCCCACTTGCGCACCGGCGCACCGAACCCGGCACCGCTGCTCGTCAGCGTCCACAGCGCGGTCCGGTTCGAACCGTCGGTGCCCTGACCGTTGTCGTACAGCACACCCACGTCGGTGCGGCCGTCACCGTCGAAGTCACCCGACGTCACCTTGGACCGCTCCCAGCCCCAGCTGATCGACCCCGCGCTGTCCCACCTGCGCACCGGCGCACCGAACCCGGCACCGCTGCTCGTCAGCGTCCACAGCGCCGTCCGGTTCGAACCGTCACTCCCCAGCCCGTTGCCGTACAGCACACCCACATCGCTGCGGCCGTCACCGTCGAAGTCACCCGACGTCACCTTGGACCGCTCCCAGCCCCAGCTGATCGACCCCGCGCTGTCCCACCTGCGCACCGGCGCAC
>NZ_JBWKKZ010000001.1:225524-443730 GCF_056430705.1 Streptomyces sp. NPDC045956 | reverse complement strand
AACCGTCACTCCCCAGCCCGTTGCCGTACAGCACACCCACATCGCTGCGGCCGTCACCGTCGAAGTCACCCGACGTCACCTTGGACCGCTCCCAGTCCCAGCTGATCGACCCCGCGCTGTCCCAGACCTTCACGGGCTTGGCGAAGCCGGTGCCGCTGCTGGTCAGCGTCCACAGCGCGGTGCGGTTGGTCCCGTCGCTCCCCGCGCCGTTGCCGTAGAGCACGCCCACGTCGTCGCGGCCGTCACCGTCGAAGTCACCGGTGACCACCTTGGACCGGCTCCACTCCCAGCTGATGGTGCCGGCGCTGTCCCAGACCTTCACGGGCTTGGCGAAGCCGGTGCCGCTGCTGGTCAGCGTCCACAGCGCGGTGCGGTTGGTCCCGTCGCTCTGGCGGCCGTAGTCGTACAGCACGCCGACGTCGCCGTCGCCGTCACCGTCGAAGTCACCGGTGAACGCCTTGGACCGGCTCCAGTTCCAGCTGCCTCCCGTGGCGCTGTCCCACACGCGCACGGGGCTGCCGAAGCCGGTGCCGCTGCTGGTCAGCGTCCACAGCGCGGTCCGGTTGGTCCCGTCGGTGCCCTGACCGTAGTCGTAGAGCACACCCACGTCGCCCCGGCCGTCACCGTCGAAGTCGGCGGCGGGGGTCCGCACGGCGTTCCGGGCGACCCAGTCGCGGACGTCGTCTACACGGGCGGCGACCGCACCGGCGGAGGCGCCCTCGGCGGAGTCGACACCGAAGCAGCCCACCTGGTTCGAACGGCTGCTGACCGCGACGAGCGCCGGGCGGCCGTCGACGGTCCGCAGGACGGGGCCGCCCGCGTCGCCCTGGCAGACCGAGGCGCCGTCCTTGCCGCTCAGGGTCAGGTCGGCGCCGTCGACGGCGGTGACGGCGAAGGTGCCGGTGTGCCGGTCGAGCGGCACCCACTCGGTCGCGGTGCGACCGTGACCGGCGACGGTGAGGTCCTGCCCCGAGACGGGCGCCGCGGTGGCGAGGGCGACGGGGGCCACCCCGCGCACGGGCTGCGCCAGGCGGGCCAGCACCAGGTCGCGCTCGCCGTGCGGGCGGAGCTCCAGGACGGCTCTCTGCACACCGCCCACGGTCGCGACGGTCTCCGTCCGGGGCGCACCGGCCGGGACGGAGAGATCGGCGGCCGGGTTGTCCGCGAAGCAACTGGCGGTCGTGAGCACCCACTCGGGCGAGACCAGCGAACCCGAGCAGCCCCGCTGGTGGTCACCGACCACGAGCCGGGCGGTGAAGCCCAGGTCGGCGTCGGTCGAAGGCCGGCCGACCAGAGCCTGCGCGGGCGTGACGCTCAGGAACAGCGGCACCGCGCCGAGCAGCACGGCTGCCCGTCTGAGCCGTCGCGGGCGTGAAGAGGTCGTGCGTACGTTCATGGCGATCCTAGGAGTCGGTCTCGGGAACTGGCTCGAAGGTTGCGGTACGCCGAGTGCTCTTCACATGCCGGGCCGTGCTCTTCGCACCACGTCGGCGAAGAACACCCGATACCCGCCCCCGCGGCCATCTAAGACCGTGCTCCAAGATCCGTCCACGGGACGAACCACCCGAACTGACAGTACGTCACACCAAAGGTATGACGTACGTCACCTGCACGCCACCTGCCGTTACTTCACCGTCAACGGCAGCAGCTTCTTGC
Organism: Streptomyces sp. NPDC045956; assembly: GCF_056430705.1. NCBI lineage: Bacteria > Bacillati > Actinomycetota > Actinomycetes > Kitasatosporales > Streptomycetaceae > Streptomyces > Streptomyces sp. NPDC045956. Next base: position 442,074 of record NZ_JBWKKZ010000001.1, on the reverse strand, counting down.
CGGTCGGGCCGATCTGGATCTCCGTGTCCATCGCGGGGCACACCCCGCAGTCGAAGCACGGGGTCCAGCGGCAGTCGTCGACCTCGGTCTCGTCGAGGGCGTCCTGCCAGTCCTCCCAGAGCCACTCCTTGTCGAGGCCGGAGTCGAGGTGGTCCCAGGGCAGGACCTCCTCGTAGCCGCGCTCGCGGGTGGTGTACCAGTCGACGTCGACGCCGAAGGGCTCCAGGGCCTTGTCGGCGCAGGCCGTCCAGCGGTCGTAGGAGAAGTGCTCGCGCCAGCCGTCGAAGCGGCCGCCGTCCTCGTAGACGGCGCGGATGACGGCGCTCATGCGGCGGTCGCCGCGGGAGAGGAGGCCCTCGATGATGCCGGGCTTGCCGTCGTGGTAGCGGAAGCCGATGGAGCGGCCGTACTTCTTGTCGCCGCGGATCTTGTCGCGGAGCTTCTGCAGGCGGGCGTCGGTCTCCTCGGAGGAGAGCTGCGGGGCCCACTGGAAGGGGGTGTGGGGCTTGGGGACGAAGCCGCCGATCGAGACGGTGCAGCGGATGTCGTTGGAGCCGGAGACCTCGCGGCCCTTCTGGATCACGCGGGTGGCCATGTCGGCGATCTGGAGGACGTCGTCGTCGGTCTCGGTCGGCAGGCCGCACATGAAGTACAGCTTCACCTGGCGCCAGCCGTTGCCGTAGGCGGTGGCGACGGTGCGGATCAGGTCCTCCTCCGAGACCATCTTGTTGATGACCTTGCGGATGCGCTCGGAGCCGCCCTCGGGGGCGAAGGTGAGGCCCGAGCGGCGGCCGTTGCGGGTCAGCTCGTTGGCCAGGTCGATGTTGAAGGCGTCGACGCGGGTGGAGGGGAGGGACAGGCCGATCTTGTCCTCCTCGTACCGGTCCGCGAGGCCCTTGGCGACGTCGGCGATCTCGGAGTGGTCCGCGGAGGAGAGGGAGAGGAGGCCGACCTCCTCGAAGCCGGTGGCCTTCAGGCCCTTCTCGACCATGTCGCCGATGCCGGTGATGGAGCGCTCGCGCACCGGGCGGGTGATCATGCCGGCCTGGCAGAAGCGGCAGCCGCGGGTGCAGCCGCGGAAGATCTCCACCGACATGCGCTCGTGGACGGTCTCGGCCAGCGGCACGAGGGGCTGCTTGGGGTAGGGCCACTCGTCGAGGTCCATGACGGTGTGCTTGGACACGCGCCACGGCACGCCCGAGCGGTTGGGGACGACGCGGGCGATACGGCCGTCGGGGAGGTACTCGACGTCGTAGAAACCGGGGACGTACACCCCGCCCGTCCTCGCCAGGCGCAGGAGGAGCTCCTCGCGGCCGCCCGGGCGGCCCTCGGCCTTCCAGGCGCGGACGATGGCGGTGATCTCCAGGACGGCCTGCTCGCCGTCGCCGATGACGGCGCAGTCGATGAAGTCGGCGATCGGCTCGGGGTTGAAGGCGGCGTGGCCGCCGGCCAGGACGACCGGGTCGTCGATGCCGCGGTCCTTGGCCTCCAGCGGGATGCCGGCCAGGTCGAGGGCGGTCAGCATGTTCGTGTAGCCCAGCTCCGTGGAGAAGGACAGGCCGAACACGTCGAAGGCGCCGACGGGGCGGTGGCCGTCCACGGTGAACTGCGGGACGGAGTGCTCCCGCATCAGCGCCTCCAGGTCCGGCCACACGCTGTAGGTGCGCTCGGCGAGGACGCCCTGCTGTTCGTTGAGTACCTCGTAGAGGATCATGACGCCCTGGTTGGGCAGCCCGACCTCGTAGGCGTCCGGGTACATGAGAGCCCAGCGGACGTCGCAGGATTCCCAGTCCTTGACCGTGGAGTTGAGCTCTCCGCCGACGTACTGGATCGGCTTCTGCACATGCGGGAGCAGCGCTTCGAGCTGCGGAAACACGGAAGACACAGACTCGGCGGCTTCGGCAGGCATCTCACGGAACCTTCGTGTGCTGACAAGGGGGACCATCCAGCCTAACCCGGCTGGATGGTCCCCCTTACCGCTCGTCCCCGTACCGCCCGTCCCCCGGGTCTCCCCGGCTAGGCCGACATGGGTCTCTGCACGGTGATCGACTGGAGGAGCCCCACCGCTATCCACACGGCGAACATGGAGGAGCCGCCGTAGGAGACGAAGGGCAGGGGCAGGCCGGTGACCGGCATGATGCCGAGCGTCATGCCGATGTTCTCGAAGGTCTGGAAGGCGAACCAGGCGACGATCCCGGCGGCGACGACCGTGCCGTACAGGTCGGTGGTGTCGCGGGCGATCCGGCAGGCGCGCCACAGGACCACTCCGAGCAGGACGACGATGAGCCCGGCGCCGAGGAAGCCCAGTTCCTCGCCGGCGACGGTGAACACGAAGTCGGTCTGCTGTTCCGGGACGAACTGGCCGGTGGTCTGCGAGCCGTGGAAGAGGCCGGAGCCGGTCAGGCCGCCGGAGCCGATGGCGATGCGTGCCTGGTTGGTGTTGTAGCCGACGCCGGCGGGGTCGAGTTCCGGGTTGGCGAAGGCGGCGAAGCGGGCGATCTGGTAGTCGTCCAGGATGCCGAGCTGCCAGACGGCGAGCGCCCCGGCGGTCCCGGCGCCGAGCAGGCCGAAGATCCACCGGTTGCTGGCTCCGGAGGCGAGCAGCACACCCAGCACGATGATGACCATGACCATGACCGACCCGAGGTCCGGCATGAGCATCACGATCAGCATCGGCACGGTGGCGAGGCCCAGGGCCTGGAGCACGGTCCGCTGGTCCGGGTGCGGCCGGTCCCCCGCGTCGACGCGGGCGGCCAGCAGCATCGCCATGCCCAGGATGATCGTGATCTTCACGAACTCCGAGGGCTGGAGGGAGAAGCCGCCGGGGAGCTTGATCCAGGAGTGGGCGCCGTTGATCGTGGAGCCGAGCGGGGTGAGCACCAGCAGGATCAGGAAGACGGACGCGCCGTACAGCAGCGGTACGGCGGTGCGCAGGGCGCGGTGGCCGATCCAGACGACGCCGACCATCAGGGCGAGCCCGATGCCGGTGTTCAGCAGGTGCCGGGTGAGGAAGTAGTACTGGTCGCCCTGGTTCAGCTCGGTGCGGTTGCGGGTGGCCGAGTAGACGAGCAGGGAGCCCATCAGGGAGAGGGCGACGGCGGCCAGCAGTATCGGCCAGTCGAGTCGCCGGGCGAGGGAGTCCCGTGCGAAGAGCCGGGTCCACCCGGCCTTCTCGGGTCCGTACCCGGAGACCTGGAAGCTGTTGGCACCGGTCATGCGCGCGTCCTCCGGCTTCCGCTCGCGCCCGTCCCGCCGCGCCGGCCACCGCCGCCGCGCCGCCGGTGGCGGCGGGTGGCGCGGTTGTCGCCGGTCTGCGTCGGCGGGGTCGTTCCCTGCTGCTGTTCCTCGACGGGGGCGTACTCGTCCTCGGGGGCGGCCTTCTTCTCCGGCAGCAGGTCCTTGACGGCGTCCTTGGACATCTTCGGGGCGGGGATGGTGCCGTCCGCCTTGATCGTCGGCAGCTTCGCCTGCGGCCGGGGCAGCAGTGCCTTCTTCTGGTCGATGTCGCCCTCGTCCGAGACGCCGTAGAGCGCGTCGTAGATGTTGCGGACGGCGGGGCCCGAGGCACCGGAGCCGGTGCCGCCCTGGGAGATCGTCATGACGATCGCGTAGTCGTCGGTGTAGGTGGCGAACCAGGAGGTGGTCTGCTTGCCGTGGACCTCGGCGGTGCCGGTCTTGGCGTGCATCGGGATCTTGTCCTGGGGCCAGCCGCCGAACCGCCAGGCGGCGGTGCCGCGGGTGGCGACGCCTTCGAGGGCGTCGTCCATCTTGGCGAGCGTGGTCTTGCTTATGGGCAGCTTGCCGTGCGCCTTGGGCTCGATCTCGTCGACGTGCTTGCCGTCGGGGCTGATGACCGCCTTGCCGATGGTGGGGTCGTACATCGTGCCGCCGTTGGCGATGGCTCCGTAGATGGTGGCCATCTGGATGGGGGTGACGAGGGTGTCGCCCTGGCCGATGGAGTAGTTGATGGCGTCACCGGCGCGCATCTTGTTGCCTTCGAGGCAGCCTTCGTAGGCGAGCTTCTCGACGTAGGAGCCGTCCTTCTTGCCCGTCTTGCACCAGGCGTCCTTGTTGGCCTTCCAGTAGTCCTGCTTCCACTGGCGGTCGGGGACGCGGCCGGTGACCTCGTTGGGCAGGTCGATGCCGGTCTCCTTGCCGAGGCCGAACTGGTGGGCGGCCTTGTAGAAGTAGTCGTTCGGCTTCTTGGGGTTGGTGCCGCCGTCCTTCTTCCACTCCTCGTGGGCGAGGCGGTAGTAGACGGTGTCGCAGGAGAGTTCCAGGGCGCGGCCGATGCTGATGGAGCCGTAGCTGGCGGACTCGAAGTTCTTGAAGACCTGGCCGCCGACGGAGTACGAGCTGGAGCAGTCGTAGCCGCCGTCGAAGTCGTAGCCCGCCTCCACGGCGGCGGACGAGGAGACCACCTTGAAGATCGAGCCGGGGGCCGCCTGACCCTGGGTGGCCCGGTTGAGCAGCGGGTAGTTGGACTCCTTGCCGGTGAGCTTCTTGTAGTCCTTGGCGGAGATGCCGCCGACCCAGGCGTTGGGGTCGTACGTCGGGTTGGAGGCCATGGCGACGACGCGGCCGGTCTTGGCCTCCATCACCACGACGGCGCCGGCGTCGGCCTCGTAGAGCCGGTTGGTGTTGCGGTCCATCTCCTTGCGCGCGGCCTTCATCGCCTCGTTCAGCTCGTACTCGGCGACCCGCTGGACACGGGCGTCGATGCTGGTGACGAGGTTGGAGCCGGGCACGCCGGGGTCGGACTCGGCCTCGCCGATGACGCGGCCGAGGTTGTCGACCTCGTAGCGGGTGACGCCGGCCTTGCCGCGCAGCGCCTTGTCGTACTGGCGCTCGATGCCGGAGCGGCCGACCTGGTCGGAGCGGAGGAAGGGCGAGTCGGTGTCCTTGGCCTTCTCGATCTCCTCGTCGGTGACCGGGGAGAGGTAGCCGAGGACCTGCCCGGTGTTGGCCTTGCCGGGGCTCGCGTAGCGGCGTACGGCCATGGGTTCGGCGGTGATGCCGGGGAAGTCCTCGGCGCGCTCGCGGATCTGGAGGGCCTGCTTGGCGGTGGCCTCGTCGGTGACGGGGATGGGCTGGTAGGGCGAGCCGTTCCAGCAGGGCTGGGGGGTCTCGGCGTCGCAGAGCCGGACCTTGTCCTTGACGTCCTTGGGCTTCATGCCGAGGACGCCGGCGAGCTTGGTGAGGACGGCCTCGCCGTCGTCCTTCATCTTCAGCAGGTCGGTGCGGGAGGCGGAGACCACGAGCCGGGTCTCGTTGTCGGCGAGCGCCACGCCGCGCGCGTCCAGGATGGAGCCGCGGGGGGCGGGCTGGACGACCTGCTGGACGTGGTTGCCGGAGGCCTCCTTGGCGTACTCGTCGCCCTGGCGGATCTGGAGGTACCAGAGCCGGCCGCCGAGGGTGCCGAGGAGGGAGAGGACCAGGACCTGGATGACGACGAGCCGGATCTGGACGCGGGTGCTGCGGCCGGTCTCGGGGATGTTAGTCATGGGCGCGGCCCGTTCCGTTCGGGGTGGCGGTGGGCGACGGGTGGGCGTTCCTCACTGCTGCCGCCTCCCCCTGGCCCCGTGTGCTGGTCGTGTGCTGCCGCGTCCTCACAGGCGCTTGACCCCCTTGATGCGTCCGGCGCGGGCGACCCGGGCCCGGGCCGCCTTCACCCGCAGTCCGTTGCGCTGGCTGCCGATGCGCAGCCCGGTGCCTCCGGAGAGCCAGCCGGAGGAGATGTCGGGCTTCTGCCCGGCGGAGCCGGACTCGGCCAGCGGGTCGTTCTCGGCGCGTCTGGCGAGGGCCATGATGCCGGGGACGACGAAGGGCGCGAGCAGCAGGTCGTAGAGGGCGGCCGTGAACAGCAGGCCGGGCAGGCCCACGTGGCGGGCGGCGGTGTCGCCGACGAGGGCGCCGACGCCGGCGTAGAGCAGGGTGGTGCCGAGGGCGGCGACGACCACGACGACCATGGGGCCGGTGGCGGACCTGAGCCGGCCGTTCTCCGGCTTGGCGAGGCCGGCGAGGTAGCCGATGACGCAGAGCACCAGGGCGTAGCGGCCGGCGGCGTGGTCGGCGGGCGGGGCGAGGTCGGCGAGGAGTCCGGCGCCGAAGCCGACGAGGGCGCCGCCGACATGGCCGTAGACCAGGGCGAGGCCGAGGACGGTGAGCAGGAGCAGGTCGGGGACGGCGCCGGGCAGGTGCAGGCGGGCGAGGACGCTCACCTGGAGCACCAGGGCGACGACGACCAGGGAGGCGGACAGCAGGATCCGGTTGACGCGCATGGGGTGAGAACTCCTACTGCTCGGTCTGCTCGTTCGGATCTGTCTGCGCGTTCGGATCGGTCTGCGCGTCGGGCTCCGTCCGCGCGTTCGGATCGGTCTGCGCGTTCGGATCGGTCTGTCCGGTCTGCCCGTCCGGTGACTGGCCGTCGGCGTCGGCTCCGGCGGACGGGGTCGCGGTCACCGTGACGGTCGGCGTGGGCTTCGGCTGCTTCTTCTCCGGGAGGACCGTGTCGCGCGGGTCCTTCTGCGGGGCCTGGACGACGACGCCCACGATGTCGAGCTTGGTGAAGCTGACGAACGGCGTGACGTCGAGGATGCGGGTCAGGTCGCCGCCGGAGGGGTCGACGCGGGAGACGATGCCGACGGGGACGCCCGGCACGAACGGCTTGTCGGCCTGGGACCCGAAGGTCACCAGCCGGTCGCCCTTCTCGACGTCGGCCTTGCCGTTGAGGAGTTCGACGCGCAGCGGGCGGCCGCCCTGGCCCGAGGCGAAGCCGAGTTCGTCGCCGGCCTCCATGCGGGTGCCCACGGTGAAGTCGGGGTCGTTGGCGAGCAGCACGGTGGCGCTGTCGGGTCCGACGGTGGTCACCCGTCCCACCAGACCGTCGCCGTTGAGGACGGTCATGTCGCGCTTGATGCCGTCGTTCGCGCCGACGTCGATGGTGACGGTCCAGGAGAAGCCCTGGGCGGCTCCTATGGCGATGACCTGGGCGCCCTTGATGCCGTACTGGCCGGCGCCGGCGAGTCCGAGCATCTTGTCGAACTGCTTCAGGCGGCTGCGGCCTCGCTCGTCGCTGCCGAGTTTCGCCTTCAGGGCCGCGTTCTGCGTCTCCAGCGCGGCGAGCCGGTCGTGGCGGTCGCCGGAGTCGCGGATCGCGGAGACCGCGTTGCCGACCGGGTCGACGGCCGAGGAGACCCCGTTCTCGATCGGGCCGAAGACCGAGGCCGCGGCCTGCCGGGCACCGTCGACCGGTGAGTCCTCCCCGCCGCGGATGTCCACCGTGATCAGTGCGAACGCGATGGCGATCAGCAGCACCAGGAGCAGCCGGCTCTCTTTCGTGTCCCTCACGTGCGGCGGCCGTGCCTTCCTCGTCGAAATTCGGGAATCTCGGAATTTACGTGGCGGTGTTCAGGAATTCAGATGTCTCGGTGGGCGCGGTACTCGGGGCGGTCGCGCCGCACTCGCCGTGCTTGCGTACTGAAGCCTCTATATCAACGATCCGCCGCACGAGAGGAGATCGTCTCGTACGGCGGAACCGAAGCGTTACGTCATCTGCGGGGCTGGGCGTCCAGCACCTGCTGGAGCGCCTCGAACTCCTCGACGCACTTGCCGGAGCCGAGCGCCACACTGTCCAGCGGGTCCTCGGCGATGTGGATCGGCATCCCGGTCTCCCGGCGCAGCCGCTCGTCGAGCCCGCGCAGCAGCGCGCCGCCGCCGGTCAGGACGATGCCCCGGTCCATGATGTCGCCGGACAGCTCCGGCGGACACTTGTCGAGGGTGGTCTTGACGGCGTCGACGATCGCGTTGACCGGCTCCTCGATCGCCTTGCGCACTTCGGCGGCGGAGATGACGACGGTCTTGGGCAGCCCGGAGACGAGGTCCCGGCCGCGGATTTCGGTGTGCTCGTCGGAGTCGAGGTCGTACGCCGAACCGATCGTGATCTTGATCTGTTCGGCCGTGCGCTCACCCAGCAGAAGGCTGTACTCCTTCTTGACGTGCTGGATGATCGCGTTGTCCAGCTCGTCACCCGCGACGCGGATGGACTGGGCGGTGACGATGCCGCCGAGCGAGATGACCGCGACCTCCGTGGTGCCGCCGCCGATGTCGACCACCATGTTGCCCGTGGCCTCGTGGACCGGCAGGCCGGAGCCGATGGCCGCGGCCATGGGCTCCTCGATGATGTGCACCTGACGGGCGCCGGCCTGGGACGACGCCTCGATGACGGCGCGGCGCTCGACGCCGGTGATGCCCGAGGGCACACAGACGACGACCCGCGGACGAGCCAGATAACGCCGCTTGTGGATCTTCAGGATGAAGTAGCGGAGCATCCGCTCGGTGATCTCGAAGTCGGCGATGACGCCGTCCTTCAGCGGCCGCACGGCGACGATGTTGCCCGGCGTGCGCCCGATCATCTTCTTCGCTTCGGCGCCGACCGCGAGGATGCCACCGGTGTTGGTGTTGATCGCGACGACGGACGGCTCGTTGAGTACGATCCCGCGACCCCTGACGTACACCAGCGTGTTGGCGGTCCCGAGGTCGACAGCCATGTCACGGCCGATGAACGACATTGAGTTCCCCATCAGGATTCGACTGGCCTTCCCAGGAGCTTTTGAGGGCTTTTCAGGTAGGCGAAGTGGGTGCAGTGACGCGTGGAGGCTTCCATCGTAGACGCGCTTTCGCGAACACTGCGCGAGGGTCTTCGCCATTGTCAGCAGATGGCGCCTCGCCTCGCTTGTGGAGACGGGCCAACGGGGGCATCCGTTCCCCCGATCAGGCGCGCATATGCCACAGGGCGGTCGCTTTTACGCGACCGCCCCGGTGCGCTGCGGGCCATTCGACTGACGCGGCGTCAGAAAAAAGATGCGTCCGGCGTGTCCGGCGGGAGGCTCAGACCCGGCCCGGGAAGAAGATCTTCAGCTCGCGCTCGGCGGACTCCTCGGAGTCGGAGGCGTGGATCAGGTTCTCCCGGACGATCACGCCGAAGTCACCGCGGATGGAGCCGGGGGCGGCGGCGATGGGGTCGGTCGGACCGGCCAGCGCCCGCACGCCCTCGATGACCCGCTCGCCCTCGACGACCAGGGCGACGACGGGGCCGGACGCCATGAACTCGACCAGCGGCTCGTAGAAGGGCTTGCCCTTGTGCTCGCCGTAGTGCTGCTCCAGCGTCTCGGCGTCCAGGGTGCGCAGTTCCAGCGCGGTGATCTGCCAGCCGGCCTTGCGCTCGATACGGCTGATGATCTCGCCGGTCAGGCCACGACGGACGGCGTCGGGCTTGAGGAGGACGAGGCTGCGCTGGGTCACGACGGGCTCCCTTGGGTGTGCGGTGGTGCGACGTGATGACTGAGGTTACCGGGCGTGTCGCGGCGCCTGTCACGCAGCGTCAGCCGACGCCCGGGGCACACCCGCGGCGGCCGCGCGCACGCCACCGGGGCAGCATCCCCATCCCGGCCACGCACACGCCACCGAGGCAGCACCCGATGGCGGTCACGCACGCGGCGCGTGGGCAGCGCCCCGCAACGGCCGCACCGCAGTCCGCGCCGCGCCCTCAGCGGCCACACATGCTGCGCCCGGACGGCATCCGCGACCGTCAGGCATACGGCGAGAAGCGAGAGGCACCCGCCACGGCGGCGCGTGCGGCAGCCGGCGCGAGGCACGGTCCCGCCGTGCCGTCCGGCGCGGCCACGGCGCCCGGCCAGGCCCCGCTCAGGCGGCGTCCGGAGCGGAGCCGCTCTCGGCCTGGGCGGCGAATCTCGCCTTCGCCTCGTCGATCTTCCGCCCGTAGTGCACCGAGGCCCACCACAGGGCCGCGAAGATCGCGCCGAGGAAGAACATGGACGGCACGACGAAGCCGGAGGCGATCAGGGCGATCTGCAGGGCCCAGCCGAAGGCGATGCCGCCCGGCCGGGTCACCACGCCGCACAGCGCCACGCACAGGAACATCGCGATGCCGCTGACCGTCCACACCGTCCCCACGGCCAGGTCCGGGTCCTTCATGGCGACCAGACCGGCGAAGCCGATGACGAAGAACTCGCCGATCAAGGTCGAAGCACAGAGCGTACGCACGTGGATCTCAGCCCTTCCCCAGCAGCAGCCGGGCCTCGCCGACGGTGATGACGGAACCGGTGACGAGCACACCGCCGCCCGCGAACTCGCCCTCCTCCTCGGCCAGCGTGATCGCGGCCTCCAGGGCGTCCGGCAGTCGCGGCTCGACCTGGACGCGGTCCTCGCCGAACACCTCGACGGCGATCCCGGCCAGCTCGTCGGCGTCCATCGCGCGGTGGCTGGAGTTCTGGGTGACGACGACCTCGGCGAAGACCGGCTCGAAGGCCTCCAGGAGGCCCCGCACGTTCTTGTCGCCGCTGGCGCCGACCACGCCGATGAGGCGGCTGAACTGGAAGGCCTCCCCGACCGCCTCGGCGGTGACGCGGGCCCCGGCCGGGTTGTGCGCGGCGTCGAGCACCACGGTGGGTGAGCGCCGCACCACCTCCATCCGTCCCGGTGAGGCGACGGCGGCGAAGGCCTTGCGCACGGTGTCGACGTCCAGCGGCTCGGGGCGCTGCGCGCCGACGCCGAAGAACGCCTCGACGGCGGCCAGCGCGACCGCCGCGTTGTGGGCCTGGTGGGCGCCGTGCAGCGGCAGGTAGAGGTCGGTGTACTCGCCGCCGAGCCCGCGCAGGGTCAGCAGCTGTCCGCCGACGGCGACCTCCCGGGCGACGACGCCGAACTCCAGGCCCTCGCGGGCCACGGTGGCGTTGACGTCGACCGCCTTCTTCAGCATGACCTGCGCCGCGTCCACCGGCTGCTGGGCCAGGATCACGGTGGCGTCCTGCTTGACGATGCCGGCCTTCTCGGTGGCGATCGCGCCGGGCGTCTCGCCGAGCCGGTCGGTGTGGTCCAGGTCGATGGGGGTGACGACGGCGACGTCACCGTCGATGACGTTGGTGGCGTCCCAGGAGCCGCCCATGCCGACCTCGACGACGGCCACGTCGACGGGCGCGTCGGCGAAGGCGGCGTACGCCATGCCGGTCAGCACCTCGAAGAACGACAGCCGGTAGTCCTGCTGCGCGTCGACCATCTCGACGTACGGCTTGATGTCCTGGTACGTCTCGATGAACCGTTCGGCGGCGATCGCGGCGCCGTCCAGGCTGATCCGCTCGGTGATCGACTGCACGTGCGGCGAGGTGTACCGCCCGGTGCGCAGCTCGAAGGCGCCGAGCAGGGCCTCGATCATGCGGGCGGTGGAGGTCTTGCCGTTGGTCCCCGTGATGTGGATGGACGGGTACGAGCGCTGCGGCTCCCCCAGCACGTCCATCAGGGCGGCGATGCGGGCGACGGACGGCTCCAGCTTGGTCTCGCCCCAGCGGGTGGCCAGCTCCGTCTCCACCTCGCGCAGCGCCCTGTCCACCTCGGGGTCCTCGGGGCGCGCGGGCACGTCGGCCTGCGGGGGCCCGCCCTGGGTGCGCAGGGTGCGGCTGCCCGCCTCGATGACGGCGAGGTCGGGGTCGCGGGTGGTCTCCGCGTCGATGATCTCGTCGAAGGAGTCGAGGGGGTCGGCAGGGTCGGGCTGGTCGTTCTCGCCGGGGATGTCGCTCACGGGGACCAGTCTACGGAGGTCGCCGACGGTGGGGCGGCTGAGGTCCCGTGGTGTCCGCCGGTCCGTCGTGGCCCGGCGCGCCCGCGCGGCGGAGCCGCACGTGGAGACAGCCCCGCGCCCCTGGGGGCATGAAGGCTCCCGGCACGCGAGCGCCGGGAGCCTTCGTCGACGTGGGCCGCCTACGCCTGCGGCAGCTTCTCCAGCTGGGCCTGGATGCGGGCGATGTCCTCGTCCGCCTTGGCCAGCCGGCCCCGGATCTTGTCCACGACCTGGTCCGGCGCCTTGGCGAGGAACGCCTCGTTGCCGAGCTTCCCGTTGGCCTGCGCCTTCTCCTTCTCCGCGGCGGCGAGGTCCTTGGCCAGCCGCTTGCGCTCCGCGGCGAAGTCGATGACCCCGGAGAGGTCGAGGGCGACCTCGACGCCCGCCACCGGCAGGGTCGCCGTCGCCGTGAAGGCGTCGCCCTCCGGCTGGAGGCGGAGCAGCTGCCGGACGGCCGCCTCGTGCGCCGCGAGCGCGCTGCCCGCGAGCGTCAGCCGGGCCGGGACCCGCTGGCCGGGCTGGAGGCCCTGGTCGGCGCGGAAGCGGCGGACCTCGGTGATCACCGACTGGACGGTCCCGATCTCCCGCTCTGCGTCGGCGTCCCGGAAGCCCGAGTCGGCCGGCCAGTCGGCGATCACGACGGACTCGCCGCCCGTGAGCGTCGTCCACAGGGTCTCGGTGACGAACGGGACGACCGGGTGCAGCAGCCGCAGCGTGACGTCGAGGACCTCGCCGAGGACGCGCTTGCTGACCTCGGCTGCCTCGCCGCCCGCCTGGAACGTGGTCTTGGACAGCTCCACGTACCAGTCGAAGACCTCGTCCCACGCGAAGTGGAACAGGGCGTCGGAGAGCTTGGCGAACTGGTAGTCCTCGTAGAACGCGTCGACCTCGGCGACCACCGAGTTGAGCCGGGAGAGGATCCACCGGTCGGTCGAGGACATCCTCGACGCGTCCGGCAGCGGGCCCTCGACCGTCGCGCCGTTCATCAGCGCGAAGCGGGTGGCGTTCCAGATCTTGTTGGCGAAGTTCCGGGAGCCCTGGACCCAGTCCTCGCCGATCGGGACGTCGACGCCCGGGTTGGCGCCGCGCGCGAGGGTGAAGCGCAGGGCGTCGGAGCCGTACTTGTCCATCCAGTCCAGCGGGTTGACCACGTTCCCGAAGGACTTGGACATCTTCTTGCCGTTCTGGTCACGGACCATGCCGTGCAGGGCGATGGTGTGGAACGGCGGGGTGCCGTCCATCGCGTAGAGGCCGAACATCATCATCCGGGCGACCCAGAAGAAGAGGATGTCGTAGCCGGTGACCAGGACGGAGTTCGGGTAGAACTTCGCGAGCGAGTCGGTCTGCTCCGGCCAGCCGAGCGTGGAGAACGGCCACAGGCCGGAGGAGAACCAGGTGTCCAGGACGTCGGAGTCCTGGTGCCAGCCCTCGCCGCTCGGCGGCTGCTCGTCGGGGCCGACGCAGACGATCTCGCCGTTGGGCCCGTACCAGACCGGGATGCGGTGGCCCCACCACAGCTGGCGCGAGATGCACCAGTCGTGGAGGTTGTCGACCCAGTCGAAGTACCGCTTCTCCATCTCCTGCGGGTGGATCTTGACCTTGCCGTCGCGGACGGCGTCGCCCGCCGCCTTGGCCAGCGGGGCGACCTTGACCCACCACTGCATGGACAGGCGCGGCTCGATGGTGGTCTTGCAGCGCGAGCAGTGGCCGACGGAGTGGACGTAGGGCCGCTTCTCGGCGACGATCCGGCCCTCGGCGCGCAGCGCGGCGACGATGGCGGAGCGGGCCTCCAGCCGGTCCAGGCCCTGGAAGGGGCCGTGGACGGTGATGACGGCGTGCTCGTCCATGACCGCGATGGCGGGCAGGTCGTGGCGCTGGCCGATCTCGAAGTCGTTCGGGTCGTGGGCGGGCGTCACCTTGACGGCGCCGGTGCCGAACTCGGGGTCGACGTGCTCGTCGGCGACGACCGGGATGGAGCGGTCGGTCAGCGGCAGCTTGATGAGCTTGCCGACCAGGTGCTGGTAGCGCTCGTCCTCGGGGTGGACGGCGACGGCGGTGTCACCGAGCATCGTCTCGGCGCGGGTCGTGGCGACGACGATGGTCTCGTCCCCGTCGCCGTACTTCATGGAGACCAGTTCGCCGTCGTCGTCCTGGTACTCGACCTCGATGTCGGAGATCGCGGTCAGGCAGCGGGGGCACCAGTTGATGATGCGCTCGGCGCGGTAGATCAGCTCGTCGTCGTAGAGCCGCTTGAAGATGGTCTGGACGGCCTGGGAGAGGCCCTCGTCCATCGTGAAGCGCTCACGCGACCAGTCGACCGCGTCGCCCAGGCGCCGCATCTGGCCGCCGATCTGCCCGCCGGACTCGGCCTTCCACTGCCAGACACGCTCGACGAAGGCCTCCCGGCCCAGGTCGTGCCGGGACTTGCCCTCCTTGGCCAGCTCCCGCTCGACGACGTTCTGCGTGGCGATGCCGGCGTGGTCCATGCCGGGCTGCCACAGCGTCTCGTAGCCCTGCATGCGCTTGCGGCGGGTCAGGGCGTCGATGAGCGTGTGCTCGAAGGCGTGCCCGAGGTGCAGGCTGCCCGTGACGTTCGGCGGCGGGATGACGACGGTGTACGGAGGCTTCTCGCTCTGGGCGTCCGCCTCGAAGTAACCCCGTTCTACCCAGCGCTCGTACAGCTTCCCCTCTACCTCGGCCGGCGTGTACTGGGTCGGCAGTTCGGTCGTGGGCGCTGCTTGCGGCTGCTGAGTGTTCTCGGTCACGGGGGTCAGTTTACGGGCGTCACGACCGTGTCCCGAAACGCGTTTCCTTTGTAACGGTGCGGCCCCCCGGTGACCTGCGCACGCCGCCTCTGCGTCAGGATGTCAGCACCACGTAAGCATCTGGAGGGGAACCCAGCAATGAGTCACAACCAGCCGGGCCCGTACGGCGGGCAGCCTCAGCAGCCCGGACCGTACGGCCAGCAGGGGCCGTACGGCCAGCAGCCGCCGCAGGCCCCCCAGCCCGGCTACGGCTACCCCCAGCAGACGCCTCCCCCGCAGCCGGGCTACGGCTACCCGTCCCAGCCCCAGCAGGGCGGCGTCCCCCCGCAGACCCCGCCCTACGGCCAGCAGCCCCCGTACGGCCAGCAGCCTCCCTACGGCCAGCAGCCCTACGGCATGCCCCAGCCCCCGGCCCCGGGCGGCGGCAAGAAGAAGATGGGCCTGATCATCGGCGCGGTCGCCGTCGTGGCGGCGATCGGTGTGGGCGCGTACTTCGTCCTCGGCTCCAGCGGTGGCGGCGGCTCGGACATCGCCGACGACGGCCCGCACAAGCTGACGACGCCGGCGACGGTGCTCGGCGGAGAGTACAAGAAGGGAAGCAACGCGGACAGTGGCGGCTTCGACAAGAGTGACCTCGAAGAGGCCGAGAAGCACGGCGTCAAGAACGCGCAGGACGTCAACGCGGGCTACGAGGCCGGGGATGAGACCAATCCGCTTTCCATGAAGATGATCAACTTCATGGGGGTGTACGGCGAGATCGACGACCCGGAGAAGGTCGTCGACGCCATGTTCGCCGAGCTCAAGAAGAACGCCGGCGAGGACAAGGAGACCGAGGGCGAGGTCGTCGGAACCCCCAAGGAGTACAAGCCGAGCGATCTGGACGGAGCGGTTCTCAAGTGTCAGGAGACCAAAGTCAAGAACGCCGACGCGACCGAGGGCTCCGCCGCTTCCGGCCCGTCGGAGTTCAGCATGCCGGTGTGCATCTGGGGTGACCACAGCACCCTCGGCGTCATCATCAACATGGATCTGGCAGACGCCATGGCCGGCAAGCCGGCCGACCTGGAGAAGGCTGCCGACCTCACGGCCAAGCTCCGTAAGGACGTGCGCGTCAAGGCGTGACCAGTTCCGCCTCGCTGCTGCGAGTGGAGGGCGGCTCGGCTCAGTGCCGAACCGCCCTCCACTTGTTGCAGGCGCCGGAGCTTGCGCCGCAATGTGTCCGTCAGGCGCGCAGGCAGGCTGGGCTCGCCACGGTCAGGACAACGCCTGCATTCAGTAGCCGGGTCGTACACACCGGGTTGGGTATCTTGCTGACGCCCATGTCGATCGCCCCGGCACTGCAGGCGAAGCGGACCTTCGGCCCGATCAGGTAGCCCTTGCTGCCCACGTAGTTCACACACGTGCTTTGAGCAGCGCTGGCAGGCGTCGCCGTGATCAGCGGCATGACCCCCGCAGCAGCGACCACCCCTACCGCCGTCATAGCCGCCTTGATGCTGCGTGACCTCATGATGTGCCTCCCGTTTCTGCCGCCGACAGTTTGAACACCTAGTCGACGTGGTGGCACCACCAGATCACAGCGAGGAAGCGCGGTCCCCCACCCCTTGCTCATCTGACGCGATCTTGTCATCAGTTGGCGAGATGGGAGCGGCCGCACCTTCTACCGCGACTCTTTGTGGGCTGGAGAAGCGCTGCGTCGCCGCTACGCCGTCTTCTGCTCGCCCGATCCCCGCCCACGCGAATCGCGCGGGATGAGCGTCGGGTTGACGTTGGAGAGGACCACGTCGGCCGTGATGACGACGCGGGCGACGTCCTTGCGGGACGGGACCTCGTACATCACGCCCTGGAGGACCTCCTCCATGATGGCGCGCAGGCCGCGGGCGCCGGTCTGGCGGAGGATGGCCTGGTCGGCGATGGCCTCCAGGGCCTCGCGCTCGAAGTCCAGCTCCACGCCGTCGAGTTCGAAGAGGCGCTCGTACTGCTTGACGAGCGCGTTGCGCGGCTCGACCAGGATCTGGAGGAGCGCCTCGCGGTCGAGGTTGTGGACCGAGGTGATGACCGGGAGCCGGCCGATGAACTCGGGGATCATGCCGAACTTGACCAGGTCCTCCGGCATGACCTGCTCGAACTGGTCCTTGGACTCGATCTCCCGCTTGGAGCGGATCTGCGCGCCGAAGCCGATGCCCTTGGCACCCGCCCGGCCCTCGATGATCTTCTCCAGGCCGGCGAAGGCACCGCCCACGATGAACAGGACGTTCGTCGTGTCGATCTGGATGAACTCCTGGTGCGGGTGCTTGCGGCCGCCCTGCGGCGGGACGGAGGCCGTGGTGCCCTCCAGGATCTTCAGCAGGGCCTGCTGGACGCCCTCGCCCGACACGTCGCGCGTGATGGAGGGGTTTTCACTCTTCCGCGCGACCTTGTCGATCTCGTCGATGTAGATGATCCCGGTCTCGGCCTTCTTGACGTCGTAGTCCGCGGCCTGGATCAGCTTCAGCAGGATGTTCTCGACGTCCTCGCCGACGTACCCCGCCTCGGTGAGCGCCGTGGCGTCGGCGATCGCGAACGGGACGTTCAGCATGCGCGCGAGCGTCTGGGCGAGGAGGGTCTTGCCGGAGCCCGTGGGGCCCAGCAGGAGGATGTTGGACTTCGCCAACTCGATGGCGTCCTCACGCCCTTGGGCGCCGCCGTTCTCGCCGGCCTGGACCCGCTTGTAGTGGTTGTACACCGCGACGGAGAGGGCCTTCTTGGCCGCCTCCTGGCCGACCACGTAGCCCTCGAGGAACTCGTAGATCTCGCGGGGCTTCGGGAGCTCCTCCCAGCGCACCTCGCTGGTCTCCGCGAGCTCTTCCTCGATGATCTCGTTGCAGAGATCGATGCACTCGTCGCAGATGTAGACACCGGGCCCTGCGATGAGCTTCTTGACCTGCTTCTGGCTCTTCCCGCAGAACGAGCACTTGAGCAGATCGCCGCCGTCACCGATGCGTGCCACGGTGTGCTTCCCCTTCGCCTGGGAGACTCCCGGACGTCGACGTGACGTCGACGGCCGGCGGACTCCTGGTGCTGCCTTATGTCCGACGGTACCTTGCCGGGCCCCCCGTCCGGGCCCCCCTTGGCATGGTTCGCTTTGACGTGAATCGCGTCAAACCGTGCCAAGGAGCGGCAGACGATACAGCCTCCCGCCTAGCGGAGAGAGGAGTTGTCCATCTTCCGGGTGGTGATGATCTGGTCGATCAGGCCGTAGGCCAGCGCGTCCTCGGCCGTGAGGATCTTGTCGCGCTCGATGTCCTCGCGGATCTTCTCGACCGGCGTGGTGGAGTGCTTGGCCAGCATCTCCTCCAGCTGCGAGCGCATCCGCAGGATCTCGTTGGCGGCGATCTCCAGGTCGGAGACCTGACCGCGGCCGGTCTCGCTGTAGGGCTGGTGGATCAGGACGCGGGCGTTCGGCAGCGCCATGCGCTTGCCCGGGGTGCCCGCGGCCAGCAGCACGGCCGCGGCGGAGGCGGCCTGGCCCATGCAGACCGTCTGGATGTCCGGCTTCACGTACTGCATCGTGTCGTAGATGGCCGTGAGCGCCGTGAAGGAGCCGCCGGGGCTGTTGATGTAGACCGAGATGTCCCGGTCGGGGTCCATCGACTCCAGGCACAGCAGCTGCGCCATGACGTCGTTGGCGGAGGCGTCGTCGATCTGGACGCCGAGGAAGATCACGCGCTCCTCGAAGAGCTTCGCGTACGGGTCGTACTCGCGGACGCCCTGGGAGGTGCGCTCGACGAAGCGGGGGATCACGTACCGGGACTCGGCCGAGGGGCCGGTGTACTCGGCGCGGGCGCGGTCGTACAGGCCGCTGCCGGGAAAGTCGTTCACAGTGTCTCCTGGAAAGGGGCTGAGGCGGTCGGCTGAGGCCGGCTGGGGCGCGCTGGGACCCCCGCTGGGGCCCGCAGAGGGCTCAGGCGCCGGTACCGCCGCCGCCCGGCATGCCGGCGGCCGTGGGGATCACGTCGTCGATGAGGCCGTACTCCTTGGCCTCGAAGGCGTCGAACCAGCGGTCGCGGTCCGAGTCGCGGGTGATCTGCTCGATCGTCTGCCCAGTGTGCTGGGACGTGAGCTCGGCCATGCGGCGCTTGGTGTGCAGCAGCCGCTCAGCGTGGATCTTGATGTCCGAGGCCGAGCCGGCCAGGCCCGCGGAGGGCTGGTGGATCAGGATCTCGGCGTTCGGCAGGGCGAAGCGCTTGCCCGGGGTGCCCGCGCTGAGCAGGAACTGCCCCATGGAGGCGGCAAGGCCCATGGCGATCGTCACCACGTCGTTCTTGATGAACTGCATGGTGTCGTAGATCGCCATGCCGGCCGTGATCGAACCGCCCGGGCTGTTGATGTACAGGAAGATGTCCTTGTCCGGGTCGGCGGCAAGGAGCAGCAGCTGCGCGGTGATCTTGTTGGCAATGTCGTCGTCGACCGGCTGGCCGAGGAAGATGATCCGCTCGCCGAGCAGTCGGTTGTACACCTGGTCGCCGAGGCCACCACCGATGGAGGGCTCGCCGGCGGCTGAGGGCATCAGATTCGTCACGTATCCACCTGCTCGTCTTACGACGGCGCCGGGCCGTCTCACGTTTCCCTGCGGGGCTGGAGCCGCTTTCGGGGACTCCCCTGCCCTCGTATTCATGGACCCTAACGCGGTGGGCCTGCGGCGCCATCCCGGTTCTGCGGGTGTTCGCCGGGGGCGTAGCGCCGTGGCAGCTCCTGTCGGTCGCCGGGTGCGGGTCCCTCGCGGTTGCTCGCGCAGTTCCCCGCGCCCCTGAGGGGGCTGTCCGGCCGTACGGCGAAAGGGCCCCGGACCTGATCGTCCGGGGCCCTTTCACGTCCGTCGGCGCAGACGCGAGGGTCAGCCCTCGGTCTTCTCCTCGGCCTTGTCCTCGGCCTGCTCGGCGTCGGTGGACTCGGCGGCGGCCTCGGCGGCCTCCGTGTCCTCGTCCTCCTCGTCGTCCAGGTCGACGAGCTCGCCGTTGGTGTCCTTGACCGTGGCCTTCTCGACCACGACGGCCAGGGCCTTGCCGCGGGCGACCTCGCCGACGAGGAGCGGGACCTGGCCCTGCTCGACGACGGCCTGGGCGAACTGGTCGGGGGACATGCCGGAGGAGGCCGCGCGGCGCATGAGGTGCTCGGTGAGCTCCTCCTGGCTGACGTTGAGGTTCTCCTGCTTGACCAGCTCGTCGAGGACGAACTGGGTCTTGATGCCCTTGACCGCGGCCTCGCGGGTCTCGGTGTCGAACTCCTCGGCGGTCTTGCCCTGGAGCTCGAGGTACTTCTCCAGGTCGAGACCCATCTGGCCGAGCTGGTGGTGCTCGAGGTTGTGCTTACGGGTGTTGATCTCGTCCTCGAGGAGCTTCTCGGGGATCGGGACCTCGACCAGCTCGAGCAGCTTGTCCAGGACGCGCTCCTGGGCCTGCGTGGCCTGGTCGTACTGCTTCATGTTGGCGAGGCGCTTGCGGCTGTCGGCGCGCAGCTCCTCCAGCGTGTCGAACTCCGACGCGAGCTGCGCGAAGTCGTCGTCCAGCTCGGGCAGCTCGCGCTTGGCGACCTGGGTGACCTTGACGGTGACCTCGGCCTCCTTGCCGGCCGCCGAGCCGCCCTTGAGCTCGGAGGTGAAGGTGGTCTCGCCACCGGCCTCCAGGCCCGTCACGGCGTCGTCGATGCCTTCCAGCAGCTCGCCGGAGCCGATGGTGTAGGAGACGCCGTCGGCGACGCCGTCCTCGAGGACCTCGCCGTCGACCTTGGCCCGCAGGTCGAGGGTGACCACGTCACCGTCCTCGGCGGCGCGCTCGACCGGGGCGGTGGAGGCGAAGCGCTCGCGCAGCTGCTCGACCGACTTCTCGACGTCCTCGTCGCTGACCTCGACGGCGTCGACCTCGACCTCGATGCCGGAGTAGTCCGGGATCTCGACGGTCGGGCGGATGTCGACCTCGGCGGTGAAGTTCAGCGTCTCGCCGTCCTTCAGCTCCGTGATGTCGACCTCGGGCTGGCCGAGCGGGTTCAGCTCGGCCTCGTTGACCGCGTCGGTGTAGAACTTGGGAAGCGCGTCGTTGACCGCCTCCTCCAGAACCGCACCGCGGCCGAACCGCTGGTCGATGACCCGGGCCGGGATCTTGCCCTTGCGGAAGCCCTTCACCGTGACCTGCTGGTTGATCTTCTTGTACGCCGCGTCGAGGCTGTCCTTGAGCTCCTCGAAGGGCACCTCGACAGTGAGCCGAACCCGGGTCGGGTTCAGGGTCTCCACGGCGCTCTTCACGGTTCGGTCTCCTTGGTGGCTGACTTCTCGGGTTCTGCCGGAGCCAGAGCGGCATCCGGCAAATTTCGCCGCCCGGGAGACTTCAGACGCTGAGACACACGGGCGTGCAGCTTGCATAGTAACGGCAGCGACTACACGGCCCAAAAGGCGATCACTCGCACTCGTCCGGGACGATCGACCGAGGTGGTCGGGGTGGCGGGATTTGAACCCACGGCCTTCCGCTCCCAAAGCGGACGCGCTACCAAGCTGCGCCACACCCCGTCTGGTGCGACACGTAGGGTACATGCCGCCAGGCGTCGCGGCCTTCCGGTTTCCCGCGCGCCGCGGACGGTCCGGCGCGGACCGGAAGGGGTGTGCGGTGAGGCGGGGCGACCCGCTAGGATGCCTGGAGTGCCGCGGTCGCCGACCTGCGGTGCGCTGTGCGGGCGTAGCTCAATGGTAGAGCCCTAGTCTTCCAAACTAGCTACGCGGGTTCGATTCCCGTCGCCCGCTCCGAGAGGCCTCCGGCCCGGTCCCTTCGAGGGACCGGGCCGGAGGCCTTCGTGCTGTCCGGAGGCCCGCACACCGACCGGGCGCCTCCGTGCGGGCCGGAGGCGGTGGGCCGGAGACGGCGGGCCGGCGGGCCGGCGGGCCGGCGGGCCGGTCAGAACTGGATCGAGTTGATCGTGTCCGCTATCGAGTTCAGGAACCGCTGGATGTCGTCGGCCATGCCGGTGGACGCCAGGAAGAAGCCGAAGAGGACCGCGACGATCGCCGGGCCCGCCTTGATGGAGCCCCCTCGCAGCAACACCACCAGGATGATCGCCAACAGCAGCACCACTGACAGTGAAATGGCCACAACTGATCACACCCTAGGTCGGTCCCTCTCCCGGCCCGGGGGTGCGGCCGCGCACACCCCCGCCAGAACCATCGTGCCACCAACCGGGCCCCGCTATGCGGCAGGTGACACATCGTCCGGCCGGCTTCTGGGGTGTCGCTGTTCCCCGTCCACGCGGACGTACTCAAGCTTCGCACCCCGCACACGAATTCGACAGGGCACCCGTGCGGGGAATTCCGGCCACTTCGTTTCGATGCCCACACAACGCGTTCGCAGATATTTCGAATTGTCGCGGGACGCACATCGAGGGGCACATCACAGGGAGATCTCGCAGACGCCCGCGCTCCCCGTAAGCGCATTGAAGCGGACATTCCAGTGGAGTCGCCCGCCGGACTTATGCACTGTTTAGTCATGACGAGTCAGGACAAGTGGGGTGGTCCCGGGCCCGGTTCCCGACGCGGTGCTACTCGGGGGCGTTCCGGCGTCACGGGGGCGCGGTGGTCGCGTTCACCGGAATACACGGGGCCCACGAACCACCCGGGCATGCGAATACGGGAATGACGTCGGAGGTTTTACGGATTCCCGGGGAGAACGCTAGGGTGCCTCAGATGTTCTACGCTGCCCCGTCCCCCACCAGAGCAGCGAGGTCCTGTGACGACTCGCCGATTTTCCGGCGGGGGGTCGCATGACGAGCTCGCTGCGATCGCGCGACGGCCGGAAGACGCCGCTCCCGCCGAACCGGCAGACGCAGCCGGACCGTCGGCGCGACGCGTTCTTCGACAACGCCAAGTACCTGGCGATCGTGCTGGTCGGTGTCGGTCACGCGTGGGGCCAGATCCTGGACGGCAACCGGACCGTGGAGACCCTGTACCGGGTCCTGTACACGTTCCACATGCCGGCGTTCATCATCATCTCCGGCTACTTCTCGCGCAGTTTCGATCTGAGCCCCAAGCGGGTCAAGCGACTGGTCACCGGTGTCGCCGTCCCCTACCTCGTCTTCGAGGTCGCCTACGCGCTGCACCGCCGCCTCAGCGAGGACCCGGGCGCCGACATCAGCCTGCTGGACCCCACCTACCTGCTGTGGTTCCTGTGCGCGCTGTTCGTCTGGCGGCTGACCACCCCCCTCTGGAAGACGGTCCGTTGGCCGCTGCCGATCGCCCTGGCCATCGCCGCGCTGGCCTCCGTGACACCGACGGTCGGCAACGACCTGAACATGCAGCGGGTGCTGCAGTTCCTGCCGTGCTTCGTGCTGGGCCTGCTGCTGCGCCCCGAGCACTTCCGGCTGGTGCGGCGCCGTTCGGTGCGGATCATGTCCGTGCCGGTGGTCGCGGCGGCGGTGGCCGTCGCCTGGTGGTCGGTGCCGCGCATGGAGACCGGCTGGTTCTACCGCAACGCCCCGGTGCAGGACACCGGCGCCCCCTGGTGGACCGGGCCCGTCGTGACGCTCGCGCTCTTCGGCTGCTCGGTGGTGCTCTCCGCGTGCTTCTTCGCCTGGGTGCCCGGTCGCCGCATGTGGTTCACGGCCCTCGGCGCGGGCACGATCTTCGGCTACCTGCTGCACGGCTTCCTGGTGAAGGAGGGCACGTACGCCGGCTGGTTCTCCCATCCCGTGCTCGACCGGCCGCTCGGCGAGATCGGGCTGACCGTCCTCGGCGCCGCCGTCATCACCGTGCTGTGCACCAAGCCCGTCCAGCGGGTCTTCCGCTGCGTGGTGGAGCCGCGGATGGAATGGGCCTTCCGCCGGGACCCGGGTGAGGCCGCCCGCGACCGCGAGCGGCGGGAGCAGCCCGAGGCGCGCACGGCACGCGAGGCAGCCGAGGCACCCGGGGTGCGCGAGGCGCACGTGCCCGGCAGGGCCGGCGAGAAGGTCTCCGTCTAACTCCGGTCCGTCGGGCCGCCGTCCGGACCGAGGAGTGCGCGCATCCGCCCGTACTTCTCGGTCAGCCGGGCGCGGGTGGCCTCGTCGAGGACCGCGAGCCGCGCCGGGTCCGCGTTGTGCGCCAGGTCGGCCTCCTTGACCAGGCGTGCGCCGGGCGTGGCGAGGATGCGCGCGGCGTACTCCGCGGGCGGCTCCCCCGGGCGCTTGGTGAGGGCGAGCACGATGTCCTTGGTGCGGCGGCTCAACGCGGCCTCGCGCAGCCACTCCTCGGACAGCGCGTCGTCCTCGACGGCGTCGTGCAGCCAGGCCGCCGCGATCTGCTCCGCGTCACCGCCGCGCCGCCGGACGCCCTCGGCCACGGCCCGCAGGTGGTCGGTGTACGGCCGTCCCGCCTTGTCGGTCTGTCCGGCGTGGGCGGCGCGGGCGATGGTCTCGACCTCGGCCTCGGAGAGGGCCGGGGAGGGTTCGCCGGTGGGTGGGGAGGTGAGGGACACGCCGTCCAGTGTGTCAGTCGGCCGTCGCCGGGCTGTGGGCCGTCGCGCCCTCCCGGCAGATCAGCAGCAGCGCCCGGTCGTCGTTGACGTCCTTGGCGACCGCCTCGATCAGGTGCCAGGCGGCGCCGTGGAAGCCGCCCGCGACATAGCGGTCGGCCTCGCCGGTGAGGCGGTCGATGCCCTCGGCGATGTCGCGTTCGGAGGTCTCCACCAGTCCGTCCGTGAACAGCATCAACACGTCCCCGGGGCGCAGCGAGCCCTTCACGGGGTCGAACTGCGCCCCGTCGTACACCCCGAGCAGCGGTCCCTCGGCGGACTTCTCCTCCCAGCGGCCGGTGCCCGCGCTGAGCTGGAGGCCCGGCGGATGTCCGGCGGAGTACAGCTCGTAGTCGCCGGAGTCGAGGTCCAGGACGAGGTGGATGGAGGTGGCGAAGCCCTCGTCCCAGTCCTGGCGGAGCAGGTAGCCGTTGGCGGCCGGCAGGAAGGCGTGCGGCGGGAGGCTGCCCAGCAGACCGCCGAAGGCGCCCGACAGCAGCAGGGCGCGGGAGCCCGCGTCCATGCCCTTGCCGGAGACGTCGGTGAGGACCACCTCGAGGGTCCGGCCGCCGTTCGTGCGGGCCGCGACGACGAAGTCACCGGAGAAGGACTGGCCGCCGGCCGGACGCAGTGCCATCTCGCGGTGCCAGCCCGGCGGCAGGCCCGGCAGCTTGCTCTGGACCCTGATGCGTTCGCGCAGGTCGAAGAGCATGGTGCCGCCGCGCCGCCAGGGCACGCCGACCCGGCTGCGGAACTGGGCGACCAGCAGCCCGAAGAAGCCGCAGGCCGCGACGACCAGGACGACGCCGGGGGTGACCCGGGAGGGGCCCTCGGTGTACGGGCCCAGTTGGACCGACTCCACGATCAGCGCGGTGGCCGCCGCCGCGTACAGGCCGAGCAGGCTCGCCGGGCGGAGCAGCAGGCCGCCCGCGACGATCGGCAGGACCAGCGCGGCCGGTGCGCACCACACGCTGTTCATCATCGTGGTGGCCGCGATCACGGGGATCATCAGCAGCAGCCCGGCCAGGGCGATCCAGTCCGAGCCGTCGCCGCGGAAGTAGTCGACGGCGGACCGGCGCATGCCGACGCGGGCCCGGTGCCACTGCTTCTTCCACCGGGCCGTGAACGTCTCGGCCTCCGCGCGCCGCTGTCGTCCTGCTGCCATTAGTTCGGGACCCTATCCATCGGACCGGCCGCTTGGCACGGGAGGCCCCACTTGTCCCCCGTCCGAGGCCTGACTTCACAGTGAACTTCACGTACGGCCGTCGCGCCGCAACCTGGCGGAAATTGGTTCGACCGTCCTGGGCGGCCCTGGTACGCATGGTCCATGGGCGAGGACCGCGATGTGACGACCGAGCTGCGCGTGCTGCGGCAGGACGAGTGGAGCCAGTGGTACGAGACGCTGATCCGGGCCTTCAGCGGGGTGCCGGAGTCGGCGGAGGAGAAGGAGCTGTACAACGCCCTGACCGAGACGGACCGCTCCCTCGGCGTCTGGGAGCGCGACGAGTGCGTCGGGACCACGGGGGCGTTCGGCTTCCGGATGACCGTGCCGGGCGGGGCCGAGGTGCCCGCGGCGGGCGTGACGATGGTCAGTGTCGCCGCCACGCACCGGCGCCGGGGCCTGCTCACGGCGATGATGCGGCGGCAGCTGGACGACGTACGGTCCTGGGGTGAACCGCTGGCCGTGCTGACGGCCTCCGAACCGGGGATCTACGGCCGGTTCGGGTACGGCGCCGCGACCTACCAGATCAACGCGGAGATCGACACGGACCGGGTCCGGCTGTCCGTGCCGGACGGCACGGATGACGTACGGCTCGGGTACGCGGCGCCCGAGGAGGTGCTCGACGCCTGCGAGGCGGTGTACGCGCGGCTGGTCCCCGGGCGGCCGGGGATGCTCGCGCGCCGGCCCGGCTGGGAGCGGGTGGGGCTGCTGGACCCGGAGAGCAGGCGGGAGGGAGCTTCTCCGCTCCAGTGCGTGGTGGCCCGGCGCGGCGGCGAGGTCACGGGGTACGCGCGGTTCCGGGTGCGGCCGGCCTGGGGGGACGAGGGGCCCAGGGGCACGGTGGCGCTGAGCGAACTGGCCGGGCTGGACCCGGCGACCAGGGCGGCGTTGTGGCGCTTCCTGTTCGGCATCGACCTGACCTCCACGCTGGCCGTGCGGGGACGGCCGGTCGACGAGGAGTGGCAGTACCAGGTGTCGGACATCAGGCGGTGCCGCCCGGCGGTGCGGGACGCGTTGTACGTACGGCTGGTGGACCTTGCGGCGGCGCTGACGGCGCGGACCTACCTGGCGCCGGTGGACGTCGTGCTGGAGGTCGAGGACGCCTTCTGCCCCTGGAACGCGGGGCGTTGGCGGCTCAGCGGGGACGCGAAGGGGGCGACCTGCGAGCGGACGTCCGCAGCGGCGGATCTCGTCCTGTCCGCGCGGGAGTTGGGGGCGGCCTACCTCGGCGGCGTGAGCCTGGGCTCGCTGGCCGCGGCCGGGCGCGTGCGGGAGGTGCGGCCGGGCGCGCTGGCGGAGGCGTCGGTGGGGTTCGGGTCGGACGTGGCGCCGTGGCTGCCGCACGGGTTCTGACGGCGGGGCGTTCCCTCCGACGGAGCGGTCCGGTGGCGGATCGTCACGTCCGCCGCTCGTGCGCCCGGCTCGGTCGCTGCTGGCAGGTCGGGCACCAGAAGAGGTTGCGGGCCGCGAGGTCCGCGGTGCGGACGGGGTCGCCGCAGAGGTGGCAGGGCTGCTGTGCCCGGCGGTAGACGTAGACCTCGCCGCCGTGGTCGTCGACGCGGGGCGGGCGGCCCATGGCCTCGGGCGTGTGCTCGGGGCGGACGGTGTCGATGCGGTTGTTCCGGACGCCTTCCCGCATGAGGCCGGTCAGGTCGTGCCAGATCGCGTCCCATTCGACGGGGGTGATGTCCCGGCCCGGGCGGTAGGGATCGATGCCGTGGCGGAAGAGGACCTCGGCGCGGTACACGTTGCCGACGCCGGCGATGACCTTCTGGTCCATGAGCAGGGCGGCGACGGTGGTGCGGCTGCGGGAGACGCGGCGGTACGCGGCGCCGGGGTCGGCGTCCGGGCGCAGGGGGTCGGGGCCGAGGCGGTCGTGTATCGCCTGCTTCTCGGCGTCGGTGATCAGGGCGCAGGTGGTGGGGCCGCGCAGGTCCACGTACGCGGTGTCGTCGGCGAGGCGCAGGCGGACGGTGTCCGTGGGCGGGGGCGCGGGGGCTCCTCCGAAGGTGACCTTGCCGAAGAGGCCGAGGTGGATGTGGACCCACTCCTCGTCGCGGAAGCCGAGGAAGAGGTGCTTGCCGTGGGCCTCGGTGCGGGTGAGCGCGGTGCCGGTGAGCAGCGCGGCGGCGTCGGAGAACTTGCCCTGGGGGCTGGTGACGCGCACGGTCCTGCCCGCGAAGGCGGCGGCGTAGTCCTGTGCCAGCCGGTGGATCGTGTGGCCTTCCGGCACGGGGTGGTCCTTCCTGCGTCTGCTCCGGGGCTGCGCCCGGGCCGCCGCTCGCGTGGGCGTGCCGCCCGGCCCGGACGGCGGTCCGGCGCCGAGCCGACCGGCGGGCGGTCGGTCGGTCACGGCACGGCACGGCACGGCAGCCGCGCGCGTCAGGGGCCCGGGCGTCGGTGCGGCGGCCTCCGGCCCCGCGCCCGTCGTGAGCGCGGGCCCCTCCGTCCCGCCAGGTCCGGGGCGCTCCCCCGGTGCTCGTGCGCCGGGGGGGCGCCGGGACCTGGGGTTACTGCTGCGGGTGGTGGGCCGGGATGGGCGGGAGGTCGCCGGTCGTCTCGTAGGAGCTGAGCATGTCGATGCGGCGGATGTGGCGTTCGTCGCCGGAGAACGGCGTGGCGAGGAAGGTCTCGACGAACTTCGTCGCCTCCTCCTGGGAGTGCATGCGAGCGCCGACGGCCACGACGTTGGCGTCGTTGTGCTGACGGCCCAGGGCCGCGGTCTCCTCGCTCCAGGCCAGCGACGCGCGCACGCCCTTCACCTTGTTCGCCGCGATCTGCTCGCCGTTTCCGGAGCCGCCGATCACGATGCCGAGGGCGCCCGGGTCCGCGGCCGTCCGCTCCGCGGCGCGGAGGCAGAAGGGCGGGTAGTCGTCCTGGGCGTCGTAGAGGTGCGGGCCGCAGTCGACGGGGTCGTGGCCCGCCGCCTTGAGCCACTCGACGAGGTGGTTCTTGAGTTCGTAGCCCGCATGGTCGGAGCCGAGATACACGCGCATGCCACGAGTGTGACACGCGCCCCACGGGGCAGCAGCGTCGGGTGTCGGGTCGGAAAAGACCAGGTGAAACAATGGAAGCTCAGGGAAAGCTCAAGTAACGATCCGGAATCAAAGGTTCCCGAATTCGTTCACCTCCGTTTCACTGGTCCGGCTCGTACACCGCTCGTACGGGAAACTGCTCGACCGGCGCAAAGGAAAACCACCCCATGACTTCGCAGCCGACCCTGACCAAGGCCGAGGAAGGCCCCGACAGTCCCGGAGACCCCGGGACCGGGCTCCAGGCCGGACTCAAGAACCGCCACCTTTCGATGATCGCCATTGGCGGTGTCATCGGGGCCGGGCTGTTCGTGGGTTCCAGCTCCGGTATCGCCACCGCCGGGCCCGGCATTCTTCTTTCGTACGCGCTCGTCGGCACCCTCGTGGTGCTGGTGATGCGGATGCTCGGCGAGATGTCCGCCGCCAACCCGACCTCGGGTTCCTTCTCCGCGCACGCCGACCGGGCGCTCGGGCCCTGGGCCGGGTTCTCCATCGGCTGGCTCTACTGGTTCTTCTGGGTCGTCGTGCTGGCGGTGGAGGCGACCGCCGGCGCCAAGATCCTCGAAGGCTGGATACCGGCCGTGCCCCAGTGGGGCTGGGCCCTGATCGTGATGGTGGTGCTGACGGCGACCAACCTCGTCTCGGTCGGCTCCTACGGCGAGTTCGAGTTCTGGTTCGCCGGGATCAAGGTCGTCGCGATCGCCGCGTTCATCGTGGTCGGCGGGCTGGCCGTCTTCGGTCTGCTGCCGGGTGTCGACAGCGAGCAGGCGGGGCTGGCCAATCTGACGGAACACGGAGGGTTCCTGCCCAACGGGGCGGGGGCGATCCTGACCGGTGTGCTGCTCGTGGTCTTCTCCTTCATGGGCAGCGAGATCCCCACGCTGGCCGCCGGCGAGTCCGAGGACCCGCAGCGGGCCGTCACCAAGGCGACCAACAGCATCATCTGGCGTATCGCCGTCTTCTACCTGGGCTCCATCTTCGTCGTGGTCGCCCTGCTGCCCTGGGACTCCCAGTCGATCATCGACAAGGGTTCGTACGTGGCCGCGCTGGACTCGCTCGGCATCGCCAACGCCGGCCAGATCATGAACTTCATCGTGCTGACGTCCGTGCTGTCCTGCCTGAACTCCGGGCTCTACACGGCCTCCCGCATGGCCTTCTCGCTCGGTCAGCGCGGTGACGCCCCCAAGGCCTTCGCCCGGACCACGCGCAGCGGCGTGCCGCGGACGGCGATCCTCGTGTCCGTGGTGTTCGGTTTCGTCGCCGTGTTCTTCAACTACGAGTTCCCGGACTCCGTCTTCCTCTTCCTCGTCAACTCCTCGGGAGCCGTGGCGCTCTTCGTGTGGCTGGTGATCTGCTTCTCTCAGCTGCGGATGCGGAAGATCATCCAGGCGGAGGCGCCGGAGAAGCTGGTGGTGCGGATGTGGCTGTTCCCGTACCTGACCTGGGTGGCCGCCGCCGTCATCGTCTTCGTGCTCGGCTACATGCTCACCGACACCGAGAACAACGGGCGCACGACCGTGCTGCTGTCGCTGCTCGTCGCGGCGCTCGTGCTCGCCGTCGCCGTCGTCAAGCAGAAGCTGGGCGCGCGCAAGGCCGTCGCCGACGGGAGCTGACCGCCGGCGGAACGCACGAAGGGGCCGGCCGGATCGCATCGCGATCCGGCCGGCCCCTTCGTGCGTGCGGCCGCCGCTTCCTAGCGCTTGCCGACCAGCTTCCAGGCGGTGGGCACCAGGCCCATCGCCAGGGCCGCCTTCAGGGCGTCGCCGAGCAGGAAGGGGGTGAGGCCGGCCGCGATGGCGGCGCTCAGGGACAGGTCCGCGGCGAGGGCCAGGTACGGGACGCCGACGGCGTAGATGATCGCTTCACCGACCAGCATCGTGCCCGCCATGCGCAGCATCGAGCGGTCGGCGCCGCGGCGGGCCAGCGCTCCGACGACGGTGGCGGCGAGCAGCATGCCGAGGACGTAGCCGAGGGACGGGGCGCCGGTGCCGGAGCCGCCCTCCGCGAACCACGGCACGCCCGCCATGCCGACCAGCGCGTACAGCGCGAGCGAGAGCAGGCCGCGGCGTGCGCCGAGCGAGGTGCCGACGAGCAACGCGGCGAAGGTCTGGCCGGTCACCGGGACCGGGGAGCCCGGCACGGGCACCGCGATCTGGGCCGCGAGGCCGGTGAGCACGGCACCGCCGGCCACGAGCGCGACGTCGCGGACTCGGGAGGAGGGGACGAGGTCGGCGAGGACCTGCCGGGAGGGGGCGGGGACGGCAGCGGTGCTCATGGGGACTCCGCGGTGGTGTGGACATGTCGGGACTCCGCGACGCTATCCCAGCGCGGTCGGGCCGATCACCAGCAGTGCTCGACAAAGGCCTGGTCGCGCGCTTGGTGGGCTCTCGACAAAGGGCGCGGGCTACACCTGGTCCGGGGTGACACCGGTCACCGTGACGGGGAGGTGAGCGTCACTCGCGTCACACGGAAGCGGAATCTCGCATTCGGACGCTTACGTTCCGTATCGGGATCGTCCGCATCGTGGGCAACCGGTGTCGCCGACCGGGCCGACGCCGGAGACTGTGGGCGTTTTTTCCCTGCCCCCCACGCATTGGACGAGCCGCTCCATGTCCAACAGCACCACCGAGGCGCCGGCACGGTCCGACGACGCCTCGCTCTCCCACGGTCTCAAGCAGCGCCACCTGTCGATGATCGCCCTCGGCGGCGTGATCGGTGCCGGTCTGTTCGTCGGCTCCGGGGCCGGCATCGCCGCCGCCGGGCCGTCGATCGTCGTCGCCTACACCCTCTCCGGTCTCCTCGTGATGCTGGTGATGCGGATGCTGGGCGAGATGTCGGCCGCGTATCCCTCCTCGGGCTCCTTCTCCGCGCACGCCGAGCGGGCGATCGGGCCGTGGGCCGGCTTCACCGCCGGCTGGGCGTTCTGGGTACTGCTGTGCACGGCCGTGGGCCTGGAGGGCATCGGCGCCGCGCAGATCGTCCACGGCTGGCTGCCGGGCACGCCCGAGTGGGCCTGGGTGGCCCTGTTCATGGTGGTGTTCTGCGGGACGAACCTGGCCGCGGTGAAGAACTTCGGCGAGTTCGAGTTCTGGTTCGCCGCCCTCAAGGTCGGCGCGATCTCGCTGTTCCTCGTCCTCGGCGTGCTGGCGATCGCCGGCGTCCTGCCGGGCACCGACTCCCCCGGCACCTCGCACCTGAGCGACTTCCTGCCCAACGGCGGCAACGGTCTGATCATCGGCCTGCTCGCCTCGGTGTTCGCCTACGGCGGCCTGGAGACGGTGACCATCGCGGCGGCCGAGTCGGAGAACCCGGTGAAGGGCGTGGCGAGCGCCGTACGGACCGCGATGTGGCGGATCGCGCTGTTCTACATCGGCTCGATGGCGGTCATCGTCACCCTGGTGCCCTGGGACTCCGCGGAGGTCGTGGAGAAGGGCCCGTACGTCGCCGCCCTCGACGAGCTGGGCATCCCGGGCGCCGGTCAGCTCATGAACGTCGTCGTGCTGGTCGCGCTGCTGAGCGCGATGAACGCCAACATCTACGGCGCCTCGCGCATCGGCTACTCGCTGGTCGAGCGCGGCCAGGGCCCGAAGGCGCTGGGCCGGGTCTCGGGCGGGGTGCCGCGGGTCGCGGTGCTCGTCTCGTCGCTCTTCGGCTTCGGGTGCGTGCTGCTCAGCTACTGGCGGCCCGACGACGTGTTCGCCTGGCTGCTGAACATGATCGGCGCGGTCATCCTGGTCGTCTGGATCTTCATCGCCGTCTCCCAGCTGCGGCTGCGCCGCCGTCTGGAGCGGGAGGAGCCCGAGAAGCTGGTCGTGCGCATGTGGGGCTTCCCGTGGCTGACGTGGGTGGCGCTGGCGGCGATGGTCGCGGTGTTCGTGCTGATGGCCCGCGAGCCGGACACGCGGGTGCAGCTGTACTCGACCGGCGCGATGACGCTGGTCCTGGCGGCCGCCGGCTACGCCTGGCAGCGACGGCGGGCCCGCGCCTAGTCGGACACGGCCCAGCCGCCGCCCGGAGCACTCGGGGCCCTCGCACGGAGACGATCCGGGCGGGGGCCCCTTTCCGTGCGCCACGGCACGCCCGCGCGCCCCCGCCGACCACCACGGGCGCCTTCTTGCTGCTAGCGTGCACTTGCAAGCTTTGTGCAATAAGAGGTCTGAGGGGATCCGCCATGCCCGTCTACACGCTTCCTGAACTGCCGTACGACTACTCCGCGCTGGCCCCCGTGATCAGCCCCGAGATCATCGAGCTGCACCACGACAAGCACCACGCGGCGTACGTCAAGGGCGCCAACGACACGCTGGAGCAGCTCGCCGAGGCGCGGGACAAGGAGACCTGGGGCTCGATCAACGGCCTGGAGAAGAACCTGGCCTTCCACCTCTCCGGCCACATCCTGCACTCGATCTACTGGCACAACATGACCGGGGACGGCGGCGGCGAACCGTTGGACAAGGACGGCGTGGGCGAGCTGGCCGACGCGATCGCCGAGTCCTTCGGGTCATTCGCCGGCTTCAAGGCGCAGCTCACCAAGGCCGCCGCGACCACCCAGGGCTCCGGCTGGGGCGTCCTGGCCTTCGAGCCGCTGAGCGGCCGCCTGATCGTCGAGCAGGTCTACGACCACCAGGGCAACGTCGGCCAGGGCGCCACCCCGATCCTGGTCTTCGACGCCTGGGAGCACGCCTTCTACCTCCAGTACAAGAACCAGAAGGTCGACTTCATCGACGCCATGTGGGCGGTCGTCAACTGGCAGGACGTGGCGAAGCGCTACGAGGCCGCCAAGTCCCGCACGAACACGCTGCTGCTGGCGCCGTGAGCGCCTGAGCCACCGGGTCGTCCTGCCTCGTGATCGTCTTCTCACCCTTCACGGCGGCAGGCGGAATGAGGGAAGCCCCCGCGAGGACGTGACTCGCGGGGGCTTCCTGTGGGGCCGACGGGAACAGGTGACCGCCCGGGCCCGGAGGCTTCCCGGTGGGAGGGGTTCCGGTCCACAGTGGCCCGCATGGGTCTTCCGATCAGGCGGTGTCCCAACTGCGGGGACACGGACCAGGCCTTCCGGCCGCTCGACGACGCGGAGCGGGCGTACGCCCTGGGACGGGTGCCCAGGGCGGACCTGGGCACCTACCGGCGCTGCGCCCGTACGGGGTGCGTGCGCGTGCAGTCCTACTTCAACTGGCGGTCCGGCTTCGATCTGCCGGACTCCTTCCGGCCTACAGGTTGCTGAAGTCCGGCCCCTTGGTGCGGGTGCGCTTGATCTCGTAGAAGCCGGGGACGGAGGCGACGGCCAGGGTGCCGTCCCAGAGCCGGGCGGCGTCCTCGCCCCGGGGCGCGGGGGTGACGACCGGGCCGAAGAAGGCGACCTGCTCGCCGTCGGCGCCGGGGACGGCGATGACCGGGGTGCCGACCTCCTGGCCGACCTTGTCGATGCCCTCCTGGTGGGAGGCGCGCAGCTGCGGCTCGTACGGGGTGGAGTCCCAGTGGTCCAGGAGGGACTCGGGCAGGCCGACGTCCTTCAGGGCGGCGGCGACCGTCTCCTTCTCCGGGCCCTCGCCCTGGTTGTGGAAGCGGGTGCCGAGCGCGGTGTAGAGATCGCCGAGGACCTCGGGGCCGTGCTCCTCCTGGGCGGCGACCACCACGCGGACCGGGCCCCAGGCCTTGGTCTCGAGCATCTCGCGGTACTCCTCGGGCAGCTCGTCGAGCTTGTCCTCGTTCAGGACGGCGAGGCTCATCAGGTGCCAGCGCACCTGGATGTCCCTGACCTTCTCCACCTCCAGCACCCAGCGGGAGGTCATCCAGGCCCACGGGCACAGCGGGTCGAACCAGAAGTCGACGGGAGTCTTCTCCGACATGTCTCTCCTCAGGAGGTGGCGCAACCGTGCTTTTCTCCTGCCAACCCACCGGTCACTCCCGCCATTCCCGGCTGCCGCCCGTCAGGGCCGCATGGCAGGATCGGTGCTGTCCGCATACTGAACACCACCCGAGGGAGTGCCGCCCGTGCCCGGTGAGAATCTGTCCCGCGACGAGGCCCGGGAGCGGGCCGCCCTGCTCTCCGTCGACGGGTACGACGTGTCCCTCGACGTGCGCTCGGCCACCGGCGACGCGGAGGGCGACGGCCCCCGCACCTTCCGTTCCGTGACGACGATCCGCTTCCGCTGCAACGAGCCGGGGGCGAGCAGCTTCGCCGACCTGATCGCGCCGAGCGTGACCGCCGTGTCCCTCAACGGCCGCGACCTCGACCCGAGCGAGGTCTTCGACGGCACCCGGATCGTCCTGGAGGACCTGGCCGCCGACAACGAGCTGGTCGTCGACGCGCGGTGCGCCTACTCCCGCACCGGCGAGGGACTGCACCGCTTCGTCGACCCCGAGGACGGCGAGGTCTACCTCTACACCCAGTACGAGCCGGCCGACTCCCGCCGCGTCTTCGCCAACTTCGAGCAGCCGGACCTGAAGGCACCCTTCCGCTTCGAGGTGCGGGCGCCCGAGGAGTGGACGGTGTGGAGCAACGGCACCGGGGAGCGCTCCGACAAGGTGTGGCGGTTCGCGGAGACGAAGCCGATCTCGACGTACATCACCTGCGTCGTGGCGGGCCCGTACCACTACGTCACGGACCGCTACGAGCGGACCTTCGAGGACGGCACCCGGCTGGAGATCCCGCTCGGCGCCCTGTGCCGCAAGGGGCTGGCGCCGCACTTCGACGCGGACGACGTCTTCCTGGTCACCAAGCAGGGCCTGGACTTCTTCCACGACCACTTCGACTACCCGTACCCCTTCGGCAAGTACGACCAGGCCTTCGTGCCGGAGTACAACCTCGGCGCGATGGAGAACCCGGGGCTGGTGACCTTCCGCGAGGAGTTCATCTTCCGGGGCAGGGTCACCCGGGCGTCCTACGAGGGCCGCGCCAACGTGATCCTGCACGAGATGGCGCACATGTGGTTCGGCGACCTGGTCACCATGGAGTGGTGGGACGACCTGTGGCTCAAGGAGTCCTTCGCCGACTTCATGGGCACCTTCGCGAACGTCGGCGCGACCCGCTTCAAGGACGCCTGGATCACCTTCGCCAACCGCCGCAAGGCCTGGGCCTACCGGGCGGACCAGCTCCCCTCCACCCACCCGATCACGGCCGACATCCGTGACCTGGAGGACGCCAAGCTGAACTTCGACGGCATCACGTACGCCAAGGGCGCCTCCGTGCTCAAGCAGCTGGTGGCGTACGTCGGGCAGGACGCCTTCCTGGAGGGCGCCCGGCGCTACTTCAAGCGGCACGCGTACGGCAACACGCGCCTCGGCGACCTGCTGTCGGTGCTGGAGGAGACCAGCGGGCGGGACATGAGCGCCTGGGCGCGGTCCTGGCTCCAGACGGCGGGCGTCAACGCGATGACCCCGCAGGTGCTGCTGAGCCCCGAGGGGCGGGTGGACGAGCTGGCGGTGGTGCAGGAGGCCGCCGAATCCCACCCCGAACTGCGCCCGCACCGGGTGGCGGTGGGCCTGTACCGGCGCACCGGCGAGGGCGCCCTGGAGCGGTACGCGCGCGCCGAGGTGGACGTCGACGGACCGCGCACGGTGGTGGCGGAGCTGGCCGGGGCCGAGGCGCCCGAGCTGGTCCTGGTCAACGACGACGACCTGACGTACTGCAAGACCCGCTTCGACGAGACCTCGCTGGCCACGCTGCGCGAGCACCTGGGCGCGCTGACCGACCCGCTGGCCCGTGCCCTGTGCTGGTCGGCGCTGTGGAACATGACGCGGGACGCGCTGCTGCCGGCGCGGGACTTCACCGGCCTGGTGCTGCGCTTCGCCGGGCGCGAGTCGGACATCGGGGTCCTCCAGATGCTGCACGCCTGGGCGCACTCGGCGCTCGTGCACTACGCGGCTCCCGAGTGGCGGGAGACCGGCGGGCGGCTGCTCGGCGAGGGCGCGCTGCGGGAGCTGCGGGAGGCGGCCCCGGGCGGCGAGCAGCAGCTGGCGTGGGCGCGGTTCTTCGCGGCGGTGGCCGGCGACGAGGCCGGACTGCGGTTGCTGCGCGGCCTGCTGGACGGCACCGAGAAGGTCGACGGCCTGGACGTCGACCAGGAGCTGCGCTGGGCGTTCCTCCAGCCGCTCGCCGCGCACGGCCACGCCGACGAGGGCGTGCTCGCCGCCGAGCTGGCCCGGGACGACACCGCCTCCGGCAAGCGGCACCAGGTGCGCTGCCTGGCGGCCCGGCCGTCGGCGGCGGTGAAGGCGCAGGCCTGGGCGCAGGTGGTGGAGTCGGACGCGTTGTCGAACGCGCTGGTGGAGGCGACCATCGCGGGCTTCGCGCAGCCCTCGCAGCGGGAGCTGGTCGCGCCGTACGCCGAGAAGTACTTCGCGGCGATCGAGCGGGTCTGGGCCGAGCGGTCCATCCAGATCGGGATGGACGTGGTGCGGGGGCTGTTCCCGTCCCTGCGGGACTCCCGGGACACCCTCGACGCGACGGACGCGTGGCTGTCCGCGCACGAGGACGCCGCGCCCGCGCTGCGCCGGCTGGTGCTGGAGGCGCGGGACGACCTGGCGCGGGCGCTGCGGGGCCAGGCGTGCGACGCGGCGGCGGCCGGCAGCCGCCGCTGAGCCGTTGATCCCGGACCGCTGATCCCGGAGCGATGAACAGGCCGATCTTTGGCCAATGATTGGGCTCTCCGTCATCGTTACGGAATTCGGTCACCGGCAGCCGTAACCCCTGGGCCGCACGCCGACGGACCAGGGGTTTTCGGCATCCGAACACCCGTCCTTTAGGGCGGCCTTGTCCGGATTGTGCGATGGGCTTGTAACAGCGGTTAAGGGACGGATCGGGCGCGGGAAGGTCCCGGTCATGACGCACAACACCCCGCTCTCCCCCCGCCCGCTCCACCACCTCGCCGAAGGCCGGCGCCGCCTGATGACGGTCACTCAGCTGCGGGCGCACGGTGTCTCCGTCGCCGAGACCGAGGAGCAGTGCCGTCCCGGCGGGCCCTGGCAGCAGCTCCTCCCCCATGTCGTCCTGCTCCACGCGGGCCCGCCGACCAGCGAGGAGCGCCTGCACGCGGTGCTGATGTACGCCGCGCGGGAGCGCACCGCGACGGCCGCCGGCTCCCCCGCCGGCGTCCCGGCCTCGGTGCCGGTGCAGCCGGGCGGGCGCGAGCGGCCCGTCCCGGCCTACGCGGAGGCGATGATCACGGGGCTGGCCGCACTGACGCTGCACGGCTTCCGCGCCGCACCCCCGCTGCCGTCCCTGGACGCCATCGACGTCCTGGTGCCGAGGCTGCGCCGGCTGCGCACGACGGGCTGCGCCCGCATCGTCCGGACCACGGCGCTGCCCACCGCCGAGCACGTCACCGGGGTGCCGGTGGCGCCGGTGGCGCGGGCGCTGGCCGACGCGGTGGCGGGGCTGTCGGACGCGGACGTCGTCCGCCTGCTGCTGACGGAGGCGGTGCGCGGCGGGCACTGCGAACCGGCGGCGGTGGTACGGGAACTGAGCCGGGCCCGGCTGCTCAGCCGTCCGCACGTGGTGGACGCCGTCGACTCGCTGGTCGCCGAGGGGCGGGCCCTCGCGGAGCGGCGCCTGTACCGGATGGTGCGCGAGCACGGTCTGCCGGAACCGGTGTGGAACGTCGACCTGCGGCTGCCCGGCGGCCCCCACCTCGGCGGGGTGGACGCCTACTGGCCCGAGCACTCCGTGGCGCTGGAGCTGGACACCCGCGCCCACCGGCAGCAGGACGACGACGCCGAGTGGGCCGAGCACGCCCGCAAGCGCGAGCACCTGGAACGACTGGGCGTCACGGTCGTGCACCTGACGCCGCGCAAGCTGCGGGACGGTGCGGAGCACCAGGCGACCGTCGTACGTACCGCGTTGATGGCGGCCGCGGACAGGGAACCCGCCGCGTACGTCGTGGTGCTGCCCCGGTAGTGACGGACCGGGGCGGTCGCCAGGAGGGGAGAGGAGGGGCCGCCGGGTTTCCGGCGGCCCCTCCTCGCGCACGCGGCCCCTCCTCGGGCACGCGGCCCGGGTCCTCGCGGACGCGGCCCGGCAGCGCGCTCCACACGGCGACGCCGACCCACGGGAATGTCACAGGACACCCCTTACGTCCCCGGTGGCGCATGGCGGAAGTACGCCATGGCTTCGCCCCGTCCCGGACAACTCTCCCCAAAGAGTGATCCGTTGCGTAAAGCTGAGCGGTCGTCCGGGATCGTATTCCGGACTGCCCGCGGCC
The DNA here is from genome assembly GCF_056430705.1 of Streptomyces sp. NPDC045956. Classification (NCBI taxonomy): domain Bacteria; kingdom Bacillati; phylum Actinomycetota; class Actinomycetes; order Kitasatosporales; family Streptomycetaceae; genus Streptomyces; species Streptomyces sp. NPDC045956. The sequence goes on along the minus strand of NZ_JBWKKZ010000001.1, from coordinate 403,721 downwards.
AGCACCGATCGGCCCCGGTCGTCCACGCACGTTCCTTTACCTACAAGGGATGCCGATGACCCACACCCCTCAGCGCGCACCGATCACGGGCGCGAGACGCGCGGCCCGCCTGACCGTGGCCACGGGCCTCGTCGCCGCGCTCTGTGCCGTCGGACCGATACCCGTGGCCCTCGCCGCCGACGGTCCGGGCACCGCCCCGCCGGTCGACACCTCCGTCAAGTCGGCGCACGACAAGCTCGGTTCCGCCGACGCGGACCTGCTCGCCGAGGCGAAGGCCGAGGGCACGAAGAACGTCACCATGATGGTGGCCACCGCGCCGGGCCGGACCGAGCAGGTGGCGCAGCAGCTCGACGCGGTCGGCGGCGGCTCCGTCGGCCGCACCTACGACGCGCTGGGCTACGTCCGCGCCACCGTGCCCACCGGCAAGGCGGACGCGGCCATCGCCGCCGCCGCGAAGCTCTCCTCCGTGCAGGGCATCGACCTGCGCGACGAGATCCCGCTGGACGACCCGACGCCGGCCGCGGACGCGGCGAAGGGCGCCGCGCGGCAGGGCCGCTCCTACCCCGCGCCGGACCGCAGGACGCCCGCCGAGAACCCGTACAACCCGTCCTTCGAGACGGGTGCCGTCGACTTCGTGAAGAAGAACCCGAAGGCGGACGGCCGCGGCATCACCATCGGCGTCCTCGACTCGGGCGTCGACCTCGGCCACCCGGCGCTCCAGAAGACCACCACCGGCGAGCGCAAGATCGTCGACTGGGTCACCGCGACCGACCCGGTCGTCGACGGCGACCGGACCTGGCGCCCGATGGACACCGCCGTCTCCGGCCCGACCTTCACCTACGGCGGGGAGACCTGGACGGCCCCGGCGGGCTCGTACCGGGTCAGCACCTTCCTGGAGTCGTACACCCTCGGCGGTGACGCGGCGGGCGACGCCAACCGGGACGGCGACACCACCGACTCCTGGGGCGTGCTGTACGACAAGGCGGCCGGCACCGTCCGCGTCGACCTGAACGGCAACCACGACTTCGCCGACGACACCCCCATGAAGCCGTACAAGGACGGCTTCCAGGTCGGGTACTTCGGCACCGACGACCCGGCGACGGACGTGGCCGAGCGCCAGCCCTTCGTCGTCGAGATCCGCGAGGACGTCGTCCGCAACGCGGCCGGGGACAAGGCCGACTTCGTCAACATCGGCGTCATCGAGGGCTCGCACGGCTCCCACGTGGCCGGCCTCACCGCCGCCAACGGCCTGTTCGGCGGGCGGATGAACGGCGCGGCCCCCGGCGCGAAGATCGTCTCCTCGCGCGCCTGCACCTGGAGCGGCGGCTGCACCAACGTCGCGCTCACCGAGGGCATGATCGACCTCGTCGTCAACCGGGGCGTCGACATCGTCAACATGTCGATCGGCGGCCTGCCCGCCCTCAACGACGGCAACAACGCGCGCGCCACGCTGTACACGCGCCTCATCGACACCTACGGCGTCCAGCTGGTGATCTCCGCGGGCAACTCCGGCCCCGGCGCCAACACCATCGGCGACCCGGCCCTCGCGGACAAGGTGATCTCGGTCGGCGCGTCCATCTCCCGCGAGACCTGGGCCGCCAACTACGGCTCCGTGGTGAGCAAGAAGTACGCGATGATGCCGTTCTCCTCGCGCGGCCCGCGTGAGGACGGCGGCTTCACGCCGACGCTGACCGCCCCCGGCGCCGCGGTGAACACCATCCAGACCTGGGCGCCCGGCGCCCCGGTCGCCGAGGCGGGCTACGCCCTGCCCGCCGGCTACGGCATGCTCCAGGGCACCTCGATGGCGTCCCCGCAGGCCGCCGGCGCCTCCGCGCTGCTCCTGTCGGCCGCGAAGCAGGCCGGCGTCGACCTCACCCCGGCGAAGCTGCGCACGGCGCTGACCTCCACCGCCGACCGCATCGCGGGCGCGCAGGCCTACGAGCAGGGCGCGGGCCTGATCAACGTCCCCGACGCCTGGCGCGCGATCCGCAAGGGCGCCACCGCGCACGAGTACACGGTCCAGGCGCCGGTCGACACCGCGATCGACCAGTTCCTGAAGACCCCCGGCCGCGGCACCGGCCTCTACGACCGCGAGGGCGGCCTGAAGGCCGGCGGGAAGAAGACGTACGAGATCACGCTCACCCGTACCTCCGGCGCCGACCAGGCGATCCGGCACGAGCTGCACTTCGAGAACAACGCCGGGCGCACCTTCCGGATCGTCGGCTCGGACGTGGTGCGGCTGCCGCTGAACGAGCCGGTGACCGTCCGGGTGGAGGCCAGGCCCGGCTCACAGGGGATCAAGAGCGCGGTCCTGGAGGTCGACGACCCGCGCACCGAGGGCACCGACAAGCTGGTCCTGACCACGGTCGTCGCCTCGGCCCCGCTCGCCTACGACTTCTCCGCGAAGGACTCCGTGCAGCGCAACAGCACCGAGTCGTACTTCGTGACCGTCCCCGAGGGCGCGCAGGCGCTGGAGGTGGCGATGAGCGGGCTGAAGAACGGCAGCCAGACCCGGTTCATCGCCATCCACCCCTACGGCGTCCCGGTCGACAACACCTCCACGCCGTACTGCTACAACAACTACCTCGACGGCAACGGCTGCCGGCCCGACGTACGCGCGTACGCCGACCCGCAGCCCGGCGTCTGGGAGATCGAGGTCGAGTCGCGGCGCACCTCGCCGCTGCTGGACAACCCGTACCGGCTGGACGTCGCCGTCCTCGGCGCCGGCTTCGACCCCGAGGTCGTGACCGTGCCCGAGGCGAAGGCCGGTGTCCCGGCCGACGCGTCCTGGAAGGTGACGAACCACTTCGCCCCGATCGAGGGCCGGCTGACCGGCGGGCCGCTGGGCTCGGCCGAGACGGCCCGTCCGGCGATCCGGCAGGGTGAGACGCGGACCTCCACGGTCCAGGTGCCCGAGGGCGCCGAGTCGCTGGACGTGGCCATCGGCGGCGTCTCCGACGCGGCCGCCGACCTGGACCTGACGGTGTACGACGAGGACGGCAACGTCGTCGGCCAGTCCGCCGACGGCGACTCGGAGGAGACGGTCTCGCTGCCGAAGCCGGCCGCCGGCGCCTACACCGTCGAGGTCGTGGGCTACGCGGTGCCGTCGGGCACCACGGAGTACGACTACCGGGACGTGTACTTCGCCGCCTCCCTCGGCTCGGTCGCGGTGGAGGGCTCGGCGCCGGTGAAGCTCGGCACGGGCGCCTCGGCGACCGTCACCGGCAGCGTCACGGCGCTGGCCGCGGCCCCCGAGGGCCGTGAGTTCTTCGGCCGGGTCCAGCTGGTGAACGCCCACGGCACCGCCGCGGGCCTCGGCAGTGTGCGGATCGGGAAGGTCGTGCCGTAGTCCGGTACGACACCCCGGAGGGCGGGCGCTCCGCGGGGCGCCCGCCCTTCGCGCGTCCCGGACGCCCGGAGGTCAGTCGCAGGTGAGGGTGCGGGCCTCGGGCAGGGACGCGGTGATCCGGGCACCTTCGGCGGCGACGGCCGCCTCGCCGGTGATCACGGTGTCCGCGGTGTCGCCGTACCGGGGGACGCCGATCAGCGCGTGGTCCCCGGCCGACAGGCGGGCCGTGGTGTCGTCCAGGACGAAGGTCATCGGCTCGTCCGCCGGGTCCGCCGTCGCAGTCGCGTCCACCGTGTCCGCCGGGTCCGGCCGTCCCTCCGGCTTGTAGGAGCGGGTCACGTCCAGGGTGATCCGGTGCCTTCCGGTGCCCGGCAGGGGTTCGGCGCCGGTCACCGTGCCCTCGGCCACCACCCGTGCGCAGGCCAGGTAGCGGGGGCTGCCGAAGGCGATCCCCGCCTCGGCGGAACCGGCCCGTTTGTCGTCGGCGGCGGCGCTGCCGGCCCCCGTGTCGGCCGTGCCGCCGCCGCCCTGCACGACCAGCCACCCCAGCCCCGTCATCAGCGCGCCGGCGCAGGCCACCGCGAGGGTGCCGAGGGCCAGGGCGAAGGGACGGCGCCGGGAGCGGCGGGCGGGCCGCGTCACCGGGGTGGCGTCGCGGGCGGGGGGCGGCTCGCCCAGCGACCGTCCGAGGGCGCCCAGCTGCTCGCGCAGCAGCGCCACGTCGGCCGTCGCCGACCGGTACGCGGCTTCAGCGTCCGCGTCCGCCCCGGGCGGCAGCGGCTCACCCGTGATCGCGGCCATCAGCGCGTCGTCCCCCGCGGGATGCTGCCCGGCGGGATGCTCTCCGGCGGCCATCTCACACCACCTCGTCCTCGTGCAGGCGGGCCCGCAGTGCCCGTACCGCCGTGTGCAGCCTGCTCTTGACCGTGCCCTCGGGTATCCCCAGCTCCTCGGCGATGCCGCGCACCGGAAGATCGGCGTAGAAGCGCAGGACGACGACCTGGCGCTGGGCGTCGGGCAGCTCGTCCAGGCCCTGGGCGACGGCGAGGGAGAGCACGCTGGTGTCCTCCCCGGAGGGGTGCTCCGTCTGGCGCAGCGCGGCGAGGCGCTCACCCAGCCGGTCCTGGCGGCGCCTGGCCCGGTGCCAGTCCATGGCCAGGTTGGAGGCGACGACCGCCGCCCACGCGGACACGTCGCGCGGCGCCTCCCGTCCGCTCGCCGTGCGCTCCAGCAGCCGCAGGCGGACCTGCTGCACCCCGTCCGGCAGGTCCGCCTGCGGCACCCCGCCGAGCGCGAGCACCGCCCGCACCCGGCGTTCCTGGGCCGCGTCCAGGGGGTCGTCGAGCACGGCCTCCCCCTGACCGCGGCGGGCCCTTCTGCCCAGCACAGCCACCCCTCCCCTCGCCGCGTTTCCCCTAGGACGCCGGCGGGGCCCGAAACGTTCGCCCGTACGGGCCGCTTTCGGATGCGAGGCGTATGTCACATCGTCGTGTGGGTCCGGAGGGGATGGGCAGGGACGGAACAGCACAGCTTGCGGCGCGGTGGCCGCCCGAGGGGAATTTCTGCAGCTCAGCGGGGGCTTCCCGGGCAGGACGGTGCCCGCTGACCGCGGTGCCGCGTCCCACGGTGCGGGCACCCCGCGCAAAGAAGTGGACAGGCGGGCCGGACTGAGCCCCATGATGGAAAAGTCTCGGCCGAGCACAACGCACGTGGAGACACGGGCACGAACGGAGAAGGAGTCACTGTGAGGGTCGGAATCGTCGGAGCCACCGGTCAGGTCGGCACGGTCATGCGCAGGATCCTCGTGGAGCGCGACTTCCCGGTCACCGAGCTGCGCCTGTTCGCCTCGGCCCGCAGCGCCGGCAAGGAGCTGGACGGTGTGACGGTGGAGGACGCGGCCACCGCCGACTACTCCGGCCTGGACATCGTGCTGTTCTCCGCGGGCGGCGCCACCTCCAGGGCGATGGCCGAGAAGGTCGCCGCCCAGGGCCCGGTCGTGATCGACAACAGCTCCGCCTGGCGCCTCGACCCCGAGGTCCCCCTGGTGGTCTCCGAGGTGAACCCGCACGCGATCGCCGACCGCCCCAAGGGCATCATCGCCAACCCGAACTGCACCACGATGGCCGCGATGCCGGTGCTGCGTCCGCTGCACGCCGAGGCGGGGCTCCAGGCGCTGGTCGTCGCCACCTACCAGGCCGTGTCCGGCTCGGGCCTGGCCGGCGTGGACGAGCTGTTCGAGCAGGTCCAGAAGGTCGGCGCGGACGCGCCCAAGCTCACCCACGACGGCTCGGCGGTGGAGTTCCCGAAGCCCGACAAGTACGTGGCGCCGATCGCGTACAACGTGCTGCCGCTGGCCGGCTCGATCGTCGACGACGGCTCGCACGAGACCGACGAGGAGCACAAGCTCCGCAACGAGTCCCGCAAGATCCTGGAGATCCCGGAGCTGAAGGTCTCCGGCACCTGCGTGCGGGTGCCCGTCTTCAGCGGTCACTCCCTCCAGATCAACGCCCGCTTCGCCCGCCCGGTCAGCGTCGAGCGCGCCAAGGAGCTGCTGGCCGGTGCCCCCGGCGTCGCGCTCACCGAGGTGCCGACCCCGCTGGAGGCGGCCGGCCAGGACCCCTCGTACGTGGGCCGCATCCGCCAGGACGAGACCGTCGACAACGGCCTCGCGCTGTTCGTCTCCAACGACAACCTGCGCAAGGGCGCGGCCCTGAACGCGGTGCAGATCGCGGAGCTGGTGGCGGCGGAGCTGAAGGGCTAGTCGCGCCGCACCTCGTGGGGGAACCAGCCCCGCCGCACCTCGTAGAGGAAGCAGCCGTACTCGACGGCCCGGACGTGGACGAACTCCACGGCCGGGTCGTCGAACGCTTCCCGGAGGGCGGGCGCGAACCCGTCGGGGTCCCCGACCAGCCGCCCGCCGAGGATGCGCCCGTCGCCCGAGTAGCGGCGCAGGACCCGGTGCGCGCCGGTGAAGGCGAGGCCGTCCGCCTCCGGCCCCGCGCACTCCTCGGCGTGGACGAAGACCGGGCCCTGCTCGTCGTAGGCGCCCGGGTCGGCGCCGGCCGCCGCGGCCCAACGGCGCAGCGGGGCGTACGAGACGAGCGCGATCCTCTCCCCGGGGCGGCTGCGGCGCAGGCAGCAGCGCAGCGGGGCACCGCCCTCCCGGTCGGTGAACGGGGCGGGGACACGGCCCGCGTCGTCGGTGGTGCGCAGGTCCTTCAGGACGGCCGGTGGAACGGGCCGTGCGGTGTGGTGCTGCATGGCCCCAGGCTCGCGCCCGCCCGGGGCACGCACCGGCGGGAAATGGACATCGCGTTCGGTACGCGCCACGTGGAAGGATGGCGCAACCCACACATAACGAGGAGATGACCGCGTGCCTGGCACAAACCTGACTCGCGAAGAAGCGCGGCAGCGGGCGGAGCTGCTGACCGTTGACTCGTACGAGATCGAACTCGACCTCACCGGCGCGCAGAGCGGCGAGGGGACCTACCGGTCCGTGACCACGGTGCGCTTCGACGTCGCGGAGACCGGCGACGGCGGCGCCGCGTCCTTCATCGACCTGGTCGCGCCGACGGTCCACGAGGTGACGCTCAACGGCGACGCCCTCGACCCCGCCGAGGTGTTCCAGGACTCCCGCATCGCGCTGCCGGGGCTGCTGCCGGGCCGCAACATCCTGCGCGTGGTCGCGGACTGCGCCTACACCAACACCGGTGAGGGCCTGCACCGCTTCGTCGACCCGGTCGACGACCAGGCCTACCTCTACACGCAGTTCGAGGTGCCGGACGCGCGCCGGGTCTTCGCCTCCTTCGAGCAGCCCGACCTGAAGGCGACCTTCCAGTTCACGGTGCGGGCCCCCGAGGGCTGGACGGTCATCTCCAACTCGCCGACACCCGAACCGCAGGACGACGTCTGGGTCTTCGAGCCGACCCCGCGCATCTCGACGTACATCACGGCGCTCATCGTCGGCCCGTACCATTCCGTCCACAGCGTGTACGAGAAGGACGGCCAGTCGGTGCCGCTCGGCATCTACTGCCGGCCCTCGCTCGCCGAGCACCTCGACGCGGACGCCATCTTCGAGGTGACCCGGCAGGGCTTCGAGTGGTTCCAGGAGAAGTTCGACTACGCGTACCCCTTCGCCAAGTACGACCAGCTCTTCGTGCCGGAGTTCAACGCGGGCGCGATGGAGAACGCGGGCGCGGTGACCATCCGGGACCAGTACGTGTTCCGTTCGAAGGTGACGGACGCCGCGTACGAGGTGCGGGCGGCGACGATCCTGCACGAGCTGGCGCACATGTGGTTCGGCGACCTGGTCACCATGGAGTGGTGGAACGACCTGTGGCTGAACGAGTCGTTCGCCACCTACGCCGAGGCCGCCTGCCAGGCCGACGCGCCCGGCTCGAAGTGGCCGCACTCATGGACGACGTTCGCCAACCAGATGAAGACCTGGGCGTACCGGCAGGACCAGCTGCCGTCCACGCACCCGATCATGGCGGACATCAGCGACCTGGACGACGTGCTCGTCAACTTCGACGGCATCACGTACGCCAAGGGCGCCTCGGTGCTCAAGCAGCTCGTCGCGTACGTCGGTGAGGACGCGTTCTTCCAGGGCGTTCAGGCCTACTTCAAGCGGCACGCGTTCGGCAACACCCGCCTGTCCGACCTGCTGGGCGCGCTGGAGGAGACCTCCGGCCGCGACCTGAAGACCTGGTCGAAGGCGTGGCTGGAGACGGCCGGCATCAACGTGCTGCGCCCGGAGATCGAGACGGACGGCGAAGGGGTCATCACCTCCTTCGCCATCCGCCAGGAGGCCCCGGCGCTCCCGGCCGGCGCCAAGGGCGAGCCCACGCTGCGCCCGCACCGCATCGCGATCGGCGCCTACGACCTGGACGCGAACGGCAAGCTGGTGCGCGGCGACCGCGTCGAGCTGGACGTGGACGGCGAGCTGACGGCCGTGCCGCAGCTGGTCGGCAAGGCCCGCCCGGCGGTGCTGCTGCTCAACGACGACGACCTGTCGTACGCCAAGGTCCGCCTGGACGAGCAGTCGCTGGCCGTCGTCACCGAGCACCTCGGCGACTTCACCGCGTCGCTGCCGCGCGCCCTGTGCTGGGCGTCGGCCTGGGACATGACCCGGGACGCCGAGCTGGCGACCCGGGACTACCTCTCGCTGGTCCTCTCCGGCATCGGCAAGGAGTCCGACATCGGCGTGGTGCAGTCGCTGCACCGCCAGGTGAAGCTGGCCATCGACCAGTACGCCGCCCCGGCCGCCCGCGAGACGCTGCTCACCCGCTGGACCGAGGCCACGCTGGCCCACCTGCGGGCCGCAGAGGCGGGCAGCGACCACCAGCTGGCGTGGGCGCGTGCCTTCGCGGCGACGGCCAGGACGCCGGAGCAGCTCGACCTGCTGGACGCGCTGCTGGACGGCACGACGACGATCGAGGGTCTGGCCGTCGACACCGAGCTGCGCTGGGCGTTCGTGCAGCGGCTGGCGGCCGTGGGCCGGTTCGGCGGTTCGGAGATCGCGGCCGAGTACGAGCGGGACCGCACCGCCGCCGGTGAGCGCCACGCGGCCACCGCGCGGGCCGCCCGCCCGACCGAGGCGGCCAAGGCGGAGGCCTGGGAGTCGGTCGTGGAGTCCGACAAGCTGCCGAACGCCGTGCAGGAGTCGGTGATCGCCGGCTTCGTCCAGACCGACCAGCGCGAGCTGCTGGCGGCCTACACGGAGCGGTACTTCGAGGCGCTGAAGGGCGTCTGGGAGTCCCGTTCGCACGAGATGGCGCAGCAGATCGCGGTCGGTCTGTACCCGGCGGTGCAGGTGTCGCAGGAGACCCTGGACCGCACGGACGCCTGGCTGGCCTCCGCCGAGCCGAACGCGGCCCTGCGCCGCCTGGTCTCGGAGTCCCGTTCGGGCGTCGAGCGCGCCCTGCGGGCGCAGGCGGCGGACGCCGCGTAGCCGTCCGCTCCCTGAGGGGCGTCCGGTGCCTCGCGGCACCGGGCGCCCCTTCGCCGTCCCGGCGGTGTGCGGGTGACCGCCGGTCGGCGGCGGTGTCCCGGGCCGCTCCGACCGCCTACCCGGGGGCCCGCGGTCCGCCGGGGCGGGGCGCCGCGGCCGTGCGGAGGGCGGCCAGCACCCTGCCCACCGCCGTGCCCACCCCGGTGCCCTCCCCCGCTCCCCTGCGCACGGCCGCCACGACGTGCCGGACGGGACGGTCCGCGCGCAGCTCGCGCATCACCACCCCGTCCCGCGGCACCGCGGCCATGCGCGGTACCAGGGCGACCCCCATGCCCGCTTCCACCATGGCGAGGATCGCCGTCCACCCGGCCGCCGTGTGCGCCTGCTCCGGCCGGAACCCGGCCGCCTCGCAGGCTCCCCGCGTGATGTCGGACCAGGGCCCGCTGCCGCCGAAGATCCACGGCTCGGTGGCGAGGTCGGCCAGCCGCAGCCCCTGCGCGCGGGCCAGCGGGTGGTCGCCGGGCAGGGCGACGTCCAGCGGGTCGGCGAGGAGCGGGACGCGGGTGAAGCGGGGGTCTGCGGCGGTGGGCGCGTGGGCGGCCAGGGACAGGGCGAGGTCCACGTCCCGGGCCGCGAGCAGCTCGTACGCCTCCTGCGCCTCGGCCTCCCGCACCCGCACCGCGATGTCGGGGTGCGTCGTCCGCAACGCGGTCACGGACGGCACGACCAGGGCGGGCACGGCGGTGGAGAAGGCGCCGACCCGCACCTCACCCGCCTCGCCCCTCAGGTGGGCCGCGAGTTCCGCGTCCGCCTTCTCCAGCCGCTCGAACACCGCGTCGGCGTGGCGCAGCACGAGGTGGGCCGCGTCCGTGAGCCGGACCCGCCTGCCCTGGGCCCGGAGCAGCTCCACGCCGAGTTGCCGGGAGAGGTTCGTCAGCTGCTGGGAGACGGCGGACGGTGTCATGCGCAGTGCCTCGGCCGTCGCGGTGACCGTGCCCCGTTCCCGCAGCGTCCGCAGGATGTGCAGCTTGCGGATGTCCCAGTCGGCCATGGCGGCCAACCTATCCGCGCCCGGCTCCGGTCACCGGCGCGCCCCCGCGCCGAGGACGACGCCGCCGAGGATGAGGGCCATGCAGCCGGCCTGCGCCCAGCCGGTCGGCTCGGCGAGCAGCGCCCAGGACAGCAGGGCCACGCACACCGGCTGGAGGTAGTAGACGATCCCGGCGCGGGCCGGGCCGATCAGGGCGATCGCCTTGTTCCAGGCGAAGAAGGCGACCGCGGAGGAGGCGACGCCGACGTAGAGGAGGGGCAGGACGGTCCCCGGCGCCGGGCTGAAACCGCCCTGGACGGCGAGGCTGATCCCCTGGGCGGGCAGCAGCAGGACCGTGCCGAACAGGAACGTGGTGAAGAGGAACCCCGCGCCGTCCAGGCCGGCGGGCCTGCGGCGCAGCAGCGCGCTGTACGAGCCGAAGCAGCAGGCGGCGACGATCATCCACAGGTCACCTGCCGAATAGGACGCCCCGCCGCCGACCAGCAGCAGCACGCCCGCGCAGGCGACGAGGAGCCCGGCGACGCGGCGGGCGCCGAGCCGTACGCCGCCCGCCCGTTCGAGGACCGCCATCAGCACCGGGGAGGCCGCCATGATCATGCCCATGTTGGCGGCGGGGGTGGTGACTCCGGCCTGGTTGACGAGGGTGTTGTAGACGGCCACGCCGAGCAGGGAGGCGAGGAGCACGAAGCCGAGGTGGCGCCGGATCAGCGCCCGCTGCCGCCAGGCCCGCCGGGCGCCGAACGGGGCGACGACGGCGAGGGCGATCACCCAGCGCCAGAACGCGTGCTGGACGGGCGGGACGCTGTCGCCGAGGGCCCGGGAGGTGACGAAGCTGCCGGACCAGACGACGGTGGCGAGTACGGCGAGTCCGATCCCGAGGGCGACGGGGGCGGGCGGCCCGGAGACGCGGGCAGGGGTGGGCGCGGGGGCGGTGGTGGTCCGGCGGTCGGCTACGGCCACGGAGGTCCTTTCGGCGGGCGGTGGCGTGGGTGGTGGCCCTACCGTCGCAGCGCCGGACCCGTCAGGTCCATCGAGTCTTTTCGACCGTTCTGTGAAGCAGAACTGAAAGAACGGGAGGAAGGACGGGCAGACGGCCGGGCGGCGGCCTTCGCGCCCGGCGCGAGCTGGCCCGCGAGGGTCGCCCCGAACGCCAGCGCCATGCCCGCCGTCTGCACCGGCGTCAGGGCCTCCCCGAGTGCCGCCCAGCCGACGACGGCGGCGGTCAGCGGGGACAGCGGACCGAGGAAGGTGACCTGGGTGGCGGTCAGCCGCCCGATGCCGCGGAACCAGAGCCAGTACGCCACCGCCGTGCCGGCCAGCGCCAGGTAGAGGTAGCCGCCGACCGCCGCGCCGTCCAGCGCGGGCGGGGGCCCCTCGGCCAGGAAGGCGACCGGGGCGATGAGCAGGCCGCCCGCGGTCAGCTGCCAGCCGGTCAGCGCGAGCGGGCCGACGCCCTCGGGACGGCCCCACCGCTGGGTCAGCACGATGCCGGCCGACATGGAGACGGTGGACGCGAGCGCCGCCAGCACGCCGAGCGTGTCCAGCGTGCCGGCCGCCTGGAGCACCACGAGGCTGACGCCGAACGCGGCGACGACCCCGGACAGCACGGACCGGGCGGCGGGCCGCTGCCCCAGCAGGAGTGCCGAGAGCGCGACGACGCACAGCGGACCGGCCGAACCGACCGCGGCGGCCGTGCCGCCCGGCAGCCGGTAAGCGGCGAGGAACAGCAGCGGGAGGAACATCCCGATGTTCAGCGCGCCCAGCACTGCGGCCTTCCCCCACCAGGCGCCCCGCGGCAGCACCCGGGCGAGGGCGAGCAGCAGCAGCCCGGCGGGCAGGGCGCGCATCAGCGCGGTGAACAGGGGCCGGTCGGGCGGCAGGAACTCGGTGGTCACCGCATAGGTGGTGCCCCAGGAGACGGGAGCGAGGGCGGTCAGGGCGATGAGGACGGGACGGTTCGCGGGCATGGGGAGCCCCTCCAAGTCGGTCGGCAATAAGTAGCTTACCGCTAAGCTACTTATTGCGAAGCAACTTTCTTGCGGGCGACCTGCCGACCGTCGATACTCGGTCCATGAGCGAGCACCTCCAGCAGCGCACCGAGCGGCACCGGGACCCGGTCGACGCGATCATCGGCCAGTGGGCGGAGGTCCGACCGGACCTCGACACCGCGGCGATGGAGGTCTTCGGCCGGATCAACCGGCTCTCGCGCGCGATCGGCGACCGGATGGAGAAGGCCTACGCGCGCTTCGGCATCGCCCGCGGTGAGTTCGACGTCCTGGCGACGCTGCGCCGCTCCGGGGAGCCGTACGCGCTCTCGCCCCGGCAGCTCTCGGCGACCCTGATGCTCACCACCGGCGGCATGACGGGGCGCCTCGACAAGCTGGAGCGGGCCGGGCTGCTGTACCGCTCCCCCGACCCGCACGACCGGCGGGCCCTGCGGGTCACCCTCTCCGACGAGGGACTGCGGCTGGTGGACGAGGCGGTCGGCGCGGGTCTCGCCGTGCAGACCGAGGCGCTGTCCGCCGCCCTGGACGCCGGACGGACCGGGCAACTGGCCGACCTGCTGCGCGACCTGCTGGCCGCCACCGAGCGGTAGCGGGCCCCGCGCACGCCGAGGGCGCCGGTCCCGCGCACACGGCGTGCGAACGGTGGGACCGGCGCCCTCGGTGGAGAAGGTGCGGTGGCGGTCAGGCCTTGGCGTCGGCCTTGGGCCGGGTCTTGATGTTGCGGGAGGTCACGCGGTGCTCCTCCTTGGACTTGTCCAGCACCATCACCAGGCCCGCGATGATCACGAACAGCGCGATGGGGGCCAGGACGTAGAGACCCAGCGTCTCGACGACGCTCAGGCCGGTGCCGGGGTCGTCGCCGTCGTCGCGGGTCAGCGCGAGCGCGGGGGACGACATGAGCAGCATCATCAGCGTCGTACCGGCTGCCAGGGCGCCGGCGCGCAGGGCGTTCTTCTTGTCCACGGTGCAAAGTTAGCGAACGGCCGTCGGGGGCGCGCGCCCGGGGTGCCCGTACGGGGCCGCGGCGCGCGCCGCTCAGCCGCCCGCGCGGTCCCGCACCACCTCGATCAACGCATGCAGCCGGGGGGAGGCGGCCAGGTCCTCCAAGGTCAGGGGGCGGCCGTCGGCGTCGGCGACGGGCAGCCGCCAGTTCGGGTACTGGTCCCAGGTGCCGGGCAGGTTCTGCGGGCGGCGGTCCCCGACGGCGTCCGGGAGCCAGATCCCGGCCATCCGGGCGGGGGTGCGCAGCAGGAAGCGGTGGACGGCCTGGATGCCCGCCTCCTCGGAGGGGGCACCGGGGTCACCGCCGGTGGCGTCCATCAGGCCGAGCCGGGCCAGGACCTCCAGCCACTCGGCCGTGTCCGCCGCCGCCTCGGCCCGCTCCTCCTCCAGCGGGCGGGTGAGGAGGCCGAGGCGGTCGCGGAGTTCGACGTGCTCGCCGGTGAGACGGGCGGCGGTGGACGGCAGGTCGTGGGTGGTGGCGGTGGCCAGGCAGTCGGCACGCCACCGCTCGGGCGGCAGGGGACGGCCGTCGCCCGCCCAGTCCCGCTCGAACCAGAGCACCGAGGTGCCCAGCACCCCGCGCTCGCGCAGCGCCTCGCGCACACCGGGCTCCACGGTCCCCAGGTCCTCGCCGATGACCACGGCGCCGGCCCGGCCGGCCTCCAGGACGAGGACGGCGAGCATCGCCTCGGCGTCGTAGCGGACGTAGGTGCCCTCGGTGGGCGGATGGCCCTCGGGGACCCACCAGAGCCGGAACAGACCCATGACGTGGTCGATGCGCAGGGCTCCGGCGTAGCGGAACAGCCCCCGCAGCAGGCGCCGGAAGGGCGCGTATCCGCAGGCGGCCAGGCGGTCGGGGCGCCAGGGCGGCAGGCCCCAGTCCTGGCCGCGGGCGTTGAAGGCGTCGGGGGGCGCGCCCACCGACATGCCGGCGGCGAAGTACTCCTGCTGCGCCCACGAGTCGGCGCCGCGCGGGTGCACGCCCACGGCGAGGTCGTGGACGATCCCGACCGGCATGCCGGCCTCGCGGGCCGCGTGCTGGGCGGCGGTGAGCTGGGTGTCGGTGAGCCAGGTGAGGCGGGAGTGGAAGTCGACGCGGTCCATCAGCTCGGTGCGGGCCCGGTCGGTGTCGGCCGATCGGGGGTCGCGCAGGCCCTCGGGCCACCGGTGCCAGTCGGGGCCGTGGATCTCGGCGAGCGCGCACCAGGTGGCGTGGTCCTCCAGCGCGGTGCCCTGTTCGGCGAGGTAGTCGCAGTAGGCGGCCCGGCGGCCGGGGCCGAGGGGCACCTCCAGGAGCAGCTCCGCGGCCTCGCGCTTGAGGTCCCAGACGGCGTCCCGGTCGATCAGGGCGCCCTGCTCCAGGACGGCCTCGCGCAGCCGTCCGGCCCGCTCCCGGAGGGCGCGGACGCGCTCGGGTCCGGTGACGTACGCGAACTCGGGCACGTCCTCGATCCGCAGGTGGACGGGGTCGGGGAAGCGGCGCGAGGAGGGCCGGTACGGGGACGGGTCGGTGGGTGCGCCGGGTACGGCCGCGTGCAGCGGGTTGACCTGGACGAACCCGGCGCCGAGGGCGCGTCCGGCCCAGGCGGCCAGTTCGCCGAGGTCGCCGAGGTCGCCCATGCCCCAGGAGCGGCGGGAGAGCAGCGAGTAGAGCTGTACGAGGAGCCCGTAGGAGCGCGCGGCGGGGACGGGCAGCCGGGCGGGCGCGACGATCAGGTGGGCGCCGGCGGTCCGGCCGTCGGGCGCGGTGGCGGTCAGCCGGTGGACGCCGGGCGGGAGCCGGTCGGCGTCGACGCGGGTCTCGCCCTCCTCGGTCTCGACGCGGAGCCGGGTGCCCGCGGGCAGGGCGGCCAGGGCGGCCGGGGTGCCGCCGTCGCTCCAGGCGACCACGGTGGGCGGCAGCAGGCGCTCGCGCAGCTCGGTCTCACGGGCGGTCAGCGCGGCGCGGACGGCCTCCGGGGTGCCCGCGTCCACGCCCAGGGCGGCCAGCGCCAGGACGACGGCGGTGGCCGAGGCCGCGACGGTGCGGTCCGGCGACGGGCTGTAGGAGGTGGCGACGCCGTGCAGGGCGGCGAGCCGGGTCAGATCCTCGGGAAGGGTCTCGGCGGGCGGCTCGGCCGGCCGGGCTGCTGGCATCGATGACCTCTACGACCTCGTGGGTTCCGGGACGGCGAAGGAGGGGCCGCCCTGCTCCGGCACGTCCGCCGTGAGTTCGGGCGAGGACTCGCTGGTCAGGGGCACGGCGTCGGCGAACGGGGACTCGCTGGTCAGGGGCTCGGCGTCCGGCAGCGGCGGTTCGCTCGTGAGGGGGGTCTCGGCGCAGCTTCCGGTGGCGCCGAAGACGCAGTAGTGCGGGGTGTCGGAGGCGGCGGAGGGATCGGACCAGGGTGTGGACGGCTCCGCCACGGGTTTGGACGGGGCCGGGAGCAGCAGGGGTGCCGGTGCAGCCACGGGATTCTCCTTCGGTCGAGCGGTGTCGGTCCTCGGCGGGCTCTGCCGAGCACGCTTTCGGCGGGTAACGGCAGCCCTACCCAGTCCGCGCGCGGACAGACGCCTCAGTACCGACAACGTGCTCCTGGTCACATCGCACCCCCAGGAATTCTTCTCGTATGTACGTGAAACACCCACCTAACCCGTTCGCGCATCACCCAAACCGGTCACGGGAGCGAGCGCCGTCGACCCGCGAGGACCAGAAAGATCCGCCAGCTATTCACTCCGTACATGTACTCAGTGAATACTGGGCGCCATGAGCACCCGTCACATCCTGCTGGGGCTGCTCGCCTCGGGGCCGAGCCATGGCTACGACCTGAAGCGACGCCACGACGAACGCTTCCCCCAGGCCCGTCCGCTGGCCTACGGGCAGGTCTACACGACCCTCCAGCGCCTGGTCCGGGACGGCCTCGCGGAGGTCGACGGCACCGCGTCCGACGGCGGCCCGGAGCGGACGGCGTACCGCGCGACGGCCGAGGGCACGCGCGAGCTGGCGCGGTGGGCGGGCGAGGTCGCGCCGCCCGCGCCCTTCGTGACGAACGAGATCTTCGCCAAGGTCGTCGTCTCGATCCTCACCGGCGCGGACGCGGGCGCCTACCTGCTGGCCCAGCGCGCCGCCCACATGGAGCGGATGCGGGAGCTCACGGCGGTCAAGACGGCCTCCGGCACGGACCTGGCGACCGTGCTCTCGGCCGACTACGGCCTCAACCACCTCGACGCCGACCTCCGCTGGATGACCACCACGGCGGCCCGGCTCACCACCCTGACCGCGGAGGTCCGCACAGCATGACGAGCGGGGACACGAACGGGACCACGGCGGGGCCGCTGCTGGCGGCCCGCGACCTGGTGAAGGTCCACGGCAGGACCGAGGCCCTGCGCGGTGCCTCGGTGGACCTGCGGGCCGGCGAGATCCTCGCCGTGACCGGGGCCAGCGGCAGCGGCAAGTCGACGCTGCTGCACTGCCTGGCCGGGATCGTCCGGCCGGACGCCGGGTCGGTGACGTACCGCGGTGAACGGCTGCAGGAGCTGCCGGAGAAACGGCTGAGCACGCTGCGCCGCACCGACTTCGGCGTCGTCTTCCAGTTCGGGCAGCTGATCCCGGAGCTGACGGCGCTGGACAACGTGGCACTGCCGCTGATGCTGGCCGGCACCGGCCGCGCCGAGGCGCGGGCGCGGGCCGGGGAGTGGCTGGAGCGGTTCGGGGTGCGCGGGCAGGGGGAGTCGCGGCCCGGCGAGATGAGCGGAGGACAGGCGCAGCGGGCGGCGCTGGCCCGCGCGCTGGTCACCGGCCCCAAGGCGGTCTTCGCGGACGAGCCGACCGGGGCGCTGGACTCGCTGGCGAGCGAGCAGGTGATGACGACGCTGACGCACACCGCCCGGGAGACGGGCACGGCGGTGCTGCTCGTCACGCACGACGCCCAGGTGGCGGCGTACGCGGACCGCGAGGTCCAGCTGCGGGACGGCACCGTGGCACCGCTGGGGGTGGCGGCGTGAGCGCGTGGGACACGGTGGTGACGGACGTCCGGCTGGCCCGGCAGCTCGTGCGCGGGTCGGACCGGCGGGAGTGGTGGCGGATCTCGCTCACGGCGGCGGGCGCCGCGCTCGCCACGGGGTGCGCGCTGGCAGCGGTCACGCTCGCGTCGGTCCCCGAGGGTCACACGGTCTCCGCCTTCCACGGTCTGCTGAGTGGCGCGGGGACCCGTGCCGGGGTGATCACCGGTCTGCTGCTGTTGCTGGTGCCGGTGCTGGCCTTCCTCGGTCAGTGCGCCCGCATCGGCGCCGTACACCGCGACCGGCGGCTGGCGGGACTCCGGCTGGCCGGGGCGACGCCGTGGCAGGTGCGGCGGATCGCCGCGCTGGAGACGGGGCCGGCCTGCCTGGTGGGCTCGTCGGTGGCGACCGTCTTCGGCGTCCTGCTGCTGCTCCGCCTGTGGAGCGCGACGACCGCGCAGACCTGGGTGGGGATCACCCTGGTCGCGGTCGCTGTGCCGGTGCTGGGCGCGGTGGTGGGGGCGCTGGCACTGCGCCGGGTGGTGGCCTCGCCGCTGGGCCTGGTGCGCCGGGCCGGCCCGGGTACGGGACGCGGGCCCGCGCTGCTGTTCCTCGGTGCGCTGCTGCTGGTGGCGGTGGCGGCCCTGCTCGCGGGGGCCACGACCGGCTCCGGTCCGGGCGGAGGGCACCGCTGGCGGGCTCCCCTGACCGTGTTCGCCCTCGTCGTCGCGTTCGGCGCCGGCTCGGTGTGGCTGTCCGGGGCCGCGGCGCGGCTCACCGGGCGGCTGCTCGCCGGGCGGGCCCGGACGGCGGCACCGCTCGTCGCGGCCGGGCGCCTGCGTGACGACCCGTGGGCGCCGGCCCGCAGCCACGCGGCGGTGATGCTGGTGACGGTCGCCGGAACGGTCCTCCTGTGCGTCCGGCACGCGATGCTCACCGAGCTGCGCACCCGGGAGTACCACCTCGGCGCCGACCTGGAGTACTACACGACCGGCCTGGACCTGGCCGGCGCCGCCGTCCTCCTCGGTCTGGCGATCGCCCTGTCCGGACTCGCCGTGGGCACCGCCGAGTCCCTCACCTCCCGGCGCCGGACGCTGGCCGCCCAGGTCGCCGCGGGAGTGCCGCGCGCGGTCCTGAACCGGGCGCTGCTCCTGGAGACGGCCCTCCCGCTCGCCCCCGCCCTCCTGCTGGCCGGCGCCGGGGGCATGGCGGCGGGCGCCTGGTACTCGTCCCTCACCGGCGCCGGCTCGCTGCCGTGGACGGCGCTGCTGGTCGCTCCCGCGGTGTACACGTCCTGCCTGCTGTCGGCGGCGACGGCCCTGCCGCTGCTGGGGCGGTCGGTGCGGCCGGGGGAGCTGCGGTGGGCCTAGAGGCCGCGGGGAGCACCGCATTTCCCCTACGCTGGGCAGAAGTGGACCCCTGCACCATCGGAGGAGCCCTGTGACCGTGACCGCCGACCGGCCCCAGATGACCACCCATGAGTTCGAGGAACTCGCCGTCCATGCCGCCCGGAGCATAGAGGGCGCACGGCTCGAGTTCATCAACGGACACCTTGGGGGGAAGGCCGTGCCTGACGGCGACCACGGCAGCATCATCGAATGGCTCACACGCGTCTGCATGCAGCAGCGTCCGGAACTGTGGCTCGACTCTCACCAGGGCCTGAGCGTAGAGACCTACCGCGAGGGTCGCGCGCGGCCCGACGGCTCCCTGACCCCGAGCCACGCCTTCGCCGGCGCGGGCGAATGGGCCGACCCCACCCCCGTCCTCATGGTCGTCGAGGTCACCTCCTACGACTCCGACACCGACCGGCGCGACCGCGTCGAGAAGCCGCGCGCCTACGCCGAGACCGGCATCCCGGTGTACCTGCTGATCGACCGGGACACCTGTGAGGTCAAGGTGCACAGCCGGCCGGACGGCGGGCGCTACGAGACCGTGCAGACGCTGCCCTTCGGCAAGCAGGTCGCCCTGCCCGAGCCGGTCGGGATCGTTCTGGAGACCGGGCCGCTGAAGAACTGGGTGCGCTGACCCGCCCGGCCGCGCAGGCGAAGGCCCGGACCGTCAGGCGGAGATGCCGTCGATCCGGGCCATGGCGTCCTCCGCGCCGTAGGGCTGCAAGTACGGCAGCCAGCGCGGGTCCCGGTGGCCCGTGCCGATGATGCGCCAGGCCAGGCCGGTGGGCGGGGCCGGTTTGTGGCGCAGCCGCCAGCCGATCTCCCCGAGGTGGCGGTCGGCCTTGACGTGGTTGCAGCGGCGGCAGGACGCCACCACGTTGTCCCAGGCGTGCAGGCCGCCGCGGCTGCGCGGGATGACGTGGTCGACGCTGGTGGCGACGGCACCGCAGTACATGCACCGGCCTCCGTCCCGGGCGAAGAGCGCCCGGCGGGTGAGCGGGACGGGCCCCCGGTAGGGGACCCGCACGAACCGCTTGAGCCGGACCACGCTGGGTGCGGGCACGGTGACGGTCGAGCTGTGCAGGTAGGCGCCGGACTCCTCGAGGCAGACGGCCTTGTTCTCGAGGACGAGGACGAGCGCGCGGCGGAGCGGTACGACGCCGAGTGGCTCGTACGACGCGTTGAGGACCAGGACATGCGGCACGGATGCCTCCTTGTACGCCGGCGGCGCGTGGCTCGCGCCGGGACGATCCGTAGTCAGTCTCTCCTCATGGCCGCGGGAAGCGCCACCATGTCCCGGTAACGGGCTGGGAGTGTTTTCGACCACACCTCATGCATCCCCCGGAGCCTGACCAGTTCAAGCGCGCGTGAGCGCCGTCTCTCCCGACCGTTTCGGGACGGTCCGTGCCCGGTGCCCCGTTAGTGTGGTCCATCTGCCCGTCCGGTGACCTTTCCGTGACCTCGACCGGACCTCGGAGGACGGGCCGCCGCATCTGGAGGTGCCCACCGTGTCCCTGTCCGCCGCCGTCCTGTCGGCCGCCGGCTCGTCGCCGTCGCCCTCTCCGTCCCCGACGGCCCCGTCGGTGCCCTCCCTCCGGGACGCCCACGAGAGCGCGACGAACGCCGCCGGGTGGGTCGAGGAGAACTGGTCGACGTGGCTCGCGATCGGCCTGCGGGTGCTGCTGATCGTGGTGACAGCCGCGGTGCTCAGGGCGGTGGTCCGGCGGGCGATCACCAAGCTGATAGACCGCATGAACCGCACGGCCGGCACGATGGACGGCACCGCGCTGGGCGGCCTGCTGGTCAACGCCGAGCGGCGCCGCCAGCGCTCGCAGGCCATCGGCTCGGTCCTGCGCTCCATGGCCAGCTTCGTCATCCTCGGCACCGCCGCCCTGATGGTCCTCGGCACCTTCCAGATCAACCTGGCCCCGCTGCTGGCGTCCGCCGGTGTGGCCGGCGTCGCGATCGGCTTCGGCGCCCGCAACCTGGTCACCGACTTCCTGTCCGGCGTCTTCATGATCCTGGAGGACCAGTACGGCGTCGGCGACAGCATCGACGCGGGTGTGGCCGCCGGCGAGGTCGTCGAGGTCGGACTGCGGGTGACCAAGCTGCGCGGCGACAACGGGGAGATCTGGTACGTCCGCAACGGCGAGGTCAAGCGGATCGGCAACCTCTCCCAGGGCTGGTCCACGGCCGGCGTCGACGTGACGGTCCGCTCCGACGAGGACCTGGACAAGGTGAAGGAGTCCCTCTCCGCGGTCGGCGAGCGGATGGGCAAGGAGGAGCCCTGGAACGAGATGCTCTGGGGCCCGATCGAGGTGCTGGGCCTGGACTCCGTACTGCTCGACTCGATGGTGGTGCGGGTCTCCGCGAAGACCATGCCCGGCAAGTCCCTCACCGTCGAGCGCGAGCTGCGCTGGCGCATCAAGCGGGCCTTCGACGCGGCCGACATCCGGATCGTCGGCGGCCCCGAACTGCCGGTCCAGGCGACCGAGGCGGCCGACCCGACCGCGGGCGTGGCGGCACCCTCGGCGTACGCGAGCACCGTGTCGCCGCAGTCCGTCGCGGCGTCCCCGATCACCCCGCCGAGCACCACCAAGTAGCGGCACGGCACGCGCTCCCCGCCCCCGGTCCGACGTCCTCGTCGGACCGGGGGCGGTCTCTTGACGTGTCCTCCCGGGCGGCCTACGTTCCCAGCCGACAGGAAAGTTTCCTGACAGTCGCCGTCACCGGAAGCCGACCGGCAGAGAGGCAGGTGGTCACGCATGGCGGGAACCGCCGGCACGCCGGGCACCCCACGCGTCCTGCGCGCCATGAACGACCGGGCCGCGCTCGACCTCCTGCTGGAGCACGGCCCCCTGTCCCGTGCCCGGATCGGCAGGCTCACCGGCCTGTCGAAGCCGACCGCCTCCCAGCTGCTGGCCCGCCTGGAGGCGGCCGGGCTGGTCCTGGCCCGCGGCACGACGAAGGGGCGCCCCGGCCCCGGCGCCCAGCTCTACGAGGTCGATCCGGCCGCCGCCCACGCCGCCGGACTCGACGTCACCCGGGACCGCGTCCTCGCCGCGGTCGCCGACCTCACCGGGCGCACGGTCGGCCGGTACGAGCTGCCCACCCCCGGCCGGCGCGCCGCCGGTCCGGTCGTCCGGCAGGTCACGGACGCCCTGGACGGCGCGGTGAAGGCGGCCGGGCTCGTCCGCGGCGACGTGCACCACCTGGTCATCGGCACCCCGGGCGCCTTCGACCCGGGCACCGGCCGGCTGCGCTACGCCGCGCACCTGCCCGGCTGGCACTCCCCCACCCTCCTCGACGAGCTGGCCGCCGCCCTGCCCATGCCGGTCGAGTACGAGAACGACGTGAACCTCGCCGCGGTGGCCGAGCAGCGGCTCGGCGCCGCCCGGGGCCACGAGGACTTCGTCCTGCTGTGGAACCAGGAGGGCCTCGGCGCCGCCCTGGTCCTCGGCGGCCGCCTGCACCGCGGCTGGACCGGCGGCGCCGGCGAGGTCGGGTTCCTGCCGGTGCCGGGCGCCCCGCTGGTCCGCAAGGTCAGCCGCACCGGCAGCGGCGGCTTCCAGGAGCTGGCCGGGGCGCAGGCCGTCCCCCGGCTGGCCCGCGAGCTGGGCATCGACCCGGTGCCGCCCGGCCCGTACCCCGAGGCGACGGCCGCGCTGCTCGCCACGGCCGCCGCCCACCCCGGCGACGCACGGCACCACCGCCTGCTCCGGACCTACGCCACCCGCCTCGCCACCGGTCTCGCCTCCCTCGTCTCCGTCCTCGACCCCGAGCTGGTGGTCCTCAGCGGCACGGCCCTCACCGCCGGCGGCGAGCCGCTGCGCGCCCTGGTCCAGGACGAGCTGGCGGAACTGGCCGCGCCCCGGCCACGCCTGGTCGTCGGTGACGTGACCGACGACCCCGTACTGCGCGGCGCGCTCGTCAGCGCGCTCGCGACCACCCGCGACGAGGTCTTCGACACCTCGCGCCCACCCCGGCGCTCCGCGCCACCGTCCCTGCCCGGAAAGGATCGATGACTGCATGAAGCTCACCGTGGTCGGCGGCGGTTCGACCTACACGCCCGAACTGATCGACGGGTTCGCCCGGTTGCGGGACACGCTGCCCGTGGAGGAGCTGGTCCTCGTCGATCCGGCCGCGGACCGGCTGGAGCTGGTGGGCGGTCTCGCCCGCCGCATCTTCTCCCGGCAGGGGCACGACGGCCGCGTCGTCACCACCTCGGACCTGGACGCGGCCGTGGACGGCGCCGACGCGGTCCTGCTCCAGCTGCGCGTCGGCGGTCAGGCCGCCCGGCAGCAGGACGAGACCTGGCCCCTGGAGTGCGGCTGCGTCGGCCAGGAGACGACCGGCGCCGGCGGCCTCGCCAAGGCGCTGCGCACCGTGCCGGTGGTGCTGGACATCGCCGAGCGGGTCCGGCGGGCCAACCCGGACGCGTGGATCATCGACTTCACCAACCCGGTCGGCATCGTGACCCGCGCCCTGCTGCGGGCCGGGCACCGGGCGGTCGGCCTGTGCAACGTGGCGATCGGCCTCCAGCGCAAGTTCGCGGCGCTGCTCGGGGTGGCGCCCGCCGACGTCCACCTCGACCACGTCGGCCTCAACCACCTCACCTGGGAGACCGCCGTCCGGCTCGGCGGCCCCGACGGCCAGGACGTCCTGCCCCGGCTGCTGGCGGAACACGGGGACACCGTCGCCGCCGACCTGCGCCTGCCCCGCCCGCTCCTGGACCGCCTCGGCGTCGTCCCCTCCTACTACCTGCGCTACTACTACGCGCACGACGAGGTCGTGGACGAACTGCGCACCAAGCCGTCCCGGGCCGCCGAGGTGGCCGGGATGGAACGGCGGCTGCTGGAGATGTACGGCGACCCGGCCCTGGACGAGAAGCCCGCCCTGCTGGCCGAGCGGGGCGGGGCCTACTACTCGGAGGCGGCCGTCGACCTGGCCGCCGCCCTGCTCGGCGGCGCCGGCTCCCCGTACCAGGTGGTGAACACCCTCAACCGGGGCACGCTGCCCTTCCTCCCCGACGACGCGGTGATCGAGGTGCCGGCTGCGGTGGGCGCCGAGGGCGCGGTCCCGCTGCCGGTGGCGGCCGTGGACCCGCTGTACGCGGGGCTGACGGCGAGCGTGACGGCGTACGAGGACCTGGCCCTGGACGCGGCCCTGCGCGGCGGCCGGGACCGGGTGTTCCGGGCACTGCTCGCCCACCCCCTCGTGGGGCAGTACGGGTACGCCGAGCGGCTCACCGACCGGCTGATCGCGCACAACCGGGAGCACCTGGCGTGGGCCTGACCGCGAGCGTCCTCGCCGTCGACGCGGGGAACAGCAAGACCGACGTGGCCGTGGTGACGGCCGGCGGGGAGGTCCTCGCCACGGCCCGCGGCGGCCCCTTCCGGCCGCCCGCCGTGGGGGTCGAGCGGGCCGTGGACGACCTCGGGGAGGCGGTGGCGCGGGTCTTCGCCGCGGCCGGCGTCACCTCCGTCGACCAGGTGTCGGCGTGCCTGGCCAACGCGGACCTGCCCGTGGAGGAGCAGGAGTTGGCCGCCGCGCTGGGCGCGCGCGGGTGGGGCGCGGACGTGGACGTGCGCAACGACACGTTCGCGGTCCTGCGTGCCGGTGTCGACGAGCCGCGCGGCGTCGCGGTCGTGTGCGGGGCCGGCGTCAACTGCGTCGGCATGCGCCCCGACGGCCGCACCGCCCGCTTCCCGGCCGTCGGGCGGCTGTCCGGCGACTGGGGCGGCGGCTGGGGGCTTGCCGAGGAGGCGCTGTGGCACGCGGCGCGGGCGGAGGACGGACGCGGCGGGCCCACGGAGCTGGCCCGGACCCTGCCCGCGCACTTCGGGCTCGGCTCGATGTACGCCCTCATCGAGGCCCTGCACCTGCGGCGCGTCGCACCCGTCCGGCGGCACGAGCTGACCCCCGTGCTGTTCGCCACGGCGGCCGACGGCGACCCGCTCGCCCGGGGGATCGTCGACCGGCAGGCCGACGAGGTGGTGGCCATGGCCGCGGTCGCGCTGACCCGGCTCGGCCTGCTGGCCGAGGAGACGCCGGTCGTGCTCGGCGGCAGCGTCCTGGCGGCACGCCACCCGCAACTCGACGGCCGGGTACGGGAGCTGCTGGCGGCCCGCGCCCCGAAGGCCGTCCCGCGGGTGGTGACGGCGCGACCCGTCCTGGGCGCGGCCCTGCTGGGCCTGGACCGCCTGGGGGCCGCCCCCGGGGCCCGGGCGCGACTGCGGGCGCACTTCGACGCCTGAGCGGGCCCGGACCCCGGGGACGGCCCGCGCCCCGTGGAACCGAACCGCTTCCGGCGGCGTATTCATGGGCAGGGGTGGTGCGTTGCTCCGGGATCGGAGCAAGATCGTGCGAAGGCCGGTGCGAATGTCGTCGTGGGCAGCGATACTTGCGGCGACGGAAGACCACGGGGGAGGTCGGCAGTGACTCGACCGCAGAGGGGCGGCGCAGTGCCACCGCCCGGCACCGGCGCGCCCACGCCGCCCGCCGCGCCCCCGCTGTCCCGGCCGCTTCCGGAGCAGCGCTCGGGCGGCAGCGCCCCCGCCGTCCCCCCGCCTCCGGTGCCCCGGCGCACCGCCTTCGCCGAGGGCGTGGACCGGTTGCGCGCGGCGGCCGTGACCGAGCCCGGGCGGCTGCGGATCATCGGCGCGCTGCTCGCCGCGCTCGTCGTCGCCTTCGGCGCCGTCACCGCCTGGCAGATGAGCGAGCGGTCCGCCGCCGCCGACGACGTGCTCCACCGCAGCCAGCCGCTGAGTTCGGCCGCGGCCGGCGTCTACCGCTCACTCGCCGAGGCCAACACCGCCGCGTCCAGCGGCTTCCTCGCCGGCGGCCAGGAGACCGAGGCCGCCCGCGACGAGTACGAGAGCGCGGTCCGGGCGGCCGCGGAGGGGCTCGTGAAGGCCGCCGCGGACTCCGAGGCCGACTCCCCCGCCGAGGCGACCATCACCGAACTCAACCGCCTCCTGCCCGAGTACAAGGGCCTGGTCGAGCGGGCCCGCACCTACAACCGGCAGGGCTTCCCGGTCGGCGGCGCCTACCTGCGCTACGCCAACGAGAAGATGCAGCAGCAGATGCTCCCCGCGGCGGAGGACCTCTACACGAGTGAGAACCGGCGGCTCGGTGCCGACTACGCCGACGCGAAGCCCTACCCCTGGGCCGCGATCGCCCTCGGTGTCCTCGCCCTCGCGGCCCTGGGCTGGGCGCAGCGCCGGCACTACCGGCGCACCCACCGCGTCCTGAACCACGGCCTGGTCGCCGCCACGGCCGCCTCCGTGGTCGTCCTGCTCTGGCTGGTCGCCGGCCACAGCGTCGCCCGGGCCGGCCTGACCGACTCCCAGGAGCACGGGGTGCGCTCCCTGAACGCGCTGAACGGGGCCCGTATCGCCTCCCTGAAGGCCCGGGGCAACGAGAACCTCACCCTGGTGGCGCGCGGCGCGGAGACGAGGAAGGTCGGCGACCGGACGTACGACGCCTACGACCTCGACTTCGAGAAGAACATGAAGACCCTCGGCGAGGGCCTGGCCGAGGCGCGGCGGCTCGCCGACGACCAGGCGGGCGAGCAGCCGGTCGACCGGGCGAACGGCAACATGGCCGAGTGGAAGAAGCGGCACGCCTCGGCCCGTGAGCAGGACGAGAACGGCAACTACCAGCAGGCGCTGGACCTCGTGATCGGCGGCAAGGGCGCCACGGCCGAGTGCTTCGACGGCGTGGACGACTCGCTCGACACGGCGCTCGGGCACGAGGAGGCCGAGTTCGAGCGGGCGGCGGGCGACGGTCTGGACGCGATGCGGCCCCTGCCGGCCATGGCCGGCGTCCTCGCCGGGGTGGGCGTGGCCGGTGCGCTCCTCGGCATCGGCCGCAGGCTGTCGGAGTACCGGTGAAGCGGCGCTCGGGCCCGCGGGCCAGGGGGCGAGGATGCCCGTGAAAGGGGGCGTGAGGATGCGCGCACAACGGCTCCGTACGGGGCTGAAGGGCTGGGGCGGGGTGGGGGCGATGGCCTTCGCCTGCACCCTCGCGGTGCTGTTCGCCCTCCTCCTGCCGGTGCTCCGCTCGCACGACACGGGCGGGCAGACCGGCACGGGCGGGGCAACCGGTGCGGACGGCCACGGCGGCACCCGGGGCGGTCAGGCGCGCGGTCAGGCGCGCGCCGCGCAGGAGTGCGCGGACCCCGAGAAGCAGACCCTGGCACCCTCCGACGCCGACGGCCCCACCATCGACGCGATCCGGAACCGGCAGGGCGAGAAGCGCAAACTGATCGTCGGCGTCGACCAGAACAGCTACCGCTGGGGCTACCGCGACCCGAACAGCGGCGGCGACGCCGAGCTGGAGGGCTTCGACATCGACCTGGCGCACCGCATAGCGCAGGACGTCCTCGGCGACCCGGACGCCGTGCAGTTCAAGGCGATCCCCACCAACCAGCGCGAGCCCGCCATCGAGAACGGCCGGGTCGACATGGTGGTCCGCACCATGACCATCAACTGCGCGCGCCTGGAGAAGGTCGCCTTCTCGGCCCCGTACTTCCGGACCGGACAGCAGCTCCTGGCCCCCAAGTCCTCACCGATCACCGGCTACGACGGCACGCTCGCCGGCAAGAGGATCTGCACGGCGGCCGGTTCCACCGCGCTCAGCACCCTGGAGCAGGACCGGGAGGACGGCAGGCTGGCCGCCGACACCGACCTGGGCACCACCGTCCCCAACCAACTCGACTGCCTGGTCAGGCTCCAGCTCGGCGAGGTCGACGCGGTGGTCACCGACGGCGCGCTCGCCGCCAGCCAGGCCGCGCAGGACCCGACGGTCCAGCTCAAGGGCGACGCCTTCACCACGGAGTACTACGGCGTGGCGATGAAGAAGGACGCCGACGATCTGGTACGCCGGGTCAACCACGTCCTGCGGGAGTGGCGCGCGGACCGGGCCGGGGGCTGGCGGGACTCGTACGAGGCGTGGCTGAGACCGACGATGGGGGACGACCCGGCGAAGTCGGAGCCGCCGGCCCCGGAGTATCTGCGCACGAGCTGACCGCCCGTCGCAGCGCAGGGAAGAGCACGCACAAGTCCGCGACAGCGAGGGGTGATCGATGGGCGACACGGATCCCACCGGGCCGGTGATGGACCGGGACGAGGTGGACCGTGCGCTGGCGCGGCTCGGCGCGGAGCACGAGGCGATCGAGACCTCGCTCCTCGCCCTCCAGGACCACGCGGGCCGCAGACTCCTCGAAGGCGCTTCCCTGACCGGGGTGACCGCCGAGCGCTGGGCCACCGCCGAGGCGTCGATCACGCTCCTGTGGAACTGCTTCGACGCGTACACGGGTGCATTGCGCACCGCCCGGGAGATCCGCTCCCGGCGCCGCTGGTCGAGCCGCGAGGACCTGGCGGAGCTGACCGAGCTGCTGCGCGGCGAGGCCGTCACGATGGCCGGGGGCGCCGCCGCGGGCGCGCCCGCGGCGCACGGCGGTCCGGGCCGGCTGAGCGAGCGGTACTCGCTGGCGGCGCTGGTGGACCGGATGAACCAGCTGTACGCAGGCTCCCTGGACATGGTGGTCGCCGCCGACGCGGTGTGGTCGGCGCTGCCCGCGCGGATCGACCTCCTCGCGGCGGAGCTGCGGCGCACCCGCGAACTCGCGCACTCCGTGGGCGTCCGCCCCGGCGAGCACCCGGCCGGCGACGACCTGGAGCGGATCACCCGCACCCTGACGCGACTGCGCGAGCAGGTGATCTCCGACCCGCTGGCCCACTGGACGCCGGCCGAGGGCAGTTCGGCGCCCGGGGGCGGCCGCCCGGACACCACGGTCTACGACCGTCAGGCGCGTGCCCTGGAGGACGTGCGCCGCGAGATCGACGCCGTGCTGGCCGTGCGCCAGGACGCCGAGCAGCGGATCGTGCGACTGCGGGACCTGCTCTCCCGGGCGGACCGCACGCTCGCCGAGGCCCGTACCGCGCGCGGCGAGGTGCTGGCGAAGATCGCCGCGACGGAGGTGCCGGTCGTCAGCGGGCCGCCGACCGTGTTGCAGGAGCAGCTCGCGGCGGCCGCCGAGTACCGCCGGCACGCCCAGTGGCACCGCCTGTCCCCGCTCCTGGAGTCCCTGGAGGAGAAGGCGGAGGACGAACTGCTGCGCGCCCGGGAGTCGCTGACGGCGGTCACCGCTCCGCTCGCGGTCCGCGCGGAGCTGCGCGGCCGGCTCGACGCGTACAAGGCGAAGGTGGCCCGGCTCGGTTTCGCCGAGGACCCCGAGCTGGCGGAGAAGTACGAGAAGGCCCGCCGCATGCTGTGGAGCGCGCCCTGCGACCTGCGCGTCGCCGGGCAGGCCGTGCTGCGCTACCAGCACGCGGCGGCCGAACTGCTCGGCTCCGCCCCGCGCGTGCCCGGTCAGGGCGGGCCGGTGGACCGGACGGGGCCCGGCGCATGAGCGGCGACGGGGAGGGGACGGCATGAGCGAGGCGGAGCAGACGTGTCAGCGTCCCGGCTGCGGCGGGGCCTACGAGGACGTGGGCGGCGGCGAGCTGTACTGCGAC
Source organism: Streptomyces sp. NPDC045956 (assembly GCF_056430705.1). Taxonomy (NCBI): domain Bacteria; kingdom Bacillati; phylum Actinomycetota; class Actinomycetes; order Kitasatosporales; family Streptomycetaceae; genus Streptomyces; species Streptomyces sp. NPDC045956. Next base: position 374,468 of record NZ_JBWKKZ010000001.1, on the reverse strand, counting down.
ACGTGCGGTCTGGCGCCCGTCGTCGCCCCCGACGGCATGGTGGGCTCCCCGCCGACGGGCGTCACCGGGGGCGGCGGACGCGGCTCGCGCGGTTCGGCGGGCAGCGGCAGCGCGCGTTCGAGCGGCCGCAGCGCCCGTACGTCCTCGCAGTCGTCGCGGTCCCGGCGGTCGGTCTCGGGGCGGCTCTCGCGCGCGGTGTCGGGCCGGTCCACGGGCCGCTCGGTGTCGGTGCGCAGTTCGGGTTCGGGTGCCGGTTCCGCCACGCGCGGGCGCCTCGGCGCCGGCCTGGTCGAGGTCCCGCTGATCCCGCGGCCCGACCCGCGCGCGATGGTCCTGGACAGGGCCGAGGTGCCCGAACGCAAGCGGTTCTGCTCGCGTTCGGACTGCGGGGCGCCGGTCGGACGGGCGCGCGGGGAGCGGCCGGGGCGCACGGAGGGCTTCTGCACCAAGTGCGGCCACCCGTACTCGTTCGTGCCCAAGCTGAAGGCCGGGGACGTGGTGCACGGCCAGTACGAGGTGGTGGGCTGCCTCGCGCACGGCGGGCTCGGCTGGGTCTACCTCGCCGTCGACCGGGCGGTCTCGGACCGGTGGGTGGTCCTCAAGGGCCTGCTGGACACCGGCGACCAGGACGCGATGGCGGCGGCCATCTCCGAGCGGCGGTTCCTCGCGGAGATCGAGCACGCCAACATCGTGCGGATCTACAACTTCGTCGAGCACCTCGACCAGCGGACGGGTTCGCTGGACGGCTACATCGTCATGGAGTACGTCGGCGGCAAGTCGCTGAAGGAGATCGCCAACGGCCGGCGCACCCCGGAGGGTCGGCGCGATCCGCTGCCGGTGGAGCAGGCCTGCGCGTACGGCATCGAGGCGCTGGAGGCGCTCGGCCACCTGCACAGCCGCAACCTGCTCTACTGCGACTTCAAGGTCGACAACGCCATCCAGACCGAGGACCAGCTCAAGCTGATCGACATGGGCGCGGTGCGCCGGATGGACGACGAGGAGTCGGCCATCTACGGCACGGTCGGCTACCAGTCGCCCGAGGTCGCCGACGTCGGCCCCTCGGTGGCGTCCGACCTGTACACCGTCGGCCGCACCCTCGCCGTGCTGACGTTCGACTTCCAGGGCTACACCACGGTCTACGCCGACTCGCTGCCGGATCCGGACACCATCGACGTCTTCCGGCGGTACGAGTCGTTCTACCGGCTGCTGGTGCGGGCCACCGACCCCGACCCGGCCCGCCGGTTCGCCTCGGCCGAGGAGATGGCCGAGCAGTTGACGGGTGTGCTGCGCGAGGTGATCTCGCTCCAGACGGGGCGGGCCCGGCCCGCCGTGTCGACGCTGTTCGGGCCGGAAGTCAGGGTGACGGACACGGAGTTGTTCCCGCGGCTGGACGGGGAGGTGTCACGGCTGGGGGCGCGGACCGTGGGCCGGGGGCGGCGCGGTGCCGGTACGGCGGTGCCGCCCCCGGCCGGCGGCCCCGCGCTGCCGGCCGGGACGAGCGCCGCGGTCGGCGCGCCCGGGGGCACGGGCCCGGGCGTCGGGCAGGCCGGCGGGGCGGGCATGGCGGTCGGACAGGCGGGAGGGGCGGGCACGGGCGTCGGACACGGCGGCGGACACGGCGGCGGACCGGGCACGGGCGTCGGACACGGCGGCGGACCGGGCGCGGGCTTCGGACACGGCGGCGGTGGTTCCGGCGTCGAGGCGGGCGGCCTGGTCAAGCCTGCCGACGCGCCGACCGCCGCCCTCGCGCTGCCGGTGCCCCGGGTCGACGCCGGCGACCCCAACGCGGGTTTCCTGGCGGGCCTCATGGCGTCGGCGCCGGGCGAGCTGCTGACCGCGCTGGCCGCCGCGCCGGCACCGTCGGCCGAGACCCGGCTGCGGCAGATCCGCGGCCGGCTGGAGACCGGCGACGCGCCCGGCGCGGTGGCCGACCTGGAGTCGCTGGAGGACGAACGGCCCGACGACTGGCGGGTGGTCTGGTACCGGGGCCTGGCCGGGCTGGTGACCGGCGACCACGAGGGCGCCGCACTGGCCTTCGACGCGATCTACGACGCCTTCCCGGGCGAGATCGCGCCCAAGCTGGCGCTCGGCCTGTGCGCGGAGGTCCTGGGGCAGCTCGACAACGCCGCCGAGTACTACCACCTGGTGTGGGCCTCCGACCCGAGCCATGTGAGCGCCGCGTTCGGGCTGGCCCGGGTCCAGCTCGCCGGCGGCGACCGGGCCCGTGCCGTACGGACGCTGGAGTCGGTGCCGGAGTCGTCCGTGCACTGCACCGCGGCGCGGATGGCGGCGGTGCGGGCACGGCTGCGGCGGCGCGTCGCGAACGCGGGCGACACGGCGTTCCTGGACGACCTGGTCGCGGCCGCGCGGCAGGTGGAGGCGCTGGACGTGTACGGTCTGGATCCGGCACGGCGCGAGCAGTTGTCGGCCGAGGTCCTCGGTTGCGCGCTGGACTGGGTACTCTCCGGAGGTCAGGGTTCCGTCCCTCCCGCCGCCGGAGGACGGACGCTGCTCGGCAGCGGCCTGGACGAACGCGGTCTGCGTTTCGGCCTGGAGCGTTCGTACCGCACGCTGGCTCGGCTGGCGCGGGGCGGCGAGGAGAGGATCGACCTGGTGGAACGTGCCAATCGTTACCGCCCCCGGACGTGGGTGTAGTTGATGTCGCAGATGCCCCAGCAGGCCGCTGTGTCGAAGTGCCCGAGCTGCGAGGAACCCCTCGAGTCGGGTGACCGTTTCTGCGGTGCGTGCGGATACGACCTGTCCGCCGTGCCCGCGCGGCCCGACGAGAGCCCGACGATCGCCCTGAACGGCTCGGTGCCCGCGCCGTCGTGGGCGCCGGACGGCGTGGACTGGCCGACGGCCCGGGACTCGGACGGCTCCGGCCGGCCCGCCCCGGTGCACGCGGCGGCCGAGGTGCCGGGGACCGACTCGGGCGGCTCCCCGCTGCCGCCCCCGCCACCGGTGCCGCCGGCCGTGCCCGCGGCGCGGTTCGATCTCCCCGACCGGCCCGACCGGCCGCGGGAGCCCGACGAGTACCCGTTGCAGGCGCCCGACCCGAGGTCGGCGTCCGAGCCGGCCCCTTCCGCTCCGGTCCCCGCCGGGTCCGTCGCCGGCCGGGCCGTGGCCGTGAAGGTCTGCGTGGCCTGCCGCGCGGGCCGGGTCGACGACGACGGCTACTGCGAGAACTGCGGCCACGCGCAGCCACGCGAACGCGACCACATGGAGCAGGAGTCGGGCCCCGTCGCCGCGGTGAGCGACCGCGGACTGCGCCACCACCGCAACGAGGACGCGTTCTCCGTCGGCTGCACCGCGCTGCCCGACGGCGCGCCCGCGTCCGTGGCGATCGTCTGCGACGGCGTGTCCTCCGCGACCCGCCCCGACGACGCCTCGCTCGCCGCCTCCCGGGCGGCCGGCGCGTCGCTGCTCGCCGCCCTGCCGCGCGGCACGCACCCGCAGCAGGCCATGCACGACGCGATCGTCGCCGCCTCGCACGCCGTCAACGCGCTGGCCGACGAGCCCGCCACGGCCCGCGAGCAGGCCCCGCACCAGAACGCGCCCGCCTGCACCCTGGTCGGCGCCGTGGTGACCGCGGGTCTCCTGGTCGTCGGCTGGGTCGGCGACAGCCGCGTCTACTGGGTGCCGGTCGACCGGAGCACCCCGCCCGCCCGGCTCACCGAGGACGACTCGTGGGCCGCGCAGATGGTCGCCGCCGGCCTGATGAGCGAGGCCGAGGCCTACGCCGACGAGCGGGCCCACGCGATCACCGGCTGGCTCGGCGCCGACGCCTACGAACTGGAGCCGCACACCGCGTCCTTCAAGCCGGACCGCCCCGGTGTCGTCGTGGTCTGCACGGACGGCCTGTGGAACTACGCGGAGTCCGCCGAGGAGATGGCCGAGGCCGTCCCCCTCGACGCCGCCGCGCGACCGCTGCACGGCGCCCGCGTCCTGGTGGGCCACGCCCTGGACGGCGGGGGCCACGACAACGTAACAGTGGCGCTCGTGCCGTTCCCCGCCCCGCCGCAGGGGGCAGGATCGGCCTGAGGCCTTGCGTGGCGCCGCGGCGCCGTCGTGGCCGGGCGCGGCCCCGGTTGGGCCCGGGGACGGCGCGCGGGGGTGGCCTCGCGGACCGCAGGGGGCGGTCCGTGCCGGCAGCCAGACACCCACCACCGTGGGGACGTAGAGGGGGATGCGAACCGGCATGGCCAAATTCTCGAAGTCGAATGTGCCGCAGTTCTCGGTGGACGTCTACCAGAACGAGTACCTGCCCGACGGCGGCCGCGAGGTCAACGCCATCGTGACGGTCACCGCGACCGGCGGCGGCACCATCGGGAGCGCGGTCGCCGCGCCCCACCTCTACTCGCCGGGCCAGGGCCCGTCCGCGGCCGTCGCCGTCATGGTCGACTGCTCGGGCTCGATGGACTACCCGCCCACCAAGATGCGCAACGCCCGCGACGCCACGTCCGCGGCGATCGACACCCTGCGCGACGGAGTGCACTTCGCGGTGGTCGGCGGCACGCACGTCGCCAAGGAGGTCTACCCGGGCGGCGGGCGCCTCGCGGTCGCCGACGCCACCACCCGGGAGCAGGCCAAGCGTGCCCTGCGCGGCCTGAACGCGGGCGGCGGCACCGCCATCGGCACATGGCTGCGGCTGGCCGACCGGCTGCTGTCCACCGCGGACGTCGCCATCCGGCACGGCATCCTGCTCACCGACGGCCGCAACGAGCACGAGTCGCCGGAGGACCTCAGGGCCGCGCTGGACGCGTGCGCCGGACGCTTCACCTGTGACGCCCGGGGCGTGGGCACGGACTGGGAAGTGAAAGAAGTCACAGGCATCGCCTCCGCCCTGCTCGGCACCGCCGACATCGTCGCCGACCCCGCCGGTCTCGCCGCCGACTTCACGCGGGTGATGGAGACGGCCATGGGCAAGGAGGTCGCGGACGTCGCCCTGCGCCTGTGGACCCCGGTCGGCACCACCGTGAGGTTCGTCAAGCAGGTCGCCCCCACGGTCGAGGAACTCACCGGCCGCCGCACCGAGGCGGGGCCGCGCGCCGGTGACTACCCCACCGGTTCCTGGGGCGACGAGTCCCGGGACTACCACGTGTGCGTGGAGGTTCCGGCGGCCGGTATCGGCCAGGAGATGCTGGCCGCGCGGGTCTCCCTGGTCGTCCCGGAGCCCGCGGGCGAGGCGCCGGGCGCGGGGGGCGGTGCCCGCAACCTCGGCGCGCAGGGTCTCGTACGGGCCGTGTGGACCGACGACATGGCCGCCTCCACGTCGATCAACCCGCAGGTGGCCCACTACACCGGGCAGGCCGAACTGGCCCAGGTCATCCAGCAGGGTCTTGACCTACGCAAAGCGGGAGACATCGACGGAGCAACGGCCAAACTGGGCCGCGCGGTTCAGCTCGCCGGGGCCTCCGGAAACGCGGATACTGCGAAACTGCTTGCGAAGGTGGTGGACGTGGTCGACGCGGCGGCAGGTACTGTGCGACTGAAAGCGAAGGTCGAGGAGGCCGACGAGATGACTCTCGAGACCCGGTCGACGAAGACCGTCCGCGTGAAGAAGCACTGAACCGACCGCACGACGCAGTCCCGCAGCACCGCAGGACAACACAGCGACAAGCTCCGCAAGAGGGGGAAGCTCCGACATGCCGACCTGCCCGAACGGACACCAGTCGGGTTCCGACGACTGGTGCGAGGTCTGCGGTCACCGCATGGCCGGTGCCGTGCCTCCCCCTCCCCCGCCTCCGCCCCCGGGCGGCGGCTACGGCTTCCCGCCGCCCGCCGGTCCGGCCGGCCAGGGCGGCGGCCCCGGAGGCCCCGGCGCCGAGCCTCAGCTGTGCCCGCAGTGCCGCACGCCGCGTGAGGGCGGGGCGCCGTTCTGCGAGGAGTGCCGGTGGAACTTCCTCACCAACACCGCCACCTCGTACACCCCGGCCGCCCCGCGCCCGCCGTCGCCCGGCCCCGGCCCGCGCTTCCCGCAGCCGCCGTCGGGTCCGTCGGGTCCGTCGTACGGCGGTGACGCGTACGACTACCAGGGCTCCCGCCCGTCCCAGATGAACCGCCCCGCCGAGCCGATCCCGCCGGGCCCGCCCTTCGGCGGCGCTCCGTCGGGTCCGGGAGGCCCGGGCGGTCCCGGTGCTCCGGGCGGACCCGGTGCCCCGGGCGGTCCCGGTGCCCCGGGCGGTCCCGGTGCCCCGGGCGGTCCTGGTGGACCCGCGGGCCCTGGTGGCCCCGGTGGTGGTCCCGGTGGCCCCTTCAACCCCCATGCTCCCGGCGGACCCGGCGGACCTGCCGGCCCGGGTGGTCCCGGCGGCTTCGACGGGTCTCGCGGCCCGGGTGGCTTCGGTGGCCCCGGCGGCGGTCCTGGCGGGCCCACGGGCCCCGGTGGGCCCGGCTTCCCGAACGGGCCCGGTGGACCCGGTGGTCACGGCGGTCCGAACGGGCCCTCCGGGCCGCCCGCGCCGCCGCCCTTCGGTGGCGACCCCTCGCGCCCGGCCCCGCCGCCCGGCCCCGGTGGGCGGGACGGCGCCCCGCAGGCCTACCAGCAGTCCGGCCCGCCGGCCCCGCCCGCGTTCCCGCAGGAGACCAACCGGCCGCAGCAGGGCGGCCCGTCCTTCGGCGGCGGTGACGACGACTGGGTGCTCTCCCCGCCGTCATCGGGTCCCGCGGGTCCCGGTGGCCCGAACGGCCCGGGTCCGGCCCAGGGCGGGGGCTACGGCTTCCCGCAGCCCGGCGCCACCCAGGCTCCGCCGCCCCCGCCGGGCGGAGGCTACGGCTTCCCCCACCAGTCCCAGCAGCCTCACCAGCCCCAGCAGCCCCAGCGCCCCCAGGGCCCCGCGACCTGGACGGCGACCATCGGCCCGGACCGCGACTACTTCATGGCGATGATGCAGCGGTCCGGCCCCGAGGCCGCGGGTCTCAACCTGCCCGCGTACTCGCCCGAACAGCAGCGCACCCTCGCCGGCAACCAGATCACCATCGGCCGGCGCCGGCACTCCACCGGCGACACCCCGGACATCGATCTCGCGGTGCCGCCGGAGGACCCGGGCGTCTCGCACCAGCACGCGGTGCTGGTGCAGCAGCCGGACGGCAACTGGGCGGTCGTCGACCAGAACTCGACCAACGGCACGACGGTCAACGGCGGCGAGGAGCCGATCCAGCCCTTCGTGCCGGTGCCGCTCCAGGACGGCGACCGGGTGCACGTCGGCGCCTGGACGACGATCACGATCCGCCGGGGCTAGAGCACGTCCGTCAGGCGAAGGGCCAGGCGTACGGGCCCTGAGGGTCGTCCAGCCAGGCCCAGGCCCGTTCGCCGCGGACGGTGATGCCGAAGCGCTCCCGGCGCGGGGCGTCCTCGCGGTCCCACAGGGCGTACGCCTCCTGCGGGTCGAGGCCGCCCCGGCTCAGCTCCAGCAGGAAGCGGAACAGGTCGTTCTCCCGGGCCCGGCGCGGCACCCCGCCGAGGCCGGGCGCCTCGGGCTCGTTCCGCTCCGCGCCGCGCAGCGGAACGAAGTACGCGGGCGTGCGCAGGAAGCGCCCCTCGGCGTGCCCGGCGTCGTGGACCGTGAGGACGACCAGGCCCGTGGCGAGCGGGGCCAGGATGCGGCCGCCGGGACGGCACTGGGCCAGCCAGGCGCGCGGCACCGAGGGCAGCGTGCAGGTGGCGAGGATCCGGTCGTAGGGCGCGCGCTCGGGCACTCCGCGGGCGCCGTCGCCCGTGACGACGGCCGGGTGGTGGCCCACCGCGGCCAGGTGCCGGCGCGCGGACTCGGTGATCTCGGGTTCCAGGTCGACGGTGGTGACCAGGTCGTCGTCGCCGAGCCGGTGGGCGAGCAGGGCGGCGTTGTAGCCGGTGCCGGCGCCGATCTCCAGGACCCGGTCGCCGTCGCGTACGCCCAGTTCCACCAGCATCAGGGCCATCAGCGAGGGCTGGCTGCTGGAGGAGAGCAGTTCGCCGTCGCGCAGCCGGGTCGCCAGCGGTGCGTCGGCGTACGCCCCGAGCACCCAGCGCTCGCGGGCGCCCGGGTCGGGGTCCTCGCCCCACCGGCGTTCGTGACCGCCCCGGACGCCGACGTAGTAGTACGGCACGAAGAGGTGGCGCGGGACCGTCGCGAAGGCCTCCCGCCACACCGGGTCGGCCGTCCAGGCGCCGCTCAGCTCGATCTCCCGCACCAGCTCCGCCCGCGCGGAGGCGGCGAGGCCGTCCAGGTCCGGGTGCCCGCCCATGCCTCCACAGTAAGGCGGGCGGGGAGCGGGCGAGGAGTGGTCCTAAGCCCGAAGTCCTATGTCCGCCCGTCTGAGACCATGGACGACGTGAATGAGATTCGGCGCGGCACGCTTCAGGAGCAGACCTTCTACGAGCAGGTCGGCGGGGAGGAGACCTTCCGCCGGCTCGTCCACCGTTTCTACCAGGGGGTGGCGGAGGACCCGATCCTGCGGCCCATGTACCCGGAGGAGGACCTGGGCCCGGCCGAGGAGCGTTTCGCGCTCTTCCTGATGCAGTACTGGGGCGGCCCGACGACGTACAGCGACAACCGCGGCCATCCGCGGCTGCGGATGCGCCACGCCCCCTTCGCCGTCGACCGGGCGGCGCACGACGCCTGGCTGAAGCACATGCGGGTCGCCGTGGACGAGCTGGGGCTCTCCGATGAGCACGAGCAGACGCTGTGGAAGTACCTGACGTACGCGGCGGCCTCGATGGTCAACACCGCCGGCTGACCCCTCGCCCGACGCAGACGCCGACGTCGATGTCGGAAGCCGGTCGTCCGGCGTCGGCGGGGTCAGCGCACGCTGATGCCGAGGGCCCCGGTCCCGGCCCGGCGCAGGGCGACGGAACCGTAGGGCGTGCGCAGCCGCAGCCACGTGCCCGAGGCGAGGAGTTTCGGCGCGTCCTCGCCGGAGGGGGCGCCGGGAGGGCCGAGGAAGCCCAGGGACTGGGCGGCGTGCACGGCCCGTACCGGCAGCCCGGTGTCCCCGACCGTCCGGGACCATATCTCCCGCCCGATCCGGTCCAGCTCGGCCCGGGTGCGGCCCTCGGGCGCCAGCTCGCCCGTACGGGAGCGGAACTCCGCCACCGCCGCGGCGACCAGCGCGCGCAGGGCGTCCGGGGCGGGCAGGCCCGGCTCGGGGCGCCAGCCGCCGCGCGGAGGCAGCAGACCGGCCCACGGCGGCCCGGTCACCGCACCGGGCACACCCGCGGTGGCCGCCTTCTCGTCCACCGCCTCCAGCAGCTCACCGGCGGAGACGGTGACGTCCAGCGTGACGTCGAGTCCGTCCTCGTACGGCTTGGCCAGCCGTACCGCGCGTACGGCCAGCACCTCGAAGGAGGGCGGCCGGCCGAAGACGGCGAGGGCGGTGCCGGCCGCCTGGAGGCGCACCGCCGCCGCGCGGTCGTAGCGGAGCAGGCGGGAGAGGAAGGCCGCGAGATCCGCGGCCTCCCCCTCGTCGGCCAGGTGGAGCACCGTCATGCGGCGACGGCCTCCTCCTTGTCGTCCGTGTACTCGCCGAGGAACTCCCGTTCCTCCGCGGTGATCCGGCGCGGACGCTGGGTCTCGAAGTCGAACGGCACGATCACCGTCGAGGCGCGGACGTAGACCTCGTCGCCGTCCTTGACCTCGTAGGTGAGGGTGAAGGACGCGGCCCTTATCTCCGTGACCCACAGCTCGACGTCGACCGGGCGGTGCCGGTGCACGAGCTGCCGTTTGTAGTCGATCTCGTGGCGCGCCACCACCGACCCCTGCTTGAACTCCTTGTCCGGACGGAACAGGAAGTCGATACGGGCCTCCTCCAGGTAGCGGAGGAAGACCACGTTGTTGACGTGGCCGTACGCGTCCATGTCCGCCCAGCGCAGCGGGCAGCGGTAGATGTGGCGCAAGAGATCAGCCCCGGGTCAGCTTCTTGTAGGTGGCGCGGTGCGGACGCGCGGCGTCGGCACCCAGCCGCTCGATCTTGTTCTTCTCGTACGACTCGAAGTTGCCCTCGAACCAGAACCACTTGGACTCGCCCTCGTAGGCGAGGATGTGGGTGGCGACGCGGTCCAGGAACCACCGGTCGTGGGAGACGACCACGGCGCACCCGGGGAACTCCAGCAGCGCGTTCTCCAGGCTGGAGAGGGTCTCGACGTCGAGGTCGTTGGTCGGCTCGTCGAGGAGGAGCAGGTTGCCGCCCTGCTTGAGGGTGAGCGCGAGGTTCAGGCGGTTGCGCTCACCGCCGGAGAGGACCCCGGCCGGCTTCTGCTGGTCCGGACCCTTGAACCCGAAGGCGGACACGTAGGCGCGGCTCGGCATCTCGACCTGGCCGACGTTGATGTAGTCCAGCTCGTCGGAGACGACGGCCCACAGCGTCTTCTTGGGGTCGATGTTCTCGCGGCTCTGGTCGACGTAGGAGATCTTGACCGTGTCGCCGACCTTGATGGAACCGGAGTCCGGCTCCTCGAAGCCCTGGATCATCTTGAAGAGGGTGGTCTTGCCGGCGCCGTTGGGGCCGATGACGCCCACGATGCCGTTGCGCGGCAGCGTGAAGGACAGGTCGTCGATCAGGACCTTGTCGCCGAAGGCCTTGGTGAGGTTGTTGATCTCGACGACGACGCTGCCCAGCCGCGGGCCCGGCGGGATCTGGATCTCCTCGAAGTCCAGCTTCCGCATCTTGTCGGCCTCGGCGGCCATCTCCTCGTAGCGGGCGAGGCGCGCCTTGGACTTGGCCTGCCGGCCCTTGGCGTTGGAGCGGACCCACTCCAGCTCGTCCTTGAGGCGCTTCTGCCGCTTGGCGTCCTTCGCGCCCTCGACCTTGAGGCGGGTGGCCTTGGTCTCCAGGTACTTGGAGTAGTTGCCCTCGTAGCCGTGCAGCCGGCCGCGGTCGACCTCGCAGATCCACCCGGCGACGTTGTCCAGGAAGTACCGGTCGTGGGTCACGGCCACGACGGTGCCCTCGTACTTGGCGAGGTGCTGCTCCAGCCAGTTCACCGACTCGGCGTCGAGGTGGTTGGTGGGCTCGTCGAGCAGCAGCAGGTCGGGCGCCTCCAGCAGCAGCTTGCACAGCGCGACCCGGCGCTTCTCACCACCGGAGAGGTTCACCACGGGCCAGTCGCCGGGCGGGCAGCCCAGCGCGTCCATGGCCTGCTCCAGCTGGGCGTCGAGGTCCCAGGCGTTGGCGTGGTCCAGCTCCTCCTGGAGCTTGCCCATCTCCTCCAGCAGCGCGTCCGAGTAGTCGGTCGCCATCTGCTCGGCGATCTCGTTGAACCGGTCGAGCTTGCCCTTGATCTCGGCGACACCCTCCTGGACGTTCTCCAGGACGGTCTTCTCCTCGTTGAGAGGGGGCTCCTGCAGCAGGATGCCGACCGTGTAGCCCGGCGACAGGAACGCGTCACCGTTCGACGGCTGCTCCAGCCCTGCCATGATCTTCAGCACCGTGGACTTACCGGCACCGTTCGGCCCGACGACACCGATCTTCGCGCCGGGCAGGAAGTTCAGGGTGACGTCGTCGAGGATCACCTTGTCGCCGTGCGCTTTGCGCGCCTTGCGCATGGTGTAAATGAACTCAGCCAAGAGAAACCGTCCGGCAGCTTGAATCAGGCAGTGGGCAGATACACCCCATCTTGCCGCACCGCCACCCCTGGGAGAAAACGCGTTCCGGGCGGGGGCGCTGACCTGCGGGTTCTGGGCGGGCGGCCGACGGTCGTCCGTCACTGCCGGTCGCCGTCGATCGGCCTCGGGCTCCCTCGCACGGTCCAGGGACGGTGCAGCCGAGGATGCCGCTCCCCCGCCGCGCGGCGTTACGGTGCTGCCGTGACCAGCTCAGCGGAGCGCCCTCTCCTCTTCCTCGACGTGGACGGCCCACTGATCCCGTTCGGGTCTTCGGCCGACCGGAAGGAGGTCACTGCCGCCTCCTCGACGACCGCTGACCAGGGGAACCCGTTGCTCCCCCGGCTCGACCCCGGCATCGGGGAGCGCCTCGTCGCTCTGGGCTGCCGGCTCGTCTGGGCGACGACCTGGATGGAAGAGGCGAACGAAGTCATCGCCCCGCGCATCGGCCTGCCGAGGCTGCCGGTGCTGGAGTGGCCGGACGCGGTCGCGGGAGAAACGCCGCGGGGACTCCACTGGAAGACGCGCCCCATGGTCGAGTGGGCCGGCGGTCGACCCTTCGTCTGGGTCGACGACGAGATCAGCGCGGTGGACCGCCTCTGGGTCGACGCCGGGCACCCCGGGCCTTCACTCCTGCACCAGGTCGATCCGGCCAAGGGCCTCAGTGACGCCGACTTCTGCACGCTCGCCGGATGGCTCGATGCACAAGGCCATCCGACGTAGGAGGCTGCCTGTACTCGAGGCGGGACGAAGCACCGTCGTGCTCAGGGCTCCGCGCGCCTTCGGGAGCCCCGGCGGCCTCGTGTCAGCGGGAGGCGTTCTTCCGGGTGATCACGGTCAGGGTCGTGCCGCCGGCGATGAGCAGGACCAGGGCCAGGCCGCCGATCAGGGGGGTCAGTTCGGAGCTGCCGGTCTCGGCGAGGTTGGGGTTCGGGGTGGGCGTGGGGGTGGTCACCGTCGTGGGGGCCGGCCGGCCGAGGGTGTGGGTGGCGTCCGCGAGTGCGGCGCTCTGGGTGCGGCAGTCGAGGACGCCGCTGAAACGCTGCTCGAAGCCGGCCGGGCCGCGGATGGTGAAGTCGTACGCCCTGTCCTCCGGAAGCGGGACGGTCACCGTCCGGGACTCGCCGGGCGCGATGGTGTGCTCGCTGTCGAGCAGCTCGAAGGTGAAGGGCTCGTCGCCCTCGTTGGCCGCGGTGATGTCCAGGGCGCCCTCGGCGCAGTTCTTCCTGGCGGAGAGGGCGGGTATCGCGCCCTGGTCGGCCCAGGTGGCGCTCGCCGTCGCGGCGACCGTCGACTCGCTGGAGCCGGCCAGGATCTGCGTCTGGCTGCGGCTCTCCGAGGCGAAGGCGCGGCCGACCGGCACTGTCGTGGAGGCCTGGACCGTCAGTTCGGCGGTGCCGGCCGCCGCGTCCTTCGGCACGTCGAAGAAGATCTGGGTGCCGTCGGTGACGGACGTGACGGGCTCGCCCTTCTTGTCGACGATCCGCACCCCGCCCGCCGTGGCGTCCACCGGGGGCGTGACCGTCGCGCCGCCCGCGTTGGTGCGCACCGTCACCGGGCCGATCCGCTCCCCGGGCCGGCCGGATACCGCGGGCGGGTCCAGGGTGAGCGACGCCTTGGGCTCCGTGAGAAGACGGGCCTTCTTCTCCAGGTAGTCGGCGAGCCGCTCGGCCTGAGGGTCGACGGCCTCGACGTCCGCCCGGTCCGAGTGGCGCCAGATGGCCACCTGCGTGCCGGCCGCCGCGTCCTGCTCGGTGAGCCCGCCGCGGACACCGGCCTTCTTAGCCAGTGCGGCGAGGTCGTTGACCTGGGGGTAGGAGTTCTGAAGGATCCAGCGGATGCGGCCGGCGTCCTTGTTGGTGCCCAGCGACGTGCCGCTCCAGGGCGTCTCGTGGTACTTGGCGTCCTTCTGCGTCGGGTTCTGGATGTCGACGCAGTACGTCTGGAGCATGCCGCCGCCCTCGACGGACATCTCGAAGAGGCCGGCCGACACCTCCTGGTCCCCGGTGTCCCCGTGGATGACCGCGGTGCCGTACGTCTTGAGGCCGCCTATGGTGGCCGTCGCCCCGCCCTGCCCCTGTCCCGCATCCTGGGCGGCGGCCGGGGCGGCGCCGGTCGTCACTCCGGCGGCGGCGAGCGCGGACACCAGCGCCGCGGCGGCGAGACGTGCCGCCCCTCGGCCGGGCAGAGACAGCGCGGTGAGCGAAGAAAACACCAAATTCCCCTTCGAGCAGGACCCGTTGGCGTGGGGGGCACGGTCCCACCAGCAGAATCAGCAGCCCCATAGGGCTCGTTCGGCATCCTAAGGACCTAACGCACCGTGCCTGCCGGGGATGTTCGCCCACGCGTTGATCCGACTCGGAATCGTTATCCCCGGCAGGGCTGTGAGCAGGGCTTATCGACAAATCCACCCGGCTTTGCCTGGGCGTGTTCGTCGATAAGCCGCACTTCGGTCACTTCCGGCGGAACGGCGTCATCAGGCCACCGCGACAGGCTCCGGTCGCTGTTCGGGGGGCGGTGCGGCCGACTCCGCGGCCGGTGTCTCCCAGTTGGGCTCCGGCTGCGGTGGGGAGCCCGCCGTCTCCGCCCGGCCGGTGCGCCGGAACGCGGCCGTGCCGCGCGCGAGGTCGTGGCCGATCGCCACCGCGTCGATGTCCGCCGACGTCCAGTTCTGCCCCTCGCGCACGTCCGTGCGCACCTTCAGCCGGCCCTGGACGACGACGGGGTCGCCCACCGTCAGCGACGCCGAGGCGTTGGTGGCGAGTTGCCGGTTGGCCCACACCGTGAAGAAGTTGGTGTGACCGTCCGTCCACGCGCTCTTCTCGCGGTCCCAGTACCGCGCGGTGACCGCCAGCCGGAACCGTGCGGAAGCGCCGTTCGCCAGGTCCCGGAAGACCGGTTGGGTCGCCACGTTGCCCACGGCGCAGATCATCGTCTCGTTCATCGCGAGTCCTCCCTTGCGCACGGGCACCTCCCGTGCGGCTGCGTCCGGCGCGGCGGCGTCACATCCCCGTACACCGCCGCACCCCGGGCCGACCGCGTCCGTCGCGATGGCCACAGGGCCAGACTGCATCCGCTCGGGCCGGTCCCGCCGAGGCCTGTGGACCGCCTCCGGACCTGTGGAGAACTCCGTCACTCTTTCGGGAGAACCACTCCCGGCGGGCCCTGCCCCCCCGAGGCCCGTCCCTCCTACCTGGCCACGGCTCCCACCCCGGTGACCCGCCCGTACTGCTCACGCACTTCCCGGTACCGCAGCAGTTCCGCCGCGAGCGGATCGAGTACCCGGGCCCGGCCGCACCCCGCGGCGGCCTCCCGCAGCAGGCGTTCCGCCTCGTGGCCGTAGCGCCGTGCGGGTCCGCGGGCCGCGATGCGGCAGCTCCACTCGATGAGGGGGCCGCCGATGATGCCGGCCAGCATCAGGAGCACCGGCACGCCCAGGTTCGGCGCCACGAAGCCGATGATCTGGGCCAGCAGCCACAGTCCGCCCACCACTTGGAGCAACGTCATCGAGGCCTGGGCCAGCACGGCCGCCGGCCACCAGCCCGGCCGCGGTGGACGCCCCGGCGGCGTCCCGGTGCGCACCGCCAGTTCGTCGAGGGCCTCGGGCAGTCCCTGGGCGCCGCGGACGGCGGCCTCGCGCATCGCCTGCGCCCAGGGCGCCGGCAGCCCGGCCGACGCCCGGTCGGACACCGTGCGCACCGCCTGTTCGACGCGCTGACGGGCCGTGGCCTCCTCGTCCGCCTGGGCACGCGACGGGAGCCGGCCCGTGGTGGGCTCGCGCCGGTCGTCGTACCAGCGCCACAGCCGCAGCCAGGGCGTGCCGCACGCGCGGTTGGCGTTGCGCAGCCAGGCGCGCTCGGCCGCCTCCCCCGCCGCCGTGGCGCCCACGGCGTCCGCGAGCCGGTCGGCGAACTCCTCCCTCGCCTCCTCGCTGAGACCGGTGCGCCGGCCGGTGACGTACACGGGACGCAGGCGCCAGGCGGCGGCGTCCACGTCGGCGGAGATGCGGCGCGCCGGGGCCTGCCGCTCGGCGACGAACTGTCCGAGCACCTCGCGCAGTTCGCCGACGCCGTCCCCGGTGAGCGCGGACAGGGCGAGGACCGTGGCCCCGGGCTCGCCGTGCTCGCCGAGCGCGATGCCGTCCTCGTCGAGCAGCCGCCGCAGGTCGTCGAGGACCTGTTCGGCGGCCTCCCCGGGCAGCCGGTCGACCTGGTTGAGGACGACGAACGTGACCTCGGCGTGGCCCGCCATCGGGCGCAGATAGCGCTCGTGGAGCATGGCGTCGGCGTACTTCTCCGGGTCGACGACCCAGATGACCGCGTCGACGAGCTTCAGGATGCGGTCCACCTGCTCGCGGTGCTGCACGGCCGCCGAGTCGTGGTCCGGCAGGTCGATCAGGACCAGCCCGCGCAGCGGCGATTCGGCGTCCGGGTGCTGCAACGGGCGGCGGCGGAGCCGGCCGGGGATGCCGAGGCGGTCCAGGAGGCTGGCCGCGCCGTCGCTCCAACTGCACGCGATGGGCGCTGCGGTGGTCGGCCGGCGCACGCCCGTCTCGGAGATCGGCACCCCGGCGAGCGTGTTGAACAACTGCGACTTGCCACTGCCGGTCGCGCCCGCGAGGGCGACGACGGTGTGCTGACCGGAGAGCCTGCGCCGCGCGGCGGCCTCGTCCAGGACCCGGCCGGCCTCCGCCAGCGTCCCGCTGTCCAGCCGGGTACGGGAGAGGCCCACCAGTTCGCGCAGGGCGTCGAGCCGCGACCTGAGCTGCCCGTCGTAGGCCAGGGGCATCAGGGCGGCGGCGGAACCGGAGGGCCTGCCCGGCATGACGGTGTACTGATCCGGCGTGCTGTTCTCGTCCACCCGCCGCGCGATCAGACCGTCGCCCCAGGCACCGTCACCGTCCCCGGCACCGGACGAGCCGCCGGCCGCCCGCTCCGCACCTCCCGCACGCTCCGCACGCTGCACGTCTCCCGCACGCTCGCTGCCCGCCGCCCCCGCCCCGCGGTCGCGGGCCTCCGCACGGCCGCGTTCCTCCCTGCGGGGCTGATCAGCCGCTCGGCGCCGGTCGGCCACGTCTCCTCCGCGTTCCGGGCGTTCCGCGCCCCTGCCCTTCCTGAAGTCCCCGTCCCGCCCGGGCCTCTCCTGCCGGTCACGCCCCCGGTCCGGCTCCCGTTCCCGGTCACGCGCTCGGTCCGGCTCCCGTTCCCGGTCACGCGCCCGGCCCTGCTCCCGCTCCCGGTCCGTACGGCGGGACTCCCCGGCGTCCTTCACGCGCGCGAGGAGGCCGCGTGCGCGGTCGCCCCCGCGCTCGAACGGGCGGGGCCTTCGCCCGGCGTCCCCGGGGGTGTCCGCCCGCGGACCGTCCTCGGCGGACCGTTCCGGATCCCGGCCGTCACCTGCCGGGACGGCGTCCGCCCGGTCCTCGCGGCCCGTTCGGCCGGCCCGGCGCCCCGGGCGATCCACCTCGTCCGGTCGACCCGTACGGTCTGCTCGGTCTGCTCGGTCTGCTCGGTCTGCTCGCTCTGCTCGCTCTGCTCGATCTGCTCGGTCCGTACGGTCTGCTCGGTCCGTCTCGCCCGTTCGGGTCATCTCGCCCGTTCGGGCCGCCTCCTCCGGCCGGCCCGCCTCCTCCGGCGTGTCATGGGTGTGCTCGGTGGGGTCCTGGTCAGTGACGGCGGTCACCGGTCACCTCTCCTTCTGCAGTACGGACAGCGCGGCGATGAGTTCGGCCTGGGGCTCGGGATGGACCTCCAGCCCGTCGAGCGGTGCCAGCCGGCGTTCGCGCTCGACGTGCACGACCCGGTCCACGCAGTCGTCGAGCAGGCGTCCGCCCCGGTCCCGCAACCGCAGCGCGCCATGGGCGCCGATGCGTTCGGCAAGCCCCTCCCCCGCGCTGCGCGCCCGGCGCCCGCCGAGCAGCACCGTGGCGACCAGAGCGGTGACCGCACCGGGGTCCGGCGCCAGGTTCCGGTCCAGTCGGCGCACCTCCTCCTCGGCGTACTCCTCCAGCTCCCGACGCCACCGCCGCACCGCCATCCCGATACGGTGCTCGGCGCCCTCCGGCGCGGAGTCGTGGCCGGTGAGTTCCGGGGCGGTGGCCGCGGGCTCGCCCCGCCATGCCTCGTCGACGCGTTCGTCGGCGGCGGTGACGGCGCACAGCAGCAGGGCGCTCAGGCTCTCCACCAGCGAGTCGAGAAGCTCCTCCGGGGAGCAGTCCAGGGGGAAGGCACGCCACCGCTTGAGCGCGTCCCCGGCGAGCACGGCGCCCGCCTGCAACCGCCCCCGTACGCGCGCGTGCTCGCCGTCGTAGGCACCGTCGACGGCCGCGGTGAGGCGCAGCGCGGCGGAGTACTGCGCGGCGGCCGCTCCGGCCAGTTCGGGCATCCGGGACTTGAGCGAGTCCAGGATGCCGTGCGCGGTACGGGCCATGGCGTGGTGCCGGGCGTCGAGGTCCTGCGCCCGGTGGACGAGCCAGGCCCGCAGCGGGGCGACCGCGCTGGCCGGCAGCAGCCCCCCGCCCCAGGCCGACTCGGGCAGCTCGGGGACGGTGAAGCGGGGGACCTCGCCCAGCCCGGCCTTGGCGAGCAGCGCCCCGTACTGCCGTGACACCTCGGACACCACCTGGTGGGGCACCCGGTCGAGCACGGTGACCAGGGTGGCGTCGTACTCCTTGGCGGTGCGCAGCAGATGCCAGGGCACCGCGTCGGCGTAGCGGGCGGCCGTGGTGACCATCACCCAGATGTCGGCCGCGCAGATCAGCTCGGCCGCGAGGACGCGGTTGTCGGCGACGAGGGAGTCGATGTCCGGCGCGTCGAGGAGGGCGATGCCGGGGGGCAGGCTGTCGGCGGTCTCCACCCGCAGTACGCGCGCGGGGCTCTCCCCCGGCAGCAGCAGGTCGTCGTCCTGCTCCCGGTGGGGCACCCACACGCGCGTCAGGTCGGGCAGCACCCGCATGCCGCTGAACCAGTGGTGGTCCTCCGGATGGCACACGAGCACCGGCGTGCGGGTGGTCGGCCGCAGCACGCCCGCCTCGCTGACCCGCCGGCCCACCAGGGAGTTCACCAGGGTGGACTTCCCGGCGCCGGTGGAGCCGCCCACGACGGCCAGCAGGGGCGCTTCGGGGTCCTTCAACCGGGGCACCAGGTAGTCGTCGAGCTGGGCGAGGAGTTCGTCGCGGTTGGCACGCGCGCGTGGGGCCCCCGCCAGGGGCAGCGGGAAGCGTGCGGCCGCGACACGGTCGCGCAGGGCGGAGAGTGCGTCGAGCAGCTGAGGCCGTACGTCCAAGGTCACCACATGTGAAGAATGCCCAATTTTAGGGGAATTCTGAAGCATATGCGCATGATGAGTATGTCCGCGCGCCGACCGGACACTCCGGACGGAAGGGATTACCGGGGCGCAAGGACAGTCCAGGCATAACGAGTGCACAACACCCGATGCGCGGGACGCCAAAAGCGATGCACGATTCGTACCTGCCTGCGATTATCAGGACCGCTTCACCGAACCTCCACATCGAGCCACGGAGGCGAAGCAGCAGGGACACGGAGCCGGGAGCCCTATCCTTGTCCCCGGCAACGTCGCGGAACAGCCCACACCCGGGCACCGAGAACGAGGCCACCACACCAGGCCCCCGTAGCTCAGTGGATAGAGCAGGCGCCTTCTAAGCGCTTGGCCGCAGGTTCGAGTCCTGCCGGGGGCGCCACTGCCCGTTGGGCGGGAGGGGCGGGACGACGTGCGACTGCGCTGCGCGGTGCTCGACGACTTCCAGCGCGTGGCGACCGCGATCGCCGACTGGTCGCCCGTCGCGGACGCCGTGGACGTCGTGTCCTTCGACACCCACCACCCCGACGAGGAGACCCTCGCCGCGGCCCTCGCCGACATCGACATCGTGGTCACCCTGCGGGAACGCGTACCGTTTCCCGGGTCGCTGATCGCCCGCCTGCCCCGGCTGAAACTGATCGTCGCCTCCGGCATGCGCAACAGCGTCATCGACTACGCCGCGGCCGAGGCGCACGGCGTCACCGTCTGCGGTACGGCCTCCTCCTCGACGCCGCCCGTCGAACTGACCTGGGCCCTGCTGCTGGGCCTGGCCCGCGGTCTCGTCCAGGAGAGCAACGCGCTGCGCGAGGGCGGCCCCTGGCAGCAGACGGTGGGGGCCGACCTGCACGGCCGGCGGCTCGGTCTGCTGGGTCTCGGGAAGATCGGCAGCCGGGTGGCGCGCGTCGGGCTCGCCTTCGGCATGCGGGTGAGCGGATGGAGCCAGAACCTCACCCGCGAGCGCGCCGACGAGGTCGGGGTCGAACTCGCCCCCTCCAAGGAGGAGCTGCTGCGCACCGCCGACTTCGTCTCCGTCCACCTGGCGCTCGGCGACCGCACCCGCGGACTGCTCGGCGCCGCCGAGCTGGCCCTGCTCAAGCCGACCGCCTACCTGGTCAACACCTCGCGCGCGGCGATCGTCGACCAGGACGCCCTGCTCGCCGCACTGCACGAGGGCCGTATCGCGGGCGCGGGCGTCGACGTCTTCGACACCGAGCCGCTGCCCGCCGGCCACCCGATGCGCACCGCCCCGCGCCTGCTCGCGACCCCGCACCTCGGATACGTCTCGCAGGCGAACTACGCCACGTACTACGGCCAGGCGGTCGAAGCGGTCCAGGCCTACCTCGCGGGTTCGCCCGTACGGCGGCTGCCCGCCTCCGGCACGCCGGACGTTCAGGCGGTGCCCGCCCGGTCGGACCGCGCCGGACGCCAGTAGGTCCCACCGCTGCGGCGCAGGTGGCCCAGGTCCACCAGGTGGCGCCGGAGCGTCACATGGTCGACGTCGCCCTCCTCGCACCAGGCGCGCAGCTTCTCGTCGACCGTGCGCTCCGGATACTCCGCGCCGGGCACGAAGGTCTGCTCGGCGATGTGCCGCAGCACCACCTTCTTCCGCGTCCAGCGCGCGGGCAGGCGTACCAGCCGCCCGTCCTTCACGAACGTCCGCACGATCATGCCGGCCCGGTCGTCCTCCGCCCCCGGGCCACCGGTGGCCGGTGCCGTGGACCGGGCCTCCTCCCGGGCCAGTTCCCTGAAGCGGTCGTGGGCGACGACGAGTTGACCGTCGCCCCCGGAGATCACCACGCCCTGCTCGCGCAGGCGGCGCAGCGCGGCGGAGGCGTCCCGCACCGACAGGCCGGCCGCGGCCGCCACCTGTGCGGCACTGCCCGCGCCCAGCGCCACGGCCGCGAAGGCGCGCACCCGCCCCTCCTCGGCGAACAGGCCGGGCAGCGCGGCCAGAGCGGCCCGGGCGGACGGCACGGACTCCCGGAACGGCGGGAACGGCTCGGACGGCGGGGATGACGGGGATGACGGCGACGGCACAGGCGCCTCGGACGTCGCGGATCGGTCGGATCGGTCGGGTCGGTCGGGTCGGTCGGGTCGGTCGTTCACCATGCCGGGAGGCTAGTGGACGGCCCCGTGCCGCGTGGAGCGGTTTTCCCGCCCCCCGGCGCCGGCGCGCCGCTCCTCCGGAGCCCCCTGTTCAAAAAGGGTGATCCTCACATTCCCCCCGTGTCCCCTCTCCGACCTGCTGCGTTGAACCGGAAGTGCGGTGGCACGTCCCGCTGCCGTGCTCCCCGAGTCATAAAGGAGAACGTGATGTCTCGCATCGCGAAGGCCGCCGGCGTCGTACTCGGCGCCGGTGCCGTCGTGCTCAGCGGCACCGGCCTGGCCATGGCGGACGCGGGCGCCGAGGGCGCGGCCATTGGTTCGCCCGGTGTCCTGTCCGGCAACGTCGTCCAGGTCCCGGTGAACGTGCCGATCAACGTCTGCGGCAACACGATCAACGTGATCGGCCTGCTGAACCCGGCCTTCGGCAACGCCTGCGAAAACGGCGACGACAAGAAGAGCGACAAGCACGGCGACGACGGCAAGAACAGCGGCTACGGCAGCTGACCCTGCGGTCACCGAGGAGCCCCGGCCGTCCGGCCGGGGCTCCTCCCGTTCCTCCTGCCGCTCCTCCCGTTCCTCCGGCCCCGTTCAGGCGTACCGGTAGATCCGGCTGACGTCCTCCAGCTCGTCCGGCGTCACGTCCCACGGCGGCAGCTTCTCGTGCCGCGCGACGATCCGCCCGTGCTGCGCGCCGCCCCGGCCGGGCGGTTCGGCGGGCAGGTAGCGGGCCCCGCGGTGCCGGGCCTGCCAGCGGGACCACAGGAGGTCCACGAAGGCGTGGTGCAGCCAGAACACCGGGTCGTTGACGGAGGCCCCGCCGACCATGGCCCCGCCGACCCAGCGGTGCACGCGGTTGTGGTTGCGCCAGGAGACGCTGCCGCGGCCGGTCCCCCACCCCTCCAGCTTGTTGCGGAACCCCTTGCGCACCGTGGAGTCCCACGGCGCGGTGTCGTACACGGGGTCGCCGAGGGCCCACTCCAGGTCGCTCTTGGTGGGCAGCGCCAGGGGGTCGGCGGCCCGGCCGAGGTCCCGGGTGAGGTACTCGGTGTCGGTGACGTTCTCCTTGAGGGTCCAGTTGCCCTCGGCGTGGGCGAACGGCCCGGTGGTCACCCGGTGGTCGGAGCGCCGCCCGGTGCCGCCGAGCAGGTCGGCGGTCCAGGGCGCCGAGGAGGCGGTGCGGTCCTTCGTCCAGTCCCAGTAGGGCACGGTGACCGAGGCGTCGACCCGGCGCAGCGCCTCCTCCAGGTCCAGCAGGAACCGGCGGTGCCAGGGCAGGAAGGACGGCGCCATGTGCGCCGTACGGAGACCGTCCTCGCCGTCGGAGACGTAGTACTCGATGTGGGTGCGCACGAACTCGTCGTACTCGCCGCGCCTCTTGATCTCCAGCAGCGCCTTGACGAACCGTCGCCTCTCGGTGGCGGTGAGGGTGCTGACGTCCTTACGCGTGTACGCCATGGTGCCCCCCGGAGTGGTCCTGACCGGCGGCCGGGGTGTCGCGCAGGTGCTCGCCGGGGCCGAGTTCGTCGACGGCACCGCGCGCCGCGGCGAGGGGGGTGGGGTACGAGCGGTAGTGGTCGATCATGCTGAGCCAGCTGCCGTCGGCCCGGCGCATCAGGTGCAGTGGCCGGCCGTCCACGGTGACGTGCCAGGAGCCGGCGCCGACGGCGCGCCCCGCGGCGGACCGGATGCCGCGGATGCGGCGGCCGCGGTAGGTCTCGTCGAACGAGGCGCTGCCGGCCGGCTCCTCGGCGCGGGGCTCGGGGCGCGCGGGCTGCCCGGCCGCGCCGGTGGCGGAGGCTCGGAAGGGCCGGGAGGCGGCGACCAGGGGCGCGAGGCTAACGGCGAGCGCCGGGGCGAGCAGCCCCCGCATCATCTGCCGCCGTGTGCCGTGCGCCGGTCCGCCTCTCGCCGGGACGTCCGCCTCCCGCTCCGTGCCGCTCGGTGTTCCGCCCAGGTTGACGACCATGCTCGCTCCTCGTCCGGTTCGGTGATCCGTACCGGTAACCGAGCGGCGGGCCCCGCGGTCACCGCCCGCAGGGCCACACGAGGCACCGGACGCCGTGACGGAACGACCGGCGGTGCGCGAACGCCGTGCGCACCGGGTGCGCGGATGCCTCGTGCGCGCCGGTGCGTGGGAGCGGGTGGGCGAGGGGCCCGAGGGGTCGTGCGGGCGACGCGCGCGGGGCCCGTAGGGCTGGCGCGCGCGTGGGCCCGCGGCGGGGCTACAGTCCGGGGCCGACGCCCAGGTCGGCCGCGGGCACCGTCTGGACGACCGGGGTGAGGACGCCCGCCTGGGGCAGCTTGGCGGTCGGCAGGCCGAAGCCGCCGCCGTCGGGCGCGCTGAGCGGGGCGTCCAAGGAGAGACCCGGCGCCAGGGCGCGCAGCTCGGCGGCCGGGGCCTGGACGGCGGCGTGGTCGAATTCGTCCCCGAGGACCTGCGGCAAGGGCTGGCGCAGGTCGACCCCCGGCAGCCCGCTGCGTACCGGCAGCTGCGGAAGCGTCCGCTCCGGCAGCAGCCGGCCCTCGGCGTACCGCGGCCCCTCGGGCGCGCCCGCCGTCGGCACGGGCAGTTCGCCGGCCACGTCGGGCAGTTCCATGCCGAGCGCCGTCTCCGCACCGCCGAGCGGTACGGGCACGGGAATCGCGCCGGCCGCGACGGCGGGGGCCGCCGCTACGCCCACGGCGGCCGCCACACCGGTGACGACGGCGGCCAGGGTTCGTCTGGTGGTCGACTTCATGTCGGGCACGGTCCCTTTCATCAAGGCGAGAAGGAGAGCGGAAGAACGCGGTGGGGGAATGCGGGTCAGCCGCGCAGCGGAAGGCCGCCGAGCAGGCCGCCCTTGGAATTCAGCTGCGTGGTCGCGCCCTTCACGGTGTGCAGCACGGAGTCCTTGTTCTCGGTGTCCAGCGCCTCCGACTGGTGCTTGAGCGGCATCACGTCGATGGGTTCGGCGGTGAGCGCGTTCACGGCGCCGTTGAGGCTGGTCGGCGTGAGGGCCTCGGCGTCGTAGGCGAACGCGGGCGCGGCGGAGCCGGCGGCGACCAGGGATCCGGCGACCACGGCGGCGGCCTTGAGGGACTTCATCGTGCTTCCTTTCTTCGGCGACCCGGTGACCCGGCGACCAGGCGGCCCGGAGACACCGGAGGACATGCTGACGCCGTGCCTAACGACCCGCACCGGGCCCGGAAACCCCGCCTCCGGAAGACATATGAGATCTCCGGAGACCCTCTCGGAAACCTCGGAGACCACCCGCGAAGACAATTACGACGACACCTACTACGGAACCCACTACGACATCCCTGACGACATCCACGACAACATCTGCGAAGACATCCCCGACGACATCCGACGACATCCGACGACATCCGCGACGGCAAAAGGAAAAGGGCCGTTGCGTCACCCCGGCGGGGATGGCGCAACGGCCCCTGGACTCCGTGGGCGTCAGGAGGGGTCGGCCGGCAGCGGGACGGCCGGGGCGGCGGCTTCCGGCGCGGCGGCGTCCGGGGCGCTCGGCAGGGCGGGCAGACCGGCCAGGTCGGCGGCGGGCAGGCCGCTGCCCACCAGCGTGGCGGCGACCACGTCGACAACGCCGTTCACCACTTCCTCGACGGCCGGGGTCACCTGTTCGGCGCTACCGGACGTGGTGGCCTGGATCAGGGCGTCGATCTGCTTCTGGAGGGCGGCGTGCGCGTCGGCGGCCAGGTCGTCGCCCACCGCGGCCCCGTCGCTGTCCGCCACGACGGGCGCCGGCAGCGTGACCGGCGCCCCGTCCTCCGGCGCGGTCACGACCGGCGGCTGGGCCGGGGTGCTCGTGCCGGGCGTCGTCGTACCCGGTGCGGTGGCCGTGTCGTCGGCGTCGAGGTCCGCCGCCTCCGCCTTGGCGAGGGCGTCCTTTACGGCGGCGGCGAACCCGTCCGCGTCCGTGTCGGAGAGCTGGCCGTCGTCGGCCTTGAGGACGGCGCCGAGCAGGTCGGTGACCGGCGTGAGCACTCCGCCCAAGCCCGCCAGGCTGCCGACCTGGTCCTGGAGTTCCTCCACGTCGGCGAGGGGGGCGCGGGACGCCGCGTGGGTGCGTTCCCGGACCGAGTCGCCATCGGCCGCCATCACCGCCGGGCCGGAGAGACCGATCAGGAGACCTGCGGTGAGGGCGGTGGTGGCGATTCGCCGTGCGGGCAGACGCATGGGGGTTCCTTTCGGTGGTGCGTCGGATCTTGTGCCCACCGTGGAATTGACCGTGGCGCTCTGCAACCGTTCCACTACGCACCGCGCTCACCCGTGACCCTCGGGGTCGGCGTCGTCCCTGGTGGGACGCCGTGTCAAGGTCCCGCGGCCGTGTCGCCGCCCGCACCCTCCATTCGGGGGCGCACACCGCCGTCCGTGCGGCAACGCGAACCGGCCGCCCGCTCGCGGAGGAACCGCGGCGGACGGCCGGCCATGGGGTTCGAGTCGACGGTCAGTCGTTCTCGCACTCGTTGCCGAACGCCGGGTTCAGCAGGCCGATGATGTCGATGGTGTTGCCGCAGACGTTGACCGGGATGTGGACCGGGACCTGCACGACGTTGCCCGACAGCACGCCCGGGGAGTGGGCGGCGGCGGCCTGCGCGCCGGCGTCGGCGGCGGCGACACCGGCGGTGCCCGCCACCGCGGCGGCGGCGACGGAGGTCAGGGCCAGGCCCTTCGCGATACGCGACATGGAGAGGTGCTCCTTGGGGGTTGACACAAACATCCGGGCGGGTGCCCGGCGCAGTGTCAACGCGTGGCACGCACGCGAGTTGTGCCGCCGAAAGGGTGATGTCGCCCGGGCCCGGCGTTCACGGACCCGACACACATGCCCGGTTTCACCGTATTAGTACGGATAGCGGCTAGAGTTCCGCACCATCCGACGCATCCCTGTCGCACCATGTGCGGGACTTCGGCCGAGGGCGCTCCACGAGAACTCCGAACGCGGCGGTGACCAGCCGGACTTCCGGCTCGTTTCCCAGGAGACGCGGCGTGCGCCGGTGTACGCCGCGTCGCGGTCGGCGCCTGCGATGAGACGCGTTCCCGCCCGTCCCGAGCATTTTCCGTGAGCGAGGAAACGCGTATGCACCTGCCACCGACCGACGCCCGGCCGCGGGTCCTGCACGTCACCCAGCCGGTGGACGGCGGGGTCGCCCGTGTCGTGACGGACCTGACGCGGGCCCAGCTCGCCGCCGGTCTGCGTGTCGCGGTCGCCTGTCCGGACGGGGACCTCGCGGACCGGCTCCGCTCGCTCGGCGCCGACGTGCGGCACTGGCCGGCGACGCGATCGCCGGGCCCGGCCCTGGCCTCGGAGGTACGGCGGCTCGCCCGGGTGGTCCGGGAGGTCCGGCCCGACCTGGTGCACGCGCACAGCGCGAAGGCCGGCCTCGCGGGACGGCTCGCCGTACGTGGACGGGTCCCGACCGTGTTCCAGCCGCACGCCTGGTCGTTCGAGGCGGTCGACGGGGTGGCCGCGGCCCTGGCGCTCGGCTGGGAGCGGTGGGGCGCGCGGTGGGCGGCGCGGACGGTGTGCGTCAGCGAGGCGGAGCGGCTGCGGGGCGTGCGGGCCGGGATCCACGGACGGTGGTCGGTGATCCCGAACGGCATCGACGTCGACCGCTTCGGTCCAGGCGACGGGGCCGAGCGGGCGCCGGTGACCAAGGCGACCCAGATGGCCGATGCGGCGCGAGCGGTCGAGGCGACCCAGGCGGCCGATGCGGCGCGAGCGGTCGATACGACCCAGGCGGCCGATGCGGCGCGGGTGACCGATGATGCGGCGCGGGCGACGGGCGGTCCGGACGCCCCGCTGGTCGTCTGCGTGGGACGGCTGTGCCGGCAGAAGGGCCAGGACGTCCTGCTGGCCGCCTGGGATGCGGTCCTCGCGCGGGTGCCCGGGGCCCGGCTGGTGCTGGTCGGCGACGGTCCGGACCGGGCACGGCTCACCGGGCGGGTCGCGGCGGGCCGGCCGGACGTCCCCGGGCCGACCCGGGACGACCGCGGGGCGGGCGGGGCGGACTCCGTGCTGTTCACGGGGGCCGTCGCGGACGTCGGGCCCTGGTACCGGGCCGCCGATCTGGTCGTCCTGCCGTCGCGCTGGGAGGGCATGGCACTGGCCCCCCTGGAGGCGATGGCCTGCGGGCGGCCCGTGGTGGTGACCGACGTGGACGGTGCCCGCGAGGGCCTGCCACCGGCTCTCGTACCGCACTGCGTGGTGCCGCCCGAGAACCCGGCGGCACTGGCCGACGCCGTGGCCCGGCTGCTGCTCGACGCTCCGCTGCGCGCGTCGCTCGGGCGCCGGGGTCGCGCGCACGTGCGGTCCACGCACGACGTACGGCACACGGCCGCGGCGGTCGCCGCGCTCTACGACGGCCTCCTCGCCGAGCGGGGCGGGGCGACCGGACCGCTCGCCGTCCACGGCGACCGACTGACCACGCCCGCACCGCACCACCCCGGCGGAAGGCCGGCCCTCAGCACGCACCCCCACCCCGTCCCCGGCACCCGGCCCGCACCCGCCGAACCCGACCCCCGAGGCACCCGGCCCGCACCGGCCGTGTCCCGCCTGCCCGGCAACCGGGCGACGCCCGCCGAGTCCCGCCTGCCCGGCGACGGGTCCGCAGCCGTGGGCCGGGCCGACGTCGCGCCCATCGAGTACAGGGAGCCCACCCACCCGTGACCGCGGAACGCACCGTCCCCAATCCCGCCGGCCAGCCGCGCGACCTCGGCTCCTCTCCCGTGTCGGTGCTGACGCGGCGCACCGGCGCACCGGGCTTCCGGTTCCCCGCCGGGCGGCCCGCACCGCGGCCCCGGTTCCCGCGTCGGCCGGACTCCCCGCTGCCGCTGCTCGTCGCGGACGGCGCGGCGGCCCTGCCGGGTGCGCTGGTCCTCACCGGCGCCCCGCACCCACCGCTGCTCACCGCGCTCCTGGTGGCCGGCTCGCTGCTGCTGCGCCCCCGCTCGGGCCCGCCCCGGCGCCTGCCGGGTGTCCTGGACGACCTGCCCGCGCTGTGCGGCCGTATCGCGGTGGTCTGGCTGGCGCTGGCCGCGCTCGTCGCGGCGTACGCCCCACCGCACGCGCTGTCCGCCCGCACCCTGCTCCTCGGCTTCCTCCTGCACGCCGTCTCCGGCTGCGCGGGCCGGGGCGTCGTGCACCGGCGGCGCCGTACCGAACTGCTGAACCATCCGCGCGCCGCCCTCGTCGTGGGCCCCGCGGCCACCGCGCACCGCGTGGCCTCGGCGGTCCTGCGCCACCCGCGCTGCGGGGTGCGGCCGGTCGGGATCGTCACCGACGACCCGGGCGGAGCGGCGTCGCTGCCCGTGCTGACCACGGGCGAGGAGGTGCGGCGGGCCGTCGTGCAGAACGGCGTGCGCGACGTCCTGGCGGACCCCTCGGTACGGGCCCTGCGGGGGCCCCTGCTGCGGACGCTGGCCGAATCGGGCTGCGCGGTGTGGGAGGTCGACGCGGACGCCCCCTCGTACGCGGGCCCGGACCGGCTCGCCGGGTTCCCCTGCCGGCGTCTGGAGGCGGGCCTGCGACGCCCGCGCAGCACCGGCAAGCGGGTGCTGGACGTGACGGTCTCCGGGGCGCTGTTGCTGCTGCTGAGCCCTCTGCTGCTGGCCTGCGCGGCGGCCCTGCGGATCATCAGCGGCCCGGGCGTCCTGTTCCGGCAGGAACGCGTCGGCAAGGACGGCAGGCCGTTCACGCTGCTGAAGTTCCGCACCCACCGGCCGGCCGACGAGCACGAGTCGGCGACCCGGTGGAGCGTGGCGGACGAGCGCCGGATGCCGTGGTTCTGCCGCTTCCTGCGCCGCACCTCCCTGGACGAGCTGCTCCAGCTGTGGAACGTCTTCCGGGGCGACATGAGCCTGGTCGGTCCGCGACCCGAACGGCCTTACTTCGTGGCGCAGTTCAGCCAGGCGCACCCCGGTTACGCCGCCCGCCACCGGGTGCCGGCCGGGATCACGGGCCTGGCGCAGATCCACGGGTTGCGCGGCGACACCTCCATCGAGGACCGGGCCCGCTTCGACAACGCCTACATCGACGACTGGTCCCTGTGGCAGGACGTGTGCATCCTGCTGCGCACGGCCGCGGCGCTCGTCCGTCCGACGGGAAGCTGAGCCGCGTGAGCAGTCCCGTCCCGCCCCCGTGGTCCGCCGCGCGCGTACGGCGGCTGCCGCCCGTCCTCACCGTGGTCGCCGTCGTCGCGCTGCTCGCCCTGCCGGCCGCCGCGGACGGCGGGGGCGGCGCGCATCCGGCCGACGCGCTCTCCGCGCTGGTGGTGCTGTACGGCGTGCTGCGCCTGGTACGCGGCCGGCGGCGCCCCCTGTCCCGTACGGCGGCGGTGGTGCTGGGCCTGCCGGTGCTGGGGCTCGCCGTCGCCGCCATGGGCGCGGTGTCACCGGGGGCCGGGGTCACCGGCCTCGGCCGCTACCTCCAGGTCTTCGTCCTCGTCCCCGCCGCGGTCCTGCTGCTCGTCCGCGACCGGGGTGACGTACGGCTGCTCGCCCGGTCGGTGGTGGGGCTGGCGCTGTGGCAGGGGGCGGTCGGCGTGCACCAGTACGCCACCGGGACCGGCGCCTCGTACCAGGGCGAGCAGATCCGGGCCGTGGGCACCTTCGGACCGCAGGACGTGATGGGGATGGCGACCGTCGTCTCCCTGGGGCTGGTCTGCGCGGTCGGGCTGGCGCTCGGTCACGCGCCCGCCCGGCAGCGCGCCCTGGCGGCCGGGTGCGCGCTCGCCCTGCTGGTGCCGCTCGCCCTGTCCTTCAGCCGCGGCGCGTGGATCGCCACGGCGGTGACCTGCGCGGCGCAGTTGCTGCTCGCCGGGGTGCGCAGGGCGCTGGCGGTGGGCGCGGTCGCGGTCGCGGCGGGTGTGGTGCTGGTGGGCGGGTTCGGGCTCGGCACGGCGATGCTCCAGGAGCGGGTCGGCAGCATCACGCAGGTCGCGGACGCCCCCGACCAGTCGGTGACCGACCGCTACACGATGTGGGAGGCGGCCGTCGGCATGTGGCGCGAGCGTCCGCTGACCGGCGTGGGTCTCAAGGGCTTCCCGGAACACCGCGACGGCCACGCCTCGCTGGCGCTGTCCTCGGGCAGCGAGACGGACGGCGCCGGCGCCGGTTACCTTCGGCAGCCGCTGCTGTCCCCGCACAACATGTACCTGCTGGTACTGGCGGAGCAGGGGCTGCTCGGGCTGCTCGCGCTCGCGGGGAGCTGGCTGGCGCTCCTCGTCCTGGGGTTGCGCGGACTCCGTGCGGCACGGCGTACGGGGCGGACCGGGACGGACTGCGGGCTGGTCGCCTGCGGTCTGCTCGTGTGGCAGCTGACCGACTTCGCGTACGCCGACATCGGCGGGCCCTCGACCGTGCTGACGGCGGTGTGCTTCGGACTGGCGGCCTGGTGGGCGCTCGGGTCCGGGGCGGGATCGGCAGCGGCGGGAGCCGGCGCGGGACGCGGCGCTGAACCCGGCGTGGAAGCGTGCCCCGGGACCGGGACGGGAGTCCGTGCGCAAGCCGGCTCCGAGGAGGTGCCGGCCCGGTGAAGCCCACCCCGCTGCGCGCCGCGGACGGGGCGTCCGTACCGTCCGCCAGGGTCACCACGCCCACGTCACCGCCCGTATCCACCCCCGCTCCCGCCACCCCGCCCACCCCCGAGCCCCGTTCCTCCC
The DNA here is from genome assembly GCF_056430705.1 of Streptomyces sp. NPDC045956. NCBI lineage: Bacteria > Bacillati > Actinomycetota > Actinomycetes > Kitasatosporales > Streptomycetaceae > Streptomyces > Streptomyces sp. NPDC045956. The sequence continues at coordinate 343,800 of NZ_JBWKKZ010000001.1, read as the reverse complement.
GGAGTTTCCTCGCCCGGGCCGCGCTGCTCACGGCCGTGCTGTCGGTGGCCGGGTCGGTGCTCGGGCTGGCCCGGGACCAGGCGCTGGCCCGGCTGTTCGGGGCCGGCGGGGAGACCGACGCCTTCCTGGTGGCGTGGACGGTCCCGGAGTTCGCGGCGACGCTGCTGATCGAGGACGGTCTGGCCTTCGCGCTGGTCCCGATGTTCAGCCTGGCGCTGGCCCGCCGTGCGCAGGGCGCCCCCGGCGACCCGGTCCGCGCGCTGGTCGCCTCGACCCTGCCCCGCCTGGCGCTGGCCTTCCTCGCCGTCGGCACCCTGGTCGTCCTCACCGCGCCGTTGCTGGTCCGGACCCTGGCCCCGGGTCTGCCCGAGCACGCCCTGGCCGTGGACTGCACCCGGCTCACCGCCACCTGCGTGCTCAGCTTCGGGCTCGCCGGGTACTGCAGCGCGGCCCTGCGGGCGCACCGCCGGTTCCTGGCGCCGGCCGCGATCTACGTCGCCTACAACACCGGCATCATCACCGCGATGTTCGTGCTCGGCGGGCGCTGGGGGGTGCGCTCGGCGGCGGTCGGGGTCGCTGCGGGCGGCTTCCTGATGGTGGCGGCGCAACTGCCGTCGCTGCTGCGCCGGCTGCGGTGCCGGGACGGGGCCGGCACGGCGCGGGAGACCGCGTCCGACCCGGCCCGCCCCCTCGCCCTCGCCCTGTTCACCACCGTCCTGCTCTTCGCCCTGTGCCGCCAGTCCCAGGTCCTCATCGAGCGCTTCCTCGCCTCCGGACTGCCCTCCGGGGCCATCTCGCACCTGAACTACGCGCAGAAGGTGGCCCAGATCCCGATGACGCTGTCGCTGATGCTGTGCACGGTCACCTTCCCGGTGGTGGCCCGGGCGCTGGCCGACGGCGACACCGAACGCGCCCGCGACCGGGTCGAACGGGACGTGGCGCTGGCGGCCTGCCTGGTGCTGCTGGGCGCGGCCACCGTCATCGCCTGCGCACCGCAGATGATCCAACTCCTCTTCCAGCGCGGCGCCTTCACGGCGGCCGACACCGCGGTCACCGCGAACGTCATGCGCGTCTACGCGCTCGGACTGCTCGGCCAGACCGTGGTGGGCGCGCTCGCCCGCTCGTACTTCTCCGCGGGCCGCGCCAGCTGGTACCCGCTGGGCGCGATGGCCGCCGGCATCGCCGCCACCGCGGGCATCGGCGCCGGTGCGGTGGGCCCGTGGGGCGTGACCGGCATCGCCGCCGCCAACGCCGCCGGCATCACCGTCACCGCGGCCCTGCTGCTCGCTGGGATGGGTCCGCGCAGTGTGCCGGTGCGCATCGGGCGCGTCCTGGGCGACCTGGGCAGGGCGGTGCCGGCGGCGGCCGGGGCGACCCTCGCGGGCGCGGCGGTCGCGGCCGGGTTCGACGGGCCCGCCGTGTCCCTCGCCGCCGGTGCGGCGACCGTCGGCGCGGTCTTCGCCGTCCTCGGCCTGGCGCTGGGCGTCCCGGGGGTCGCCGCCGCCCTCAGGTCCCTCGGCCACCCCCGTCTCCGCCGCCACCGCCACCTCCCCCGCCTCCCCCGTCTCCTCCGCCTCCCTCCCCTTCCCCGCTCCGTCTCACGAAGGCTCTCCCATGGCCGCTTCAGCTTCCGCCTCCGTTCCCGCCCCCGTCGGCCCCGTCGGCCCCGTTGACGCCGCCGCGCGCGGCGGGGTCCGCGCCCGCCTGGGCACCGTCCCGTGGGTGGCGATGTACCACTCCGTCGGCGACCGCTCGGCCGATCCGTACGGCATCACGGTCACGCCCGACCGCCTGGACGCGCAGCTCGGCTGGCTGCGGCGGCGCGGCCTGCGCGGCGTACCGGTCGGCGAGTTGCTGGCCGCCCGGGCGCGGGGCGCGGGCCGCGGGCTGGTCGGGCTGACCTTCGACGACGGGTACGCCGACTTCGTCGAGCACGCGCTGCCGTGCCTGCGCCGCTGGGGCTGCGGGGCCACCCTCTTCGTACTGCCGGGACGGCTCGGCGGGGACAACGCCTGGGATCCGCTGGGTCCGCGCAAGCCGCTGCTGACCGCCGACGGCATCCGGCACGCCGCCGCCGAGGGCGTCGAGATCGGCTCGCACGGGCTCACCCACATCGACCTGACCGAGGCGGACGACGCCGCGCTGCGGGCCGAGACCGCCGAGAGCAGAGCACTGCTCGCGGATCTGATCAGTGCTCCGGTCACCGGCTTCTGCTATCCGTACGGCACGGTCGACGCCCGCGCCGTCGAGGCCGTGCGGGCCGCCGGCTACGCGTACGCCTGCGCCATCGACCCCGGCCCGCTGACCGGCCCGCACGCCCTGCCGCGGGTGCACGTCGGACAGAGCGACGGATCGCTGCGACTGCTGCTGAAGACGCGGCTGCACCGCCTGCGCCGCCGCGCCGGCGCGGGGGTCTGAGATGAAGGCACTGCACGTCATCACCGGCCTCGGGGTGGGCGGTGCCGAGCAGCAACTGCGGCTGCTGCTGCGCCACCTCCCCGTCGACTGCGACGTCGTGACGCTCACCAATCCTGGCCCGGTCGCCGAGGGGCTGCGGGCCGACGGCGTACGCGTCGTCCACCTCGGCATGGCCGGCAACCGGGACCTGACCGCGCTGCCCCGCCTGACCCGGTTCGTCCGCCGCGGCGGCTACGACCTCGTGCACACCCACCTCTACCGCGCCTGCCTCTACGGCCGCCTCGCCGCGCGGCTGGCCGGCGTCCGGGCGATCGTGGCCACCGAGCACTCCCTCGGCGACTCCCAGATGGAGGGCCGCCCGCTCACCCCGGGCGTCCGCGCCCTCTACCTGGCCGGGGAGCGGCTGGGTAGCGCCACGGTCGCCGTCTCCCCCACCGTCGCCGAGCGGCTGCGGCGCTGGGGCGTGCCCGCGCCCCGCATCGAGGTCGTCCCGAACGGCATCGACCTGGAGCGGTTCCGCTTCGACCCCGTGGCCCGGCTGCGCACCCGCCGCCGCCTCGGCCTGCCGGAGGGCGCGTACGTCGTCGGCGGCGTCGGCCGACTGGCCCCGGGCAAGCGGTTCGACGTCCTGGTCCGCGCCCTGGCCCGGCTCCCGGACGACTGGTGGCTGCTGCTGGTCGGCGGCGGCCCGGAGGAGCACACGCTGCGCCGCACCGCCCACGAGGCCGGGGTCGCCGACCGCGTCCTGCTCACCGGCGAACGCCCCTGCCTGCCCGACGGTTCCCCGGGCCCCGACCTGCCCGCGCTCACCTCGGCCATGGACGTCCTCGCCTCGCCGTCGGCCGAGGAGGCCTTCGGCCTGGCGGTCGTGGAAGGGCTCGCGTCGGGGCTGCCGGTGCTCCACTCCTCCTGCCCGGCGATCGAGGACCTGCCCCCGGACGCCGCGCCCTCGGCCCGGCACGTCACCGGCGGTGCCGAGGAGTTCGCCCGCGCCCTCGCCCGGGTCCGCGCGGACAGCGGCCCGGGGTCCGGCCCGCGCACCGCGCCGGAGGCCGCCCGCCACTACTGCGTCACGCGCAGCGCCGCCCGCCTGACGGACGTGTACGCGGCCACTCTCACGCACCCGTTGTCCCCGGCACCCCAGGGAGTCAGTTCCAGATGACCGAGCCCCTCACCCAGTCCCCGGCCGAGCCCTGCACCGAGTACGCGAAGCACGCCGCCCGGCCGGACCGGCCCGCCCGCGCCCGCACCCCGCTGGGCCCCGTCCTGCACCGGCTGCGCACCCTGCCGCCCTGGTCCCCGCTCGCGGCCGGCGTCCTCGCCGGCGGCCTGCTCGGCGCCTCCTACGGCCTGGTCACCGCCCCGCAGTACACGGCGACCAGCTACGTCGTCGCCGTCCCCACCGACAAGTCCGACCCGGCGTCCGCGCTGGGCTTCGCGCAGGCCTACGGCCGGGTCGCCACCCAGCTCGCGGTGCTCGGGGACGCCCAGATGTGGGCGGACGTGCCGGTGGCGACGCTCCGCGAGAGCGTGCGCACCGCGACCTCGCCCGACGCGCCGATGGTCTCGGTGGCGGCCACCTCCTCCCGCCCCGGCGAGGCCGCCGACATGGCCAACGCCGTCGCCGGCGCGCTGACCCGGCACGCGGACGCCGCCGCGGACGACACCCACGTGGAGCTGCGCCGGTTCGCGCGTGCCACCGAACCCACCGAGGAGTCCTCGGCCTCCACCGCCGTGACCACGCTGGTCGGCGCGAGCGCGGGCGGACTGCTGGGCGGGCTGGCTCTGCTGGTCCGGCCCCGGCGGTCCGCGCGGGGACCCGGTCGCGCGGGGGCGGCACTCCCCGGCCCCGCCTCGGCGGCCGACGTCCGCGGCCGGCTGTGACGTACCGGGCGACGGGCCCGGCCGCGACCACGACCAGGTCCCGGGCCCCGCACGCTCCGCCGCCCGCCCCGGTGTACACGGCGGAACTGGTCACCGACGAACGCGGCTTCACCGAGCTGGCGGCCGACTGGGGCCGGCTGTACCGCCGGTGCGCCGCCGCTACGCCGTTCCAGAGCCATGCCTGGCTGCACTCGTGGTGGCGCTCCTACGGCACCCCGGGCCGGCTGCGGCTGCTGCTGGCCCGCGAGGGGCGCGAACTGGTCGCCGCCGCGCCGCTGATGCGGGCGGGGGGCCCGGTGCCGGCGCTGGTGCCGCTGGGCGGGGCGATCTCCGACTACGGGGACGTCCTGCTGGACGACGAGCGCGGCCAGGGCGCGGTGGCCGCGCTCACCGGGGCGCTCGGCGCGGCGGCCCGCACGGCGCTGATCGACCTGCGCGAGGTGCGGCCGGGCGCCGCCGCCGAACGCGTCTACGACCACTGGCACGGCCCCCGGCGCCGGGTGCCCGACTCGCCCTGCCTGGAGCTGCCCGCCGTCCCGATGGACGGGCTGGTCTCCCGGCTGCCCTCGGCCAAGGCACAGCAGCGGGTCCGCGCCAAGCTGCGCAGGCTGGACGCGCTGGGGGTGGAGAGCCGCACCGTGTCCGCCGGTGAGGTGGACGCGGCCCTGCACCGGCTGCTGGAGCTGCACCTGCTGCAGTGGCAGGGCCGGAGGGTGACCGGCGAGCACCTGCGGACGCGGTTCCGCGAGCACCTGGTGCGGGCGGTGGGGCCGATGGTGCGTGCGGGGGACGCGGTGGTCACCGAGTTCCGGATGGACGGCGAGGTGGTGGCCGTGGACGTGACGCTGCTGTCCCGGCGGCTGGCCGGCGGCTATCTGTACGGCGCCCATCCCCGGCTGCGGGAGCGGAAGGCGGACGTGGCGGTGATGCTGCTGGCCGCGTGCGCCGAGCACGCCCGCGCCCCGGGGCGCTCCACGCTGAGCCTGCTGCGCGGGGACGAGCCGTACAAGCACCACTGGCGTCCGGAGCGGGTGGGCAACCAGCGGCTGCTGCTCGCCCGCCGGCGCACGGCCCCGCTGCTGGCGGCCGCCCTCGGCGACGTCGCCGCGCGCCGGCGGGGCAAGGAACTGCTGCACCGGTGGCGGGAGCAGAGGGTGGGCGACGGTGGCGGCAGGACCTGACCGGCCCCGCCGCCACCGCGAGCCGCTATCGGTTGCGCGAGAACCAGTCGAGGCGCATGCAGAGCTTTCCGCCAAGCCAGTACTCGACCCAGTCGCCCAGCTCCAGCGGCGAGCAGCCGGACTGCGGCCGGGGCGCGGTGGGCGGCACCGCGGGCACGGGCGGTGCGGTGGGCGCGGTGGGCGCGGTCGGCTCCGGGGTGCTCGGCGCCGGCTCGTCGGTGCGGCCGAAGAGCACGGACCGGTACACCTCGGTCGCCCGGGGATTGTCGTCGCACTGCCACACGCCGTGCGGGCAGTAGTCGGTGAGCGTGTTGTAGACGGGCCGGTGCTCGTCCATCCAGGCGAGCATGCGCCGCATGTACTCGGCGTTGTCGCCGTTGCGGAACAGCCCCCACTCGGGATACGAGATGGGCTTCCCGTGGGCCTTGGCGAAGTCCACGTGCGCCTGGAGCCCGAAGGGTTCGGTCACCTGCTCGTCGAACGCCATGCCCCGCGGCTGGTCGTAGGAGTCCATGCCGATGATGTCGACGGTGTCGTCCCCGGGATAGCACTGCGTCCACGGCACCGCGTCCCGGCCGCGGCTGGGCGTGAAGTCGAACCGGAACTTCTGGCCCGGCACGGCACGCATGGTGGTGACGATCCTGTTCCAGTACGTCTTCCAGGCCTCCGGGTCCGGCCCGCACCGGTGGGTGTAGGTGATGCCGTTCATCTCCCAGCCGAGGACGAGGACGGTGTCCGGCACGTTCAGTTCGACCAGCCGTTCGGCGAGGGCCCTGAAGTGGTGGTCGAAGTGCCCGGCGGCTCCCCTGCGGAGCAGCGCCCGTACCTCGTCGTCGTCGACGCCCTCCTCGTTGCGCTCCATCATGGGCACGTTGAGGACGAGCGTCCGGTCGGCCTTGCGGGTGCGCCAGTCGGCCCACACGTCGAGGAAGCCGGGGGCGCCCTCGATGTTGCTCCAGCGGTCGCCGGGCAGGTAGGTGTGGCCGACGCGCAGTTCGGCGTCGCCCAGCCACCGGCTCAGCTCGGCCATCCTGGCCACGCCGCGCGGACCGTAGTCCAGGTACGCGCCGAACGCGGGGGCGGCGGCGGGCGCCGGGACGGGGACCGCGGGCGCCGGTGCGGGCGGGGCGGGCGCGGGCGGCACCGGGTCGCCGACGGCGACCCCCGGGCACGCGGTCAGGAACACCGCCGCCGCGAGCACCGCGACCACACGCACCGGCCGTGCGGACCGGGTCCATGACTGCCGTACGGCCATGTCCGGCTCCTTTCCTCGCTCTGAGTCCCCGTCTACTGACACTCAGTCATATGAAATGCCATCACGCCACCGCCGTTACGGCTTTCGAGTGCGCCGATCGCCCGCACCGGTGAGCCGAACCGAAGAACGAAGGAAAAAGCCCGTGCCGTTGTTCGACACCCGAGTCCCCGCCGTTCTGCTGCGGACCGACCGCAATCCCTTCCACCACGGAACGCTGGGTGCGGTGCGTTCCCTCGGCCGCGCGGGCGTGGACGTGCACGTGGTCGCCGACTGCTCCCGCAGCCCGGTCCGCGCCTCCCGCTACGTGAGCGGGCTGCACACTCCCCCGCCGCCCGGCGCGTCGTGCGACGACATCGCCGCGGCGCTGCGCCGCGTCGCCGCGCGCGTCGCGCGGCCCGCCGTACTGATCCCGATGGACGACGCGTGCGCCGTCGCGGTGGCGCGGATGCGGACGGAGCTGGCGCCCGTGTACCTGCTGCCGGAGCTGCCCGGCGGGCTGTCCGAGCGGGTGGCCGACAAGGCGGAGCTGGCCGGTGTGTGCGCCTCCCTGGACCTGCCGCACCCCGAGACCCTGGTCCCGGAGGGCGAGGCGGAGGCCGCCCGCGCCGTCTGGCGGCTGGGGCTGCCGGTGGTGGCGAAATGGAGCCGGCCCTGGCTCCTGCCCCCGGGCGGCGGGCTGCGCAGCACCGTGCTGGTGCGTTCGGCGCAGGAGGCGCGGGAACTGTACCGGCGGGCCGAGGAGGCGGGCAGCCGGCTGCTGCTCCAGGCGTTCCTGGCGCCGGGGCCCGACCGCGACTGGTTCTTCCACGGGTACGCCGACCGCTCGGGCACGGTCCGGGCGGGCGGTCCGGGCCGCAAGACCCGCGCCAGGCCGCGCGGCGCCGGTCTGACGGCGGTCGGCCGCTGGACGCCGAACCCGCGGGTGCAGGCGCTCGCCGAGCGGGTCACCGGGGAGCTGGGCTACCGGGGCATCTTCGACCTGGACTTCCGCCGCTGCGGCAGCACGGGCCGCTACCACCTGCTCGACTTCAACCCGCGCCCCGGCGCCCAGTTCCGGCTGTTCACCGACACCGCGGGCCTCGACGTCGTACGCGCCCTGCACCTGGACCTGACCCACCGCGCGCTGCCGGAGGGGGCGCCGCGGCCCGGGCGGACCTTCGTGGTGGAGAACTACGCGCCGCTGAGCGCCCTGCGTCCGGCTCCCGAGGGACGCGAGCTGGCCTGGCACGCCCCCGACGACCGCGCCCCGGGCCGGGCCCTGTGGGCCCTGTGGGGACGGCACGCGAGCGGCCGGCTGCTGGACCGCGTGCGCCGGCGGGAGCGCCGCCCGGCCGCGGGGCCCGCGCCCGCGGCCCGTGTCGTACGGCAGGCTTCCGCGCCGGGTCCCACCGAGCGCACCGGCCGTTCGGACCGTCCGGACGACGAGCGGGCGGGCAGCCGCTGACCCGCCCGCCCGCCGCCCGGGGGGGGCGGGCAGCGCGACGCCCCCGGCGGACCGCAGGGGTCGGCCGGGGGCGTCGGGCGGCGGAGCGCCGGGGTCAGCGGCGGGCCGCCACCCGGCTGCGGCGGTAGAGGATCGCGCCACCGGCGATCAGTGCCGCACCGGCGGCCGCGGCGGCCGGCGCGCCCTCGCTGCCGGTCTCCGCGAGCACGGGCGGCTTCTCCGTCTGCGGGGCGGGCGGCTCCTCCTCACTGGGGGGCGGGGGAGGCTCCTCCTCGCCGGCCGGCGGCGGCGGCTTCTCCTCACCGGGCGGCGGCGGCTCCTCGTCGGTCGGCGGCGTGGTGGGAGGCGGCGGCTCCTCCTCGCCGTAGCCCGGGGGCTCCTCCTGCGCCTGGTCGCAGGAGTTGCCGAAGACCGGGTTCAGCGCGGCGATGACGTCGACGGTGTTGCCGCAGAGGTTCAGCGGCACGTCGACCGGCACCTGCGCGTTGTTCCCGGAGCCGACGCCGGGTGAGCCCACGGCCTCACCGCTCGCATGGGATCCGGACGGCACCCGGACGTCCTCGCCGGGGCCGGTGCCGTACCCGGTGTCCTGGCCGGTGCCGTGGCCGGGACCGCCGGTCGGCTCGTCCGAGCTGTTCTCGCACTCGTTGCCGAACGCCGGGTTGAGGGCGGCGATGACGTCGACGGTGTTGCCGCAGGCGTTCACCGGTACGTCGAGGGGGACCTGGACGGCGTTGCCGGACGCGACGCCGGGCGAGTTCGTGGCGGTCGCGTCCGCATGCGAGTCGGCAAGGGCGGGGCTGCCGCACAGGGACAGGATGCCTGTCGCGGCGGCTGCCGCGACCATCCCCCTGCTCAGGGTCTGTCGCACTCTCGTTGTCTTCCTGCTGGTAGAGATGGCTGGAGAACGGGCTGCAGAAAGGGGAGAAGCCGGCCCCGAACCAAACGAGTTGGCCGGGGCCGGCCGTGACGCAGCCGGTCGGTACGGAACGACGTCAGTCGTTCTCGCACTCGTTGCCGAACGCCGGGTTCAGCAGACCAACAACGTTGATGGTGTTGCCGCACACGTTGATGGGAACGTGCACGGGGACCTGGATCACGTTGCCGGACAGGACACCCGGGGAGCCGACAGCGGCACCCTCGGCGCCCGCGTCGGCGAAGGCCGGGGCGGCCATGCCGAGGGCCATGATCGCGCCCGCGACGACAGCAGCGCTCTTCTTCATGAACTTTCCCTTCTCTGCGGTCATGCCTGAATGACGGCCGAAACCGCGCGAGCACAGCATTGACGGCTCGCACCATGACCTGCAGCCTGCAAACGAGGAATTGACGGCCGGGGAAACTACCGAACGCGGGAACCCGAGATATTCACTCGAATGCCCTACGGTCCGTTACGGCCGTACCCCCAGGAGAGCGACGACGCCGTTCCGCTCGCCCGGCGAAAAACCGGCCCGTACGACCGGGCGGCCCGCGGAGAGGTCAGCGGGCCGCCCGGACCGAGCGGGATGAGGCTCAGCCCTCGCCGTTGGCCGACAGCACCGACAGGTCCTCGAGGACGTGCGAGATCGCACCGTCCCGCTTGGCCTGCGTGGAGTTGTCGTCGCACTGCTGGTTCAGGTCGTCCGCCAGGACGTTGACGTCCTGGATCGGGACGAGGTTGATGACGGCGACGTTGATGTCCTCGAGGCCGACGCACGGCTTGTTCAGCGTGCCCTCGACCAGCGAGAGCTGAGGGCTCATGTCGCCGTCGGTCGCCGAGTTGCCGAACGACGACGAGGCGCCGTTGCCGTTGGCCACGGCCGGCCCGTTGTCGTCCCCGATGGCAAGCGCCTGGGGCGCGGCAGCAGCGGACATGCCGATCACAGAAGCGGCAGCCGCCGCGGCGACCATTGCCTTCTTGAGCACTTCGCGTTCCTTTCGTCGTAGCGACGCACTGTCCTACGGCCTCATCAACCCGGTGCGGAGTGATTGGTTGCGGGCGTTCACCCGGTTGGCCCGCACGGGATCTCAAAAGCCCTGGAAAAGCCGTCGGAATGCCGGGCGGCCCGTGGATACGTACACATTTCCCGTTGTCGGCCGACGGAGTGAACGGGAGAAACCCGACTGCACCCACGGAGTTGACCAGAGGGCTCCGGTGGACGGGGTTTCTCAGAAAGGACTGGCCAGTGATCAAGAAGGTTGTTGCCTACGCGGCGATCGCCGCCTCCGTCATGGGGGCCTCCGCTGCCGCGGCCCCGCAGGCGATGGCGATCGGCGACGACAGCGGCCCCGTCTCCGCGAACGGGAACGGCGCCTCGCAGTACTTCGGCAACTCGGCGACCCACGGCAACATGAGTCCGCAGATGGCGCTCATCCAGGGCTCCTTCAACAAGCCCTGCCTCGCCGTCAGCGACGTGCCGGTCAGCGTCATCGGCCTCGTCCCGATCCAGGACCTCAACGTCCTGGGCGACGACATGAACCAGCAGTGCTCCGAGAACTCCACGCAGGCCAAGCGTGACGGCGCGCTGGCGCACCTCCTGGAGGACGTCTCGATCCTGTCCTCCAACGGCGAGGGCTGACAACGGCGAGGGGCGGGCCGCCGGGTGCACCGGCGGTCCGCCCCTTTCGCATGCCGTCGGCCGGGCCGCGTCCCGTCGCCGCCCGGGTCAGCGGCCCGGCGTGGCGTACAGCGCCTCGATCTCGTCGGCGTACGCGGCGGCCGCCGCGTGCCGCTTCACCTTGAGGGAGGGGGTCAGCAACCCGTTCTCCTCGGTGAACTCGCCCTCGACGAGGCGGAAGGCCCGGATCGACTCGGCCCGGGAGACGGCCGCGTTGGCGTGGTCGACGGCCCTCTGCACGTCGGCCCGCATCCGCTCGTCCCGGACGACCTCGGACATCGGGGTGTCGGCGGGCAGCCCCCTGACCGACAGCCAGTGGGCGACGGCGTCGGGTTCGAGGGTGATCAGGGCGGCGACGAAGGGGCGGTTGTCGCCGACCACGAGGCACTGGGCGACGGGCGGGCGGCTGCGCAGCCGGTCCTCCAGAACGGCCGGTGAGACGTTCTTGCCGCCGGAGGTGACCAGGATGTCCTTCTTGCGGCCGGTGATGGTCAGGTAGCCGTCGGCGTCCAGGGAGCCGAGGTCGCCGGTGGCGAACCAGCCGTCGGTCAGGACGGCGTCGGTGGCCGCCGGGTTGTTCCGGTAGGCGCCGAAGACGATGCCGCCCTTGACGAGCACCTCGCCGTCGTCGGCGATGCGCACGGACGTGCCGGGGACGGGCGGGCCGACGGTGCCGGGGCGGGGGCCGAGCGGCGGGACGATGGTGGCGGCGGCGGTGGTCTCGGTCAGGCCGTAGCCCTCGTAGACCATGATTCCGGCGGCGTAGAAGAACAGGTTCAGGTCGCGTTCGAGCGGGGAGCCGCCGCTGATGGCGTAGCGCATCCGGCCGCCGAGCTCCGCGCGGACCCGGCGGTAGACCAGCAGGTCGTACAGGGCCCAGCCGGCCCGCAGGGCGGGGCCGGGCCCCTTGCCGCGGCCCAGGAACCGCTCCAGGTGCGCCGCGCCGAAGCGGACGGCGAGGCTGTGGGCGCGCTCGAAGGAGGCGCCGCGGCCGATCTTCTCGGCGGTGGCGCGGCCCGTGTCGTGGATCTTCTCGAAGAGGTACGGGACGCCGACCAGGAAGGTCGGGCGGAAGGACTTCAGTGCCGGGCGGAGTTCGTCGGGTTTGATGCTCGGGAAGTGGCCGACCTCGATGCGGGCCAGCAGGCAGGCGATCTGGATCGTGCGGCCGAGGATGTGGGCGAGGGGCAGGAAGAGGAGGGTCGAGGCGGTCTGGCCGGTGACCTCCTTGAAGATCGGGTGCAGCAGCTCGACCGTGTTGGCGGCCTCGGCGTGCAGGTTGGCGTGGGTGAGGACGCAGCCCTTGGGCCGTCCGGTGGTGCCGGAGGTGTAGCAGACGGTGGCCACCGTGTCCGGGGTGAGGGCGGTGCGGCGCTTGGTGACCTCCTCGTCGCTCACGTCCCGGCCGAGGGCGGTGAGGTCGGCGAGTGCGCCTGCGTCCAGTTCGAAGGTGCGCGGGTGTACGGGGTGGGAGGCCGTGGCCGCCGCGACGGTGGCGGTGTGGGCGGCGGTCTCGGTGACGACGTGGGCGGCGCCGGAGTCGCGGACGATCCACTCGACCTGGTCGGCGGAGGAGGTGGGGTAGACGGGGACGGTCTGGCCGCCCGCCGTCCAGACGGCGAAGTCCAGGACCGTCCACTCGTAGCGGGTGCGGGACATGACGGCGACCCGGCCGCCGGGCTCCAGGCCGGCGGCGATCAGGCCCTTGGCCACGGCGGTCACCTCGCGGGCGAACTCCGCGGCGGTGACGGGTCGCCAGACGCCGTTCACCTCGCGGCGCAGGACCACCGCGCCCGGGGCCTCGGAGGCGTTGGTGAAGGGGATGTCGGCGGTGCTGCCCGTGGTGGGGCGGGGGGCGAGGGGCGCGGTACGGGCCTCGCGGACGGTGCCGCTCTCGTCCCTGACCGTCTCGGTCGTCGTGCGGGACGTCAGGCCGCCGCGCTTCCTCGCCCGTTTCAGGTCCCTGTGTACGCCCATGTCGGCTCCCGGTCGCGGATCGGACGGAGGTGCTGTCGTGCCGTGCTCGTGCCACTTGCCCACTCGTACTTACTCAGGAGTAAACTTACTGGAGCGTAAGGAAGAGTCAACCCGGGCGCGGCGTGTCAGGTCGTCAGGCGGTCCGCCGTCGCGATCGCCTCGGCCAGTCGCCGGACGTCCTCGTCCTCGGTGCGGTCGGCCAGGGTCCCGGCGCGCTCGGCGAGCCGGCCGAGGCCCGGGGCGCCCGGCAGGGAGCCGTGCCGGTCGTCGCCGTAGGAGCGCAGCGCGTCGGCGAAGTACGCGGCGGTCGCCGTGACGCGCAGGCCCCGGTCCGCCTCCCAGACGGAGTCGTCGAGGCCGCCGGTCCCCATGCCGGCGGACTCCTCGTGCGGGGCCCGGGTGCGCGGGTCGAGCCAGCGGACGGTGGCCGTAGCGAGCCGGCCGTCGGCGCCGGGCCGGACGCGGACGGCGTACAGGGCGGTGACGGTGTGGCCGGGGCCGACCTCGCCGCCGTCGACGCGGTCGTCGCGGAAGTCGTCGTCGGCGACCGCGCGGTTGTCGTAGCCGACGAGGCGGAACTCGGCGACCGCCTCGGGGTCGAAGGCGACCTGGGCCTTGGCGTCGCGGGCGGTCAGGTCGATGTGGCGGGGCAGTTGCTCGCAGAACACCTCGCGGGCGTCCTCGGTGTCCGACACGTACGTGGTGTGGCCGTCGCCCTCGTCGGCGAGGCGCTCCATCAGGGCGTCGCCGTAGTCGCTGCCCACGCCGACGCCGAACAGGGTGACGCCGTGCTCGCGGCGGGCCTCCGCGATGCGTTCGAGGAGGGCGTCCGCGTCGGTCTCGCCGGTGTTGGCGAGGGCGTCGGAGACGAGGACGACGCGGTTGGTGGCGCCCGCGCGGCGGCCCTCGACGGCCGTGGCGTAGCCGGTGCCGATACCCGCGCCGAGGTTGGTGGAGTCGGTCGGCTCCAGGCTGTCGACGGCGTCGTGGACGCGGCCGCGGTGGTCGCCGAGCCGGGTCATGGGCAGCACGGTCTCGGCCTCGTCGCTGAAGGTGACGAGCGCGACCGAGTCGTCGTCGCGCAGCCGGTCGGTCATCGTGCCGAGAGACTCCTTGGCCAGGTCGAGGCGGCCGGGCTCGGCCATGGAGCCGGAGACGTCGATGACGAACGTGAGGGCGGCGGGCGGGCGTTCGCCCTCCTGTCCGGCGCTCCGCGTGGCCAGCCCCACCCGGACCAGCGACCAGTCCTCCTCGCCGGTGCGGGCGCCGTCCACGGTCACCGAGAAGCCGTCGGCGCCGGGGCGGTCGTAGTCCTGGCGGAAGCTGTTGACGAACTCCTCGGGGCGGACGGTCGACGGGTCGGGCAGCCGGCCCTCGGAGAGGGTGCGTCGGGCGTACCCGTAGGACGCGGTGTCGACGTCGAGGGCGAAGGTGGAGAGGTGGTCGGGGGCGGTGTCGCGCGCCCCGCCCGTCGCCGGTGGGGTGCCGCCTCCGTCGGGGTGCCGTCCGTCCTCGCCGCGGGGGCGGTCGGGCGCGGGGAGCGGGGCCGCACCTCCCCGGGAGTCGGCCGCGGTGTCCTTCGCTCCCCGCGCCGCGTCGTCGTCGCCCTGGCAGCCGGTGAGCAGCAGGCCGCCCGCCGCCGTGAGCGCGAGCAGCGCGCCGATCGGCCTCCGTGTCCGGTACCGCTTCATCTTCCGTGCCCCCTGGTTCCGTTGACGCCGGTGTACGTGACGGTGACGGCGCGGCGGGGCGGAACGTGCGGCACGGGGCGTCACGGGTTCGTCTCGAAAGGGGTGCGGCGGCGGGCGGCCGGAAGCGGTGGGTGACCCTCCGGTGACCTGGGCGGGGTCTTCGCGCATCGACGCGCCGACGGGCGCCCCCGTGAGGGGCGCCCGTGCGTGCGCGGCGGGGGGACAGGCCTAGGAGACGACGTCCTTGCGGGCGAACGCCCGGAAGGCCAGGGCGAACAGCACGAGGGCGTAGGTCACCGACAGCGAGGTGCCCTGGATGAGGCGGGTCCAGTCCATCTCGGGGCGGACCGCGTCGAGCCAGGCGTACTGCCAGTGCGCGGGCAGGAAGTCCCGCCAGTCGCCGAGGGCGGTCACCTCGTCCAGGACGTTGCCGATGATGGTCAGGCCGACCGCGCCGCCGACCGCGCCGAGCGGTGCGTCCGTCTTCGTGGACAGCCAGAACGCCAGGGCGGCGGTGACCAGTTGCGAGACGAAGACGTACGCCACGGTGACGGCGAGGCGCTCGGCCGCCGTGCCGGTGGGCAGGCTGCCGCCGGTGGGCAGCTCCAGCGGCCCCCAGCCGTAGGCGACCGTGCCGACGGCGAGCGCGACCAGCGGCAGCAGGACGATGGCGGCGAGGCTCAGGGTGAGCGCGACGACCAGCTTGGACCACAGCAGGCGGGCCCGGGGCACCGGCGCCGCCAGCAGGTAGCGCAGCGAGGACCAGCTCGCCTCCGAGGCGACCGTGTCCCCGAAGAACAGGGCGACGGGCACGACGAGGAGGAAGCCCGCGGAGGCGAAGAGGTTCACCGCGGCGAAGTTCGCCCCCGAGGCGGTGGCCGAGTCCATCAGGCTGACCTGGTTGCCGCCGCCGTCCGGTCCGCCGCCGACCCGGAAGGCGACGAGCAGCACGAACGGGAGGGCGAACAGGATGCCGCCCATGACGAGCGTGCGCCGCCGCTTGAGCTGCCGGACCAGCTCCACCCGCACGGGCAGGGTGCGGCCCGCGCGGTAGCCCTCGGCGACCTCCCGGGGGCCGACGGGCTCGGCGCGTTCGGCCAGCGTGCTCATGCCGGGTCTCCGATCAGGGTGAGGAACGCGTCCTCCAGGCGCCGGTGGGGGCCCACCGACTCCACGGGCACGTCCAGGCGTACGAGGTCGGCGACCAGACGGCGGGCGGTGCCGTCGGCGGCGGCGTCGAGGCGGACCAGGATGCCTTCGTCGGTGCGGACGGCCGAGGCCACGCCCGGCAGGGCGGCGACCTTCTCGACGAGGGGCGCGTCGACGGGCGCGGTGGTGCCCACCAGCAGCGTGTCGCCGGAGCCGACGATCTCGCCGACCGGGCCGGCCTGCACCAGCCGGCCGTGGTCCATGACGACCAGGTGGGTGCAGGTCTGCTCGACCTCGGCCAGCAGGTGGCTGGAGACGATCACGGTGCGGCCGGCCGCCGCGTAGCGGATCATCACCTCGCGCATCTCGCGGATCTGCGGCGGGTCCAGGCCGTTGGTCGGCTCGTCCAGGATCAGCAGGTCGGGCAGGCCGAGCATGGCCTGGGCGATGGCGAGGCGCTGGCGCATGCCCTGCGAGTAGGTGCGCACCGCGCGGGCGAGCGCCTCGCCGAGGCCGGCGATCTCCAGGGCCTCGTCGAGGTGGGCGTCCTCGGGCGGGCGGCCGGTGGCCCGCCAGTACAGCTCCAGGTTCTCGCGGCCGGACAGGTGCGGCAGGAAGCCCGCACCCTCGACGAAGGCGCCGACGCGGGAGAGGACCGGGGCGCCGGGCGCGATGGCGTGGCCGAAGACGCGGATCTCGCCGCCGTCGGGCGTGATGAGGCCCATCAGCATGCGCAGGGTCGTCGTCTTGCCGGCGCCGTTCGGTCCGAGCAGGCCCAGTACCTGGCCCTTCTCCACCCGGAAGGACAGGTCCCGGACCGCGTACCGGTCGGTGGACCTGGCGTACCGCTTGGTCAGGTCGGTGATCTGGAGCGGCACGCCGGCCAGCGCGGGGTCGGGCGGCGGGGCCGTGGTGCGCCGGCGGGCCGTCAGCAGCAGGGCCGCGGCCACGGCCGCTCCGGCGAGGGGCGCCCACCAGACCCAGGCGGGCAGCCCGGCCACCTGGCCGCTCCCGCCGAGCGCCGTCGGCACCTTCAGGTCGCCCTCGAGGGAGACGGTGTAGGTGGCGGGGGCGGCCGGGGAGGCGTACCCGAGGTCGGTGGAGGAGAGGACCAGGCGCAGCCGGTGGCCGTCCTCGACCTTGTGGTCGACGGCCGGCAGGGTGATCGTCACGTCCTTGCCGGCCTTGGCGTCCTCCACCCTGAGGGGTGTGACGAGCTGGGCGGGGAGGACCTGCTGGGTGCCGCCGGGTCCCACGTCGTACACCTTGGCGAAGAGCACGGCGTCGTCGCGGGTGGACTTCACGTGCACGGTCGCGGTGGGCGAGCCGGTGATCTGGAGGTCCTCCTCCAGGGGCGCCGACTCGAAGGCGGCGAACTGGCCGGGGAACTCCAGGGAGATGCCGACGCCGAGCGAGGAGAGCCGGGAGAGGCCGCCGGAGCCGCCGATGCCGGGCACGGCGGAGACGGCGGGCGGACTGGCGCCGGCCGGGTTGTCGAAGCGCTGCTCGCGTCCGCGCAGGGCGATCGCCTGCGGCTCGCTCGTGAGGCCGGGGTAGGAGTCGGCGCTCACGCCCTCCAGGCGTGGTTCTCCGTCGCCGCTGCCGGCGCCGAGGGTGCGGGTGACGCGGAAGGCCGGGCCGGTGCCGGCCGACTCGTCGCCCTTCAGATAGCGGTCGAACCACGTCCCGATGCGGTCCTGGACGCGGTCCGTCTCCATGTCGCCGCCGTCGTGCCCGCCCGAGACCCAGTCGACCTCCACGGGGGCTCCGTTGGCCCGGATCGCCTTCGCGGCGGCGTCGGACTGGCCGAGCGGGAAGAGGGAGTCGGTCTGACCCTGTATCAGCAGCGTGGGCACGTCGATGCGGTCGCCGACGGCCTGCGGACTGCGCTCCTCCAGGAGCTTCACCGCCTCGGCGTCCGGCGCACCCTGCTCGGCGACGCGCTGGTACATCCGGCAGAGCGCGGCGTCCAGCTCCTCGCAGCCGCCGCCCAGGTTGACGAAGAGGCCGGCCCACAGCTTCTTGAGGACGCCGTTCGGGAAGAGGGCGTCCGCGAGGTTCCAGTAGGTGATGGCGGGGGCGATGGCGTCGACCCGGTCGTCGTGCCCGACGGCCAGCAGGGCCACGGCCCCGCCGTACGAACCGCCGGCCACGCCCACGCGCGGGTCGCCCTGCCGGTCCAGCCGGACCTCCGGCCGCTCCGCCAGCCAGTCGATCAGCCGGGACACGTCGGCGACCTCGCCGTCCGGCGCGTTCAACCCGATCTTCCCGGTGGACCTGCCGAAGCCGCGCGCCGACCAGGTCAGCACCGCGTACCCGTCGCGGGCGAGGGCCTTCGCCTGCTCCCGTGCGTCGTCCTTGCTGCCGCCGAAGCCGTGCGCCAGCAGGACGGCCGGGCGCCGGCCGCCGGAACCCGACGTGAAGTACGAGGTGTCCAGGCGCACTCCGTCGCCCACGGCCAGGGTCCGGTCGGTGCGGTGCACCGGGGGCGGGTCGTCGCCGGCGACGGCCGTCCAGGTCCCGGCTCCGGCGAGTACGACGACGGCGGCCGCGGCGCAGAGAATCCGCCGCGGCCCCCGTAGCAGCCCTCGCACGCGGGGCAGTCGAAGATCCATGTGTCAACGGTACGGGCCACCGCAGACAACCGGGGCAGCCCCGGGGCCGAACCTCCGCCCCTCCCACGGGATTACGCCGCCGCCACCCCGTACCGCGAGCGCGGTACGGCGGGTCACGGCCGGGCGGGCTCCCGGACGTCGTCGGGGACGGTCACCAGCCAGCGCGTGTCGCGGCGCGGGCGCAGGTACAGGGCCCAGTACAGGGTGGCCGCGGCGGTGATGCCGCCGGTCCACAGCAGGTGGCCGGTCTCCTGCTGGGTCAGGATGTAGGCGAGGACCACGATCAGCAGGACCGGCACGGCGGGCCACAGGGGCATGCGCCACGCGTGCGCGTGCCGGTGGGCGCCGCGCCGGCAGAGCAGGGCGGCGACCGCGACGAGCAGGTACATGCCGGTGACGGAGACGCCCGTGACCCCGTACAGGGTGTCCAGGTCGACGAAGCACAACAGGGCGCCCGGCACGCCGACGGCGAGGGTGGCGACCCAGGGGGACCCGAAGCGGCCGAGCTTGGAGAAGACGCCGTTCACCGGGGCGGGCCAGGCCTTGTCGCGGGCCGAGGCGAACAGGACGCGCGAGTTCTGGATGACCATGACGATGCCCGCGTTGATGATGGCGAGGGCGACGCAGAGGCTGACGAAGGTGCCGACGGCCGAGTTGGACCAGGCGGTGACCATGGCGCCGATGTCTCCGCCGGTCAGCTCAGCGAGGTCGGAGGCGCCGAGGGTGATGGCGACGACCGGGACCAGGATGATCACGGCGGAGATGGCGAGGGTGGCGAGCACCGTGCGGGCGACGTTGCGGCGCGGGTTCTCCAACTCCTCGGAGAGGTAGACGGCGGTGGAGAAGCCCTGGGTGACGAACAGGGCGATGGCGAGCCCGGAGACGACCAGCATCGCCGTCACGGGGTCCGCGCCGCCGTCCGCGCCGGCCACCTCCATGGCGGCGAGGCTGCCGGGACCGCGCTCCGCGTGGGCGAAGCCCAGCACCGCGACGACGGCGGCGGCGATGACCTCGAGGACCAGGAAGACGCCGGTGATCCAGGCGTTGGCCCGCAGGTCGAGGAGGCCGGCCAGGGTGGCGAGCACCATGACGCCGGCGCCCGCCACGGACGGGTCGAGGTGCACGATCGGTGCGAGGTAGTCGGCGGTGCCCATCGCGATCACCGGCGGCACGATCATGACGACCAGCAGGGACAGCACGAAGACCAGCCAGCCCGCCAGCCGCCCGGCCAGGGTCGACACCATGGCGTACTCGCCGCCCGCGCTGGGGATGAGGGTGCCCAGTTCCGAGTAGCAGAACGCCACGGCGATGCAGAGGAGGGAGCCGATGGCGATGGTCAGGGCGGTGGCGGTGCCGAGCGAGCCGAACAGGTCGGGGACCACCACGAACAGCGTGGAGGCGGGGGTCACGCACGAGAGCGTCAGGAGAGTGCCGCCGACGACCCCGATGGAACGCTTGAGCGTCCGTGACTCCGGCGGTGCCGGAAGGTCGGGGGGCGCTGCGGCTGCGGTCTCGGCGGGGCGGAGCGTGTCGGTCATGGAGCGGTTCCGATCGACTCGGGCGGCGTGGTTCGGGCGGGAGCGCTATCGCCTCCGGCGGCTTGCTCGTACGTGGTTCTCGTCCGCTCCCGACGCCAGATGGAATCCCGACGAAAACCGCTGCGTCAATGCCTGTTTACCTACGGAAACCGTTGCCGCAAGCCGCTTGGAGGCCGGTAAATCGCATGATGCCCCTTGAGTCAGAAGACCTTTGCGGCGTGCGGGAACCGTAGGGGGCGGGGCAAAAAAAGGTGCCGTCGTCCGGTATCCGGACGCTGTCGGTGGTGCCCGGTAGAGTCCCGGACACAGGTGAAGCACAGGAACACGGCACTGGGTGGGGACTCATGAGGCTGAGGTACACCGCGACCTGGGTGGGGCTGACCGCGGCGGCGATGGTCGCGACGACGGCGTGCGGTTCGCAGGGCGCGAAGACGGCGGCGGAGACCGCCGACAAGGCGGCCGACACGGCCGTGAGCCGGACGGACACGATCATGGCGGCGCTCTCCCGGGCCACCGACCGGACCGAGGAGCTGGGCTCCGCGGAGGTCCGGATGTCGACCGACCTGGGACCGGGCGAGCCGATCTCCATGGACGGCACGTACTCGTGGGGCGACGGCTACGCCTTCGACGTCGAGATGGACACCGAGGCCGCGCGGATGCAGGCGCTCACGGCCTCCCCGACGGTCCGCACGCTGTTCGTGGACGGCGCCTACTACTACGACGTCGACCCCCAGCCGTCCGGTCCGCTCGCGGGCAAGGAGTGGATGCGGATCGACGGCTCGGCCGTGTTCGGCGACGCGGGCGCCGAAGCGCTCAGCGGGTCGGCCGGCGGCAGCCCGTCCGCGTCCATGAAGGGGCTGAAGTACGCCGGCGACGTCGAGGATCTCGGCCGGGAGACGGTCAACGGCCGCTCCACGACGCACTACCGGGCCGTCCTCGACCAGGACGACATGGGCAGGCTGAAGAACGCCTACGGCGACGAGGGGAACCTGTTCGGCCAGATGACCGGCGGCTCCACCACCGTCACCATGGACGTCTGGGTGGGCGGCAAGGACCTCCCGGTGCGCATGACGCAGGAGTTCGGCGCCATGAAGGTCACCATGGACTTCGACAGGTTCGGCGCCACCGAGGAGATCGTGGCCCCGCCCGCGGCGCAGACCGGCGACCTCACGCAGGAGGTGAAGGACGCCGGGGCGCAGCAGGGCTGAGACGACGCGCGGTGCCCGTGTCCCGGGCCGGGACACGGGCACCGCGGTGGCTCAGTGGTTGCGCGGGAAGCCCAGGTCGACGCCCGCCGGGGCGTCGGACGGGTCCGGCCAGCGGGTGGTGACGACCTTGCCGCGGGTGTAGAAGTGCGTGCCGTCGTTGCCGTAGATGTGGTGGTCGCCGAAGAGCGAGTCCTTCCAGCCGCCGAAGGAGTGGTAGCCCACGGGGACCGGGATCGGCACGTTCACGCCGACCATGCCGGCCTCGACCTCCAGCTGGAAGCGGCGGGCCGCGCCGCCGTCCCGGGTGAAGATCGCGGTGCCGTTGCCGAACGGCGAGGCGTTGATGAGGGCCAGACCCTCCTCGTAGGTCTCGGCGCGCAGCACGCACAGGACGGGGCCGAAGATCTCGTCCTGGTAGGCCTTGGCCGTGGTCGGCACCCGGTCCAGCAGGGAGATGCCGATCCAGTGGCCGTCCTCGTGCCCGTCGACCGTGAGCCCGGTGCCGTCCAGGACGACCTCGCAGCCCTCGGCCGCCGCGCCCGCGACGTAGGACGCGACCTTGTCGCGGTGCGCCGCGGTGATGAGCGGTCCCATCTCGGACGTCGGGTCGTTGCCGGGGCCGATCTTGATCTTCTCGGCGCGCTCGCGGATCTTCTCGACCAGCTCGTCGCCGACGGCGCCGACCGCGACGACCGCGGAGATCGCCATGCAGCGCTCGCCGGCCGAGCCGTAGGCCGCCGACACGGCCGCGTCCGCCGCCGCGTCGAGGTCGGCGTCCGGCAGCACCAGCATGTGGTTCTTGGCGCCGCCGAGGGCCTGGACGCGCTTGCCGTTCGCGGAGGCGGTGGTGTGGATGTACCGGGCGATGGGCGTCGAGCCGACGAACGAGACCGCCTTGACGTCCGGGTGCTCAAGGAGCCGGTCCACGGCCACCTTGTCGCCGTGCACGACGTTGAAGACGCCGTCCGGCAGACCGGCCTCGGAGAGCAGCTCGGCGATCTTCATCGCGGCCGACGGGTCCTTCTCGCTCGGCTTGAGCACGAAGGTGTTGCCGCAGGCGATGGCGAGCGGGAACATCCACATCGGCACCATCGCCGGGAAGTTGAACGGCGTGATGCCGGCGACCACGCCGAGCGGCTGGCGGATCGAGGACACGTCGACGCGCGTGGCGACCTGCGTCGACAGCTCGCCCTTGAGCTGCACGGTGATGCCGCAGGCCAGGTCGACGATCTCCAGGCCGCGCGCGACCTCGCCGAGCGCGTCGGAGTGCACCTTGCCGTGCTCGGCGGTGATCAGGTCGGCGATCTCGTCGCGGTGCGCGTCCAGCAGCGCCCGGAACTTGAAGAGGATCGAGGTGCGCTGCGCCAGCGAGGACTGGCCCCAGGTCAGGTAGGCGTCCTGGGCCGCGGCCACCGCGGCGTCCACCTCGTCGACCGAGGCGAAGGCCACCTTCGTGACGACCGCGCCGGTCGCCGGGTCGGTCACCGGCCCGTACGTGCCCGAGGCGCCTTCGGCGGTCTTGCCGCCGATCCAGTGGTTGACGATGTTCGTCATGACCGAGAACTCCTTCACAGATGGCGGCGACGGGTCGAGACGTGCCGTCGGTCCGGCTCACGGGCCGTGACCGGCGACGATCGGTGCGCGGTCCGCGGCGATCGGGCCATGGTCTCGGCCATGGGTCCATCCCAGCAGCCGGGCGCTCCGGACGCGCCCGACACTGTGTATGCGGTTCGGGTGTCCGCGTAGACACCTGGGGCAGTGCGGGCGGCCGGCCTCCCGACGGGACGCGGGAACCTCCGGCGCGGGGCCGGTGCGAGCGGGGAGTCGGCGCTCGTGCCTCGCTCCTGCCAGGGCGAAGCGGCCTTCCCGCGCCGGAGGCGTTTCGTGGGGGAACCGGCGCGGGCGGCTCCCGGCCCCGGCGGCCAGGTGGTGCGCGCCATCGCGTTCCCCTTCGTGCCCGTCGTGCACGTCGTACCGGTCGTACGGTCGTAGCCGTCCCGACGGTTCCGGCGGGGGGCCGGCGATCGTGCCTGCCGTCGCCCGTCGCCGCCCGTCGCCGCCCGCCCGCCGTTGCGTCTCCCCCGGTTTCTAGCCCCGTGCGTGCGCCCTGTCAATGTTTTGTCCGGACATTCGGACGACAGAGCGGGCGACATGCTCCGGGTGGCCGCTCGCCCGAGCGCGCGGAGCACCGCCGGCCGCCCGAGTCAACGCGCCACGCCCGGACTCCGGCGTACGCCTTTGCGGCATCCCTGTCACAAAGGCGCCCCTCCCGTCACGGATGTCACGCGCATGCGGGTCTTCCGTCACACCCGGGAACGGCCCCTGACCGCCCCTCACCGGACGTCGTTCTCCCCGCACAGGCTTGGTGATCGCCAGCGCAGCGCCCGGCTCCCCCCTGGCGGCCGTCCCCGGTCGCCGCCGCGGTGCGCGCGGGGAGGTGCACGTGACCGACCGAAGGCTCTGGTCCTACAAGGACATCGCGGCCCACATCCGGGTACAGCCGGACACCGTGCGGTCGTACCGCAAGCACGGGCTGCTGCCCCCGCCCGACCACGTGGAGGGCGGGAAGCCCTACTGGTACGCGGACACGATCCGGGCCTGGGTGGCGTCCCGGCCCCGCAACCGGAAGCGGTAGGCCGGCCGGCGACGAGCTGCCGACGGCCGCCTTCGACGTCGAGCGGGGCGCCCACCGCGGGCGCCCCGCGAGGACCGCGCCGCAGTCACGGCAGGACGACCACCACGCCCGCCCCGGGTGCCGTGCCCATGACCGAGAGGGCCGCGGGGGCCGCGTCCAGCGGGATGGCGGCCGTCGCGAGCCGCTCGGGCCGCAGCACTCCCGTGCGGACCAGCTCCATCATCGGCGGGTAGGTGTGCGCGGCCATGCCGTGGCTGCCGAGGAGGGCCAGCTCCAGGGCGATGACGCGGGCCATGGGGACCGCGGTGGTGCCGGTCGGCGAGGGCAGCAGGCCGACCTGCACGTGCCGGCCGCGGCGGCGCAGGCCGTTCACGGACGCGGCGCAGGTGGCCGGTGAGCCGAGGGCGTCCAGCGAGAGGTGGGCGCCCCCGCCGGTCAGTTCGCGCACCGCCTCCGCGGGGTCGGGCACGGCGGTCGCGTCCACGCACGCGGCCGCGCCGAACTCGCGCGCCCGCTCCAGCGCCCGGGCCGACACGTCCACGGCGACGACCCGAGCGCCCGAGGCGGCGGCGATCATCACCGCGGACAGGCCCACGCCGCCGCAGCCGTGCACCGCGACCCACTCCCCCGCCGCGACCCGCCCCTGCTGGACCACGGCCCGGAACGCCGTGGCGAAGCGGCAGCCGAGCGAGGCCGCCGTCGCGAAGGACATGTCCTCCGGTACGGCGACGAGATTGACGTCGGCGTGGTCGAGCGCCACGTACTCGGCGAAGGACCCCCAGTGGCTGAAGCCCGGCTGGGTCTGCCGCTCGCACACCTGGTGGTCGCCCGCCGCACAGGCCCCGCAGCTTCCGCAGGCGCAGACGAAGGGCACCGTCACCCGGTCACCGGGCCGCCATCCCGTCACCCGGTCGCCGACCGCCTCGACGACACCGGCGAGTTCGTGCCCGGGTACGTGCGGCAGGGCGATGTCCGGGTCGTGGCCCTGCCATCCGTGCCAGTCGCTGCGGCACAGCCCGGTGGCCCCGACGCGGACCACGACGCCGTGCGCGGCGGGCTCCGGGTCGGGCACCTCACGCACCTCGGCCGGCTCCCCGAACCGCTCGTACACCACCGCGCGCATCCGCCGCCCTCACTTCCGTCCCGGCACTCCCGCTTCCCGTCCCCCATCACACGGCAGGCCCTGCGACGCCCATACCCCCTAGGGGTACAGTGGGGTACGTGGTCCACGCCGGATCACGGGTACCCGCCCGGCACGCCCCGACGAGGAGTAACGACATGACCGCCCAGACCGACACCCAGGGCTCCGTCACCACCGTCTACAAGGTGAGCGGAATGAGCTGCGGACACTGCGAGGGCGCCGTCTCCGGCGAGATCTCCGAGATCCCGGGCGTCGGCTCGGTGCAGGCCGTCGCCTCGACCGGCGAGGTCACCGTCGTCTCCGAGGCCGCCCTCGACGACGAGGCGGTACGGGCCGCCGTGGACGAGGCGGGCTTCGAACTCGTCGGCAGGGCCTGAGCGGCACCGCCGCACCCCGGCAGCACCCTCAGCCCCTCCGGCCGGGCCGCGCGCGGTCCGGCCGGCCGTCAGGAGCCTGGACCATGACCAGCACCACCGCGTCCGACACCACCGCGTCCGACACCGTCGCGCCGGACACCACCGCGTCCGACGCCGCAGCCTCCGATTCCGGCGCGCCGGACCTCGCCGAGGTCGAACTGCTCATCGGCGGGATGACCTGCGCCTCCTGCGCGGCTCGCGTCGAGAAGAAGCTCAACCTCATGGACGGCGTCACCGCCACGGTGAACTACGCGACGGAGAAGGCCCGGATCACGTACCCGGCGGCCACCGGCGTCGCCGACCTGATCGCGACCGTCGTCAGGACCGGGTACACCGCCGAGGAGCCCGCGCCGCCCCCGGAACCGGCCGACGCGGCGGGCGACCCGGACGGCGACGTCGGCGACGCCGGCGAAGACCCCGGGCTGACCGCCCTCCGCGGGCGCCTCGTGGTCTGCGCCCTGCTGGCCGCGCCCGTCGTGCTGCTCGCCATGGTCCCGGCGCTCCAGTTCGAGAACTGGCAGTGGCTCTCGCTCACCCTCGCCGCGCCCGTCGTCGTGTGGGGCGGGCTGCCCTTCCACCGCGCCGCGTGGAAGAACCTCCGGCACGGTGCGGCGACCATGGACACCCTCGTCTCGCTCGGCACGCTCGCGGCGTTCGGCTGGTCCCTGTGGGCGCTGTTCCTCGGGGACGCGGGCATGCCGGGCATGCGGCACGGCTTCGACCTCACCGTCTCCCGCACGGACGGCGCCTCCGCGATCTACCTGGAGGCCGCCGCCGGTGTCACCGCGTTCCTGCTGCTCGGCCGCTGGCTGGAGGCCCGCTCCAAGCGCCGCGCCGGGGCCGCGCTGCGGGCGCTGATGGAGCTGGGCGCGAAGGACGTCGCGGTCCTGCGGGACGGGCGCGAGGTACGCGTCCCGGTGGCC
Source organism: Streptomyces sp. NPDC045956 (assembly GCF_056430705.1). NCBI lineage: Bacteria > Bacillati > Actinomycetota > Actinomycetes > Kitasatosporales > Streptomycetaceae > Streptomyces > Streptomyces sp. NPDC045956. The sequence continues at coordinate 317,731 of NZ_JBWKKZ010000001.1, read as the reverse complement.
CGGCTCGCGGTCGGCGACCGGTTCGTCGTCCGGCCCGGGGAGAAGATCGCCACCGACGGCACGGTGGTCGAGGGCGCCTCGGCCGTGGACGCCTCGATGCTGACCGGCGAGTCGGTGCCGGTGGACGTGGCGGTCGGCGACACCGTCACCGGCGCGACGGTCAACGCCGCGGGCCGGCTGCTGGTCGAGGCGACCCGGGTGGGCGCGGACACGCAGTTGGCGCGGATGGCGAAGCTGGTCGAGGACGCGCAGAGCGGCAAGGCCGAGGTGCAGCGGCTCGCCGACCGGATCTCGGGGATCTTCGTGCCCGTCGTGCTGCTGATCGCGTGCGCCACCTTCGGCGGGTGGCTGGGCGCCACCGGCGACACGGTCGCCGCGTTCACCGCCGCCGTCGCCGTGCTGATCATCGCCTGCCCGTGCGCGCTGGGCCTGGCCACGCCGACCGCCCTGATGGTCGGCACGGGCCGCGGCGCCCAGCTGGGCATCCTCATCAAGGGCCCCGAGGTCCTGGAGTCCACGCGGCGGGTGGACACGGTCGTCCTGGACAAGACCGGCACCGTCACCACGGGCCGCATGACCCTGCACGAGGTGTACGCCGCCGAGGGCACCGACGAGGAACGGGTGCTGCGTCTGGCGGGCGCCGTCGAGCACGCCTCCGAGCATCCCGTGGCCCGCGCGGTCGCGGCCGGTGCCGGGGAGCGGCTCGGCCCGCTCCCCGGGGTCGAGGACTTCACGAACGTCCCCGGTCGCGGCGTACGCGGGCGCGTGGACGGCCTCCAGGTGGCCGTGGGGCGCCTCTACGACGTTCTGCCACCCGAGGTCGCCCGGGCCAGGGACGAGGCCGAGAGGCGGGGCCGTACGGCCGTGGTGGTCGGCTGGGACGGCGCGGCCCGCGGGGTCGTCGCCGTGGCGGACACGGTCCGGGAGACCAGCGCGGAGGCGGTGGCGATGCTGCGCCGGCTGGGGCTCACCCCGGTCCTGCTGACCGGCGACAACCGGCGCGTGGCCGAGTCGGTCGCCCGGGCCGTCGGCGTCGACGAGGTGATCTCCGAGGTGCTGCCCGAGGAGAAGGTCGCCGTGGTGGAGAGGCTGCGCGCCGAGGGCCGTACGGTCGCGATGGTCGGGGACGGTGTCAACGACGCGGCCGCGCTCGCCACCGCCGACCTGGGGCTGGCGATGGGCACGGGGACGGACGCGGCGATCGAGGCGGGCGACCTGACACTCGTACGGGGGGACCTGCGGGCGGCCGCGGACGCGATCCGGCTCTCCCGGCGGACCCTGTCGACGATCAAGGGCAATCTCGTGTGGGCCTTCGGCTACAACGTGGCCGCGCTGCCGCTGGCCGCCGCCGGACTGCTGAACCCGATGATCGCGGGGGCGGCGATGGCGTTCTCCTCGGTCTTCGTCGTCACCAACAGCCTCCGGCTGCGGGCGTTTCGCTGAGGTCTCGATGCCCCGATCCCTCTGGAGTCCTGCGCGCGCCTCACATAAGCTCTTCACAAGGCTCGCGCATCTTCCTTACGCTTGGGTACCGTTCGACGTATCGGGGCCCTTGCGCACCTAACGGACATATGCAAGAGACGCAGATCACAGTGATGCGAACGTAACCATCTAAGGGGTTCGAAGGTCTAAGTTGGCGATGTCAGGCAGCGTCTTGGGGGGCGCCACCTGACATCTGGGGACGTCTTGGGGGACATTCCCAGAGCTGCGTTGCCGGGACACGTACACCGGGAAGCTTTGAGCGGCCCTCCCGGTCGTGCGCTGTCCCGGCAGACCGCACGAGACACTCGACAGATACACACAGACACACACAGACACACGACAGGTGGGCGGGTTCGCCCGCCGGTTCAGTACAGCGATTCAGGCGCTGTCCTCACAGACGCCCGGCCGGATCCCGTGGGGGGAATCCGCACCGGGACATGGGAAGGCGCCCTGGTTCGTCGGCCCGTGGGGGGACCGGCGCCGGGGCGCCTTTCGCTGTTCCCCGGCCGGGCCCGGTCCATGGGAACGGCCCGCACCACGGGAAATGAACGGACCCCGTACCCGACCGGGGGGGTCGGGTACGGGGTCCGCAGGCCTCGAAGAGGACGCTCAGCGCTCCTCGACCGGCACGAAGTCGCGCTCCACGACGCCCGTGTAGATCTGGCGCGGGCGGCCGATGCGGGAACCCGGCTCCTTGATCATCTCGTGCCACTGGGCGATCCAGCCCGGCAGCCGGCCGAGGGCGAACAGGACCGTGAACATCTCGGTCGGGAAGCCCATGGCCCGGTAGATCAGGCCGGTGTAGAAGTCGACGTTCGGGTAGAGGCTGCGCGAGACGAAGTAGTCGTCGGAGAGCGCGTGCTCCTCCAGCTTCAGCGCGATGTCCAGCAGCTCGTCGGACTTGCCGAGAGCGGAGAGGACGTCGTGCGCGGCGGCCTTGATGATCTTGGCGCGCGGGTCGAAGTTCTTGTAGACCCGGTGGCCGAAGCCCATCAGGCGGACGCCGTCCTCCTTGTTCTTCACCTTGCGGATGAAGGTGTCGACGTCGCCACCGTTGTCGCGGATGCCCTCGAGCATCTCCAGCACCGACTGGTTGGCGCCGCCGTGCAGCGGGCCCCACAGGGCGTTGATGCCCGCGGAGATCGACGCGAACATGTTGGCCTGCGAGGAGCCGACCAGGCGGACCGTGGAGGTCGAGCAGTTCTGCTCGTGGTCCGCGTGCAGGATCAGCAGCTTGTCCAGGGCGGAGACGACCGTCGGGTCGAGCTCGTACTCCTGCGCCGGCACCGAGAACGTCATGCGCAGGAAGTTCTCGACGTAGCCGAGGTCGTTGCGCGGGTAGACGAACGGGTGGCCGATCGACTTCTTGTACGCGTACGCCGCGATCGTCGGAAGCTTGGCCAGCAGCCGGATCGTGGAGAGGTTGCGCTGACGCTCGTCGAACGGGTTGTGGCTGTCCTGGTAGAACGTCGACAGCGCCGAGACGACCGACGACAGCATGGCCATCGGGTGGGCGTCGCGCGGGAAGCCCTTGTAGAAGTTCTTGACGTCCTCGTGCAGCAGGGTGTGCTGCGTGATCTCGTTCTTGAACGCGGTGAGCTCGTCGACCGTGGGCAGCTCGCCGTTGATCAGCAGGTAGGCGACCTCCACGAAGGAGGAGCGCTCGGCCAGCTGCTCGATCGGGTAGCCGCGGTAGCGGAGGATGCCCGCCTCGCCGTCCAGATACGTGATGGCGGATTTATAGGCGGCGGTGTTGCCGTAACCGCTGTCCAGCGTCACCAGACCGGTCTGGGCGCGGAGCTTCCCGATGTCGAAGCCCTTGTCGCCGACGGTGCTGTCGATCACCGGGTAGGTGTACTCGCCGTCGCCGTACCGCAGTACTACAGAGTTGTCGCTCACGTCTTCCCTCACCGACGTAGTGCCTCATCTTCGAGGTGCCCTGACTGTCTCTACCATCCCCCACTTGGCTCAGGAGAGTGCACTCGGGGTCGACCATCGGGCCTATCGGCGGCACTCAGTGCCGCCAACTTGCTCATCCTGCCCCCTCTCCCTCCCTTCCGGAAGTGCTCTGTGACCTTTACGACTCGTTTGATCGATCATTTTTTTCACAGAGGCAGGTGGTCACGGGAGGGTCTGTGGATCAGGAGCCCGTCAGCCGGAAGTCGAGCGCCGTGCAGCGCCGGCCGGCCGACACCGTGCGCACCGCCTGTCCGATCGCCTTGCGGGAGCCGACGAGGACGACCAGCTTCTTGGCCCGGGTGACCGCCGTGTACAGCAGGTTCCGCTGGAGCATCATCCAGGCGCCGGTCGTCACGGGGATCACCACCGCCGGATACTCGCTGCCCTGGGAGCGGTGGATGGTCACCGCGTAGGCGTGGGCCAGCTCGTCCAGTTCGTCGAAGTCGTACGGGACCTCCTCGTCCTCGTCCGTCAGCACGGTGAGGCGCTGGTCCACCGGGTCGAGCGAGGTGACCACGCCGACGGTGCCGTTGAAGACGCCGTTCTCACCCTTCTCGTAATTGTTGCGAATCTGGGTGACCTTGTCGCCGACCCGGAAGACCCGACCGCCGAACCGCTTCTCCGGCACGTCCGGCCGCCCCGGGGTGACGGCCTGCTGGAGCAGCCCGTTCAGCGCGCCGGCTCCGGCGGGACCCCGGTGCATGGGCGCGAGGACCTGCACGTCGCGGCGCGGGTCGAGGCCGAACTTCGCGGGGATGCGGCGGGCGGCGACGTCCACGGTGAGCCGCCCGGCCTCCTCGGTGTCGTCCTCGACGAAGAGGAAGAAGTCCTTCATGCCGTCGGTGAGCGGGTGCTGCCCCGCGTTGATCCGGTGGGCGTTGGTCACCACCCCCGACTGCTGGGCCTGGCGGAAGACCCGGGTGAGCCGCACGGCCGGTACGGGGCTGCCGGGGGCCAGCAGGTCCCGCAGCACCTCGCCCGCGCCGACGCTGGGCAGCTGGTCCACGTCCCCGACGAAGAGCAGGTGTGCGCCCGGGGGCACGGCCTTGACCAGCTTGTTGGCCAGCAGGAGGTCGAGCATGGACGCCTCGTCGACCACGACGAGGTCGGCGTCGAGCGGGCGGTCCCGGTCGTAGGCCGCGTCGCCGCCCGGCTTGAGTTCCAGCAGGCGGTGGACCGTGGAGGCCTCGGCGCCGGTCAGCTCGGCCAGGCGCTTGGCGGCCCGGCCGGTGGGCGCGGCGAGCACCACCTTCGCCTTCTTGGCGCGGGCCAGCTCGACGATGGACCGGACGGTGAACGACTTGCCGCAGCCCGGTCCGCCGGTGAGGACGGCGACCTTCTCGGTGAGTGCCAGCTTGACGGCGGCCTCCTGCTCGGGGGCGAGGTCGGCGCCGGTACGTCGCTGGAGCCAGGCCAGCGCCTTGTCCCAGGCCACGTCCTGGAAGCCGGGCATCCGGTCCTCGCCGGTGCGCAGGAGGCGCAGGAGCTGGGCGGAGAGGGCCAGCTCGGCTCGGTGGAAGGGGACGAGGTAGACGGCGGTGACGGGGTCGCCGCCCTCGGGGTCGGGGACCTTCTCGCGGACGACGCCGGGGTCCTCGCCGTCCTCGGGGTCGGCGGCCAGTTCGGCGAGGCACTCGATGACGAGCCCGGTGTCCACCGCGAGCAGCTTCACCGCGTCGGCGATGAGCCGCTCCTCGGGGAGGTAGCAGTGCCCCTGGTCGGTGGCCTGCGACAGGGCGTACTGGAGGCCCGCCTTCACGCGGTCCGGGCTGTCGTGCGGGATGCCGACGGACCGGGCGATCCGGTCGGCGGTGAGGAAGCCGATGCCCCAGACGTCGGAGGCGAGGCGGTAGGGCTGGTTCTTCACGACGGAGATCGACGCGTCGCCGTACTTCTTGTAGATCCGGACCGCGATCGACGTGGACACCTCGACGGTCTGGAGGAAGAGCATGACCTCCTTGATCGCCTTCTGCTCCTCCCACGCGTCGGCGATCTTCCTGGTCCGCTTGGGGCCGAGGCCGGGGACCTCGATGAGCCGCTTGGGCTCCTCCTCGATGATCTGGAGCGTGTCCACCCCGAAGTGCTGCGTGATCCGGTCGGCGAAGACCGGGCCGATGCCCTTGACCAGGCCCGAGCCGAGGTAGCGCCGGATGCCCTGGATGGTGGCGGGCAGGACGGTCGTGTAGTTCTCGACGTGGAACTGCTTGCCGTACTGCGGGTGGGACCCCCAGCGGCCCTCCATCCGCAGGGACTCGCCGGCCTGGGCGCCGAGGAGCGCGCCGACGACCGTGAGGAGGTCGCCGGCGCCTCTGCCGGTGTCGACGCGGGCGACCGTGTAGCCGTTCTCCTCGTTGGCGTACGTGATGCGTTCCAGGACGCCTTCGAGGATGGCGAGCCGCCGTTCGCCGGGGGCGGCCTCGGACTGGTTGGGCATGGTGCGACGGTACCGGTGGGGTGTGACAGGGACGGGCGGGGTGCCCTTTCGGGCCGTGGACGGTGAAAACGTCGAAGTCCGGCGGTACGGCAGGGACGGCTAGCGGCGGGGCGGCTTGAGGACTTCGAGGAACGGGGGCGAAGGCCTCGGCCGGTCGGGGCGTGGGTCGCGGACCCCGGGCCACCTCGGCCGCCGGTCGCGTTCGGGCGGGTGGAGGATCTGGAGGAGGGGCGGGGGCCGGCGCTGGTGCGGGCGGGCGCCGACGTGTGGGGCCGGCGTCCGCTGGCCGGACACGGCAACCGGGGCACATACGTGTGGTGCGAGTTGGCCGCCGCCTGACCTGGCCCGGGTGCCAGTACTCCCCTCGAAGACGAGGACATTCATCAGCCGACTGTCATCCTTGTGCTCACATGAGCCCCTGAAGTACAGACAGGCCTCAAGTGCTCACGGTTCTGCGACAGGAGGTCGTAGGGCGCCGGTGTCAGAGGCCCGCGAAGAGCCCCGAGAGCGGAGCGGGAACGCGGGCGGGGTCCAGCGCCTCGACGAGGACACGGCCGTAGTGGATCTTGCGGCCCTTCTTGGTGCCGAAGAAGCGGCGGAGCTGCTGCTGGGCCGTGCGATCCTGCTGGGCGGGCTGGCGGAGGAAGGTCTGGAGGGGGCGCAGGTCGCCCTCGGCCTCGACCAGTTCCTTCACCCGCGTCACCCCCAGCGCGCGGATCAGCTCGTCCTCCAGGTCGGCCGCGCAGACGAAGAGACCGCCCGGCGCCGCCTCCGCCCGGTCGAGGGCACGGACGTAGAAGCCCTGCTCCCGCTCGTCGCACAGGCCCGTCAGCCGCAGGTCCAGGCCGGACGGTCCCAGGAGGGTGGCGAAACGGCCGACGCTCATCGCGCCGCCCATCGGCAGGACGCAGATCCCCTCCGCCGCGAGGTCCCGGCCGCGCCGCGCGGCCAGCGCGTCCACCGCCGCCGAGTCGCTCGGCCCCTCGAGGAGGACGGCGGTGCGGACCGACAGCCGCTCCGCCCACTCGCGCGCCGGCCCGCCGGGGCCACCGGCCGCCCACGCGGTGACCGCATCCCGGAACGCCCCCATGTCCGCCATGGCACGAGTCTCCGCCCTGGCGGGTCCCGACGGAAGTGGATATCGCGGCTCGCGGGCGCCGCGGACGGGCGCCCGGGACAACGACTCCGCCGTCAGCGGCCCAGCGCGGTCTCCCGGCGCATGTGCGAGAGCTTCTCGGGGTTGCGCACGGCGTAGAGGCCGGTGATGAGGCCGTCGTCGAAACGCATCGCCAGCACCGTGTCCAGCTCGCCGTCGAGGTGGAGGACGAGCGCCGGGTAGCCGTTGACCTCGGCGGGCTCCAGTGAGACCGCCGCTCCCTGCTTGACCAGCCCGCCGACCATGAGGCGGGCCACCTTCGCGGCCCCCGTGACGGGCCGCAGCACGGCCTGCTTGATGCCGCCGCCGTCGCCCACGAGCACCACGTCCGGTGCGAGGACGTCGAGCAGGCCCTGCACGTCCCCGGTCGTCACGGCCCGCCGGAACGCGGAGAACGCGTCCCGGGTCTGGGTCGGGGAGACGGACCCGCGCGGCCGGCGCGCCGCCACGTGCGCACGGGCCCGGTGGGCGGTCTGCCGGACCGCGTCCTGGCTCTTGCCCACGGCGTCGGCGATCTCGTCGTACCCGAACTCGAACACCTCGCGCAGCACGAACACCGCCCGCTCGGTCGGCGCGAGCGTCTCCAGGACCAGCATCATCGCCATCGAGACACTGTCGGCCAGTTCCACGTCCTCGGCCACGTCGGGCGTCGTGAGCAGCGGCTCGGGCAGCCAGGCGCCCACGTAGGACTCCTTGCGGCGGCCGAGCGTCCGCAGCCGGCCCAGCGCCTGCCGGGTGGTGATGCGGACCAGGTACGCGCGCCGGTCGCGGACCGTGTCGAGGTCCACGCCGGACCAGCGCAGCCAGGTCTCCTGGAGGACGTCCTCCGCGTCGGCGGCCGAGCCGAGCATCTCGTAGGCGACGGTGAAGAGCAGGTTGCGGTGGGCGACGAAGGCCTCCGTGGCGGGGTCCGCGCGTCCGTCCTCGCCTGCTGCTCCGTGCGTGTCGTTCTCGGCGTTCTCGGCGTGCCCGTCGTGCTCGCTCATCATCGGCTGCTTCCGCTCGTCCGCTTCCCACGGTGTCACGCGCACAGGACGCCGGCCACCGCCGTTCTGTGACACCAGGCCTCGGTGGGTCTCGTCACATCCGTGCCCCGTCACAGAGGCGGGGCGGTCGGCATCTTGTGGTCGTCAGCACGGCTTGAGCACGGCTTCACGAGTGAGGACGAGATCATGGAACCCCGTTTCAACCTGTTCGAGAACGAGATCGGCAACAAGTTCGCCAAGCGGTTCGCGGGCACCGCCCTGGTGCTCCAGCAGTCGTCGTTGCCGCACGCCACGCAGGAGCTGATGTCGCTGCGCGCCAGCCAGATCAACGGCTGCGGCCACTGCATCGACATGCACACCAAGGAGGCCGAGGCAGCCGGCGAGAGCCCGGTGCGGCTCCATCTGGTCGCCGCCTGGCGCGAGTCCACGGTGTTCACCGAGGCCGAGCAGGCCGCGCTGGCGCTCACCGAGGAAGGCACCCGGCTCGCCGACGCCCACCAGGGCGTCTCCGACGAGACCTGGACCCAGGTGCGCAAGCACTACGACGACGACCAGATCGCCGCGCTGGTCTGCCTGGTCGCCCTGATCAACGCGGCCAACCGCATGGCCGTCATCACGCACCAGAAGGGCGGCTCCTACGAGGCGGGCATGTTCAAGGCCGCTCTCGAGCACTGAGCCGAGCCGACCGGCACCCCCTCCGGCCCGGCCCCGGGCCTTCGCTCCGGGGCCGGGCCGCGGCATGGGCGGCGCTGCCGTGACGTGATCCGCCCCCGGTCACGATTGAGTTTCGTCACATCCTCCCCCTCTTGCCAACCCCTCGTGTAATCGATTCCAATCCCTCATGTAATCGATTCCACGAGGAGGTGGAACCGGCGATGGCGAGCATCAAGGATGTCGCCGCCGAGGCGGGCGTGTCCGTCGCGACGGTCTCGCGGGCGCTCAACGGCCACCCGTCCGTCAGCGCGGACGCACGGGCACGTGTACTGGCCGCCGTCGAGGCGCTGGGCTACCGGCCGAACGCCGTCGCCCGGTCGCTGCGCACCGACCAGACCCGCACCCTCGGCCTGGTCATCAGCGACGTCATGAACCCGTACTTCACCGAGCTGGCCCGCTCCGTCGAGGAGGAGGCCCGCGCCCTCGGCTACAGCGTCATCATCGGCAACGCCGACGAGCGTCCCGACCTGCAGGACCACCACGTCACGACGTTGCTGGACCGCCGTATCGACGGGCTGCTCGTCTCCCCCACCGACGGCGGCTCCCCGCGGATGCTGGACGCCGCGCGGGCCGGGACGCCGATGGTCTTCGTCGACCGGTGGATCCCGGGCGTGGACGTGCCCGTCGTCAGGTCGGACGGGCGCGCGGCCGTCCGGGACCTCGTGGCGCACCTGCACGGCCTCGGGCACCGGCGGCTCGCCATCATCGCGGGCCCCGCCGCCACCACCACCGGACGCGAGCGCGTCGACGCCTTCCGCGAGGCGCTCGGCGCGTACGGACTCCCGCTCCCCGACGCCTACATCGGGCAGGGCGACTTCCAGGCCGACAGCGGACGCCGGGTCACCGAGGGCTTCCTCGACCTGCCCGAGCCGCCCGAGGTCGTCTTCGCCGCCGACAACCTGATGGCGCTCGGCGCGCTGGACGCCGTACGGGCGCGCGGCCTGCGGGTGCCCGAGGACATCGCGCTCGCCGCGTTCGACGACATCCGCTGGTTCGTGCACACCGATCCGCCGGTCACGGCGATCGCCCAGCCCACGCGGGATCTCGGGCGGGCCGCCGTGCGCGCGCTGGTCGACCGGATCGGGGGGCGGGCCGGAGAGTCGGTCACCCTCCCCGCGCGGCTGGTGATCCGCCGCTCCTGCGGCGAGACGGCCCACGACCGAGAACCCCCGGCCGAGTCCCCCTCCCCCGCCCAGTCCCCGACCGGGCCCCCGTCCCCGTCCCCCGTACGAAGGAGTACGCCGTGAGCAGCCGCAGTCCGGACGAGTTGCTGCGCATCGAGGGCATCCGCAAGACCTTCCCCGGCGTGGTCGCGCTCGACAGTGTCGACTTCGACCTGCGCCGGGGCGAGGTCCACGTGCTGCTCGGTGAGAACGGCGCGGGCAAGAGCACCCTCATCAAGATGCTCTCCGGCGCCTACACCCCCGACGCCGGGCGCATCCTGGCCGACGGCGAGGAGGTGCGCATCCACGGTGCGCAGGACTCCGAGCGGCTCGGGATCGCCACCATCTACCAGGAGTTCAACCTGGTGCCCGATCTCTCGGTCGCCGAGAACATCTTCCTGGGGCGGCAGCCGCGCCGCCTCGGGATGATCGACCGGAAGAAGATGGACGCGGACGCCGAGGTGCTGCTGAAGCGGGTCGGCGTGCACGTGTCGCCGCGGGCGCGGGTGCGTGAACTGGGCATCGCGCGGCTCCAGATGGTCGAGATCGCCAAGGCGCTCAGCCTGGACGCGCGGGTGCTCATCATGGACGAGCCCACCGCCGTGCTCACCTCCGACGAGGTCGAGAAGCTGTTCGCGATCGTGCGGCGGTTGCGCGAGGACGGGGTCGGCATCGTCTTCATCACGCACCACCTGGAGGAGATCGCCGCCCTCGGCGACCGGGTCACCGTGATCCGGGACGGCCGCAGCGTCGGTCAGGTACCGGCCTCGACGCCCGAGGACGAGCTGGTGCGGCTCATGGTCGGGCGGTCGATCGAGCAGCAGTACCCGCGCGAGCGCCCCGGTGCCGGCGAGGCCCTGCTCAAGGTCGAGGGGCTGACCCGCGACGGTGTCTTCCACGACGTCGGCTTCGAGGTGCGCGCCGGTGAGGTGGTCGGCATCGCCGGCCTCGTCGGCGCCGGGCGGACGGAGGTCGTGCGGGCGGTGTTCGGCGCCGACCCCTACGACTCCGGGACGGTGCACGTCTCGGGCGTCCGGCTCCGGGGGCACGACGTGAACGCCGCGATGGCGGCCGGGATCGGTCTCGTCCCCGAGGACCGCAAGGGTCAGGGGCTGGTGCTGGACGCCTCCGTCGAGGAGAACCTCGGACTGGTCACCCTCCGGTCGACCTCCCGCGCGGGACTCGTCGACCTCAAGGGGCAGCACGAGTCGGCGGAGCGCATCGCCGGGCAGCTCGGCGTGCGGATGGCCGGGCTCGGCCAGCACGTGCGCACCCTGTCCGGCGGCAACCAGCAGAAGGTCGTCATCGGCAAGTGGCTGCTGGCGGACACCAAGGTGCTGATCCTCGACGAGCCGACGCGCGGTATCGACGTCGGCGCCAAGGTCGAGATCTACCAGCTCATCAACGAACTGACGGCCGCCGGTGCCGCCGTGCTCATGATCTCCAGCGACCTGCCCGAGGTGCTGGGCATGAGCGACCGGGTCGTGGTCATGGCGCAGGGCCGCGTGGCCGGTGAACTCCCCGCCGAGCAGGCGACCCAGGACGCCGTGATGGCGCTCGCCGTCAGCACGCCCCAGACCACCGGCTCCCAGGGCGCCGGCTCCCAGGGCGACACCTCCCACGACAACACCCCCCACAGCGACGGAACGGAGGCCTCCGGTGGCCACTGACACGCTCAAGAGCAAGCCGGGCGCGCAGGGCGCCCCGGGCGGTGTGCGCCGCCTGCTGCTGGAGAACGGCGCGCTGACCGCGCTGATCGTCCTCGTCATCGCCATGTCGGCGCTGTCCGGGGACTTCCTGACCGCCGACAACCTGCTGAACGTCGGCGTCCAGGCGGCCGTGACGGCGATCCTCGCCTTCGGCGTCACCTTCGTCATCGTCTCGGCGGGCATCGACCTGTCGGTCGGCTCGGTCGCCGCGCTGTCGGCCACCGTGCTGGCCTGGAGTGCGACCGAGGCCGGGGTGCCGGTCTTCCTGGCCGTGCTGCTGGCGGTCGCGACGGGCATCGCGTGCGGCCTGGTGAACGGTTTCCTCATCTCGTACGGGAAGCTGCCGCCGTTCATCGCGACACTCGCCATGCTGTCGGTCGGGCGCGGTCTGTCGCTGGTCATCTCGCAGGGTTCGCCGATCGCCTTCCCGGACTCGGTCTCCCACCTCGGTGACACGCTCGGCGGCTGGCTGCCGGTGCCGGTCCTCGTGATGATCGTGATGGGTCTGATCACGGCCTTCGTCCTCGGCCGCACCTACATCGGCCGCTCGATGTACGCCATCGGCGGCAACGAGGAGGCCGCACGGCTGTCCGGGCTGCGGGTGAAGCGGCAGAAGCTCGCCATCTACGCCTTCTCCGGCCTGTTCGCGGCCGCCGCGGGCATCGTGCTCGCCTCCCGGCTCTCCTCCGCGCAGCCGCAGGCCGCGCAGGGTTACGAGCTGGACGCCATCGCCGCCGTCGTCATCGGCGGTGCCTCGCTCGCGGGCGGCACCGGCAAGGCGTCGGGCACGCTGATCGGCGCGCTGATCCTCGCGGTGCTGCGCAACGGCCTCAACCTGCTGTCCGTCTCCGCCTTCTGGCAGCAGGTCGTCATCGGTGTCGTCATCGCGCTCGCGGTGCTGCTGGACACCCTGCGCCGCAAGGCGGGGGCGACCACTCCGGCGGCCGGCGCGTCCGGCGGGGGCAACCGGGGCAAACAGGCACTCACCTACGTCATCGCGGCCGTCGTCGCCGTCGCCGTGGTCGGCGCGACCTCGCTGCTGCACGGCGGGTCCTCGGACGGGAAGAAGCAGAAGGTCGGTCTGTCGCTCTCCACCCTCAACAACCCGTTCTTCGTGCAGATCCGGGCGGGCGCCGAGGAGCAGGCGAAGAAGCTGGGCGTGGACCTGACGGTCACGGACGCCCAGAACGACGCCTCCCAGCAGGCCAACCAGTTGCAGAACTTCACCAGCGAGGGCCTGTCCTCGATCATCGTCAACCCGGTGGACTCCGACGCCGCGGGCCCCTCGGTGCGCTCGGCGAACAAGGACGACATCCCCGTCATCGCCGTGGACCGCGGCGTCAACAAGGCGGACACGTCGGCGCTGGTCGCCTCCGACAACGTCGAGGGCGGTGAGCTGGGCGCCAAGGCGCTCGCCGAGAAGCTCGGCGGCAAGGGCACCATCGTCATCCTCCAGGGCCAGGCCGGCACCTCCGCCAGCCGGGAGCGCGGGGCGGGCTTCGCGGCCGGCCTCAAGGAGTACCCGGGCATCGAGGTCGTCGCCAAGCAGCCCGCGGACTTCGACCGCACCAAGGGCCTGGACGTGATGACGAACCTGCTCCAGGCGCACCCCGACGTCGACGGCGTCTTCGCCGAGAACGACGAGATGGCGCTCGGCGCGATCAAGGCGCTGGGTTCCAAGGCAGGCAAGTCCGTGCAGGTCGTCGGCTTCGACGGCACGCCGGACGGGCTCAAGGCGGTGCGGGACGGCTCGCTGTTCGCATCCGTGGCGCAGCAGCCTCGGGAGCTGGGCAGGATCGCCGTGGAGAACGCGTTGCGCGCCGCCGACGACGAGAAGGTCGAGAAGATGGTGAAGGTGCCGGTGAAGGTGGTCACCGAGGAGAACGTGGCCGGCTTCGAGGGCTGACGCGGGCGGACGGGCGCGCGGGAGTGCGCGCGGGCGGGTGGTCCCGGTGGCCGCCCGCCCGCCTCACTCGGATGCAGGTGCACGGGGTTTCACTCGGATCGGAGAGCGATTCATGTACGACTACGACCTCCTGGTGGTGGGGTCGGCCAACGCCGACCTCGTGATCGGCGTGGAGCGGCGGCCGGCCGCCGGTGAGACGGTGCTCGGCTCCGACCTGGCCGTCCACCCGGGCGGCAAGGGCGCGAACCAGGCGGTCGCCGCCGCCCGGCTCGGTGCCCGTACGGCCCTGCTGGCCAGGGTCGGCGACGACGACCACGGGCGGCTGCTGCTGGACTCGCAGCGGACGGCCGGTGTCGACACGGTCGGCGTGCTGGTGGGCGGGGCGCCGACCGGCGTCGCGCTGATCACCGTCGACCCGTCGGGGGACAACAGCATCGTGGTCTCGCCGGGCGCGAACGGCCGCCTGGCCCCCGGTGACGTGCGCGCCGCCGCGAGCCTCTTCCACGCCTCCCGGGTGGTCTCCGTCCAGTTGGAGATCCCGCTGGAGACGGTCGTGGAGGTGGTCCGCAGTCTCGCGCCGGGCACCCGGTTCGTGCTGAACCCGTCGCCGCCGCGCCCGCTGCCGCAGGAGGTGCTGGCCGCCTGCGACCCGCTGATCGTCAACGAGCACGAGGCGAAGGTGATCCTCGGCGACGCGCGGGCCGGTGAACGCCCCGAGGACTGGGCGCGCGTCCTGCTGGCCAAGGGCCCGCGTTCGGTGGTCGTGACCCTCGGCGCCGAGGGCGCGCTGGTGGCGTCGGCGGCCGAGGGCGTCTCCCGCGTCGACGCGGTGAAGGTGGACGCCGTGGACACGACGGGCGCGGGCGACGCGTTCACCGCGGCGCTGGCCTGGCGGCTCGGCACGGGTGAGTCGCTCGCCCGGGCGGCGGCGTACGCGGCCCGGGTCGGCGCGGCTGCCGTCACGAAGGCCGGGGCGCAGGCGTCCTACCCGACGGCGGCGGAGGCCGAGGCGCTGTGAAGAAGGCCGGGATACTCAACCGTCACCTCTCCGGTGCCCTGGCCGCCCTGGGCCACGGCGACGAGGTCCTGGTGTGCGACGCGGGCATGCCGATCCCGGACGGCCCGCGCGTCGTGGACCTCGCCTTCCGCGCCGGGGTGCCGTCCTTCGCCGAGGTACTGGACGGGCTCCTCGACGAGCTGGTGGTGGAGGACGCGACGGCGGCGACCGAGATCCGCGGGGCCAACCCGGAGGCGGCCGCGCTGCTGGACGCCGGCCTGCCCGCCCTCACGCTGGTCCCGCACGAGAGGCTGAAGGAACTCTCGGCGCGGGCACGGCTGGTGGTGCGCACCGGGGAGGCCCGGCCGTACGCGAACGTGCTGCTGCGCTGCGGGGTCTTCTTCTGACGCACCGGGGAGGCGGCCCGGGGAGAGCCCCCTGGGATCACCCGGAACACTTCGAGGGGGCACGGTCGTCGACCGTGCCCCCTCGGGTTTCCCCTCCCCTTCAGAACCCCGTGATCCCCCCCGGGTCCCCCACAGGGGTTCTGATGCCCGGTACGACCCCCGGGGCGGCGAAAGGGTTGCACGGGTCGCCGAACTTTATTTTCCGGCCCCCGCCTCCCGCGCCTCTCCCGTGTGCTCCGCGAACCGGGCCGCCGTCTCGGCCAGTACCTCGCGGCCGTCCCGGGCCCACAGCCCCTCGTTGAACAGCTCCACCTCGATGGCGCCGGTGTAGCCGGCCGCGTCCACGTACCCCTTCCACTCCCGCATGTCGATCGCTCCGTCGCCGATCTGGCCGCGGCCGTTGAGCACGCCCTCGGGCAGCGGGGTCGTCCAGTCGGCGAGCTGGAAGGTGTGGATGCGGCCGCCCGCGCCCGCCCTGGCGATCTCCCGCGGCGCCCGGTCGTCCCACCAGAGGTGGTACGTGTCGACGGTGACGCCGACCTGGTGGGCCGGGAAGCGTTCGGCGAGGTCCAGGGCCTGGGTGAGCGTCGAGACCACGCAGCGGTCGGCGGCGTACATGGGGTGCAGGGGCTCGATGGCGAGCCGGACGCCGTGCCGTTCGGCGTAGGGGGCCAGCTCCGACAGGGCGTCGGCGATGCGTTCGCGGGCGCCGTGCAGGTCCTTGTCGCCGGCCGGCAGGCCGCCCGAGACGAGGACGAGGGTGTCGGTGCCGAGGACGGCGGCCTCGTCGACGGCGCGGCGGTTGTCGGCCAGGGCATGCGCGCGCTCGTCGGCGTCGGTGGCCGTGAGGAAGCCCCCGCGGCACAGGGTGGTGACGGTGAGGCCCGCGTCGCGGACCAGTTTCGCCGCCGCCTCGACGCCGTACGCCTGGACGGGTTCGCGCCACAGGCCCACGTTGCCGATGCCCAGGTCGCGGCAGGCGCCGGTCAGTTCGGGCAGCGGGAGCTGCTTGACCGTCATCTGGTTGATGCTGAAGCGCGCGAGGTCCGCGGTCATGGGGTCACTCCGTACAGGTGCAGCAGGGTCCTCATGCGTTCCTCCGCGAGCTTGGGGTCGGGGAAGAGACCGAGGCCGTCGGCGAGTTCGTAGGCGCGGGCGAGGTGCGGCAGGGAGCGCGCCGACTGGAGGCCGCCGACCATCGTGAAGTGGGACTGGTGTCCGGCCAGCCAGGCGAGGAGGACCACGCCCGTCTTGTAGAACCGGGTGGGCGCCTGGAAGAGGTGGCGGGAGAGTTCGACGGTGGGGTCGAGGAGGGCGCGGAAGCCCTCGGTGTCCCCCGTGTCGAGAACGCGGACCGCCTCCGCCGCGAGCGGCCCGAGCGGGTCGAAGATGCCGAGCAGGGCGTGGCTGAAGCCCTGTTCGTCACCGGCGATCAGCTCGGGGTAGTGGAAGTCGTCGCCGGTGTAGCAGCGCACGCCCCGCGGCAGGCGGCGGCGCAGGTCGACCTCGCGCCGGGCGTCGAGGAGGGAGACCTTGATCCCGTCGACCTTGTCGGGGTGGGCGGCGATGACCTCCAGGAAGGTGTCCGTGGCCGCGTCGAGGTCGGCGGAGCCCCAGTAGCCCTCCAGGGCCGGGTCGAACATCGGGCCGAGCCAGTGCAGGATCACCGGTTCGGCGGCCTGGCGCAGGAGGTGGCCGTAGACCTCCAGGTAGTCCTCGGGGCCCCGGGCCGTCGCGGCGAGGGCGCGGGAGGCCATCAGGATGGCCTGGGCGCCCGACTCCTCGACGACGGCGAGCTGTTCCTCGTAGGCCGCCCGGACCTCGGCGAGGGTGCCGCCGGTGAGCTGGTCGGTGCCGACGCCGCAGGCGATCGGGCCGCCGACCGCCTTCGCCTCCGCGGCGGACCGGCGGATCAGCTCCGCCGCACCCGCCCAGTCCAGGCCCATGCCGCGCTGGGCGGTGTCCATCGCCTCGGCGACGCCCAGGCCGTGGGACCACAGGTGGCGGCGGAAGGCGAGGGTGGCGTCCCAGTCGACGGCGGCGGGCCCGTCGGGCGTGGTGTCCGCGTACGGGTCGGCGACGACGTGCGCCGCCGAGAAGACCGTACGGCTGGAGAAGGCGCCTGAGCCCGTCGGGGCGAAGGGCTCGGTGCGGGGCTCGTAGGGGCGCAGGCGTCCGTCGGCGCCGGGCAGGTGCAGGGTCACAGGGTGATCTCCGGTACGTCGAGGCGGCGGCCCTCCGCCGAGGAGCGCAGGCCCAGCTCGGCGAGCTGCACGCCGCGGGCGCCGGCCAGCAGGTCCCAGTGGTAGGGGGCGTCGGCGTAGACGTGCTTGAGGAACAGCTCCCACTGGGCCTTGAAGCCGTTGTCGAAGTCGCCGTTGTCCGGGACCTCCTGCCACTGGTCGCGGAAGACCTCGGTGGCGGGGATGTCCGGGTTCCACACCGGCTTGGGGGTGGCGCTGCGGTGCTGGACCCGGCAGTCGCGCAGACCGGCGACGGCGGAGCCCTCGGTGCCGTCGACCTGGAACTCGACGAGTTCGTCGCGGTGGACGCGGACCGCCCAGGAGGAGTTGATCTGGGCGATCGTGCCGCCCTCCAGCTCGAAGACGCCGTAGGCGGCGTCGTCGGCGGTGGCGTCGTAGGGCTTGCCGTTCTCGTCCCAGCGCTGCGGGATGTGGGTGGCGGTGAGCGCCTGGACGGACTTCACCCGGCCGAACAGCTCGTGCAGCACGTACTCCCAGTGCGGGAACATGTCGACGACGATGCCGCCGCCGTCCTCGGCGCGGTAGTTCCACGAGGGGCGCTGGGCGTCCTGCCAGTCGCCCTCGAACACCCAGTAGCCGAACTCGCCGCGCACCGACAGGATGCGGCCGAAGAAACCGCCGTCGATGAGGCGCTTGAGCTTCAGCAGGCCCGGCAGGAAGAGCTTGTCCTGCACGACGCCGTGCTTGATGCCGGCGGCGTTCGCCAGCCGGGCCAGCTCCAGGGCGCCGTCGAGGCCGGTGGCCGTCGGCTTCTCCGTGTAGACGTGCTTGCCCGCGGCGATCGCCTTCCGGATCGCCTCCTCTCGGGCCGAGGTGACCTGGGCGTCGAAGTAGACGTCCACCGACGGGTCGGCGAGGACCGCGTCGACGTCGGTCGACACGTGTTCCAGGCCGTGCCGTTCGGCCAGCGCCCGCAGCGCGTGCTCGCGGCGGCCCAGCAGGATCGGCTCGGGCCACAGCACGGTGCCGTCGCCGAGGTCGAGGCCGCCCTGTTCGCGGAGGGCCAGGATGGAGCGGACGAGGTGCTGGCGATAGCCCATGCGCCCGGTCACACCGTTCATGGCGATACGCACCGTCTTGCGTGTCACGTCGTTCCCTTCGAAGCGAGCAATGCGGGGAGGAGTCCAGCAGTACAGCAAGCGCTTTCTATACGGTACGAAGCTAGCCTGTGGACGGTGGTCTGGACAAGACCGTCGTCCGGGTGAGTTGTTCGACGGGGCGAACAACGGCGGGCGGCGGTCGTAAGGTCGACCCGCAACGGCCGAGACGGCGTACGGCACACGCGTGAGGCGGAGGACGAGGACATGACGGTGACCCTGGCGGACGTGGCGGCCCGAGCGCAGGTCTCCCCCGCGACGGTGTCGCGCGTGCTGAACGGGAACTACCCCGTGGCCGCCTCCACCCGGGAACGCGTGCTGAAGGCGGTCGACGAGCTGGACTACGTGCTCAACGGGCCCGCGAGCGCGCTGGCGGCGGCCACGTCCGACCTGGTGGGCATCCTGGTCAACGACATCGCGGACCCCTTCTTCGGCATCATGGCCGGTGCGATCCAGTCCGAGATCGGGGGCCCCGGCGGCAGGGCGGGCGGCGAGAGACTCGCGGTGGTCTGCAACACGGGCGGCTCCCCGGAGCGCGAACTGACCTACCTCACGCTGCTGCAACGGCAGCGGGCGGCGGCCGTCGTGCTGACCGGCGGCGCGATGGAGGACGCCGCGCACCAGGCGGCCGTGGCGGCGAAACTGGGCAGGCTGACGGAGGCGGGGACGCGGGTGGTGCTGTGCGGGCGCCCGCCGGCGCCCCGGACCGGGGCGATCGCGCTGACCTTCGACAACCGCGGGGGCGGCCGGGAACTGACCGAGCACCTGATCGGGCTCGGGCACCGGCGGCTCGGCTACATCGCCGGACCGGAGGAGCGGACCACGACCCGGCACCGGCTGGAGGGCCACCGTGCCGCGCTCGACGCGCACGGCATCGAGGAGGACCCCCGCTGGACGGTCCACGGCCGCTACGACCGGCGGTCCGGCTACGAGGCGACGCTCGAACTCCTGCGCAGGGACCCGTCCCTGACGGCGGTGGTCGCCGCGAACGACTCCGTCGCGCTGGGGGCGTGCGCGGCGCTGCGCGAGTCCGGGCTGCGGATTCCGGAGGACGTGTCGGTGGCCGGCTTCGACGACCTGCCGTTCAGCATCGACGCGGTGCCCGCGCTGACCACGGTCCGGCTGCCGCTCGCGGAGGCGGGGGCCCGGGCGGGACGCATCGCGATGGGGCGCGAGGAGGCGCCGGGCGGGGGGATCGCGACGGTCCGGGGGGAGCTGACGGTACGGGGGTCCTCCGGGCGGCCGCGGGAGTAGGCGCCGTCGGTCTCGCGGTGGCCCGGGTGGGGTGGCGGGGGTTGGTGCGCGCCCCGGGTCCGCCCCGTTCCGGCCACCGCTCGGGGGGTCACGCCTGCCGCGGCGGGCGGGGTGCGGACAGGGATCGGACGAAGGCCGGGCCAGGCGCCGGATGCGGACCGGGCGAGGGCCGGACGAGGGCCAGCCGAGGACTGCACGAGGGCCGGACGGGGGCCGGGCGCGGACTGCACGAGGACCGGACCGGAACCGGGCGCGGACTGCACGAGGACCGGACCGGAACCGGGCGCGGACTGCACGAGGACCGGACCGGAACCGGGCGCGGACTGCACGAGGACCGGACGGGGACCGGGTGAGGGCCGGACCGGGGCCGGGTGACGGCCTGACCGGGGCCGGGTGACGGCCTGACCGGGGCCGGGTGAGGGCCGGACCGGGACCGGGTGACGGCCTGACGGGGGCCGGGTGAGGGCGAGACAGGGGCCGGGCAAGGCCCGAGCGGGGGCCCGGACAGCAACCGGGCAAGTCCGGGCGCGGAGTGGACGGGTGGGGCTCGCGTGCCGGGGTGGGGTCGGGTTGGAGTGAGGGCGGGGGGTGGGGGTGGGCCTCGTGGCGCGGGGGGCGACACCGGGCGGTGAGGAGGAGTGGGCGCGGCGCTGCCGGGTACGCTCCGTGGTCATGAAGCTGGCGTTCTCCACCCTCGGTGTCCCCGGCCTGCCCCTGTCCGACGTGCTGGGGCTCGCCACCGCGCACGGCTACCACGGTGTCGAATTGCGCGTCCACCCCGAAGAACCGGTGCACCCGGGCCTGGCCCCCGACGAACGGGCCGCGGTGGCCGCCCGGTTCAAGGCGTCCGGTGTCGAACTGCTGGGCCTCGCGGGCTACGCGCGCGTCGCCGCTCCCGGTGACGACGACGCCGTCCTCGCCGAGCTGCGCGGACTGCTGGAGCTGGCCCGCGACCTGGGCGCCCCGTACGTCCGGGTCTTCCCCGGCGGCGCCGAGGAGCAGAGCCCCGAGGAGGCCGACGCGGTCGCCGCCCGGCGCCTGGGCACGGCCGCCGAGTACGCCACCGACCTCGGCGTACGCATCCTGCTGGAGACGCACGACTCGCACCGCACCGGCGCCGACGCGATGCGCGTCCTCGGTCTGGTCGGGCACCGCCAGGTCGGCGCGCTGTGGGACGTGATGCACACCTGGCTCGGCGGCGAGCAGCCCGCGGAGAGCTATCTGGCCCTCGCCCCGCACCTCGGGTACGTGCAGGTCAAGGACATCGCCTCAGCCGAGGACACCACCCCGCTCCCGCTGGGCACCGGCGTGCTGCCGCTCACCGAGGTGGTGGACGTCCTCTCCCGCCACGGCTGGGACGGGTGGCTGTGCTGGGAGTACGAGAAGCGCTGGTACGAGTCGGCGGCCCCGCTGCCCGAGCTGCTGGACGGGGGCCGCGAGCACCTCGCCCGGCTCCTCAGCGACGCGGCGTGAGGGACTGCGCCGCGGGCGCCTCGGCAGCCACGGAGGCGGAGGACGCGGCGGACGCGGCGGCCCGCACCCTGCGCTCCAGCCGCTCCCGGCACCCGGGCCATTCCGCCGCCGTGACCGAGTAGATCGCGGAGTCACGCAGCCGGCCGTCCTCGCCCGGCGCCCAGGAGCGGGACCAGTTGCGCAGGACGCCCTCGAAACGGGCGCCCGTCGCCTCGATCGCGGCGCGGGAACGGCTGTTGCGGGCGTCCGTCTTGAGGTCGACGCGGGACACGTGCCAGACCTCGAAGGCGTGGCGGAACAGGAGCAGTTTGGCCTCGGCGTTCACCCCGGTGCCCTGGGCCGAGCGGGCCAGCCAGGTGAAGCCGACCTCGACGGCGTCCAGGGCGTCGTCCGTCAGCCAGGAACGGGGCTCCCAGTAGGCCGTGGCGCCGACCGCCCTGCCGGTGGCGAGGGACACCTGCGCGTAGGGGGCGAGCCGTCCCGTGGCCGCCCGGGCCGACTGGGCCTCGATGTAGGCGCCGACCTCGTCCGCCCGCGGCACCCAGGTGAACGCGTAGCTGCCGCGCTCCTCCTCGGCCGCCGCCGCGAGGTCGGCCGCGTGGTGCGGGCCGAGCGGCTCCAGCCGCACCAGGGTTCCTTCGAGGGCCGGGCCCTTCAACGTGAACGTCACCGGCCGGATTCTGCCGCCGGGGCACAGAGCCGTCCAGCCGATTCCGGCGGAGCCGCCCCGGCCGCGTCCGGCACGGGCACGCGGCCGGGGCGGGCCCGCCGGGAGGCGCCCGGGGTGAGTGTCGTCAGGGCCACTCCGCCCACCAGCAGTGCCGCCGCGCACCAGCGCAGCGGGGTCACCGACTCGCCGAGGAACAGGGCCGCCGAGGACATGCCGAACACCGGGACCAGGAGGGAGAACGGCGCGACCGTCGAGGCCGGGTGACGGTGCAGCAGCCACCCCCAGGCGCCGAAGCCGAAGACGGTCGAGACCCACGCGACGAACAGGATCGTCCCCGCGCCCTGCCAGTCCAGGCCGCGCAGGGCCGCCAGGTCCCGCGACGGGCCCTCGGTCAGGAGGGAGAGGGCCAGCAGCGGGAGCACCGGGACGGTGGAGACCCACACCATGAAGTTCAGCGCGTCGGGTGGCGAGGCCCTGCGGGTCAGGACGTTGGACACGCCCCACGCGGCGGCGGCGCCGACGACCATCAGGAAGGCGCCCAGCGGTCCGGAAGCCCCCTCGTCGACGGCGGCCACGCCGATGCCCGCGACGGCCACGACCATGCCCAGGGCCCGTACGCCGGTGGGCCGTTCGCCGAGCACCGCCGCCGCGATCACCGCCGTGAACACCGCCTGGATCTGGAGGACGAGGGACGACAGCCCGGCCGGCATGCCCGCGTCCATGCCCTGGAAGACCAGGCCGAACTTCGCCACCCCGAGCACCAGTCCCACCGCCACGATCCACTTCCACGCCACCTTCGGGCGGCCCACGAGGAAGACCGCGGGCAGGGCCGCCGCCAGGAAGCGCAGGGCGGAGAAGAGCAGCGGCGGGAAGTGGTCGAGGCCGATCTCGATGACCGTGAAGTTGACGCCCCAGGTGGCCGCGACGAGCACGGCGAGGAGGAGGTGGGAAGGTCGCATGGATCGAGGATCGCCGCCCGGACCATGTAGCACCAGCGATGATTGCTGCACGGATGGATGAAGCAGCGCTAACCTGTTGCGCGTTCGCCGCTCGCTCTGTCCGTCCGAGGCCGGGAGCCCACCTCATGCTCGATCTCCAGCGGTTGCGTGCGCTGCACGCCGTCTCCGTGCACGGCACCGTCGGCGCGGCCGCCACCGCGCTGGGCTTCACGCCCTCCGCCGTGTCCCAGCAGATCGCCAAGCTGGAACGGGAGACCCGGACGGTGCTGCTGGAGCGGGAGGGGCGCGGGGTGCGGCTCACCGACGAGGCGTGGCAGCTGGCCGCCACCGCGCGGGAGTTGCTGGCGCTCGTCGAGCGGGCGGAGACGCGGCTGGAGGAGCGGCGGGGGGTTCCGGCGGGGCGGCTGACCGTGGCCGCGTTCGCGTCGGCGGCGCGTGGTCTGCTGCCGTCCGTGCTGGCGGACCTGGCGGCGCGCCACCCCGCGCTCGACACGCGGCTGACGGAGGTCGATCCGCACCTGTCCGTGGACCTGGTCGCGAAGGGCGCCGTCGACCTGGTCGTCGCGCACGACTGGGACATCGCCCCGCTGCCCGCCCCGGCCGGGGTGGAGCAGGCGGCCATCGGCGAGGACCTGTGCGACCTGCTCGTGCCCGAGGGGCACCGCTTCGCGGGCCGGGCGGGCGTACGGCGTGCGGAGCTGGGCGGGGAGCGGTGGATCTGCCAGCCGCCCGGGCGGGTCTGCCACGACTGGCTGCTGCGGACCCTGCGGGGCGCGGGACACGAACCGGACGTCGTCCACCAGGCCGAGGAGAACCCGACGCTGGTGGCGCTGGTGGCGGCCGGACTGGGCATCGCCCTGATCCCCCGGCTGGGGCGCGGCCCGCTGCCCGCGGGGGTGGTGGAGGTGCCGCTGGACCCGATGCCCGTACGCAGGCTGTACGCGCTGTGGCGAGCGGGCGCGGCCCGCCGGCCGGCGATCGCGGAGACGGTGCGCACGCTGCGGGCCCACTGGCCGGCCGCCTCGGCCCGCACGGCCACCACCACCGCGGGCGACTGACCCGCCCCGCACCACCGCACACCCTCCTCCCTCCCCTCAGCCCGTGTCCCACCCGGCCCTCGCGCACCGACTTCGGGAAGCGGCGCCCGAACCGGGAACCCCGTCCCCGCTCCGCCCGTCCCATCCGCGACGCTGCCGGACGAGTCCTCGCGGTGCGGTGTCGGCCTCGCCGCCGGCTGCGGTCGCCGACCACCCTCTCCGCCGTACCGCGGCCGGCAGCCCGCCGCCGTCGGCGTCCACCCTCCCTGGCGCCGGCGGCGGCCCCTCCCGGACGTTCCCGGCCGGCCCGCGCCGCTTCGGGTGACTCCTGTGCGCTCCCTTGACTGGCAGAAACTTCCCGGATATTGGTGACTCCTTGGAAGTTTCCTTCAGCAGCTCTCCAGCGATTCCCCAGCGGATCACTCCGGAAGGAGCGCACGTGCACCACAGCAGCACGGCCGGCAAGGGAAGCAGCGCACAGCCCTCCAGACGCACCGTCCTCACCGCCACCGCGGTCGTCACCGCGGCCCTGGCGGCCGGCGGCGGCACCGCCCACGCCGACCCCCGCAGGCCCGACGACGACAAGCTCCGCGCCCTCGTCTCCCGGATGACGCTGGAGGAGAAGGTCGGCCAGCTCTTCGTCATGCGGGTGTACGGCCACTCCGCCACCGCCCCCGACCAGGCCGACATCGACGCCAACCTCAAGGAGATCGGCGTCCGCACGGCCGCCGAACTGATCGCCAGGTACCGGCTCGGCGGCATCATCTACTTCGCCTGGGCGCACAACACCCGCGACCCGCACCAGATCGCCGACCTGTCCAACGGCATCCAGAAGGCGTCCCTGGAACTGCCGCGCGGCCTCCCGGTGCTGATCTCCACCGACCAGGAGCACGGCATAGTGGCCCGGGTGGGCGAGCCGGCGACGCTCTTCCCCGGCGCGATGGCCGTCGGCGCCGGCGGCTCGCGCTCCGACGCCCGCACGCTCGGCCGGATCGCGGGCGCCGAGCTGCGCGCGATGGGCATCCGCCAGGACTACGCCCCCGACGCCGACGTGAACGTCAACCCGGCCAACCCCGTGATCGGCGTACGCTCCTTCGGCGCCGACCCGGAGGCGGTGGCCGAGCTGGTGGCCGCCGAGGTGACGGGGTTCCAGCGTTCGGGCGTCGCCGCCTGCGCCAAGCACTTCCCCGGGCACGGCGACACCGCCACCGACAGCCACACCGGGCTCCCGGTCATCACGCACAGCCGCGAGCAGTGGGAGGAGCTGGACGCGCCGCCCTTCCGGGCCGCGATCGAGGCGGGCATCGACGCCATCATGACCGCCCACCTGGTGGTCCCGGCACTCGACGACTCCGGCGACCCGGCCACCCTCTCCCGCCCCATCCTCACCGGCATCCTGCGCGAGGAACTCGGCTACGACGGGGTCGTGGTCACCGACTCCCTCGGCATGGAGGGCGTGCGGACCAAGTACGGCGACGAACGGGTGCCCGTGCTGGCGCTGAAGGCGGGCGTCGACCAGCTCCTCAACCCGCCGAACCTGGACCTCGCCTGGAACGCGGTGCTGACCGCCGTCCGCGAGGGGGAACTCACCGAGGCCCGGCTCGACGAATCGATCCTGCGCGTGCTGCGGCTGAAGGCGAAGCTGGGGCTGTTCCGGGACGCGTACACCAGCCGGCGGGACGTGGACCGCACCGTGGGCACCCGGAGCCACCTGGCGGCGGCCGACCGGGTCGCCGAGCGGACCACCACGCTGCTGGTCAACGAGGGGCGGCTGCTGCCGCTGTCGCGCCGGGAGCACCCCCGGCTGCTCGTGGTGGGTGCCGACCCCGCCTCCCCGTCGGGCACCACCGGGCCGCCCACCGGCGTCCTCGCGGGCGCGCTGACGGAACTCGGCTTCACCGCCACCGCGCTGTCCACCGGAACCGCCCCCTCCGCCGCCGTCATCGACCGCGCGGTCGCGGCGGCCGGGGACGCCGACGCGGTGGTGGTCGCCACGTACAACGTCACGGCCGCCAGCAGCCAGCGCACGCTGGTCACCCGGCTGCTGGGGTCGGGCAGGCCGGTCGTCGCGGTCGCGATCCGCAACCCCTACGACGTGGCGCACCTTCCGGACGTCCGCGCCTACCTGGCCGCCTACTCCTGGACCGACGTCGAGGTGCGGGCGGCGGCCCGGGTGATCGCGGGCCGGGTGCGGCCGCGCGGCAAGCTGCCGGTGCCGGTGGTCCGGGCGGACGATCCGGCGACGGTGCTGTACCCCCTCGGGCACGGGCTGTCCTACCGGTCGTAGGCGTAGCGCGGCCCACGACACGCGCCGGGGGCGCCCCCGTCCGCCGGTCGCAAAGCCCCCCGCGCGTCTGGCGTGCGCCCGCTGCCGCGGGCCACGCTGGGCCGGGGACCCGGGGGGATGGCGATGCGTGGAGGACGGGCCGCGGGGGTGCTCTGCGCCCTGTCGGCGCTGTGTGCCGTACTGCTGGCGGGGTGCCAGAGCCCGTCCGGCCCGGGCTCCCCGGGTGCGGGCGGGGACGGGTGGTCCGGCGCGGGGACGGCTGCGGGCCCGGTGGCCGTGCGGCCGTCCGGGTACGGGACGGTGTTCCTGGCGGTCGACGAGTGCAGCTCGTTCGGCACGGTCAGCTTCACCGAGGTGCCGTGCGGCAGCGAACGGGCGGCGGCGCGGGTCGTGGCCCGCGAGGACGGCCGCGCGAGTGACGGGCCGCCGTGCCCCGCCACCACCGACTTCGTCCTGCACATCAGCGAGCAGCGCCCGTCCGCCGACGAGGACGGCGACGGTGCCGTGCCGCAGGGATACGCCTGTATGCGCAAGCTCCTGCCGCCGCACCCCGGCGATCCCGGTGGCGGGGGCGGCCCGCGCACCGTCGTCGGCGACTGCGTCCACGAGGCCGGGGACGGCACGGTCCGCGAGACCGCGTGCGACGGCAAGGGCCCGGGGAAGCCGCGGTTCAAGGTGGTCGACGCGGTCACCGTCCGGGCGGACTGCCCCGCCTCGACCGTTCTCTACGTCCGTCTGGGCGGCGACCGCCCGGTGGGCTGCGCCCGGCCGCTGTGAGTCCCTGGGGGCCTCTCGGCGGCGGCCGGGCGCAGCCGTCCGTGCTACGGGCGCAGCGCGGGCTCGCGCTGCACG
Source organism: Streptomyces sp. NPDC045956 (assembly GCF_056430705.1). Taxonomy (NCBI): domain Bacteria; kingdom Bacillati; phylum Actinomycetota; class Actinomycetes; order Kitasatosporales; family Streptomycetaceae; genus Streptomyces; species Streptomyces sp. NPDC045956. The sequence continues at coordinate 290,925 of NZ_JBWKKZ010000001.1, read as the reverse complement.
TCCCGCTTGTCCAGCCGGGCGTCGAACGTCGCCAGCGGCGCGGCGGCCGACGGGTCGGTCCGCACCTCGGCGGAGGCGACGCCGGCCCAGTCCAGGATGCGGGCCGTGGCGAGGGCCTTCTCCTCGGGCACCAGGCCCGCGACGTTGGCGCCGTGGTTCATGCCGGGCGCGGTGAGCACGTAGGAGTCACGCGCGCCGTGTCCGAGGCGGAAGGGCTCGGCGCCCCACGGGTCGTTCTCGCCGTACACGAACAGCATCTGACGGGCGTTGTGCTTCACCCAGGTGTCGACGTCCCGCATCGCCCACGGCTCGAACTCCATCGGGATCGACCGGGGCACGAAGTTGCGCGGCGGCTGGTAGCCGTAGCGGATGTACTTCTTCTCGATGTGCGGGAAGTGGATGGTCGGCGCGCCGAGCTGGGTGCCCGCCTGGTAGTAGTACGGCGTGTACGGGGCCAGGCCCTGGTCGGTGTAGAAGGAGAAGCCGGAGATCGTGTCGACGGAGGTCCAGATCTCGTCGTCGGTGGCGTTCTTCGCGTCGGCCGGGATGTCCGCGCAGTCCTTGACGGTGCTGTACTGCCAGAAGCCCCACACGTAGTCCAGGACGACGGCCTCGTAGGCCCGGTCCAGGCTGCCGATGGTGTCGAAGGTGTAGCCGTTCTCGGCCGCGTACGCCTCGTACTTCTCCTTGAGCGGCGCCCTGCGGACCAGCGCCTCGCGCTGCACGCCGTTCAGCCGGTCGCGGCACTCCTCGGTGCCGACCCGGGCGAAGAAGCGGTCGTAGGCCCGGTCCTCGCGGTTCACCACGTCGTTGGGGGCGACGTAGGCGACGACGCCGTCCATGTCGCGCGGGTAGAAGCGCTCGTAGTAGGTGGCGGTCATGCCGCCCTTGGAGCCACCGGTGGAGATCCACTTCTTCGAGTAGAGCGGCTTGAGCGCCTGGAAGATGCGGTGCTGGTCGCTGGCCGCCTGCCAGATGTCCAGCTTGGACCAGTCGGCCGGCTCGGGCCGGGACGGGGTGAAGTAGCGGTACTCCATGGAGACCTGGTTGCCGTCCACGATCTGGGTCGGCTCGCGGCGGCTGGGCGTCGTGGAGACGCTGTAGCCGCCGGTGTAGAAGACCGTGGGGCGGCTCACGTCCTTGTGCAGCACGGTGATCCGCTGCTGGAACGTGCCCTTGGACGGCCGCCGGTGGTCGACCGGCTGCGTGTAGTTGAGGACGAAGAAGCGGTAGCCGGTGTACGGCTTCTCCTCGATCAGGCTCATGCCCGGTATGGACAGCAGCCGGTCCTTGATGTCGACGGCCTTCGGCTCGGCGGCGGTGGCCGCGCTCGCCGTGCTGACGGTGCCTATGAGCACCACGAGCGCCAGCAGCCATCTGAGCGCCTTGCGCATGCACCCTCCCTGTGAAACAGATGTGCGCCGGAAGCTATCGGAGCAAGTGACCCGCGCACCAGGGGAGATGGTGAAATGGCCGCCACCGGCCGGGGCGGCCCCGGGTCAGCAGAGGATCCAGCCGGAGCTGACCGATCCCTTCGCCACCTTGCCGGTCACCCACACGCAGCGCTTCCCGGCGTGCACGGTGACCGGTCCGGCCCGGTAGGCGTACCGCCCCGAGTCGACGACCGGCCGGCCGCCGCGTGCCTGCACACTGACGGACATCTGCCGCTTCTTGCCCGCCTCCTTGGGGACGGTGACGGCACAGACGTAGCCGCCGCGCTTGTAGACGAGGACCGATCCGGTGGAGAACGGCAGGGTGCGCACCTTGCGGCCCGGGCACGCCGAGGCGGCCTCCGCCTCCCCGGGCACCCCGACGGCGAGCAGCCCGGCCGCGGTGAGCACGGCGGTCCCCAGTGCCAGCCGCCTGCGCAGGGCGGCGCTCCTCTGACCCACTGCGCCCACTGCGGAACCCTCCGTCCCCGCCGTACGGCGATCACTGACGTACGGATGTACGGACGCTCGCCGCCTGTCGAATGGTTGCGCGGGTGTCAGCGCCGTGCGCCGACCGGCTCCTCGGGTTCGGCCGCTCCGACGAAGGTCCGCCACAGCCGCGCGTACCGTCCGCCCACCGCCAGCAGCTCGTCGTGCGTGCCGTCCTCGGCGACCCGCCCGGCGTCCATGACGACGACCCGGTCCGCGCGGGCGGCCGTGGTCAGCCGGTGGGCGACGACGAGCGTCGTGCGCCGGCCCGCGATGCGGTCGGTGGCCTGGTTGACCTGTGCCTCCGTGGCCAGGTCCAGGGCCGCCGTCGCCTCGTCGAGGAGCAGGACGTCGGGATCGACCAGTTCGGCACGGGCCAGCGCGATCAGCTGCCGCTGCCCGGCGGAGAGGTTGCGGCCCCGCTCGGCGACCTCGTGGAGGTATCCGCCCGTGAGCCCGGCGATCATCTCGTGCGCGCCCACCGCCCGCGCCGCGGCCTCCACCTCGGCGTCGGTGGCGTCCGGGCGGCCGTACGCGATGGCGTCCCGCACGGTGCCGGGGAAGAGGTACGCCTCCTGCGGGACGACGCCGAGCCGGTGCCGGTAGGCGGTGAGGTCGAGGTCGCGCAGGTCCCGGCCGTCGACGGTGACCCGCCCGTCCGTGGGGTCGTAGAACCGGGCCACCAGCTTGACCAGGGTCGACTTGCCCGCGCCGGTCTCGCCGACGAAGGCGACGGTCTGCCCGGCGGGGATGCGCAGGTCGACGCCGGTGAGGGCCGCCTCGGACCCGTCGGCACCGCCGTACGAGAAGTGCACGTCCTCGAAGGCGATCTCCCCGCGCAGGGACGTGACGTCCGACGGCTTCTCGGGCGCCACGGTGGAGGTCGGCTCCCGCAGCAGTTCCTGGATGCGGCCGAGGGAGACGGACGCCTGCTGGTAGCCGTCGAAGACCTGGGAGAGCTGCTGGACGGGCGCGAAGAACAGGTCGATGTACAGCAGGTACGCCACCAGCGCGCCGGTCGACAGCGTCGCCGCGTCGATCCGTCCGCCACCGACGACCAGCACGGCGACGACGGCGGCCGAGGACAGCAGCTGCACGAACGGGAAGTAGACCGAGATCAGCCACTGGCCCCGGATGCGGGCCTGCCGGTAGCTGTCGCTGCGCTCGGCGAAGCGTCGTCCGCCGTCGTGCTCGCGCCGGAAGGCCTGCACGATCCGCAGTCCCGCCACCGACTCCTGGAGGTCGGCGTTGACCGTGGACACCCGCTCGCGGGCCAGCTCGTACGCCTTCACGCTGGCCTTGCGGAAGAAGTAGGTGGCGATGATCAGCGGTGGCAGCGTCGCGAACACGACGAACGCCAGCTGCACGTCGATCACCAGCAGGGCGACCATGATGCCGAAGAAGGTGACGACCGAGACGAAGGCGGTGACGAGTCCCGTCTGGAGGAACGTCGACAGCGCGTCGACGTCCGTCGTCATGCGGGTCATGATCCGCCCGGTCAGCTCCCGCTCGTAGTAGTCGAGGCCGAGCCGCTGGAGCTGGGCGAAGATCTTCAGACGGAGCGAGTACAGGATCCGCTCCCCGGTCCGGCCGGTCATCCGGATCTCGCCGGTCTGCGCGGTCCACTGGGCGAACACGGCGAGCAGCCCCAGCAGCGAGACCGCCCAGACCGCGCCGAGGGCGGCCTGTGTGACGCCCTCGTCGATGCCGTGACGGATCAGCACCGGCAGCAGCAGCCCCATGCCGGCGTCCACGGCGACCAGGGCGAGGCTGATCAGCAGCGGTGTGCGGAATCCGCGCAGCAGGCGGCGCAGGCCGTACGACTCCTCCGGCTGCACGGCCCGCGCCTCGTCGACGTCGGGGGTGCCGTCGGCCGGGGGCAGCGCGTCGACCTGGGCGAGCAGCTCCGGGGTGGCCGGGGTGCCCGCGAGGGCGGTGTCCTTCGGCGTGCGGTCGCCGGTCCACAGCCGCGGGGTGACCCCGCGCTCGGCGTCGAACTCGGCGTCCAGCTCGTCCCGGACCGACGTGTCCTCGGCGGGTGCCGCCGGCCGGGCGTGCCCCGGCGACACCCCGCCCAGCTCGTCGGGGTCGGTCAGCAGGCGCCGGTAGAGGGCGGAGCGCTCCTGGAGTTCCTCGTGGGTGCCGAGGTCGGCGAGGCGGCCGCGGTCCAGGACGGCGATGCGGTCGGCGAGGCCGAGGGTGGAGCGCCGGTGGGCGATGAGGAGCGTGGTGCGGCCCCGCATGACCTCCTTCAGCGCCTCGTGGATCTCGTGCTCGACGCGGGCATCCACGGCGGAGGTGGCGTCGTCGAGGACCAGCAGCCGGGGGTCGGTGAGGATGGCGCGGGCGAGCGCGACGCGCTGGCGCTGGCCGCCCGAGAGGGTCAGACCGTGCTCGCCGACGGTGGTGCCGTAGCCGTCGGGCAGCTCGCTGATGAACCCGTGGGCCTGCGCGGCCCGGGCGGCGGCCTCGATCTCCTCGTCGGTGGCGTCCGGGCGGCCGTACGCGATGTTGGCGCGCACGGTGTCCGAGAAGAGGAACGAGTCCTCGGGCACGAGCCCGATGGCGGCCCGCAGCGAGTCCAGGGTCAGCTCGCGCACGTCGTGTCCGCCGACGAGGACGGCGCCGCGGCTCACGTCGTAGAAGCGCGGCAGGAGCAGGGAGACCGTGGACTTGCCGGAACCGGAGGAGCCGACGACGGCGAGCGTCTCACCGGCCCGGATCTCGAAGGAGAGGCCGTCGAGGACGGGGGTGTCCTCCCCGGTGGCCGACGCGTAGCCGAAGGACACGTCGTCGAACTCGACGGTCGCCGGCGCGTCGGCGGGCAGGTCCCGGGTGCCGTCCTCGATCGCGGGCTCGGTGTCGATCAGCTCCAGGACGCGTTCGGTGCCGGCGCGGGCCTGCTGGCCGACGGTGAGGACCATGGCGAGCATGCGGACCGGTCCGACGAGCTGGGCGAGGTAGGTGGAGAAGGCGACGAAGGTGCCGAGTGTGATGTGTCCGCGGACGGCCAGCCAGCCGCCGAGGGCGAGCATGGCGACCTGTCCGAGGGCGGGTACGGCCTGGAGGGCGGGGGTGTAGGTGGCGTTCAGCCGGATCGTCCGCAGCCGCCCCGCGAAGAGCCTGCGTCCGACCTCCCTGATCTTTCCGGTCTCCTGTTCCTCCTGCCCGAAGCCCTTCACCACGCGGACGCCGCTGACCGAGCCGTCGACCACGCCCGCGACCGCGGCGGCCTGCGCCTGGGCGTACCAGGTGGCGGGGTGCAGGCGGGTGCGGCTGCGGCGGGCGATGAACCACAGCGCCGGGGCGACGGCGAGGGCGACGAGCGTGAGCGGCGGGGACAGCCACGCCATGATGACCAGGGAGATCACGAAGAGCAGGACGTTCCCGATGGTCATCGGGAGCATGAACAGCAGGCCCTGGATCAGCTGGAGGTCGCTGGTCGCCCGCCCGACCACCTGTCCCGTGGACAGCTCGTCCTGCCGCCGCCCGTCCAGCCGGGTGATCGTCCCGTACATGTCGGTGCGCAGGTCGTGCTGGACGTCGAGGGCGAGCCGGCCGCCGTAGTAGCGGCGGATGTAGGTGAGGACGTAGACGACCACCGCGGCGCCGATCAGGAGCCCGGCCCAGAGGGCCATGTCCCTGGTCTTGTCGCCGATCACGTCGTCGATGATCACCTTGGTGATCAGGGGCACCAGGGCCATGACGGCCATGCCGCCCAGTGAGGCCCCGAGGGCGAGGACGACGTCCTTGGGATAGCGCCAGGCGTATGCCGCCAGTCGTCGTGCCCATCCCCGTTGCGCGTCCACGCCGTGCCCTCCGGTCGGTCGTCCTGCTCACCTGATCTACCGGAAGGCACCAACGCGGGCGAGCGGGGATTTCATCCCGCCGCAACAGTCAGACCCGGACCCGGAGCCTGAGGAAGCGGGTGGTCTGCGCGGCGCTCCGGTTGTCGTCGCTGACGACCAGGACGTCCAGGCGGCCCCCGGTCCGGCCGGTGACGGTCAGCCCCTCGAAGTTGTCGAGGAGCGGGTTGGGCTGGGGCTGCCGGGCGGTGGCGCCGAGGGACGGGCAGTGGGCCAGGTCGGCGAGGAGGGTCTTGCCGAGGGTCGTGCCGCGCCGCTCGGCCAGGTAGAGGCGGACGGTGTTGCCGACACCGGCGGTGAAGCCGCGTTCGAGGACGAGCAGGCGCCCGTCCGGGGTCGCGGTGGTCTCGGAGACGCCGAGGCCGGTGTCGGTGCGGTACGTGTACGGGGCGTCGAGCCGGAAGCCGCCGTGCCGCGTCCGCTGCCAGGTCTGGAAGCGGACCAGGTCGGCGGGATCGCCGGCGAGCGGGTACTCCATGGCGGCGAGCAGGGTCCGGCCGCCGGGGAGCAGCGTCAGCCCCTCGAAGCTGCCGTTGGCCCGGGCGCGGCCCTCCGGGGCGGTCCGCAGGGCGTCCGGTACGGGCAGACGGCCGAGGATCTCGCCGGTGCGGGAGTAGCGGCGGACGGACGGCTCGGTCTCGGAGGAGACGAGGTAGGTGCCGTCCCGGTCGGCCACCAGTCCCTCGGCGTCGAGGGCGGCGCCGTTCTCGTCGGAGAGCGGTGTCACGTTCCGTGGCCGGAGGGAGCGGGCGTCCAGCCGGAAGAGGGCGGACCGGTCGGAGAGGGCGGCGACCGTGCCCCGCCCGTCGCGGGCGAGTGCGGAGAGGTTGCCGACGTAGGTGCCGTCGTGGGTGGTCTTGTCGAGGGCGTCGGAGTAGCCGGTGAGGGAGACGGCGGGCGAGCAGGCGTTTTCCTGCGGACGTTCCTGTGCGACGGCCGGTCCGGCGGCGATGAGGCAGCCGGCCGCCGCGAGGCTCGTGGTGAGGGCGGCCAGGGAGGTGCGGAGCGTTCTCGGGCGCATGGCCGAAACCCTAGGCCGGTGGAATGGCGAGGAGTTGACCGCTTTCCGAAGGACAGGGTTCGGCGCGGTACCGGTGGCAAGTAATGAGCCATGCCAGACCAGAACGAGAGCGGCCACCGACTGGCCGGTCGGCTGTACGCGACGATGCGGGTACTGAAGTTCCTCACCGGTCCCTCCGGGGCCGAACCGGTCGCCGATGAGGAACTCGACGGCCAGGACAGTCCGAGCGAACGCATCCGGGCCCTGGAGCTGGACCTCTTCAAGGACCTGGTGGCCACCGTCCAGAGGGGCCGGCACGCGAAGGCGGCGGGCGAAGTGTTCCGTGCGATACCCGCCCTGGTGCCCAGGCAGAGCGCCGCCTTCGAGAAGAACCTCGGCGTGTACGGGCTGGCCGAGTTCAACGCCGGATATCGCGCTCAGCTCGCCGAGTTCAAGGAGGCCTTTCCCGAACTGTTGGGCTGACGGCTCGTCCTCAGCGCAACCGCATGCCCCGGCTCTCCGCGACGCGGTGCACCTCGGTGAGTGCTTCGCGCATGCGGTGCAGCATGAAGCGGAGCTGTTCGGGTGTCGCCCGAGCGTCCGCCAGCAGGACGGCGGCGTGGTCCAACAGGTCCTCCGCCATGTCGAGGTGGGTGGTCTCGACGACGTCGGCGATCCGGGACAGCGGGCCGTCGCCGTCGGTCAGCAGGTAGCAGGGTTTGCCCTCCGCGCCGCTCCAGGGCAGCAGCCGGGCCGGGCGCGCGCCGGGCCTCACCGTGCCACCTCCACGTCGTGCGGTACCCGGGTCCCGACGTCGATGCCGTGCACCGCGAACCGGAGCGCGCGGCGCCGGGCATGGCGCCGCCGGGCCTCCTCCTGCCGTTCGTGGGCGAGCAGGTAGGGGCGTACGAGCACGTTGTCCTCTCCGCGCAGGGCCGGCAGGCCGGTGCGGCGGACGGTCACGGCCGGGGTGTACGGGGATTCGGTGGGTTCCGTCGCGGGAGGACGTCGGCGGCGCCGCCCCGAGCCCGGTAGCAGAAGGGCGAGCAGCGGAAGCAGAGGCAGCCCGGCGAGGCGGGCGATACGGTGACGCATGTCGTCGGCTCCGTGGAGATCGGTGACCACGCCCCCGGACCGGTGCGACGGTCGCGGGGGTCTCGCTTTCCGTAGCGATGCGCGTACAGAGTGAAACGGGCGGAGCTAGGCTCGCCAGGGGTGCGGACGTGACGGCGCCTTTGTCACACGGGAGTCGAACGGATGAGCAACATCTACGGCGACTGGCTCAAGCAGCAGCGCGAAGCGGCCGACCTGACGCAGCAGCAGCTGGCCGACATGGCCATCATGACGCGGTCGCACATCGCGCACATCGAGGCGGGGCGCCGGGTGCCGTCGAAGGAGGACGCGCGACGGCTGGACCGCGCCCTGAACACGGGGAACGTGCTGAGCAGCTTCCTTCCGGAGGAGGAGGCGGCGGTCGCGGACTACTTCGAGGCGGCGCGGCAGCTGGAGGCGCAGGCGGTGATGATCCGTGAGTTCGCGCTGTCCTTCGTGCCGGGCATTCTTCAGACGGAGGGGTACGCGCGTGCGGTCCTGGGTACGACGTTCCCTCGCATCAGTGAAGAGGAATGTGACAGGCGCCTTGTCACACGCCTGGAGCGCGCGACGGTTCTGAACGATCCCGTCACGCCCGTAGTGTGGGTGCTGCTCGACGAAGCAGTGCTCCATCGCCGGATCGGCGGGCGGCGCGTCATGGCAGAGCAGCTGAGGCACCTCGCGAGCCTCGCGCAAGGCGGCCGGATCCAAGTGCACGTGTTGCCGTTCACGCTGGGAACCCATCCTCTTCTGAGCAACATGCTCACCCTGATGTGGTTCGAGGACCAGCCGCCCGTGGCGTACGCCGAGGGCTTGCACATGGGCATGCTTCACGACACCCCGTCCGTGGTCCAGGAACTGCAGCATCGCTACGATTTCGCCCTGGGCAACGCCCTGCCACTCGAGGAGACGCTGGCTCTGCTCGAAGCGACAGCAAGGGGCTGTGAAGGCGATGACTGACCGGACCATACGCAACGCCGCGACTGTGAAGGGCTGGCGCAAGTCCTCGCACAGCAATGACCAGGGGGGGAGTTGCCTGGAGGTGGTGGACGGTCACCCTGGTGGGATACCGGTGCGGGATTCGAAGGTTCCCACCGGGCCGGCGCTGCTCTTCTCACCTCCCGGCTGGACGTCGTTCATCACGGCCCTCAAGGAAGCCCTCCCTCTCTCCAAAGCGTGAACACTTCACCCCCGACTGTCCTCAGATCGCTCATCCGAGTGCCTGGATGACATTCACCCCCCAAGTGCTCACGCTTCTTCCCGACCATGAGGCCATGAGCCCCGCTCCCTGGACCCACCGAAACCCTCTCGGCACCGGAAACGTGATCAGCACGGTGCGCACCCTCATGCGCACCGACGGCCTGAACGTGTCCGTGACCGCCATCGCCCGCGCCTCCGGAACCTCGCGCAACTACCTCTACGAGAACTGGAAGACCGCCTCCAGGCTTCACCTGCGCGCGCTTCAGACGGAACTCGCCCGAGCCTTCGACGAGGCGGACCGTACTCACCCGAGCGACGGCACCGTTGACGGAATCGTGCGGCACCTGACACAGGTCGTACGCACCGTCCGGCGTCATCCGACGACGGGCGCCGTCGCCCGAACCTCGCCCACGGCACTGCCCCGGGCGCATGCCGCGACCGACGGCCCCCTCGTGCAGATGATCACCGGACGCGTGAGCGATCTGCTGCACCCCCTCGCCCCGCACGGCGGCGTGTGGAGCGATGCCGCCCTGTTCTCCATGCCCTGGAAGGTCCTGTGGATCGCCCGTCCCGCCGCTCTCTGCCCCGAGGCCGTCGGTGACCAGGAGCGGGAGGACACCTTGGACGGGGCCTTCGCCGAGTTGCTGCGCGATCTGCTCGCCCCTTGGTCCCCGGCTGACTGAGCACGGCCCGGGATTCACAGCTGACCCCAAGTCGGAGCACAGCCTCCGCCCAACGCCGATGGACACGGTGGCGTGGTGACATCTGCCACCGCTCCGCTGCAAGCGGCCCCCGAGCCGCCACCCACGCCCACCCCCGCACCCGGCACGCCACGCTGGTCTCTGCCGGTCCTGCTCGCCGTCCTCACCCTGGCGGCGGGACTGTACTCCTGGAACCTGTCCGGGGGCGGCCTCAACAGCTTCTACAGCGCCGCCGTGCTCAGCGGCACCGAGAGCTGGAAAGCGTGGTTCTTCGGCTCGCTCGACGCGGGGAACTTCCTGACCGTCGACAAGCCGCCCTTCGCGCTGATGGTCATGGGGCTGTCCTGCCGCCTGTTCGGGTACGGGACCTGGCAGATGATGCTGCCGCTGGTCCTGGCCGCGCTGGCGACGATCTGGATCCTGCATGCCTCCGTCAAGAGGGTGTGGGGCCACGGTGCGGCGGCCGTCGCCGCGCTGGTGCTGGCGCTGACCCCGATCACGGTCGCCATCAACCGGGACAACAACCCGGACACGCTGCTGGTGTTCCTGATGGTCGGCGGGGCGGCCCTCGGTCTGCGCGCGGTCCGCGGCGGACGGCTGCTGCCCCTGCTGGGGGCGGCGGCCTGTTTCGGGCTCGCGTTCAACACCAAGATGCTCCAGGGCTACATCGCGCTGCCGGCGCTCTTCGTCGCCTACCTGTACGCGACGGACCTCGGCTGGGCGAAGCGGATCAGGAACCTGCTCCTCGCGGCGGTCGCCCTGGCCGTCTCCAGTTTCTGGTGGGCGGCGGCCGTGTCCCTGGTGCCCGCCTCCGAGCGGCCGTACATCGGCGGCTCGACGGACGGCACGGCCTGGGACCTGATCATGGGCTACAACGGGCTCGGCCGGATCCTCGGCGGTGACGGCAACATGGGAGGCGGAGGAGGCGGAGGCGGCGGCGGCTTCTCGGGCGCCGCGGGCATCGGACGGATGTTCAACGACGTCCTCGGCGGCCAGATCTCCTGGCTGCTCCCCTTCGCCGGCATCGCGCTCGTCGGCGGCCTGGTGCTGTGCGGCCGGGCCCCCCGCACCGACCTCACCCGCGCCGCACTGGTGCTGTGGGGCGGCTGGACGGTCCTGCACTACCTGACCTTCGCCCTGGCCGAGGGCACCATGCACCCCTACTACACGACCGCGCTCGCCCCGGGCATCGCGGCGCTGTGCGGGGGCGGCGGCGTCATGCTGCTGCGCGCCTTCCGGACCGACCGGCGGTGGGCGTGGGTCCTGCCCCTCGCCCTCGGTGTCACCGGTGTCTGGGCCGTCGTACTGCTGCGCCGCGCCTCCGGCTGGAACACCTGGCTGTGGCCGACGATCGCGGTGGTCATGGCGCTGGCGATCGCGGGGCTGCTGGTCTTCCGTTCGGGGCGCCGGGTACGGCTGCTGGCGGTGTCCGTGGCCGCGGCGGTCGTCGCCGGGGTGGCCGGCCCGGCGGCGTACGCCTGGTCGGTACCGGCCGGTTCGGGCGGCGGCATGGGCGGCACCAACCCGACCGCGGGCCCGTCGACGGGCGGCGGCATGGGCGGCCCGGGCGGAGCGGGCGGCCGCGCGGGCGCCTTCCCCGGCGGAGGCGGCGAGGGGCCCGGCGGGCAGCCGCGGGACGACCGGAACGGCTCGGCCGACGGCACCGGCGCGACCGACGCCGCACCCCCGGAGGGAACACCCCCGCAGGGGGGCGCCCCGACCGCCGGCGACGGCACGAGCGAACCGCGCGCGGATGCCGACGGCCCCGGCGAAGGCGGCACGGGCGGCGGCATGGGCGGGGCGAGCGCCGAGCTGGTCGCCTACCTGAAGAAACACCGGGACGGCGCCGAGTGGCTGCTCGCGGTGTCCGGTTCGCAGAGCGCCGCGCAGCTCGTCCTCAGCAGCGGCGAGCCGGTCATCTCGATGTGGGGCTGGTCCGGCAGCGACCGGGCGATGACCCTAGCCCGCCTCAAGGACCTGGTGGGGAAGGGCGAGTTGCACTACGTCCAGGTCGGCGGCCAGGGCATGGGCGGCGGTACGGGCGGCGGCTCCGGGATCAGCACCGAAGTGACCGCGTGGGTGCAGGAGCACGGTACGGCCGTCGAGGCGAGCGAGTACGGCGCGACGTCCTCGACCGGGAACACGTCGGGCCTCTACCGCCTGGACCCGGCGGACCTGAGCTGACGCACACGAGGAACGCATGAAGGGCCCCGGCCGGGACGGCCGGGGCCCTCGTCACGCAATCGCCACGCACCGTCCACCCGGCCTCCAACATGTCCATGCCACGCTCGTCCCACCGTTCCACTCCACCCGCGTAGATCGGACACCCCACATGCTCGCGATACGCACACGGCGCCGGAAGGCGGTCGCCCTCGCCGCGGCCGCCGTCCTCACCGGCCTCGCCGCCCCGTCCCTGGCCGCGGCCCCGGCCACGGCATCCGCGCCGGCCACCGCCTCGGAACCCGACCCGGCGTACTACGAGGAGGCGACCGGAAAGACGGGCGCCGCTCTCAAGTCCGCCCTGCACACCATCATCAGCGACCAGACGAAGCTCTCGTACGCGGCGGTCTGGGACGCCCTGAAGGTCACCGACCAGGACCCGGCCGACAGCGGCAACGTGATCCTGCTCTACTCCGGCATCTCCCGCGCCAAGTCGCTGAACGGCGGCGACACCGGCGACTGGAACCGCGAGCACGTGTGGGCCAAGTCCCACGGCGACTTCGGCACCGCGACCGGCCCCGGCACCGACCTGCACCACCTGCGCCCCGAGGACGTCCGGGTCAACAGCGTGCGGGACAACAAGGACTTCGACAACGGCGGCAGCGGCTTCACCGACTCCGGCGGCAGCCTCACCGACGCCGACTCCTTCGAGCCCCGCGACGCCGTCAAGGGCGACGTGGCCCGCATGGTCTTCTACATGGCGGTCCGCTACGAGGGCGGCGAGGGCTTCGCCGACCTGGAGGTCAACGGCAGCGTCGACAACGGCAGCGCCCCGTACATCGGCAAGCTCGCCGTGCTGAAGCAGTGGAACGACGAGGACCCGCCGGACGCCTTCGAGGAGCGCCGCAACCAGGTCATCCACGACTCCTACCAGCACAACCGCAACCCGTTCATCGACCACCCGGAGTGGGTCGAGGCGATCTGGTGAGGCCCTCCTCCGAGCCGCGCTCAGTCCAGGTGCGTCGGCGCGAACATCCGCAGCACGGCCGGGAGGACGACCACCGACGGCCCCGGTGAGGCCAGCGCCTTCGCGAGGTCCGCCTCCAGGGTCCGCGCGGAGGTGCGGACGCCCGGCACGCCGAACGACTCCGCCAGGGCCACGTAGTCGGGCCGGGTCAGCTCCGTCGCCGTGGGCTGACCGAAGGCGTCGGTCATGTACTCGCGCAGGATGCCGTAGCCGCCGTCGTCGACGATGAGCCAGGTGACGTTCAGGTCGTACTGGCGGGCGGTGGCCAGTTCGGCGATGGAGTACAGGGCGCCTCCGTCGCCGGAGACCGCCAGCACCGGGTGGGTGGGGTCGGCCGCGGCGGCGCCCAGGGCCGCCGGGAAGCCGTAGCCGAGGCCGCCCGCGCCCTGCGCCGAGTGCATGGTGTTGGGCGCCCCGGCGTCGAAGGCGGACCACGCCCAGTAGGCGAGGATGGTCATGTCCCAGAAGGACGGTGCGCCGGACGGGAGGGCCCGCCGGACGGCCGCCAGGACGTCCTGCTCCAGGGTGAGTTCCTGGGCGGCGATGCGCTCGCGGACCTTGTCCAGGACCTCCCGCACACGCTCCGGGGCGGCCGGGTCGGTGCGCTCCTCCACCGTCTCCAGCAGCGCCTGGAGGGCGAGGCGGGCGTCGGCGTGGATGCCGAGGGCCGGGTGGTTGGACTCCAGTTTGCCGAGGTCGGCCTCGATCTGGATCACCCGGCCGCGGGGCTGGAAGGTGTGGTAGTTCGAGGAGAGTTCGCCGAGGCCCGAGCCGACGACCAGGAGCACGTCGGCGTCCTCCAGGAAGTCCGTCGTGTGGCGGTCCTCCAGCCAGGACTGGAGGGAGAGGGGGTGCGTCCACGGGAACGCGCCCTTGCCGCCGAAGGTCGTCACGACGGGGGCCCGGAGCCGCTCGGCCAGTTGCCGCAGCTTCTTCGAGGCGTCCGCGCGGACGACTCCCCCGCCCGCGATGATCGCGGGCCGCTCGGCGCGGGAGAGCAGATGGGCCGCGACCGCCGTCAGCTCGGGCCGCGGGGGCAGTTCCTCGGGGAAGGCGTCGCCGCCGGTCACCACCGGGATCGGCGTCTCGGCCAGGAGGACGTCCTGCGGGATCTCCACCCACACCGGGCCGTGCGGGACGGTCAGCGCGGACGTCCACGCCTCCGCGATCGCCGACGGGATCTGCGACTGGGTACGGACCGTGTGGACGGACTTCACCACGCCCCGGAAGGACGCCGACTGGTCGGGAAGCTCGTGCAGGTAGCCGTGGCGGCCCCCGCCCAGACCCGCCGTGGGGATCTGGCTGCTGATCGCCAGCACGGGCGCGGAGGCCGCCCGCGCCTCCTGGAGCGCGGCCAGCGAGGTGAGCGCGCCGGGCCCGGTGGACAGCAGCAGCGGGGCCGCCTCGCCGGTGATCCGGCCGTAGGCGTCCGCCGCGAAACCGGCGTTGTTCTCCACCCGCAGGCCGATGTAGCGCAGGTCCGAGCGGCGCAACGCGTCGAACATGCCGAGGGCGTGCTGGCCGGGCAGGCCGAAGACGGTGGTCGCGCCGAGCCCGGCCAGGGTCTCCACGACCAGGTCCCCGCCGTTGCGGCCGCCGGGAGGATTCAGCGCGGCCTCCGTCTGGGCGGCGGTCGGACGGAGTACCAGGTCGTGGTCGTGGGTCACTGCGCTGCCTTCTCCTGGGCGATCTGGCGGGACATGATCGTGGTCAGTTCGTACGCGGTGTGCGAGGCCGCGACGGAGGTGATCTCCGCGTGGTCGTAGGCCGGGGCGACCTCGACGACGTCGGCCGACACCAGGTTGCAGGATGCCAGGCCGCGCAGGATCTCCAGCAGTTCGCGGGAGGTCATGCCGCCGGCCTCGGGGGTGCCGGTGCCGGGCGCGTGGGCGGGGTCCAGGCAGTCGATGTCGATGGAGATGTACAGCGGGCGGTCGCCGATGCGCTGGCGCAGCTGGTCGGCGACCTCGTCGGCGCCCCGGCGGTAGACGTCCGCGGAGGTGACGATGCCGAAGCCCATCTTCTCGTCGTCGGTGAGGTCCTGCTTGCCGTACAGCGGGCCGCGGGTACCGACATGGGAGAGGGCGGAGGTGTCGAGGATGCCCTCCTCGACGGCGCGGCGGAACGGGGTGCCGTGGGTGTACTCGGCGCCGAAGTACGTGTCCCAGGTGTCCAGGTGGGCGTCGAAGTGCAGCAGGGCGACCGGACCGTGCTTCCTGGCGACCGAGCGGAGCAGCGGGAGGGCGATGGTGTGGTCGCCGCCGAGAGTCATCAGGCGGGCGCCGGTGCCGAGGAGGTCGTCGGCGGCGGCCTCGACGGTCTCCACGGCCTCGTTGATGTTGAACGGGTTCACGGCTATGTCGCCGCCGTCCGCGACCTGGGCGAGGGCGAAGGGGGAGGCGTCCTGCGCCGGGTTGTACGGACGCAGCAGGCGGGATGCCTCGCGGATGGCGTTGCCGCCGAAGCGGGCGCCGGGCCGGTACGAGACACCCGAGTCGAACGGCACGCCCACCACGGCGACGTCGGCCGTGCCGACTTCGTCCAGGCGGGGCAGCCGGGCGAAGGTCGCGGGTCCGGCGTACCGCGGGACGCGGGAGGAGTCGACGGGGCCGCGGGGCGTCTCGTTGCTGCTCATGTACTGCCTTCCTTCTTACGCTTCGTCGCGTATGTACTGCCGCCGTCCGACTCTACTGGGGAGCCGGGACCGTCGGTTCGGACTGGGGTTCGGGGGCACGGCCGGCGAGGCGTTCGCGCCAGGCGGTGAGGGTCGCCTCGTCGGTGGGCCGGGTGGCCAGGGACACGGCGACGTAGACGGCGAGGGAGGCCAGGAGGCCGTAGTAGACGGGCTCGTTGGCGAGGATGCCGTAGCCCGCCATCAGGCCGACGACGGCGAGGCCGCCGACCGCGACGGCGGCGAGGGCGCCCTGCGCGGTGCCGCGCTTCCACAGCAGTCCGCCGAGGATGGGGACGAGGAGGCCGCCGACGAGGAGGTTGTAGGCGACGGTGAGTGCCTCGACGACGTCGTTGAGGGCGATCGAGATGAGGATCACCGCGACGCCCATCGCGAGGATGAAGACGCGGTTGCCCTTCACCTCGTCGTGCGGCTCCTCCGCCTCGGCCGGTGTCCCTCGCACGACGCCGCGCAGCCGCGACCAGATGTCGTTGTTGGCGACGGTGGCGCAGGCGATGAGGGCGCCGGAGGACGTGGACATCACGGCGGCGAGGGCGGCGGCCAGGACGAGTCCGCGCACGCCCATGGGCAGCTCGTCCTTGACGATGGTGGCGAAGGCGTCGTCGGGGCTGGCGAGCTTCGGGTAGAGGACCTTGGCCGCCGTGCCGATGATCGCGCCGGCGACGGCGTAGACGAGGCAGTAGGTGCCGGCGACGGTGCCGCCCCACTTGGCGGTGCGGTCGCTGCCCGCGGTGAAGACGCGCTGCCAGATGTCCTGCCCGATGAGCATGCCGAAGGTGTAGATCAGCACGTAGGTGAAGATCGTCTCGCCGCCGATGCCCAGCGGGTCGAAGTACTCGGTCGGCAGCTGCGCCTTCATCTCGCCGAAGCCGCCAGCCTTGACGACCGCGATGGGCAGCAGCAGGAGCAGCACGCCGATGGTCTTCACCACGAACTGCACCATGTCGGTGAGCGTGATGGACCACATGCCGCCCAGCGTGGAGTACGCGACGACGATGGAGCCGCCCAGCACGATCGCCAGGGTGCGGTTCACGTCGAAGAGGACGTCGAAGATCGTGGCGTAGGCGATGGTGGAGGTCACGGCCAGCATCAGCGTGTACGCCCACATGACGACACCGGAGATGATGCCCGCCCGGCCGCCGTAGCGCAGGTCGAGCATCTCGGAGACGGTGTAGACCTTCAGCCGGGCGATGCGGGCCGAGAAGAAGACGGACAGCGCGAGGATGCCGAGGCCGATGGTGACGACCATCCACGCGCCGGACAGGCCGTACTGGTAGCCGAGCCCGACCCCGCCGATGGTGGACGCGCCGCCGAGGACGATCGCCGCCATGGTGCCGGAGTACATGGCGGGTCCGAGGCGGCGCCCGGCCACCAGGAACTCGCTCTTGGACTTGGCGCGGCGCATGCCCCACCAGCCCATGGCCAGCATGCCGGCGAGATAGACGACGATCACGATGTAGTCGACGGCCATGAGGGGGCCTCCTTCGCGCACTCTCGGTGGCGTGTCGTGCAGTGGGACGTGTCCGGTGGCTGGTCGCGGGGACATCCGCCCGTACCCGCGGCCGCCGGTCGAGGTTGACACTAGGTGGCTGAAAAGCGACTGCGAAGTGTACGTTTCATCCACTTGCCGCCGCTGGACTGGAGGAAAGGTCCACCATGCCGGAGCCGGCCGTTCCGTCCGGGCCCGCCACGCCCGCCACGCCCCCCACTCCTCCCGTGCCGCTGGCCGCCCTGCTGGCCCGCGAGGACCTGGGGCTGCGCCAGGTCACCGGCGCCCCGGTGGCGGACGTGACGATCCACGGGGCGCACACCTCGGAGATGTCCGACCCGTACCCGTACCTGCTGGGCGGTGAGCTGCTGCTGACGGCGGGCGTGCACATCCCGCCGGGGGCGGACGCGGGAGGCGGGCGCGCCGGGGGGCCCGCCGACGAGGCGGGAGCCGGGCGCGACGCCGGGACCGGGGCCGGGTACTTCGACGCCTACGTGTCCCGGATCGTCGCGGCGGGCGGTGCGGCGCTCGGCTTCGGGGTGGCGCCGGTGCACGACACCGTGCCGGCGGAGCTGGTCGCGGCCTGCGAGAGGTACGGGCTGCCGCTGGTGGAGGTGCCGCCGCGGACGACGTTCTCGGGCGTGGCCCGTGCGGTGTGGCAGCTGATGGGCCGGGCCAGGACGGCCGAGCTGCGCCGGGTCTCCGAGGCCCAGCAGGCCCTGGCCGCGGCGGCCGCCCGTCCGGACCCGGTGCCGTCCGTGCTGCGCAGGCTCGCCGGCCGGCTCGACGGGCGGGCGGTGCTGTACGGGCCGGAGGGGACGGAGATCGCGGCGGCGGGGCGCGAGCCCGCGGGAGAGGTGCGGCGGGCGCTGGCTGACCTGGCCCGCTTCGTCACCGGGCACGCCTCCACCACCGCCACGGACACGGTCGCCGGCACCCGGCTCGCCGTCTACGCCCTCGGCGCCGGGCAGGATTTCGTCCTCGGGGTGGCGGCCGCGCGGCGGGAGCCCGGGGACCACACGATCGCGTCGGTCGCCGCCGTACTGCTCTCCCTCCTGACCGGCGAGCAGCGGAGCGGCACGGGCGCGGCCCGTTCCTCGGCGCTGGTGCGGCTGCTGCTGGGCGCCCGCCCGGAGGAGGTCGCGCCGCTGCTGGGTACGGCGGACGGTGAGGACCGCGCCCACTGGTACGTCGTGCACGCCCGGCCCACGACCGGCACACCCGACCCGATCTCCGCCTCCGCCCTGGGCGCGGCCCTCGGCTCACCCCTGGTCGACCCCGCCGGGGACGTCGTACGGGTACTCGTCCCGGCCCCACCGGCACCCGGTCCCCTCTCCTGGACGCCCGGCCCCGCCCCCCAGCCCGGCTGGACGCTCGGCGTCAGTGCCCCCGTCGCCCCGGGCGAGTGGCCGGCCGCGGACGCCCAGGCGGCGCGTGCGCTGGCCCGGGCGCGGGCAACGCGGGTGCCGCTGGTCCGGCACGCCGACCGGCCCGCGCTCGCCGACCTCGTGCCGGACGGCGAGGCCGAGGCGCACGCCCGGGCGCTGCTCGGGCCGGTCGCGGCCGCCCCGGCGCTCACCGAGACCCTGCGCGCCTGGCTGTCCCTGCACGGCAGCTGGGACCGCACCGCCGTCGCCCTGTCCGTGCACCGCAACACCGTCCGGCAGCGCATCGCGCGCTGCGCGGCCCTGCTGGACGCCGACCTCGACGACCCGGACGTCCGCATGGAGTTGTGGTTCGCGCTGCGCCGGACGTGACCGGCGGGGCGGGGAGGTGACCCGTGTCCCAGCGAGCGCCACGCCCGGGACTCGTGGCGGTCGGCTGCCCCACAATGGAGCCATGCCGATATCCGGGACACCCAGCCGCGCCGAACTCGCCGAACACCTCGTCAGGACGCGTATCGCGGGCGATGTCGCCACGCCCCGCGAGAACAACCTCTCCCACTACCGCAAGCTGGCGAACGGCGACCGCAACTTCTGGCTCGGTCTGGAGCTGGGCGACCGCTGGACGGACGAGCAGGACGTGCTCGCGGTGATGGCGGAGCGGGTCGGTGTCAACGACGACCCGGAGCACCGCTTCGGGCAGGACACCATCGACCCCGAGCTGACGGTGTCCGCGCTGGAGCGCATGGCCGGCCGGCTGCGCAAGGCGGCGGACGGCGGGCAGCGCGTCCTGTTCGCGACCGGCCACCCGGGCGGCCTGCTCGACGTGCACCGCGCGACGGCCGACGCGCTGCGCGCCGCCGGCTGCGAGATCGTCGTGATCCCCGAGGGGCTGACGACGGAGGAGGGGTACGTCCAGCAGTTCGCGGACGTGGCGGTGCTGGAGCACGGCGCCTCGCTGTGGCACACCCACTCGGGTGAGCCGATGAAGGCGATCCTGACCGGCCTGGAGCGTGCGGGCCGCCCGCTGCCCGACCTGGTCGTCGCCGACCACGGCTGGGCGGGGTACGCCGGTCAGCACGGCGTCGACTCCGTGGGCTACGCCGACTGCAACGACCCGGCCCTCTTCCTGGCCGAGTCCGAGGGCCTCCTCCAGGTGGCGGTGCCGCTGGACGACCACGTGGTCAGCCCGCGCCACTACGACCCCATGACGGCCTACCTGCTGGCGGAGGCGGGACTGAGCTGAGGCGGTGGCCCGTACGGTGGCTCGTACGGCCCGCCGTCACGGCCAGGGGTTCAGCCCCTCGGAGCGGCGCTGCGCGAAGCCGGGCGTCGGGTCCAGGTAGACCCGGCGCACCACCGGGAACTCCTCCCGCAGCCGCTGCTCGGCCCGCTCGCACGCCCACTCGACCTGTGCCGCCGTCGACACGTCCCGGAAGTCGACCTTGGCGGCGACCAGCGCCTCCCGCGGGCCCTGGAGGAGGGTGGTCAGCTCCAGTACGGCCTCGATGTGCTCCACCGCCAGCAGTTCCGCCCGGATCCGGTGCCGGACGGTGCGGGGCAGCGGGCGGCCGATGAGGAACTCGGCGTTGGAGCGGCCCAGCACCCAGGCGACGTACAGCAGCAGGGCGCCGATGCAGAGGGAGGCGACGCCGTCCCAGACGCCGGAGCCGGTCAGCTGCCCGCCGAGCAGGCCCCCGGCGGCGAGCAGCAGCCCGGCCAGGGCGGCGGAGTCCTCCATGACGACGGCCTTGACGGCGGTGTCGGGGGTGCGGCGCAGATAGCGGCCGAAGGGCACCTTGTAGCGGCGGGCCTCCCCGCGCGCCTGCCGGAGGCCGGTGCGCAGGGAGTAGCCCTCCAGGAGGAAGGCGACGGCGAGGACCAGGTAGGCGACCAGGGGGTCGCCGGGCTCCTCGCCGTGGGTGAGGGTGTGGACGCCGTCGTAGAGGGCGAAGACGGCGCCGCCGACGAAGGTGGCGACGGCGGCGAGCAGCGCCCAGATGTAGCGCTCGGGGCCGTGGCCGAGGGGGTGGTCCTCGTCGGCGGGGCGCACGCTGCGCTTCAGCGAGGTCAGCAGCAGCACCTCGGTGACGGTGTCGGCGACCGAGTGGGCGGCCTCCGACAGCATCGCGCTGGACCCGCTGACCACGCCGGCGACCGCCTTGGCGATGGCGATGCCCAGATTGGCGAAGGCGGCGACGAGCACCGTGAAGGTGCTCTCGCCGCCGCCGTCCGTCTCACGTCTCCCGTGCGCAGGTTCCGCCATGCCCTCAGTGTTCCCGAGGGACGCGCACCACGCCTTCCTGGATGACCGTGAGGGCGAGCCGCCCGTCCTGCGTGTAGATGCGCGCCTGGCCGAGGCCCCGGCCGCCCGAGGCCGACGGCGACTCCTGGTCGTAGAGCAGCCACTCGTCGGCACGGAAAGGGCGGTGGAACCACATGGCGTGGTCCAGTGAGGCCCCGACGACGTCACCGACGGCCCAGCCGCCCCGGCCGTGCGCGAGCAGCACCGAGTCCAGGAGGGTCATGTCGGAGACGTACGTGGCGAGGACGACGTGCAGCAGGGGGTCGTCGGCGAGCTTGCCGTGGGTGCGGAACCACACCTGGGAGTGCGGCTCGCGGGGGGTGCCGAAGGCGCCGAAGGGCGGGTCGTCGACGTACCGCAGGTCCACCGCGGCCCGGGCCTGGAGGAAACGCTCCACGGTGTCGGCGGGCAGGTGCGGGTAGCTCCGCAGCCGCTCCTCGCCGGTGGGCAGCGTCGCCGGGTCGGGCGCGGCCGGCATCGGAGCCTGGTGGTCCAGGCCCTCCTCGTAGGTCTGGAAGGACGCCGACAGGCCGAAGATCGGCTTGCCGTGCTGGACGGCGACCACGCGGCGGGTGGTGAAGGACCGGCCGTCGCGCAGGCGGTCGACGTTGTAGACGATGGGGGCGCCGGGGTCCCCGGGGCGCAGGAAGTACGCGTGCAGGGAGTGCGGGAGCCGGTCCTGGGGGACCGTGCGCCCGGCGGCGACCAGCGCCTGGGCGGCGACCTGCCCGCCGAAGACCCGGGGGACGACGGCGGAGCGGGAGCGGCCGCGGTAGATGTCCTCCTCGATCCGCTCGAGGTCGAGCAGATCGAGGAGGGACTGGAGTGCTTCGCTCATGTCCTGTGACTCTGGGTGCGGTCCTCGGACGGTCTGGAGGCGGACGGTCTAGAGACCCATGTCCTTCGCGATGATCATCTTCATGACCTCGCTGGTGCCGCCGTAGATGCGGTTGACGCGGTTGTCCGCGTACAGGCGGGCGATCGGGTACTCGTTCATGTAGCCGTAGCCGCCGTGCAGCTGGAGGCAGCGGTCGATGACGCGGTGGGCGACCTCGGTGGTGAACAGCTTGGCACTGGCGGCCTCGGCGGGGGTCAGCTCGCCGGCGTCGAGCGCCTCGGTGGCGCGGTCGGCGACGGCCTGGGCGGCGTCCACCTCGGCCTGGCAGGCGGCCAGCTCGAACTTGGTGTTCTGGAAGGCGGCCACCGGCTTGCCGAAGACGGTGCGGTCCTGCACGTACTGCTTGGTGAACCGGACGGCGGCGGCGGCCTGGGCGTAGGCGCCGAAGGCGATGCCCCAGCGCTCGGAGGCCAGGTTGTGGCCGAGGTAGGAGAAGCCCTTGTTCTCCTCGCCGAGCAGGTCCTCGACCGGCACCTTGACGTCGACGAAGGCCAGCTCGGCGGTGTCGGAGGTCTTCAGACCGAGCTTGTCCAGCTTGCGGCCGACCGAGTAGCCCTCGGACTTGGTGTCCACGGCGAACAGGGAGATGCCGTGGCGGCGGTCCTCGGCCGTGGGGGCGGCGGTGCGGGCGCAGACGATCACCTTGTCGGCGTGCACGCCGCCGGTGATGAAGGTCTTGGCACCGTTGAGGACGTAGTGGCTGCCGTCCTCGGAGAGCTTCGCGGTGGACTTCATGCCGGCGAGGTCGGAACCGGTGCCCGGCTCCGTCATCGCGATGGCCCACATCTCCTCGCCGCTGACGAACTTCGGCAGGAAGCGCTTCTTCTGCTCGTCGGTGGCCAGCATCTTGATGTACGGCAGGGCGAGCAGCACGTGCACGCCGGAGCCGCCGAAGGTGACGCCCGCGCGGGCGGTCTCCTCGTAGTGGACGGCCTCGAACTTGTGACTGTCCATGCCCGCGCCGCCGTACTCCTCGGGCACGTTGATGCCGAAGATGCCCAGCTCGCCGAGCTTGTAGTAGAACTCGCGCGGCGCCTGGCCCGCGGCGAACCACTCGTCGTAGACGGGGACGACCTCGGCCTCGATGAAGGCGCGCAGGGTCTCCCGGAACGCCTCGTGGTCCTCGTTGAACACCGTACGGCGCACCGCGCCACCTCCAGGGTACGTATCTAAGCGCTTGCTCAGACTTCACCGTACCGGCGGGTAGCCAGAGGCGTCCAGAGCGGGAGGTGGGTAACCCTCGTCACTCCCCGGCGCTCGGGCGTCAGCCCTCCCCCACCGCCGCGAACGCCCCCCGCGCCATCCGGTGCAGCAGCGCCGCCATGGCCGCGCGGCCCGGGAGGACGCCGGGGCGGCCGAGGTGCGGGGTGGAGTTCAGGAGGCCGAAGACCGAGTGGACGGCGGAGCGGGCGGCGGGCTCGGCGACGGCCGGGTAGACCTCGCGCACCACCCCGACCCACAGCTCGACGTACTGCCGCTGCAACTGCCGCACCATCTTGCGGTCGGCGTCCCGGAGGCGGTCCAGCTCGCGGTCGTGCAGGGTGATGAGCGGGCGGTCGTCGAGGGCGAAGTCGATGTGACCCTCGATGAGCGAATCGAGGACCGCCTCGGCACCCGCGCCCGACCCGGCCCCCGGCCCGGAGCCGGCCACCCCCTCGGCCTCCGCCAGCCGCCGCTTCGCCCCGGTCAGCAGCGAGTCGCTGATCCCGACCAGCAGCTCGGCGAGCATCGCGTCCTTGCCGGCGAAGTGCCGGTAGAGACCGGGGCCGCTGATCCCCACCGCGGCGCCTATCTCGTCGACGCCGACGCCGTGGAAGCCGCGCTCGGCGAAGAGCCGGGCGGCCTCCTTGAGGATCTGCTCGCGACGGGTGGGGGCGTCGGTTCTGGTGGTCATGGTGCCGATTCTAGACAGGGAGGTTAGCGGTCGTTAACCTGTGGGGACATGCGTTAACGCTCATTAACTGATCGACCATCGGGTGAGGGGACCGCAGGATGCACGAGGCACCGGAGCTGACGACGGCGGCAGATCCCGCCTCAGAGGCCTTTCGGGCCAACGAGGAGGCGCACCGCGTCCTCGTTGACGAGCTGCGCGCCAAGCTGGCCGCGGCCCGGCTGGGCGGCGGGGAGCGGGCGCGGGCCCGGCACACCGCGCGCGGCAAGCTGCTGCCCCGCGACCGCGTGGACACGCTGCTCGATCCGGGCTCGCCGTTCCTGGAGCTGGCGCCGCTCGCCGCCGACGGGCTCTACGACGGACAGGCCCCGGCCGCGGGCGTGATCGCCGGGATCGGCCGGGTGAGCGGCCGGGAGTGCGTGATCGTCGCCAACGACGCCACCGTCAAGGGTGGCACGTACTACCCGATGACGGTGAAGAAGCACCTGCGGGCACAGGAGGTGGCGCTGGAGAACCGGCTGCCGTGCCTGTACCTCGTCGACTCGGGCGGGGCCTTCCTGCCGATGCAGGACGAGGTCTTCCCCGACCGGGAGCACTTCGGCCGGATCTTCTACAACCAGGCCCGGATGTCGGGCGCCGGCATCCCGCAGATCGCCGCCGTCCTCGGTTCCTGCACGGCGGGCGGCGCGTACGTCCCGGCGATGAGCGACGAGGCGGTGATCGTCCGCAATCAGGGGACGATCTTCCTGGGCGGTCCGCCGCTGGTGAAGGCGGCCACCGGCGAGGTGGTCACGGCGGAGGAGCTGGGCGGCGGCGAGGTCCACTCCCGGGTGTCCGGCGTGACGGACCACCTGGCCGAGGACGACCCGCACGCGCTGCGGATCGTGCGGCAGATCGTCTCCACGCTGCCCGCGCGCGGCCCGCTCCCCTGGGGCGTGGAGCCCGCGGTCGAGCCGAAGGTGGACCCGCAGGGGCTCTACGGCGCGGTGCCGGTCGACTCCCGGACGCCCTACGACGTGCGCGAGGTCATCGCGCGGGTGGTGGACGGCTCCCGGTTCGCCGAGTTCAAGTCCGAGTACGGGCAGACCCTGGTCACCGGCTTCGCCCGCATCCACGGCCACCCGGTCGGCATCGTCGCGAACAACGGCATCCTCTTCTCCGAGTCCGCCCAGAAGGGCGCCCACTTCATCGAGCTGTGCGACCAGCGCGGCATCCCGCTGGTCTTCCTCCAGAACATCTCGGGGTTCATGGTCGGCCGGGACTACGAGGCGGGCGGCATCGCCAAGCACGGCGCCAAGATGGTGACGGCGGTGGCGTGCACGCGCGTGCCGAAGCTGACGGTGGTCGTCGGCGGGTCGTACGGCGCGGGGAACTACTCGATGTGCGGCCGGGCGTACTCGCCGCGCTTCCTGTGGATGTGGCCCAACGCCAAGATCTCCGTCATGGGCGGCGAGCAGGCCGCGTCCGTGCTGGCCACGGTCAAGCGGGACCAGCTGGAGGCCCGGGGCGAGGAGTGGTCGGCCGAGGAGGAGGACTCCTTCAAGGCGCCGGTCCGCGCGCAGTACGAGCACCAGGGCAACGCCTACTACGCGACCGCCCGCCTGTGGGACGACGGGGTGATCGAGCCCGCCGACACCCGGCAGGTGCTGGGTCTGGCCCTGACCACGTGTGCCAACGCGCCGCTGGGCGAGCCCCGGTTCGGCGTCTTCCGGATGTGAGGAGGGGACTTCGATGGGAAGCGCGATGGGGAGCTCGATGTTCGACACGGTACTGGTGGCCAACCGCGGCGAGATCGCGGTGCGCGTCGTCCGGACGCTGCGTTCGCTGGGTGTGCGCTCGGTGGCGGTCTTCTCCGACGCCGACGCGGACGCGCGGCACGTGCGGGAGGCCGACGAGGCGGTACGGATCGGTCCGGCGCCGGCCGCGGAGAGCTATCTGTCCGTGGAGCGGCTGCTGGAGGCGGCGGCCCGGACCGGGGCGCAGGCGGTGCATCCGGGGTACGGCTTCCTCGCCGAGAACGCCGCCTTCGCACGGGCCTGCGAGGAGGCGGGGCTGGTCTTCATCGGACCTCCCGCCGACGCCATCGCCCTGATGGGCGACAAGATCCGCGCCAAGGAGACGGTGCAGGCGGCCGGGGTGCCGGTCGTGCCCGGCTCCAGCGGCAGCGGGCTGACGGACGAGCAGCTCGCCGGGGCGGCCCGCGAGATCGGGATGCCGGTGCTGCTGAAGCCGTCGGCCGGCGGGGGCGGCAAGGGCATGCGCCTGGTGCGGGACGCCGCCGCGCTCGCCGACGAGATCGCCGCCGCCCGCCGCGAGGCCCGCGCCTCCTTCGGCGACGACACGCTGCTCGTGGAGCGGTGGATCGACCGGCCCCGGCACATCGAGATCCAGGTGCTGGCCGACGGCCACGGCAACGTGGTGCACCTGGGCGAGCGCGAGTGCTCGCTCCAGCGGCGCCACCAGAAGATCATCGAGGAGGCACCCAGCGTGCTCCTCGACGAGGCGACCCGCGCCGCGATGGGCGAGGCCGCCGTGCAGGCGGCCCGCTCCTGCGGGTACCGGGGCGCGGGCACGGTGGAGTTCATCGTGCCCGGCGGCGACCCCTCGCAGTACTACTTCATGGAGATGAACACCCGTCTCCAGGTGGAGCACCCGGTGACCGAGCTGGTCACGGGCCTGGACCTGGTGGAGTGGCAGCTGCGGGTGGCGGCGGGCGAGCCGCTCGGGTTCACGCAAGCGGACGTGCGGCTGACCGGGCACGCGGTCGAGGCGCGGCTGTGCGCGGAGGACCCCTCGCGCGGCTTCCTCCCCTCCGGCGGCACGGTGCTGCGGCTGCACGAGCCCCAGGGCGACGGTGTGCGCACCGACTCGGGGCTCAGCGAGGGCGGCGAGGTCGGCAGCCTCTACGACCCGATGCTCTCCAAGGTGATCGCCTACGGCCCCGACCGCGCGACCGCCCTGCGCAGGCTCCGGGCAGCCCTGGCCGGGACGGTGACGCTGGGCGTGCAGACCAACGCCGGGTTCCTGCGCCGGCTGCTGGCCCACCCGGCGGTCGTGGCGGGCGAGCTGGACACGGGGCTGGTGGAGCGCGAGGTGGACGGCCTGGTCCCCACCGGCGTACCGGAGGAGGTGTACGAGGCGGCGGCGGCCGTCCGGCTGGACGCGCTGCGTCCGCGCGGCGACGGCTGGATCGACCCGTTCTCCGTGCCGAGCGGCTGGCGCACGGGCGGCGAGCCGAAACCGGTCGCCTTCCCCCTGCGCGTCACCGATCCGGTGGAACACACCCCGCGCGGCACCCACACCGTCACCGAGGACCGCGTGTCGGTGACCCTGGACGGCGTCCGGCACACCTTCCACCGCGCCGCCGACTGGCTGGGCCGCGACGGCGACGCCTGGCACGTGCGCGACCACGACCCGGTCGCCGCCTCCCTCACGGGCGCCGCCCACGCGGGCGCCGACTCGCTGACCGCGCCGATGCCGGGCACGGTGACGGTGGTGAAGGTCGCCGTCGGCGACGAGGTGGCCGCCGGGCAGAGCCTGCTGGTCGTGGAGGCGATGAAGATGGAGCACGTCATCTCCGCCCCGCACGCCGGCACCGTCGCCGAACTGGACGTGGCGCCGGGCACGACGGTCGCCATGGACCAGGTGCTGGCGGTCGTCACCCCGGCCGGCGAGGGCGAGGAGGAGACGGCATGAACACCCCGGAGACGGGCCTGCCCATGGTCGTACCGGCCGAGGGCCTGCCCGCCCGCGTCCGCGTCCACGAGGTGGGCGCGCGCGACGGCCTGCAGAACGAGAAGGCGATCGTCCCGGTGGAGGTCAAGGCGGAGTTCGTCCGCCGGCTGGCCGGCGCCGGCCTGACCACCATCGAGGCGACGAGCTTCGTGCACCCCAAGTGGGTACCGCAGCTGGCCGACGCGGAGGAGCTGTTCGCGGCGGTGGCCGGCCTGCCGGTGGACCTGCCCGTGCTCGTCCCCAACGAACGGGGCCTCGACCGGGCCCTGGCGCTCGGCGCCCGCCGCGTCGCGGTCTTCGCCAGCGCCACCGAGTCCTTCGCCAAAGCGAACCTCAACCGCACGGTGGACGAGGCGCTGGCCATGTTCGCGCCGGTGGTGGCGCGGGCGAAGGAGGCGGACGACGTTCACGTACGGGGCTACCTCTCGATGTGCTTCGGCGACCCGTGGGAGGGGCCGGTCCCCGTCGAGCAGGTGGTGAAGGTGTGCCGGGCCCTGCTGGACATGGGCTGCGACGAACTCAGCCTCGGCGACACCATCGGGGTGGCGACACCGGGCCACGTCGGCGCCCTGCTCACCGCCCTGATCGGCGCCGGTGTCCCGGTGGACGCGCTCGGCGTCCACTTCCACGACACCTACGGCCAGGCCCTGTCCAACACGCTGACCGCGCTGCGGCACGGCGTCACCACGGTCGACGCCTCCGCCGGCGGGCTCGGCGGCTGCCCCTACGCCAAGTCCGCCACCGGCAACCTCGCCACCGAGGACCTCGTGTGGATGCTGCGCGGCCTCGGCATCGACACCGGCATCGACCTCGGCCGTCTCGTCGCCACCAGCGTCTGGATGGCCGCCCACCTGGGCCGACCCAGCCCGTCCCGGACCGTTCGAGCCCTCTCCCACCAGGAGCAGTGACAGCATGGACCACAAGCTCTCCCCCGAACTCGAGGACCTCCGCCGCACGGTGGAGGCGTTCGCCCACGACGTCGTGGCGCCCAAGATCGGCGACTTCTACGAGCGGCACGAGTTCCCGTACGAGATCGTCCGGGAGATGGGCCGCATGGGCCTGTTCGGCCTGCCGTTCCCGGAGGAGTACGGCGGCATGGGCGGCGACTACCTCGCCCTCGGCATCGCCCTGGAGGAGCTGGCCCGCGTCGACTCGTCGGTGGCCATCACCCTGGAGGCGGGCGTCTCGCTGGGCGCGATGCCGTTGCACCTGTTCGGCACCGAGGAGCAGAAGCGCGCGTGGCTGCCCCGGCTGTGCTCCGGCGAGATCCTCGGCGCCTTCGGCCTGACCGAGCCGGACGGCGGCTCGGACGCGGGGGCGACGCGCACGACGGCCCGCCTGGACGAGGCGACCGACGAGTGGGTCATCAACGGCACCAAGTGCTTCATCACCAACTCGGGCACGGACATCACGGGCCTGGTGACCGTCACGGCGGTCACCGGCCGCAAGCCGGACGGCCGTCCGCTGATCTCGGCGATCATCGTCCCGTCCGGCACCCCGGGCTTCACGGTGGCAGCCCCCTACTCGAAGGTCGGCTGGAACGCCTCGGACACCCGTGAGCTGTCCTTCTCCGACGTCCGGGTCCCGGCGGCGAACCTGCTGGGCGAACAGGGCCGGGGCTACGCCCAGTTCCTGCGCATCCTGGACGAGGGGCGGATCGCCATCGCCGCGCTGGGCACCGGCCTCGCGCAGGGCTGTGTGGACGAGTCGGTCGCCTATGCGAAGGAACGGCACGCCTTCGGCAAGCCGATCGGCGCCAACCAGGCCATCCAGTTCAAGATCGCCGACATGGAGATGAAGGCCCACACCTCCCGGCTCGCCTGGCGCGACGCGGCCTCCCGGCTGGTGACGGGCGAGCCCTTCAAGAAGGAGGCGGCACTGGCGAAGCTGTACTCGTCGACGGTCGCGGTGGACAACGCCCGGGACGCGACGCAGATCCACGGCGGGTACGGCTTCATGAACGAGTACCCGGTGGCCCGGATGTGGCGGGACGCGAAGATCCTGGAGATCGGCGAGGGCACCAGCGAGGTCCAGCGGATGCTGATCGCCCGGGAGTTGGGCCTGGTGAGCTAGGCGCCGGACGGCCGGGGCGGGGTGGGTCACCGCCCCGCCACTGGACAAGATCTGAGGTTAGGCTAACCTACCTTGAACTTGTCCCGCGGAGGCTCCGCACCGTTCGAAAGCAGCCACACCATGCCCAACGCCAGAGCTACCCACCTGACCCGCCGCGGAATCCTCGCCGCGGGCGGCGCACTCGGCCTCGGCGCCGCGCTCACGGCCTGCGGTGACGACGACGCGAAGAGCGGTGGCTCGGACGACAAGGCGGCCGCGAAGTCCGGCCCCTGGTCCTTCAAGGACGACCGCGGCACGACCGTGAAGCTCGACGAGGTCCCCACGAGCATCGTCGCCTTCACCGGCGTCGCCGCCGCCCTCCACGACTACGGCGTCCAGGTCAAGGGCGTCTTCGGTCCCACCACGACCAAGGACGGCAAGCCCGACGTCCAGGCCGGCGACCTCGACGTCGACAAGGTCACCGTCCTCGGCAACGAGTGGGGCAAGCTCAACGTCGAGAAGTACGCCACCCTCGCCCCCGAGCTGCTCGTCACCACGACCTTCGACACGGCGGGCACCCTGTGGTCCGTCCCCGAGGACTCGAAGGACAAGGTCGCCAAGCTCGCCCCGAGCGTCGCGATCTCCGTCTTCGACCGCCAGCTCACCCAGCCGCTCCAGCGCATGTGGGAGCTGGCCGAGTCGCTCGGCGCCGACATGAAGGCCAAGAAGGTCACCGACGCCAAGGCCGCCTTCGAGAAGGCCGCGGCCCGGCTGCGCGCCGCCGCCAAGGCCAAGCCGGAGATCCGGGTGCTGGCCGGCTCCGCGAGCGCCGAGCTGTTCTACGTCTCCGGCACCAACCTCTCCGTCGACCTGGAGTACTTCAAGGCCCTCGGCGTGAACTTCGTCGAGCCCTCGGAGGACGCCAAGAAGGCGACCGGCGGCTGGTTCGAGTCCCTGAGCTGGGAGAACGTCGACAAGTACCCGGCCGACGTCATCATCATGGACGACCGCGCCTCCACCATCCAGCCCGCGGACATCACCGAGGGCACCTGGAAGCAGCTCCCCGCGGTCAAGGCCGGCCAGGTCATCGCCCGCTCCCCCGAGCCGATCCTGTCCTACGACAAGTGCACGCCGCTGCTCGACAACCTGGCCGAGGCGATCGAGAACGCCAAGAAGGTCGGCTGACCCTCCCCTTCTCCCCGGAGCCCTCCATGACGACGGCCGTAGCCGCCCCGTTCCGTTTCTTTGCCCTCCAGGTCGTACGGACGAGGCGGCTCGGTCCGTCTCTGGCCCGGGTCACCTTCGCGGGCCCCGACCTGAGCGCCTTCCACTCCGACGGGCAGGACCAGTCCCTGTCACTGTTCCTGCCGCATCCGGGCCAGACCGAGCCGGCGGTGCCGGTCGAGCTGGGCGACGGCTGGTGGCAGGGCTGGCGCGAACTGCCCGACGACGTGCGGGCGGTGATGCGCTCCTACACGCTGCGGGCGCTGCGCCGGGACGCCGACGGCGACACCGTCGAGATCGACATCGACTTCGTGCTCCACGGGGTCGACCCCCGGTCGCCGGTCCAGCCCGGCCCCGCCGCCCGCTGGGCCGCGGGGGCCGCCCCCGGCGACCGGGTCCTGCTGCTCGGCCCGGCGGTCGCCGACAACCGGGCGATCCGCTTCCGCCCGCCCGAGGACACCGACCTGGTGGTGGTCTGGGGCGACGAGACCGCCGTGCCGGCCGCCTGCGCGATCGTCGAGTCGCTGCCGGCCGGCACCCGCGCCCGGGTCTGGCTGGAGGTCCCGCACGCCGAGGACGTCCAGGTTCTGGAGACGGCGGCGGACGCCGAGGTCACCTGGCTGGTACGGGACTCCACCGACGGCCCCGAAGCCACCCTCGCCACCCTCCGCGCGGCCCAGCTCCCGCCCGCCGCCCACCCCTACGTGTGGATCGCCGGCGAGTCCGGACGCGTCAAGCAACTGCGCCGGCACTTCGTGGGCGAGCGCGGCGTCGACCGCCGCCGCGTCACCTTCGTCGGCTACTGGCGCCAGGGCCTGACGGAGGAACAACTCCGCGAGCAGGGCTGACGCGCGGGCCGCGCACGCCCGGCCGGACCGGCCGGCGCGGCCCCAACTCCCCGTACGTCACCCATGGTTGTGACGCGAGTGACGTCAGTCACGTCCTGGCATGCACGCGACCGAAGAGAGTTAGGTTAGGCTAACCTAAGTGAACCGAGGGCTCCTGCCCCTCTCCCGCCCCTCTCGGACCTGTCCCCACCGGAGGACCCCCACATGCGATCGCACCTGCTCAACGACGCCACCGCGGAGCAGTACCGCCGCTCCGTGACCGAAGGAGTCGAGCGGGTGGCCGCCAGAATCGCCACCACCGACCGCCCGTTCACCGGCATCGCGGTCGACGCCCTCTCCCCCCGCATCGACGCGATCGACCTCGACCGGCCGCTGCACGACACGGCCGCGGTCCTCGACGAGCTGGAGGACGTCTACCTCCGCGACGCCGTCTACTTCCACCACCCCCGCTACCTCGCCCACCTCAACTGCCCGGTCGTCATCCCGGCCGTGCTCGGCGAGGCGGTCCTGTCCGCCGTCAACTCCTCCCTGGACACCTGGGACCAGTCGGCCGGCGGCACGCTCATCGAGCGCAAACTGATCGACTGGACCACCGCCCGCATCGGCCTCGGCCCGGCCGCCGACGGCGTGTTCACCTCCGGCGGCACGCAGTCCAACCTCCAGGCGCTGCTCCTGGCCCGCGAGGAGGCGAAGACCGAGAACCTCGCCGACCTGCGCGTCTTCGCCTCCGAGGTCAGCCACTTCAGCGTGAAGAAGTCGGCGAAACTGCTCGGCCTCGGCCCCGATGCCGTCGTCTCGATCCCCGTCGACCACGACAAGCGCATGCAGACCGTCGCCCTCGCCCGCGAACTGGAGCGCTGCGCGCAGGACGGCCTCGTCCCCATGGCCGTCGTCGCCACCAGCGGCACCACCGACTTCGGCTCCATCGACCCGCTGCCGGAGATCGCCGAACTGTGCGAGCAGTACGGCGTGTGGATGCACGTGGACGCGGCCTACGGCTGCGGGCTGCTCGCCTCCCTGAAGTACCGGGACCGGCTGACCGGCATCGAGCGGGCCGACTCGGTCACCGTGGACTACCACAAGTCCTTCTTCCAGCCGGTGAGTTCCTCCGCCGTGCTGGTCAGGGACGCGGCCACGCTGCGCCACGCCACCTACCACGCGGAGTACCTCAACCCGCGCCGCATGGTGCAGGAACGTATCCCCAACCAGGTGGACAAGTCCCTGCAGACCACCCGCCGCTTCGACGCGCTCAAGCTGTGGATGACGCTGCGCGTGATGGGCGCCGACGGCATCGGGCAGCTCTTCGACGAGGTGTGCGACCTGGCCGCCGAGGGCTGGCAGCTGCTCGCCGCCGACCCCCGCTTCGACGTCGTCGTCGAGCCGAGCCTGTCCACCCTGGTCTTCCGCTACATCCCGGCGGCCGTCACCGACCCCGCCGAGATCGACCGCGCCAACCTGTACGCCCGCAAGGCCCTGTTCGCCTCCGGCGACGCCGTGGTCGCGGGCACCAAGGTGGCCGGACGCCACTACCTGAAGTTCACCCTGCTCAACCCCGAGACGACCACGGCCGACATCGCCGCCGTCCTCGACCTGATCGCCGGCCACGCCGAGCAGTACCTGGGAGAGTCCCTTGACCGCGCTTCCTGAGTCCACCACGACGTACGACTTCGTGGGGATCGGCCTCGGCCCCTTCAACCTCGGGCTTGCCTGCCTGACCGAGCCCATCGCCGAACTGAACGGCGTCTTCCTGGAGTCCAAGCCGGACTTCGAGTGGCACGCCGGCATGTTCCTGGAGGGCGCCCACCTCCAGACCCCGTTCATGTCGGACCTGGTCACGCTCGCCGACCCGACCTCCCCGTACTCCTTCCTCAGCTACCTGAAGGAGAAGGGCCGGCTCTACTCGTTCTACATCCGGGAGAACTTCTACCCGCTGCGCGTCGAGTACGACGACTACTGCCGCTGGGCCGCGAACAAGCTGAGCTGCGTCCGCTTCTCCACGACGGTCACCGAGGTGACCTACGACGAGCGGGACGAGCTGTACGTCGTCGCGACCACCGGCGGCGACACCTACCGCGCCCGCCGCCTCGTGCTCGGCACCGGCACCCCGCCGCACATCCCGGACGCCTGCCGCGGCCTGGCGGGGGACTTCCTCCACAACTCGCGCTACATGCAGCACAAGGCCGAGCTGCAGAAGAAGGACTCGATCACGCTGGTCGGCAGCGGCCAGTCCGCCGCCGAGATCTACTACGACCTGCTCAGCGAGATCGACGTCCACGGGTACCGGCTCAACTGGGTGACGCGCTCCCCGCGCTTCTTCCCGCTGGAGTACACCAAGCTCACCCTGGAGATGACCTCCCCGGAGTACGTGGACTACTACCACGCGCTGCCGGAGGACACCCGCTACCGGCTCACGGCCGAGCAGAAGGGCCTCTTCAAGGGCATCGACGGCGACCTGATCAACGAGATCTTCGACCTGCTCTACCAGAAGAAGCTCGGCGGCCCGGTCCCCACCCGGCTGCTCACCAACTCGGCCCTGACCGACGCCCGGTACGCGGACGGCACGTACACGCTCGGCTTCCGCCAGGAGGAGCAGGGCAAGGACTTCGAGATCGAGACCCAGGGCCTGGTCCTGGCCACCGGCTACAAGTACGCCGAGCCGGAGTTCCTCAAGCCCGTCCGGGACCGGCTGCGCCACGACGCGCGGGGCAACCTCGACGTCGCCCGCAACTACGCCGTCGACGTCACCGGGCAGGGCGTGTTCCTTCAGAACGCGGGTGTCCACACGCACAGCATCACCAGCCCCGATCTGGGCATGGGTGCCTACCGCAACAGCTACATCATCCGAGAGCTGCTCGGCACCGAGTACTACCCGGTCGAGAAGTCGATCGCGTTCCAGGAGTTCAGCGCATGACCACCCCCACGAAGGCCGCCGGCATCGGCGCCCTGACCCTCCGCCCCCTCGACCCGCTGAAGGACGCCGCCCTCCTCCACAGCTGGGTCACCCACCCCAAGTCCGCGTTCTGGATGATGCAGGAGGCGAAACTGGTCGACGTCGAGCGCGCGTACATGGAGATAGCCGCCGACGAGCACCACCACGCCTTCATCGGCCTGCACGACGGCGTCCCCGCCTTCCTGATGGAGAAGTACGACCCGGCCCACCGCGAGCTGACCGGCCTGTACGAGCCCGAGCCGGGCGACGTCGGCATGCACTTCCTGGTCGCCCCCACCGACCGGCCCGTGCACGGCTTCACCCGGGCCGTCATCACCGCCGTCATGGCCGAGCTGTTCGCCGACCCGGCGACCGCCCGGGTCGTCGTGGAGCCGGACGTCGACAACCAGGCCGTCCACGCCCTGAACGCAGCCGTCGGATTCGTGCCCGAGCGCGAGATCCAGAAGCCGGAGAAGAAGGCGTTGCTGAGCTTCTGCACCCGCGAGCAGTTCGAGAAGGCGGTGTCCGCATGAGCCTCGCCGACGCCGTGGCCCACCTCTCCCCCGAGCGCTGGGAGCAGGCCAACCGCCTCCTGATCCGCAAGGCCCTGGCCGAGTTCACGCACGAGCGGCTGCTCACGCCGGAGCACACCGCGGGCGACGCGTACGTCGTCCGCGGCGACGACGGCGGGACCGAGTACCGCTTCACCGCGACCGTCCGCGCCCTGGACCACTGGCAGGTCGACGCCGACTCGGTCACCCGGCACCGGGACGGCGCGGAGCTGCCCCTGGCCGCGCTCGACTTCTTCGTCGAGCTGAAGGAGACGCTGGGGCTGAGCGACGAGATCCTGCCGGTCTACCTGGAGGAGATCTCCTCCACCCTCTCCGGGACCTGCTACAAGCTCACCAAGCCGAAGCTCACCTCCGCCGAGCTGGTGGACAGCGGCTTCCAGGCCATCGAGACCGGCATGACCGAGGGCCACCCCTGCTTCGTCGCCAACAACGGACGGCTCGGCTTCGGCGTCCACGAGTACCTGTCGTACGCCCCCGAGACCGCGAGCCCGGTCCGCCTGGTGTGGCTGGCCGCGCACCGCTCGCGGGCGGCGTTCACGGCGGGCGTGGGCATCGCGTACGAGTCCTTCGTCCGCGACGAGCTGGGCGCGGGGACCGTCGACCGCTTCCACGGCGTGCTGCGCGAGCGGGGCCTGGACCCGGCCGACTACCTGTTCATCCCCGTCCACCCCTGGCAGTGGTGGAACAAGCTCACCGTCACCTTCGCCGCCGAGGTCGCCCGCGGGCACCTGGTCTGCCTCGGCGAGGGCGACGACGAGTACCTGGCCCAGCAGTCCATCCGGACCTTCTTCAACTCCTCGCACCCCGAGAAGCACTACGTGAAGACGGCCCTGTCCGTCCTCAACATGGGCTTCATGCGCGGCCTGTCGGCGGCGTACATGGAGGCGACCCCGGCCATCAACGACTGGCTGGCCCAGCTCATCGACGGCGACCCGGTGCTCAAGTCGACGGGCCTGAGCATCATCCGGGAGCGGGCGGCCGTCGGCTACCGGCACCTGGAGTACGAGCGGGCCACCGACCGCTACTCGCCGTACCGCAAGATGCTGGCGGCGCTGTGGCGGGAGAGCCCGGTGCCGTCCCTCCAGGAGGGCGAATCGCTCGCCACCATGGCCTCGCTCGTCCACGTCGACCACCGGGGCGCCTCCTTCGCGGGCGCGCTGATCGAGCGGTCGGGGCTCGCACCCACCGAGTGGCTGCGGCACTACCTGCGGGCCTACTTCGTCCCGCTGCTGCACAGCTTCTACGCCTACGACCTGGTCTACATGCCGCACGGCGAGAACGTCATCCTCGTCCTGGAGGACGGCGTCGTGCGGCGCGCCATCTACAAGGACATCGCCGAGGAGATCGCGGTGATGGACCCGGACGCGGTGCTGCCGCCGGAGGTCTCCCGGATCGCGGTCGAGGTCCCCGAGGACAAGAAGCTGCTGTCGATCTTCACGGACGTCTTCGACTGCTTCTTCCGCTTCCTCGCGGCGAACCTGGCCGACGAGGGGATCGTCGAGGAGGACGCCTTCTGGCGGACGGTGGCCGAGGTCACCCGCGAGTACCAGGAGTCGGTGCCGGAGCTGGCCGACAAGTTCGAGCGGTACGACATGTTCGCGCCCGAGTTCGCGCTGTCCTGCCTCAACCGGCTCCAGCTGCGCAACAACAAGCAGATGGTGGACCTCGCCGACCCGTCCGGCGCGCTCCAGCTGATCGGCACCCTGAAGAACCCCCTCGCGGGCCGGTAGCGAAGGCCCCCACGGACGAGCGGGCACCCCGGAGACGGTCCTCCGGGGTGCCCGCTTCCGCGTCTGCCGTCAGCCGGCCCAGGGGACCTGCGGCGACCGGTAGTAGTCGATGCCCATCGCCTCCCAGCGCGGGGCCTGCGCGGCGAGCCGCACCTTGTAGGTGTCCCAGTCGTGCGTCGAGGCCGGCGACCAGCCCAGCTCGGCGGCGCCCGGCAGCCGCGGGAAGGCCATGAAGTCGAGCTGGTCCGGGTTCTCCAGGGTCTCCGTCCACATCGGCGCCTCGACCCCGCGCACCGCGGAGGCCGGGGCGCCCGGCAGATAGGCGCCCGGGTCCCAGTCGTAGGAGCGCCGCACCTCCACGTAGCCCGCCCAGGACAGGCCCAGCGGGGTGTCCTTGGTGTACTTCATGTCCAGGTACGTCCGGTCGGCCGGGGACAGGATCAGCCCGGTGCCGTTCCGCGCGGCCTCGGCGACCCGCGCCTTCTCCGCGTCGCTGGTCCGGTCCAGGCCCCAGTACTGGACCAGCGCGCCCTCGGCCGGGTTCGCCCCGGCCAGCTGGTGCCAGCCGATGACCGTCTTGCCGTGCCGGGCGACGATCGGCTGGACCCGGTCCATGAACTTCACGTAGTCGTCGTGCGGGGTGGAGTGCGCCTCGTCGCCGCCGATGTGGAGGTAACGGCCCGGGGTGAGGGCGGCCAGTTCCCCGACGACGTCGTCGACGAAGTCGTAGGTGACCTCCTTGTCGACGCAGAGCGAGCTGAAGCCGACCTCGATGCCGGTGTACAGCGGGGGTGCCACGCCGTCGCAGTTCAGCTCGGCGTAGGAGGCGAGGGCCGCGTTGGTGTGGCCGGGCATGTCGATCTCGGGGACGACCTCCAGGTGGCGGGAGGCGGCGTACCGCACGATCTCCCGGTAGTCGGCCTTGGTGTAGAAGCCGCCGGGTCCGCCGCCCACCTCGGTGGAGCCGCCGTACGTCGCCAGGCGCGGCCAGGAGTCGACGGCGATGCGCCAGCCCTGGTCGTCGCTGAGGTGCAGGTGGAGCTTGTTGTACTTGTAGAGGGCGACGCGGTCGATGTAGCGCTTGACCTCGTCGACGCCGAAGAAGTGCCGGGAGACGTCCAGCATGGCGGCCCGCCACTCGTAGCGCGGGACGTCCTCGATGGTGCCGCCCGCGACCAGCCAGGGGCCGGGCTGCACGGAGTCCTTCTCGACGGCGGCGGGCAGGAGCTGGCGCAGGGTCTGGACGCCGTGGAAGAGGCCGGCCGTCTCCCGGGCGGTGATGGTGACACCGGCGCGGCCGCTGTCGAGGCGGTACCCCTCGGCGCCGTACGGTCCCGCCGCCAGACGGAGCCGGATGCCGCCCCCGCCGTGGGAGGTGACGGGCAGTCGGTAGCCGGTGGAGGGCCGCAGGACGTCCGCGAGGTAGTCGCCGACCCGGCGCGCCCCGCCCGAGTCGTCCACACGGATGCGGGTGCCACCGGTGATGCGGTACGGGGCGCCGCCCGGGTCCACCGAGGCGGGGGCCGGGATCACCTGGTGCAGGGGGGTCGCCGCCGTCGCCCGGGTCGGCGCGGCGCCGGTGGTGACGGCGCAGGCCGTCGCCACCAGCAGCAACGAGCCCAGCAGACGGGTCAGTCGGGGGGTCGTGCCGTGGTGCCGCCGATGAGGTCTCACGTGCGCTCCCTTGTGAGGCGTACAGAGATGTGTCCCAGAGGGTAGGGACCACGGTCCCGCACCACCACCCCGCGCAGCGTCGATGGAACAATCTCCACATGGCGGAAATCATCCAGAAGGACGGCACGTGGGTCTTCGACGGCGACACCCTGCGGCTGACTCCCGGACGGGACAAGAACGTCAGCCTGCTCCGCCGGGAGCTGGGTGAACTGAGCGTCCCGCTGACGGCGTTGGCGGGCATATCGTTCGAGCAGGGCAAGAAGTCCGGGCGGCTGCGGCTGCGGCTGCGGGACGGCGCCGACCCGCTGCTGCACGCCACCGGCGGCCGGCTGACCGAGCCGCACGACCCGTACCAGCTGACCGTGGACGCCGACCGGTACGGCGTCGCCGAGTACTTCACGGACGAGGTGCGCAACGCCCTGCTCCTGGACCAGGTTCCGTCCGGCCCGGTCGACGCCTACCTGCTGCCGGGACCCTCCGTACCGCTGTCGGTGTCGGCCGGGGACGGCGTCGCGAGCTTCGACGGGGAGCGCGTCCGCCTGGAGTGGAAGTGGCAGGCGGAGGACGCCAAGTCGGCCGCCGGTCCGCGCACCCTGCCCCTCACCGACATCGTCGCGGTGGAGTGGCAGCCGACGGTCGGCCTGGAGAACGGCCACCTCCGCTTCACCGTGCGGGCCGCGCCGAGCAAGGTGCCGCCCAAGTACGACCCCAACGCCGTGGAGCTGTGGGGTTTCAAGCGGGACCCGCTGATGGCCCTGGTCGCCGCGGCCGTACAGGCCCGCCTCCCGCATCCGTCGGCCCCCGCCGCCCTGGAGGACGCCCGGCCGGCCGAGGAGGCGCCGGCCCCGGCCCCCGCCGCCGAGGACGACCACGACGCGCTGCTGCGCCGGCTGCGGGAGCTGGGCGAACTGCACCGCTCCGGGGTGCTCACGGACGAGGAGTTCGCCCTCGCCAAACAGGCGGTGCTGAAGCGCATGTAGGGGTACTCCCCACCCGCCCCACAGCACGCCTGCCCGAAATCGGGCAGGATTCTTGCGAAAGCCTCACCGGTACCCCAGGATCTACCGGGTGCACGACGAACTCGTTGATCATCTGACGCGGTCCACGCCCCTCAGCCGGGGCGAGGCGCTGCGCGTGGTCCAGGACGTGCTCGCCTACTTCGACGAGACGACCGAGGAGTACGTCCGTCGCCGCCACCGCGAGCTCCAGGCCCAGGGCCTGGTGAACGCGACGATCTTCGAACGGATCGAGGCGGACCTGAAATACCGGGCGGTCGCACCGCCGGAGCTGTCGCTCCGCCAGCTGCGCCGCATCGTCTACGGCTGAGAAGCCGAAGAGGAACACGAGGTTTACGTATACATGTGCGGAATCGTCGGATACATCGGCAAGCGTGACGTCGCGCCCCTGCTCCTCGAGGGCCTCCAGCGGCTGGAGTACCGCGGCTACGACTCGGCGGGCATCGTCGTCACCTCCCCGAAGGCGACCGGCCTGAAGATGGTCAAGGCCAAGGGCCGGGTCCGCGACCTGGAGGCCAAGGTCCCGGCGCGCTTCAAGGGCACCACCGGCATCGCCCACACCCGCTGGGCCACCCACGGCGCCCCGTCCGACGCCAACGCCCACCCGCACATGTCGGCCGACCAGAAGGTCGCCGTCGTCCACAACGGCATCATCGACAACGCCGCCGACCTGCGCCGCAAGCTGGAGGCGGACGGCGTCGAGTTCCTCTCCGAGACCGACACCGAGGTCCTCGTCCACCTCATCGCGCGCTCCGAGGCCGAGAAGCTGGAGGACAAGGTCCGCGAGACCCTGCGGGTCATCGAGGGCACCTACGGCATCGCCGTGATGCACGCCGACTTCCCCGAGCGCATCGTCGTCGCCCGCAACGGCTCGCCGGTCGTCCTCGGCATCGGCGAGAAGGAGATGTTCGTCGCCTCGGACATCGCCGCGCTGGTCGCCCACACCCGCCAGATAGTCACCCTCGACGACGGCGAGATGGCCACCCTCAAGGCGGACGACTTCCGCACCTACACCACCGAGGGCACCCGCACCACCGCCGAGCCGACCACCGTGGAGTGGGAGGCCGCCTCCTACGACATGGGCGGCCACGACACCTACATGCACAAGGAGATCCACGAGCAGGCGGAGGCCGTGGACCGCGTGCTGCGCGGCCGGATCGACGACCGCTTCTCCACCGTGCACCTCGGCGGCCTCAACCTGGACGCCCGCGACGCGCGGGCCGTGCGCCGGGTGAAGATCCTCGGCTGCGGCACCTCGTACCACGCGGGCCAGATCGGCGCCCAGATGATCGAGGAGCTGGCCCGTATCCCCGCGGACGCCGAGCCCGCCTCCGAGTTCCGCTACCGCAACGCGGTCGTCGACCCCGACACCCTGTACATCGCCGTCTCCCAGTCCGGTGAGACGTACGACGTGCTGGCCGCCGTCCAGGAGCTGAAGCGCAAGGGCGCCCGCGTCCTCGGCATCGTCAACGTGGTCGGCTCGGCGATCGCCCGCGAGGCCGACGGCGGCATGTACGTGCACGCCGGGCCCGAGGTCTGCGTCGTCTCCACTAAGTGCTTCACCAACACCTGCGTCGCCTTCGCGCTGCTCGCCCTGCACCTCGGCCGCACCCGCGACCTCTCGGTGCGCGACGGCAAGCGGATCATCGAGGGCCTGCGCAAGCTGCCCGCGCAGATCGCCGAGATGCTGGAGCAGGAGGAGGACGTCAAGAAGCTGGCCGCGCAGTACGCCGACGCCCGCTCGATGCTCTTCATCGGCCGCGTCCGGGGCTACCCGGTCGCCCGTGAGGCCTCCCTGAAGCTCAAGGAGGTCTCCTACATCCACGCCGAGGCCTACCCGGCCTCCGAGCTGAAGCACGGCCCGCTCGCCCTGATCGAGCCGGCCCTGCCGACGGTCGCGATCGTGCCGGACGACGACCTGCTGGAGAAGAACCGCGCGGCGATGGAGGAGATCAAGGCCCGCAGCGGCCAGATCCTCGCGGTCGCCCACCAGGAGCAGGAGAAGGCCGACCACACCATCGTCGTCCCGAAGAACGAGGACGAGCTGGACCCCATCCTGATGGGCATCCCGCTGCAACTCCTCGCCTACCACACGGCCCTGGCCCTCGGCCGGGACATCGACAAGCCGCGCAACCTCGCCAAGTCGGTGACGGTGGAGTAGCGGAAGCGGTCCGGCGGCACCCGCCGCCGCAGAGCCGCGACGGCCCCGGACGACACACAGGCATCCGGGGCCGTCGGCTCCCAGGATCAGGGGATGACCACCACGGGCCGCTGCGCCCGCTTGGCGAGGCGTCCGGCGACGGAGCCGAAGAGCCGCCCCACCAGGCCGTGGCTGGACCCGACGACGATGGCGTCCGCCTCGTACTCCCGGCCCACCTCTTCGAGCTCGTGGCAGATGTCGCCGCCGCGCTCGACCAGGATCCAGGGCACCTCGGAGAGGTAGTCCGCGCACGCCAGCTCCAGCCCCAGCACCTCGGTGCGGTGGTCCGGCACGTCGACGAAGACGGGCGGCTCGCAGCCGGCCCACACCGTGGTGGGCAGCCGGTTGGCGACGTGCACGATGACCAGGCCCGAGCCGAGCCGGCAGGCCATGCCGATGGCGTAGGCAAGGGCTCGCTCACTGGACGTGGAGCCGTCGAAGCCCACGACGACACCGTGCTTGAAGGCTGGGTCGCAGGACTGGCGTGGCTCTTCCGCCGCCAGGGGCTCGGCCGCCGTAGGCTCGGCGACGGGCCGCTTGCGGTCCGCGGGTTCGAAGAATGAGTGACCGGCCATGGCTGTCTCGGCGTTTTTATCCTCTATGGGGGACGACAGTGAGCGGCGGAGCTGTGTCCGGGAATGGTCTTCCCATGCCCATACCCCCAAGGGTACGGGGCCACGCCTCCTTCGCCCGGATCCCGCGGATGGTCCGCCGCGGGGTTCACCGGAGCATGCACGAGGGGCGCCCGTAACGCAATGGTTGCTGCGCTGTACAGGCGGTTTGCACGGGATTCAACAGTCCGTGACCGGTCGTGACCGACAGGCCCCCCGCGCGTTGATCCCGTGCCGCCAGCTTCAGGGAGCACGCATGTCCGGACCGCACCGCATCGCCCGGCCGCCCTCCGGAGCGACCGGGCCCGCACCCGCGACGCCGCCCCGGGACGGCGTCACCGACCTCGTCCGCTGGGCGGCCTTCAGCTGCTTCCTCGTCCCGCTGGTGCTCCTGTGGTACGGCGCCTCCTTGGCCGGCACCGCCGGCACGGCCCTGGGCCTGGCCGCCGTCACCGGCGTCTGCCGGCTGCTGCTGCGCCGGTCCGAACGGGTCGCGGCCCGGCAGTCGGACCCGGCCCGCGCACCTCGGGCCGGGCACCGGCACCGCGCCGCCCCGGCCGCGCGACGGGGCGGACGGCACGCCGGGGAAAACACACCGGTCGGCTGACCGGTTTCCGCGCACGCGTCCGCTCCTTTTCAGCCAACTTCCAGGGGTGGCTCATCCCTGCCCCCCACCACCCCTCACACCCCGTTCCACCTGCACGGAAAGGGTCTCAGGGGGCCTGCGCACCCTACGGGGATTGGCCACTGACACAAGGCGCACTTCCCTGTGGCGCCCCGGAGTGCAACGCTTCGTGATCGACTGCTTCACGCCAAGTTGCCATGTCGACAATGTCCCAAGTGCCGAACCGGCCACCTCGGCACGACCGGACACAGTAGATTCGATCTTGACTGTCTACGGCGGGGGACTCGTGCAGGACCGAGGGGAAACGTGCTGGAGCGACAGGCCCGACCAGTTAGGGGCGCCGCGACCACCGAGGGGGGCTTAGCAGTTATGAGCCACGACTCCACTGCCGCGCCGGAAGCCGCGGCCCGGAAGCTCTCCGGGCGACGCCGCAAGGAGATCGTCGCAGTGCTGCTGTTCAGCGGCGGTCCCATCTTCGAGAGTTCCATACCGCTGTCGGTGTTCGGGATCGACCGCCAGGACGCCGGCGTACCGCGCTACCGCCTCCTGGTGTGCGCCGGTGAGGAAGGCCCCCTGCGGACCACAGGGGGACTGGAACTCACCGCGCCCCAGGGGCTGGAGGCGATCGCCCGCGCCGGGACGGTCGTCGTGCCCGCCTGGCGGTCGATCACCTCGCCGCCACCGGAGGAGGCCCTCGACGCCCTGCGCAGGGCGCACGAGGAGGGTGCCCGCATCGTCGGCCTGTGCACCGGCGCGTTCGTGCTGGCGGCGGCCGGGCTGCTCGACGGCCGGCCCGCCACCACCCACTGGATGTACGCGCCGACGCTGGCCAAGCGCTATCCGTCGGTCCATGTCGATCCGCGCGAGTTGTTCGTGGACGACGGGGACGTGCTGACGTCGGCGGGCACGGCCGCGGGCATCGACCTGTGCCTGCACATCGTGCGCACCGACCACGGCAACGAGGCGGCCGGCGCGCTGGCCCGGCGCCTGGTGGTACCGCCGCGCCGCGCG
This sequence comes from Streptomyces sp. NPDC045956, assembly GCF_056430705.1. Classification (NCBI taxonomy): domain Bacteria; kingdom Bacillati; phylum Actinomycetota; class Actinomycetes; order Kitasatosporales; family Streptomycetaceae; genus Streptomyces; species Streptomyces sp. NPDC045956. The sequence goes on along the minus strand of NZ_JBWKKZ010000001.1, from coordinate 247,076 downwards.
GGCGGGCAGGAACGCTACCTCGACCGGTCTTTACCGGAGGAGATCGGCGCCGACCCGCTCGCCGAGGTCGTCGCCTGGGCGCTGGAGCACCTCCACGAGCAGTTCGACGTGGAGACGCTGGCGGCCCGCGCGTACATGAGCCGGCGCACCTTCGACCGGCGGTTCCGTTCGCTGACCGGCAGCGCGCCGCTCCAGTGGCTGATCACCCAGCGGGTGCTCCAGGCGCAGCGCCTGCTGGAGACGTCGGACTACTCGGTGGACGAGGTCGCGGGCCGCTGCGGTTTCCGCTCGCCGGTCGCCCTGCGCGGCCACTTCCGCCGGCAGCTCGGCTCGTCGCCGGCCGCCTACCGGGCCGCCTACCGGGCGCGCCGCCCTCAGGGCGAGCGTCCGGTGGACCCGGAGTCCGGCGCCGAGGGGGTCTCCCGGGCCCCCGTGCCGCCGGACAACGGGGCCCTGCCGTCGGAGGGCGCGGTGCCGTACCAGACCCGCCGCACGCCACCACCGATGCCGGCGGCGGCCGGCCTGCCGGGGCCGCGCAGCGCACCGTGACCTGACACCGCGGACGCCGGACGACCCCACCCGGGCCGTCCGGCGTCCGCGGCTTGCGGGGGCCGAGGCCCGGCGGGCGGCTACGACCCAGCGGGAAGCCGTCCTCGGCGCCCGCGATGTCGAAGCCGGCCCCGGCCTCGCGGCCGGCAAGCTGGGCCGCCTCCCTGGTCACCCTCGTCGTCAACGACTACGACGAGGCGATCCGCTTCTGCACCGAGGCCCCCGGGTTCGCCACCACCGGCGGCGACGCCACCAAGAGGCAGGAGGCGGCGGCCTTCCTCGCCCCCGTCGGGGACGGGGCCCGGTCGGGAACCCCTGGCCGTCGGGCACCGCCGGCCGTCGGCGACTACGGCCCGTTCGAGAACCCCGGCCGTCGAGGACGCGGCCCGGTCGGAACCCCCGACCGTGGGCACCCCGGGCAGACGAGGACTACGGCCCGGTCGGGAACCCCCGACCGTGGGCACCCCCGCCGCCAAGGACTCCGCCCGATCGGAATCCCCCGACCGTGGGCACCCCGGGCAGACGAGGACTACGGCCCGGTCGGGAACCCCCAACCGTGGGCACCCCCGCCGCCAAGGACTCCGCCCGATCGGAAACCCCCGACCGTGGGCACCCCCGGCCGTCGAGGACTACGGCCCGGTCGCCGCAACCCGGACCACTGGCGCCCCCGGCCGTCAAGGATTCCGTCCGGTCGGGTAACCCCGGCCGTCGGGGGCGCGGCCCGCACCCGGCCGTTCGGCGTTCCCTGCCGTCCCGCATTCCGGGCCCCTCCGGCATTCCCGGGCCTCGGGCTCCCCGGCCCACCGGGCACCCCGCCCGTCCGGCCCCCTGGCCCGTCGGGCCGCCCGGCCCCTCCGGCACCCCCGGGCCGCCGGGCACCCCGACCCATCCTTGTTTCCGGCTCTCGGGCTCCCTGGCCCACGGGCGCCCCCGCCCGTCCGGCACGTCCCCCTGAGGCACTCCGCCCGACCGGCCCTCCCCCGACCCGCTCCTGCGCGCGCCCCGGCATCGAGTGCCACGGCGGGCGGCGCCGGCCGGTCGCGGCGGGGCACCGGACGCGGGGCCCGGGGCGAGAGCCTCGGGTCAGGTCGACACCGACGCCGGGGGAACGGACGGCGGGCGCCCGCCGTAGGGTGTCCGCATGAACGATCGCATGGTGTGGATCGACTGCGAGATGACCGGCCTCTCGCTGTCCGACGACGCGCTCATCGAGGTTGCCGCCCTCGTCACCGACTCCGAGCTGAACATCCTCGGCGAGGGCGTCGACATCGTCATCCGTCCGCCGGAGCGGGCGCTGGAGACGATGCCGGAGGTGGTGCGTCAGATGCACACCGCGTCCGGCCTGCTCGCCGAGCTCGACGGCGGCACGACCCTCGCCGACGCCGAGGCGCAGGTCCTCGCGTACGTGCGCGAACACGTGAAGGAACCGGGCAAGGCCCCGCTGTGCGGCAACTCCGTCGGCACCGACCGCGGCTTCCTGCTGCGGGACATGTCCACACTGGAGAACTACCTCCACTACCGCATCGTCGACGTCTCCTCGATCAAGGAGCTGGCCCGCCGCTGGTACCCGCGGGCGTACTTCAACAGCCCCGAGAAGAACGGCAACCACCGCGCGCTCGCCGACATCCGCGAGTCCATCGCCGAGCTGCGCTACTACCGCGAGGCCGTCTTCGTCCCGCAGCCGGGCCCCGACTCCGACACCGCGAAGGCAATCGCCGCCAAGCACGTGGTGCGCGCCCCGTAAGGGCACCGGCCCGGCGCGCGGCGGCGCCGGGAAAAGGCTGGCGCGAGCACCCCTTCGGACCCTGTACACTTTTTCTCAGCCGGTCGGGGAAGCCCACCACACGGGATTCCAGCGCCGGCCTCGGTGGGTGTAGCTCAGTTGGTAGAGCACCTGGTTGTGGTCCAGGTGGCCGCGGGTTCAAGTCCCGTCACTCACCCTGAAAGATCAGCCGGTGCCCCTCGCAAGGGGGGCACCGGCTGATCGCGTTCTCCCGGGCCGCCGGGGCCGCACGGCGCCGCGCGGCCCCCTCCCCCGCCCTCACGACGACCTGCGCTCCACCAGCTCCGTCGCCAGCACCACCTGATGGCGGTCCAGGCCCCGTGAAGCCGCCGGCCGGCGGTCCGCGATCTCGGTCAGCAGCAGATCGATCATCGCGCGGCCCATCTCCTCGATGGGCTGCCGCACACTGGTCAGCGGCGGCTCCATGTGGCGGGCGATGGCCGAGTCGTCGTAGCCGACCAGCGCCACGTCGTCCGGGATGCGCCGGCCCGCCTCGCGCAGGACCTGACCGGCGCCGGCCGCGGTGACGTCCGAGGCGGCGAAGACCGCGTCCACGTCGGGGCGGCGGCGCAGCAGCTCCGCCATGGCCCGGCGCCCGCCCTCCTCGGTGAAGTCCCCCGCCTCGATCAGCCCCTCGTCCGGCTCGTGGCCCGCGTCGCGCAGGGCTTCTCGGTAGCCGTCGACGCGCCGCTGGGCGCCGTAGACGTCGAGGCGGCCGGTGATGTGCGCTATGCGGCGACGCCCACGTGCGAGCAGGTGCTCGACGGCCGAGCGGGCGCCGCCGAAGTTGTCCGAGTCCACCGACGCCAGCGACTCCGCGGCCGAGCGCGGGCCGCTGATCACCGCGGGGATCTCCAGCTGGGACAGCAGGTCGGGCAGCGGGTCGTCGGCGTGCACCGAGACCAGCAGCACCCCGTCCACGCGGTGCGCCGCCAGGTACTGGGCGAGGCGCTGCCGCTCCCGGTCGCTGCCCGCGAAGATCAGCAGCAGCTGCATCTCGGTGTCGGACAGCTCGGAGCCGACACCCTTCAGCATGTCCGAGAAGTACGGTTCCGCGAAGAAGCGCGTCTCCGGCTCGGGCACCACCAGCGCGATCGCGTCCGTGCGGTTGGCGGCCAGCGCACGGGCCGCCGTGTTCGGGACGTAGCCCAGTTCCGCGACCGCCGCCTCGACGGCCGCCCGGGTCGCGTCGCTGACCCGGGGGGAGCCGTTGATCACCCGGGAGACCGTGCCGCGGCCGACGCCCGCCCGTGCCGCCACCTCTTCGAGGGTGGGCCGGCCACCGCTCCGCCCACGCGCTCCGTGGCTTGCCATCGGCTCCGCCTCCCGTCGAGACCCCGCACTCTGCGGCTGGCCTGGAATTTAACAGGCCGTTCGGGTCTAATGACCGGCTCCGGGCCCGCCACCCGTCACCGGGAGGCGTCCCATCGCCGCTCGCAACGTCCAGTTAACAGGCCGATAACTGAACGCACTTCGTCGCGTCCGTTCCCTTGACACCCCCGCCCGGACCGACGACTCTTCAACACATCACTTGTGGGAGCGCTCCCACACTACCTGGCACATACACATCCCGCACGTTCCCCGCCCGAGCCGCAGCGTCGAACGAACCACATGAAGCAGCGGGTCCAACCCAGGAGTTGGCCGGGGGGTCGGCACGTCAGGGCAACAGGAGGACGCAATGCGAGCAGCACGCACACGAACCGCCCGCAGAGCGGTGGTCATCGCGGCCGTCGCGTCGCTGGGCGCCGGGCTGCTGGCCGGCTGTGCCGACGACGGCAAGGACGAGGACAAGTCTTCCTCGGGCGACAGCAGCGGCAAGACCACCATCACCCTCGGCCTGTTCGGCACCATGGGCTTCAAGGAGGCCGGGCTCTACGAGGAGTACGAGAAGCTCAACCCGGACATCAACATCGAGGAGACGGTCACCGAGCGGAACGAGAACTACTACCCCGCTCTGGTCAACCACCTCACCACCGACAGCGGCCTCCAGGACGTCCAGGCCATCGAGGTCGGCAACATAGCCGAGGTCGTCAACACCCAGGCCGACAAGTTCGTCGACCTGTCCAAGGCCGAGGGCGTGCAGCCCGGCAACTGGCTGGACTGGAAGTGGAAGCAGGGCGTCACCAAGGACGGCCAGGCGGTCGGCCTCGGCACCGACATCGGCCCGATGGCCATCTGCTACCGCAAGGACCTCTTCGAGAAGGCGGGTCTGCCGACCGACCGGGACGAGGTCAGCGCGCTGTGGGCGGGCGACTGGAAGAAGTTCATCGCGGCCGGCGAGAAGTACAAGAAGGGCGCCGGCAAGGACACCTACTTCATGGACTCGCCCGGCGGTCTGATCAACGCCATCCTCAGCGGTGAGGAGGAGAAGTTCTACGACGCCTCGGGCAAGGTCATCTACAAGGACAACCCCGCCGTCAAGGAGGCCTTCGACCTGACCGCGGAGGCTGCCGAGAAGGATTTGGTCCAGGCGCAGACCCAGTTCCAGCCGTCCTGGGAACAGACCATCTCCAACAACCTCTTCGCCACCGTTGCCTGCCCGCCGTGGATGATCGGCACCATCAAGGGCAAGTCGCAGCCCGACGCGGCCGGCAAGTGGGACGTCGCCGTGGCGCCGAAGTCCGGCAACTGGGGCGGCTCCTTCCTGGGCGTGCCCAAGAGCGGCAAGAACGTCGAGGCGGCGCAGAAGTTCGTCGCCTGGCTGACCGCGCCGGAGCAGCAGGCCAAGCTCTTCGCCGTGCAGGGCAGCTTCCCGAGCGCCCCGGCCGCGTACAAGCTGCCCGAGGTCACGGGCGCGAAGAACGAGATGACCGGTGACTCGCCGATCGGCGACATCTTCGCCAAGGCCGCCGAGGCCATCCCGGCCCAGGTGATCGGCCCGAAGGACCAGATCATCCAGCAGGGTCTGACGGACAACGGCGTCATCCTCGTCACCCAGGGCAAGTCGCCCAAGGAGGCCTGGGAGAACGCCACCAAGACCATCGACAACAACCTGGAGAAGTGACCGGAATGACCACCCGGCACGACACCGCCGCGCCCCCCGTCAAGGGGGGCGCGGCCCCGGGCCGGCCGCCCGGTGACGCGGCCTCCCCCGAGGAGGCGAGGAAACGGGCCCGGCTCTCCCGCCGCTGGCAGCGGGACCTGCGCTGGAGCCCGTACGCCTTCGTCTCCCCGTTCTTCCTGCTCTTCGCGGCCTTCGGCCTGTTCCCGCTGCTCTACACCGGCTGGGCCTCGCTGCACACGGTGGAGCTGACCGCGCCCACCGACATGAAGTGGGTGGGCCTGGACAACTTCACGAGGATCTTCGACGACGAGTTCTTCTGGAACGCCGCGCAGAACACGCTGACCATCGGCGTCATCTCCACGGTGCCGCAGCTGCTGATGGCGATGGGCCTGGCGCACATCCTCAACTACAAGCTGCGCGGTTCCACCTTCTACCGCGTCGTCATGCTCGCGCCGTACGCGACGTCCATCGCCGCCGCGTCGCTGGTCTTCGTGCTGCTCTTCGGCCGCGACTACGGCATGATCAACTGGGCGCTCGACCTGGTCGGCCTCGACAAGATCGACTGGCAGAGCGACAAGTGGCCGTCCCAGATCGCCGTCTCGTCGATCGTCATCTGGCGCTGGACCGGCTACAACGCGCTGATCTACCTGGCCGCGATGCAGGCGATCCCGCAGGACCTGTACGAGTCGGCGGCGCTGGACGGTGCCAGCCGGTGGCGGCAGTTCATCCACGTCACGCTGCCCCAGCTGCGTCCGACGATCCTCTTCACGGTCGTCGTGTCGACCATCGGCGCCTCGCAGCTGTTCGGCGAGCCGCTGCTGTTCGACGCCAACAAGGGCGCCTCGGGCGGCTCCCAGCACCAGTTCCAGACGCTCGGCCTGTACCTGTACGAGCAGGGCTGGATCAACCAGCACCTGGGCCGCGCCTCCGCGATCGCCTGGACGATGTTCCTGATCCTCATCGTGATCGGGATCGTCAACTACGTCATCTCGCGCCGGTTGCGCGCCAGTAGTTAAGGAGAACCGGCCGTGACGACGACCCTGACGAAACCCCCGGCCGAGCCGGTGCCCGAGCCGCCCAGGCGGGGCCGGCGCCGCTCCAAGTCGGCCCGCGCCGGCGGCCAGATGCACGCCGGTCCGATCGCGTACATCATCCTCGCCCTGTTCACCCTGGGCTCGCTGTTCCCGCTGGTGTGGACGGCGATCGCCGCCTCCCGCGACAACCAGCGGCTGGCCCAGACGCCGCCGCCGTTCTGGTTCGGCGGCAACCTCTTCGACAAGATCGAGATCGCCTGGACCGACGCCAACATGGGCGAGGCGATCTTCAACACCACGATCGTCGCGGGGATCTCGGCGGTCACCGTCGTCTTCCTGTCGACGATCGCCGGCTTCGCCTTCGCCAAGCTGAAGTTCCGCGGCCGCAACGCGCTGATGCTGACCGTGGTCGGCACGATGATGATCCCGCCGCAGCTCAGCATCATCCCGCTGTACATGATGGTGGCCGAGCTGGACTGGACCGACCAGCTCCAGGCGGTGATCTTCCCGTCGCTGGTCAGCGCGTTCGGCGTGTTCTTCATGCGGCAGTACCTGCTCCAGGCTCTGCCGGACGAGATCATCGAGGCCGCGCGCGTGGACGGGGCCAGCAGCTGGCGCGTGATCTGGCACGTGGTGTTCCCGGCGGCGCGGCCCGCGATGGCCGTGCTGGGCATGCTGATGTTCGTGCAGGTGTGGAACGACTTCCTGTGGCCGTTCCTGGTGCTGACGCAGAACGGCAACCCGACCGTGCAGGTGGCGGTGGCGGGCCTCGGCCGCGGCTTCACCCCGGACCAGGCCCTGATCATGGGTGGCGCGCTGCTGGGCACGCTGCCCCTGCTGCTGGTCTTCGCGATCTTCGGCAAGCAGATCGTGGGCGGCATCATGCAGGGCGCCGTCAAGGGCTGACACCCCACCCCGGGGGCCGGGTCACCGTCGTCCCGGCCCCGTCCTCCCCCCTCGTCCTTTCCCGTCGGTCTTCCACGACCCGTCACGACCTGCTATGGGAGCGCTTCCATGCTTGAGTCCGCAACGCCGGTGACCCCGGTGACCTTCCCGCCCGCCTTCCTCTGGGGAGCCGCCACCTCGGCGTACCAGATCGAGGGCGCGGTGCGGGAGGACGGCCGTACCCCCTCGATCTGGGACACCTTCAGCCATACGCCAGGGAAGACCGCCGGCGGGGACCACGGTGACATCGCTGTCGACCACTACCACCGCTACCGCGACGACGTGGCGCTGATGGCGGAGCTGGGGCTGGGCGCGTACCGCTTCTCCATCTCCTGGCCGCGGGTGCAGCCGACCGGCCGCGGGCCCGCCGTCCAGCGGGGCCTGGACTTCTACCGCCGCCTGGTGGACGAGCTGCTGGCCGCCGGGATCAAGCCGGCCGTCACCCTCTACCACTGGGACCTGCCGCAGGAGCTGGAGGACGCGGGCGGCTGGCCCGCGCGGGACACGGCGTACCGGTTCGCCGAGTACGCGCAGATCGTCGGCGAGGCGCTCGGCGACCGGGTGGAGCAGTGGATCACGCTCAACGAGCCCTGGTGCGCGGCCTTTCTGGGCTACGCCTCCGGCGTGCACGCGCCCGGCCGGACCGACCCGCTGGCCTCGCTGCGCGCCGCGCACCACCTGAACCTGGCCCACGGCCTGGGCACGGTGGCCCTGCGCTCGGTGATGCCGGCCCGCAACTCGGTGGCGATCAGCCTCAACACCTCCGTCGTCCGGCCGCTGTCGCGGCAGCCCGCGGACCTGGCGGCGGCGCAGAAGATCGACGACCTCTCCGGCGGGATCTTCCACGGCCCGATCCTGCACGGCGCCTATCCGCAGACACTGCTGGAGGCGACGGCGCCGGTCACCGACTGGTCCTTCGTCGAGGACGGCGACCTGGGCCTGATCCGCCAGCCGATCGACGCGATCTGCCTCAACTACTACACGCCCACCGTGGTGTCGGCCGCCGACGCCGACTCGCGTGCCCCGCGGGCCGACGGCCACGGCGCCAGCGACCACTCGCCGTGGCCCGCCGCCGAGGACGTCGCCTTCCACCAGCCGCCGGGCGAGCGCACGGAGATGGGCTGGAGCGTCGACCCGACCGGCCTGCACGAGCTGATCATGCGCTACAGCCGTGAGGCCCCGGGCCTGCCGCTGTACATCAGCGAGAACGGTGCCGCCTACGACGACAAGCCCGGCGCGGACGGCACGGTGCACGACCCCGAGCGGGTCGCCTACCTCGACGGCCACCTGAGGGCGGTGCGCCGGGCCATCGCCGACGGCGCCGACGTGCGCGGCTACTACCTGTGGTCGCTGCTGGACAACTTCGAGTGGGCCTACGGCTACGAGAAGCGGTTCGGCGCGGTGTACGTCGACTACGCCTCCCAGCAGCGCACCCCGAAGTCGAGCGCCCTCTGGTACGGGCGGGCGGCCCGCACGGGGACGCTGCCGCCGGTGGACGCGGCCGAGTAGACCACCGCACCCGAGGGGGGGAGCGGTGGCGGGGCGCGGCATCCGGGGGGTGCCGCGCCCTGCTTTGCGTGCCCCGCGCTCATCCGGGGGCGCGGCGACGGCCTTCGCGTGGACGCGCGTCTCCTGGTCGGCGGAGTCGCCGGAGCCGAGGCCCCCGGGCTCGGCGAGCCTCAGGAGCCGGGTGGCGTCGTGGACCTGAGGGAGGAGATCAGCCGGGGGTTGCGGCGGCGTCGGACGGTGCCCCGGTGCCCGCGCCGGGCCGGCGACGCCCGCCCGTCCAGCTGTATCCAGATGCGTACTTCGGTGCCGCCGAGCACCGAGGAGCCGATCCGCACGTCGCCGCCCGTGGACTCCGCCAGCCTGCGCACGATGTCCAGGCCGAGTCCGGTCGACCCGTCGTGTCCCGAGCCCCGGCCGCGGGCCATCGCCGCCTCGGGGTCGGGTATGCCGGGCCCCGCGTCCGAGACCAGCACGATCACCGCGTCCTCCCCGTTGTGCAGGTCGACGGCGAAGGCCGTGCCCTCGGCGGTGTGCCGGAAGACGTTGCCGAGCAGGGCGTCGAGGGAGGCGGCCAGGTCGGCGCGGGCCACGGGGATGCGCACCGGCCGGTCGGTCCCGGCCACGCGCCACTTGCGGCCCTCGTCCTCGGCGAGCGCGGACCAGAACCCCATCCGCTCCCGGACCACCTCGGCCGCGTCGCACCCGGCGCCGGGACCGGCCGCGGCGGTCTGCGGCTTGGCGTCCCGGGCGGTGCGGATGATCGTGTCGACCTCGCGCTCCAGTTGCTCGACGGCGGCCCGGGTCTGCTCGGCGGCCGGTCCCTCGCCGAGCGAGGCCGCGTTGAGCCGCAGCACGGTCAGCGGGGTGCGCAGGCGGTGGGAGAGGTCGGCGGCCAGTTCCCGTTCGTTGGCCAGGAGTTGGACGACCTGGTCGGCCATGGAGTTGAAGGCGACCGCCGCGCGCCGCAGTTCGTTCGGCCCCTCCTCCGGCACCCGGGCGCCCAGCTTGCCCTCCCCCAGTTCGTGGGCGCCCTCCACCAGGCGCCGCGCGGGCTGCACCATGCGCACGCCCAGCCGGTCGGCGACCGCCACCGAGCCGACGATCAGGGCGACGCCGACCCCGGCGAGCACCGCCCAGGCCGTCGCGACGCCGTTGGTGACCGCGGACTCGGGGACGTACACCTCGACCACGGCGATCTCACCGGTGCTGAGCGCGACCGGCTGGAGCAGCGCGAAGCCGCCGGACACCTCGGTGGTGGAGGCGCGGCCCATCTCCCGGACGGCGGCGATGTCCTCGTCCCCCACGTGCCGGCGGCCGATCTCGGTGCCGGACGGTGCTGCGCCGTCCGTGCCGTCGGCCCGCGCACCGGACGCCGGCAGGTGCACGGCCATCCCGGTGTCGGAGCCGGCGGAGGCGACGACGCGTTCCAACTGGTCGCGGTCGGTGGTGATGGACAGCGCCGGGGCGACGGCGGCGGCCTCCCGCTCGGCGCCCGCGAAGGCCCGGTCCCGGGCCATCTCGCGGATGACGAGGCCGAGCGGGACCGCGAAGGCGACCACGACCATCGCGGTGACCGCCAAGGACACCTTGACCAGGGCCCATCTCATCGGAGCGGCTCCACCGCGGACGGGTCCGTCGGCGGCTCCGCGGGCGGCTCCGCGGGCGGTTCCGCGGGCGGTTCCCCGGGCGGTTCCAGCTTCACGCCGACGCCGCGCAGGGTGTGCAGGTAGCGGGGCCGGGCCGCGGTCTCGCCGAGCTTGCGCCGCAGCCAGGACAGGTGGACGTCGATGGTCTGGTCGTCGCCGTAGGACTGCTGCCAGACCTCGGCGAGCAGCTCCCTGCGGGGGACGACCACGCCCGGACGTCCGGCCAGGAAGGCGAGCAGGTCGAACTCGCGGCGGGTCAGGTCGAGCCGGGCGCCGTCCAGTTCGGCCTGGCGGCGCAGCGGGTCGACGGTGAGTCCGCCGACCCGGATGACGGTCGACGGCGCCGCCTCGGCCGGGCCGGACCTGGCCCGGCGCAGGACGGCCGCCATCCGGGCCGACAGGTGCTCCACGGAGAACGGCTTGGTGAGGTAGTCGTCCGCGCCCGCGTTCAACAGCCGTACGACCTCGGCCTCGTCGTCGCGGGCGGTGGCGACGATCACGGGGACGTTGGTGATGCCGCGCAGCATCTTCAGCGCCTCGGAGCCGTCCAGATCGGGCAGTCCGAGGTCCAGGATCACCACGTCGAAGCGGAAATGGGCGACCTCGCGCAGCGCCTCCAGTGCCGTACCCACGCTGCGCACGGTGTGCGCGGCGTCGGTCAGGTGCCGGATGAGCGCCGAGCGCACGAACTGGTCGTCCTCGACCACGAGCACACTTGCCATGGGCGGCACCGTACGCCATGCGGACGAGCCCAGTGCGGGCCTGTGGACAACTCCGTTCCGCACCCCGGCCCTTGCCGTTCCGCCCCGCGCAGGGGCGACACGCGTGTGACGCGTGAGGCAGTATGGCCGCGATGCGCAGAGGACTCGTACACGTACTGGCCTGGCTGCTCGCCACGGGCGCGGCGGTCACCCTGTCGTGGTGGGGCGTCCACACGGTGATGGCGGGCACGGCCTACGACGCCCCCCGCGCGCTGCCCGTCACGGCGGCCGACGCGTCCGTGCGGGACGCGGGTGAACCGGAACCTGCCGGGGAATCGGAGCCGTCGGTGTCCTCCACCCGGCGGCCGTCGCCGTCGGGCAGCGCCTCGCCCACCCCGAGCGGGACACCCCGCGAGCCGGACCCCGCACCGTCGCGGAAGCCGACGCCCTCCGCCCCCGCCGCGTCCGAGCGCTCCCCCGCGGCGTCCGGCCGCGTCCGGAGTTACGACACGGACGGCGGCCGCGCGGTCTTCGACCTCGGCGGGTCGTCCGCGTCCCTGGTGTCGGCGACGCCGGGTGCCGGCTGGTCGATGCAGGTGTGGAAGACGGAGTCGTGGATCCGGGTGGAGTTCACCTCGGGCGCCGACCGGGTGTCGGTGTTCTGCACCTGGCACGACGGGCCGCCGCGGGTGGAGATCGGGAGCTACTGACCCACTGATCGGCAGCTGCTGACTCACCGGAAGACGGAGGCCGGCGGGGCGGGCGAGGCCACCGCCGCCGCGTCCGTCACGGGTGCGGCGCCGCCGGTGAAGTCGGTCAGCGCGCGGCCGTGCTCCACGCGCGCCGGGTGGGGGTCGGAGGCGGCCCGGCGGGTGAGTTCGCCGACCGGCAGCGGCTGGTCGGAGGCGACGAGGACCGCGTTGCCGAACCGTCTGCCGCGCAGCACGGCCGGGTCGGCGACGAGCGCGAGCTGCGGGAACCGGGCGGCGGCGGTGGCGATCTGGCCACGCAGGTGGGCGAGGGGCGGGCCGTCGGCGATGTTGGCGGCGTAGACCCCTTCGGGCGCGAGGACGCGCCGGACCTCGTCGAGGAACTCGGTGGACGTCAGGTGGGCCGGCGTCCGGGCTCCGCTGAACACGTCCGCGAGGACCAGCCGCGCCCAGCCGTCGGGCACCTTCGCCAGCCCGGCACGGGCGTCGGCGGAGCGCACCCGGATGCGCGCGCCCGGGTCCGGGGGCAGTTCCCGCCGGACCAGCTGGACGAGGCCCGCGTCCCGCTCGACGACCTGCTGGGTGGAGCGGGGGCGGGTGGCGGCCACGTAGCGGGCGAGGGTGAAGGCGCCCCCTCCGAGGTGCACGGCCTGGACGGGCTTGCCGGGCGGGGCGGCCAGGTCGATGACGTGGCCGAGGCGGCGCTGGTACTCGAAGGAGAGGTACGCCGGGTCGTCGAGGTCGACGTGCGACTGGGGGGCGCCGTCGATCAGCAGGGTCCAGGCCCTGGGCCGCTCCCGGTCGGGGACCAGCTCGGCGAGCCCGCCGTCGACGTGCTCGGCGACGGTTTCGGCGGCAGCGCGCCCGCGGCGGGCGTTCCTGGACTTTCCCATCGGTCCATTATCGGACCGTCCGCCGACCGCGGGGCGAGGGGTGGCTCAGCGGGCCGGCTCAGCGGCAGCTGTCGGCGGCCTCGATCATCCGGGCCGCCTCGCCCAGCGCGGCCCGCAGCACGGCCGGGTCGGTCGCGAGGTCGGCCTCGCCGGGCGGCACCAGCCAGCCCGAGCCCTCGACGGGGGGCTCGGGGTCCGGGACGAGGCGCAGTCCCCGGCCGTCCGTCTCCGTGCAGGTGCTGCCCGGCACGTCCCAGGCGGCGGCCGTGCCGGAGGGCACGAGGAACCCCAGGGTGTCGCAGCCGTCGTCGTGGATCACCGGCCCCACTCCCTCGCCGGTGCCCCGCCTGAGGATGTCGACCGCCTCCAGACCCTGCCGGGTCGGCACGGTCACGACGTCGCAGGCGTCGCAGGGGGGATCGCTGCTTGGTCTGGTATCCATCCCGGCCTCCACCACGGAACTCCTCCTCGGACGAGCGGGTCGGGAGTCGGGGGTCTCCCGGTCCGCAGGGTCCAACGCGTCGGACCGTCAACGGCTACGGCGGAAGTCCGCCGCAAAGGATGGCAGTTCATGGCAGATCGGGGATGGGATATCCGTTTTGTAGGCAAACACCGCGTAGTCACTCCGTCACAGCAGGTACGTTCTTGCTCGCCGGGCGCGGAGGTGAGATGCGGAGCAATCCGCACAAGTCGTCTTCGCTCCGGCATGGTTCGACGGTTCGCACGAGAGGACCCGGCCATGGCGTCGTCGACGGTGACCTCCGCCCAGCCCGACCGGCCCCCGCGGCCCAACCTTGCCTTCCGGCGGTTGCGCGGGAAGCGCTCGCCCGCCGAGTTCGCGGCGGCGGTGCGCCGGGCCGCGCGCGAGATCGGCGAGCGGGTCAGTTGTGACGCGCGCTACGTCGGCCGGGTCGAGGCGGGTGAGATCCGGTGCCCCAACTACGCGTACGAGCGGGTGTTCCTCCACATGTTCCCCGGCCGCACGCTCACCGACCTGGGATTCGCGCCCCGCTCGTCGGTCCGCGGGCGCCGGGCGCGCACCGCCGAGGACGCGCTCCCGGCGCACCTCGGCGGGTCGCCGTACGCCTCGTGTGAGACGCGAGGGGTGGCCGAGCCGTATGAGCTGCAAGGGCATGGGCCGCATGCACCGTCCGAGCCGTGTGACACGCAGGACCCGTACAACACGCACGACAACAACGAGGAGAGCGACGTGCTGCGTCGCGCATTCATGACGACCGGTGCCACGGTGGCCGCCGCCTCGCTGGGCCCCCTGGGGCTCGCCCTCGACGCCGCGGCGTCGGGACGCCCCGTGCGCCGGGCGGGGGCGGGCGAGGCGGGCGCGCTGGAGGAGGCCGTCCGGCGCATCCGGCTGCTCGACGACCGGCACGGCGCGGACGGCCTCTACCGGCGTGCGACGGCCCCGCTGCGCACCGCCTACGCGCTCCTGGACGCCGGCGCGACCCGGCAGGCGACGGCCGACCGGCTCTACTCGGGCGCCGGGGAACTGGCGATCTCGGTGGGCTGGCTGGCCCACGACTCCGGGCGCTTCGACGACGCGCGCTCCCATTACGCCGAGGCCCTCGCCACCGCCCGGGTGACGGACGACCCGGGGCTGGAGGCGCACGCCTTCTGCAACATGGCGTTCCTCGCCCGTGACGCCGGGCGTCCCCGCGAGGCGGTGCGGGCGGCGCAGGCCGCGCAGCGGGCCGCCCGTCCGCTGGGCTCGGCGCGGCTGATGTCCCTGCTCGCGCTGCGCGAGGCGGGCGGCTGGGCCGGGCTCGCCGACCGGGTCGGCTGCGAGCAGGCGCTGGCCCGCGCGCAGGCCTTCTTCGGGCGGGGCGCCTCGGACGCCGACCCCGAGTGGATGAGCTTCTACGGCGAGGCCGAGCTGGAGGGGCTGGAGGCCCAGTGCTGGTCCACCCTGGGCGACTGGCCGCGGGCGGCCCGGCACGCGCGCCGGGCGGCCGATTCGCAGGACCCGCACTTCACCCGCAACCTCGCGCTGTACACGGCGGAACTCGCGGACGACCTCGCCCGCGGCGGCCGCCCCGACGAGGCGGCCGGGGCGGGCCTGCGGGTCCTGGACCTGCTGGGCGAGGTCCAGTCGTCCCGCATCCACACGATGCTGGCGGGCACGGCCCGGGTGCTGCTGCCGCACCGGCGGGCGTCGGGGGTGTCGGCCTTCCTGGAACGCCACGCGTCACTGCCGCGCACGGCATGACCTTCGTCACCGTGCGGTGCCTCCGGCGGTGAGCCGGGGCCCTTGGCGGCGGGGGCGCCGCGGGAGGACGCGCTTGTACGCCGACGGACCGACGGACCGGCGGGGCGGCGGGGCGGCGAGGCGGCGGGCTGGCTGACGGGCCGACGGGGCGGCGGGCTGGCCGGCGAGGCGGCGGGCGGGCCGGCGAGGCGGCGGGCGGGCCGGCGAGGCGGCGGGCGGGCCGGCGAGGCGGCGGGCGGGCCGGCGAGGCGGCGGGCTGGCGGGGTGGCGAGGCGGCGGGCCGACGGGGCGACGGGGCGGCGGGCTGGCCGGCGGATGTCTCGCGGGGGCCGCGGTGTCGACGGCGAGGGTGGCCGCCGGTCCGCGCCCTCCGACCGCCGCCCGGCGCGCGCCAAGGCGGCGCAGGGGCACCGCACCGCGGTGTTGCGGTCAGCCCGCCAGGTGCCCCAGGTCGTTCCAGCTCTCCAGGGCCGGTTCCCCGTAGGCCCAGCCCAGCACCGACAGCGAGGTCGGGTTCAGGCGTATCCGGGCCGCGAAGTCCAGCGGCAGCCCCAGCCACCGTGCCCCGATCGACCGCAGGATGTGCCCGTGGGCGAAGACCAGCACGTCGCGGTCCGCCTCGCGCGCCCAGGCGACGACCTCGTCGGCGCGCGCGGTGACGTCCGCCAGGCTCTCCCCGTCCGGGACCCCGTCCCGCCAGATCAGCCAGCCGGGCCGCACGGCCTGGATCTCGGCCGGCGTCATGCCCTCGTACGCCCCGTAGTCCCACTCCATCAGCGTGTCCCAGGGCCGGGCGCGGTCACCGAAGCCGGCGAGTTCGCAGGTCTCGCGCGCGCGTGCGAGGGGGCTGGTGCGCACCTCGACGCCGGGCAGGCCGTCGAGCGGGGCCCGGTGCAGCCGCTCGCCGAGCAGCTTGGCACCGCGCCGGCCCTCCTCCAGCAACGGCACATCGGTCCTCCCGGTGTGCTTGCCGGACAGCGACCACTCGGTCTGTCCGTGCCGGGCCAGCAGGATGCGCGGTGCCATGAAGGGGCCCTTCCGGGAGGAATGTCATAGGGGACCCCTCCATCATCGCGCACCCCCCGCGCGGGCAACCCGGGGGGCGATCGCGGCGTCTTCCAGGGCCGAGGGCGCCCCGTGAGGCGGGCCCGGCAAGGCCGTAGAGTGGCACGTCCGTGTCGGTCCAGGCGCGCGCGAGAACGAAGGGGGAGGGCGATCGGATTGCCGCACACCAGGACACCGGGCACCGATGCGCCCCCGAGGCCCCGACCGCGCTGGTGGACCGAGCTGCCGCTCATCCTCCTCGTCTACGCCTGCTACTCCGCGGGCCGTCTGATGGTGCGGGGCGACGAGGCGGACGCGGTCGAGCACGGGCTGGCGATCCTGCGCGTGGAGAAGGCGCTGTTCCTGAACGCGGAGCACCCGCTCAACCGGCTCTTCACCCGCGAACCCTGGATAGGGATACCGGCCGACTTCTGGTACGCGTCGCTGCACTACCTGGTCACCCCGTTGATCCTGATATGGATCTTCCGCTCGCGCACGGTCCGCTACCGGGCCGCCCGCACCTGGCTGATGACCTCCACCTTCATCGGCCTCATCGGCTTCACCCTGCTCCCGACCTGCCCGCCCCGGCTGCTGGCGGCGGGCCACGGCTTCGTCGACACGATGGCGCAGTACAGCACGTACGGCTGGTGGGGCGGCGAGGCGAGCGCGCCGCGCGGTCTGGGCGGGATGACCAACCAGTACGCGGCCATGCCGAGCCTGCACGTGGGCTGGTCGCTGTGGTGCGGGGTGATGCTGTGGCGCTACGGCGGCACCCGCGCGACGAAGGTGGCCGGCGTCGTCTACCCGCTGGTGACCACCATCGTGGTGATGGGCACCGCGAACCACTACTTCCTCGACGCGGTCGCCGGCGCGGCCGTGATGGGCGCCGGCCTGCTGCTGACGCCGTACGTGCTGCGGACGGCGGAGCGCGTCCGGGGCAGCCTGCCGGCCCGCTTCACCACCCGTTCCGCACCGGCCGCACCCGCCCCGGACGGCGCAGGTTCCCCGATTGTCAGTGGTGGATGCCAGACTTCCGCGGGTGAGCGATTTCCACGTCAGCGCGAGCCACGGGTCGGACCGGGAGCCGAGCCGGACCCCTCCCCCTCGGACGCGGGGGACGAGACTCCGGCACCGGCTCGCTGAGCTGCGCGGCCCCGACGTGCCGGCCAAGGCGCTGGACGCGCGGGCCCTGGCCGCCCTCGCGGCCAACCCGGGCTGCCGGCGGCGCGCGATCCTCGACGGCGCCGGGGTGGACAAGGCCTCGCTCGCCGACGCGCTGGGTTCGCCGGCGGTCTTCGGGCAGTCGCAGTTCGCGTTCATGCGGGGCAACGCCTTCGAGGCCCGGGTCAAGGCGGACGGCGGCGCCGAGCTGCTGCGGCTGGTGCACGAGCGGCTGGACCGGGGCGCCGAGCCGCCCGCCGGCGCCCATGTGCCCGACCTGTCGGCGACCGGACCCGAGGGCCGCGCGGCCCGTACCGCGCTGGCGCTGCGGGAGGCCACCGGCACCCCCGGCGCCTGGACGCTGCTCGACCACCCGATGCTCGCCCTGGACGTGGCCGGCTCCCCCGCGTTCCTGGAGCCGGACGCGGTGGTCGTGCATCCGGACGGCAGCTGGAGCGTCGTCGAGATCAAGTCCTTCCCGATGCTGGACGGCTCCGCCGACCCGGCGAAGGTCGGCGCCGCCGCGCGGCAGGCCGCGGTGTACGTGCTGGCGCTGGAGCGGGTCGCCGCCCGGCTGGAGCCGGCCCCCCGGGTGCGCCACCGCGTCCTCCTCGTCTGCCCGAAGGACTTCTCCAACCTGCCCGCCTCCTCCGCCGTCGACGTGCGCAAGCAGCGCGCGGTGACCGAGCGCCAGCTGGCGCGGCTGACCCGCATCGAGGACATCGCCGACGCGCTCCCCGAGGGCGTCTGCTTCTCCCCCGAGCTGCCGGCCGAGGAGCTGGCGACCGCCGTCGAGGCGGTGCCGGCGACGTACGCGCCCGAGTGCCTGTCCGCCTGCGAGCTGGCCTTCCACTGCCGTGCCCGGTCCCGCGAGGCCGGTGCGGTGACCGCGCTGGGCCGGTCGGTACGGGCCGAGCTGGGCGGCCTGGCGACGGTCGAGGACGTGCTGGCCGCGGCCCGCGGGGAGGCCGGTGATCCGGACGACCCGGCGGTGGCGGCCCTGCGCAGGGCGGCGCGGCTGCGCGCGGAGGCCCTCGCGGCGGCCGGTGCGGGGACGAGCGGGGTGCCCGGATGTCGCTGATCACCACGCTGGCCCGGCTGGAGGCCGTGCGCGCGGGCCGCGCCGAGCCCGCCGCCACCGTCCGGCACCGGCAGCTGTCCGAGCGTCCGCTGGTCTTCGTCCCGCTCACCACCGCCGGTGAGGCCGGTGCCCCGCTCGGCGCCCTGGTCGGCACGGACCGGGACGCGCCGCGGCTGCTGGTCGTGCCGCAGCCCCGCGACCGCGACCTGCGGTTCGCCTTCCTGGCCGAGCTGGCCGACATCGTGCTGCCGCACGTGGAGGCGTACGCCGGCAGCGTCGAGCCCGCCGAGCGCACCGAGACCGACCCGGAGACGGGCAAGCGGATCAAGGTCGAGGTCGACCTGTGCACCGACGCGGCGCAGCTGATCGTGCCCAGCCGCGCGGGCGTCGACTTCGTACGGCTGCTGGGCCGGTCGATGCGGTTCCGGCGTACGGCGGAGGAGGACCCGGACACCCCGCACCCGGCGCCGCCGAGGGTGCCGCTGCTCGGCCGGTGGCTGACCCACTACGGCGAGCGGGCCCGGGTCCCCGGCTCCTCCCTCCTGCTCGCCGTGACCGACCTGCTGGGCCGGCACTGGGCGACCGGGCAGTCCACGCTGGAGGACCAGCACCTGGGCGCGCTGCTGGCCTGGATCGAGCCGGGCGCCGAGGGGCCGACCGGTGCGGAGGCCGCGCGGCGGGCCGAGCTGGCCCGCGACGCCGACGGCCAGTTGCTGTGCCCGCCGGCGGGCCCGGCGACCGACCCGGCCTTCGACAACAAGCTCCTCGCCCCCGCCATCGAGCGCTACGACCGGGCCCGCACCGCGTTCGCCGCCGCCGAGGACGGCCTGGAGGCCGACGACCGCCTCGGCGCGCTCACGGCGGCCGAGCGCGAGATCCGCGCCCTGGTGGAGAGCCGCACGCGACCCACCTGGGACGCGGTGTGGCGGGGACTGGACCTGCTGCGGGCGCTGCCCGTGGGCGGGCACGTCGAGGAGCGCTGGACCCGGGACCGCTGGTCGTTCACCTCCCACCGCGACCGCATCCTGGCCGGTGAGCCCCCGCAGCCGCGCCACGACGACGCGGTGACCGCGGCCAACAAGCTCGCCACCCGCGAGCGGGAGCAGGCCCGGCTCGAAGCCCAGGAGGCGTTGGACGATCCGCTGGTGATGGCCGGGCGGCGGCTGGCCGGGGAGGCGTTCGCCGGTGAGGTCGTCGAGGTCGTGATGGCGTACAGCGAGAGCAAGCGGCCCAGTCCGCGTCCGCTGGTGACGGTCCGCACGGACGACCGGCCGCAGCCGGCCGAGCGGGCCCGGGTGTTCCGGTCGCTGGACGGCCGGCCGCAGGCGGCGGAGTACGTCGGGCAGGAGGACGAGGGTCTCCTCGTGCTGCGCCTCGTGGACAAGATGGGCCGCGGCAGGGAACCCGAGGCCGGTTCGGTGCCCGAGAAGGGGGACCTGGTCTGCTTCACCCTGTTCGAGCACGAGCAGCGGGGCGGGGCGAAGCTGCCCGACCCGGACCGGACCCCTTGGACGCACGGCGGACCGCCCGGTGAGACGGCCGCCGTCCCGGAGGCGGCCGACGCCCAGACCGAGGAGGACGTGCTGTGACCGCCGAGGCCCCCGCCGCGCCCGCCGCCCCGGCCTCCGGCCCGGCCTTCGACCCGGGCGCGGAGGCCGCCCGCGCCACCGCCGCGATCCTCCACGACACGCTGCACGGCACCGAGCGCGGTGTCGTCGTCGACTCCCCGCCCGGTGCCGGCAAGTCCACGCTCGTCGTGCGGGCGGCGCTGGAGCTGGCCGAGGCCGGCCGTCCGCTGATGGTCGTGGCGCAGACCAATGCCCAGGTCGACGACCTGGTCCTGCGCCTCGCCGAGAAGAACCCCGACCTGCCGGTGGGGCGCCTGCACAGCAGTGACGCCGACCCGTACGACAAGGCGCTCGACGAGCTGGCGAGCGTGCGCAAGTCGGCGAAGGCCGCCGATCTCGCCGGGCAGGCGGTCGTCCTGTCGACCGCCGCGAAGTGGGCGCACGTCACGGTGGACGAGCCGTGGCGGCACGCGATCGTCGACGAGGCGTACCAGATGCGCTCGGACGCGCTGCTGGCCGTGGCGGGGCTGTTCGAGCGGGCGCTGTTCGTGGGCGACCCGGGTCAGCTGGACCCGTTCTCGACGGTGGGCGGCGAGCAGTGGGCGGGGCTGGCGTACGACCCGTCGGCCTCCGCCGTGACGACGCTCCTCGCCCACAACCCGTCGCTGCCGCAGCACCGGTTGCCGGTGTCGTGGCGGCTGCCGGCGTCGGCGGCCCCGCTGGTGTCCGACGCCTTCTACCCGTACACGCCGTTCCGCAGCGGCACGGGGCACGGCGACCGGAGTCTGGCTTTCGCGGTGGCGTCGGACGGGTCGGGTCCGGACCGGGTGATCGACGAGGCGGCGCGGTCCGGCTGGGGTCTGCTGGAGCTGCCCGCACGGCACACGCCCCGTACCGATCCGGAGGCGGTGCGGGCGGTGGCGGCGGTGGTCCGGCGGCTCCTCGACCGGGAGGGGGCGGCGACGTCCGAGCGCTCGCCCGACCCGGTGCCGCTGGGCGCGGGCCGCATCGCCGTCGGCACCGCGCACCGGGACCAGGCGGCGGCGGTGCGGGCCGCGCTGGCCGACCTCGGGGTGACCGAGGTGACCGTCGACACGGCCAACCGTCTGCAGGGCCGTGAGTACGACGTGACGGTCGTCCTGCACCCGCTCTCCGGCCGCCCCGACGCCACCGCCTTCCACCTGGAGACGGGCCGCCTGTGCGTCCTGGCCTCCCGGCACCGGCACGCGTGCATCGTGGTCTGCCGGGAGGGGGTGGGTGACCTGCTGGACGACTATCCGTCCACCGAGCCGGTGCAGCTCGGCACCCTGGTGAAGTTCCCGGACGGCTGGGAGGCGAACCACGCGGTGCTGGCCGTTCTGGCGAAGCACCGGGTGGCGTGGCGGGGCTGACGCACCGGGTCGGGGCAGGGCTGACGCACAGGGCCACCGCGCACCCGGCACGGCAACGCCCCCGACCGGCCGGACGGAGTCCGGCACGCCGCCGGAGGCGGCCCGAAGACACAGCCCGGACGGCTGGGAGGCGAACCACGCGGTGCCGGCCGTCCTGGCGAAGCACCGGGTGGCGTGGCGGCCCTGACGCGCCGGGACGGGGCAGGGCTGACGCACGGGGCCACCGCGCACCCGGCACGGCAACGCCCCCGACCGGCCGGACGGAGTCCGGCACGCCGCCGGAGGCGGCCCGAAGACACAGCCCGGACGGCT
>NZ_JBWKKZ010000001.1:209107-225424 GCF_056430705.1 Streptomyces sp. NPDC045956 | reverse complement strand
GGGAGGCGAACCACGCGGTGCCGGCCGTCCTGGCGGAGCACCGGGTGGCGTGGCGGGGCTGACGCACCGGGGCAGGGCAGGGCTGAACGTCCCCTGGGTGCGTCGGTGTCGGGGGTTTCCTTTAGGGCTAAGATTTCAGCACCGAACACGTGCCGCGAGGGGATGACATGGCTCAGGGCAGGGCGGCGAAGCGGCCGGACGCTGTGGCGGGGATCGTCGAGGACTGGGCGCGTGAGCGGCCCGAGCTGGACACGTCGCCGCTGGAGGTGCTGGCCCGGCTGCACCGGTCGTATCTCCAGTACCAGTCGCGGATGACCTCGCGGCTGGACGAGCACGGGCTGTCCGTCGCCGGGTTCGACGTGCTCACCGCGCTGCGCCGGGCGGGCGCCCCCTACCGGCTGACCGCCGGGCAGCTCGCGGACTCCGGGCTGATCTCCTCGGCGGGGGTGACGCTGCGCCTGGACCGGCTGGAGAAGGACGGTCTGCTCGTGCGCGAGCGTGATGCCGCCGACCGGCGCGTGGTGTACTCGCGGCTCACCGGGGCCGGGCTGGCGAAGGTGGACGAGGTGTTCGCCGAGCACCTGGAGAACGAGCGCCGGATGCTCGGCGGGATCTCCCCCGCCGAGCGTCGTCAGCTGAGCCGTCTGCTGTCCAAGCTGGAGCGTTCCATCGTGGACTCCGACGACATCCCCGCTCAGCGCGCCGAGACGGGCTGAGCCTTCGACTGCTGTCCGGCCTGGGCCTGGAAGAGGCGGCGCAGGCGGACCACGCCGAGGTCGTGCTGGTAGAGGTTCTCCCGCTGGTCGGCGTCGGCGGGCATGCTCTCCAGGATGACGCGGTCCTGCTCCAGGACCTCCCAGTGGCGGGCCTCGATGAGGGTCTTGTAGAGGAAGCGCCAGGTGTCGCGCTGCCAGTCGTTCACCTTGCGGTAGCGCCAGAAGAAGACGCCGGTGCGCCCCGCGTCCACCGGGCAGGCCATGCCGACGATGCCGAAGGGGCCCCCGGGCCCGGCCGACGGCGGGTAGGGGATGGACAGGTCCACCCAGTCGACGCCGGTGCGGCACAGCTCGACCCAGTCGAAGTTGACGCCGATCTGGTCGGTCTTCTCGAAGAAGTAGCCCCGCTCGGTCTCCCGGATGCGGAACTTCGCGGACGTGTCGCCGGCGAACATGGTGTGCGACTCGGAGTGCAGGAACGCGCCGTGCATCGGGTCGAGGAGGTTCTCCATGGCGAACCGCCACGGCACGTCCCACTCGGCGTAGCAGAGGAAGGCGGAGATCTCCTCGTCGGCGAGCGGTTCGGGGAGTGTCAGGTCCACCGGCTCCGGGTGCTCCTCGTCGCCGAAGTACGCGAGGATCGCGCCGCCGACCTCGCGCACGGGCAGCGAGGTGACGAGGGTCTTGCCCTCCAGGTTGCAGCCGGGCAGGCCGGGCACCGAGGTGACCGTGCCGGTGCCGTCGACCTCGACACCGTGGTACCAGCAGGCGACCCGGTCGCCGAGGTGCTTGCCGAGGGACAGGGGCGCCCCGCGGTGGGGGCAGCGGTCGGCGAGCATGGAGAGCCCGCCGTCGGCCTTGCGGAAGAGCAGCCAGTCCTCGCCGAGGGCGGTCACCTTGCGCAGGCCGCCGGGTTCGACGAAGTGGGAGGGCACCACGGGGTGCCACTGGTTGCGCAGGCCGTGGGCGTAGATGTGGTCTGCGGTGTCGCGGGTGGAGAGGGTCATGTCAGGCTCCCAGGCGGTGCATCTCGGCGCGGAAGGACTCCTCGGTCCAGGGCTCCCCGGTGGGTGTGCGCAGCTGGCGGGAGTTGAGGCCGTCGATCACGTCGGACAGCTCGTGGCCGTCCTTGGTGAAGATGTCCTCCAGGGTGCGCGCGAGTTTGGTCTCGTACGGGGTGGGCTCGTGGTCGCGGGTCTGGTGGGTTTCCAGGTAGGGCCAGGTCTCGGGCACGGCGTTCTCCACAGGGGTCAGAGGTTCAGGACGAGGCGGTCCGAGGCGCAGCGCGAGACGCAGATCATCATCGTCCCGCCGGTGGCGCGCTCGGCGTCGCTGAGCAGGAAGTCGCGGTGGTCGGGTGTGCCGGCGAGGACGCGGGTCTCGCAGGAGCCGCAGATGCCGTCGCGGCAGGAGGAGGCGACGTCCAACCCGGCGTTCTCGGCGGCCTCCAGGATGGAGGTGCCGGGGGCGACGTTCAGGGTCACCCCCGACGCCCGGCACTCCACCTCGAAGGCGCTGTCGTCGTCCTCGCGGGTCACCGTCGGCGCGGCGAAGCGCTCAGTGCGCAGCCGCCCTTCCGGCACCGCCTCCTCGACCGCCTTCAGCAGCGGCTCGGGGCCGCAGCAGTAGACCAGCGCGTCGGCCGGCAGGTCCGCGAGGACACCGGTCACGTCGATGTGGCCCTGTTCGTCCTGCGGTACGAGGGTCACCTCGCCGCCGAGGGCCGCGAGTTCGCCGCCGAAGGCCATCGAGGCCCGGGTGCGGCCGCCGTGGACCAGCCGGTACGGGACGCCGTCCCGCTCCGCGCGGCGGGCCATCGCCAGGATCGGCGTGATGCCGATGCCGCCCGCGAGGAAGACGTAGGAGGCGGCCGGTTCGAGGGCGAAGTGGTTGCGCGGCCCGGCCACCCGCACAGTCTGGCCGGGCCGCACCTTGGTGTGCACGTGGCGGGAACCGCCGCGTGACGCCGGCTCGTTGAGGATGCCGAGCCGGTACACCCCCGTCTCCTCCGGGTCGCCGCACAGGCTGTACTGGCGGACGTGGCCGCCCACGTGCAGGTCCAGGTGGGCGCCGGGCGTCCAGGCGGGCAGCGGTTTGCCCTCCGGGTGGACCAGTTCGACGGAGAGGACTCCGTCCGCCTCCCAGGTCGTGCGGTGGACGAGGAGGTCCAGTTCCTGCTCTTCGGTGGCGCTCATGTCGGCGGGCCTCCCTACCGGGTGGGGATCTTGACGGGCGGGGTGAACGGGTTCTTCATCGGGCCGAGCGCGGCCAGGTCGACCTCGACGAGGGTCGGGCCGTCGGAGGCGACGGCCGCCTCGATCACCTTCGCGGCCTCGCTCGCGTCGCCGATCCGCGCGTACGGGAGGGAGCAGGCGGCGGCGAGCTGCGCGAAGTCGGGGGTGAACAGGTCGACGCCGGAGCGGCGTTCGGTGTACGTGGCCTGCATGTTGCGCAGCACTCCGTAGCCGCCGTCGTTGAAGACGATCAGGGTCAGCCGGGGCCGTTCCTGGGCGAGGGTGAGCAGTTCGCCGAGGTGGACGGCGAGTCCGCCGTCGCCGGCGATGACCACGGTGGGCTCGTCGGGGCGGGCGAGGGCCGCGCCGAGGCCCATGCCGAGGCCCTGGCCGATGCCGCCGCCGCGCGGGAAGACGTTGGCCCGCGGGTCGTGGATCGGCAGCAGGCGGTTCCCCCAGGACGACGACGGGATGGTCACGTCCCGGGCGACGACGGCACCGCGCGGCAGGGCCGCGGCGAGGGCGTCGCAGATCGCGGCCTGCGGGCCGATACCGTCGTGCAGGGCGGCCCGCACCTCCTCCCGCACCCGGCGCACGCGTGCCGTCCAGTCCGCGTCGGCCCGTACGGCGGCCTCGGTGAGGCTGGGCAGGACGGCCGCCGCGTCGCCGTGCAGGGCGTGCGGCGCGGGGTACACCCGGCCGAGGGCGGCGGCGTCGATGTCGATCTGGACGTGGGCCTCGGGGAGCCGGAGGCCGTAGTCGGCGGTCTCGTTGGAGCGGAAGTGGGTGCCGACGGTGACGAGGACGTCGGCGTCGGCGAGCAGGGCCCGGGCGGCGGGCGTGGTGGCGAAGTTGCCGATGACCTGGTCGTGGTCCTCGGGCACGGAGCCCCGCCCGGAGTTGGTGGTGAGCAGCCCGGCGCCGGTGGTCTCCAGCAGGGCGAGGAGCTGGTCGCGGGCGGTGTTCGCGCCGCCGCCGGCCCAGATCAGGGGGCGTCGGGCGGTGGCGAGCAGGTCGCGGGCGGCGGCCAGGCGGGCCGGGTCCGGCACCGGCGCGTCGGCGACCGGGGCGCTCTGCCCGTCGTCCTCCTGGGCCGCGTACTGGAGGTCGATCGGCCACTCCACGCTCGCCGGTCCGCCCGGGGCGGTGAGCGCGGCGGCGGTCGCCTCGCGCAGGACGCGGCCCGCGTCCCGGGTGGAGGTGACGGTCGCGGCGTACGCGGACACCGCGGTGAGCATGCCCAGCTGGTCCTTGGTCTCGTGAATGAAGCCGCGCCCGCTGCCGAGGTACGCCGACTCGACCTGCCCGGTGACGTGCAGCACCGCCGTGCCCGAGGCCAGCGCCTCGATCAGGGAGCCGGCGGCGTTGCCCGCGCCGGTGCCGGTGGAGGTGAGGGCGCAGCCGATCGAACCGCGGGCGCGGCCGTAGGCGTCGGCGGCGTTGACGGCGCTCGCCTCGTGGCGCACCGGCACGAACCGCAGCTCCGGGTCGGCCTCGACGGCCTCCACCAGCGGCAGGTTGTGCACGGACACGATGCCGAACACCGTGTCGACGCCGATGGACTTGAGGTGTGCGGTCAGGAGTCCGCCACCGTGGTCGTAACGCATGCGAACTCCTCAGAGGATGCCGCGGCCGACTCCGCCGCAGACGTCGATGCTGGTTCCGGTGATGTACGAGGCGCGCGGGGAGAGCAGCGAGACGATCGCGTAGGCGACCTCCTCGGCGCGGCCGAGCCTCCCCAGCGCGATGCCCCGGTCGGCGGCGATCTCCGCCTGCCACTCCTCGTAGGTGAGGCCGCTGTCGGCCGCGGCGTGGCGGCGGGTCCACTGGCCGGTGTCGACCAGGCCGAGGCAGACGGAGTTGACGCGGATGCCCTCGGGGGCGAGTTCGCGGGCGAGGGAGGTGGAGAGGTTGAGGATGCCGGCGCGGGCGGCGCTCGTGGTGATCAGCCGGGTCTCCGGCTGCTTGGCGAGGACGGCGTTGACGTTGACGATCGCGGCGGCGTCGGAGTCCCCGAGGCGGGCGCGGGCGGCGGCGAGGGGGTGGAGGACGCCCGCGAACTTCAGTTCCAGTTCGTCGCGCCAGTCGGCCTCCGTCGTCTCGTCGAGGGACTTCATCCGGGACTGGCCCGCGTTGTTGACGAGCCCGTCGAGGCGTCCGCCGAGGTGGGCGGCGGCCCGCTCGGTGAAGTCCCGTACGGCGTCGGCGTCCCGGACGTCGCAGACGCCGGTGTACAGCCGGTCCGGGCCGGCGCCGAGATGCGCCGCGGCCTTGGCGAGCCGGTCGGCGTCGCGTCCGCAGGTGGCGACGCGGGCGCCTTCCGCCAGCAGGGCCCGGACCGTGGCCAGGCCGACGCCGGAGCTGCCGCCGGTGACCATCACGGTGCGGTCGGCGAGGCCGAGATCCATGGGTGCTCCTTGCAGGTGGGGGCGCGGTTCCGGGGGGAGGTGGGTCAGTGCATGGTGAAGCCGCCGTTGACGGCGACGACCTGTCCGGTCAGGTAGCGGGACTCCGCGCCGAGCAGGTAGGAGACGAGCCCCACCAGGTCGTCGGGGGTCTGCGGGCGGGCGATGGCGCGGTTCGCCGCGTACAGGGCGTGCCGCTCGGCCGGTACGGACTCGGTCGCCTCGACCTCGGTGAGGCCCGGCGCCACCGCGTTGACGGTGATGCCGTGCTCGCCCAGTTCGCGGGCCATCGCCCGGGTCAGGGCGACGACCGCGCCCTTGGAGGCGATGTAGTGGGCGAGTCGCGGGGAGCCGTAGAGCGCCGCGTCGGAGGCGATGTTGACGATGCGGCCCGGGGCGGACATCAGCGGCAGCAGGTGCTTGGCGACGAGCCAGGGGCCGCGGGCGTTGACGGTCATCAGCCGGTCCCAGGCCTCGACGTCGATGTCCTGGAACTCCCGGCCGCCCACACCGTTGGCGAGCGCCGCGTTGTTGACCAGGCCGTACAGGGGGCCGGCGGGACCGAGGCGGTCGGCCAGCGCCTCGACCGAGGCGGGGTCGGCGACGTCCAGCGGCACAAACTCCGCGGCGCCGCCCGCCGCGCGGATCGCGGCCGCCGTACGGGAGCCCCACTCCTCGTTCAGCTCGGCGACGACGACCCGGTACCCGTCGGCCGCCGCCCGGCGGGCCATGGCCTCCCCCAGGCCACGGCCCGCGCCGGTCACGACGACCACAGGGCGCCCGGTGGCCGGGTCAGTCACGGGTGACGCCGTACAGCGGGGAGTACTCGGGGTACGTCGGCACCTGCGGCTTCTGCGTGCCGATGATCACGCAGAACAGGGCGTCGGTGTCGCCCTCGTTCTTCAGGGAGCGGGTCACCCCGGCCGGCACCACGATCATGTCGCGGTAGCCGAGGGTGCGGTACTCGGCCTCGTCGGGGCCGCGGTGGATGCCGACGCGGACCTCGCCCTCCAGGACGAAGAAGGCCTCCTCGACGTCGTGGTGGGTGTGGGCGGGGCCCTCGGCGCCGGGCGGCAGCAGCATGTTGGAGAAGGTGAAGCCGCCGGAGGGGAGGATGCGGCCGTCGTTCTCGTGGTTGCCGGTGGCGCCGGAGCCGACGTAGCGGATCTGCGCCCGCTTGAACTGCGGGCCGGCCTTCTCCTGGAAGGACAGGGTGCCCCAGTCCGGCTCGCGGGAGGCCTTGGAGGCGATCAGGGAGTCGGTGTACTTGGCGAGGTCCGAGCCGTTGTCGTACTCGTCGGTGGTCAGCGGCATGGTGATCAGCCCTTCCGGGTGCGGGTGTCGGTGGTGCGGGTGAGGGTGCTGCGGGTGTCGGTGACGATGTGCAGGTGCGAGAGCAGCCAGGCGTTGAAGTGCTCGGGCTGTTCCTGGTTGGCCAGGTGACCGGCGTCCTTGACGATCACGTAGGCGGTCTTGTGCAGGCCGCCGGCCAGGACCTGTGAGGCGTCGGGGCCGGTGATCCGGTCCTTCTCACCGCACAGGACGAGGGTGGGCGCGGTGACCCGGGCGAGTTCGCCGCGCAGGTCGGTGCGGGCCATGGATTCCGCCGCCTGCCGGTAGCCGGGCGTGCGGACCGCGGCGGCCATGGTGTCGACGACGCGTCGCACCAGCTCGGGCGGCGCGTCCTCGGACACCAGGCGGGGGCCGCGCCGCTCCGCGAAGGCCCGGGGTCCGAGGCTCTCCAGTTCCGGGACCCGGGCGCGCATCGCGGCGGCCTTCTCGGGGCTGGTGCCGGAGCCGGGCGTGGAGTCGGCGACGGTGAGGGAGGCGACGAGGTCCGGGTGCCGGGTGGCGAGCCGCAGGGCGATCACGCCGCCCCAGGAGACGCCGACGACGTGGGCTTCGGTGCCGCGGGCGCGGATGACGGCGGCGGCGGTGTCGGCGTAGTCGTCGAGCGTCAGGGCGCCGTCCGGGTCGGCGGACCTGCCGTATCCGGGCGCGTCCCAGGCCACCATGCGGTGTGCGGCGGCGAGCGCCTCGGTCTGCGGGGCGAAGGCGGCGGAGGAGGAGCCGATGCCGTGCAGGCACAGCACCAGCGGCCCTTCGCGGCCGGCTTCCTCCAGGTGCAGCCCGGCGAGGTCGTGGGCGGTCACAGGATCTGCCCCCGCCGTCCGGCCAGGGCCGCGAGCGAGCGCAGCACGGCGTAGGGCACGACCTGGCTGGTCGCCGGGTTGGCCGCGTCGGGGACGTGGCGCACCTCGAAGCGGTACGAGCCCTGCGGTCCGCTCGCCTCGATCACGTGCGAGGTGTGCGAGGCCGCCGGGTCCGCGACGACCCGGACCTGTACGGCGTCGAGGTCGCCGACGGCGAGGGCCACCGAGGCGGCGACGTTGGTGGACTTGGGGAACCTGACCGGCACCTCGCGCGCCGTCCCCCGCATGACCTCCACGGGGGTGGTCGTGGACCGCATCCGGGCGAGCGTCTCCTCGTCCATCCAGGGCTGTTCCAGGGTGGACGGCAGCTTGGTGGTGGTCAGCGTGACCTCGCCGAGCGGTCCCATGGCGCGTACGGCCTGGAGCAGGTCGAGTCCGCCGACCGCGCCGCCGGTGAAGTACACCCGTCCGGGCCCGGCGGCGAGGAGCCGCTTGGACAGCTCGTCGTCGGTGAGCGCCCCGGTGGACGCGACCAGCAGGTCGGTGCCGGAGGTGAGGATCGCCTCGCCCCATTCCCGTACGACGCCCTGGCCGGCGGCCTCGACGATCAGGTCGCAGGAGGCGAGGGCCTGTTCCACGGTCAGCTGCGGGGCGGGGACCGCGTCGCCGAGCGGCCGGTTGTCGACGATGCCGGTCAGCTCGGCCCCTGGCACCTCGCCCGCGGCGAGGGCGCCGCCGACGGTCCGGCCGATGGCGCCCCAGCCGATGAGGCCGACCTTGCGCGTGCCGCCGTTCATGCCGCCGCTCCTTCGGTGCCGGTGCCGGTGCCGGGGTTCGTGAGGGTGGGGGCGTCCACGGGCGGGACGACGGGGCTGCCGTCGGGCGTGCCCGCCATGTGGGCGCGGATCCGCTTCGAGGGCGGGCCGGCGGTCCCCCACAGGTCGGACAGCTCCGGGGTGCGCCGCCACACCTTGCAGATCCAGCTGTCCTCGACGATCTGGGCGACCTCGGTCGTGTACTCGCACACCAGGCCGGTGGGGTCGGTGAAGTAGGAGAAGGTGTTGTTGCCGGGGCCGTGCCGGCCGGGGCCCCACTCGGGGGTGATCCCGTGGTGCCGGAGCCGGCCGAGGCCGCGCATGAAGTGGTCGATCGAGGTCATCTCGTAGGCCACGTGGTTGAGGGAGACCCACGGGGCCTGGTTGAAGGCGACGCAGTGGTGGTCGGAGCCGCAGCGCAGGAAGGCCATCTGGTGCTCGGACCAGTCCGAGACGCGCATGCCGAGCACGTCGCGGTAGAAGGCGACGGAGGCGTCGATGTCGGGGGTGTTGAGGACGGCGTGGGTGACGCCCACCGGCAGTGACGCGTCGCGGCTGCGTTCGGTGACCGCCCAGGTGTCGGCGGACAGTTCGATCAGCCGTCCGTCGAGGTCGTGGAAGCGCAGGCCGTAGCCGCCGCCGACCTGGTCGAGGGGGCCGGGTTCGGTGACGGGCGTGATGCCGCGTGCCCGGAGCCGGCGGGCCGCCTCGTCGATCTCGGCGGGGGTGCCGAGCGCGAAGACCAGCCGTCCGAGGCCGATCGTCTCGGAACGGGTCAGGCGCAGGGCGTGGTGCTCCTCGCCGGTGCCGCGCAGCCAGCTCGCGCTGTGCTCGGCCTCGACGACCTGGAGGCCCCACACCTCCTCGTAGAAGTCGACGGCGTCGGCGTAGTTCGGGGTGAGCAGCTCGACCGAGCGCAGGGCGCGCAGCCGGCCGATCGGGGGGTGGGTCATGGCGGAGTCTCCCTAGGGGGTCGGTCAGTTGGCCCAGGGCAGGGGCGTGGAGTCGGTGCCCCAGTACAGGGACTTCTGCCGCTGGTAGGCGCGGATCAGGTCGCGGCCCTTCTCGGTGCCGAGTCCGGAGTCCTTCATCCCGCCGAAGGGGGTGGAGATCGAGAACTGCTTGTAGGTGTTGATCCAGACGGTGCCCGCCTCGATCCGCCGCCCGAGCCGCCAGGCGGCCCGCGCGTCCCGGGTCCAGATGCCGCAGGCGAGGCCGTAGACGGAGTCGTTGGCCTGCGCGACCAGCTCGTCCTCGTCGTCGTGGGGCAGCGCGACGAGCACCGGGCCGAAGATCTCCTCCTGGCAGACGCGGGCCGAGTTCGGCAGGGAGTCGATGACGGTCGGCAGGTAGTAGGCGCCCTTCGCGTAGCGCTCGCCCTCGGGCGCGGCCCCGCCGCACAGCACCCGACCGCCCTCCTGCCGGGCGCGTTCGACGGCCTCGGCGACGGCGTCGCGGTGCGCGTGGTGGACGAGCGGCGCGACCTGGGTGTCGGGGGACGTGCCCGGCCCGACCCTCAGCTTCCGCACCCGTTCGACCAGTTCGCCGACGAAGGAGTCGTACAGCGAGGCGTGGACGAAGAGCCGCGATCCGGCGATGCAGGACTGGCCGCTGGAGGAGAAGACCCCGTACATCACGCCCGCGAGGGCCTGCTCGACGTCGGCGTCCTCCCGCACGATCGTCGGGGACTTCCCGCCCAGTTCGAGGGAGGCGGGGACGAGCTTGTCGGCGGCCGCGCGGGCGATGGAGCGCCCGGTGGTGGTGCCGCCGGTGAAGCCGATCCGGCCGACGAGCGGGTGCCTGACGATCGCGTCGCCCACGATGCGGCCCTTGCCCGGCAGGACGGACAGCAGCGCGGTCGGCAGCCGCTCCTCGCTGAGGACCTGGTGGACCAGGCGCCCGAAGGCGAGGGAGACCAGCGGCGTCCACTCGGCGGGCTTGAGCAGGACCGCGTTGCCACCGCCCAGCGCGGGGGCGACCTTCTGCGCGTCGGAGGCGATCGGCGAGTTCCAGGGGTTGATCGCGCCGACGACGCCGATCGGTTCGTACGTGCTCAGCGTGACGTACGGGCCGCGCGAGGGCGTGAGCGCGTCCTCGGCCGTCTCCAGGGCCGCGGCCGTGTAGCGGAAGGTGCCGGCGGCGCTCAGCGCGAGGGCGTGGGTCTCGCCGAGGGTCTTGCCCGTGTCGGCGGTCTGGAGCGCGGACAGCCGACCGGCGTGCTCCTCGATCAGGTCGCCGATCCGGTACAGGACGCGGGCCCGCCGGTGGGGCGCGAGCCCCCGCCACTCGGGAGCGGCGGCCGCCGCGGCGGCGGCGTGCGCGGCCTCGTCCACCTCGTCGGCCGAGGCGGCGTGGACGGTGGCGACGACGGTGCCGTCGGCCGGGTCCACGGTGTGGATGGGCAGCCCGCCGCCGCGTCGCCAGTGCCCCCCGATGAGGATCTCGTCGGCTGGGATGCGCGCCATGGTGGCCTCCGGGAGGGACGGTGCGGGAACTCGCGGACACCACGGCTGCGTTGCCGAACCGCTGTGCCTAAGTGCTCGAAATCTAAGGGCTTAACTATTTCGACCGCAAGGGACCCGGGGCGATGAATTTTTTACGACGTCAGGAGTAAGGCTTGCCTAACCTCGGCGGGCTACCGGTAGAACTTAAGCCCTGAGACATTCAGCGCCTACATAAGTGGGGCGGCGGCACCGTCCGCACGGCCCGCTCGTCTCGTCCTCGCAGCACCTCTCCAGCCCCCATCGCCCCACCGCTGCCCGGCACGCGGTTGCTCCGCCGTGCCGTGCGGCCCGACCCCTCCCCTGCGGGATCGCACGCTCCCCGCCCTACGGGATCCGGAGACCCCATTCATGACGATCGACGCAGCCCGTGCTGCCGAAGGCCGACAGGGCGGCGACTCGGCCGCCGTCGCGGCCGCCATCGGTGCCCGCTTCGAACGCCTGCCCCTGTGCCGCTGGCAGGTGATGGTCCGGCTCGTCGTCGGCGCCGTCACCTTCTTCGAGGCGTTCGACCAGCTCCTGATCGCCTACGCGCTCCCGGACCTGCGGGACGAGTGGAGCCTCGGCACGACGCAGGTCACCGCCCTGATGACCGTCGGCTCGATCGGCATGCTGATCGGCGCGCTGGCCTCGGGCAGGCTCGCCGACCGGATCGGCCGGGTGAAGGTCATCGCCGGCTGCATCGCGCTGTCCGGCGTCTGCAACGTGCTGCTGACCCTCTGCACCTCGCCCGAGCCCTTCATGGCGATCCGCTTCGTCCAGGGCATGGCGATCGGCGGCGAGGTGCCGATCGCGGCCACCTTCATCGCGGAGATCACCCGCGCCCACAAGCGCGGCCGCTTCGTGCTCCTCTACGAACTGGTCTTCCCGGCCGGCCTGACCGCGGGCGCGCTCCTTGCGGCCTGGCTGGTGCCGGTACTCGGCTGGCGCTGGGTGTTCGCCCTGGCGGCGATCCCCGGCCTGCTCTGCTTCGCCCTCGCCCGCTGGGTGCCGGAGTCGCCGCGCTGGCTCGCCGACCACGGCCGGCACGAGGAGGCGCTGGCGACGATGACCTCGATCGAGGAGAAGGTCGAGAAGATCACCGGGGCTCCGCTGCCCGAGCCCGCCCCGGCGCGGCCGGCCCCGCCCGCACCGGCCAGGAGCGGCCTGCGTGAGCTGCTGAGCGGCCGGTACGGCAAGCGCACCCTCGTCATCGGCCTCCTGTGGTTCACGGGTTACTTCGCCAACTACGGCATCACGTCCTGGCTGCCGACCATCTACGAGGACCACTTCGACCTCGACCTGTCCACGGCGCTTCTCTACTCGACGGTGACGAGCTGCGCGGGACTGGTCGGCTGCTTGGTCGTCGCCCTCACCGTCGACCGGGTCGGCCGCCGCAACACGGTGATCTGGTGCATGGCGGCGGCCGCGCTCTGCCTGCTGCTCCTGGGCCTGGCGGGCGGCGACTCGGCGACGGGCATCCTGGCCTGGACGTCCCTGGCCGCGGTCTTCCTGTTCGGCTCCAACATCTGCCTCTACCTGTACACGCCGGAACTCTTCCCCACCCGGATCAGGGCGCTGGGCTCCAGCGTGGGCGGCGCGATGAACCGCCTGGGCATCATCCTCGGGCCGATCGTCGTGGGCGCCATCTACGCCGGGGGCGCGATGGGCACGGTGTTCGTGACCCTGGCGGCCGTCGCCCTCCTCGGATCGCTGACGGCGGCGGCCTGGGCGGAGGAGACGACCGGGCGCACGCTGGAGGAGGTCGCCCCGTAGCGGCATCCGCATCCGCGGGCGGCGGCGTGCGGGAGGCGGTGAGTCGCCTCACCGCCCGCCGCGGACCGGCGAGTGGTGGTTGGGGGGCGAGTCACTTCACCGCTTCCGCCGACCGGCGAGCGGCAGGCGGCGGGTGGCAGGCGGCGGGTGGCAGGCGGCGAGGCACCTTGTCCCGGAGCGGGAGGGCGCCGAGTTGTGGAGGGGCCGGCCGGTGCTGCCCGCGGGACGGACGGAGACCGGGTGTGCGTTCGGCTTCGAGAAGGAAGGACCCCTCCGCCGCCGTCCGCCGTCAGTTCTTCGTCTCCCCCACTCCCTGGGCCTCTCACAACGGCAGGTGCGTGCCGCTCCGGGTGCGGCCGGCCGGTGGGCCGACCCGGCACGTGCTGCATCCGTCGGTGGCGGAGCCGGGGGCGGGAGGTGTTCTCGTCCACCGTGCGCGGACCGGAGGTCGAGCACCGCGGACGGATACCGGAGCCCTTCGATCCGACACGGTCGGCCGCGAGCGGTGAGAGCGCCGAGGGCGACCGAGAGACGTCTGCTCGCCGCCCTGGAGCACGAGTTCGGATGGTCGCTGCCCCCGATCGGGCGACGCGGGCGGCACGGCGGCCGGGACGCGCGACGGACGCCGGCCGTGACGACGAAGGTGTCGAGCCGCAGCGCGAACAGTTGAGGTGAAGGTGTTGGCGGGGCGCTCAAATGAGAGGGAGGTGAGCGGATGGGTGGCAAGTGTTCACGCTTTTTCGGGGGTGAGGCGGCGGGGTACGACCCGCGCCGGACACCTGCTCACGCGCAACACGACAGTCGGTGTCACGTTTTCCCGCGAGACTGGCAGCGGCGGCCGGGACCGGCCCGCCCGGAAGGAGCCAGACACCCCATGCCCGCACCCAATCTCTTCCTCGTCTACGTCAGTGACGTGGAGCGCGCGACCGCGTTCTACACCGACCTCTTCGAGATCGAGCCGGTCATGACCACCCCCCGGTACGTTCCGTTCGAGGTCGCGCCCGGAGTGCTCTTCGCGGTCTGGGGCGGTCGGGCCGACCTGGCCACCCCGCAGACGCCGCGCACCTCGGAGGTGGGCCTGATGGTCCCCGGCTCCTCGGCGGCCGTCGACGACCTCCACTCCGCGTGGGTCGCCAAGGGCGTCACCGTGGTCGAGGCCCCGCACGACGAGGTCTTCGGCCGCACCTTCGTCGCCGCGGACCCGGACGGCAACCTCGTCAGGGTCTCCCCCGTCGACCCGCGGTAACTTTTGTTTACGCATACGGCTTCGTAAACTAAAGTTGTCACATGACGGTTCCTGAGATCACTCCAGAAGAGCGGGCGGAACTCGACAAGGCCCTGTACGACGCCTTGAACCCGCTGGCGTCGGCCATCCGCTCCCGGGAGACCGGGCTGCCCGCCGCTCGCATGTGGGACGCGAGCCCTGTCGAAGTGACGCTGTCCGTACTGGCCGCCTGGAAGGTGGTGGACGGCGAGGTCAAGCGGCTCACGGAGCGGGCGGCGGCAACCGCCGGCTCCTACGGCGCGAGCTATGAGCAGCTGGGAGCGGTCTGGGGGATCACCCGGCAGGGGGCCCGGAAGAAGTGGCCCGAGGCCGTCAGCCGCCCGGCACCCGGACCGGCGGACAAGAGCACGCTCGCACTGTTCGGAGGCACCGCCGAGCTGGTGCGGTCGCTTTCCGGCGGTTGGGCATGGACCGGCCGAGGCGCTGACGGGGCATCCGGCACGGGCGTCGACGGGGCGCCGTACGTGACCGCCGAGGAAGCGGCGGCCCACGCGGGCGTGTTCCTCAAGGAACACGCCCTCGACACCGGCGAACAGCCCCGAAGCTGATCACCCACCCGACCACCCTCACGCCGGGCGCCTCTCACCCGGAGGCCCGGACCCCAGCTCGCACCAGACGTACTTGCCCCGGTTGCCCTCCCTGGCCAGCGGCTGCCACCCCCACACGTCGGCACAGGCCCGCACCATGGCCAGCCCTCGCCCGTCCTCCCTCTCCAGAGCCCGCTCGAAGGGCTGCGGCGGCTCGGGCGGCGAGGGATCCGCGTCCCACGCCCCGATCCGCAGCACGCCCGCCGCCCAGCGCACCCGCAGGGCGGCGGGCCCCTTGGTGTGCCGCACGGCATTGCCCACCAGCTCCGCCGCGAGCAGCTCGGCGACGTCGACGAGCCGGATCAGCCCGTGCACGGCGAGGATGAGCCGCAGCGTCCGCCGGCAGACGGTCACGGCTCTGGGATCGTTCGGGATGCAGAGGGAGTACTCCCACGGATCGTTCTCGGACATGCGGCTTCCCTTCGGGGGGCGAGGTGGGCGCGAGGCCGGTGTCATGCCGCGTCCTCATGACAGGACAAAGCGGTGCGCTTCCGGCACCCAGGATTGCGCAGAGTGTGCGCTGCCTCACCGAAGGTAGACCTTAGATTTAATGTCGAGCAAGCCCGTCGCGTAATCTGACACCCGAACGAGTAACGGCGCCGGGCGCGTTGAGCGAGGGGCAGGAGCATGGGGACCAAGCGCGAGGCAACGGCGCGGCAGTTGCGCCTGGCGGTCGAACTGCGCAGGCTGCGGGACGCGTCCACCCTCAGCGCCCGCGAGGCGGCGGAACTGCTGGGCGTGAACTCTGTTCAGATCAGTCAGATCGAGTCCGGCATCACGGGCGTGAGCGAGCAGCGACTACGCCGCCTGGCTGCACACTACGACTGCAGAGACGAGGAGTTGATCGACGCTCTCGTCTCGATGGCGACCGATCGCACACGCGGCTGGTGGGAGGAGTACCGGACCCACCTGCCCACCTCGTTCCTGGACCTTTCCGAACTGGAACATCACGCGACCTTCCGCTGGGACGTGGACTTCTTGCACGTTCCCGGCCTTCTCCAGGTCGACGACTACGCCCGGGCGCTCTTCTCTCGGCGCGTGCCCGAACTCCCCGAGAAAGACCTGGAGATGCGCGTGCGCCATCGGATGGGGCGCCGCGTGGTCATCGAAGGCGAACGGCCGGCCCCGTACGAAGCGCTGATCCACGAAGCCGCGTTGCGCATCCGGGTCGGCGGCCGCGGCACCTCGCGTTCCCAGCTCGCCCACATTCTCGAGGTCTCCGAGGCCGACCATGTGACGGTGCGCGTCATCCCGTTCGAGCTGGAGGAGTTCGCCGACGTCACAGCCGCCATGGCCTACGTCGGCGGTACGGTCCCGAGACTGGACACCGTCGTGCGCGACGGCCCACACGGCACGCTCTTCATCGACTCCGAACCCCAGCTGGCCGTCTTTCGAACGCTCTTCCGTAGAGTGGAAGCGGTCTCGCTCCCTCCCGAGCGTTCGCGGGACTTCATCCACAGGCTGGCGAAGGAACTGTGAGGTATCCGGTGACCACCCCCGACGGCTGGCGGAAGTCCTCCTACTCCGGCAGCGGCGACGGCAACGCCTGCGTAGAGGTCGCCCCCGGCCACCACCGCACCGCCGTCCGCGACTCCAAGGCGCCCACCCGAGCCGTGCTCACCTTCCCCGCCCCCGCCTTCGCCACCTTCCTCCGCACCCTCGCCGCAGAAGAAGTCATTCACCGGCTGGCGAAGGAGCTGTGACCCCCATGACACGCGGCGCATGGAAGAAGTCGTCCTACTCCGGCGGCGGCGAGGGCAACGACTGCGTCGAGGTCGCCCCCGGCCACCACCGCACCGCCGTCCGCGACTCCAAGGCGCCCACCCGAGCCGTGCTCACCTTCCCCGCCCCCGCCTTCGCCACCTT
>NZ_JBWKKZ010000001.1:180447-209010 GCF_056430705.1 Streptomyces sp. NPDC045956 | reverse complement strand
CTTCCTCCACACCCTCCGCACCCCCGCCGGGGAATAACCGGAGACCCCCTCCTGTTACGTCGCGCAGCGAACCAAGCGCGACCGTCACACCACACAGGAGGCACCTCACCATGGCCGCAGACGCCGCAGAGGAGATCCGGGGCACCGCCCACGGCACCGCACCCGTCCCCCTCTCCGTACTGGACCTGGTGACCGTCGGCGCGGGCCGCACCGCCACCGACGCCCTGCGCACCAGCGTGGACATCGCGCGCCTCGCGGAGCACCGCGGCTTCCACCGGTACTGGGTCGCCGAGCACCACTCGATGCCCGGCGTCGCCTCCTCCTCCCCCGCGGTGATCCTCGCCCACCTCGCGGCCCACACCGACCGCATCCGCCTCGGCTCGGGCGGCGTCATGCTGCCGAACCACGCCCCCCTGGTCATCGCGGAGCAGTTCGGCACGCTGGAGGCGATGGCACCCGGCCGCGTCGACCTCGGTCTCGGCCGCGCCCCCGGCACCGACGGGGCCACCGCCGCCGCCCTGCGCCGCACCGACCGGATGAACGAGGGTGCCGACGACTTCCCGCAGCAGCTCGCCGAGCTGATCCGGTTCCTGGACGACGACTTCCCGGACGGGCACCCCTACCGCCGTATCCACGCCGTGCCGGGCCCCGTGCAGGCCACGTCGCCCGGGGGCGTGCAGTCGGCGCACCGCCCGCCGGTCTGGCTGCTCGGTTCCTCCGGCTTCAGTGCCCGGCTGGCCGGCACCCTCGGGCTGCCGTTCGCCTTCGCGCACCACTTCTCCGCGCAGAACACCGTTCCGGCGCTGGACCTGTACCGCGAGTCCTTCCGGCCGTCCGCGGTCCTCGACGCGCCCTACGCTCTCATCGGCGTCTCCGCGCTCGCGACCGACGACGAGAAGGAGGCCCGGCGGCAGGTGCTGGCCGCCGCGCTGAACATGGTCCGGCTGCGCACCGGGCGCCCCGGACTCGTGCCGACGCCCGAGGAGGCGGAGGCGTACGACTTCAGCCCGATGGAGGAGGAGTTCGTGCGGTCCTGGAACGCGAACGTCATCCACGGGACGGCCGACGAGGTCCGGGCAGGCCTGGACGACCTCCGCAAGCGCACCGGCGCCGACGAGCTGATGCTGACCGCCAACGCCCACGGCGGCGACGTGCGCCTGCGCTCCTACGAGCTGATCGCCGACGCCTACGGTTTGCCGACGCCGGCCTGAACCCCGGCCGCTCCGGGCCCGGCGGAGCCCAGCAGCGCGGAGATACGATCCGGCGCCACCGGTCGGGAGTACAGCCACCCCTGACCGGTGTCGCAGCCGATGCGGCGCAGGCGGGTCGCCTGGTCGGAGGTCTCCACGCACTCGGCGGTGACGGTGAGGCCGAGCCGGTGGGCGAGCTGGACCATCGCCTCGACGATGACCTCGTCGGCCGGGTTGGCCGCGCTCGCGTCCACGCCGGCACCCTGCACTCCGGCGTCCTCGGCCCCGTCGTACTGGAAGCCCCGTACGAAGGCGCCGTCCAGTTTCAGGACGGACACCGGCAGCCGGCTGAGGTAGGCGAGGTTGGAGTACCCGGTGCCGAAGTCGTCGATGGCGATGTGGACGCCCATGTCGCTGAGCGCCTTGAGGGCCTGGAGGGGGCGGCCCGCCGACCCCATCACCGCGGACTCGGTCAGCTCCAGCTGGAGCAGGTGCGGGGCCAAGCCCGTCTCCTCCAGGGTCGCCGCGACGTCCGCCACCAGGTCGGAGTCCCAGACCTGGCGGACCGCGACGTTGACGCTGACGAAGATCGGCGGGTCGTCGGGGTGGGCCAGCTGCCAGCGGCGGGCCTGGTGGCAGGCCGTGCGCAGGATCCAGCGGCCGAGGGGAACGATCGAACCGTCCTCCTCCGCCAGTGCGATGAACCGATTCGGCGCCAGTACGCCGAACTGAGGATGATTCCAGCGGATGAGCGCCTCGACGCCCCGCACCCGGCCGTCCTCCATGCCGACCAGCGGCTGGTACTCCAGGGCGAACTCGCCGCGTTCGATGGCGGGGCGGAGGGTCGCGGCGAGGGCCTGGCGGGTCATGCGGCTGGCGTTGCGCTCGGGGTCGAAGAGCGTCCAGCGGGCCCGGCCGTCGGCCTTGGCCCAGTACAGGGTCGTGTCGGCGGCCTGCATCAGGGCGGTCGGGGTGGTGCCGGCCGTGTGGCGTTCGACGACGCCGACGGACGCGGTGACCGAGAGGCGCCGGTCGGAGACCTCGAAGGGCGCCTGGAGGGCCGCGAGGACCGACTCGGCGAGGTCGGCGAGCTGGTCGGTGCCCGTGGAGTCCTCCACGAGGAGGGCGAACTCGTCGCCGCCGAGCCGTGCCACCAGCGGGGCGCCGGAGCGGGCGTGGGCCGCCTCCTCGGCGCAGCGGGTGAGGCGTTCGGCGACGGCGGCCAGCAGCCGGTCGCCGACGCGGTGGCCGAGCGTGTCGTTGACGGCCTTGAAGCCGTCCAGGTCCAGGTAGCAGACGCCGATCCGGCCGGTGCCGCCGTGTTCGTAGGACTCGGCCTCCAGCGCGGCGGTGAGACGCTCGAAGAACAGGGCGCGGTTGGGCAGCCGGGTCACCGGGTCGTGCATCTGGAGGTGGCGCAGCCGTTCCTGGAGCTCGCGCCGGGCGCTGATGTCGGCGACCGACAGCAGCAGGCCCGGCGCGTCGCCGGAGCCGGCCAGCGGTTCGACCGTCACCTGCGCCCAGAGCGAGCGCCCGTCGGCCCCCTTCAGGCGCCGGGTGCAGCGCAGCCGGGGCCGGTGCCCGCGCAGCACCTCGCGGTACGCGTGCCAGGTGCCGGCGTCGCAGGCGAGGTCGACGAGGTCGGCCGCCGCACGGCCGGCCAGCGCCGCCGGATCGGTGCCGAGCAGGGTGCCCAGCGTGTCGTTGGCGCTGACGACCAGGCCCTCGGCGTCGACGACGGCCATGGCCAGGGGCGCCGCCGAGAACGCCGAGCGGTAGGCCGCGGGCTCCGTCTCCGCACCCGGCGTACGAGGAGCCAGACCTGCATCACTCTCTGTGACGACCGACCGGCCGAGGTCTGCCACGGGCGCCGGCCCTTCGGAGGTTCCGTTCACCGCTCGCTCCCGCAGTGCCTCGATCTCTGTTCGTGCTCTGTTCGTGCAGGAAAGTGTGCCGATCATAGAGGCTGCCACGGGGCCCTTCCAGCCGCCGCCCCGCCTTCCCGACCGCCCGACCCCCCTGCCAGATCGTTTCTGCTCACACCTGGACGGGTTCTTCATGCCTCCGACCAGTTGTGACGTTCTGTAAGTGACTCAGGGGCATCGGTCCGACGACTTCCGGCAGATTTCCGGGCGGCTCACCCATCCGGTGCAGGCGAACAGGTCGTAGTAGGACAATCATGCACAAGCTGGGTGCGTTGTCCCGTCGACCGCGCCCGGAGGTTCATGTGCCGCGCCAGCTCCCCCTGAGGCGACTTCCCCGGGAGGCCCTCGAGGCGCTCGGCGCGGACCGCCGGGCGGGGGGACCCCGGTCCCGGCTGCGCAGCACGGCGGCGGTCTGCACGACGATGTCGGCGCTCGCCGCGACGTCCCTGATCACGGCCCCCTCGGTCGCCGAGCCCTTCTCGCCGGAGCCCTGCGCGCTCCAGCGCACGGAGGTGCACCACTCCGAGGGCCTGGACACCTGGAACACCGCCTACCCGCGGCCGGCCCGCGCGCTGGACGCGGTGATGGTGTTCCTGTCCTTCCCCGACTCCCAGCCGCTGACCGCGCCGGCCGAACTGGCCGCCGACCACTTCCCGGCCACCACCCGCTTCTTCCAGCACGCCTCCTACGGCAGGTTCACGCTGCGACCGCATCCGCTGGGCGACTGGATCCCGATGCCGCACCCTTCGACGGCGTACGACATACAGCGCGACTGGAGCCCGCGGCACCGGGCCGCCTACCTGCGCGACGCGATGGCGGTCGCCGACCGGCACGTCGACTTCTCCCGCTACGACATCGTCTACTTCGTCGCCGACCCGGACGCCCCCGGCGTGGACTCCGACGCCACGAAGGTCGTCAACCTGGACACCCCGATGCGGGCGGACGACACCGACGTCCGGCGGATGGTCACGGTCTTCGAGAACCACCCGCCCGACCGGCTGGTCCTGGCCCACGAGACGGGGCACGTCTTCGACCTGCCCGACCTCTACCACCGGCCGGACGACGGCGAGGGCGACTGGGACACCCACGTCGGCGACTGGGACCTCATGGGCAGCCAGTTCGGACTGGCGCCGGACCTCTTCGGCTGGCACAAGTGGAAGCTGGGCTGGCTGGAGCCCCGGCAGGTGGCCTGCGTACGGGGCAGCGGGCCGACCCGGCTGACGCTGGAGCCGCTGGGGGCGGGACCGGGCGTGGCGGTGGCGGGCGCCGCCGGGGCACCCGGCTTCGGACTCGGCCGGGGAACCAAGCTGGCGGTGGTGCGCACCGGGGCGGACAGCGCGCTCGCCTTCGAGGCGCGGGGGCCGGTCGGCAACGACGTCGCCGCGTGCCGGGCGGGGGTGCTGGTGTACCGGGTGCGCAGCGGGGCGGAGTCCGGGGGCGGGCCGGTCCAGGTGGTCGACGCCCATCCGGACACCGAGGCCTGCTGGGAGGACTCGGTCTACCCGCCGCTGGCCGACGCCCCGGTGGGCCTCGGTGAGAGCTTCACGGTGCCGGGCGACGGCGTACGGGTGGAGGTGGAGGGGCGGACGGCGTCGGGGGCGTGGACGGTGCAGGTCACGCCGGGGTAGCCGGGAGGCCCCGGGTACGCGGGAAGGCCCCTCGCCGGAGCGAGGGGCCTTCCCGTTGTCTGTGCGCCGCCAGGGACTCGAACCCCGGACCCGCTGATTAAGAGTCAGCTGCTCTAACCAACTGAGCTAGCGGCGCCTGCTGACGTCGTAGACCTTAGCACCCTGGTCGGCGGAGGGAAAAATCGAAATCCGCACGGCGGCGCGGGCGGCCCGCACGGCCGCCCAGAGCAGGATCTCGGGACCCGGCAGCCACGGCCGCCGGGTGTCCGGAGCCACCAGCCAGCGGGAGCCGGAACGGGCGGGCGGGCCCACCGGCGCCGGCACGGTCACCGCGTCCCCGGCGCCGTGGCACAGCAGCGGCGGCACCGCACCCGTACGCCCGCCCGGGCGGCCCCGCGCGCTCCACTCCTCCCACTCCAGCAGCGACGGCAGCCGCTGGGCCGTGCCCGGCGCGGCGAACAGCAGCATCCGGCCCCGGTACTCCGCGACCGGGCCGGATCCCGGGCCCTCGTCCCACATCCGGTCCAGCATCCGGCGCCCGAAGACCGCCGGGGCGCTCACCACGTCGAACACGGAGCCGCAGGGCAGGACGACCGGGGCCGCGGGCCGCTCCTCCCAGAACGCGAGCGTGCCGCGCGGGTACGCGCCGGCCGAGGCCAGCCAGGCGGCCCCGTCGGCGGTGACGTCCGAGGCGTGGGGGGTGGCGTTGAGGGTGACGTCGCGTGCGCTGCTCATGCCGACTACATCTACCGGGCGTGAGGGAACCACTCCGCTGGGTTGCGGGAAACGGGGACAGAGGGGAGGGGCGAGGAGTATCTTGCTCACCCGCTTGGCATATGCGGCGGGACCGGTCCCCGGCTAGTCGGGGGTGTCGCCGCCGCGCAGCAGGTCCCGTCCGAACTCGACCATCTTCTTGGCGTAGTCCTCGGTCCATTCGGCGCGTTCGGCGATGTCCGCGGCCGTCAGCCGGTCGAAGCGGCGCGGATCGGCGAGCTGGGCCGCCGCCGTCGCCTGGTACTCCATCGCCCGGTCGGCCGCCGCGCGGAACGCCTGGGTCAGTTCGGTCGCCCGCTCCAGCAGGACCCGGGGGTCGTCGATCGACTCGAGGTCGAAGAAGTGCTCCGGGTCGGCGGACGCCTCCGCCGGCTCGAAGAGCAGGGGCGCGGGGCGTAGCCGCGGTTCGTTCGGACGCGGCGTGGGCTCCGCCATGTCTTCTCCTCCTCGTACGTCACGACGGCCCTCCCCGCACGGGCGGGGCACCCCGGTGGAGTGGGCCACCGTCCATTGTCCCGCCCCGTGCAAGTAGGCGTCCGGCCCGGCG
Organism: Streptomyces sp. NPDC045956; assembly: GCF_056430705.1. Taxonomy (NCBI): domain Bacteria; kingdom Bacillati; phylum Actinomycetota; class Actinomycetes; order Kitasatosporales; family Streptomycetaceae; genus Streptomyces; species Streptomyces sp. NPDC045956. The sequence goes on along the minus strand of NZ_JBWKKZ010000001.1, from coordinate 202,946 downwards.
GGTGCCGGACCGGACGCGGGGTGGGACGGTGCCGCCGTGCGCTAGCCGGCGTAGGTCTCGAACTCGGCGACCCGGGGCGAGCCGCTGGAGGCGGTGATCTCCAGGGTGATCTTCTTCAGCGAGGTCGCGGCGAAGCCGGCGACGCCCGCCGTGCTGCCGGAGGCCAGGACGGCGCCCGTGTCGTGGTTGACGACCCGCCAGGCCCGGATGGCGCCCGCCGAGCCGGCCGCCTCGCGGATATTGACCTTGGAGACGGTGGTGGCGGAGCCCCACTTCACGGAGACGGAGCCGGTGGCGCCGGCCGGGGACCAGTAGGTGCTCGCGTCGCCGTCACGGACGTTGCCGTAGCTGGTCCCGGCGGCCTTGGAGGAACCGTCGGCGCCGGCTCCGAGGCTGAGGTTGGTCCCGGTGGGCGGGGTTGTGGGGCCGGGGTCGGTCGGACCCGGGTCCGTGGGGGTCGGCGAGGTGGGCGGGGTGGTCGGGTCCGGGCTCTGCGGCGTGCAGCTGCCGTCCGACACCTTCAGGCCCTTGTTGGCGCCCGCCGTCTGGCTGACCACGCTCGGCACGCAGTCGGCGGCGTCGAGGTCGTAGGAGTACGGGATGCCGACGGTGGTGTTGGACGTCGGGTTCGGGCCGGCCGGGTTGTTGTCGCCCTCGCGCTCGGACCAGGTCACGTTGTCGAAGATGTTGCCGCTGACCTGCCAGGAGCCCGCCTGGTCGGTGTAGAAGGTGCCGAGGACGTCCTTGGAGTCCTCGAAGTAGTTGTTGTCGACCTTGGCCTTGGCGCCGGCACGGGAGTTGATGCCCGACTCGTTCAGGCTCACGTAGTGGTTGTTGTAGATGTGGGCGATGCCGCCGCGCAGCAGGGGTGCGCGGGAGTCGATGTTCTCGTACTTGTTGTGGTGGAAGGTGACGAAGCCGTTCGACACGTCGCTCTCGCTGGAGCCGATGAGGCCGCCGCGGCCGGAGTTGCGCAGGACGCTGTAGGACAGGGTGACGTACTTGGTGTCGTCCTTCATGTCGAAGAGGCCGTCGTAGCCCTCCGACTCGCCGCCCGAGGCCTCCAGGGTGGTGTGGTCGACCCAGACGTTGCGGACGCCGCTCTCCATGCCGATGGCGTCGCCGCCGTTGGAGGTGGGCGAGCCGGACTTCTTGACGTTCCTGACCGTCACGTTCTGGATGATGATGTTGCTGGAGTCCCGGATGTGGATGCCCAGTTGGTCGAAGACCGCTCCGCCGCCGACACCGACGATCGTGACGTTGCTGATCTGCTTGAGTTCGATCACGCCGGCGGCGGTACTGCAACTGTCGCCGGAGACCTTGGCGGTGTTGCCGTGGTTGATGGTCCCCTCGACCTGGATGACGATCGGGGTGCTGCTGCTGGCACGGCCGCACAGGGCCTGGTGGATCGCGGTGCCGGTGGTGGCCCGGACCGTCTGCCCGCCCGCGCCGCCGGTCGTACCGCCGTTCTGCGTGGCGTAGCCGGTCGCACCGGTGGCGGCCGACGCCTCCTGGGGCATCGACAGCACCACACCGGTCGCGGCGGCCACGGCCAGGGTGGCCAGCGCCGCGTTGAGTCGCAGGGTGACTGCTCGTCTCATCCTCGGTATCCCCAATCGCCTTTCACATGCCGGAACGAACTACCTGTCGTGATCACGTCAACACAGCAGGCGGGAAAGCGCTTTCTCGGCGTGAATATAGGGGTCCCTCCAGGGGCTGACAAGGGATCTGACACGTTCACAGTGACGCCCGCTGTACATATCAATGAACGATTCGCTGCACAGCAGGAGAACGACGGGTGCACGCGGCATCCCGCGGGACAGCCTCGATGTGCACGTCCGCGGATGCTGCGGTACGATCATCCTGCAAGGTCACAGGGGGTCAAACCCCGGCGACCGGCAGTGCGTTGGTGGTCCAAGGAAAGACGCCCCACTTCCCGTGGGGAAATGCAGGTGCAAGGCCTGCCCAGCGCTCGACGAGAACCCCAACCCCGCACCAGCGGGACCGGGGTTCTTCCGTTGCCCGGGGTCGGGCCCGGCCTCAGGCCTGGACCACCGGCTCCCGCGTGAACAGCGCGCCCAGCTCCGGCGCGTTGACCCTGCGGTCGGCCAGCCGCAGGCCCTCCCAGACGGTGACCTGGTTGGCCGTGAGGACCGGCTTGCCCAGCTCCTTCTCCAGGGCCGGGATGTGGGCCGCCGTGTGCAGGGCGGTGTCCGGCAGGAGGACCGCCTCCGCGTCCGGCCGGTCGGCGGCGCGGGCCAGGGCCAGCACCTGATCCTCGGTCCAGGTGCCGACCTCCGCCGCCGTGACGACGCCGGAGCCGACGACGTCGACCGCCTCGATGCCGGCGGCACCCAGGAAGTCCGCGAAGAGCCGCGCCACGTCGTCGGGGTAGGTCGCCCCGATCGCCACCCGCCGCGCCCCGATCTCCCGCGCCGCGTGCACGAAGGCGAAGGAGGTGGAGGAGGCCGGGAGGCCCGCCGCCCGTGCCAGCGTGCGCACCTGTTCGTGGGCGCCCTCCCAGCCGTGCACGAAGCTCCCGCTGGTGCAGGCCCACACCACGGCGTCGGCGCCGGACAGCCGCAGCTCCGCCACGCCCGCCTCCAGGCGCTGCGGCGAGCCCATCTCCAGCAGCGCGTCGACCCGGTGCGCGTCCTCGCCGATGTCGGTGTGCACCAGGTCCACCCGGATGTCACTGCCCAGGAGCTGCTCGATGCGTGGGTAGTCGTCCTCGCCGGAGTGGCCCGGGTACAGGAATCCCAGTGCTGTCATGTCCACCCTTCCTGCTGCTGTTCCGTGTCCGGGCCGTCACCGACGCCCGGCATGTCCACCACTGCGGGACCGGCCGGCCCCGGCACCACGGGGCCGGTGCGCGCCGACGGATCGGTCAGCGCCTGATACGGCCCCACGGCACGGGTACCCAGTCGGCGCAGTGCCGCCCACATCGTCACTTGGTTGGCCGAGATCACCGGGATGCGCAGCTCGGCCTCCAGCTGCGGGATGACGTCGTAGGTCGGCAGGTTGGTGCAGGAGATGAACAGGGCGTCGGCGGCCCCGGCGCGCGGCACCGCCCGGCGGGCCATGTCGGCCACGTCGCGGTAGGGGACCTTCCAGATGTGCCGGGTCAGCCCCATGAAGGCGCAGCCGGTGACGGTGACACCGGCCTCGGCGACGTACTCCTCCAGCGCCCGGGTCACCGACACGGTGTACGGCGTCACCAGCGCGACCCGGTGCACGCCCAGCTCGGTCAGCGCGTCCAGCAATGCGCCCGAGGTGGTCACGGACGGGACCACGCCCGCCCAGGTCATCGCCTCGCACATGGCGCGCTCGCCGGCCATGCCGCCGACGAAGCTGCCCGAGGTGCAGGCGTAGGCGACGACCTCGGGGGCTATGGCGTTCAGGGTGCGCACCGCCTCGCCCAGCGTCTCGTGCTCGCTGACCAGCCGGGCCAGGTCCAGGCTTACCTCGACGGGCACGAAGGGGGTCCGCGTCATGTGCAGCGAGACCTCGTCGGGCACCCAGCGCCACAGTTCGCGGTCGAGTGCGAAGTCGAACGGGGCGACCACGCCCACCCCGCGTTGCGGAGCTGGTCCGCCGAGAAAGGAGATGTCCATGGCACGCACCGACCTCACGCTGAGAGAGGGGAGGACAACGCACCGTACGCACGGCCGTGTTGACGAAGGTAGGTTCCGGTGCGAGCGTGGTCAATCCGCCCGCGTCACTCCCAGGTCAACAGCCGGTTAACTCCTTCGCAAACCACTCGCCGCGCCCCCGCGCGCACGCCCCGGAGACACGCCTGCCGATGAGCACGCCCACCCTTCTCGTCCTGGACGCCGAGCCCCTCCCCCGGCTCGGCCGGCTGACCGGCCGGGCCCGGATCGAGCACACCGACGAGGCGCACCTCGCCGCGCGGCTGCCGTCCGCGGACGTGCTGCTGGTCTGGGACTTCGCCTCGCACGCCGTGCGCCGGGCCTGGCCGGGCGACGGCCCGCGTCCGCGCTGGGTGCACACGGCGAGCGCGGGCGTGGACCACCTGATGTGCCCCGAACTGGCCGCTTCGGACACCGTGGTGACCAACGCGCGCGGTGTCTTCGACCAGCCGATCGCCGAGTACGTCGCCGCGCTCGTCCTGGCGATGGCCAAGGACCTGCCGACGACGCTGCGGTTGCAGGGTGAACGCACCTGGCGGCACCGCGAGTCGCTGCGGGTGGCCGGGACGCGGGCGTGTGTGGTCGGCTCGGGGCCGATCGGCCGGGCGATCGCGCGGACGCTCAAGGCGCTCGGCGTGACGACCGCGGTGGTCGGCCGCACCGCCCGCACCGGCGTCCACGGACCCGGGGACCTGGACCGGTTGCTGGCCCGCGCCGACTGGGTGGTGGCGGCGGCGCCCCTCACCGACGACACCCGCGGCATGTTCGACGCCCGGCGGTTCGGGGTGATGCAGCCTTCCGCGCGGTTCGTGAACGTGGGCCGGGGCCAGCTGGTCGTCGAGGACGACCTGGCCGCCGCGCTGACCGGCCGCTGGATCGCGGGCGCCGCCCTGGACGTGCTGAGCCACGAGCCCCTGGCGGCCGGCAGTCCGCTCTGGGACGTCCCCGACCTGATCGTCTCGCCGCACATGAGCGGGGACACGGTCGGCTGGCGGGACGAACTGGGGGCCCAGTTCGTGGAGTTGTTCGAGAGCTGGGCGGCCGGCGGGCCGCTGGCGAACGTGGTCGACAAGAAGCGCGGATACGTGCCCGGACACTGACGTTCCTGGAAGCGGAGGGTGCATGACCGACCTCACCGAGCTGACCGCGGTCCAGCTCCTCGACGGTTACCGCAGGGGCGGGTTCAGCCCGGTCGAGGTGGCCCGGGCGGTCCTGGAGCGGGCCGAGCGGATCCAGCCGGCCGTGAACGCGTTCGTCCGGCTGACCGGCGAGGAGGCGCTCGACGCGGCCCGGCGGTCCGAGGAGCGGTGGCGGCGCGGGGAGCCCTGCGGGCGGCTGGACGGCGTGCCGGTGACGGTGAAGGACATCCTGCTGATGCGGGGGCACCCGACGCTGCGCGGCTCCCGGGCCGTCTCCCCGGAAGGGCCGTGGGATGAGGACGCCCCCTCGGTCGCCCGGCTGCGCGAGCACGGCGCCGTGCTCGTGGGCAAGACGACCACGCCCGAGTACGGCTGGAAGGGCGTCACCGACTCGCCGCTGTCGGGCGTCACCCGCAATCCGCACGACCCCGCGCGCACCGCGGGCGGTTCCAGCGGGGGCGCGGCGGCGGCCGTGGCGCTGGGCGCGGGACCGCTGGCGCTCGGCACGGACGGCGGGGGCAGTGTGCGCATCCCGGCGTCCTTCTGCGGTGTCTTCGGCCTGAAACCGACGTACGGCCGGGTGCCGCTCTACCCGGCGAGCGCCTTCGGCACCCTCGCGCACGTCGGTCCGATGACACGGGACGCGGCGGACGCGGCACTGCTGCTGGACGTCGTCGGCGTCCCGGACGCCCGGGACTGGTCGGCGCTGGGCCCGGCGCCGAGCTCGTACTGCGAGGCCCTGGCGGGCGGGGTGCGGGGCCTGCGGGTGGCGTACTCGCCCACGCTCGGCGGGCAGGTGGCGGTGCGCCCGGCGGTGGCGACGGCGGTGCGGCGCGGGGTGGAGCGGCTGGCGGAGCTGGGCGCGTACGTGACGGAGGCGGACCCGGACTTCGCGGACCCGGTGGAGGCCTTCCACACGCTGTGGTTCAGCGGGGCGGCGCGCGTGGTGCAGCACCTGCGGACGGGGCAGCGGGAGGTGCTCGACCCGGGGCTGCGGGACATCGTCGGCGCGGGCGCGCGGTACTCGGCGCTGGAGTACCTGGCCGCGGTGGACGTCCGGATGGAGCTGGGCCGGCGGATGGGCCGGTTCCACGAGGCGTACGACCTGCTGGTCACGCCGACGCTGCCGATCACGGCGTTCGAGGCGGGCACCGAGGTGCCCAAGGGCTCGGGGCACCGGCGGTGGACCGGCTGGACGCCCTTCACCTACCCCTTCAACCTGACCCAGCAGCCGGCGGCCACCGTGCCGGTCGGCAGCGACGGGGACGGCCTGCCGGTCGGCCTCCAGCTCGTGGCGGCCCGCCACCGGGACGACCTGGTCCTGCGGGCCGCGCACGCGCTGTGCGGAACGGACACCGGGCCCGCGCCGGCGAGGTGGGCCGCGGCGGGGCCTAGGCCCGCCGGAAGCTGAGCGTCTCCCCCGCCGCCCCCGTCCGCCAGAGGTCGTTGCAGGCCTCGGCCATCGCGTCCAGGCCCTCGGTGATCGATCCCCAGACGGTGCCGGGGACCCAGCCGACGTCGCCGTTGAGCAGCAGGTTGTTGCGCTCGTAGAAGAGGGCGAGGTCGACGAGGGTGGTGCCCGGCCGCACCTCGCGGTCGTAGCCGTACGCCTTGGTGCCCAACTCGGCGCCCGCGAAGGCGAAATAGCACAGGTCGCCCGGGATGGGCGTCACGGTCGGATTCTCCAGCGGTGGTTCGGATGCCGCGAAGGGCGGGAAGAGGGCGTAGATCTCGTTGCGCGCGTATTTGGCGTGGTACACGTCGCCGCCGAGGGGGAGCGCGTTCCAGACGGCCGCGCAGGTGAGCGGCGCCCGGTCGTCGAGCAGTTGGGCCGTGCACGTGATTCCGCGTGTGACCAGCGAGACTTCGATGTAGCGATCAGCCATGCCCTCCATGGCAGTGCCCGGCGCGGCCCCGGTCAAGGGTGCCGTGCCGTCGTACCGGTCCGAAAAACATCGGCATAAGACGGCCGGGTTCGGGTAGCTGCGCGCCCATGGCTCCACCACACAGAACCCCTCCATGGGGTATATCCGTCCCAAGGTCCAGGCCCGCCGGGCCCACCCGCCGGTCGCTGCTCGCGGGGGTCGCGGCGCTCGGCGCACTGGGAGCCGCCGGCTGCTCCCGGGTGGCCACCGCCTCCGACGTGGAGGGCGGCGACCTCCTCGACCGGCTCAGGGCGCAGGGCGTGGCCCGGCTCGGCATCGCGGGCGAGGTCCCCTTCGGGTACATCGACCGGAACGGTGAGCTGACCGGCGAGGCGCCGGAACTGGCGAAGGTCATCTTCAAGCGGCTCGGGGTGGACCGGGTGCAGCCCGTGCCGACGGAGTTCGGCTCCCTCATCCCGGGGCTGGCGTCGCAGCAGTTCGACGTCGTCGCGGCGGGGATGTACATCAACCCGGACCGCTGCGCGCAGGTCATCTTCTCCGACCCGGACTACCAGATGCTCGACTCCTTCATCGTGCGCAAGGGCAATCCCCTGGACCTGCACGACTACAAGGACGTCGTGGCGAAGAAGGCCAAGTTCGCGACGGGCACCGGCTACGCCGAGATCGCCTACGCGGTGGAGGCCGGGTACAAGGAGAGCGACATCCTCATCGTCCCCGACCAGGTCGCCGGCCTGAACGCCGTCGAGGCCGGGCGGGTGGACGTGTTCGCGGGTACGGCGCTGACCGTCCGCGAGGTGGTCAAGAAGTCCGGGAAGACCGAGGCGACGCAGGCCTTCCAGCCGATCGTGGACGGGAAGCCGCACACCGACGGCGGTGGTTTCGCCTTCCGGCCGACCGAGACCAACCTGCGGGACGCCTTCAACGTCGAGCTGCAGAAGCTCAAGAAGAGCGGCGAGCTGCTCCGCATCCTCAAGCCCTTCGGTTTCACCGAGGACGAGATGACGGATCTGACCGCGAAGGAGCTGTGCGGCGGATGACCTCCGGACTGTGGGAACTGGTACTCCAGGGCGTCTGGGTCACGGTCCAGCTGCTCTTCTTCAGCTCGCTGCTGGCGACGGCCGTCTCCTTCGTGGTCGGCGTCGGGCGCACCCACCGGCTGTGGATCGTCCGCTTCCTGGCGGGCTTCTACACCGAGGTGTTCCGCGGCACCTCCGCGCTGGTGATGATCTTCTGGGTCTTCTTCGTGCTGCCGCCGGCCTTCGGCTGGCAGCTGGTGCCGATGTGGGCGGGCACCCTGGCGCTGGGCCTGACCTACGGGGCGTACGGCTCCGAGATCGTGCGCGGCGCGCTCGCGGCGGTCGACCCGGCGCAGAAGGAGGGCGGCATCGCGCTCAGCTTCACGCCCTGGCAGCGGATGCGGCTGATCCTGCTGCCGCAGGCGGTGCCGGAGATGATCCCGCCCTTCTCCAACCTGCTGATCGAGCTCCTCAAGGGCACCGCCCTGGTCTCGATCATGGGCATGGGCGACCTGGCGTTCAGCGGCAACCTGGTGCGCCTGGCGCTCCAGGAGAGCGCTGAGATCTACACGTACATCCTGCTGATCTACTTCGTGATCGCGTTCCTGCTGACCCGGGTGATGCGCGGTCTGGAGAAGAAGCTGAAGGCGGGCGTCGGCAGGGCGGCACCCGAGCGGAAGGCCGCCGCCGAGCCGGCCGGGATCGGGGGTGTCCGATGAACTGGGACTGGAGCGCGGTCTCCGACTTCATGCCGCACTTCTGGGACGGGCTGCTGGTCACCCTGCAGATCCTGGCCCTCGGCTCGCTGGTCTCCTTCGTCCTCGGCCTGGTGTGGGCGCTGCTGATGCGGGTGCCGAGCCGCTTCGTGACCTGGCCGGTCGGCGCGGTGACCGAGTTCGTGCGGAACACCCCGCTGCTGGTGCAGCTGTTCTTCCTCTTCTACGTGCTGCCCGAGTGGGGGGTGACCGCCTCGGCGCTCACCACCGGCGTGATCGCCATCGGCCTGCACTACTCGACGTACACGATGCAGGTCTACCGGGCCGGCATCGAGGCGGTGCCGGTCGGCCAGTGGGAGGCCGCGACGGCGCTGAACCTGCCGGTGGGGCGGACCTGGACGGCCGTGATCCTGCCGCAGGCGATCCGCCGGGTGGTCCCCGCCCTCGGCAACTACGTGATCTCCATGCTGAAGGACACGCCGCTGCTGATGGCGATCACGGTGCTGGAGATGCTCGGCGAGGCGCGGCTGTTCTCGCAGCAGAACTTCCAGTTCACCGAGCCCCTGACGGTGATCGGCGTGGCCTTCATCGTCATCTCCTACCTGGCCTCCCTTGCCCTGCGAGCCCTGGAGCGACGCCTTGCCCACTGACACCCTCCCCAACCCCGGGAAGAGCCCCGAGCGCAGCTCCGGCGAGCTGATACGCCTGGAGCAGGTGACCAAGCGGTTCGGGGACAACACCGTCCTCGACCACCTGGACTTCTCCGTCGACGCCGGCAAGCACGTCACCCTGATCGGCCCCTCCGGATCGGGCAAGACGACGATCCTGCGGCTGCTGATGACGCTGCTCAAGCCCGACGAGGGCACGATCACCGTGGACGGGCAGAAGCTCTTCCCGGCGACCGAGAAGGAGCGGCGTGAGGTCCGCAAGCAGATCGGGATGGTGTTCCAGCAGTTCAACCTGTTCCCGAACATGAGCGTCCTGCGCAACATCACCGAGGCACCGGTCACGGTCCTCGGGATGTCCAAGGACGAGGCGGCGGAGCGCGCCAAGGGCCTGCTCGACATGGTGGGCCTGGCCGACAAGTGCGACGCGCGCCCGGCCCAGCTCTCCGGCGGCCAGCAGCAGCGGGTGGCGATCGCCCGGGCGCTGGCGATGCGGCCCAAGGTGCTCCTCCTCGACGAGGTGACCTCCGCGCTCGACCCGGAGCTGGTCGCGGGCGTCCTCGACCTGCTGCGGGACATCGCCCGCAGCACGGACATCACCATGCTCTGCGTGACCCACGAGATGAACTTCGCCCGGGACATCTCGGACCAGGTCCTGATGTTCGACTCCGGCCGGGTCATCGAGTCCGGTCCGCCGGAGAAGATCTTCAGCGAGCCGGAGCACGACCGGACCCGGGAATTCCTCAGCGCGGTGCTGTGACCCCACGGCACCCCTGCCCCAACGCCCGAGGTCGGGGCGTTGGGGCATTCCCCTGGCATGTGCCGGCGGGTCGGTGTCCCGGTCGAGGGCGGTGGAAATAGGCCAACACCCCCTCACTACCGGCCTCTTGGCGGCTATCGTGGAGGGGATCCACTGTCCGGATCGGGGGGCAGGGGCCGACGAGCTAGCGCAGGGGGAGACCACCGTGGCGCTGCAGCACCAGCCGACCGCGCCGCTCCACTCGGCCCAGGACGCCCTGCGCGTCCTGGAGACGGTGGCGCGGTACACCGCCGGAGTAACCGACGTCCAACTCGCCCGCGACACCGGGCTCGACCGGGAGCGGCTGGCCGTCCTCCTGCGCATGCTGCGCCGCGAGAGCTACGTCGAGCAGACCACCGACGGCTCGTACGTCACCGGAGAGGCCCTGGACCGCCTGGGCGCCGCCCGCGGCCGCGAGGAGGCCGTGCGCGAGCAGCTCCAGCGCACCCTGGACCGGCTGCGCGACTCGGTGGGCGCCGCCGTCTACATCAGCCGCTACGTGGACGGCGAGGTCAGCGTCACCCAGTACGCCGACGGCCCGGCCACGCCCAAGGTGAACGAGTGGGTCGACTTCCGCGTCTCGGCGCACGCCACCGCGGTCGGCAAGAGCCTGCTCACCCAGCTGGACCACGCCGGGCGCCGCGACCACCTGGCCCGGCACAAGATGGCCCGTCTGACCTCGCGCACCATCACCAGCGACAAGCTGCTGCTGTCCCGGCTGGAGTCCCAGCCGCCCACCGTCCCGGTCCTCGACCTCCAGGAGTACGCGGTGGGCACGGTCTGCGCGGCCGTCCCGATCACGGCCGGTTCCGCCGTGGGCTGCCTCGCCCTGTCCCTCCCGGTCGAGCACGCGCACCGGCTGCGCCGCGCCGCCGACGAGCTGAACCGCAACGCCGCGGGGGTGCTGCTCTCGCTGGCGATCTAGCCGCGAGGGGCAGCCCGGGGAGGGTGGCCGGGAGGTGGTCGGGAGGTGGTCGGGAGCACCCCCGGGGACCAGGTAGTATTTTCGTCGTCGCCGACCGCGGAAAGCGGAAGGCGGGAGTCATGCGCCGCTAGCTCAGTTGGTTAGAGCAGCTGACTCTTAATCAGCGGGTCCGGGGTTCGAGTCCCTGGCGGCGCACCGAAGGAAGGCCCCCTCGCCCAGGCGAGGGGGCCTTCCGCGTTGCCGGGTCGTGCCGGACCGGCTCGGTCAGAAGGTCACGTCCGAGCACGCGTAGAACGCGTTGGCCGTGTCGGCGACCGTCCACACCGCGACGATCACGTGGCGCCCGCTCAGCCCGGACGGCAGCGTGCCGCTGTGGGAGAGGGTGGCCGGCGGCTGCTTGCCGCCGTAGGGCACCGTGAAGAACGGCGTGAGGTTGAGGTCGGACCGGGACAGGGCGTGGTTCTGGTTCCAGCCCGGCTTGGTGACGTAGTACCGGAAGTCGGTCGTGGCGTGCCGCGCGGTGAACTGCCAGCGGAAGCTGTAGCTCTGCCCGCCGTTCACCTTCGTGGCCGGCCACGCCTGACCGTTGGGTTGCTTGGAGCTGTCGAGCGGGGCGAAGGGGCCGTTGCCCGCGGAACATATCTTGCCGTCGGCCGGCCCGCCCGCCGGGAACCCCTTGGGGCCCTCGACGCTCTGCGGCTCCCACTGGATGGAGCCGCAGCCGCTGACGGTGCCGTTCTGGCACACCTTCTGCCGGCTGACCGGCAGGTCGGTGTACCCGTGGCCACTGGCGCCGCCGGACGAGAGCACTAGGGCTCCGGTGGTCGCCATGCCCACCGCGGCTGCATACAACTTGGTCCTGGTGCGCATACTGCTGCTCCTGTGACGTGGGGGAGGATCAGTGAGCCTTGCAGGTCTAGACCAAGTCCCAGATTATGGCCGCGAGTTGAACATGTCCATACCAATCGCGGAACCCGCTCGACAGCCGTTTACCGGCCGCTTCAGGCCCGGGCGTCCCCCCGCCCGGCGCAGAACGCCACCGTCAGGTCCTTCACCAGCGCCTTCCGCTCGTAGTCGTCCAGCTCGACCAGTCCCCGCACGGTCAGCCGGGTCACCGTGTCCTCCACCGAGTCCACGACCGAGGTGAGCACGCTCGCCCGCTGCGCCGCGTCCAGGGCCGCGATCCGGCGCCGGTGCATCGCGGCGGCGACCTCGGGGGCGTACTCCACCCGGACCGGCCGCACCGAGAAGACCTCCATGCCGACCGGCGCCGCGTCCGCGGCCACCAGCCGGGTCAGCGTCTCGCCCGCCACGTCGGCCGCGCCGCGGACCGTGCCGAGCGGCTCCACCGGGACCCTGGCCAGCGCCGCCTCGACACACTCCCGCAGATACGTCTCGTGGTCCTCGACGCCCAGCGTGGCCCGCGCGGTGTCGCGCACCTTCCACACCACCAGCGTCACGACCCTGAGCGCGACCCCGTTGCCGTCGGCCGCGGGCATCGGCTCGCTGCGCCAGTGCCGAAGCCGGACGTCGACCCGGCGCCGCAGCAGCAGCGGGTTGACCCACATCAGGCCGGTGCGCCGGACGGTCCCCCGGTAGCGGCCGAACAGGCCGAGCACCCAGGCCCGTCCGGTCCGTCCGCGGGCCAGCCCGCCGAAACCGAACAGCCCCAGCGCCCCGGCGGCCGCGTACGCCGCCCACTGCGCGGGCCCGAGCCCGGCACCCGCGTACGCCGGCAGCGCCAGCGCCTCCGCCGCGAGCGGCGGGACGACCCCCGCCCACCAGGTGGTGACCCCGCAGCCCGCCGCCCCGCAGACCCCGGCGGCCACGCCAGCCGCACCGGGCAGCACCCGGGCCGGACGCTCCGTCAGCTCCGGATCGACGCTCGCCACCGGGCGCGGGCGCGCGGCGGCGGGGCGCCGCGTCCTCGGCTGCTCCCCCGTGCCCTGCCGGCGGGCGACCACCGCGGGCCGCAGCGCCACCGGCACCGGATCGGGGTCGTCGCGGAACAGCAGGTGGACGGGGATCTCGGTGGTGGCCTCGTTGTGGATGAGCCGGGCGGGCCGGTGGCCGGTCTCCGCGGGCGTCCCTTCGGCGGTCGGGGGCCCCGGGGAAGCCGGCGGCCTGAGGTCCGGGTTCGTGGAAGAGGTCGTACTCATGCGTGCTCCAGCCTCCGCGCCAGATGCGTCATGAACGGGTGATCACCGCGGGCGGACGGTCAGGAGAAGAGCCGCCGCCAGGTCTCCGGGCCCGGGTAGCCGTCCGCCGCGCCACCGCGCCACCCCTGCGCACGCTGGAAGGCCTCGACTGCCCGCCGGTCCGCCTCGCCCCAGCGCGGCCCCGGACCGGTCGTGTAGTGCCGGCCGAACCCCTTGGCCACCAGCTGCCTGCCGAGCCGGGTGACGTAGGGGTTCTCGGCGCCCGGGCGGAACATCGCCCGGCCCGGGTAGCCGGCCACCCCGTGCGAGGCGGGGCCGGCCGGCGGGGCTCCGACGTCCTTGCCCCCGCCGGAGGTCAGCAGCCGCCAGGTGCCCGGGCCGGGCAGCCCGTCGGCGTCCTCGCCCCGCCAGCCCTGGGCGAGCTGGAACGCCTCGGTCGCCCTGCGGTCCGCCTCCGACCAGCGGGGCCCGGGCCCGGAGGTGTAGAAGCGGCCGGCACCGCGGGCCGCGAGCATCCGGCCCAGCTCGGTGACGTGCCCGTTGTTCGCACCGGGACCGAAGGCGGCCGCCCCCGGGTAGGCGGTTGCGGCCGGCGCCCCGCTCGCGGCGCTCGCCGTGACCCCCTTGTAGCGGTAGGGGAGGTACTTGGCCGAGTTGCTCCAGTAGGCGTAGGGCGTGGCGAGCTTCCGGGCGTGCGGCGGGGTCTGCTCGTAGGCCGTGTAGGCGGTGCGCGTGGAGTCCGTCCAGCCGCCGAAGATCACCACGTGGGAGCCTTTCTGCGGGTCCGCCGCGTTGTGGAAGAGCAGGATGTCGCCGGGCTGGAGCTCTTCCTTGGTGATGCGGTCGGCGAACGTGCCGAGGCTCCCGGTCCATTCGTTCGTGGGCAGCTTCCAGGCCATCGAGACGTAGCCCGAGCAGTCCTGCCGGTACCCGTCGGACCAGTAGGCGGTCATGCTGTAGGGCACCTTCGCGGTGACCCAGGTCTTGGCCCGTTCGATGATCTCCGTACGGGTGATCGCGGCCGGTTCGACGCCGGCCGGGGGAACCGCCGGCGTACCGGTCGGGCCGTGCAGCGGAGCCCTCGGGCCCTGCGGGGTGTCGGGCTCCTCACCTGCGGAGACACCCGGCAGGTGGAAGGCGTGGACGGTGGTCGGAGCCGCCGCGGCCTGACCCGCGCCCAGGGCGCCGGTGGCGGCGGCCGTGGCCACGATCAGCTTGCGGTGGGCGGCCGGAAGGGCCGGGGCGCGGCCGGCGGGGGAACGCGGCGGCACCCGGCGCCGGTGACGGCAGCCGGGGCAGTCGCAGTCGCGCGCGGGATCGACGTCCTCGAACTCGGGAGCCTTCATGCGATTCCCCTCACACTCCCGGTGGCAGGGGCCGCGGCGGTGCACTTCGGTACATGTCGGTCAGTTTCTCAACTGTCGCCATGGTGCGCATGTTGACGGTCCGAATGATGTACCCGGTCCTCGGCACGCCCCGCGGGCCGCCGTCCGGGCGGTCCGGAGCACCGGTCGGCATCGGGTAGAGTTGTGCAGGTCAGCAGGCGCCGCTAGCTCAGTTGGTTAGAGCAGCTGACTCTTAATCAGCGGGTCCGGGGTTCGAGTCCCTGGCGGCGCACCGACGGTCGAAGGCCCCTCGTAGCACACGGGGGGCCTTCGGCGTACCCGGACCGCGAGCATCTTGCGATCATGACGAACGGCGTAGAACCCTGGTCCGCTCGGGAGCCGGATGCCGCGGGGGGCATCATGCAACCGGTGGTCGCCATTCCATGTCTATATAAGGTGTGGATGCCGTGGTGACAGCGACCCACCACTGTGACGTCCGTGAAGGTCGAGGGGGACCGGGGCGGACGAAGGAAGCGACGAAACACGCGTGACCCGCGTGTGGGGGGAAGACTCATGACGTCGACGCCGACGGGCGCCGGGCAGGACCACGACCCGTCCCAGACCACGCAGCTCAGGGTGCCCGCGCATCGGACCTGGAACACCGGCTCGTTCCGGCGGATCAGGAAGACCCTGCCGAGGTACGACTACGAGCACTACAGCCGGCTCGCGGGCCCCCTCACCCAGCCCGACCCGCACAAGCCGTACAAGGTGCAGTACCGCTCGCTGATCTCCCAGGAGCCGCACCGCCTGCGGGTGGCGCTGATGCTGGCCGCGGCCCCGCTGCTGTCGGTGGTGCTGCTGGTCTGGCTGCTCCAGCCCTCGCACTGGACCGAGCGCGACTACCCGGCCTTCGACTGGCTGCCCACGCTCGACATCGTGATGCTCGTGGCGATCGGCCTGATCGAGCTGTTCCGCTGCCTGAACGTGCTCTCGAACGCGCACGCGACCCTGGTCGCCCGGGACCCGGTCCCGGTGGTGCCCGAGACCGGCACCCGGGTCGCCTTCCTCACCTCCTTCGTGCCCGGCAAGGAGCCGCTGGAGATGGTGACGAAGACCCTGGAGGCGGCCGTGAAGATCCGCCACCGCGGTCTGATGCACGTCTGGCTCCTCGACGAGGGCGACGACCCCGAGGTGAAGGCCGTCTGCGCGCGCCTGGGCGTGCACCACTTCTCCCGCAAGGGCGTCGCGAAGTGGAACATGCCCAAGGGCCCGCACCGCGCCAAGACCAAGCACGGCAACTACAACGCCTGGCTCGAGGCGCACGGCGACGACTACGACTTCTTCGCCTCGGTCGACACCGACCACGTGCCGCTGCCCAACTACCTGGAGCGGATGCTCGGCTTCTTCCGCGACCCGGACGTCGGGTTCGTCATCGGCCCGCAGGTCTACGGCAACTACGACAACCCGATCACCAAGGCCGCCGAGTCGCAGCAGTTCCTCTTCCACGCGCTGATCCAGCGCGCGGGCAACCGCTACGGCTCCCCCATGTTCGTGGGCACCTCCAACGCGGTGCGCATCAGGGCGCTGAAGCAGATCGGCGGCCTGTACGACTCGATCACCGAGGACATGGCGACCGGCTTCGAGATCCACCGCCACAAGAACCCGGCCACCGGCCGCAAGTGGCGCTCGGTCTACACCCCGGACGTGCTCGCCGTCGGCGAGGGCCCGAACGCCTGGACGGACTTCTTCACCCAGCAGATGCGCTGGTCGCGGGGGACGTACGAGACGATCCTCAAGCAGTACTGGAAGGGCTGGTACTCGCTCCCGCCGAGCAAGCTCTTCAACTACACGATGATGATCATCTTCTACCCGATGTCGGCCCTGAACTGGATCCTGGCGGCGCTGAGCTGCTGCCTGTTCCTGGGCCTGGGCGCCTCGGGCGTCAACATCGACCCGGCCGTGTGGCTGATGCTCTACGGCAACGCCTCCGCCCTCCAGATCGGCCTGTACGTCTGGAACCGCCGCCACAACGTCTCGCCGCACGAGCCGGAGGGCTCCGGCGGTGTGGCCGGCATGGTGATGTCCGCGCTGTCGGCGCCGCTGTACGCGAAGGCGCTCATCGACTCGGTGCTGCGCCGCAAGAGCAAGTTCGTGGTGACGCCGAAGGGCGACTCGGCCAGCCCCGACACCTGGTTCGGGACCTTCCGTTACCACTGGTACTTCATCGTGATCTTCGCGGGCTCGATGACGGCCGGCTTCGTCTTCGGGCACGCGCACCCCGCGATGATCGTCTGGGCGACGTTCGCGATGCTGATCACCGCGTCGCCGATGTTCGCCTGGCGCCACGAGCTGCGGAAGGCGAAGAAGCAGCCGCCGGCCGTGGCGGCGGAGCCCGCGCCGTGGGCCCCGTCGCAGCAGCCGGCGTCCGCGGACCCGGCGCACGCCCAGGCGCACGCCCAGGCGTACGCCCCGCACGCGCCGCAGCAGAAGCCCAGCTGGGCGGCCCCCTCCGACGGGGGCAACGACCAGACCATGCAGATCGCCCTTGGTGGACTTGGGGGACGTAAGGAATGAAAGACCGTGCCGGCCGCCGCCGCGCCCGTCGCTTCGCGATAGGTACGGCGGTGGTAGTCGCGCTGGCCGGGATGAACGGACCGTGGCTCTACCGCTTCGGAACCGAGAAATACCACCAGTACAAGATCAACGAGCCGGAGTACAAGGCCGCCAACGGCAAGTGGGAGATCGTCGAGTTTCCCGAGAAGTACCGGCAGAACACCATCCACGCGGCGCTGCTGCGCACCGGCAAGGTGCTGCTCGTCGCGGGGTCGGGCAACGACCAGGACAACTTCGACGCGAAGAAGTTCGACACCCGGATCTGGGACCCGGTCAAGGGCACCATCAAGACGGTCCCGACGCCGACCGACCTGTTCTGCACCGGCCACACCCAGCTCGCCAACGGCAACCTGCTGATCGCGGGCGGCACCAAGCGGTACGAGAAGCTCAAGGGCGACGTCACCAAGGCCGGCGGCCTGATGATCGTCCACAACGAGAACCCGGACCAGCCGATCACCCTGCCGGCGGGCACCAAGTTCACCGGCAAGGAGAACGGCAGGACGTTCGTCTCCAAGGACCCCGTGCTGGTGCCCCGCGCCGAGAAGGTCTTCGACCCGCAGACCGGCGCGTTCGTGCGCAACGACCCGGGTCTGGGCCGGATCTACGTCGAGGCGCAGAAGAGCGGCGCGAAGTACGAGACGGGCACCGAGGACAACTACCGCGTCCAGGGCCTGTCCGGCACCGACGCGCGCAACACGTACGGCATCGCGCAGAAACTCGCCCTGGACAAGAAGGACTTCCAGGGCATCCGGGATGCCTTCGAGTTCGACCCGGTCGCCGAGAAGTACATCAAGGTCGACCCGATGCACGAGGCCCGCTGGTACCCGACGCTCACCACCCTGAGCGACGGGAAGATCCTCAGCGTCTCCGGCCTCGACGACATCGGCCAGCTGGTGCCGGGCAAGAACGAGGTCTACGACCCCGAGACCAGGAAGTGGACCTACACCGACAAGGTCCGCCAGTTCCCGACGTACCCGGCGCTGTTCCTGATGCAGAACGGCAAGGTCTTCTACTCGGGCGCCAACGCCGGGTACGGCCCCGACGACGTGGGCCGCGACCCGGGCGTCTGGGACGTGGAGAGCAACAAGTTCACCAAGATCCCCGGCATGAGCGACGCGAACATGCTGGAGACCGCCAACTCCGTGCTGCTGCCGCCGGCGCAGGACGAGAAGTACATGGTGATCGGCGGTGGCGGGGTCGGCGAGTCCCGGCTGTCCAGCGAGAAGACCCGGATCGTCGACCTCAAGGCGGACGACCCGAGGTTCGTGGACGGGCCGTCGATGGCGAAGGGCACGCGCTACCCGCAGGCCTCGGTCCTGCCCGACGACAGCGTGCTGGTCTCCGGCGGCTCGGAGGACTACCGGGGGCGCGGCGACTCCAACGTCCTCGAGGCGCGGCTCTACCACCCGGAGAGCAACGCGTTCGAGCAGGTGGCCGACCCGCTGGTGGGCCGCAACTACCACTCGGGCTCGATCCTGCTGCCCGACGGGCGCCTGATGTTCTTCGGGTCGGACTCGCTCTACGCCGACAAGGCCAACACCAAGCCGGGCGAGTTCGAGCAGCGCATCGAGATCTACACGCCGCCCTACCTGTACCGGGATTCGCGGCCGGACCTCACGGGCGGCCCGCAGACCGTCGAGCGCGGGGAGTCGGCCACGTTCACCTCGCGGTCGGCGTCGGCGGTGAAGAAGGTGCGGCTGATCCGGCCGAGCGCCTCGACGCACGTCACCGACGTGGACCAGCGGTCGATCGCGCTGGACTTCGAGACGGACGGGGACAAGGTGAAGGTGACCGTGCCGGAGAACAAGAACCTCGTCCAGTCCGGGTGGTACATGATGTTCGTGACGGACGGGCAGGGCACGCCGTCCAAGGCGCAGTGGGTGAAGGTGCCTTAGCGCCGCGCGGCCGGCCGCTGTTCGCCTGCGGGTGCGTCGTGGCTGGTCGCGCGCACGCGGCGGAGCCGCCTGTGTCACAGCCCCGCGCCCCTTCGGGGCGCGGGGAACCCTGCGTCAGCCGGACCCCTCGGCCAGCTGCACGGCGTACTCCGGCCACCACTCGCCGGCCTTGGGACCGCCCTTGCACTCGCCGTCCGACTCCCCGGGGCGCTTGACCCACAGGTAGGCGTCCACGAGGGGGTCGGCCGTCTCGGTCGTGGGGGTCTCGCCCAGGGCGCGGCCGGGCGGGTTGCACCAGCGTTCGTCGGGGGCGCCCTCGGTGTAGGGGCCGTTGCCGTTGCGGCTGGTGTCGATGACGAAGTGCTTGCCGCCGACCTTGGCGGCGAGCTGCTTGCCGTAGGCGAGGGAGTCCTCGGTGGTGTAGAAGTTCGACACGTTGACCGAGAAGCCGTCGGCCTGGTCGATGCCCGCCCACTTCAGCGGCTCGAAGATCTGGTCGGGGTGGCCCCAGCCGGCGTTGCCCGCGTCCAGGTAGACCTTGGTGTTCTTCAGCGCGCCGAGCTGGGCGACGGCGCCCTTGAGGAGGTCGTAGCGCTCCTCGTGGAACTCCTCCGGGGTGCAGCCGTCGACCAGGTGCAGGACCGCGTCCGGTTCCAGGATCACCGTGGCGGAGCGGTCGCCGATGCCCCGGGCCACGCCGTCGACGAAGTCCCGGTAGGCGTCGCCGTCGGCGGCACCGCCGCCGGAGTACTGGCCGCAGTCGCGGTGCGGGATGTTGTAGAGCACGAGCAGCGCGGTGCGCCCGGCCTCGTCGGCGGCCTCGGTGAAGCCCCGGGCCTGTTCCTCGGGGTTCTCGGGGCTGATCCACTCGGCGGTCGGCTGCTGGGCGATCTTGCGGATCTGCTCGGCCTGGTCCTTCTCGTCGGACTGCTCCAGGGCCGCCAGTTGCTGGGCGGCGTTGCCGTCCGGGTTGACCCAGAACGGGCCGGCCTCCTCGGGCCGCTGCGTTATGCCCGCGCCGGCCTTCTCGTCCTTGCCGTCGTCCCCGCCGTCCCCGGACGAGGAGCAGCCCGCGAGCAGCAGTGCCGCCCCCAGCACCGCCGCGGACACGCGCCTCGTGGACAGCGTCGCGGCCCCCCTGCTGCCGTACATCCAACCCCCCTGGTACCTGTTCCGAGGCTCAATCCTGACATACGCCTCCGGCACCCACGCGGTTCCCGGGCGCCGGTCCGACGTCTCTCAGGAGCCGGTACCCGTGAGGTAGGCGGAGACGACCACGTTGGCCGTGTAGCTGTCGGTGGCGGGGTCGAAGGTGCCGCCGCAGGTGATCAGGCGGAGTTCGGCGCGGCCCGTGTCCCGCGGCCCGTAGGCCTGCTGGGCGTCGAATCCGTCGCGGGTGAGGACCCGCACGTCGTCGACGGTGAACTCGGCGACCTCGCCGTCGTCGCGGACCACCCGGAGCGTCTCGCCGGGTTCCAGGGTGCTGACCGCGTGGAAGACGGCCGGTTCGGTCTCGGTGTCCACGTGGCCGACCAGCAGCGCGGTCCCGGCGGCGCCCGGCGCCGTGCCGTCGGCGTACCAGCCGACGGCTTCGGGCCGGTCGAAGGGCGGTGGTTCGACGGCGCCCTCGGTGTCGAGGCCGCGGGCCAGGACGGGGGCCCGGATGCCGAGGCCGGGAATGTCGAGCCGCTGCGGCAGGGCGTCGCCGAGGGGGGTGCGGGCGGGCGGCAGCGGCAGGTCGGGGGGCCGGCCGGCCGCCGCCATGTCGCCGGTGGCCGGCCGGGATACGGCCTCGCGCGCGTCGGTGGCCTCGCGGCCCCAGAGCCACAGCCCGAGGAGCAGCACCACCCAGGCGGTGCCGGTCACCAGGCGGCCCGGGCCGACGGTGGGACGGTCCTGTTCGGACATGGTCAGCCCGTCCCGCGACTCCGGCTGCGGACGCTGCGCAGCGCGACGGCGACGGCGGCGATGCCGGCGAGGACCAGGCCGGTCACGGTGTGCGCCGTGCCGGGGGGTTCGGGCCGGGCCTCCTCGCGGGGGTCGGCGGCGGCCAGCCGCGCGGTGCCGCCGCCGCCCGCGTCGACGGGGGCGACGGGCGAGGAGTGGGCGGCCGGGCGTCGTCTCTCGCCGACGGTGACGGTGCTCTCCCGGGCGGTGCCGCCGCAGGTGATCCGTACGGCGTAGGCGCCGGCCTCCAGGGTGGAGCGGACCGAGCCCGCGCCGACCAGGGCGCCGTCGGAGCGGGACAGGGAGAGCTTCACGTCCGAGACGAACGCCGCCGAGACGGCGACGGCCGTCCTCTCGGTGCAGTCGGACACGCGGAGCCTGACGTCGCCGCCCGGCACGGGCGCGGACGGTGACACCGAGACACCTCCCCCGTCCGCCGCGTGGGCGGCCGGCGCGATCGGTGCGAGTGCCGCGGCCACCGCGGCACCGGCACAGAGAGTGACTTTCAGTGAGCCCATCGTGTACCTCCAGTTATCTGGAGGCTGCCCCGCGGGACCGGCCCCCGCATCCTGCGCGGGGGCCGGACTACTCCGAACGGGTCGTGCCGGAGGGTGGCGCGTTTACCGGGTTCAGACCCGTTCGACCAGGTCCGCGATCGAGTCGACCACCTGGGAGGGGCGGTAGGGGAAGCTGTCGACCTGCTCGGGCCGGGTCAGGCCGGTGAGCACGAGGAAGGTCTGCATGCCGGCCTCGATGCCGGCCAGCACGTCGGTGTCCATGCGGTCGCCGATCATGGCGCTGCTCTCGGAGTGGGCGCCGATGGCGTTGAGCCCGGTGCGCATCATCAGCGGGTTGGGCTTGCCGGCGAAGTACGGCTGGCGGCCGGTCGCCTTGGTGATCAGGGCGGCCACCGCGCCGGTCGCCGGGAGCGGTCCCTCGGTGGAGGGGCCGGTCTCGTCGGGGTTGGTGCAGATGAAGCGGGCGCCCCCGTTGATGAGCCGGACCGCCTTCGTCATCGCCTCGAAGGAGTACGTGCGGGTCTCACCGAGCACCACGTAGTCGGGGTCGTGGTCGGTGAGGATGTAGCCGATGTCGTGCAGGGCGGTGGTCAGGCCGGCCTCGCCGATGACGTAGGCCGAGCCGCCGGGCCGCTGGTCGTCCAGGAACTGGGCGGTGGCCAGCGCCGAGGTCCAGATGGCCTCGACCGGGACCTCCAGGCCCATGCGGCGCAACCGGGCATGCAGGTCGCGCGGAGTGTAGATCGAGTTGTTGGTGAGCACCAGGAAGGGCTTGCCGGACTCGCGGAGCCTCTTGATGAAGGCGTCGGCGCCGGGGATCGGCACGCCCTCGTGGATGAGGACGCCGTCCATGTCGGTGAGCCACGACTCGATGGGCTTGCGGTCTGCCATGTGCAACGAACTCCCTGGCGTGCGGTGGGCGTGTGCGGGGGCGCCGGAACCACGGCGTACCGACGCCCCCAGCCTAATCAGGAGCCCGCCGGGTCAGTTGCCGGTGGCCGACTTCCAGGCGTCGATGCAGGAGGTCAGGTTCTTCTCGATGTCGGCCCAGTCGGGGGCGAAGAGGTAGTCCACGCAGGGCTGGTCGCGGACGGGGGGACAGGGGGGGCGGGGCCGGGTCCGCGTGCGTGCGGGGGGGGGGGGGGGGGGGGGGGGGGGGCCGGGGGGGGGGGGGGGGGGGGGGTCATTGTCGCCTTTGGGGAAGAAGCGTGGTTCCCCACCCCGGGATACCAACCAGGGGGGCGGC
>NZ_JBWKKZ010000001.1:131922-180437 GCF_056430705.1 Streptomyces sp. NPDC045956 | reverse complement strand
CCCCCCCCCCTTCCCTCCCCCCCCCCCCCCCCCCCCCCCCCCCCCCCTCCCCCCCCCCCCCCCCCCCCCCCGGCGCACTCGTGGGGCGCGGGTGAGGGGGAGTCAGCGGCGCCTGCGGGCGAGCAGTACGGTTCCGCACCCGGCGGCGACCAGCAGGGCGGCGGCCGCCGCGGCCATGCCCGTGCGGCCAGGTCCGGTGCCGGCCAGTTCCTCGGCGTACGCGTACGGGGTGTCGGCGGCCCGCCCGTCCCGGGCCTCGTCGGCGCGGCCCTCCGGGGGGTCGGCGCGACGGCCCTCCGGGGGGCCGGCGCTCGGGGCCGCGTCCCTACCGTCCGTGTCCCGGCCGTCCGGGGTGGCGGCGCCGGAGGGGGACGCGGGGTCGGCGCTCCGGCCGGCGGTCGGCTCGTCGGCGGGCGCGCCCGACCTGATGCGGAAGCGGTAGTCGTTCGACTGGCCGATCCAGTCACCGTCGTCGCCTCGCCGCTGGACCACGGCCGCGGTGGCGGTCACGTCGTTGGCCACGGCGTCCGAGGTGAGCGCCAGCCGCACCTTGACGGTGAGGGTCTTGCCGGGGTCGACGGTGAAGCCGGGGAAACGGGGAAGGGTGGCGCTGCCGCTCACGGACTCGCCTTCGGACCCGGCCTCGGGCCCGGGCTCGGCCTCACCCCCGCTCGCGTCTTCGTCCTCGGCCGCTTCCTCGCCGAACACGCCGATCAGCTCGTCCCGTTCGGTCGGCTCGAACGTCACGGCACGCGGCTGCGCGCCGTCGTAGAACTCCAGGCGGGGCTGGGACGGCTTCAGGGCCCGTTCCTCGTCGACGAGGACGACGACCGGGTGGATGCCCTCGCAGGTCCGGGAGGTGGTGTTGGTGAGGTCCAGGTACCAGGTGCCGTAGCCGCCCCCGGCCTCGAAGGCGGCGGGGCCGCCGTGGATGCGGGTGGTGAGGGGGAAGGTGTGGTCGTCCGGGGCCGTGCACGCGGGCAACGGCGGCTGCGGGTCCGCGTGCGCGGGGGCGGCCGACGCGGCGGCGGCGAACAGGGCGGCTGCCGCCACCAGGCAGGGGGACGTGGTCGTGAACAGTCGCATAAACACATGAGCGTGCCGGTGATGTCCGGCTTCGGGCACCGCCATTCGGGCCACGCCCCCCGGACGGAGCAACTACACCCCCCGATCGGCGGCCGGCGTTTGCGGCCGACGGTCCCCGGTCGGCGGTCGGCGGTCGGCGGTCGGCGGTCGGCGCTTACAGCCGACGGTCCCCGGTCGACGGTCGGCGCTTACGGCCGACGGTCCCCGGTCGACGGCCGGCGGTAGTCGACCCGCGGAAGCCGACCGGCGCCCCTCGGCCCGCTTTCCGCCAGACGGCGGCAAAGTGGCGCGATCGCGCGTTGCCGCTCCGCCCCGGCGGGCCGCAGCCTGAGGGGCGGGAGCGCTCCCACACCACCGGTGCCCCCAGACCCTCACGCCACCCCCACCCCGCCTCCCCGCTCAGGAAGCGGCACGGGAAGAGGCACAGAAAGAGCACCCGCCCCCTCCCCCACAGGAAGAGAAGGACCAGAGGCCCATGGACCTGGCTTGTCATATACATGCTCTATTTCGCGCCACGGGACGGCGCCTGGGACTCGCCCTCGGCACCCTCGCCCTGGTGATCCCGGCCCTCCTGCTGACCGCCCTCGCCCCGACACCCGCCGCCGCGGCGGAGGCCGCGGCGCCCGTCCCCCTGCCGTCGCTCAGCGCGACGACGACCCAGGTCGCCTCCGGGCTGCGGCGGCCCACCGCCCTCGTCGCCCCCGACGACGGCACGGACCGGCTGTTCATCACCGAGAAGTCCGGCACGGTCCGCGTCTACCACCCGGACACCGGCCTGGCCGCCGCCCCGCTGCTCGACATCACCGCGGCCGTGGACGAGTCGGGCAACGAACGCGGGCTGCTCGGCATCGCGCTCCCGCCGGACTTCGCCGACAGCCAGGACCTCTATCTGGCGTACACGGCGCTGCCCGACGGGGCGGTCACGCTGGCCCGCTACCGGCTCGACGCGTCCCGCCTGGAGGTCCTGCTCTCCCAGGAGCACGCCGAGTACAACAACCACAACGGCGGCCAGCTCGCCTTCGGCCCCGACGGCAAGCTGTACTGGAGCATCGGCGACGGCGGCGGCTCCGGGGACCCGTTCCGGTCCGGACAGCGGCTGGACACCCTGCTGGGCAAGATCATGCGCATCGACGTCAGCCGCGCCTGCGCGCCGCTCGCCTACTGCGTCCCCGCCGACAACCCCTTCGTCCGCACTCCCGGTGCCCGGGCGGAGATCTGGCTGTACGGGCTGCGCAACCCCTGGCGCTTCTCCTTCGACAGCGGTGACGGCTCGCTGTGGATCGGCGACGTGGGCCAGGGCCACTGGGAGGAGGTCGACCACATCCCCGCCGGGAAGGGCGGGCTGAACCTCGGCTGGTCCTGCTACGAGGGCCTGGAGGAGTTCGAGGGCGGCGACTGCGCGTCCGGCCAGGAGTACACCGAGCCGGTCTTCACCTACTCGCCGTACACCGGCGGCTGCTCGGTCATCGGCGGCCACGTCTACCGGGGCCGGCAGTACGCCGACCTGGTGGGCGGTACGTACATCGCCACCGACTACTGCTCGTCCACCGTCTGGGCGCTGCGTCCCGACGGGCGGGGCGGCTACGAGGAGGCCGAGATCGGGCAGATGCCCACCCAGGTCACGTCGATCGGCGTGACCGTCGACGGCGAGTTCTACGTGGTCAACGACCTGCCCGGCGGTCTGCACCGGGTGTCGTTCAGCCGGGAGGAGCCCACCTGCCGGGTGGACCGCAAGGTGACCCGCTGGGGCACCGGCACCACGGTGGACCTCACCGTCACCAACACCGGCGACGCCCCGGTGAACGGCTGGACCCTCGCGTTCCCGCTGTCCTTCGGGCAGACCGTCGTGTCCGACTGGAACACGGACCTGGTCCAGCTCAGCAACACGATCGACGCGACCAACGCCCCGCACAACGCCACGATCGCGCCGGGCGCGAGCGTCACCCTCGGTTACCTCGCCTCGCACACCGGCGACGCCTCGCCGCCGCCCCGGTTCATGCTCAACGGGGACGCGTGCACCGTCGGCTCCTGAGCGCCGCCGGTACGCCGTGAACGACGGCCGGTCCGGGCCGGGTCCCCACGGCCCGGACCGGCCCGGACCGGCTCCGTCCTCGGCGCCGGGACGTCCGGTCCGGACCGGCTCCGTCCCGCGTGCCGGGACGTCAGGCGTCCCCCCGCCCGAACAGCGGCGCGAGCAGCAGCTGCGCCGCGCCCTCCGCGACCCCGCGCACCCCGCCGGGCGCCATCCGCACCGGTACGGCGCCGCCGTGACCGCCCTCCCGCCGGGCGCGGGCGTCGAGCACGGCACCGACCCCGCCGACGAAGACCTCCGGCGCGGCGGCGACGGTACGGCCGCCGAGCAGGACCAGGTCGATGTCCAGCAGCCCGGCGAGGTTCGCGGCGCCCGCGCCCAGCACCCGGGCCGCCTCCGTGACGTCACCGCGGGCGACGGCCCCGAGGCACAGCGCCTCTATGCAGCCGCGGGCGCCGCAGGTGCAGGGCGGCCCGTCCAGCTGGACGACCTGGTGCCCGAACTCCCCGGCGCCCGTCCTAGCGCCGCGGTGCACCCCGCCGCCGATCACGAGGCCGGCGCCCAGTCCCGTACCAAGGTGCAGATAGGCGAAGGAGCCGCCTCCGCCGGGCGCCTCTCCACCGACCGCGAGGCCGAGGGCCGCCGCGTTGGTGTCCTTGTCGACGACGACCGGCACCCCGAGCCGCCGCACCAGCGCGTCCCGCAACGGGAAGCCGTCCCACTCGGGGAAGCCGGTGACCCGGTGCAGCACGCCCCGGACGTGGTCGAGCGGCCCGGGGAGGGCGACACCGAGGCCGAGGAGGGTGGGCGCGTGGGCGGGCGTCCCTCCGGGCGGCCGCAGGGTGTCCGCGACCAGTGTGCGGACCGCCCCCGCCACGCCCTCCAGCACCGCTTCCGCCCCCGCGCCCAGGTCCAGCGGGGAACGCCGCTCGCCCAGCACGGTGCCGTCCAGATCGACCAGTACCGCCCGCAGCTCGTCCCGGTCCAGGTGGACGCCGAGCGCGTGACCGGCCTCCGGCACCAGGCGCAGTACCGTCCGCGGCTTGCCGCCCGTGGAGGCACGGCGTCCGGCCTCGGCGGCCAGGCCGTCCTCCCGGAGGCGCGCGGTGATCTTGCTGACCGCCTGCGGGGTGAGGCCGGTCCGCTCGGCGAGTTCCAGCCGGCTGATGCCCTCGGCACCGGCGGTGCGCAGCAGGTCGAGCACCAGGGCGGCGTTGGGACTGCGCGGGGCGCGCGGCCGGGCCCCGCCCACCGCACCCCGCACGCGGCCTCCACCCGTGCCGCCCACGTCCACGCCGCCCGCGCCCTCGCCACCCGTGCCACCACCCCCGGTGACACTCGCGCCGGCCCTCGTACCTCCGCCGTTCGTCCTGTTCACGCCCCCATTGTCACCGGCGCTTGCACTTTGGCAACACCGTTGCGAAAGTAGGAGGCATGACTGGTACTCCTTCCGGCAGGTCCCCGCTGCGCGTCGGCCTGGTCGGCTACGGCCTCGCGGGCTCCGTCTTCCACGCCCCGCTGATCGCCGCCACCGAGGGCCTGGCCCTGGACACGGTGGTCACCTCGAACCCGGAACGGCAGCAGCAGGCCCGCGCCGAGTTCCCGGACGTACGGACCGTCGCCACGCCCGACGAGCTGTTCGACCGGGCCGGCGAGCTGGACCTGATCGTCGTAGCGTCCCCGAACAAGACGCACGTACCGCTCGCGACGAGGGCCCTGGAGGCCGGTCTGCCGGTCGTGGTGGACAAGCCGGTGGCGGGCACGGCGGCCGAGGCGCGCAAGCTGGCGGCGCTGGCGGAGGAGCGCGGCCTGCTGCTCTCCGTCTTCCAGAACCGCCGCTGGGACAACGACTTCCTCACTCTGCGGCGGCTCGTCGCCGAGGACGCGCTGGGCGACGTGTGGCGCTTCGAGTCCCGCTTCGAGCGCTGGCGGCCGAAGCCGAAGGGCGGCTGGCGCGAGTCCGGCGACCCGGCAGAGATCGGAGGTCTCCTCTACGATCTCGGCAGCCACGTCGTCGACCAGGCCCTCGTCCTCTTCGGCCCGGCCACGCAGGTCTACGCCGAGTCGGTCGTCCGGCGCGCGGGCGCGGAGGCGGACGACGACACGTTCATCGCCCTCACGCACGCGAACGGCGTCCGCTCCCACCTGTACGTCTCCTCCACCGCCGCCCAACTCGGCCCCCGCTTCAGCGTCCTGGGCTCCAAGGCCGGTTACGTCAAGCACGGCCTCGACCCGCAGGAGGCGGCGCTGCGCGAGGGCAAGCGGCCCGGTCCCGGCTGGGGCGAGGAGGACGAGTCGCTGTGGGGCCGCCTGGGCGCCGGGGAGTCCCCGACGACCGGCGGTGGGAACGTGACGGCGACCGTGCCGGGCGACTACCCCGCCTACTACGCGGCGGTGGCGAAGGCCCTGCTGGAGGGCGGCCCGAACCCGGTCGGCGCCCGTGAGGCGGCGGCCGCCCTGGACGTCCTGGAGGCGGCCCGCCGGTCCGCCCGCGAGGGAATGGTGGTGGCGCTGTGAGTGCCGAGAAGTCCGAGCAGACGGTCCCGACGGTGGAGGAGCTGGAGGAGCAGGAACGCCGCCTGGTCTTCCGCCGGTTCACGCACGACGACGCCTGGACGCTCGGCTCGCTCCTCGTCGAGCTGGCCCGCGAACGCGGGGCGCCGGTCGCCGTCGACATCCACCGCGCCGGCCAGCAGCTCTTCCACGCGGCCCTGCCCGGCTCGACCCCCGACAACGACGCCTGGATCGCCCGCAAGCGCCGGGTGGTGGAGCGGTACGGCTCCGCGTCCTACCTGGTCGGCTCCCGCTTCCGGGCCAAGGGCACCACGTTCGAGGAGTCCTCGCGGCTCGACGCCGACACGTACGCGGCGCACGGCGGCTCCTTCCCGATCACCGTGGCCGGCGCCGGTGTGATCGGCTCCGTCACGGTGTCCGGGTTGCCGCAGGTGGAGGACCACCGGATGGTGGTGGAGGCGCTGGAGCGGTTCCTGGGCGAGTAGCCCGCTCGGCCGCGGTCGGCCCCCGGACGGCGCACTCCGGGAATCACCGGTGGGTGCCTGTGGTTGGCAGGCAGGTACCCACGATGATCGCAGTGCTCACCGAAGGGATCGCGAACCGATGAACGAGGCGACGGCTTCTCTGAAGGAATCGCTCGGACGGTACGGCGTGTGGAGCGTGCAACTGCGCTCCGGGTCCGCGGCGAGCGACACCGAACACACGGAGGCCACCGCCGAGTTGGAGCGGCTCGGGTTCGGTGCCGTGTGGCTGGGCGGCAACACCTCCGCCGCGGACGCCGCCCCGCTGATCGAGGCGACCTCGCGGATCGTCCTGGGGACCAGCATCCAGAGCATCTGGGAGCACGAGCCCGCCGCGACGGCGGCGAGCTTCGCCGAGCTGGAGGTGGCCCACCCCGGCCGCTTCCTGCTCGGCCTCGGCGTGAGCCACGGTCCCCGGGTCGAGGGCTACAACCGCCCGTACTCCAAGATGGTCGACTACCTCGACGCCCTGGACCGGGCGGGCCTGCGGTCCGGCCACCGGGTGCTGGCGGCGCTCGGCCCGAAGATGCTGGAGCTGTCCCGGGACCGGGCGGCGGGCGCGATCCCGTACCTGGTCACCCCCGAGCACACCGCGCAGGCCCGCGAACGGCTCGGCGAGGGGCCGCTGCTGGCGCCGGAGTTCAAGGTGGTGCTCTCCTCCGACCCGACCACCGCCCGCGCGACGGCCCGCGCCTACCTCGCCCGGTACCTGTCGCTGCCGAACTACACGAAGAACTTCCTCAACCTCGGCTTCACGGAGGCCGACGTGGCGGACGGCGGCAGCGACCGCCTCATCGACGCCGTGTTCGCCTGGGGCGACGAGGACACGATCCGGACCCGCATCGACGCCTTCCTCGACGCGGGCGCCGACCACGTGGCCCTCCAGGTGGTGGAGGACGACATGACCCTGATCCCCCACGAGGGCTGGCGCCACCTCGCCTCCGTACTGGCATAAGGCGGAGCGCCCCTCAGGCGAGCCTTCCCCACCGGCGCGAGCCAGAGCGCCCCAAAGGGGCGCGGGGAACGGCGCCCCCAGCCCACCCCAACCCGCACACCCCCCCAAGGGGCGCGGGGAACTGCGCAACCGGCCACCGCAACCCGCGGCCGACAACGCACCGGTTCCCCCCGCCCCCAGCGGAGCGCCTACGCGTTCTTGAGCGACTGCCGCTGCCGCCCCAGCCCCTCGATCTCCAGCTCCACCACGTCCCCCGCCCGCAGGTACGGCTTGGGCTCGGGCTGCCCCATCGCCACCCCCGCCGGCGTCCCGGTGTTGATGACGTCACCGGGCCTGAGCACCATGAACTGGCTGACGTACCGCACGACCTCCCCCACCGGGAAGATCTGGTCCGCGGTCGTCCCGTCCTGCTTCAGCTCCCCGTTCACCCACAGCCGCAGCGACAGCCGCTGCGGGTCGGGCACCTCGTCGGCGGTCACCAGCCAGGGGCCCAGCGGGTTGAAGGTCTCGCAGTTCTTGCCCTTGTCCCAGGTCCCGCCCCGCTCGATCTGGAACTCCCGCTCGGACACGTCGTGCGCCACCGCGTACCCCGCGACACACGCGAGGCCCGCCTCGGCCGACTCCAGGTAGCGGGCCGTACGCCCGATCACGACCGCCAGCTCCACCTCCCAGTCGGTCTTCACGGAGCCGCGCGGCACGAGCACGGTGTCGTCCGGCCCGACCACCGTGTCCGGCGCCTTGAAGAAGACGACGGGTTCGGCGGGCGGCTGGGCCCCGGTCTCCCGGGCGTGGTCGTGGTAGTTGAGCCCGATGCACACGATCTTGCCGATGCGCCCCACGGGCGGTCCGACGCGCAGCCCGGTTCCGTCCAGGACGGGCAGGTCTCCGGCGTCGGCGGCGGCCCGTACCCGGCCGAGCGCGGCGTCGTCGCCGAGCAGCGCCCCGTCGATGTCCGTCACCAGGCCCGACAGGTCTCGCAGGGTCCCGTCGGCGTCGAGCAGCGCGGGTCGCTCCGACCCCGCCGTACCGACTCGCAACAGCTTCATGATCCCCAACTCCTCGGTCTCGGGCAGCCCGCCGACGAGGTGCGACCTGGGTGCGGCAGGGACGCGACAACCATCGGAGGACTTGGTCGATCGTCCAAGGTCGGGGTCCACTCCGCAATACCCCGTTCACGTACTGGACCGTAGCCAGGCCGTGCGCCCTCCGCCGCACCGGTACCGCCGGTACGCCTCACCGGTACAGGAAGGCCCGCTCGACGGCGCTCCACGTCGTGCTCGTGACGACGTACAGCGCGGCGGCCAGCGGCACCACGGCCACGGTGACGAGCGTGAAGAAGGACATGAACGGCATGACCCTGGTGATCGCACCGACCCCTGGCACCGCCTCCGCGTCACCGGCGGGCAGCAGCGGCCGGTCGGCCATCGTCCGCTTCGTCAGCCGGTAGCTGAAGGTGGCGACGGCGGCGACGACCGCGAACAGCGCGACGTACACGAGCCCGGCGCCGCCGGTCACCCCGCCGTCTCCGAGCGCGTCGGCCCACCGCCCGCCCAGCGGGGCGGCGAGGAGCTGGTGCGAGAGCAGTTCGTTGGCCTGTCCGCCGATCGAGGAGCTGGAGAACAGGTGGTAGAGCAGGAAGAAGGCGGGCACCTGGCACAGGCTCGGCAGGCAGCCCGACAGCGGTGACACCTTCTCCTCGGCGTGCAGTTCGAGTACGGCCCGCTGAAGCTTCTCGGGGTTCTTCGCGTGCTTGCGGCGCAGTTCGGCGACCTTCGGTTGCAGTGCGGTACGCGCCTTCTGTCCGCGCGCGGCGGCCCGGGACAGCGGATGGACGAGGAGCCGTACGAGCGCGGTGAACAGGACGATGGCGGCGGCCGCGGCGGAGGCGCCGAACAGCGGCTGGAGCAGGTCGGCGAGGTGGTCGACCAGGCTGGCGAAGACGGACATGGGTGAGCCCTCCGGGGGTCTCGTCGTGCCGGGGTGGGAAGACGGCATGACGACACGACCCGCGCGGGGTTGCCTCGTGTGGAAGGGGTGCCCTACGCGGCGGTCGCCGGGAGGGCGTGCCCGGGCGCTCGGGGCCGGCGGCGGCCGGGGGCGTCGGGATCGCGTTGGGGCAGGAAGGCCGTACGCAGGTCCCGGTCCCTGAGGGCCGTGCGGACCCGGGTGCGCGGCACGGCGGGCGCGCAGCGGGCGGCGATGACGGCGCAGACGGCGAGCGCGGACCCGACCGCGGCGGTCGCGGCGAGCGCGACGGTGACGGAGAGGCTGCCGACGTCGACGAGGGCGACGGGGAGGAGCACGAGCAGCAGCACGAGCAGAGGGCGCAGGACGACGGCCCGGTCCCGGATCATCGGCCACCCCCTCGTCCCCGCATGCGGCCCGGTCGTCCCCAGTTATACAGGACCTACCGCGGCGCCCGCCCCTGCGCCGGAGCGGTCTGCGAGGGCTGCTCGACCTCGATCGGCCGGAGCAGCCGCCGCCGCCCCAGCAGCGCCCGGCTGACCGGGTCCGCCGGGTCCGGGTCGAGTCCGGGGCCGGGCTCCATGTCGATGTCGCGGACGGCGACGGTGGTCCCGCAGGCCGGGCAGACACCGTGCGGGTCGAGTTCGGTGCCGCAGTCGGCGTGCCAGAACGTGCGCATGGGCTCGCCGCCGAGCTGCTCGCGCCCCCAGATGCCGAGCGCGCGCAGGGCGGGCCACAGGGCGATGCCGCGCTCGGTGACGACGTACTCGTCCCGCGGCGGCGACTCCTGGTAGCGGCGCTTCTCCAGGATGCCCTCGGCGGTGAGCGCCTGGAGGCGGTTGGCCAGGACGGCGCGCGGGATGCCGAGGTGGACCAGGAAGTCGTTGTAGCGCCGGACGCCGTAGAGCGCGTCGCGGATCACGAGCAGGGTCCACCGCTCGCCGACCACCTCCAGTGCCCGGGCGATCGAGCACTCCTGCGCCGCATAGTCCTTGCCCAGTGCCATGAGGTCCACTGTAACCACTTTCCGCTTCCTTGGTTCATTCACCGAACCCATGGTGCTACGTTGACCACCGCGTCAGTTCAGTGAACGAACCACAAGCCCACCGCGGCCGCCCGGCTCGCAGCGGGCATCCCGGACCGAGAAGGCGGACGGACATGACCGACACCGGCACGGATTCCACCGCGGCCACCGGGGCGACCGCTCCCCCCGGCGTACGCGCGGCCGGCGGCCCCGACCGGGACTCGCCCCCGCCCCCGCACCCGGGCCGCACCCTGGCCCTGACCAGCGCCGCGACCGCCGTGGCCCTGATGACGTACACCGCGCCGATGGTCACGCTCCCGCAGACGGCGGCCGACCTGAACACCCCGCTCTCCGCCCAGGCCTGGCTGCTGAACGGCACCCCGCTGGGCCTGGCCGCCCTGCTCCTGGTGGCGGGCAGCCTGGCCGACGACTACGGACGCCGCCGGATCTTCGTCTCCGGCACGCTCGCCCTCGGTCTCACCACCGTGCTGGGCGCGTTCTCGTCCACCACGTGGCTGTTCACGCTGGCCCGCGTCGCGCAGGGTGCGGCGAGCGCGGCACTGCTGGCCAGCAGCCTCGGCCTGCTGGTCCACGCCTTCCCGACCCCCGCCGGACGGCTGCGCGCGACCGGCGTGTGGGGCGCCTTCGTGAGCGGCGGCATCGCGGCGGGCCCCCTCCTCGTCGGGGCGGTCCCCGAGTGGCGGGTGTCGTACGGCGTGCTCGGCGCCGCCGCGCTCGTGGTGGCCGGTCTGGGCGCGCGGGCGCTGTCGGAGTCGCGGTCGCCGCGTCCGGGCCGGCCCGACCTCGCCGGGGCGTTCACGTTCGGGGCGTCGCTCGTCGCGCTGGTGGCGGCGTTGACGCTGGGGAGGGACGGATGGCTGCGGGCGCCGGTGGTGGCGCTGCTGGCGACGGCCGTGCTCCTGGGCGGCCTGTTCGCGTGGCTGGAGCGCCGCGCTGCCTCTCCGATGATCGACCTGTCGTTGCTGCGCGCCCCGCGCTTCCTCGCGTCCTCCGCGGGCGGCCTGTTCATGGGCCTGTCCGTGATAGGCCTCTTCAGCTATCTGCCGGCGCTGCTCCAGCGGGCGCTCGGGCTCTCCCCGATGGACACCGCCTGGCTGTTCCTGCTCTGGTCCGGCCTCTCCTTCACGGTGGCGCTCCAGGCCCGCCGGCTCGCCCACCGCCTCCCCCCGCGGCGGCAACTGGCCGTCGGCTTCGCCCTGCACGCGGCGGGCGCCCTGGCGATGCTCGGCGCGGTCGACGCGGGCTCCTGGGCCCGCATGCTGCCCGGCCTGGTCCTGGCCGGCGTCGGGAGCGGCCTGCTGAACGCGGCGCTCCCGCTGCTCGCCGTGGAGTCGGTACCGGCGGCGCGGGCCGCGATGGGCTCGGGAGCCCAGCAGACGTTCCGTTACATCGGCTCGTGCGCCGGGGTCGCGCTGACCATCGCCCTGGTGACGTCGACGGGGAGCCCCGGCCGCGGCACCGACGTGGCGCTGTGGGTGTCGGCGGGGCTGGCGGTGGCGGCGGGCGTACTCGTGGGGGTGCTACGGGAACGGGGCTGAGCGGGCGGCACCTTGCGGCCCCGGCCGTGAACGGACCAGGGCGTGCCCCTGCCCCCCGGGTGGGTCACCGCTCCCCCACCCGGGTCACCAACCCCCCCGGGTGGGGCGTCCGCCCGGCCGCGACGCCTGCCCGCGATCCCTGCCCGCGATGTCTGCCCCGCGATCCCCGCCCGCGATGCCTGCCCCCGCCTCTGGCCTGCGGATACCTCACCTTCGTCACCTCTCGGCAGTACGGTGTCACCCATGCGCCCCGACACGCCCGCCGAAAACGTCGACCACACCGCCGAGGCGGCCCGCCTGGAACGGACCGCCGGCCTCTACCCCGAGGACGCCGAGGCCCTGCTCCTGCGCGCCGCGGCCCACCTGGAACTGTCCGGCGACCGCCCCGCCGCGACCAAGCTCTACGACCGCCTGCTGGCCTCCGCCTCCGGGACCTCCGCGCTGGAGAACCCGTCCCTGGTCCGCGCCCTCAAGGCCTCGAACCTGTGGGAGTACGACCACGAGGCGGAAGCGAGGGCGATCATCGACGGCGTCCGCACGGCGGCGCCGCGCGACCCCGCCCCCTGGGTGATCGTGGCCGAGGCCCTGGAGGCCCACGACGAGCTGGAGGCGGCCCACGAGACGTTCACGGAGGGCGCCCGCCTGCTCCTGACGGACGTGGCGGAGCCCCCGTACTCGACGCATCCCCTCCTGTACGGCCGCCACCGCGTCCGCCGCATGCTGGGCCTGGCCCACGACGAGTGGGACGCCCTGGCCGACACCCTGCACACCATGCCGGTCTCCCTGGACGAGCTGCACGACCCGAAGCGCGTCTGGTCGCTGGGCTCGGACAACCCGGCGGACCTCCAGGCGGAGATCTCCCGCCTGCGCGCCGAACTCGGCGCCTACCGCGAGGCGCTCTCCCGCCCCTTCCCGGTCGCGATGCTCCACTGGCCGGCCGACGAACTGGCGGAACTCGTCGAGGCGTACCCGCGCCTGGCCGCCGAGTACCCGTCCCACGAGGAGCACCTGTCGACGATAGAGGCGGCCCTGCGCGAACTGGCCTCGTCCGGCACCCCCAACCTGGGCGTGGTCCGCGGCACCGTCCCCTCCTACGAGGCCTTCGCGGCGTCGGAGGGCGCGGCCCCGTCCGACCCGTCCCTCCTCCCCCAGTACGCGACGATCCTGGCGGCCCGCGGCCGCGCGGTGGCATGGCCGCCGCAGCGCGGGGCGGCCTGCTGGTGCGGCTCCCAGCAGCCGTACGCCCAGTGCCACGGAGGGTCCACCGCCACGGACCGATGAGAATCCACGCCGGCGGACGTCTACCGGTGCAACAGCCCTACGGAC
The DNA here is from genome assembly GCF_056430705.1 of Streptomyces sp. NPDC045956. Lineage (NCBI taxonomy): Bacteria > Bacillati > Actinomycetota > Actinomycetes > Kitasatosporales > Streptomycetaceae > Streptomyces > Streptomyces sp. NPDC045956. The sequence continues at coordinate 167,455 of NZ_JBWKKZ010000001.1, read as the reverse complement.
CACGCGGGGCGTCGACCCGAGGAGACCGGACGACATGAGCACCGAGCAGACCTCCACCCCGGCGAGCGGCTTCACCTACACCCTGACCCGCACCCTGGACGCCCCCGCGGCGCGGGTCTGGCAGGCCTGGACCACCCCCGACCAGTACGCCCAGTGGGCCCACGCCGCCCCCGGCTCCGTCACCATGGACGTCCGGCCGGGCGGCGCCTGGAAGTCCACGATGCTCACCCCCGACGGCGCCGAGTTCCCCCTCACCGGCACCTACACCGAGGTCACCGAGAACCGCCACCTCGTCACCGGCATGGACGTCCCCGGCCGCCCCGACCCGGCCCTGATGACCATGACCCTCACGGAAGAGGGCCCCCGCAACACGGTCATCACCCTCACCCAGACCTGCGAGACGGCAGAGGAACGGGACATGGCGGAACAGGGCAGCGGGATGCTGCTGGACGGGTTGGAGGGGTTCCTGGGGGACGGGGGGCGGGGCTGAGCAGCGCTGACCCGTACGACCCGGCTCGACCGCCGAAGCGCCGACCGGAAAGAGCGTGAACACTCGCCGGACGAGTGTTCACGCTCCGCTCATCTGCCGGGCCCCACACCGCGGGCACCCCGGCCCGTCACCGAAGGGCGTAGCTGGTTGTCAGTGCCTGCTGTTAAAACTGAACCACGTCGGCATGATGATCGAGGGGGGCGTGGTGGGAGAAGCGGGGGTACCGGGGCAACCGGTCGCGGGGGTCTACGAGCAGCTCATCACGGACCGTGTGCACGGTGAGCTGGAGCGGCTGGAAGCCGCTGGCTGGAAGGCCGTCGACGCAGAGGTCAGCGCGGAGTCCTCGCCCCATGTACTGGCTCGGCACATCGGTGACATGGTGACCCGCCGCCTCAGCCAACTCCCGGCCACCCAGCGGGTCCCCTTCGCGAACCGCATACTCGAGTCCCTGGCCGTAGGTACGGGTGAGCAGGGTGCCCCCGAGCCCGTCAGCTCCATCGTCGAGGGACCACGTCAGTTGCTGGCCTTGGCGGAGCAGGAGGCTCCCGGGGCCTACGCGATCCGTCCGCTCACGCCGCTCTCTGAAACGTCCTTGCTCACCAACTCGCCGGAGGACCTCAGCCTCGGCTCGGAGCTGAGGGCCGAGTTGGCCACCGCGGACCGTATCGACCTGCTCTGCGCGTTCGTGAAGTGGTACGGCATCCGGGTTCTGGAGGACTCCCTGCGCGCCGCAAAGGAGCGCGGGGTGCCGATCCGGGTCATCACCACCACCTACATGGGTGCCACAGACCGCCGCGCGCTCGACCGGCTCGTTCGCGAATTCGGCGCCACCGTGAAGGTCAACTACGAGATCCGCTCGACCCGGCTGCACGCCAAGGCATGGCTCTTCCGTCGCCGGACGGGGTTCGACACCGCGTACATCGGCAGTTCCAACCTCTCCCGTGCGGCGCTGCTCGACGGCCTGGAGTGGAACGTCCGCCTGTCGTCGGTGGCCACACCTGCGGTACTGGACAAGTTCGAGGCGACCTTCGACGCGTACTGGAACGACGCGGCCTTCGAGACGTACGACCCGGATGCCGACGGTCAGCGCCTCGACGGCGCCCTGGCCCAGGCGAGCGGGACCACAGCGCCCAGTGACCTGAAGATCAACCTCTCCGGCCTTGAGGTGCGTCCGTTCCCTCACCAGCGGGACATGCTGGAGCGGCTCCACATCGAGCGCACCCTCCGCGGACGACACCGTAACCTGCTGGTAGCGGCTACCGGTACCGGCAAGACGGTGATGGCCGCGCTCGACTACCGCCGCCTGGACCAGGAGTCGACCGGCGCTCGGCCGAGGTTGCTGTTCGTGGCCCACCGCAAGGAGATCCTCAGGCAGTCCCTGCGTACCTACCGCGAGGTGCTGGACGACGCCTCGTTCGGTGAGCTTCTGCACGGTGGCGCGGACCCGCGGGAGTGGAACCACGTCTTCGCCAGTGTCCAGTCGCTCAACGTGCAGAGACTGGAGCAGTTGGCTCCCGACCACTTCGACATCATCGTCATCGACGAGTTCCACCATGCGACGGCCTCCACCTATCGGCGGGTGATAGACCACTTCACGCCGAAGGAACTGTTGGGCCTTACCGCCACTCCGGAGCGGATGGACGGCCGCAACGTCCAGGACGAGTTCTTCGAGGGGCGTATCGCCGCCGAAATGAGGCTCTGGGAGGCACTGGAGAACGACTTGCTGTGCCCCTTCCACTACTTCGGAATCCCTGACGGCACGGACCTGACCGGCCTCCACTGGCAAAAGGGCTCCTATGCGGATCAGGAGCTCGGCAACCTCTTCACGGGCAACGACGCCCGGGCCCGTATCGTCGTCAAGCAGATCCGAGACAAGGTCTCCGACCCCGGCGCCATGCGGGCGCTCGGATTCTGCGTCACCAAGGCGCACGCCCACTTCATGGCGGACTTCTTCCGCAAGGCCAACTTCCAGGCCGTCGCGCTCGACAGCGACTCGCCAGCCGACGTACGCGCCCGGGCGCTGTCCGACCTGCGCAGTGGCAAGCTGCAAGTGATCTTTTCAGTGGACCTGTTCAACGAGGGGCTCGACATTCCGGACGTCGACACCCTGCTTCTGCTGCGGCCTACGAACAGCGCGACGGTCTTCCTCCAGCAGCTTGGGCGAGGGCTGCGGCGAACCCAGACGAAGCCAGTGCTCACCGTCCTCGACTTCATCGGACAGCACCGAGCCGAGTTCCGCTTCGAGGAGCAGTTCCGGGCTCTGACCAACCTGTCGCGGAACCGGCTGGTCGACCATATCGAACGCGACTTCCCGCAGTTGCCGTCCGGCTGTCAGATCCTCCTGGAGGGCAAGGCGAAGGACCTGGTCCTCGACAACATCAGGACCCAGCTGGGGGCCACGGTGAAGACGCTGGCGAAGGAGGTCAAGGAGTACAGCACCCCACTTCTCGCCGACTACCTGCGGGAAAGCCGCCGAGAGATCAAGGAGCTGTACAAGAGCGACAACTCCTGGACGAGCGTCCTACGCCGAGCGGGACTGCCTACCGGACCCCCTTCGCCGGGTGAGACGGCACTACTGAAGCGGGTCCACGCCTTTCTGCACGTCGACGACCTCGAGCGTGCACAGAGCTACTCGCGGCTCCTGGAAGACGATGCCCCTCCGTACGAGGCACTCGGAGCGACCGACCAGGCCTACGCCCGCATGCTGTTCTTCAATCTGTGGGACAACGCCGGCGGTTTCACGAGTTTCCAGGAGGGCCTCGCCGCCCTACGCCCGCAGCGAGCATTGCGGGACGAACTCCGGCAGGTGCTGTCGTACGTGATCGAGCAGGCGGACCACTTCCCGATCCCGCTGGCCGGCCATTTCGGCCGGGTTCCGCTGAAGGTCCACAGTGCGTACAACCGGTCGGAGATCCTGGCCGCGCTCGGCGTCGCACGCTTCGGTGGACAGATGCCGAGGTCCTTCGCGCAGGGCGTGCAGTGGGTAGAGGAGCTCCAGACGGACGCACTCCTCGTCACCCTCGAGAAGAACGAGAAGGACTTCTCCCCCACCATCCGCTACAAGGACTACGCGGTGAGTCCGACGCTTTTCCACTGGGAGTCCCAGAATGCGACCTCAGCCGACTCGCGCACGGGTTTGCGCTACCAGCAGCACGCGCGTCGCGGCAGCCATGTCCTGCTGTTCATGCGCCGCTACAAGAACACGGACATAGGAAAATCCCAGCCCTGGACGCTCCTCGGCCCGGCCACCTACGTCCAGCACACCGGCAGCAAGCCGATGGCCATCACCTGGCACCTCGAACACCCCCTACCTGCCGACGTGTGGATGTACTCGGCTATCGCAGCCAGCTAATCAGCCACCGAAAGTGTCCTATCCAGGAGGTCTCGCAGTTCGCCGAGAGAGTCTCTGACCGCATCCCACCTGGCCCAAGCGTCCCCCACGGACATCTGCTGGTAGATCGGGCTGGGAAGACTCTGGAACGGGTACTTCCCGGCAGTCGTCGACCTGTGGGCGGCCTCTCCCCGTCCGGCAGCCAGACTTCGGAGCGCGGAAACGAGATTCGCACATTCCTCGCGCACCAACGCCTTACTGAATCCCAAGGGTTCAAGAAGACGACAAAGATCCATGTCAGAGATTCCGTGACTGGCACCCACCACATCATCTCTGTACCAGTTGCTAACCCGCCCGATCAGAGTCTTTCGGTTCAATATCGGAACGTCGTACAGGTCCGCCTGCTTAGCCTTGGCACCCACTGGCTTCATCTTCCTCACCTGGGCAGGTGAGGCATAGAAGTCAACGAAGTAACCTTGCCCTTCCAACAGGTTACCGATATTCCGACGGAAATGGATTGTGAGCGCATGCAGGCAGTGATGCTGCATCATACTGTTGTCGTCGCGGGCCCAGCGAGCCAGATACTCCAAGCACTGAGACTCGACAAACTCCTCCAGCTCTGAACTACATAGGATCAGGAACGCCCGCACGCGCACTCGGACGTCGTCGAAGTACTCGTCCGTCATCTCGACCGGATCGTCCGCAATAGCGCCTTCGTCTGTCAGCATGCGAAGCTCGCGGGCGACAGCGAGAACATTGGCCTCAAGGGGGGCGACAGCTTCCCACTCAGCCATGTTCAGGACACCTCAGGCAGCACGATCACGCTACGCGGAAGATCCGCCTCAAGACCTGACAGGGCGTTTAGTCGCTGTCCCCACGCACCGAATCGCGTCCTGACCGCGTGCGGTGTCTTGGTCGTACTGCTGACCGCGTCGACGAAAGCTCGGTCCTCTTCACACAGAAGCTGGAAAGCTGCCTTAACATCATCCCCGTGCTCCAACTGCCACTGCCGCAACCCCGCATCGACCATGAAGTGCATCTGGACGTCGAAGATGGCCCTGTTGAATGACCGCTCGAATCGACCACGCGAGTACTTACGGCAGGCGTCATCACCAAAAACTTCACGCGTTGCTTCGATTGCAACATCCAGCGCATCGGCGGCACGTCGGACGCCTTCGCCCGAATCCGCACTCCAGGATTTGGTCAGAATTCTCGCCGTACCATCGAGGAAGTTCTTCAAGTTGCCTTCGTAAGGCTGAACTCCACAGTGGAAGGCAAGAAATCGGAGCAGCAATTCCGCATCGACCATACGACGATCAGGCTTGCTCTTGTTCAGGAGCGCGCGGAGTGCAACGCTAGACCCAGACCGCTCATCAACGAAGTCCATGAAATCACCTGGGAAAAGCGCCTGCCGCAGTTCCTGCGGAGACAATTTCAGACTTCCCGAGTTAAGGCGGTAGAACACCGTATAGAGAAAGTCCTGACTGTGCCATTTACGCAGCAGAACGGCTCTGATAGTGGCGTTCTCGAATCGAACTGATTCGACCGGAAAATCTTCCTGCATCACGTCATAGGTTATGCCATTGAGTTGTTTCGTTTCCGTCAGTCCAGTGAGCTTCAGACGTTCGGCCAGCCAATCGACGTCTCTCGGATCGGCCGGGTCCGCGCAAAACTGACGGATCGCAAGAAGGCGTTGCTTACCATCAATTACCATATATCGACCCGGCGTCGTTTGATCCTCCGCAAGGACGATCTGCGGAACCGGGTAACGCTGAACCAACGACTCTATGTACCTGGACTTGGCGACCTTCGTCCATGCGTCACGGCGTTGGAAGCTCGGGTTGAGGTCGATGCGACCCTTGCGCATCTGGCTCACGACTGTTTCGACTGTCCAGTCGACCGTCGTCGTCGCGGCCTCATCATCGTCCCAAGCCGAGAGGTCCTGCTCGTCCTCGCCAGACTCGTCAACATATTCGTCCAGGTCAGTCATGCCTCGGAGTGTATCGATCAAAGGCCCGTTGCAGTGCACAAGCGCCAAATGATCTGCCTACTAGTCGCACCTACGACTGCTCGACTCAACAAGCCCATGTAGGTGCCGGCCAACTGAAAGGATCCCCTGGGTGTCCCACAGCACGTCTGTACCCTGCCCCCATGATTCGCGCGGTGGTCTTCGACGTCGGTGAGTGTCTCGTGGACGAGACCCGGGAGTACGGGACGTGGGCGGACTGGCTTGAGGTGCCGCGGCACACCTTCCACGCCATGTTCGGCGCCGTGATCGCTCAGGGCCGCGACTACCGCGACGTCTTCCAGGAGTTTCGACCCGGGTTCGACCTCTACGAAGAGCGCGAGAAGAGGGCCGCCGTCGGGCAGGCGGAGACCTTCGGTGAGGACGACCTGTACGACGACGTCCGAGCGTGCCTTCGGCGACTCCGCGCTGATGGTCTGTGGCTCGGTATCGCGGGGAACCAGACCGTCCGCGCAGGGCGGATCCTGCGCGACCTCTTCTGCGCAGACGTCGACCTGATCGGGACGTCCGACGACTGGGGCGCCAGTAAGCCCGACCCCGAGTTCTTCAAGCGGGTCGCCGACGCGGCGCCTTTCGACGTCGACGAGATCCTCTACGTCGGCGATCGCTGCGACAACGACGTCCGGCCGGCCCGTGAAGCGGGGCTGCACACCGCACTCGTGCGCCGTGGTCCTTGGGCCACCATCCAGTGGCACAGCGCCGAGGCCCGGGAGTTGCCGACCTTCCGCATCGAGAGTCTCGCAGCACTCAGCGACGCGATCACCCTCTTCAACGGCTCAGAGCGCTGACGGTCGTCGACCAGTCGTACAGTCGGTCGTCCAGGTCGCGGACGCAGCGCTCATGTTGGTGAGGCGTGAGCGCGCGACGGACTTCGCGTACGCGGTCCATGCCCGTCGCGTACCACGTGATGGCGAGTTGATCGAGAGCCTTTCCGGCGTATGCGCAGGCGTCCTCGGGGTTTCCGGCCGCGACCTCGACCGCGGCCAAGTCGCCGTACACGACAGTGCGTTGCTTGGCCTCACCTGGGGTCAAGGCCTCCAGAGCCCCCAGCAGCGCCTCGCGGGCCTGCGGGAGGTGGCCCGCGAGCAGATGGGTGTTGCCCTTGAAGGCCGCGAGCCTTGCTGGAGAGAACCAGTCCATCCACTCGGGTGACGGGTGCTCGTTACCGTCCTTCAGGACGTCCTCCGCACGGCCGATCAGATGCAAGGCGGTACGAGTGTCACCGCACCTGGTCTCACACTCGGCCTCGACGGCGCCCAGCCAGGCCAGGAACTCGGCCGACGCCGCGGCCCGCCGCGCATAGGTGCGCGCCGCGATCATGCGGTCCAGGGCCGCGTCTCGGTCTCCGGCCCACCCGGGGATGAAGGCCATGTGCGCGATGATCGCCGAGCCGAGCATCGGGTCGTCGGCTTCGCCCGCCGCCTGGAGGGCGAGGAGAAGAGTCTCGTGCGCCATGCTCGGCTCGCGCATGTCGAAGAACTCGATCCGGCCCGCCAGGAGGTACGTCTCCGCCAGCGCTGCCGCGATCACAGCGCGTGTGGGACTCGCCGTCTCCGGGAGTAGCACGCAGCCCAGCGTCGCGTGCGCCAGGACGGCAGGGTGCAATGCGGCTGGCGCGACCGACCAGTAGAGCCGACGGTGAGACCTGGTCACCGCCTGGAAGTCGGCTCCTACGGTGACCGGTTGAGAAGCCGCACCCCCTCGACTGGGCGTCACCACCCGCCCCAGGGACGTGGCTCCCCCGGCGACCAGCGTGCGACGCACAGGGTCGGGCTTCGGCCCATTTGATCCCCACGGCGGAGCGAATCCGAGTGCCTCCAAGCTCTGACCCAACAGATGCACCAGGACGCGTTGGCAGTCCGGCTGCGGCCACGGAGGGTTGTCCGACTCCCAGCGACGGACCTGTCGTACACCGATGGACAAGCCGCGGATGCCCATGCTCTGAGCGTGATCCGTAAGGGCGTCGGCCAGGTCCTGCTGTGAGTTGAACCCGGCGGCTACGCGTGCGGCCTTGAGCCGGATGTTTCCTGTCGGCCTGGACACGGGACCTCCTGCTGACGACTACTCCGAGCCTCCCACATAAGTCCGGTAGGAGACGGCCTGTCACTCGCAGGCTGTCATCAACGTCCCATCAGCGCCCCCTCAGAGACCTCTCTAAGCCCTATTTCCGGAGCCTTCCGGTGGGGAGTCTTAGGCGCTGTACCTCACCATGACGGAGTCCAGGAGGCCCCGGTGTACACACAGGACGCTCTCGATCGAGTCATCTCCGAGTGGCTCGCGCGCAGTGACCCTGATCCGGAACGGGCTCGCCGGGAGTGGGCGACCCAGAGCGTCGCGCTGCTTCCCCTCGGCGAGCGGTTCGCGGCTGTGCGGCTGCCCGCCCGCGTAGTTCACGCCGCTGTCCGGTCTGAGGACAGGGACCGCGTCGCGGTGAGTCTGGGGGAGTTGCTCGGCGGATCGATCATTCACGACAGCCGAGTGGGAGGCGGAACCTACTACGCCCTGATCCAGGCGCACGCCGCTCTCGTATGGGCGTACGAGGACGTCGCGGTCTGCCTCGGTCACGGCACCTACCTGGGGGTTCCGCGCATCGACCGCCAGCAGCCACCTGGCACGTACTGGGTCGTTCCGCCACGGTACGAAGGCGACTTGTGCGCCCCGCGAGCAGTCATCGCCCTGATGCGCGACGGGCGGGCACGGCTGGACGCACCGGCGGTCACCGATGCGTTCGCCGACCTTCTGAGCACGGACGGATGTGGCACAGCATGACGACGCCCACCGACCTCGCCAACGACGCCGCCGCGCTGCGGCACGCGATGGTGAGGGCCTTCGCTGAGACCGGGGCTCCGCTCGCACCTGCCTGGCAGGCGGTCGCGGAGAGGGTGCCCCGCCACGCCTTCGTACCCGGCTTCTACCTGCCCGCTGGCGCATGTGACGATCGGGGACTGACGGTGTGGGAACCGGTCACCCCCGACCTCGACTACGGGCGCTGGCTGGCGGCCTTGTACTCGGACACCACGTTGGTCACCCAGCTCGACGGCGAGGAGACCGATTGGAAGAACCCCACCGTCCGGCGTGGAGGGGCGCCCACCTCCTCGTCCACGCTGCCTTCCCTTGCACTGCGTATGTGGTCGGACGCAGACGTCGCTGAGGGGCACACGGCCCTTGAGGTCGGGACGGGGGCCGGGTACTCGACGGCACTCGCCTGTGAACGGCTCGGGTCGTCCCACGTGACCAGCGTCGACGTCGATCCCGACAGGCTGGAGACGGCGGCCGAGGCACTGTACGGCTGTGGATACACGCCGACTCTGGCACGGGCGGACGGGCTGTACGGGTACTGGCCCGAAGCCTGGTTCGACCGGATCGTGGCCACCTGCTCCGTCCGCGCCGTACCTCCCGCCCTCCTGAGGCAGACACGGCCCGGCGGAAAGGTGCTGCTCCCCTTGTCAGGCTGGCTGTACGGCAGTGCTCGCGTCCTTCTCACCGTCGCCGCGGACGGCACCGCCGAGGGTCCTCTGCTGCCCGGCGCAATCTCTTTCATGGCCGCGCGGACACACGCGGTACCGGCGTACGGAAATCCGGCTGACTGGGCCGCGGGTCTACCCCAGGGTCCCCGGTCGGCGCGGCACGCCCCGGAGCGGCTTACGGCTGCGACCGAAGAGGCCTTTCATCTGCGGTTTCTCGCCCAGATTGCGGTACCGGACGCCCAGTTGACCACCATCGACGGGGTCCTGCATCTGGTCGACGTCGTCTCCGGCTCCTCCGCCGCGCTCACGATGGACGGTGACACATGGAAGGTGCGGGAGGGCGGGCCCCTGCGGTTGTGGGAGCGGATCGAGCAGGTCGTCGACGCTTTCGACACCGCGGGTCGTCCTGGGCCGGACGCCTTCACCCTACGAGTGGACGGCGAGGGACAGCAGTTGTTGCACCCGGGCATGCCTCCACTGCCGTTGATCGTGTCGTGAGAACCGTCGAGGGGAGAGAGAACCGCGTAGCACAGGGCCTGACGCGACGGTGCCCCGCCACACGGAGGGGGCGGACCGGCCCGCCTCCCTTTTCCACGCGTGCCGTGGTGTCCGCGCGGAGTTTCTCCGCCGTACCCCTCCTGTTGGCCACGCCCGGCTAACTTCGCCTCGCCCGGTCAGGCCATGGAGAGGTACGTGCATGAGTACTCCGGTCCACCGCACCTCCGCACAGCCGTCGCCAGCCGTCCTGGTCTCGGCACGGCAGCGGCGGGAACGGAGCCGGGCCGGGGGTACGTCCGCGACCTCGGCCGAGCAGGCGCTCCTGGAGTTGCAGGCCGGCGTCGGCAACCGGGCCGCGACCGTGGCGGTGCAGCGGGCCAAGGGCGCGGCGGCAGGCGGGAAGGCGTCGGAGGGGGGCGACGCGGCCGCGCGGGCGAAGAGGAACTACCGGGACGTCATCGCCGGCTACCTCGACCGGTTCAAGAAGAATCTCGAACCCATCGACACCTTCATCAAGGGCGTCCAGGTGCCCACCAACGCGGGCTTCACCCAGCAGGCCGCCGCCACCGTCAACGAAGGGCTCAAGCACTCCACGGCCGCCTCGGGTACCTCCGCCGCGTCCGGCAACTTCCTCACCGAGGCCGCCGGGACCGTGGTCAGCGGTATGGACGCGGTCAAGTCGAGGAGGGAGGCCCAAAGGCACGAGACGGGGGCCGACCACCACAGGACCGACCGGCGGTCCAGGATGAAGGGCGCCGACGCGGTCGTCGGCGCCGCCAGTTCGGGAAGCTACGTCGCCGCGGGCGCCAAGGAGGCGACCAAGCTGCACAAGGCCGCGGGGGCCGCGCTGGCGTCCGAGGCGAGTGGAGTCGCCAGCGGGGTCGTCGGCCTGGTGAAGGGCGCCCGTGCGGCGGTCCGGGTCGGGAGGACGTCCGGCAAGTACAAGGACCTGAAGAACCTCGGGGACCCGAATCTGGTCCACGAGGCGTCGCTGGCCCGGCTGGACGAGGAGCGGCAGGCGGCCAACTGGGCCGCGGCCAGGGCGTACGTCGCGCTGGACGCGTACTGGGACCAGGGCCGCGAGGACGGGCTCGACGGCGTCTCCGAGGCGCTCGACGTGGCCTCGGAGGCGATGGACGGCGCCCTGGACGCCGCCCGGAAGCTTCAGCACGCCGAGGAGGACGTGGAGACCCTGAACACGGTGCACGGGTACGCCACCAAGAAGCAGCGCTACAAGATGGGCAAGGACGCGGTGACCGCGGTGGCCGAGCCCACCAAGGCGGCGGCCGGCATCGTGACGGCGGTCGCCGCCACGGCGGGAGGGGCCGGACTGGCGAGCAACCCGGTCGGCTGGGGCCTCGCCGCCGCCGGGGCCGGCCTCCTGCTCGGCGTCACCGCCTACAAGGCCGGCCGCGCGGGCACGAAGCGCTACGAAGAGGTCCGCCACCCCGACCGCTGGGCGCCGCGGGGCGAGGACCCCGCGGAGGCCGCGTCCCGCACCGACTCGCTGAAACACGCCCTGAAGTTCTGGAAGAAGGTGTCCAAGGGCGAGCGGCAGGCCATGGCACGCAAGATCTACGCCCTGGCGGCGGGCCCCGCCGTCCCCGGGAGCCACACCACCACGCCCGAGATGCGGGAGTCCGCCAGGGCCCTCCTCGTCGCGCTGAAGGCGGGCCCCGCCCACCACAAGCTGGAGCCGGAGGCGTGGGCGGAGAGCCTCGACGACCCGGCGAGGACGGCCTCCTGGATCGCGGAGATCGCGGAGCAGCTGGCCTCCGGGTGACGGGCGGGCGCGGCGCGCCGCGTCAGGGCTTGCGCGCCACCCCGCAGTACGCGTCGACGGCGACCGCTTCCGGGGTGTCCGGGTCCGGGCGCCACTCCGTGACCCGTACGACGCCCGGGGCGAGCAGGTCGAGGCCCTCGAAGAAGGCGGCGATGTCCTCGACGTCCCGGACGTAGTAGGGCGTCGCGCCGCTGGCGTTGTACGCGTCGGAGGCGGCGATCATGCCCTCGCTCGTCGCGGTGCTGTCGCTGATCACCAGGTGGCTGCCCGGCGGCAGGCCTGCCACCAGGTGGCGGACCAGGCCGCGTGCCTGGTCGAGGTCGGCGACGTGGCCGAGGGTGTTGAGGATGATCAGGGCGATCGGGCGGGAGAAGTCGAGGGTGCCGGCGGCGGCCTTCAGGACGGTGTCGGGCTCGTAGAGGTCGGCGTCCAGGTAGGCGGTCCTGCCCTCGGGGGTGCTGGTGAGCAGCGCGCCCGCGTGGGCCAGCACGATCGGGTCGTTGTCGACGTAGACGATCCGGGCGTCGGGGGCCACGCGCTGGGCCACCTCGTGGGTGTTGTCGGCGGTGGGCAGGCCGGTGCCGATGTCCAGGAACTGGCGGATGCCGTGCTCCGCGACCAGGTGCCGGACGGCGCGGCCCAGGAAGAGCCGGCTGGCGAGGGCCACGTCGACGAGGCCGGGGAAGATCTCCTTGATCTGGTCCCCGATCTCGCGGTCGACCTCGTAGTGGTCCTTGCCGCCGACGAAGTAGTTCCAGAAGCGGGCCGAGTGCGGTGTGGCGGTGTCGATCCTGGCCCGTATCTCCTCGGTGGCCGCGAGGTCGGAGTGGGTGTCCGGCACGGCAGGGTCTCCTCGGGGTCGACGTCTGTGATCCGGACACCAACCTAGCGCCGCCGGCGTCGGGATGGTGTGAGAAGGGTGACGCCGACGCCCGGGTGTGCGGGGGGAGTTGGGGGCGGCTGACGACTCGTTCGCGCGCGGGGGCGTCGCCCGCCGGTTCGCGGGGCGTCGGCCGCCTACTCGCGGGGCGTCGGCCGACTCGGGGGCCCGGCCGGGTGTCAGCCGAACATGCCCGGCTGGTAGTCGCCCGCGGGCTGCCGGGTGATGGCGTTCACGCGGTTGTACACGTTGATGAGGGCGATCAGCCCGACCAGCGCGGCCAGCTGGTCCTCGTCGTGGTGCGCGGCCGCGTTCGCCCAGGCCTCGTCGGTGACGCCGCCCGCGGCGTCGGCGAGGCGGGTGCCCTGCTCGGTCAGTTCCAGGGCGGCGCGCTCGGCGTCGGTGAACACCTTCGCCTCCCGCCAGGCCGCGATCAGGTGGAGGCGCGTCGCGGTCTCACCCGCCTCCGCGGCGTCCTTGGTGTGCATGTCGAGGCAGAGGCCGCAGCCGTTGATCTGGCTGGCGCGGATCTTCACCAGCTCCTGGGTCGCGGCCGGCAGCGTCGAGTCCGTCAGGATCTTGCCGGCCGAGTTGATGTGGCGCAGGAACTTGCCCGCGATCGGGTTGGCGAAGACGTCGAGACGAGCGTTCATGGTGCGTCCGTTCCTTCGGCGTGTGGGGGGGGTGTGTTGTCGGCGTGGGCTGGTGTGCGTGCGTCGGGTGGTCGGGCGGGCGTGCGGTGGGTGCCCGGGGTGGGCGGGCCTTCGCCGCGCCCGCCCCGGGGGCGTACACCGCTACAACGAGGTACGCGCGCGGACGTGACAGGGCGAACGGGGGCCGCGGCCGTGTCCCGGCCGTTCGGCGTGGTGCGGCCGGCCAGCCGGGTGGGTGCCGTCGTCACCCGGACGCACCCCGGCGTGTGCGCCGTGCCCGCTGCCCCCGGCGCGTGCTCCGCCCACGTCGAGGACTAGCCTCGGCCCCGGTACTCGGCGCGGCAGCAAGCCCCGGTACTCGGCGCGGCAGCGACAGGAGCAGGAGGCAGACATGGCGAAGGTACCCAGCGCGGTGGTCGCCGCGAGCGGACTCGTCGGCGGGTACGGCGTGGCCCGCTGGACGAAGAAGCGGCAGCTCGGCGGGGTCGTGCTCGCCACCGCCGGAGCGGCCGCGGCACAGCAGTGGCGGGAGCGGGCCGGCGGGCGGGCGGCCGGGGCGCTGACGGCCGCGTACGTGGCCGGTTTCGCCGGGTCCCACCCGCTGGCCAGGAAGGTGGGCGCGTGGCCCGCCGTCCTCGGTGTGGCCGGTGCCGTGGCGCTGGCCTCCTGGGCGGTCGCCGACCGGCGGGCCTGAGACCGGGAAGCCCTCTCGGCTACGGCAGGTGCGTGAGGACGTTCACCACCCGCCCGTCGGGGGCCCGCACGAAGAAGCGCCGTACGCCCCACTCCTCGTCCCGCAGGTCCCGTACGATCTCGGCGCCCGAGGCGAGCACCTGGGCGTGGACCGCGTCGACGTCCTCGACCTCCACGCTCAGGTCGGGGACGACGGGCGCGGTCCGCTCCTCGGTGAAGAAGCTGATCTGGGCGGTGGGGTTGGCCGGGGAGGCCAGGGTCGTCACCCAGCCCATGGCCATGACCTCCTCGAAGCCCAGCAGGCCGTAGAAGTCGCGGCTCGCCGTGAGTTGTTCCTCGGACTCGACCCGGTGGTTGGGGACGACGCGGCGGACGGTCATCGGGCGGCTCCTGACGCTCGGGGGGAGGGCGGCTCCTGACGGTCGGACAGACCGCTCCTGACGGTAGATGGGCCGACGCTGCGCCACGGCCGGTGGGCCGGCGCTACGCCTTCGCCGTCCCGGAGCCGGACGGTCCGCCCGGCCCCGCCCCCACCGAGGACAGCGGCTCCGCGATGTCCTCCAGCGAGCGCCGTTCCGCCTTCACGGCGAGGAACGCCGCCACCAGGCCGGCCGCGCACATCAGCCCGGCGCCGATCTGGAAGGCGAGGACCGTGTCGGCGACCACCCCGGACTCGGTGAGGTCGGCGAAGAGCAGCGGGCCGCTGATGCCGCCGGCGGCGGTGCCGAGGGCGTAGAAGAAGGCGATGGCCATCGCGCGGGTCTCCATCGGGAAGATCTCGGAGACGGTCAGGTAGGCGCTGGAGGCGCCCGCCGACGCGAAGAACAGCACCACGCACCAGCAGGCCGTCATCGTCGTCGCCGTGAGCGAGCCGCGGTCGAAGAGGTAGGCCGTGCCGAAGAGCAGGATGCCGGAGAGCAGGTAGGTGCTGGAGATCATGATGCGGCGGCCGACCGTGTCGAAGAGGTGGCCGAGGAGCAGCGGGCCCATGAAGTTGCCGGCCGCGATGACGGCGAAGTAGTAGCCGGTGCTGCCGGTCGGCACGTCGAAGAAGGTGATGAGGATGGCGCCGAAGCCGAAGGTGATGGCGTTGTAGAGGAAGGCCTGGCCGATGAAGAGGGAGAGGCCGAGGACCGCGCGGCGCGGGTAGCGGCCGAAGACGGTCTTGGCGATGAGGCCGAAGCCGATGCTCTTGCGCTGGTGGATGGTGATCTCACCGGCCGGCGGGGGGAGTTTCTCGCCCTTCTCCTCCTCGATCTCCCGTTCGACCGAGGAGACGAGGGTGTCGGCCTTCTCGCCCTGGCCGTGGATGAACTGCCAGCGCGGGCTCTCCGGTACGTGCCGGCGGACCAGGAGGATGACCAGGCCGAGCACGACGCCGAGGCCGAAGCTGAGCCGCCAGCCGAGGTCCTTGGGGAAGATGTCGGTGTCCAGCATGACGATGGACAGCAGGGAGCCGCCGATCGCGCCGAGCCAGTAGCTGCCGTTGATGATGAGGTCGACGCGGCCGCGGTACTTGGACGGGATCAGCTCGTCGATCGCGGAGTTGATCGCCGCGTACTCGCCGCCGATGCCGAAGCCGGTGAGGAAGCGGAAGAGGAAGAACCACCAGGACTCGAAGGACAGGGCCGTCAGCGCGGTCGCCGCCAGGTACACGACCAGGGTCGTGATGAACAGCTTCTTGCGGCCGTAGCGGTCGGTGAGCCAGCCGAAGAACAGGGCCCCGCAGCAGGCGCCCGCCACGTACAGGGCGGCGGCGAGGCCGGTGATCTGGGCGGAGCTGATGTCCAGTCCGCTGCCGTCCTCGGCGATGCGTCCGGCGACGTTGCCGACGATCGTGACCTCCAGGCCGTCCAGGATCCAGACGGTGCCCAGGCCGATCACGATCATCCAGTGCCACCGGGACCAGGGCAGCCGGTCCAGGCGGGCGGGGACGGCCGTGGTGACCGTACCGGTCGGGTTGGGCACCGAGGCCGACGACGATTCTGCTGTCATGGCTCCCTCTCCGTCGAGCGAACGCCTCCCTTGTGCCCTGCACCGGGAGGAACACGCCCGCCGCGCCGGGAGGCCCGAGGGCCGCCCGCGGCGGCCCTACGCCCCCAGGATGCGGGAGACCGTGTAGATCAGCAGCCCGGCGAGCGAGCCGACCACCGTGCCGTTGATCCGGATGAACTGGAGGTCGCGGCCGATGTTCGCCTCGATCTTCTTCGTGGTGTGCTCGGCGTCCCAGCTCGCCACGGTGTCCGTGATCAGGGAGGTGATCTCGCGCCGGTAGGTGGTGACCACGTACACCGCGGCCCCCTCGACCCAGCCGTCGACCTTGCCCTGCACCTTGGGGTCGGAGGCCATCCGGGCACCCAGCGACAGCAGCGAGGCCCGCACCCGCAGGCGCAGTTCGCTGCGCTCGTCCTCCGCCGCGGAGACGATCATGGATCGTACGGCCGTCCAGGCGGACGCGATCAGGTCCTGGACCTCGCCGCGCCCCAGCACCTCGGTCTTCAGCCGCTCCACGCGCGCGCGGGTGTCCGTGTCGGCCTGGAGGTCGGAGGCGAAGTCGGCGAGGAAGCGGTCGAGGGCGCCGCGCGCCGGGTGGGCGGGCATGTCCCGCATCTCGGTGACGAAGCGCAGCAGTTCCTTGTAGACGCGCTCGCCGACCCGCTTGTCCACGAACCGGGGCGTCCATCCGGGTGCCCCGCCCTGCACGGCGTCCATCACGGAGTCGCCGTGCAGGACCAGCCAGTCGTGCGCGCGGGAGACGACGAGGTCGACGGCCCGCTTGTGGCCGCCGTCGGTGACGACGCGCTCCAGCAGCTTGCCGATGCCGGGGGCGATCTCCTGGGCGTCGGCCCGCCGGGTGATCGCCTCCCCCACCACCGCCTGCACGTCGGAGTCGCGGAGCACGGTGAGGGCGCCGCGCAGGGCGGCGGACAGCTCCGCCGTCACCCGGTCGGCGTGCTCGGGCACGGCGAGCCAGGCGCCGAGCCGGCTGCCGATGCCGACGGCGCGCAGCCGCTGCCGTACGACAGCCTCGGAGAGGAAGTTCTCGCCGACGAACTCGCCGAGCGAGACGCCGAGCTGGTCCTTCTTCTTCGGGATGATCGCCGTGTGCGGGATGGGCAGGCCCAGCGGGTGGCGGAAGAGGGCGGTGACCGCGAACCAGTCGGCGAGCGCGCCGACCATGCCGGCCTCGGCGGCGGCGGCGACGTAGCCGGCCCAGGCGCCGGCGCCCCGGTGGGCGGCCCACTCGGCCAGCACGTAGACCACGGCGACGAAGAGCAGCAGGCCGGTGGCGGTGAGCTTCATGCGGCGCACGCCGCGGCGCTTCTCCTCGTCGGCCGGGCTGAAGGACGTCATCGCCCGGTCGCGGAAGGCACCGGGGGCGCCGGGAGAGCCGGGCGCTCCGGAGGCTCCGGAGGCGGTGCTTCCGGCCTTCACGGGAGGCCGCACGCGCGTCCCGCCGCCCGTACCGGCGCCCGTCCCGCCGCCGGTTCCGGCGCCCGTCCCGGTGTCACCGGTACCGCCGGTGTCGCCGGAACCTTCCGGAAGTCCCGCTCCACTGCTGTCCATCCGCTCCACCGTTCACTGTTGCGTCCCGCACACATTGTCCCTTCCTGACCGACTCCCGGAACGGAACACAAGTTCCCGGCGTCTGTCCGGGAGGGGGAACGCCCGGGGGTCGTACGGCCTTTCCCCGACCCATGACGCATCATGGGGTCATCGGACCGGAGCCTCGGGCTCCCCTCGCCCGAGGAGAACAGCACAGCATGACCCGGGGTCGTGACGGAGGTACGGGGGCACCTCCCACCCAGCACCGTGCCCTGCTCGCGGCGATCGTCACCCTGATAGTGGCGATCTCCGCGGCCATATACGTCGGCGCGTCCGCCGACGACGGCACCGGGGACCGCACCCCACCGGTCGCCGGCGGGCGTTTCCCGGGGGGCGAGGCCGCCCCCGCATCCACCGGCACCTGGGTCGGAGCCTGGTCCACCGCACCGGCGGCGGCCGAGCCGGGCACCGAGACCACCGGCATGGCGGGCCTGTCGGTGCGCAACGTGGTGCACCCGAGCGTCGGCGGCACCAGCGCCCGGATCACCCTGTCCAACCTGTACGGGCAGTCCCCGCTGACCATCACGCACGCCTCGGTCGCCCTGGCCGCGGGCCCCGACACCGCCGCCGCGCTCGCCGACACCATGCGCCGGCTCACCTTCGCCGGCAGCCCCCGCGTCGTCATCCCGCCGGGCGGACAGGTGATGAGCGACATCGCCCGCATCGCCGTCCCCTACGGCGCGGACGTCCTGGTCACCACGTACTCCCCGGTCCCCTCCGGACCGGTCACCTACCACCCGCGCGCGCAGCAGATCAGCTACCTCGCCGAGGGCGACCGCGCCCTGGACGTCACGGCCGTCGCCTACACCACCGAGACCCGGTACTGGCGCTACCTGACCGCGCTGGACGTGCTGAGCCACGAGGCCGAGGGCACCGTCGTCGCCTTCGGCGACTCGATCACCGACGGCCTCGGCTCCGGGACCAACGCCAACCACCGCTGGACCGACGTCCTCGCCGAGCGCCTGCACGACGCGGCCCGCAGCGGGCGGGACACCCCCCGCTACAGCGTCGTCAACCAGGGGATCAGCGGCAACCGCATCCTCACCAGCAGGTCCGGCCGGCCCGCCGACAACCCCAGCGCGCTGAGCCGGTTCGAACGGGACGTACTGGGCCGCACCAACCCCAAGGTCGTCGTCATCCTCATCGGCGTCAACGACATCCTGCACAGCCCGGAACTCGCCGACCGCGACCGCGTCCTCGAAGGCCTGCGCACCCTGACCGGCCAGGCCCACGCCCGGGGACTGAAGGTCGTCGGCGGAACGATCACGCCGTTCGGCGGCCACGCCGGCCACACGCCGGCCCGCGAGACGATGCGGCAGGAGATCAACGAGGAGATCCGCTCGGGCCGCGTCTTCGACACGGTCGTCGACTTCGACAAGGCCCTGCGCGACCCCTACGACCCGCGCCGGCTGCGCGCCCAGTACGACAGCGGCGACCACCTGCACCCCAGCGACCAGGGCTACGCGCGCATGGGCCGGACCCTGGACCTGGACGACCTGAAGGGCGCCGCGCCGGTCCAGCTGTGACCGGCCCGCGCGCCGGCCGCCGGGCGCGGGGCGCGGCTCAGTCCTCGTCCCGCCTGCGGCGGTCCCGCTCCTCGCGGCGCAGCTCACGCTCCTCGCGGCGCTCGTCGCGCAGCCCGCGCATCATCTCCCGGTGCCCCTCGATCATGCTGTGGTGCGCGTCCGCCAGCTCCTCCCGGGTGGAGGAGTGCGCCTCCCCGCGCCCGGCCGTGCGCTCCAGCTTCTCCTGCCGGCGCTCCTCCCGGACCCGCAGCTTCTCCGCCCGCGTCAGCTTGCGGCGGACACCGACGCCGCCCCAGAAGGCGAAGCCGGTCACGATCACGCGCGGCGCCCCCGTCTCGCCCGGCACACCGGACTCCCGGTGGTCGAAGTCGCCCATGACACCGACCCCGCGGACCAGCACCTCGACCCCCGGCGGCACGATCACGTCCACCCCGCCCATGATCGCCACGCAGTTGATCACGACCTCGCGGTCGGCGAAGTACGCGTCCCGCAGATCGATCTCCCCACCGCCCCAGAAGGCGAAGGAGTTGAACCGCTTGGGCACCGTCCAGCGCCCCTTGCGCTGGAACCCGGACATCACGGCCACCGCCCACGACGACGACCCCTCGCCACCGGTGACCCGGCCCGCCCAGTCCCCGTCCGCCACCGGCTCCTTGGTCATCGACACCCTGGGCGTCACGACTCCCCCGCCGACCGGCAGGTCCCTGGTGATCGGCGCCAGCTCCCCGTACGTACGGGCGCTGTACGTGGCGTCCAGCCGCTCCTCGAACTCGGTCATGTCCAGGCGCCCCTCGGCGAGGGCGTCCCTGAGGACCTCGGCGACTCGTTCACGGTCGGCGTCGGATGCGCGGAGTTCCGGGGCGTCGTCGGTCATGTACAGCAGCCTACGAGGTCACCGCGCCGGAAACTACGCGCTCGAGCGTTCCGCGTACATCTTGGCGATCACCGACTCGATGTCCGGCTCCCGCACCGACAGGTCCACCAGGGGGTACTCCGCCGCGATCCGCGCCACCAGCCCCGCCGCCGACGCCGACGCCGGGAACGCCAGCCACTGCCGCGGCCCCTCCACCCGCACCACCCGCGCGGGCGCCGCCACCTCGACCGGCGGCAACTCCCGCTCCAGGTCCACCACCAGGGTGCGCTCGCTCTCCCCCGCCTCGTGCAGCCCCGCGAGCGGACCGTCGTACATCAGCCGCCCGTGGTCGATCACCATCACCCGGGAGCACAGCTGCTCGATGTCCTGCAGATCGTGCGTCGTCAGCAGCACCGTGGTGCCGCGCTCCGCGTTCAGGTCCCGCAGGAAACCCCGCACCTTCGCCTTCGACACCACGTCCAGGCCGATCGTCGGCTCGTCCAGGTACAGCACCTCCGGATCGTGCAGCAGCGCCGCCGCGATGTCGCCGCGCATCCGCTGCCCCAGCGACAGCTGCCGCACCGGCACGTCCAGCAGCTCCTCCAGCTGGAGGAGCTCCACGCACCGGTCCAGGTTCTCGCGGTAGCGGGCGTCCGGGATGCGGTACATGCGGTGCACCAGCCGGTAGGAGTCGATCAGCGGCAGGTCCCACCACAGCGTCGTCCGCTGCCCGAACACCACCCCGATACGGCGCGCCAACCGCGTCCGCTCCCGGGACGGATCGATGCCGGCCACCCGCAGCCGGCCGCCGCTCGGCGTCAGGATGCCCGTCAGCATCTTGATCGTCGTCGACTTCCCGGCACCGTTCGGACCGATGAAGCCGACCATCTCGCCGCGCGCCACGGAGAACGACAGCCCGTCCACGGCCCGCACCCGCCGCCGCTCCCGCTTCAGGAAACCGGTCCTCCTGCGCACGTCGAAGACCTTCTCCACCCCGACCAGCTCGATGTAACCCGCCCCGGACCCCACGCCGTCCACCGCCTGTGCCAACGCCCTCAACTCCCCGTACTCCGATACGAACGAAGCCCCGCCCGCCAGGCCAGCCCCGCCAGCGCGCAGCACGCCACGGCCACCGGCGGCGACCCGAACGCCACCCACCGGGGCAGGTCCAGCGGATACGGCCGCCCCAGCACGTAACACGCCGGCAGCCAGTTCACGAAGGCCAACGGCACCACGAACGTCACCCCCCGCACCAGGTCCAGCGCGAACACCGTCGGCGGATACTGCACCATCGTCGTCCCGCCGTAGGTGAAGGCGTTCGACACCTCCGAGGCGTCCTGCGCCACGAACTGGAACGCCGCCGCCGCCACGAACACCGCGCAGAAGATGCCCGCCCCGCTCAGCAGCATCACCGGCACCAGCAGCAGCTTCGCCACCGACCAGTCGACGTCCACGACCACCAGCGCGTACCCCAGCACCAGCAGCCCCTGCACCACCCGGCCCACCCGCCGCAACCCGAAGCGGTCCGCCGCCACCTGCGCCAGCACCGGCACCGGACGCACCAGCAACGTGTCCAGGGTGCCGTCCCGCACCCGGCGGCCCAGCCGCTCCATCGACCCGATCGCCAGGTCGGCCAGCCCGAAGGACACACCGGACAGCCCGTACAGCAGCGCCACCTCCGGCAGCGACCACCCGCCCAACGCGTCGACCTGGGAGAACATCAGCAGGATCGCCACGAAGTCCAGCGCCGTCACCGCGAGGTTCCCGAACGCCGTCAGCGCGAACGACGTCCGGTACGCCATCGTCGACCGCACCCACATCATCACGATCAGGCCGTACACCCGCAGCCCCTCCGCGACCCGGCCCCGGCCGTCCGCGTGCGCCGCCTCAGCCACCCTGGACCACCACCCGCCGCGTCGCCGCCGACTGCACCAGCCGCCCCACCGCCAGCAGCACCACCGCCCACCCCGCCTGGAAGACGAACGTCCCCACCGCCCCGGCCTCCCCCAGCAGCACGTCCGCCGGCGCCTGGAGCAGCGACGACCACGGCAGCATGCGCACGACCTCGCCCAGCTCCCCCGGGAACACGTTCAGCGGCAACAGCATCCCCGAGCAGAACAGCCCCACGATCCACCCCATCTGCTTCACGCCCGTCCCGTCCAGCAGCCAGAACGCCGAGAGCGCCACCAGATAGCGCAACGCGAAACCCACCACCATCGCCAGCACCACCGTCACCAGGAACGCCGCCCACACGGACACCTCACGCGGCAGCTCCACCGGGAAGAACAGCGAACCGAACACCAACGGCACCACCCCCCGCGCCACCAACTGGAACAGCGCCCGCCCCACGTCCGCCGCCAGCCACCACAGCTGAAGATCCACCGGCCGGTACAGATCCACCGCGACATCACCCGTACGGATGCGCTCCATCAGCTCGTCCTCGAAACCGCCGCCCCCGATCGCCAGCGCCGCCAGCAGGGCCTGCCCCAGCCACACGAACGTCACCGCCTGCGCCTGGTCGTAGCCACCGAGCTGCGGTTTCTCGTCCCACAGGGCCAGATACGTGTACACCAGCACCAGCCCGAAGACCGTGTTGGTGAACACCCCGGCGGCGGTGGCCACCCGATACGTCGCGTACCGTCGGAATCCCCCCGCCGCGACGGCCACGTACAACCGCCCCGAGCCCACGCCCACCGCACTCCCCCCGACCGGCACCGAAGCGCAGGAGCCTAGTGCTCCGCCGACCGCCCCTGCCACGGATTTTCACGGGTGTGCCGTCGAGTGGGAACGGAACACCCGGTGCGAGAGTCTTCTTCAGAGGGCGTCCGAGGCATCAGGGGCGCCACAGGCGCAGAAGCGTTGACAAGGCCGTGCGGGAGAAGACCGTACGACGCGAAACAGGAGTCCGTGCACGAGATGAGCGACGAGCCGCAGCCGCAGCAGCCGAACCAGGGCTGGGCCCCCAGAGAGCCACAGGCGGCCGGCTCCCCGGGAACCGACGGCCCGGGGAAGCAGAAGAAGCCGAAGCGCCCCCGGCGCACCGGCTGGCGCCGGCTGATCCCGACCTGGCGCATCGCGCTCGGCACCTGCGTCGTCGGCCTCCTCCTGCTCGTCGGCGGCTTCTTCCTCGGCTACTCCCTGGTACACATCCCGGCCGCCAACGCGCTCGCCCTCAAGCAGTCCAACGTCTACCTGTACGCCGACGGCAGCGTCCTCGCCCGCGACGGCGAGGTCAACCGCGAGAACGTCGGGCTCGCCCGCATCTCCAAGGACGCCCAGCACGCCGTCCTGGCCGCCGAGGACCGCGACTTCTACACCGAGTCCGCCATCGACCCCGGAGCGATGGTGCGGGCCGGCTGGAACACCGCCACCGGCAAGGGCAAGCAGTCCGGCTCCACCATCACCCAGCAGTACGTCAAGAACTACTACCTGGCCCAGGAGCAGACCGTCACCCGCAAGGTGAAGGAGTTCTTCATCTCGATCAAGCTCGACCGGGAGAAGAGCAAGAGCGACATCCTCGAGGGCTACCTCAACACCAGCTTCTTCGGCCGCGGCGCCTACGGCATCCAGGCCGCCGCCCAGGCCTACTACGGCATCGACGCCAAGGACCTCACCGCGGCCCAGGGCGCCTACCTCGCCTCCCTGCTCAACGCGCCCAGCCAGTACGACGTCGTCGCCCACCCCGAGAACCGGCCCGCCGCCGAGGCCCGCTGGAACTACGTCCTGGACGGCATGGTCACCAAGGGCTGGCTCAGCCCCGCCGAACGCGCCGCCGCGAAGTTCCCCGCCCCCAAGAAGTCCACCATCTCCACCGGCATGTCCGGCCAGCGCGGCTACGTCGTCAACATCGTCCGCGACCAGCTGATCCAGAACGGCATCGTCGACGAGGAGGAACTCGGCCGCGGCGGCTACCGCATCACCACCACCCTCCAGAAGGACAAGCAGGACGCCTTCGTCAAGGCCGTCGACGACAAGCTGATGTCCAAGCTGGACAAGGACCGCAAGGTCGACAGCTACGTCCGGGCCGGCGGCGCCTCCGTCGACCCGCGGACCGGCAAGGTCGTCGCGATGTACAACGGCATCGACTACGTCAAGCAGTACACACCCAACGCCGTCCGCCGCGACTTCCAGGTCGGCTCCACCTTCAAGCCCTTCGTCTTCACCTCGGCCGTCGAGAACCACTCCGAGACGCAGGACGGCCGCATGATCAACCCCAACACGCGCTACGACGGCACCAGCGAACGCCCCGTCCAGGGCTGGAGCGGCGGCCGCTACGCCCCGGAGAACGAGGACCACCACGACTACGGCGACGTGACCGTCCGCGAGGCCACCGACAAGTCCGTCAACGCCGTCTACGCGCAGATGGCCGTCGACGTCGGCTCCGACAAGGTCCAGCAGACCGCGATCGACCTCGGCCTCTCCAAGAACACCCCCGAACTGACCCCCTCCCCCTCCATCGCCCTCGGCGTCGCCACCGCAAGCCCCCTCGACATGGCGGAGGCCTACGCGACCCTCGCCAACCACGGCAGGCACGGCACCTACACGCTGGTCGAGAAGGTCATGAAGGACGGCAAGCAGGAGGTCGAACTGCCCGAGCGGCGCGAGCGCCAGGCCGTCAGCCGCGAAGCCGCCGACACCACCACCTCCGTCCTGCGCAGCGTCGTCCAGAACGGCACCGCCACCGCCGCCCAGGCCGCGGGACGCCCCGCGGCCGGCAAGACCGGCACCGCCGAGGAGGACACCGCCGCCTGGTTCGCCGGCTACACCCCCGAGCTGGCCACCGTCATCTCGGTGATGGGCCAGGACCCGAAGACCGCCGCCCACAAGTCCCTGTACGGCGCCATGGGCCTCGCCCGTGTCAACGGCGGCGGCGCACCCGCGGAGATCTGGGGCCAGTACACCCGCGACGCCCTGAAGGGCGAGCCGGTCACCGACTTCGACCTCCAGCTCATGACCGGCGCCGACGTCACCGAGGCCCCCTCCGGCGAGGCCTCCGACGAACCGGGCTCCGGCGACGAGAGCGGCAGCGGCGACCCGGACGAGGGCTCGACCGGCGACGAGGACACCGGCGAGGAGACCCCGGGCACGACCGGCGGCAGCAGCACCCCGCCGGGCGACACCGGGAACACCGGCACCGGCGACCCGTCGACCGGCGGCCCCACCACGGGCGGCGCCAGCACCGAACCCGGCCCCACGGGCGGCGGCGACGGCGGCGGCGACGACTCCTCGAACGGCGGCACCACCGAGGGCGGCGGGGACACCAGCGGCGCGGGCGGCGGGGACCCGGACACCGGGACGGTCGCCGGCATCCCCATCACCCCCCGGCGCCAGTGAGCGCCGATCAGTCGGCGTCGCGGCGCGTCAGTGACCCGAGGTCGCCTTCAGGCCCACGACGGCGACCAGCAGCAGACAGATGAAGAAGATCCGGGCGGCGGTGACCGGCTCACCCAGCACCACCATGCCGAGCACCGCCGCACCGGCCGCGCCGATGCCCACCCACACGCCGTAGGCCGTACCGATGGGCAGCGTCCGGGCCGCGTACGACAGCAGGACCATGCTGGCGACGATCCCGGCACCGGTGAGCAGACTGGGGACGAGACGGGTGAAACCGTCCGTGTACTTCATCCCGATCGACCAGCCGACCTCGAGCAGACCGGCGACAAGCAGCAGAACCCAGGCCATGACAGGCACCTCCGTGAACGAACTGAACGGGGTGCGTCGTCTTTTCCTTCAGCCCGGTACGGCGCGTCTCGTCGGGGTCCCTCCAACCTAGCAAAAACGGGCCGGAGGGGCCGGTGACCTCGATCACCGGCCCCTCCGGCCCGTTCAACACCTCCGGTTCAGAGGTACAACCCGGTCGAATCCTCCGACCCCTCGAACCGGTCCGCGGCCACCGCGTGCAGGTCGCGCTCCCGCATCAGCACATAGCCGACGCCCCGCACCTCGACCTCCGCGCGGTCCTCCGGGTCGTACAGCACCCGGTCGCCCGGCTCCACGGTCCGTACGTTCTGCCCCACCGCGACGACCGCGGCCCAGGCCAGCCGCCGGCCGACCGCCGCCGTGGCGGGGATCAGGATGCCGCCCCCCGAACGCCGCTCGCCCTCGCCGGCGTCCTGCCGCACGAGTACGCGGTCGTGCAGCATCCGGATGGGCAGCTTGTCGTCCGGGGAACCGTGCTCGTTCTTCCTGTCGCTCACGCCCTGAACCTACCTGCCCCGGCTCAGCGCCCGCGCCGCCGGGTACCGCCCAGGGCCAGCAGCCCCACGACGCCGACGACCACCAGCGCGACGGGCAGGACGCGCTCCATCCGCGGTGCGCCCTTCTCGTCCACGAACTGCGACTTCACATCGCTGACCACACGATTGACCCCGACATAGGCCCGCCCGAGGGTGTGGTCGACGCTGGAGGCGACCTTGGCCTTCGCATCGCCCACGATCGTCTTCGGGTGCACCCGCATGCCGAGCTCGTCGAGGGTCTCGGCCAGCACCTCGCGGCGACGCCTGATGTCCGCCTCGATCTGCGCCGGGGTCCTGCTGTCCGACGTGTCCGCCACCGTACGCCTCCGCTGTCTTGTGACACTGTCCCGGACAGTCTGTCAGCTACTCGGTCGTCCGCACTGTCAGGACCCCCCGTTACGCTGGATCGATGAGCGAGCGACTCCAGCCCGGGGACCCGGCCCCCGCCTTCACCCTCCCGGACGCCGACGGCAACGAGGTGTCCCTGTCGGACCACGAGGGCCGCAAGGTCATCGTCTACTTCTACCCTGCTGCCCTTACCCCCGGCTGCACCAAGCAGGCCTGCGACTTCACGGACAACCTGGAGCTGCTGGCCGGCGCCGGGTACGACGTGATCGGCATCTCCCCCGACAAGCCGGAGAAGCTGGCCAGGTTCCGCGACACGGAGTCCCTGAAGGTCACCCTCCTCGCCGACCCGGACAAGAAGGTCCTGGACGCGTACGGCGCCTTCGGCGAGAAGAAGAACTACGGCAAGACGTACATGGGCGTCATCCGCTCCACGATCGTCGTCGACGAACAGGGCAAGGTGGAACGCGCCCTGTACAACGTCCGCGCCACGGGCCACGTAGCCAAGATCATCAAGGACCTGGGCGTCTGACCCCGCTCCGCCGAAGGGCCCGCACCGGAAGCGTCCGGTACGGGCCCTTCCGCTTTCCGTGCGTGACGGTCCGATAAACGGTTCGTTACTCCGCACGAGACCGCGAACGGGTGGTCGGGACGCGGAGGGGACGGGCCATGGGGAACAGCGCGTACACGCGGGAGCGGCTCGCGGAAGCCGTCGCCGAGGCCGGCAACTGGGCCGACCTGGCGCGGCGACTGGGGCTTCGCGTGAGCGGTGGGCAGCGCCGGGTACTCCAGGAGAAGGTCACGGCGTACGACCTCAGCACCAGCCACTTCGTCAAGCGCAGCCCGTGGCGCAAGTATCCGGACGCCGCCATCGCGGAGGCCGCCGCATCCTCGTCCTCGCTCCGCGAAGTCGCCCTCGAGCTGGGTGCCACTCCGGCCACCGGAACGCTCTCCCACCTTCGCCGCCGGATCAGCGCAGCGGGAATCGACGTGAGCCATTTTCCCGGGCTCAAGGCACCGGAACCGGACCTGCCCTGCACACCGGAGGAGCTGAGCGCCGCCGCAGCGACGGCCACGAGTATCCGCGGTGTGGCCCGGGCACTGGGGGTACCCGACGACAGCCGTTCCCACGCGGCGTTGAGGCGCATGCTGTGCGCCGAGGGCATCGACACGGCGCACTTCTCCCACCGGCGAGTGCGTGTTCCCGAGCAGGATTTGCGCTACGCGGTCGGATGTTCGTCCAGTTACGCGGACGTCATGCGGCATCTCGGTCTGGAGGTCAACGCCACCAACCACAGGCGTGTCCGAAGAGCATCCGCCCGGCTAGGTCTCGATACGAGTCACTTCACCCGCAGGTCGTGGGCCCGACCGGAACGCCCCGCGCCCGAACCCGTCGCCCACCGGGTGCTCGTCATCCTGCCGTCCGGCGCCGGACGGACCAACAGAACGCAGCTCCACCGGGCACTGACCGAACTCGGTGTGCCGTACGCATGCAAGACGTGCGGCAACACCGGGGAGTGGCTGGGGCGGCCCATCACCTTGCAGATCGACCACGTCAACGGCGACTGGCGTGACAACCGTGCCGAGAATCTGCGCTATCTCTGCCCCAACTGTCACGCCCTCACTGAGACCTGGTGTCGGCAGAAGAGCAAGGTGCCTCTCGCCCGGGGGACCGTGCCGCCCGTAGACTGACCACCGTCGGTCGAGCGCGATGACCGTTTTTGAGCGGCCGTGATGGAATTTGGCAGTCATGCTGGGTTTAGGTCCCAGTGGGTTCACACCCGTGTGGGTTCGAGTCCCACCGGCCGCACACACAGGAGGGGCCTCCCCCATGGGCGGCCCCTCCCCCGTTCTCAGCCCAGCAGCTCGCGTACCGCCGGCACCAGCGCCCTGAACGCCTTGCCTCGGTGGCTGATGGCGTTCTTCTCGTCGGCGGTCAGTTCCGCGCAGGTGCGGGTCTCGCCGTCGGGCTGGAGGATCGGGTCGTAGCCGAAGCCGCCCGTGCCGGCCGGGGTGTGGCGGAGGGTGCCGCGGAGCCGGCCCTCGACGACGCGTTCCGTGCCGTCGGGCAGGGCCAGGGCGGCCGCGCAGGCGAAGTGGGCGCCGCGATGCTCGTCGGCGATGTCGCCGATCTGGGCGAGGAGGAGGTCGAGGTTGGCCCGGTCGTCGCCGTGGCGGCCGGCCCAGCGGGCGGAGAAGATGCCGGGCGCGCCGTTCATGACGTCGACGCAGAGGCCGGAGTCGTCGGCGACGGCGGGGTGGCCGGTGGCGCGGGCGAGGGCGTGGGCCTTGAGGAGGGCGTTCTCGGCGAAGGTGACGCCGGTCTCCTTGACGTCGGGGATCTCCGGGTAGGCGTCCGCGCCGACGAGGTCGTGGGGCAGGCCCGCGTCGGCGAGGATGGCGTGGAGTTCGGTGATCTTTCCGGCGTTGCGGGTGGCGAGGATCAGGCGGGTCATGGGTTCAGTATCCCGGGCGTCCGCCGGTCCGCCCGCACCCGCTCCCGCTACGGCGTGCAGACCTTGGTCAGTTCGCCCGCCGCGTCGGTGACGGGGCTGAGGTCGGGGGTCTCGTCGCCGTTCTCGACCGAGGTGCGGACGTTGTCGACGGCCTTGCCGAGGTCGTCGACGGCCTTGGCGACGTCGGTGTTGTCGGTCTTGTCGCCGATCTTGTCGAGGTTCCGGTCTATGGAGGTGAGGGATTCCTCGAGCTGCGTCGGGTCGTTGGACGCGCTCTCGACGGCCTGCTGGAGGGCGGTGACGCTGTCGGCGATGGCGTCGGCGGTCTGGACGCAGTCGAGGGCCTTGTCGACGGCGTCGCAGCCGGTGGTGAGTCCGGCCGTCAGGGCGAAGGTCGCCACGGCTGCGGCGGCGACGGTGGTGCGGCGAAGGCGGCGGTGGCGGCTCGCGGCCATGGGTCTCGGTCCTCCCCTTGGGACAGGGCCGGGCGGCCCGTGTGCGTGCGGTGCGGCGCCGGGCGTACGGCGGGTGCGGCCGTACGCCCGTGGAACTCCTGTGTCGCTGTGTCGCTGTACTGCTAGTGACGCGGTGGTGGGCGGTGGAGTTGCTCGTCCGGGCCGCCGTTCTTGATGCGCCCTTGGGGTGTTCTTTACTTTTCGAGGGTCGCGTCGAGCGCCTTGCGCTGGAGGTCGGCCAGTTCGGCGCAGCCGCCGGCGGCGAGGTCGAGGAGGGCGTCGAGTTCGGCGCGGTCGAAGGGCTCGGCCTCGGCGGTGCCCTGGACCTCGACGAAGCGGCCGTCGCCGGTGCAGACGACGTTCATGTCGGTGTCGGCGCGGACGTCCTCCTCGTAGCGGAGGTCGAGGAGCGGGGTGCCGTCGACGATGCCGACGGAGACGGCGGAGACGGTGCCGGTGAGGGGCTTGCGGCTGGGCCTGATGAGCTTCTTGGTGGTCTGGGCCCAGGTGATGGCGTCGGCGAGGGCGACGTAGGCGCCGGTGATGGCGGCGGTGCGGGTGCCGCCGTCGGCCTGGAGGACGTCGCAGTCGAGGACGATGGTGTTCTCGCCGAGCGCCTTGTAGTCGATGACGGCGCGCAGGGAGCGGCCGATGAGGCGGCTGATCTCGTGGGTGCGGCCGCCGATGCGGCCCTTGACGGACTCGCGGTCGCCGCGGGTGTTGGTGGCTCGGGGGAGCATGGCGTACTCGGCGGTGACCCAGCCTTCGCCGCTGCCCTTGCGCCAGCGGGGGACGCCTTCGGTGACGGAGGCGTTGCAGAGGACCTTGGTGTCGCCGAAGGAGACGAGGACGGAGCCTTCGGCGTGCTTGCTCCAGCCGCGTTCGATGGTGACGGGGCGGAGCTGCTGGGGGGTGCGGCCGTCGATGCGTGACATGCGGGTGAGCCTAGCGGGACACGGGGAGGGGCCCTTCCGGTGGTGCTCGGCGGGAAGGGCCCCTGGGTGCGCCGGCGGGGCGCTTACATCATGTCTTCGATCTCGGCCGCGAGCGGGTCGGCGTCGGTGCCGATGACGACCTGGATGGCGGTGCCCATCTTGACGACGCCGTGGGCGCCGGCGGCCTTGAGGGCGGCTTCGTCGACCAGCGCGGGGTCGTTGACCTCGGTGCGGAGGCGGGTGATGCAGCCTTCGATCTCGTCGATGTTGTCGATGCCGCCGAGGCCGGCGACGATCTTCTCAGCCTTGCTGGCCATGTTCCTTCTCCCTGGTCCGGACCGCTTTGTCGCAGTAACCCACAGTTGGCCCATCTTCGCGAGCCATCGGGGGTGGTGTACCGAATGATGGCGTCACGGCGGCGGAACCGACCGTCAACTGGTCTACACCAGTGTACCGGCGACCGGATGGAGACCGGATGAGTGCCGACAGCGCGGTCAGTCCCGCTCGCGCCCGCTGGAACACGTTGTTCCAGGGTTTGCAGAAGATGGGGCGCAGTCTTCAGTTGCCCATCGCGGTTCTGCCCGCCGCGGGCATCCTCAACCGGCTGGGGCAGCCGGACGTCTTCGGGGACGACGGGCTGGGCTGGACGAACGTCTCGAAGGTGATGACCGGTGCGGGCGGGGCGCTGCTGGACGGTTCACTGGGGCTGCCGCTGCTGTTCTGCGTGGGTGTGGCCATCGGGATGGCGAAGAAGGCGGACGGGTCGACGGCGCTGGCGGCGGTGGCGGGTTTCCTCGTCTACTGGAACGTGCTGCGGCAGTTCCCGGAGGACTGCCCGGAGGGGGCGGAGGCGGTCCCCCAGATCGGCTGCCGGCTCACCGACGGGTCGGAGACGGTCACGGCGTTCACGTACCAGAATCCGGGCGTCTTCGGCGGCATCGTGATCGGGTTGCTGGCGGCGTACTTCTGGCAGCGCTTCCACCGTACGAGGCTGGTCGACTGGCTGGGCTTCTTCAACGGGCGCCGGCTGGTGCCGATCATCATGGCGTTCGCGGCGATCGTGTTCGCGGCGCTGTGCCTGTGGGTGTGGCCGCCGATCGGCAGTGCGCTGGAGAGCTTCAGCGACTGGCTGAACGGTCTGGGCGCGTGGGGTTCGGGCATCTTCGGCCTGGCGAACCGGGCGTTGCTGGTGATCGGCCTGCACCAGTTCCTGAACGTGCCGATGTGGTTCCAGTTCGGTTCGTACACGAAGCCGGACGGCACGGTGGTGCACGGTGACATCAACATGTTCCTGGCGGGCGATCCGACGGCGGGGCAGTTCACGACGGGTTTCTTCCCGATCATGATGTTCGCGCTGCCGGCGGCGGCGCTGGCGATCACGCACTGCGCGAAGCCGCACCGCCGCAAGGAGGTCGGCGGTCTGATGCTGTCGGTGGCGCTGACGTCGTTCGTGACGGGGATCACGGAGCCGCTGGAGTACTCGTTCCTGTTCATCGCGCCGCTGCTGTACGCGGTGCACGCGGTGCTGACGGGTGTGTCGATGGCGGTGACGTGGGCGCTGGGGGTGAAGGACGGGTTCAGTTTCTCGGCGGGGCTGATCGACTACGTCATCAACTGGAACCTGGCGACGAAGCCGTGGCTGATCATCCCGATCGGTCTGTGCTTCGCGGTGGTGTACTACGCGGTCTTCCGGTTCGCGATCACGAAGTTCGATCTGAAGACGCCGGGGCGGGAGCCGGAGGACGAGGTGGAGGACGTGGCGAAGGGCTAGCGTCGCGTAGGCTTTCGAGCGTGGTCTTCCAAGGCCCCCGGACCTGGTCCGGGGGCCTTCGGCATGCCTTCGCGGGGGGTGGGGGCGGGGGCCGGATCCGGCCACTGCGTGTAGTGCCGCGGTCGCGGAACAGCGGGTTCCTTACACGGCCTTCATCGTGCTACAACAGGTCTACACCACTGAGTGGTTTAGACCTGCGACGACGCCGTCCTCTTCCTTCCCGTGCGACCGGGCGGCGCGCCCTGTCCCCCTGGAGGATGTTGTGACCACGCCCAGCGCCGCGCCCGCGGCAGAGAAGAAGAAGGGCGCCGGTGTGATGGCTGTGATGCAGCGCATCGGCCGCAGCCTGATGCTGCCGGTCGCGGTGCTGCCCGCCGCCGCCCTGCTGGTGCGCCTCGGCAACACCGACATGCTGGGCCGCCCGGAGTTCCCCACGTTCCTGACGAAGATCGCCGGGTTCATGGCGGCGGGCGGCAACGCCATCCTCGACAACATGGCACTGCTGTTCGCGGTGGGCATCGCCATCGGCTTCGCCAAGAAGTCGGACGGCTCCACGGCGCTCGCGGCCGTCGTCGGCTACCTGGTCTTCAAGAACGTGCTGGCCACGTTCACCGACAGCAACCTCCCGCAGGTGGCGCAGGTCGTCGACGGCAAGGTCGTCATGACCGACGCGCCGGTGGACGCCAAGGTCCTCGGCGGTGTGGTCATGGGCATCGTGGTGGCGCTGCTCTACCAGCGCTTCTACCGGACCAAGCTGCCGGACTGGGCGGGCTTCTTCGGCGGCCGCCGGCTGGTCCCGATCCTGTCGGCCTTCGCGGGCCTGGTGCTCGGCATCGTCTTCGGTTACATCTGGCCGGTGCTCGGCACCGCCCTGCACAACTTCGGTGAGTGGCTGGTCGGCTCCGGTGCCGTCGGCGCGGGCATCTTCGGTGTCGCCAACCGGGCGCTGATCCCGATCGGCATGCACCACCTGCTGAACTCCTTCCCCTGGTTCCAGGCGGGCTCGTACGAGGGCAAGAGCGGCGACATCGCCCGCTTCCTGGCCGGTGACCCGACCGCGGGCCAGTTCATGACGGGCTTCTTCCCGATCATGATGTTCGCCCTGCCGGCCGCCTGCCTGGCGATCGTGCACTGTGCGCGCCCCGAGCGCCGCAAGGTCGTGGGCGGCATGATGTTCTCGCTCGCGCTGACGTCCTTCGTCACCGGTGTGACCGAGCCGATCGAGTTCACCTTCATGTTCATCGCGCCGGTGCTGTACGCGATCCACGCGGTGCTCACGGGTGTCTCGATGGCGCTGACCTGGGCGCTGGGCATGAAGGACGGCTTCGGCTTCTCGGCCGGCGCGGTCGACTTCTTCCTGAACCTGGGCATCGCGAGCAACCCGTGGGGCCTGGCCCTGGTCGGCCTGTGCTTCGCGGCGGTCTACTACGTGGTCTTCCGGTTCGCGATCACGAAGTTCAACCTGCCGACGCCCGGCCGCGAGTCGGACGAGGAGATAGCCGAGTTGCAGAAGGCGGAGGGCAAGTAGCCCCGCACGCGTCCCGCACGGAGGCGGGCCCGGTCCAGGTGACCGGCCCCGCCTCCGTCGTCGTGCGTCAGACCTCGTACACCGCGCCCGCGGCGGCGACCTCGACCCGTCCGTCGTAGACCTCGCGCGCGTCGGCGAGGTTGACCCGGGGGTCGGTCCACGGCGGGATGTGGGTGAGGACCAGGCTGCGGGCACCGGCGCGGGCGGCGGTCTCGCCCGCCTCGCGGCCGTTGAGGTGCAGGTCCGGGATGTTCTCCTTGCCGTGCGTGAACGCGGCCTCGCACAGGAACAGGTCGGTGTCGCGGGCGAGTTCGTCCAGCACGGGGGTGACACCCGTGTCGCCGGAGTAGGTCAGCGACCTGCCGTCGTGCTCGACGCGGATGGCGTAGGCCTCCACGGGGTGCGCGACGCGCTCGGTGTGCACGGTGAAGGGGCCGACCTCGAAGGTGGACGGCTTGACCGTGTGGAAGTCGAAGACCTCGCTCATGGACGAGGCGGTGGGGGTGTCGGCGTAGGCGGTGGTGAGCCGGTGCTCGGTGCCCTCGGGTCCGTAGACCGGGAGGGGGTCGCAGCGGCCGCCTTCGTGCCGGTAGTAGCGCGCCACGAAGTAGGCGCACATGTCGATGCAGTGGTCGGCGTGCAGGTGGCTGAGGAAGATCGCGTCGAGGTCGTAGAGACCGCAGTGGCGCTGCAACTCGCCGAGGGCACCGTTGCCCATGTCGAGGAGCAGCCGGAAGCCGTCGGCCTCGACGAGGTAGCTCGAGCAGGCCGATTCCGCGGACGGGAACGACCCCGAGCAGCCGACGACGGTGAGCTTCATGAAGCAGAAACCTCCGCTGGCGCGTGTGGAGAGACGGGGGTCGTGCGGTTTGTCGAGCGTAAGGCGCAAAACCTGTGGTCGCTCCTCCGCCAGGGGCCGTTGTGGGCGAACTCACCTGCGGTGTCACCGGTTCGGCTGGACGTGGGGCGCATGGGGCCATCGAGGGGGCGCGCGGTCGTGGTGCGCGCCGGTACGGTCGTCGTATGGACACGTCCTGGTGGCTCGCCCTCGCGGCGGTGGTACTGCTCGCACTCGTCGCCACGGTCGTCGACGGCTGGGGCCGCGGGCGGCGGCCCCCTCGGCCGGGCGGCAGCCGGCGTCCGCCGGGACGTCCGACGGGACCCCGGGCACGGGCGGCCCGGCCCCGGCCCGCGGAGATCTGGTGGGCGAACGTGCCGTACGAGGACACCGGCGGCGCGAAGGACCGGCCGTGTCTGGTGATCTCGGTGCACGGACGGCGCGCGCTCGTCGCGAAGATCACCACGCGGCACCGGGAAGGGCGGGCCGGGGTGATCACCCTGCCGCCGGGCTCGGTCGGGGACGCGCGGGGGCGGACGAGCTTCCTGGAGACCGACGAGCTGCGCCGGGTGCCGATGAAGGACTTCCGGCGCCGGGTGGGCGAGGTGGACCCGGCCCTGTGGGACCAGGTCCGTCACCTGGCCCGGTGAGGGCCGGCGCGCGCCGCCTGGCCCGGTGAGCGACCGGGGGCCGCCTCGTCGGGGAGGGACCGGGCGCGCCGCCTCGTCCGGTGAGTGCCTGCCGCGGCACCTCGACGGGGCGGGGACCACCGCTTCACCCCACCCCGGGCGGGGTCCCGCCACAGCATCTCGCCCGGCGGAGACCGGGACCGCCACCTCGCCCCGTCCGGACCGGGTCCGCCTCCTGACCGTGCGGCTTCTGCCGTGGCGCTTCGGCCCCGTGCGGACCGGGCCCGCCGTCTGCACCCCGCGGGCCCCGCGCCACGTCGCCGGCGAAGGATCAGGACCGCCACCTCGCTCCGGGCCGGCCGTGCCGCTGCACCGCGTCCCGTGCGGACCGGGCCCGCCACCTCGCCCCCGCGGGCCCCGCGCCACGTCGCCGGCGAGGGATCAGGACCGCCACCTCGCTCCGGGCCGGCCGTGCCGCTGCACCGCGTCCCGTGCGGACCGGGCCCGCCACCTCGCCCCCGCGGGCCCCGCGCC
>NZ_JBWKKZ010000001.1:0-131823 GCF_056430705.1 Streptomyces sp. NPDC045956 | reverse complement strand
CACGTCGCCGCCCCCCGGCGAGGACCGGGCCCATCAGCTCGCCCGAAGACGCCTCAGGCCCAGAGTTGGCCCTGGAGGGTCTCGATGGCTTCCTCGGTGGTGGCGGCCGTGTAGACGCCGGTGGAGAGGTACTTCCAGCCGCCGTCGGCGACGACGAAGACGATGTCCGCGCTCTCGCCGGCCTTCACCGCCTTCTTCCCCACGCCGATCGCGGCGTGCAGGGCGGCGCCGGTGGAGACGCCCGCGAAGATGCCCTCCTGCTGGAGGAGTTCCCGGGTGCGGGTGACGGCGTCCGCCGAGCCGACCGAGAAGCGGGTGGTGAGGACGGAGGCGTCGTACAGCTCGGGGACGAAGCCCTCGTCGAGGTTGCGCAGCCCGTACACCAGGTCGTCGTAGCGCGGTTCGGCGGCGACGATCTTCACGTCCGGCTTGTGCTCGCGCAGGTAGCGGCCGACGCCCATCAGCGTGCCCGTGGTGCCGAGGCCGGCCACGAAGTGGGTGAGGGACGGCAGGTCGGCGAGGATCTCGGGGCCGGTGCCGGCGTAGTGGGCGCCGGCGTTGTCCGGGTTGCCGTACTGGTAGAGCATCACCCAGTCCGGGTGCTCGGCGGCGAGTTCCTTGGCGACGCGCACGGCGGTGTTGGAGCCGCCCGCGGCCGGGGAGGAGATGATCTCCGCGCCCCACATGGCGAGCAGGTCCCGGCGTTCCCGCGAGGTGTTCTCGGGCATCACGCAGACGATGCGGTAGCCCTTGAGCCGGGCGGCCATGGCGAGGGAGATGCCGGTGTTGCCGCTGGTGGGCTCGAGGATCGTGCAGCCCTTGGTGAGGCGGCCGTCCTTCTCGGCCTGCTCGATCATGTGGAGCGCGGGGCGGTCCTTGATCGAGCCGGTCGGGTTGCGGTCCTCCAGCTTGGCCCAGATGCGGACGTCGTCGGACGGCGAGAGCCGCGGCAGGCGCACCAGGGGGGTGTTGCCCACCGCGGCCAGCGGGGAGTCGTAGCGCATCCCGATCAGGCCATGCCGCCGGCCACGGCCGGCAGGATCGTGATGCTGTCGCCGTCGGTCAGCTTGGTGTCGATGCCGTCGAGGAAGCGGACGTCCTCGTCGTTCAGGTAGACGTTGACGAAGCGGCGCAGCTGCTCCCCGTCCACGATCCGGGCCTGGATGCCCGTGTGCCGGGTCTCCAGGTCGGCGAAGAGCTTGGCGAGGGTGTCCCCGTTGCCCTCCACCGCCTTCTGGCCGTCGGTGTACTGGCGGAGGATGGTCGGGATGCGGACCTCGATGGCCATGGCTGAGGGCTCCTGTCGGAAGGTGTCGTGGGTTCGGTCAGGCGCGCGGCGGCACGCGGCAGCCCGCCGCGGCGCACGGCCGTACGGCGGCGGCGGAAATCAACAGATGGCGCTGTTCAGCCTGCACAGGTCGACGTGCAGGCGCGCCACGAGCAGCGTGCCCGGCGCCTTTTCGCTCACGTCGAGAAGAACCATGGGCTCATCGTATCGATTCCCGGTCCGGCCTCCGGAGTGTGATCTCACCCTGCGGACATGATTCATCCGCGATGTGGGACACGCTCGGGATCGGTGCGCCTCAGTACGCCTCCACGACCTTGACCTCCTCCTCCGTCACCTCGCCCTCCAGGATGCGGAACGACCGGAACTGGAAGTCGCCGGCGCCGTCGGTGTCCGCCGTGGAGACCAGGACGTAGTGGGCGCCGGGTTCGTTGGCGTAGGTGATGTCGGTGCGGGAGGGGTAGGCCTCGGTGGCGGTGTGGGAGTGGTAGATGACCACCGGCTCCTCGTCGCGGTCGTCCATCTCGCGGTAGAGCTTCAGCAGGTCCTGGGAGTCGAACTCGTAGAAGGTCGGGGAGCGGGCGGCGTTCAGCATCGGGACGAACCGCTCGGGGCGGCCCTCGCCCACCGGACCTGCCACCACGCCGCACGCCTCGTCGGGGTGGTCCTCGCGCGCGTGGGCGACGATCTGGTCGTACAGGGCCTGGGTGATGGTCAGCATGCGGCCAGGATAAGCAGAGGGCCGGTCCGTACCGATGGGTGGTACGGACCGGCCCGTATGCCGGACATCCTGAGCGGCGGACGCGCCGGGGTGCCACGAGCAACCCGTGCGGCCGGACGTCCTCGGTGCGCGCGAACGCGCTGGTCGGGGTCTGTCGGCCGGGGCGACCGTCAGACGATCTTCTCCATCTCCGGCTCGTCGCGCCGCTGGGTGACCGCCGGGTTGCGGCTCTTGAGCACCGCCCAGCCGATACCGAGCGCGACGGCCCAGCCGGCCATGACGTAGAGGCAGACGCGGGCGTCGGCGTCGAGGGCGATCAGGCAGGTGACGAAGAGCAGGAAGGCGATGGCGATGTAGGAGCAGACCGAGCCGCCCGGCGCCGGGAAGGAGGAGGCGGGCAGCCGGCCCGCGACGACCTTGCGGCGGTAGAGGACGTGGCTGATCAGGATCATCAGCCAGGTCCAGATGCCGGCGGCGGTGGCGATGGAGGTGACGTACCCGAAGGCCTTCTCCGGGACGACGTAGTTGAGGACCACGCCGATGCCCATGAAGACCACCGAGACGCCGATGCCGATGGCCGGGGTCTTGGTCGACGACAGCCGGTTGAAGACCTTGGGGGCCTCGCCGTTGTCCGCCAGGGAGCGCAGCATGCGGCCCGTGGAGTACATGCCGGAGTTGCAGGACGACAGGGCGGCGGTGAGGACGACGAAGTTCACGATGCCCGCGCCGGCCGGGATGCCGATGACCGTGAAGGCCTTCACGAAGGGGCTGACGCCCTCGGCGAACTCGGTCCACTTGACCACGGCCAGGATGACGGTGAGGGCGCCGACGTAGAACAGCGCGATGCGCCAGGGCAGGGTGTTGATCGCCTTGGGGAGGGTCTTCTCCGGGTTCTCGGACTCGCCGGCGGTGACGCCGACCAGCTCGACGGCGAGGTAGGCGAACATGACGCCCTGGAGGGTCATCAGGGACGAGCCGATGCCCTTGGGGAAGAAGCCGTCGAACTCCCACAGGTTGGAGACGGCGGCGGTGTCGCCGGCCTGGCTGAAGCCGAGGGTGAGGACGCCGATGCCGATGACGATCATGCCGATGATGGCGGTGACCTTGACCATCGAGAACCAGAACTCGATCTCGCCGAACAGCTTCACCGAGATCAGGTTGGCGACGAACAGCAGGACCAGGAAGACCAGGGCGGAGACCCACTGCGGGATGTCCGGGAACCAGTAGTGGATGTAGATGGCGGCGGCGGTGAGTTCCGCCATGCCGGTGACCACCCACATCAGCCAGTAGGTCCAGCCGGTGAAGTAACCGAAGAAGGGGCCGAGGAACTCGCGCGAGTACTCGGCGAAGGAGCCGGAGACCGGTCGGTAGAGGAGCAGCTCGCCGAGCGCCCGCATGATGAAGAAGATGATCACGCCCGCGAGGGCGTACATGAGGATGATGCTGGGGCCGGCCTTGGCGATGTTGGCCCCGGCGCCCAGGAAGAGGCCGACGCCGATGGCGCCGCCGATCGCGATCATCTGGACCTGGCGGCTGTTGAGTCCGCGTTCGTACCCCTCTTCGGGGGCCTTCTCCGTGTCGACCTGCGCAGAGGTCATGTGTGGTGCGCCTTTCTCCATGCCGAACCGGGCCTTCTCGCGGCCTCGGATCGGGTCTCGATCCCCCCGGATGATGGAGCTGAGCGGGCCTCACGTCCCGCTCGGTGCCTGGCCGGCGATCCGCCGGCTCGGTGGCGCACCCGGCCGAACATTCGGGTGGTGTTCGCCGGGCGGTCGTGAAGATTTACCACGACGGCCCGGCTGATCACAGGGGTGCTCTGTGACGTGCCCCACAGGCAGAAGCGGACAAAAACCACCCATGGGGTGCAAAAAAGGGCAGCGTTTTGGCGCGATCGTTATCCGGATTTGAGGGTCCGCTGAGCGGACACTCAGGGTGATCGAAACGCCACGTTCAGGGCATAAGAGTCGCGACGAGGGTCTCCTGGAGACCGCCGAGCCACAGGTAGGCCATCACCATGGGCTTGCGCGGGTCCTCGTCGGGCAGCCGGTAGAGCAGGTCGGTGTCGTCCTCGTCGGCGATCTCCAGCCGGGAGCCGATCGCCAGGCGCAGGTCGTTGAGGGCGCTCAGCCACTGCCGGGACTCCGCGACCGACAGCTTCAGCACCGCGCCGTCCTCGCCCGCCCCCGCGCTCGCCGAGGCGAGGGCGTCCAGGGTGCGGATCACCGCCAGCGCGTTGTCGCGCTTGCCGGCGCGCAGGTCGTTCTCCGTGTAGCGGCGGAACTCGGCGGAGTGCGCCCGCTGCTCCTCGGCCTCCGCGGCCTGCGGGGTGCCGTCGGGGTCGCCGTAGGCGTCGGGGAACAGGCGGCGCAGCACCGGGTCGGTGGGCGGCTCGCTCGGACCCTCGGCGAAGAGCTCGGCGAGCGGGTCGTCGGAGGCGTCCTCGGCGGGGCCGGGGCCGATCAGCTCCAGGAGCTGCACGGCCAGGGACCGGATGATGGAGATCTCGACGTCGTCGAGGGCGACGGCCGCGCCGCCGCCGGGAAGCGGTTCGAACTGTCCGGGCATCGAGGTGATTCAGCTACTTCCGTCCTGCGGGCGGGCGTGGGTCATTTCCGGTCCTGCTGGAGGGTGGCCCACAGGCCGTAGCCGTGCATGGCCTGCACGTCCCGCTCCATCTCCTCGCGGCTGCCGCTGGAGACGACCGCCCGGCCCTTGTGATGGACGTCCATCATGAGCTTGGTGGCCTTGTCCTTCGAGTAACCGAAGTAGGACTGGAAGACGTACGTCACGTAGCTCATGAGGTTGACGGGATCGTTGTGGACGATCGTCACCCAGGGCACGTCGGGCTCGGGTACGGCGAAGACCTCCTCCGCCGACTCGGTCTTCTCGATCTCCATGGGTGCGGCTGCCGTCACAGGGCCCATGCTGCCACCACAGGGGGGCGGCCGCACAAACGGGCCTGTGGGCCACGCCACGCGACCAGAAATCGTCACTCTGACGAAATGGGGGTACGATTCCTGCCATGAACACAGCGGACCTTGGGCTGCCGGTGGACGTACCCTCGACGGCGCTCTTCACGGACCAGTACGAGCTGACCATGCTCCGAGCCGCCCTGAAGGCGGGCACGGCCGAGCGGCGCAGCGTGTTCGAGGTCTTCACGCGCCGGCTGCCGGACGGCCGCCGCTACGGCGTCGTGGCGGGCACCGGACGGGTGCTGGACGCCGTGGAGAACTTCCGCTTCGACGCGGACGTCCTGAACTTCCTGCGCGAGCGCGGCATCGTCGACGAGGAGACGCTGGACTGGCTCGCCGGGTACCGCTTCAGCGGCGACATCTGGGGCTACCCCGAGGGCGAGGTGTACTTCCCGGGCTCGCCGATCATGCGGGTCGAGGGGACCTTCGGCGAGTGCGTGCTGCTGGAGACGGTGATCCTCTCCATCCTCAACCACGACTCGGCGATCGCCGCCGCCGCGTCCCGCATGTCCTCGGCCGCCGGGGGTCGCCCGCTGATCGAGATGGGCGCCCGCCGCACCCACGAGCTGGCCGCGGTGGCCGCCGCCCGCTCCGCCTACGTCGGCGGCTTCGCGACCACCTCCGACCTGGCCGCCGGCTTCCGCTACAACATCCCCACCGTCGGCACCTCCGCCCACGCCTTCACCCTGCTGCACGACACCGAGCGCGACGCCTTCCAGGCGCAGGTGGAGTCCCTCGGCCGCGACACCACGCTGCTGGTGGACACCTACGACGTCACCGAGGCCGTCCGCACGGCCGTGGAGGTCGCCGGGCCCGAGCTGGGCGCCGTGCGCATCGACTCCGGCGACCTGCTGCTGGTCGCCCACCGGGTGCGCCAGCAACTGGACGAGCTGGGCGCCACGGAGACGAAGATCGTCGTCACCTCGGACCTGGACGAGTACGCCATCGCCTCGCTGGCGGCGGCGCCCGTGGACGCGTACGGCGTCGGCACCCAGCTGGTGACCGGTTCCGGGCACCCCACGGCCTCGATGGTCTACAAGCTGGTCGCCCGGGCCGAGTCCGGTGCCCCCGCCGACGCCGCGGGGCCGCTGGTCGCGGTGGCGAAGAAGTCCAGCGGGGGCAAGACGTCGGTCGGCGGCCGCAAGTGGGCCGCCCGGCGCCTGGACGCCCACGGGTACGCCGAGGCCGAGGTGGTCGGCACCGGGCCGGTGCCCGAGGACCTCGCCGACCGGCAGCTCCTCGTGGAGCTGGTCAGGGGCGGCGA
The DNA here is from genome assembly GCF_056430705.1 of Streptomyces sp. NPDC045956. Classification (NCBI taxonomy): domain Bacteria; kingdom Bacillati; phylum Actinomycetota; class Actinomycetes; order Kitasatosporales; family Streptomycetaceae; genus Streptomyces; species Streptomyces sp. NPDC045956. The sequence goes on along the minus strand of NZ_JBWKKZ010000001.1, from coordinate 125,581 downwards.
GGTGGTCGCCCGCGAGCCGCTGGACGCCGCCCGGGACCGGCACGCGGCCGCCCGCGCCAACCTGCCGCTGTCCGCCACCCAGCTCTCCCGAGGGGAACCCGTCCTTCCGACGGAGTACGTGCACGGGGGCTCGGGTAGCTAAAGCAGGTGCGGGCCTCACGGGCCCGCGCCGGCCGCCCGTCCGTCCCCTACCGTCCCCTACCGTCCCCTCCCTCCCCAGTCGACCCAGTCGAAGGACACCGACCATGCGCCGCGCCCTGATCGTCGTAGACGTGCAGAACGACTTCTGCGAGGGAGGCAGCCTCGCCGTGACCGGCGGAGCGGACGTGGCCGCCGCCATCACCGAGCTGATCGGGCAGGCGCCCGCCGGCTACCGCCACGTGGTGGCCACCCGCGACCACCACATCGCGCCGGGCGGCCACTTCGCCGACAACCCCGACTACGTCCACTCCTGGCCGGCGCACTGCGTCGCGGGCACGGAGGGGGTCGGCTTCCACCCGAACTTCGCCCCCGCCGTCGCCTCCGGCGCCATAGACGCCGTCTTCGACAAGGGGGCGTACTCGGCCGCCTACAGCGGCTTCGAGGGAGCCGACGAGAACGGCACGCGCCTCGCCGACTGGCTGCGGACCCGGGAGATCGACGAGGTCGACGTCGTGGGCATCGCCACCGACCACTGCGTACGGGCCACCGCCCTGGACGCCGCCCGCGAGGGCTTCCGCACCCAGGTGCTGCTCGACCTGACCGCCGGGGTGGCCGCGCAGAGCACCGAGCGCGCGCTGGAGGAGTTGCGGGAGGCGGGCGTGGAGCTGTCGGGCAAGCCGGTCGTCCACTAGCGCGGGCCCCGCTACGTCTGGGCCGCCGGGCGTCCGAGCAGGGCGCGGATCGGGTGCCACAGCTCCTGGACCGGCTCCGGACCGCCCGGGACGGCGGCCACCGGCGCCGTGCGCCAGATCAGGCCGTCCGGGTGGTGCAGGACCGCGGTGATCTCGTCGGGGGTCGGCGGGGCCGCGTTGCCCCGCAGGTAGACCGCGCGCAGCCCCAGGTTGCGCAGCCTGGTCAGGGCGCGCGCCCGGTTCTGGGCGTGGACGAGAAAGCGCAGGCTGCCGTCGGGGCCGGCGGGGCTGGGCAGGTTGAGCGCCACCACCACCGTGCCGTTCGGCAGCTTGCTGAAACCTCCTGCGGCCATGCGCTCATACCCCCGTGTCTGCCGGTGCCGGTCCGGATGTCGGACCAGGTGTCAATAAGAGGACCACAGGACGCACCTAAACACGGATCGGCGGCGACCCGCCAGGGGGTCACCGCCGATCATGCTCTGACCTGGGCAGATGCTGTTTACCTGCCCGCGGAGCCAACCTCCAGCTCGATCGTCGAGCCGTTCTTGGCCTCCTTCAGGATCTTGATCTTGGTGTTGGTGTCAGTGATCTTGACGCCGCCGGTGGGGTTCGCCTCGTCGTAGTAGTCGCTCTTGCGGTCGTTGAAGACCGAGACGCCCTTCGAGCCCGGGAAGTACTTCGCCACGTCGGCCTTGTGCAGCGTGATGGCGTCCGTGCGGTAGAGGCTGAACGGCGAGTCGTACGACTGGATGCGGTTGCGCAGCAGCGTGCCGTCCTTCCACTTCATCGCGGTCGGGTGCGAGTCGACGGGCAGGACCAGACCGGTGCCCGGGTGCTGGCTGGTGTTGTTGTCCGCCTGGGAGGTGTCCCACTTCCAGATCAGCAGGCCGTTCTGGTACGGGTAGTGCTCCACCCAGTCCGGGCGCTCCGTGAAGCCGAAGTTGTACGGGCCGGTCTTCAGCGTCTTGTCGTACGACACGTACTGCCGGTTCTCGGCGAGGTAGTACTGCGCGTAGTCCTTGGTGAAGGAGGCGCCGACGCGGGAGAAGCCGGTGGCCGTCCAGGCGGCGTCCGCGGTCTCGGCGTTGTCGGTGAAGAGCGCCTGGCCGTCCGCGGTGACCGCGATGGCGTCGGCCGTGAAGCCCTTCTGGGCCACGCCGCCGTCGGTCTGGTAGCGGAAGCGGACGTCGACCTTCTGGCCCGCGTAGGCGTCGAGGGAGTACGCGAACTTCTTGTGACCGTCCAGGGTCCCGTGCAGGGCCGGCTTGTCGGCGGCGTCGCGCGGGATCGGCTGACCGTCCACCGTGCCGTCGATCGCGGTCCAGTTGGCGCCGCCGTCGGTGGACACCTCGGTGTAGAGGTAGTCGTAGTTGGCCTCGATGTCGTACCAGCCGTCGAAGGTCAGCTCGGCCTTCGCCTTGCCGGTGAGGTCGACCGAGCGGCTCAGCGTGTTCTTGAGGTTGTCACCGCTGCCGCTCCACCACTGCGTGGCGCCCTCGGCGGGCGTGACGATCTCGGTGGTGACCGCCTTCTTCGGCAGCTCGACGACCAGGCCCTGCTTGTGCTTGGTGTTGTACTCCGCCACGCCCAGCTTGTGCCAGGAGCTGACCCCCGCCTTGGCGGTGTCGTAGTTCAGCCAGCCGAGCTGGAGCTTGTCCCAGGCGGTCATGTCGCCGGGCAGGTCACCGATCTCGTTGCGGCCGGTGCCGAGCCACGAACCGGACGACATCAGCGTCCAGAAGCCGGTGGAGTTGTCGCCGCCGGCGGTGTCGTAGTGGTCCGGCAGACCGAGGTCGTGACCGTACTCGTGGGCGTAGACGCCGAGTCCGCCGTTCTCCGGCTGGACGGTGTAGTCGCCGACCCAGATACCGGTGGAGCCGATCTGCGAGCCGCCGAGCTTGTTCTGCTCGGGGCCGGTGGCGCCGGCGTCGGTGCCGAAGGCGTACCAGCGGTGGGCCCAGATGGCGTCGGTGCCCTGGGCGCCGCCGCCCGCGGACTCGTCCTCGCCGGCGTGCACGACCTGGAAGTGGTCGATGTAGCCGTCGGGCTCGTTGAAGTCGCCGTCGCCGTCGAAGTCGTAGCGGTCCCACTCGTCGAAGCGGGCGGCGTCGGCCTTGATCTGGGCGTCGGTGCGGCCGGCCGCCTTCTGCTGCTCGACCCAGGCGTTCAGGCCGTCGCTGACGACGTTCCACACGCTGGGGCAGTTGGTGTCGCCGCAGGCGTTGTTGCCGTAGCGGGCCTCGTTGTAGGGGACCTTCACCCAGTCGGAGACCTCACCCTCGACCGAGTAGCGGCCGGAGGACTGCTTCTCGTAGTACGTCTTGACCGAGTCGACGCCCTCGCCGGAGCCGAAGTACAGGTCCTGGAAGTGCTGCTGGTCGTAGTCCTCCTTCCAGGCCGTGGAGTTGTCGGTCTTGCGGTTGGGCTTGGCGATCTGGTTGTGCAGCGGGCCGGCGTCGCCGCCGTAGCGGCTGTCGACCTTGTCGCCGAACTCGACCAGGATGGTGAAGATCTTGTCGGTCTTCTCCCGGCCCAGCTCGACGTACTTGCTGTCGCCCTTCTTGCTCTTGAGCTGGACGACGTTCGAGCCGTCCTTCTTCTGCACGGAGGCCTTGCCGGATATGACCTGGTTGAGGGCCTCCTCGCGCTGGGCCTCCTGCGTGTCGCTCAGGGGGCCCTTGAGGTCATGGGAGTCCATGCCCTTCGCGGGGTGCGGGTCGTGGCCCTCCACGGCCTCCGGCCGGGCCGGCGAGTCGGCCTGCGCCACACCGGCCGCGGAGAGCGTGGCGGTGGCGGCGGCCAGGGCGACGGTGGTCGCCGCCGTTCTGAACGTCCAGGATCTTCTGGTCACTTGAGTTCCTCCCCCGCGTGCACGCGCGCGGATGGGGGGACAAGGACAGAGCAGAGTCCGCGCACACGTGGTCATCGCGTGTAGTCAAGTGACGACATTTGACTAGAGGTTCACCGGAAAAGACAGACCTTGACTTGAGCAGGACAAGTGCACTATGCGGAGGGCGGGTTCGCTTTGCGGACACCCCACCGGGACCCGAGCGGCACCGGACGGGCGCGCGGGACCGTCCACGGACCGGGCACCATGAATCCGTGCGCCCCCCGTGCATCGGCCATGCCGGTTAGGTCACGCTTACTGCTGGTTCCACTCGGGCACACAGCGGGTTAGAGTCGCTTGGCACCACGCCCGGAAGCCGGCGGAAAGCCAGGCTGACAGCCCGTCTCACCCCCAGATTGTCTTCCGAGGACACGATGGCCATGCCCCGTCCGACTGCCGCACAGTTCGCCTACGGTACGTGCACCGTGATCTTCTCGACGCTCGCCATGCTGCTGCTGTCCGGGACGAGTTCGGGCCCCGGAGTCGCCGTCGTCGCCGTGGCCGCGCTCGCCCTCGGGCTGCTGGTGGCCCTGGCCGTCCCCCAGCCGAGGGCGCGCGGGGTGGCCGCCGTGCCGGCCCGCCGGCCCGCCCCGGACCGGGAGCCGGTGCCGGCGGCGCGGGTCTCCGCGGGCGCGGGCGAGACGGCCCGCGGTCGCGCCGCCTGACGTCTCCGTGCCGCCCGGGGCTCCGGCCCCGGGCCGTCAACGGGCGCTGACCACCACCGTCTTGGCCGCCTTGTCGTGCAGGCCCTGCTTGTAGGGCCGGTCGAAGAAGCTCCAGCCGCCCGCGATGATCGTCCAGACGCAGGCGCAGCAGAAGGCGAACGGGATCCACAGCACCAGGGCGCGGATCAGCGACGTCTGCACCGAGGGGGTGGCGCCGTTGTCCAGGTTGGCCACCCGCAGGCCGAGCCACTTCTTGCCGAGGGTCTGACCCGACTTGCTGGTCATGTAGGTGTCGTAGGCGATGTAGAGCACGGCGGCGATCAGGGACTGTCCGAAGGACTTGCCGACCGAGATGTCGTCGCCGTCCACCTGGTACTCCTGGACGTCGAACGCCCAGCTCAGCAGCCACACGACGATGCCCACGAGGATCATGTCGATGATCCGGGCGAGCGTGCGCCGGCCGCTGTCGGCGAGCGGGGGCATGCCGGCCAGTGGATCGGTGGGGTGGTTCCCGCCGCCGTACGGATCACCTCCGGCGGGACCGCCACCGCCGGGGGGCGGGGCACCGTAGGGACCACCACCGCCGGGGGGCGGGGCACCGTAGGGACCACCACCGCCGGGGGGCGGAGCACCGTACGGGCCCCCGCCGCCCGGCGGCGGGGGCGAACCGCCGGGGGGCGGGGGCTGGCCGGTGCTGCCGTGCGGGGGCGGATCGTCGTACGGCGAGCCCGTGCCGCCCGCGCCCGGGCCGGGTTCCTGGCCCGGTCCGGGGGACGGGGGACGCTTCCTGAACGGGTCGTCTTCCGGCGGCTGCCCGCCGGAGCCGGGGGGCGGTTCGCTGCTCATGGCCCGAGTCGACCGCGATCGCCCCGTACGCGCATCCGGCGAGCGGCCGTCCGGAGTACGCGCGCCTCCGGCGGTGCCCCGGGGCGGGGCTGCCCCCGGGCCCCGCGCGGGGCCGGGGCGGGCGGGGACGGACCGGCGTACCGGGGCCGACCGGCTCCCCGGGCGGCGACGCGGCGGCAGCGTCGCGCGAGCGGTGTCGGGTCAGCCCGCCACGAAGGTGCGGGCCGCCTTGTCGTGCCAGCACTGGTGCCACGGCCGGTCGAAGAGGCACCACGCGACGCCGACGACACCGACCACCAGGAGACCGGGGACGCTGTAGACCAGCCAGCGGCGCAGGGCGGCGCCGAAGGACGGGGGCTCGTGCGCCTCGATGTCCCGCACCTCCAGACCGAGCAGCTTCTTGCCCAGGGTGCGGCCCCACTTGGCGGTGGGCAGCGCCTCGTAGAGGACGCCGAAGAGCAGCAGGACGGCCAGCACGATGCCCAGGTACGTGGAGGTGGTGCCGTCCAGCAGCCAGACGGTCACGGTCTCGCCGGAGAGCTTGGCCTCGTCGATCTTGTCGTCGACGTGCTCGACCGCCCTGGTGCCGAGGGGTACGGCGGCGACCGCGGTGACGCCGGCCAGGACGACGGTGTCGATCAGCCGGGCGGCCAGCCGCTTGCCGAGTCCGGCGGGCCGGGCCGCCGCCTGGCGCCGCGCGGCGGCCTGGAACACGTCCTCGACCGGAGGCTTCCAGGGCGCGACGGGCTGCTCGTCCCCGGCCGCGCCGGCGAGCCGGTGCACCTGCTGCGCCCACGAGGACTGGCCCCCGCCGGGGCCGGGCGCGATCGGGGCGGAGGCCGCGGGCCGGGGGGCGGCCGCCTGGTGCGGGTGCGCCGGGCCGCCCGGCGCACCCGGGCCGGGGGGCTCTGCCGGGGCGCCCGTCCGCTGCGGACCGGACGGCGCCGTCGGGGACTGCGCGGCGGCGCGCGCGGCGGCGGCCTGGCCGGCGGCGAAGCCGGGGCCGCCCGGGGCGGCCGCGCCGGGGCGCTGGGTCCCCGCGCGCGGGGAGACCGCGCGGAAGGTCATCGTGCCCTGGTCCTCGGCACCGCTGTCCGCGGCCGGGGTGTTCCGGCCACCCCCGGTCACCGGGCGCCGGAAGACGAAGGTGTTGCCGGACTCGCCCTCCGTCCCACCGGGGGCGTGTCCGGCCCGAGCGCCACCGACCGCACCCGCACCACCCGGCGCACCCGCATCCGCACCGGCACCCGCACCGCCCGGCGCACCCGCGGACGCACCGCCCGGCACCTCACCGGACGCACCCCCCGCCCGGGCGCCCGTCGGGCCCGCGCCACCGTCGGCACCGGGCTCACCACCGGTGCCCGGGTCGGCGGCCCCCGCCGCCGCTCCCCCGGCCGGACCCGCGCCCCGCGCGTGCGGCACCCTCGGGTCGGCGCCCTGGACGGTCCCCGGCCAGGCGACCCGCTGCTCGGGGGCGTCGGCGAAGCCGGACTGGCGGGAGCGGTCGGCGCCCCAGGCCGTGGCGGGTTCCGGGCGGCTGCCGTGCTGGGACGCGGCGGGCGCCTCCTCGACCGGGTCCTCGTCGAAGAAGTGCGGGCCGGTCTCCTCCACCGAGGGCCGCGCACCGGCCGGCGGAGCGAGCGGTTCGCCGTCCTCGGGCGCGGGGCGGCTGGTGCCCGGCACCCAGGAGGCGCCGTTCCAGTACCGGACGTAGCCGGGGATGGAGGGGTCCGGGTAATACCCTTCGCGGGGCCTGTCGTCGCCGGGGGCCGGGGTTGGGGCGCTCATGTCCGTCGTCCCGTATCTGCTCGGGGGTTGATATGGGGGCTCAACATCTATCAGACGGGCGCAATCCGCACCGCCGGTCCCGCCGGTCCCGCCCCTTTCCGGGCAACCTCGTGCATGGACCTTCACACGCGGGACAGAGGTGGGGGAAAAAAGTTCCGCGAACCCGCGTAACGCTCACGGCCCTCGCCGCTCTCCCTCGTGCGGGTCCGGTCCAGGCGGCCCGTGCGGACCCGTACGAGAGAGGACACCCGCCATGCACCCCAACCCCGCCGTCGTGGAGCGCGAGCTGGAGCTGAGGCTCATCCTGTCGCCCGAGCGCGGCATCCCGGTGCCCGCGCTGCTCAGCTACGCCACCGACGACCCCTACGCCGTGCACATCACCTTCCACATCGACTCCGGCCATCCGGTGCACTGGACGTTCGCCCGCGACCTGCTGGTGGAGGGGGTGTTCCGGCCCTGCGGACACGGGGACGTGCGGGTGTGGCCGTCCAAGACGGACGGGCGCGGCGTCGTGCTGATGGCGCTGAGCAGCCCGGACGGCGACGCCCTCCTGGAGGCGCCGACGGCGCAGGTGTCGGCCTGGCTGGAGCGCACCCTGCTGACGGTGCCGCCGGGCACCGAGGGCGGGCGGCTCGGCATCGACGACGGGCTGGCCGAACTGCTCGCCCGGTGACGGACCCACGGGCACCCCGGGTCAGAAGAGCTTGCCCGGGTTGAGGATGCCCAGCGGGTCGAAGACCTCCTTGACGCCCCGCTGCATCTCCAGGCCCACCGGACCGATCTCCCGCGCCAGCCATTCCTTCTTCAGCACCCCCACGCCGTGCTCGCCGGTGATGGTGCCGCCGAGTTCCAGGCCGAGGGCCATGATCTCGTCGAAGGACTCGCGGGCCCGCCGGGACTCGTCGGGGTCGGAGGCGTCGAAGCAGACCGTCGGGTGCGTGTTGCCGTCGCCCGCGTGGGCGCAGACGCCGATGGTGAGGCCGTACTTCGCGGCGACGCGTTCGACGCCCTCCAGCATGGCGCCGAGCCGGGAGCGGGGCACGCACACGTCGTCGATCATCGTGGTGCCCTTGACCGCTTCGAGGGCGGTGAGGGACAGGCGCCGCGCCTGGAGGAGGAGTTCGGACTCGGCGGCGTCGTCGGCCGGGACCACCTGCGTGGCGCCGGCGGCCTCGCACAGGGCGCCCACGGCGGCGAGGTCGGCGGCCGGGTCGGCGGTGTCGAAGGCGGCGAGGAGCAGGGCCTCGGTGGTCTCCGGGAGCCCCATGTGGGCGAGGTCGTTGACCGCCTTGACGGTCGTACGGTCCATCAGTTCGAGGAGGGACGGCACGTGCCCGCCCTCCATGATCCGGCAGATCGCGTCGCAGGCGGCGGACGCTGAGGCGAACTCGGCGGCCAGCACCAGCTGCTCGGGCGGCTTGGGGCGCAGCGCGAGGACGGCCCGCACGACGATGCCGAGCGAGCCCTCGGAGCCGACGAAGAGCCGGGTGAGGTCGTAGCCGGCGACGCCCTTGGCGGTGCGGCGGCCGGTGGACATCAGGCGGCCGTCGGCGAGGACGACGTCCAGGCCGAGGACGTACTCGGCGGTCACGCCGTACTTGACGCAGCACAGGCCGCCGGAGGCGGTGCCGATGTTGCCGCCGATGGTGCAGGACTCCCAGCTGGAGGGGTCGGGAGGGTAGTACAGGCCGTGCTCGTTCACCGCGCGGGAGAGCGTGGCGTTGACGACGCCCGGTTCGACGACGGCGACGCGGTCGACCGGGTTGATCTCCAGGATGCGGTCCATCCTGGTCAGGGAGAGGACCACGCAGCCGTCGGTGGCGTTGGCGCCGCCGGACAGGCCGGTGCGGGCACCCTGCGGGACGACCGGGACGCGCAGCTCGGTGGCGGTGCGCATGACGTGCTGGACGTCCTCCGCGGTGCGCGGCAGGACGACCACCGCGGGGGCGCCCGCCGGGCAGAAGCTCGCCATGTCGTGGGCGTAGGAGGCCGTGACGTCGGGGTCGGTGAGGACGGCGTCGGCGGGCAGGCCGGCGAGCAGCCGGTCGACGAGGGTGCCCGAGGCCGCGGGCGTCCGGGCGGCGGCTGCTTCGGCTGCGGCGGCTGTGGGGGCCTCGACGACCGCGTCGGCCTCGTCGCGAGGCGCTTCGATACGGCTCATGATCTCAGGTTCGCACCCGGGGCCATCGGTGTGAACCCCGTGGACGGCAGGCGGAGCAAGCCGCGGTCCGCTTGTCGTACGGGCGCACAGTAGGCGCCATGGAGATCGAACGCGGGTGGCGCCCCCGCCGCCGGAACCGGGTGCTGATCGCCTCCGTCGCCGGGGCCGCCGTACTCGGCGGGGTCCTGGTCCTGCTGCCCTGGGGCGGGCGTGACGCTCCCCCGCCGGCGCCGGGACCGGCCGCCCTGGCGCGCGGGGCGGTGACCACGGGGGTGCCGGCCGCGCTGCCGGACCTGGCGGCGCTGATCGGCGACCGGGAGAGGCACCTGCGGGCGCAGCCGCTGGACGGGGTGTCCTGGGCGGTGCTGGGGACGGCGTACGTCGAGCAGGGGCGCCGGACGGCCGACGTGGCGAGTTGGCCGAAGGCCGAGAAGGCGCTGCGCACCTCGCTCCGGGTGGGGGCGGAGCGCAATCCGCAGGCCCTGGAGGGGCTGGCGGCACTGGCGGTGGCGCGGCGGGACTTCCCCGCGGCGAAGAAGTGGGGCGAGGACGCGGTGAAGGCGGCGCCGAAGCGGTGGACGGCGCACGCGGTGCTGATCGACGCGTACACCGGGCTCGGCGACCACGAGGGTGTGGGCCGGGCCCTGGAGAAGGTGATGAAGCTGCGTCCGGGGACGCCGGCCGTGGGGGCGCGGGCCGCGGCCGTCTACCGGGACCGGGGCTGGCGGGAGGACGCGGCGGCGCGGATCTCGGACGCGGCGGCGGCCGCCGAGGCACCGGCCGAGCGGGCGGCGTACCTGGAACAGGCGGGGCGGCTGGCGTTCGAGCGCGGGGACCGGGAGGAGGCGCTGCGGTTCTTCCAGGAGGCGCGGCGCATCGACCCCGACCAGCGGGCGGCGCAGGCCGGGCAGGGGCGGGCGCTGGCCGCGCTGGGCCGGACGACCGACGCGCTGTCGGCGTACCAGGCGGCGCTGGCCAAGCGGCCGAGCCCGGAGTACGCCCTGGAGCTGGGCGAGCTGTACGAGTCGCTGGGGCTCGACCAGGCCGCGCGGGTGCAGTACGACCTGCTGCGGGCGCGGGTGCGGGAGGCGGGGGCGGCCGGCGCCGACGAGGAGCTGGTGCTGGGGCGCTTCGAGGCGGACCACGGTGATCCGGAGGCGGCGGTGCGGCGGCTGCGGGAGGAGTGGGGGCGGCAGCCCGGGACCGCGGTGGCCGACGCGCTGGGCTGGGCGCTGCACCGGACCGGTGAGGACGAGGAGGCGCTGGAGTTCGCGACGATCGCGACCGACGGCGAGCAGGGGGGCGGGGTGCGCAGCGCGCTGTACGCCTTCCACCGGGGAGCGATCGAGCGGGCGCTGGGGCGGTACGGGCCCGCGCGGCGGCACCTCGGGGAGGCGCTGACGATCAACCCGTACTTCTCGCCGCTCGGGGCGCCGGAGGCCGAGCGGGCGCTGGCGGAGCTGGGCGAGCCCTCGGTGGAGGACCCGCCCGGCTGAGCCCCGCGGGGTCGTCAGAGGTTGCCGCGCTTGGCCTGCTCGCGCTCGATCGCCTCGAAGAGGGCCTTGAAGTTGCCCTTGCCGAAGCCCATGGAGCCGTGCCGTTCGATCAGCTCGAAGAAGACGGTCGGGCGGTCCTGGACCGGCTTGGTGAAGATCTGGAGCAGGTAGCCGTCCTCGTCGCGGTCGACGAGGATCTTCAGCTCGCGCAGGGTGTCCACGGGCACCCGGGTCTCGCCCGCCCACTCACCGAGGGTGTCGTAGTACGAGTCGGGGGTGTCGAGGAACTGGACGCCGGCCGCCTTCATCGTGCGCACGGTCTGCACGATGTCGTTGGTGTTCAGCGCGATGTGCTGGACGCCGGCGCCGCCGTAGAACTCCAGGTACTCGTCGATCTGGGACTTCTTCTTGGCGACGGCGGGCTCGTTGATCGGGAACTTGACCTTGAGGGTGCCGTCGGCGACGACCTTCGACATCAGCGCGCTGTACTCGGTGGCGATGTCGTCGCCCACGAACTCCTTCATGTTCGTGAAGCCCATGACCTTGTTGTAGAAGCCGACCCACTCGTTCATGCGGCCGAGTTCCACGTTGCCGACGCAGTGGTCGACGGCCTGGAAGGTGCGCTGGGCGGGCGGCTGGACCATCGGCTCGGCGGCGGCGAAGCCGGGCAGGTACGGGCCGTCGTAGCCGGTGCGCTCCACCAGGGTGTGGCGGGTCTCGCCGTAGGTGGCGATGGCGGCGAGGACGACGGTGCCGTGCTCGTCCTTGACCTCGTACGGCTCGGCGATCGAGCGGGCGCCGTGCTCGACGGCGTAGGCGTGGGCGGCGCGCGCGTCGGGGACCTCGATGGCGAGGTCGACGACGCCGTCGCCGTGCTCGGCCACGTGCTGGGCGAGGAAACGGCCCCAGTCGGTGGACGGCTTGATCACCGAGGTGAGCACGAAGCGGGCGGAGCCGTTCTCCAGGACGTAGCTCGCGGTCTCGCGGCTGCCGTTCTCCGGTCCGGAGTACGCGACCAGCTTCATGCCGAAGGCGGTGGAGTAGTAGTGCGCCGCCTGCTTGGCGTTGCCCACGGCGAAGACGACCGCGTCCATTCCCTTGACCGGGAAGGGGTCGGCCTGCCGGGCGGTGTCGGGAGTGTGGTGTGTGGTCTGCGTCATAGCCGCAGGGTCTCCCGCGTCTGCAAGGTGCGCAATAGTTTGCGTTTTCACTGGACAAGCTGACCAGGGAGACGGGGTCCTGTGCGGGCGATCTGTACAGGATGACCAGCCGGGAGGGCGGGGGAATGGGAATCGATCCACTGGACGGGCGGATCATCGGGCTGCTGGCCCGGGAGCCGCGGATCGGGGTGCTGGAGATGTCCCGGCGCCTGGGCGTGGCCCGCGGCACCGCGCAGGCGCGCCTCGACCGGCTTCAGTCGAACGGAGTCATCCGCGGTTTCGGTCCGGAGGTGGACCCGGCGGCTCTCGGCTACCCGGTGACCGCCTTCGCGACGCTGGAGATCCGGCAGGGCCAAGGGGCGGACGTGCGGGCGCACTTGGCGACCGTGCCGGAGGTGCTGGAGCTGCACACCACGACCGGCACCGGCGACATGCTGTGCCGGCTGGTGGCCCGCTCGAACGCCGATCTCCAGCGGGTGATCGACCGGGTTGTCGGTTTTGATGGCATCGTCCGGGCCGCCACGGCGATCGTCATGGAGAACCCGGTCCCGCTGCGGATCATCCCGCTGGTGGAGCAGGCCGCCCGCGACCGGGGCGGCGAGGCCTGAGACCGGGCACCGGACGACAGGACCGGGACCGGACGACCCCCGGAGGTGAGCGGACGTGAACTTCTGGGAGTTCGTGGGCAGCCGCCACCAGCAGCTGCTCACCGACGCCTACCAGCACGCCAGCGCGGTCTTCCAGTGCATGGTCGTGGCGACCCTGATCGGGGTCCTGATCGGCGTCGTCACCTACCGCAGCGAGTGGGCGGGCAACCTGGCGACCCTGACCACGTCGACCATCCTGACCATCCCGTCGCTGGCCATGATCGGTCTGCTCATCCCGATCGTGGGCCTGGGCGTGCCGCCGACGGTGACGGCGCTGACCCTGTACGGGCTGCTGCCGATCGTGCGCAACGCGATCGTCGGCCTGCGCGGGGTGGACCCTGCGCTGGTGGACGCGGCCACGGGCATCGGGATGTCCCGCCCGGCACGGCTGCTGCGGGTGGAGCTGCCGCTGGCCTGGCCGCCGATCCTCACCGGCATCCGGGTCTCCACGCAGATGCTGATGGGCATCGCCGCCATCGCCGCCTACGCCTCGGGCCCGGGCCTCGGCAACGAGATCTTCCGCGGGATCGCTTCGCTGGGCAGCAAGAACGCCCTGAACCAGGTGCTCGCGGGCACACTCGGGATCATCATCCTGGCGCTTCTGTTCGACGCCGCGTACGTCCTGCTCGGGCGGCTGACCATCCCCAGGGGGATCCGTGTCTGAGAACGGTCACCGTGACGCCACCGGGGCGACGATCGAGCTGGACAGCCTGACCAAGCTCTACCCCGGAAACCCGCAGCCCGCCGTCGAGAACGTGTCGATGGAGATCAAGGCGGGCGAGACCGTCATCTTCGTCGGGCCCTCGGGCTGCGGGAAGTCCACCACCCTGAAGATGATCAACCGGCTGATCGAGCCGAGCGGCGGACGCATCCGCATCGACGGCGAGGACGTCACCGACATCGACCCGGTGAAGCTGCGCCGCAAGGTCGGCTACGCGATCCAGTCCTCCGGCCTCTTCCCGCACATGACCGTCGCCCAGAACATCGCGCTGGTCCCGAAGATGATCGGCTGGTCGAAGACGCGGATCAGGGACCGGGTGGAGGAGATGCTCGACCTGGTCGGACTGGACGCCGGGGAGTTCCACGGCCGCTATCCGCGCCAGCTCTCCGGCGGTCAGCAGCAGCGGGTGGGCGTGGCGCGGGCGCTGGCGGCCGACCCGCCGGTGTTGCTGATGGACGAGCCGTTCGGCGCGGTGGACCCGATCACCCGGGACCACCTCCAGGACGAGCTGATCCGGCTCCAGCACGAGCTGCACAAGACGATCGTCTTCGTCACCCACGACTTCGACGAGGCGATCAAGCTGGGCGACCGGATCGCGGTGCTGCGCGAGCGCTCCCACATCGCCCAGTTCGACACCCCGGAGGCGATCCTCACCAACCCGGCGGACGACTTCGTCTCGGGTTTCGTGGGCGCCGGGGCGGCGCTGAAGCGGCTGAACCTGACCCGGGTGCGGGACGTGGGGATCACCGACTACCCGACGGTGACCGTCGAGGACCCGCTCCAGCACATCTTCGACGCGCTGCGGGCGGCCGGCACCAACGAGATCCTGCTCCTCGACCGGCGCGGGCGGCCCTACAAGTGGCTCAGGCGCGGCGACCTGATGCGGGCCAAGGGCTCGCTGGCGCGGGCCGGGGCGCTGGTCACCGACACCGTGACGGCGGACGCGACGCTGCGGGACGCGCTGGAGGCGGTGCTCACCGACAACGCGGGGCGGGTCGCGGTCACCGGGCGGCGCGGCGAGTACGAGGGCGTCGTCGACATGGAGACGCTGATGAACTCCGTGCACGAGCTGCTGGAGGCCGACCGGCTGGACGCGCTGGAGCACCAGCACGACCTCCAGGAGACCCGCTCCGAGCAGACCCATGCCGAGCAGGAGGGCTTCGGAGGGGAGGGGACCAAGGCGTGAGCACCTCATCCTCCGGTTCCTCGTCGTCGCCGCACGGTCCCTCGCCGTCCGGTTCCTCGTCGTCCGGTCCCTCGTCGTCCGGTTCCTCGCCGTCCGGTTCCTCGCCGTCCGGTTCCTCGCCGTCCGGTCCCTCGCCGTCCGGTCCCTCGCCCTCCGTCTCCGCGTCCTCGTCCCGCGCTCCCTCCGGGTCCTCCGGGTCCTCCGGGTCCTCCGGGTCCTTTGGGTCCTCCGGCGACCACCGGGACGAGGACGACGCCGGGCAGGAGCCGGGTACGCCGGCCACGTCTACGGCGGGGCGGCGGATCGGCTGGCGGAAGCTGACCTTCCTGCCGGCGCTGCTGGTGGCCGTGCTGCTGGCGACCTGGCTGTGGTTCCGGCAGGCCGAACTGGACGCGCTGAGCGAGAACGCACTGGCGGACGGCCAGGTCACCAAGGCCCTGTGGCAGCACGTCCAGCTGACCGTGATCTCCACCTTCTTCGTGCTGATCATCGCGATCCCGCTGGGCATCCTGCTCACCCGCCGCATGTTCCGCAGGGCCACGCCGGTGGCGATGGCGTTCGCCAACATGGGCCAGGCCACCCCGGCGATCGGTCTGCTGGCGCTGCTGGTGATCTGGCTGGGCATCGGCCGCCGGGCCGCCCTGATCGGCATCATCATCTACGCCGTCCTGCCGGTGCTCTCCAACACCATCGCCGGCCTGAAGGCGAACGACCCGACGCTGCTGGAGGCGGCCCGCGGCATCGGCATGTCCCCGCTGGGCGTGCTCACCCGGGTGGAGCTGCCGCTGGCCGTCCCGCTGATCCTGGCCGGTGTGCGCACGGCCCTCGTCCTCAACGTCGGCACGGCGACGCTGGCCGTCTTCGGCGGGGGCGGCGGGCTGGGCGTGCTGATCACCACCGGGATCACCAGCCAGCGGATGCCGGTGCTGGTGCTCGGCTCGATCCTCACCGTGGCCCTCGCGCTGCTGGTGGACTGGCTGGCCTCGCTCGCCGAACTGCTGCTGCGGCCCCGCGGCCTGGAGGTGAGGACATGAGCGCGCGCCCCCGGACCGGAAGCGGAGGACGCCGTACGTGGCTGGTGACGGCGGCGCTCCTGGTGGCGGCCTCCGGGTGCGGGCTGACCAGCGGTTCCCCGATGGTCGACGACGTCGGGCCCGGCACGATCGGGAAGGGCCGGCCGCTGGAGGGCGCCGACCTGACGGTCGTGTCCAAGCAGTTCACCGAGCAGCTCGTCCTCGGCGCGATCATGGGCATCGCCTTCCAGGCGGCCGGCGCCGAGGTGCTGGACCGCACCGGCATCCAGGGCTCCGTCGGCACCCGGGCGGCGGTCGAGAACGGGGACGCCGACGCCACCTACGAGTACACGGGGACCGCCTGGATCACGTACCTCGGACACGGCGAGCCGATCACCGACCCGCAGGAGCAGTGGGAGGCGGTGCGTGACGAGGACGCCGGGAAGGGGCTGACCTGGCTGGCGCCGGCCCGGCTGAACAACACGTACGCGCTGGCGATGAACCAGGCGAACTACCGGAAGTACCGCACGAAGACGCTGTCCGACGTGGCGGAGCTGGCGCGGACCGACCCGGCGGCGGTGACGCTCTGCGTGGAGGTCGAGTTCGCCAACCGGGCGGACGGGCTGCCGGGCATGGAGAAGGCGTACGGGATGAACATCCCGGCCAGGAACATCACGGACATGGACACCGGCATCATCTACACACAGACGGCCGACGGCGCCTGCACCTACGGCGAGGTGTACACCACCGACGGGCGCATCAAGTCGATGAACCTGGTGGTGATGGCGGACGACAAGCACTTCTTCCCGAACTACAACGCGGCGCCCATGGTCCGCACCGACGTCCTGAAGAAGTGGCCGGCGATCGCCACCGTCCTCGACCCGGTCACCAAGGCCCTGGACAACGACGTGGCGCGGACACTGAACGCGAAGGTCGACGTCGACGGGGAGGACCCGCACCAGGTCGCCCTGGACTGGATGGTCGAGAAGGGGTTCGTGACGGAGGACTGAGCCGGGCCGCCGCCTCAGCAGGCGGGGACCTCGCCCTTGCCCGTCTCCAGCGCCCGCAGCGAGTCGACCGCGCCCTTCAGGGTGGTGACCGGGATCAGCCGGAGCCCGTCGGGCAGCTCGGCCCGCGCGTCCGAGCACTCCGCCTTCGGCACCAGGAAGACGGTGGCGCCGTCCCGCCGCGCGGCCTGCGTCTTCAGCGGCACCCCGCCCACGGCGCCGACCTGTCCGGCGGGGGTGATGGTGCCGGTGCCGGCGACGACCCGGCCGCCGGTGAGGTCGCCGGCGCCCAGCTTGTCGATGATGCCGAGGGAGAAGAGCAGGCCGGCGCTGGGCCCGCCGACGTCCTCCAGCCGCAGCCGGACGTCCACGTCCGTCCCGTCGAGGTCCAGGTAGCCCAGCGCGGCCGCGGTCGCCGCGTCCTGGGACTCCTTCATCTGCTCCTCGTTGTACTCCTCGATCTCCTCGACGCCGTCCCCGTTCGGGTAGACGGCGTCGCGCGGCATCACGGCCCGGTCGGTGTCGAACCAACTGCCCAGGACGTCACCGAGGTGGACGCTCGCGTCCGGGCCGGTCGCCTCGATCGTCGTCATCCGCAGCTGCCCGGTCGTCCGGTGCGTCGGCGCGCCCTCGATGGTGATCACCGGGGCGCCCTGGTTCCTCCCGAGCACGTCCGCCGTCAGCCCGGGCTGCGCCACGGAGAACGGCAGCGGTGCGAACACGGCGGTGGCCAGGAGCGCCACGACGGGCAGCGCGCAGACGGCGAGGACCTGGGGGCGCGTGAGACGAGAGAGCACGGGGTCAATCTAACGTGAGGCCGCCGCCGCCCCGGTGCGCGGGCAGGGGTGCCGCCGCCGGCCCGGTACGCAGACGAAGGAGCCGCCGCCCGGGGCACGGGCAGGGTGCCGGGAGCCGTCGCGGCTCCGGGCACCGCCGCCCGCGCGGTCCCGCCTAGCGGAGCGCCTCCGCCACCTCCCGGGCCGCGTCCATCACCCGCGTCCCCACCCGCTCCGGCACCACCTCGGCCAGCATCACCACTCCGACGCTGCCCTCGACGCCCGTGACCCCGAGCAGCGGCGCGGCGGCTCCGCAGGCGCCGGTCTCCAGCTCGCCGTGGGTCAGGGTGTAGCCGGGCCCGTCCACCGCCTCACCGGCGGGCTGCGTGTGCTGCCGGGCGGACAGGATCGCCTTCCCGGCGGCTCCCCGCTCCAGCGGATGCCGGAACCCGGCCCGGTAGGCGACGTGGTAGTCGGTCCAGGTCGGTTCGACGACGGCCACGGCCAGTGCCTCCGCCCCGTCCACCAGCGTGAGATGTGCCGTCGCCCCGATGTCCTCGGCCAGCGAGCGCAGCGCCGGCATGGCCGCCTCGCGCACCAGCGGGTGCACCTGGCGGCCCAGCCCCAGCACACCGAGTCCGACGCGGGCGCGTCCGCCGAGGTCACGGCGGACGAGCGCATGCTGTTCCAGCGTGGCGAGCAGCCGGTACACGACGGTCCGGTTCACGCCCAGTTTGTGGGATAGCTCGGTGACGGTCAGCCCGTGGTCCGTATCGGCCAGCAGTTTGAGGACCCGCAGTCCCCGGTCGAGCGTCTGAGAGGTCTCCGCGGTCACGACGCCCACTCCTTCGTGGTGAGGTCGGCGGCCCTCCTCGCGGGTATGCGTCACCGAGTCCCGTCAGTGACGCGCTTCAGAGGCGCCGCCGATCGGCAGACGGCCCGGCGTTGCCCGGGCCCAGTCGCTTCACGGCTGCGCTCCGCGGCGGCGCTGCCACGGGGCGTGTGCGTAGCGGGACAGTAGCGAGCAGGTTCGCTCAGCGGAAGGCTCCGTCCAGAATCCGGGCGGCGGCCCGCGAGGACTACCTGTGTTTGTCCCGATACGTACGGCGCACGGCGGCCTCCGCCCGTGGCCCTCGTGTCGCCCCGGGCGTCACTTCATGCGCGTGGCCCACTCCTGCACCTTGGCGATGCGCTGGCGCAGCTGTCCTCCGGTGGCCTCGGCGCTGGGCGGGCCGCCGCAGACCCGGCGCAGCTCGGTGTGGATCACGCCGTGCGGCTTGCCGCTCTGGTGGACGTAGGCGCCGACCATGGTGTTGAGCTGCTTGCGCAGCTCCATCAGCTCCTTGTGGGAGACGACCGGGCGCCGCTCGGCGGGCATCTCGAGGAGGTCGGCCTCCTCGTCGGGCTTCCTGCGGCTGTGCGCGATCTGCCGGGCCTGCCGCTTCTGGAGCAGCAGCTGCACCTGGTCGGGCTCCAGCAGACCCGGGATGCCGAGGTAGTCCTGCTCCTCCTCGCTGCCCGGGTGGGCCTGCATGCCGAACTCGGCGCCGTTGTACATCACCCGGTCGAAGACGGCCTCGGACTCCAGCGCCTCGAAGGAGAACTGCTCCTGTTCACCGGTGTCCTCGTCCTGCTCCCGGTTGGCCTCGTCCATCTCCTTCTCGGACTCGGCGTACGGGTCCTCCTCGCCCTCCTTCTTGGGCTTGTCGAGGACGTGGTCGCGCTCGCGCTCCATCTCGTTGGCGAAGGAGAGCAGGTCGGGCACGGTCGGCAGGAAGACGGAGGCCGTCTCGCCGCGCCGCCTGGACCGTACGAAACGGCCGACGGCCTGGGCGAAGAACAGGGGCGTGGAGATGGTGGTGGCGTAGACGCCGACCGCGAGGCGGGGGACGTCGACGCCCTCGGACACCATGCGGACGGCGACCATCCACCGGTCGGTGCTGCCGCTGAACGCGTCGATGTTCTTGGAGGCGCCGGTGTCGTCGGAGAGCACGACGGTGGCCTTGTCGCCGGTGATCTCGCGGATCAGCTTGGCGTAGGCGCGGGCGGAGTCCTGGTCGGCGGCGATGACGAGGGCGCCGGCGTCCGGGATGGCCTTCCTCACCTCGGTGAGCCGCTGGTCGGCGGCGCGGAGTACGGCGGGCATCCACTCGCCGCGCGGGTCGAGGGCGGTGCGCCAGGCCTGGCTGACGGCGTCCTTGGTCATGGGTTCGCCGAGCCGGGCGGCGATCTCGTCGCCCGCCTTCGTCCGCCAGCGCATCTGGCCGCTGTAGCTCATGAAGATGACGGGACGCACGACGCCGTCGGCGAGCGCGGAGCCGTACCCGTAGGTGTAGTCGGCGGCGGAGCGCCGGATGCCGTCGTTGCCCTCCTCGTACGTGACGAAGGGGATCGGGTTGGTGTCCGAGCGGAACGGCGTACCGGTCAGGGCGAGCCGCCGGGTGGCCGGCTCGAACGCCTCCAGGCACGCCTCGCCCCAGGACTTGGAGTCACCGGCGTGGTGGATCTCGTCGAGGATCACGAGGGTCTTGCGCTGCTCGACGCGGTTGCGGTGCAGCATGGGGCGCACGCCGACGCCGGCGTAGGTGATCGCGATGCCGTGGTACTCCCGGCTGAGCGGGCCCGCGCTGTACTCGGGGTCGAGCTTGATCCCTATCCGGGCCGCGGCCTCCGCCCACTGCTTCTTGAGGTGCTCGGTGGGCGCGACGACGGTGACCTGCTGCACGACGTGGTGGTGCAGCAGCCAGGACGCGAGCGTCAGGGCGAAGGTGGTCTTGCCGGCGCCGGGGGTGGCGACCGCGAGGAAGTCCCGGGGCTGCTCCTGGAGGTACTTCTCCATCGCCCCTTCCTGCCAGGCCCGCAGCTTGCTGGCGGTGCCCCAGGGGGCGCGGCCGGGGAAGGCCGGGGAGAGGTGGTGCGAGGTGCTGGAGCTGGCGGTGGTAGTCACGGTCTCCGAAGGGGGTAGAACGGCTCGGCCACGTATGACAACCGGGCCACCCTACCGGCGCCCCGACGCGATCGACGCGCGCACGGGGGCGGGTCACCCCCGGGTGGGACGCACGTCACAACCGTCCCGCGCGTCGCCCCGATCGCCGCGCGCTCACTTCGTCCGCACCCGAGTGGCCACCCACGCCCCCACCAGCGCCACGCCCGCCATCGGCAGGAAGACCACCGCGAACGCGGCCGGGTGGGAGCCGGTCGCCTCGGTGGCCGCGTGGCTGACCGTGCCGCCGCCGAGGGCCGCGAAGGCGGCTCCCCCGACCGACAGCAGGACGACGTTGGAGAGGCCGTCGGAGATCTGGAGGGCGGCGGAGTTGCTGCCCGCCTCCTGGGGGGCGGAGAGCTTGAGCAGGAGGACGCTGGTGGAGGAGATCACCAGGCCCATGCCGAAGCAGCCGAAGCCCCAGGCGACGGCCACCGTCCAGGCGGGTACGGCCTCGATCAGCACGCTCGGCGCCGTGGCGATGGCCGCGGCCACCAGCACCATGCCGAGGGCCATCAGGCGCTCCCGGTACGCCTCCAGCCGGGGCCGGGACTGGAACCAGGAGCCGAGGGCCCAGGTGGCCCCGCCCGCGGCCAGCGAGAAGCCGGCCATCGTGGGGCTGAGCCCCCGCTGGGTGACCAGCATCAGCGGGACGAAGGACTCGGCGGCGATGAAGGCGCCCGCGGCGACACCGCGCAGCAGGACGACGGAGGGCAGGCCGCGCACCGCCCGGTACGTGCCGCGGGGCAGCAGCCCGAGCACGGCCGGGACGAGCAGCGCCACGCCCACCGCGCCGGGCAGCAGCGCGGACCAGCGCAGGTCCTGGGCGGCGTACTGGAGCAGGCCGGCGCCCAGCGAGACGGCCAGGGCGAGCCGGATGCGGCGGCGGTCGAAGGAGCCCGGCGCGTCCGCCCCGCCCACGGCGCCGGACGCCCGGCTGCGTATCTGCGGCAGCGCGAGGGCCAGCGGGAACACCACCAGCGCCGGGATGCCGACGAACACCCAGCGCCACCCCAGGTGCTCGGTCACCGCGCCGGAGGCGAGCGGGCCGACGATGGAGGGGACGACCCAGCCCGCGGCGAAGGCCGCCATGATCGCGGGCCGCAGCCGCTCGGGGTAGGCCCGCCCGACGACGACGTACAGCGCGACGATCACCAGTCCGCCGCCGAGGCCCTGCACCGCGCGCCCCAGGATGAACAGCCACATCGCGCCCGCCGTCCCGGAGAGCACCAGCCCGACGGCGAAGGCCGCGATCCCGCCGGTCAGCGGCGCCAGCGGACCCCGCCGGTCGGACCACTGGCCGGAGAGCACCATCCCGAACAGGCTCGTCGTGAAGTACCCCGAGAACGCGAAGGCGTAGAGCGACACCCCGTCCAGCTCCCGGGCCGCCACCGGCATCGCCGTGCCGACCGCCGTCGCCTCGAAGGCGATGAGCACGACGACGGAGACGATGCCGATGCTCAGCGCCCGGTAGGCGCGGCTCAGCACGGTCTCGCCGGGCGGCGTGGGGTGGGCGGCGGGCACGGCGGTGACCGCGACGTCGGTGTCGCGGGGCTCAGGGACGGTCATGGACGCCACAGTAAGGGCCACGACCCGCTTTGACCCCTGTCGGGGGGAGGGGTGGGACCGGGACCTTGGTCGTACGACCACCGGGGCGGGCCGGGTCCCGCCGGGCCGTTCGTGAACGGCGTGTGGCAGTCGCGTTGCGGCGGCCCCGGACGCCTTGAGCCGCTCCCCCGCGCCGCTCTACGGTCGGATCACCGAGTTCGGCGCGGGTCCGCACCGAACTCGGAACACGGCCGTGTGCCCGAGTGGTTCAGGGGCTCGCCTGCAAAGCGAGTTACGTGGGTTCGAATCCCGCCACGGCCTCCGGTGCGGCTGCGCGGCGCAGCAGCCACAGGGTGAGGACGAGGGTCGAGACGTCCGGGGTGAGGGGGCGCAGGCTCGCGGTGCACGGGTGCCAGGTCAGAACGGTGCCCGTCGGTCCGTCCACGACCACGTCGCTGCCGTCGGGCAGCCGGCCCAGTCGGACGAGGTGGCCGGCCGCCCCGGTCGGGACGGTGTGCCCGTAGTGCTCCGCCAGGGTCGGCAGCGCCATCCCGTCGTCGTCCGTCGCGAGCGGGAACGCGTCCTCCGGCAGTCCCGTCTCCCGCAGGAAGCGGCGGGTGGGCTCGTGGGTGAGGGCCGGCGGGAAGTCGATGTCCTCGAAGCGGGCCACGCGGCCCCGGCCGAACTCACGCACCAGCAGCCGGTACGGAAGGTCCAGGGCCAGGCCCGACGCCGGACGACGGCCCGCCGACAGGACCAGGCAGCCGATCACCGCCGCCGACGTCCACAGCAGCGGCGTCCCTCGCTCCGAGCGCTCCGAGGACGCGCACGGCAGCGCCCGCGCCGTCCGCCTCGTCCGCGCCGTCGTGTCCTGCGTCGTGCCCCCGTGCATCGTCTCCCCCGAGTGTGCGTGAGCGGCCGTGTGCGGTGGGAGCGGCAGTCGTGCCCACCGCTCCGCAGCCTACGGGCCACCACTGACAACGGCCCGGCCCTCGGGACGCGCCCGTCCCTCGGGTAGGACGCGTCCCGCGGTCGACGCGTTGCCTCACGCGCGCGGGGACGTCAGGTCCCCGTCACCACCGCGGCCTGCGGCCGGATCGGCAGGCGGTTCACCGGGCGCCCCGTGGCCGCGCGCACGGCGGAGGCGACGGCCGCCGGGGAGGCCACCACCGGCACCGCGCTGACCGACTTGGCGCCGAAGGGGGCGACCACGTCACGCTCCTCGACGAGCTTCACGATCCGGATGTCGGGGGCGTCCAGCGCGGTCGGCAGGGCGTAGCCGGTCAGGTCGGGGTGGCGGACCAGGCCGCGCGGGGTACGCAGGTTCTCGGTCAGGGCGATGCCGACGCCCTGGGTGACGCCCGCCTCGATCCGGGCGGTCAGCTGGGCCGGGTTCAGCACCCGTCCGACGTCCTGGGCGACGGCCAGCTCCACGACCCGTACCGAGCCGATCTCGATGTCGACGTCGACCACCGCGCGGATCGCGCAGAAGGACATGCCGACGAAGGCGTCGCCCTGACCCGCCTCGTCCAGCGGCTCGGTCGGGTGCGGGCGGCACTGGGCGGTCGCCCACAGTTCCTTGCCCTCCAACGCCTCGGCCACCGTGGTGGAGAGCACGCCGTCGTACGAGGTGATCTTGCCGTCGGCGATCTGGAGCAGCTCGGTGGACATCCCGAACTGGTGCGCCAGGGGCTGGAGGAGCTGGGTGCGGACCATCTTGGCGGCCCGCTCCACCGCGCCGCCCGACACCCAGGTGTGCCGGCCGCGGCAGCCGGCGCCGGCCGGGGGCTGGTCGGTGTCGACGGGCGCCACGTGCACCTCGTCCACGCCGAGGGTCTCCTGGACGATCTGCCGGGCGAGCGTGGTGAAGCCCTGGCCGGTCTCCACCGCCGCGCACAGCACCGTCGCCACGCCGCCCTGGACCTTGACGGTGGCCGTGGAGACCTCGTCCGCGCCCTCCGCGCCCAGCATGTGCACCATGCCGATGCCGTAGCCCACGCCCCGGCGCACCGCGCCCGGTTCGCCCGCGCCCTCGGGGCCGCCGGGCAGCAGCCACTCGTCCTCGGGGGTGTCCTTGGGCAGCGCGGGGAGGGGGAAGTCGCGCACGGCCTGGAGGAGTTCGGCGACCGGCGCCGGGCACGTGACCGTCTGGCCGGTGGGGAGCACGTCGCCGGTGGCCAGGACGTTGCGCAGGCGCACCTCGGCCGGGTCCAGGCCGAGCTTCCTGGCGACCTTGTCCATCTGCGCCTCGTAGGCGGCGCACACCTGCATGGCGCCCTCGCCGCGGACGTGGCCGGACGGCGGGTTGTTGGTGCGCACCGCCCAGCCCTCGATGAAGGCGTTGGGGACGACGTAGGGGCCGCAGGCGAAGGCCACCGCGGCGGCCAGGGCCTCGGCGGAGGTGTCGGCGTAGGCGCCCGCGTCGAGCAGGATCTGCGCCTCGACCTTGACCACCCGGCCCTCGCCGTCCGCGTGGTGGCGGTAGCGCAGGAGGGTGGGGTGCCGGTGGACGTGGCCGAGGAAGGACTCCTCGCGCGTGGCGGTCAGTTTCACCGGGCAGCCGGTCTTCAGCGCCAGCAGGCCGAGCGGCAGCTGGAAGCCCTGGTCCTCGCGGTCGGCGGTGGCCCCGGGCACGCCGGTGACGACGATCTTCACCTGTTCGGGTGTCAGGCCGTAGCAGGCCGCGGCCGTGTCGCGGTCGCCGTGCGGGTCGGTGGAGGCCAGGTACAGCTCCACACCGCCGTCGGGGCGCGGCACCGCGAGGCCCGCCTCGGCACCGATCGGGGCCGGGTCCTGGCGGCCGATGCGGTACAGGCCCTCGACGACGACCTCGCCGGCCGCCTCGGGGTCCCCGTGCCGCAGCGGGATGTGCCGGATCAGGTTGCCGTCGGGGTGCAGCGGCTCGGCCTCGAAGGCCTGCTCGGGATCGGTCACCGGGTCGAGCACCTCGTACTCGACGATGACGGCGGCGGCGGCCATCCGCGCGGTGTCCGGATGGTCGGCGGCGACGGCGGCCAGGGGCTCGCCGTGGTGGCGTACGACCTCGGAGGCGAACACGGGGCGGTCGGCCCGGCCGCGTCCGTGCAGGGCGGTGCCGGGCACGTCCTCGTGCGTGACCACGGCGCGGACGCCGGGCATCTCGCGCGCGTGCGTGGTGTCGATGGACACGATGCGCGCGTGCGGGTGCGGTGAGCGCAGGACGGCCGCCCACAGCAGGCCCTCGGCCCACAGGTCGGCGGCGTAGGGGAAGGTGCCCTCCGTCTTGGCGCGCGCGTCGGCGGGCGGCAGGGAGGCGCCGAGGCCGTGCGGGATCGGCTCGGGGACGGGAGGCGCCTCGGCGGTTCCCGCGACCTCCGCAGTCGCGGCGTCGTTGCTCACGCGTGGCCTCCGTCCTGGCCGTAGGTCCGGTCGTCCCGGCCGTAGGGCTGGTCGTCCTGACCGTAGTTCCGGTCGCCCTGACCGTAGGGCTGGTCGTCCCGACCGTGGGTCCGGTCGTCCTGACCGTAGGGCTGGTCGTCCCGACCGTGGGTCCGGTCGCCCTGACCGTAGGTGTGGTCGTCCGGGCCGTGGCCCTGGTCGTCCCGGTCGTAGGGCCCGTCGTGCGGTTCGTGGGGGTGCGTGTCCGGCGTCCCGGGCGGTCCCTGGGGCTCGAACGCCGACGGGTTGACGCCGCCCGCGCCCGGACCCGCCTGATGCGGGATGCGCGGCTCGTCGGCGTCCGCGGCGGCCGTCTCCGCGGCGGAGTGCGCCTCGCGTTCGGCGACGACCTCCTTGACCGCCTCCAGGACGCCCCGGTAGCCGGAGCAGCGGCACAGGTTGCCGCACAGGGCCTGCCGGGCCTCCAGCTCGGTCGGCGCCGGGTTGCCCTCCAGGAGGTTGTGCACCGTCATCGCCATGCCCGGCACGCAGAAGCCGCACTGGACGGCGCCCCGCCGGGCGAGCGCGCGCTGCACGTCCGAGGGCTGCCCGTCGGCGGCCAGGCCCTCGACCGTCCGCACCTCGCTGCCCGCGGCGGTCACGGACGGGACCAGGCAGGAGGCGACCAGCCGCCCGTCGACCTGCACGTTGCAGGCGCCGCACTCGCCCTGCGAGCAGCCGTCCTTGGCGCCCGCCAGACCGAGCCGCTCGCGCAGCACGTACAGCAGCGACTCGCCGATCCAGGCGTCGGTGACGGGCCGGTCGGCGCCGTTGACGCGCAGCACGTACGAGGCGAGGGGGTGCTCCTCCTGCGGGCCCGCGGGAGGCGGCTCCTCGGACGCGGCCGGGCCGTCCGGCGCGTCGGCGCGGGACGTCTCCACCGGCTCGGGACGGACGTCCGGCTCCTGGTCCGGCTCGCGCTCCCCCGCATCCTCCGGCGCGGCTTCCGCGGGTGGGCCCGCCACGGGCTCCTCGGCGGCTTCCGGGGAGGACTCGGCGTCCGCGGGCCCTGATGTCCGCTCCGGGGCCTCTGCGGGGCCCTCAGCGGCCTCCGCGGGCCCTCGACGCCCGTCGGCCGGGGCCTCGTCGGGCGCCTGGGCCGGGTGCGCGGCCGCGGCGGCGTCTTCGGGGGGCGGTTCCTCGGCGTACGGCCCGACGGCGGGCCCGGGTGCGGGGCGCGGTGCCGACGGTGCCTCGGCCGGCTCCTCCCCTGCGGCCGGGGCGCCCTGGGCCGCGCGGTCGTCCCACGGCTGTCCGGCCGGCTGCGGCGCCCAGGGCGCGGGGGCGCCGCCGGGCAGGATGGCCGGTGCGGCGCCGCCCCACTGCTCGGCCAGGGAGGACGTGGTGAACTCGCCCGACTCGTCCGGCAGCTCGCCGTCGGCGACGGGGATGGACCACTGCCCGGTCACGTCCTGGCCGGGCGCGGGCGCCGCGCCGCCGTCCGCGGCGGTTTCGGAGAAGTCCCACTGGCCGGTGGCGCCGGGCCGGTAGGCGAACCGGTCGCCCTGCCCGGCGTGCGCGTCGTACCGCGCCGCCTGCCCGTACGGGTCCTGCTGCGGGTACGGGTCGGCGTACTCCGGGTGCCCGGCGTGCTCCGGCTGCCCAGGGTGCCCCTGACCGCCGTGCTCCTGACCGCCGTGCCCCTGGCCGTCCTGCTGTGCGCCGTGCTGCTGCGCACCCGGGTCCGGGTGGCCCCACTGGCTGCCGTCGACGGGCGCCGAGGGCATCGCCCAGGTGCCGGTGGCCGCCGGGTCGGTGCCGGCGGTGGTGGCGGGCGCCACCGTTATCTGCGGCGGCACGTAGCCGTGCCCGGGCGCGGCGAGCGGGCTGTCGGCGGAGGCCAGGAGGGCGTCCACACCGCCCTCGGGGAGCTTCACGAAGGCGGTGGCGCCGTCGTCGTAGTCTCCCTGGGGCAGCGGGTCCCAGCGTCCACCGCTCGGGGGCGTGCCCTGCCCGTGCCGGTCGTCGTGCTGGTCGTCGGTCACGACAGCGCCCTCCCCAGTGCTCGTCGGGCCAGCGCGGCGACGGTGCGCCGCAGGTGCAGTACGGCCGGCGGGAGCTGCGGTACGGAACCGTCCTCGGCCGGGGCCGCGTCGGGGATGCAGGCGGCGGCGACGTACTCGCCGAAGGCGCTCAGCGCCTCCGGGACGATCGCGCGGCCGTTGTCCCAGTCGATGAGGGAGGCCACCCACTGCTCGGCCTCCAGGGGGCGCAGCGGCATCGGCGCGATGGCGCCGACGGCGCACCGCACGCCGCGCCGGGCCGGGTCGAGGACCAGCGCCACCGAGGCCATCGCGCGGCCGGGGCCGGTCCGGCCGGTCGCCTTCAGGAAGACCTGCGGGGCGTGCAGCAGCGGCACGCGCACGTAGCCGATCAGCTCGCCCGCGCGGAGCAGTTCCATGCCCGCCAACAGGTGCGAGACCGGCATCTCCCGGCGGGCGCCGTCCGCGCCCGCGATGATCAGCGTCGCCTCCAGCGCGGCCAGCACCGGCAGCGCGTCGCCGGTGGGGGCGGCCGAGGCGATGTTGCCGCCCAGGGTGCCCGCGTTGCGGATCTGCGGCGGTCCGGCGGCGCGCGCGGCGGCGGCGAGGGCCGGGATCAGCGCGGCGAAGTCGGGGCGGCCCATGCGGGCGTGCGTGAGTCCCGCGCCGAGCAGTGCGTGGCCGTCCTGGTACTGCCAGCCGCGGATCTCGCTGATGCGGCCGAGTCCCACCAGTGCGGCGGGCCTGAGCTGCCCGGAGTTGACGGCGGCCATCAGGTCCGTGCCGCCCGCCACCGGCACGGCGGCGGGCACGGCGGCCAGTGCCGCCACGGCCTCGTCCAGTGTCGTGGGCAGCGTGACGGCCTGCGCCGCCTGCGGTGCGTGCGTGGTCAAACCGACTGCCCCTTCCCGCTGTCCCACCTGGTCTCGCCCATGTGGCCGTACGGTACGACCTGACAGGGCGGACGTGGCAACTCTGGCACATCTTCGCAGGGCCCGAACGCGGGGGTCCGCTAGGAGGCATTCGCCCACCTCGTCGGCGAAATGGGCCGTTTTCCCACGAGATCCGCGCCGATCGGACGAGAATCACGACTGTTCGAAATCGGCGAGGTGGGCCGGAGTTGCCACTGTTGGGGAGCGTTCGGAGGCGTTCCTCCTACTTGTTGGGCGGCGGCCCGTCGATCGGCCGCCCGAGCACGCCGGGCCGGCGCTGCCAGGGCAGCGGACCGCCGGGCGGCCGGTAGGCGACGCCCAGGGCGTCGAGTCGCCGGTAGTGGGCCGCCATCCGCCGCTCGAAATCGTCGAAGTCCCGGTCCGCCGGTGCGGGCAGGTCGCTCCAGGCGACCTCGGCGAACGCGGCGAGCCGCGGGAACAGCTGGTAGTCGACGCGCCCCTGGTTCTCCATCACCTCGCTCCAGGCGTTCGCCTGGGTGCCGAGCACGTGTCCGGCCTCGTCCGGCGTCAGCTCCGCCGGAACCGGTTCGAACCGGTAGACGTCCTCCAGGGTGCGCACGAAGCCGATCGGCACGGGCTCGTCCTCGCCCGGATGCTGCCGGTGGTCCAGGTACACCTGCTGCTCGGGGCACATCACGACGTCGTGCCCCGCGCGCGCGGCGGCGACCCCGCCCGCGTACCCGCGCCAGGAGGAGACGGCCGCGCCCTCGGCGAGTCCGCCCTCCAGGATCTCGTCCCAGCCGATGAGCCGGCGTCCGCGTGCGGTGAGCCAGGTGTCGAAGTGCCGGATGAACCAGGACTGGAGTTCGTCCTCGTCGGTGAGTCCGAGTTCCCCGATGCGCGCCTGCGCGGTGGCCGAGCGCCGCCACTGGTCCTTCGGGCATTCGTCGCCGCCGACGTGGATGAAAGCGGAGGGGAACAGCTCCAGCAGTTCCTCGAACACGCCCTCGTAGAACCGCAGGGTGGTGTCGGTGGGGGCGAGGACGTTCTCGCTGATGCCCCAGGTGTCCCACACCGTGAGGGACGCGGTGTCGACGACGTCGGTGTTGCCGAGTTCCGGATAGGCGGCGATGGCGGCCTGCGAGTGTCCGGGGACGTCGATCTCGGGGACGACGGTGATGTGCCGTTCGGCGGCGTAGGCGACGATCTCCCGGATGTCGTCCTGGGTGTAGTAGCCCCCGTGGGGTTTGTCCTCCCACAGCGGTGAGGCCCGGTGGCCGTACTTGGTGCGGGACCGCCAGGAGCCGGTCCCGGTGAGCTTCGGGTGGCGCTTGATCTCGACCCGCCAGCCCTGGTCGTCCGTCAGGTGGAAGTGCAGCACGTTGAGTTTGTGCGCCGCCATCAGGTCCAGGTACCGCAGGACGCCTTCCTTGGGCATGAAGTGCCGGGCCACGTCCAGCATCAGGCCCCGCCAGCCGAAGCGCGGCGCGTCCTCGATCCGCACCAGGGGCAGCCGCCACCGGCGGCCGGGCAGCGGGGCGCGCCGGAAGGCGTCCGGGCCGAGCAGTTGGCGCAGCGTCTGGGCGCCCCAGAAGAGGCCGGCCGGGCCACCGCCCGCGAGGTCCACGCCGGCCGGGCTGACGACGAGGCGGTACCCCTCGGCGGCCAGTCCGCCGTCCAGGGACAGCCGGACGGTGTCGTCGCCCTCCGCTCCGGGCACGAGGGGCAGGCCGGTGGCGGCGCCCAGGGTGGTGCGCAGCCAGCGCTCGGTGTCCTCGGTGCCCGGACCCGCCACCACCGAGGTGCCCGGACCGAGTTCGAAGGCTCCGTCGTCGGGGCGGGTCAGTCGCCGTGGCCGGGGGATCGTGTCCATCACGTCAGTCCTTCACCGCTCCGCCGAGGCCGGAGACGAGTCGTCGTTGCACGAGTACGAAGAAGACCAGCACCGGAATCGTCATCACGGTGGAGGCGGCCATCACCCCGCCCCAGTCGGGGTCGTCCGGCTTGTAGAAGACCAGCAGCGCCATCGGCAGCGTCGACTGGGAGGTGTCGCTGATGATGAACGACTTGGCGAACAGGAAGTCGTTCCAGGTCGAGATGAAGGAGAAGACGCTGGTGGCCACGAGCCCCGGGAAGACCAGGGGGAAGAGGATCTGCCACAGGAAGCGCGCCCGGCTCGCCCCGTCGATGCAGGCGGCCTCCTCCAGGGCCTCGGGGACGGCTTTGACGAAGCCCCTCAGCATCCAGATCGCGAACGGCAGCGAGAAGGCGATGTGGGGCAGGATCAGCGACCCGAGCGTGTTCAGCTGCCCGAAGTCCCGCATGAGGAAGAACAGCGGGATGGTGAGCGCCTCCACGGGCACCATCTGCGCCACCAGGAACATGATCAGCAGGGTGGTCCGGAAACGGAACCGGAAACGCGTCACCGCCGTCGCCGCGAGGAACGCGATCAGCGCCGAGGCGATCACGACGGTGCCCGCCACGAGGAGGCTGTTGAGGAAGTAGCGGCCGAACTCCTGCTGGCCGAAGACCCGCCGGAAGGAGTCCAGCGAGGGCTCCAGGGTCCACGGCCGCGGTGCGTCCGACTCGATCTCCCCGGCCGGCTTGAAGGCGCTCAGCACCATCCAGTACAGCGGGAAGGCCACCACGACCGCGATCAGCAGGGCCGAGGCCTCGGCCGCCAGCCGCCACGGACGGCGCACACGCGCGCGCACGAGATTCACAGCTCCTCCCCCTGGCGGCGCAGCAACCGCAGGTAGACCAGTGTCACGGCGAGCAGGATCAGCAGCATGACGACGCCGATCGCGGAGCCGAGGCTGTACTCCGAGGACGCGAACGCCTTCTGGTAGGCGTAGACGTTGAGGACGAGGTTCTGGCCGGCGATGCCGCCGCCGTTCGTCATGACGTAGATCTGGGTGAAGACCTTGAAGTCCCAGATGACCGACTGGATGGTGACGACCACCAGGATCGGCCGGAGCATCGGGGCGAGGACCGAGCGCCAGATGCGCCACTGCGAGGCGCCGTCCAGGGCGGCGGCCTCCAGCACCTCGGCGGGGACGGCCCGGATACCGGCGTAGACGGTGACCATGACGAACGGGAAGGAGCACCAGACCACTTCGAGCAGGACCAGGGCGAAGGCGCTGAAGCGTCCGTACGTCCACGAGTGGTCGCCGAGTCCCAGCATCCGGTTGACCGGCCCGAAGTCCGGGTCGAAGAGCAGCAGCCACACCGTCGACCCGGTGACCGCGGGGGTCGCCCAGGCGCCGAGGGCGGCGAGCATCAGCGCGAGCCGCGGCAGGGCGCGCACCCGGGTGAGCAGCACGGCGAGGGCGCACCCGACGGCCAGCGTGGAGACCACGCAGGCCGCGGCGAACACGACGGTGGCGAGCAGGACCCGCCAGAACTCGCCGTCCCCGAACAGCTCGGCGTAGTTCCCGAACCCCTGGAAGGTGGTCGGCTCCCCACCGGAGACCTGGGCCTGCGTGTACTCCAGGAAGGAGATCAGCCCGAGCTGGTAGACGGGGTAGACGAGCAGGCCGCCGAGGACGACGAGAGCGGGCGCGAGATAGATCCAGGGGGTAAGTGCAGCGCCCCCGAGGGGGCGCGGGGAACGGCGCGACAAGCCACGACGCACCCGCGGCCGCGAACGCACCGCACCCCCCGAGCCACTGGGCACCCCCGTCACCCGGCGGAGCCGAACGCGTCGTCCATCTTGCGCGCCGCGTCCCCGGTGGCGGCGGCCACGTCCTTCTTGCCGCTGACCACCTCCTGGAACAGGGTCGGCAGCACCAGCGAGGAGTCGATCGTCGCCCAGGCCGCCGAGGCCGGCACGAACTTCGTGCCCGCGGCGAGGGTGTCGACGAACGGCTTCACGAACGGTTCCTCGGCCGCCACCTGCTGCCGCACGTCCGTGTAGGTCGGCAGGAAGCCCATCGCGTCGAACAGCTCGCCCTGCGCCTGCTTGGACGCGAGCCGCTTCATCAGGTCGACGGCGAGGGTGCGGTGGGAGGTGCTCTTGAGGACGCCGAGGTTGTTGCCGCCGGCGAAGGCCGGTGCGATCGAGCCGGGTTCGACCCCGGGCAGCGGCACGACCGCGTACTTGCCCTTCACCTTCCCGGCCTCCACGGCCTGGTGGCTGAAGTCGCCACCGATCGCCATGGCCGCCTTGCCCGAGGCGAAGGCGGTGACGGTGTCGTTGCCGCCCATGCCGGCGCACTTGGCGGCGGGGCAGTTGTCGTCGCCGAAGAGGGAGGTGTACGCCTCGACGCCCTTCCGGGCGGCGGCGCTGTCGAGGGCCGAGGCGTACGAACCGCCCTTGCCGGTCGCGAGTTCGCCGCCGTGGGCCCAGAGGAAGGGCATCGCGCCGTAGGTGTAGGCGCCGCCGACCGCGATGCCGTAGAGGTCGGGCTTCGCGGCCCGGACCCGCTTCGCGGTGGACGCCAGTTCCTCCAGCGACCTGGGGGCTTCGAGGCCGAGTTCGTCGAAGACGTCGGTGCGGTAGTACAGGGCGCGGACGCCGACGAAGTACGGGGCGCCGTAGACCTTGCCGTCGACGGTGACCGACTGCCGGGCGGTGGGGTCGGTGTCCTTGGCCTCGCCCCAGGCGCCGAACTCCTCGGTGACGTCCGCGAGTCCGCCGTCCTTCACGTAGCCGGCGGTGTCCGTGTTGCCGTACTCGATGACGTCGGGGGCGCTGTCGGGGTCGTTGAAGGCGGCCTTGATGCGCTGGGCGCGGGTCTCGACGGGGATGTACTCGACATCGACCTCCGTTCCCTCGTGCGCCTTCTCGAAGTCGGCGAGGACCGCGTCGACGACCTTCTGCTTGGGTTTGGTGTCGACCTCCTGGAAGAGCCAGACCCGGAGCGTGCCGCTCTTCTCGTCCTTGCCGGAGGAGGAGTTGTCGGAGGTCTGGGGGGCGCAGGCGGTCGCGGTGACGGCGACCGCGGCCAGCAGGACGGCCAGGCGGGGGGCGAGCTTCATGGAGTGTTCCTCCGGACGTGCGTTGCAACATATGCAATGACGGTTTCGCTCTGCACAACACCCCGGAGGTTATGGAGTACAGGAACGTGTCCACAAGAGGTCTCCACCACTTCGTGACACGCGAAGGCCCCCGGAGTGCGCGCGGGCACACTCCGGGGGCCTTCGGGACGCCGGGCCGGGAGGTCTGCTACTTCTTGTCGCCGCCCTTGCCGCCCTTGCCCTCGTCCCCGCCGCCGCTCATGGACTCGTAGATCTCCTTGCACATGGGACAGACCGGGTACTTCTTCGGGTCGCGCCCCGGTACCCAGACCTTGCCGCACAGCGCCACGACGGGGGTGCCGTCGAGGGCGCTCGCCATGATCTTGTCCTTCTGGACGTAATGGGCGAAGCGCTCGTGGTCACCGTCGCCGTGGGACACCTGCGGCGTCGGCTCTACGAGGGTCCCCGTACCAGTCCCGCGCTCGGGCTCGAGAGTGCTCATGACTGCCAGGGTACTGAAAGCCGGGGTCCCGTAGCCCACACGGACCCGCACGGACCGGCCGGGACAGCGGGGCGCGGACCGGCGGGGCCGGATCAGTTGAGCGAGGGGTCGTCCGGGTAGGTCGCCACCATCGCCAGGTCGCCCCGCTGACGGCGCAGGACCTCCCGCCACAGCCGCTCCGGCACCGGACACGACACGTCGCCGGGCTCCGACTCGACCACGTACCAGGCGCCCTCCTCCAGCTCGTCCTCCAGCTGCCCGGGGCCCCAGCCCGCGTACCCGGCGAAGATCCGCAGCGCGCCCACGGCCGGCGCCAGCAGCTCCGGCGGCGCCTCCAGGTCCACCAGGCCGATCGCGCCGTGCACCCGCCGCCAGCCCAGCGGCGCCCGCTCGCCGGTCGCCCCGCCCGGGACGACGGCGACGCCCAGCGCCGAGTCGAGCGACACCGGGCCGCCCTGGAAGACCACGCCGGGTTCGCCGGCGAGATCGGCCCAGCCCTCCAGGATGTCGCCCACGTCGACGGGTGTGGGCCGGTTGAGGACGACACCGAGGGAGCCCTCCTCGTCGTGGTCGAGGAGGAGCACCACCGCACGCTCGAAGTTCGGGTCCGCAAGGGCGGGCGTTGCCACGAGCAGCCGCCCCGTGAGCGAGGACACCTCGGTCATGCCAGACATGATCCCGCATGTTCCCCTCCCGTGGGGAGGCAATCGGAGGCACGGGGGTGAACACGCACCCCGCGCGCGCCCCTCGGCCGTGACCCCCCGTGTGCGCGGGGGGACACCGCGTGTTGTGACAAATCCATGACGTCGGTCGACCGTGCGCGGACTTACTCGGCGGGGGTACAAGGCGATTACCCTTTCCCTTCTGGCCCCTGCCCGAACCCCACGGAACGCGAGATTCATGACCGTCAACGGCGCTGATGACGTACTGCTTGTCCACGGCGGAACCCCGCTCGAGGGCGAGATCCGGGTCCGCGGTGCGAAGAACCTCGTGCCGAAGGCGATGGTGGCCGCCCTGCTGGGCAGCGCGCCGAGCCGGCTGCGCAACGTGCCGGACATCCGCGACGTGCGGGTCGTACGCGGACTGCTGCAACTGCACGGGGTGACCGTCCGTCCCGGTGAGGAGCCCGGCGAGCTGGTGCTCGACCCCTCGCACGTGGAGAGCGCGAACGTCGCCGACATCGATGCCCACGCGGGCTCGTCGCGCATCCCGATCCTGTTCTGCGGCCCGCTGCTGCACCGCCTCGGGCACGCCTTCATCCCCGGCCTCGGCGGCTGCGACATCGGCGGCCGGCCCATCGACTTCCACTTCGAGGTGCTGCGGCAGTTCGGCGCGAAGATCGAGAAGCGCGCGGACGGCCAGTACCTGGAGGCCCCGCAGCGGCTGCGCGGCACGAAGATCCGGCTGCCGTACCCGTCCGTCGGCGCCACCGAGCAGGTGCTGCTGACGGCCGTGCTGGCCGAGGGCGTCACGGAGCTGTCCAACGCCGCCGTGGAGCCGGAGATCGAGGACCTGATCTGCGTCCTGCAGAAAATGGGCGCGATCATCGCGATGGACACCGACCGCACCATCCGCATCACCGGTGTGGACGAGCTGGGCGGCTACACCCACCGCGCCCTCTCGGACCGCCTGGAGGCCGCCTCCTGGGCCTCCGCGGCGCTGGCGACCGAGGGCAACGTCTACGTGCGCGGCGCCCAGCAGCGCTCGATGATGACGTTCCTCAACACCTACCGGAAGGTGGGCGGCGCCTTCGAGATCGACGACGAGGGCATCCGCTTCTGGCACCCGGGCGGCCGGCTGAAGTCCATCGCCCTGGAGACGGACGTGCACCCCGGCTTCCAGACGGACTGGCAGCAGCCCCTGGTGGTCGCCCTGACCCAGGCCACCGGCCTGTCCATCGTCCACGAGACGGTCTACGAGTCCCGTCTCGGCTTCACCTCCGCGCTCAACCAGATGGGCGCCCACATCCAGCTCTACCGCGAGTGCCTCGGCGGCTCCGACTGCCGCTTCGGCCAGCGCAACTTCCTGCACTCGGCGGTCGTCTCCGGACCGACCAAGCTGGAGGGCGCCGACCTGGTCATCCCCGACCTGCGCGGCGGCTTCTCGTACCTGATCGCCGCCCTCGCGGCACAGGGCACCTCCCGGGTGCACGGCATCGACCTGATCAACCGGGGCTACGAGAACTTCATGGACAAGCTCATGGAGCTGGGAGCCAAGGTGGAACTGCCGGGCAAGGCGCTCGGCTAGACGGCGCACGGCCCAACGCCGATGGGGCGGTCACCCGGACTCGGGTGACCGCCCCATCGGCGTTGCGTCGAGCGCCCCTGGAAGGGGCGCGGGGAACTGCGCGACCAGCCGTGCACGGCCCGCGGCCGCGAGACGACCCGCACACCGTGCGAACGGCCCGCGCAGAACCCGGCGCTCGAAGCGGAGCGCTTACTTACCCTTGGCGGCTTCCTTGAGCTTGGAGCCCGCGGAGACCTTGACGCTGTAGCCGGCCGGGATCTGGATCGGCTCGCCGGTCTGCGGGTTGCGGGCGGTGCGAGCGGCACGGTGCGTGCGCTCGAAGGTCAGGAAGCCGGGGATGGTGACCTTCTCGTCGCCCTTGGAGACGATGTCGCCGACGACGTCGGCGAACGCGGCCAGCACGGCGTCGGCGTCCTTGCGGGTCACCTCGGCGCGGTCGGCCAGCGCGGCCACCAGCTCACTGCGGTTCATGTTGTTACTCCCGTGTTCTTCTTGCCGTTGAGGCGTGCCACGCGGCGGAGCCGCATGTTGGGCACAGCGATGCCGATGCTGCCAGGGGCCTCGGACACTCCCCGGACCCGGGTCGGTCGTCAGACCCTCGCGCCCAGGGAGGCATCCTGCCTCCACCTGCGGCGGTAAAGCCAATCCGGCACCCCCAGGAGTCGTGAGAACACCCTTGGGAGTCACACGATGAGAGGGCCTGAGCCTTGCGCCACCCTAGAGGGCGATCCGAGGCCGTCCGTTCCGCGACGCGCCGGTGGGGCGGCCCGCCGTGATGATCCTCACCACCACGCCACAGGCCGCCTGCCCGCGTCCGGGGAAACTACGCCACCACCCCGGCGGCCTTCGCCGCCTCGCGCACGGCGCCCGCGACGGCACCGGCGACCTTGTCGTTGAAGACGCTGGGGATGATGTAGTTCGGGTTGATCTCGTCCTCGGTCACCACCGACGCGAGGGCGTGCGCGGCGGCCAGCATCATCTCGGTGTTGACCGTGCGGGACTGGGCGTCCAGCAGACCGCGGAAGACGCCCGGGAAGACCAGCACGTTGTTGATCTGGTTCGGGAAGTCCGAGCGACCGGTGGCGACGACGGCCGCCGTCTGCCGGGCGATCGCCGGGTCGACCTCGGGGTCGGGGTTCGCGAGCGCGAACACGATCGCGCCGTCCGCCATGGCCGCCACGTCCTCGCCGTCCAGGACGTTCGGGGCGGAGACGCCGATGAAGACGTCCGCGCCGTGCACGGCCTCCTTCAGGGTGCCGGTGAGGCCCTCGGGGTTGGTGTTGTCGGCGATCCAGCGCAGCGCCGACTCGGGCGCGGCGTCGACCAGGTCGGCGCGACCGGAGTGCACCACGCCGTGGATGTCGGCGACGACGGCGTTCTTCACGCCCGCGGCCAGCAGCAGCTTCAGGATGGCCGTACCGGCGGCACCGGCGCCGGACATGACGACCCGGACGTTCTCGATCGGCTTGTCGACGACGCGCAGGGCGTTGGTCAGGGCCGCGAGGACGACGATCGCGGTGCCGTGCTGGTCGTCGTGGAAGACCGGGATGTCCAGGGCCTCGCGCAGCCGGGCCTCGATCTCGAAGCAGCGGGGGGCGGAGATGTCCTCCAGGTTGATGCCGGCGAAGCCCGGGGCGATGGCCTTGACGATCTCGACGATCGCGTCGGTGTCCTGCGTGTCCAGGCAGAGCGGCCAGGCGTCGATGCCGGCGAAGCGCTTGAAGAGGGCCGCCTTGCCCTCCATCACGGGCAGCGCGGCCTTGGGGCCGATGTTGCCGAGGCCCAGCACCGCCGAACCGTCCGTCACGACCGCAACGGAGTTGCGCTTGATGGTCAGGCGGCGGGCGTCCTCGGGGTTCTCGGCGATCGCCATGCAGACGCGGGCCACGCCCGGCGTGTAGACCATGGAGAGGTCGTCGCGGTTGCGGATGGGGTGCTTCGACGCCATCTCGATCTTGCCGCCGAGATGCATCAGGAAGGTACGGTCGGAGACCTTGCCCAGGCTGACGCCCTCGATGCCCCGCAGCTGCTCCACGATCTCGTCGGCGTGGGCGGTCGAACCGGCGGCGATGGTGACGTCGATACGGAGCTTGTCGTGGCCGGAGGCCGTGACGTCGAGGCCGGTGACCGAGCCGCCGGCGGACTCCACCGCGGTGGTGAGCTGCGAGACCGCGGTCCCGCCCGCGGGCACCTCCAGTCGGACCGTCATCGAGTAGGAGACGCTGGGCGCCGTTGCCATGGCCGACTTCCTCTGCTTTCACCGTGTAGCTGCGTTGTGCGTGTAGCTGCTTCGTGCCGTCCGATCGTCGCACCTACCACCGAGTACGTGGTAGCCGCCCCGGATTGCGAACTTTGAGTTCGCGCGCCGTTCCCGCACCGAAGAGGCGACACTTTCGGAAAACGACTTCCACCATACGAGAAGTTGCGCTCGTACGGAAGAGCGAACCCGAAGCCGCGCCCGGGTCCGCGAAATAACCCCCGGGACGGGAATTGTCTTGCGGGGATCGTTTGTTACCTTGGACGTGGCACCGGCCCGATCCAAGCCCCCGGGCCCAACCTTCGTCGCTACGAGCGACCACTTGCCGCGAGGCGAGCATGGCGGGTCGGTGCCACTTGAACGGGACGAGAGGCCCGCGCCGTCGGCGCGGGCCTCTCGTGTGCTCCGGTGCGGGCCGTTCCGCCCGCATCGGCGCCTCAGTCGCGGAGCAGGTCCGGCACCCCGGCGGCGTCCGGTTCGTCCCGCTCGCCGGAGACGATCGTCAGCTGCTGGGTGGCCCGGGTCAGGGCGACGTAGAGCACGCGCAGCCCGGCGGGCGACTCGTCGGCGATCTCGGCGGGCGAGACGACGACCGTGGCGTCGTACTCCAGGCCCTTGGCCTCCAGGCTGCCGAGCGCCACCACGCGGTCGCCGAGCCCGGCCAGCCAGCGCCGGGCCTCCTCGCGGCGGTTCATCGCGACCACGACACCGACGGTGCCGTCGACGAGGTCCAGCAGCCGGGCCGCCTCCGCCCGGACCGACCGGGCGAGGGTCTCCTCCACCACCGCGAACCGCGGCTCCACGCCGGTGGAGCGCACCGCCGTCGGGGACGGGGAGCCCGGCATGGCGAGGGCGAGCACCCTGGCCGCCAGCTCGGCGATCTCCGCCGGGTTGCGGTAGTTCACGGTGAGTTCGAAACGGCGGCGCGGGCGGGTGCCGAGCGCCTCGTCACGGGCCGCCGCCGCCTCGTCGGGGTCGGACCACGAGGACTGCGCCGGGTCGCCGACCACGGTCCAGGTGGCGTGCCGGCCGCGGCGGCCCACCATCCGCCACTGCATGGGCGTGAGGTCCTGCGCCTCGTCCACGATGACGTGGGCGTACTCGGTGCGCTCCTGCGCGAGGCGCTCGGCGCGCTCCCACTGGGTCTCCTCGCGCTGCGGCATCAGCTCGTCCAGGCCGGTCAGCTGGTCCAGCGGGTCCAGCTCGCGGCGCTTGCGGGGGCGGGCCGGGGTGCCGAGCACGGCCTGGAGTTCGTCGAGCAGGGCGATGTCGTGCACCGAGTGGCCCTCGCGGCGCAGCGAGCGGGCCACCTTGCGGACCTCGCCCGGGTTGAGGATGCGCCGGGCCCAGCGGCCCAGGCGCCGCTCGTCCGCCATGGCCGCCAGCACCGCGCCGGGGGTCAGCTCCGGCCACCAGGCGTCGAGGAAGGCGATGAAGGGGTCCTCGGAGCTGACGTCCTCGTCGAAGGAGGAGCGCAGCTCGGCGGCCAGCTCGGGGTCGGAGTGCCGGGTGCCGGCGCCGGACTTCGCCCACAGCGCGTCCAGGATCAGCCGGCGGGCGCGGGGGCGCAGCAGGTTGACGGGCGCGGTGCCGCCGAGGACGGTACGGCGGATGCCGGCCAGCTCCTCGCCCTCCAGTTCGAGGCGGCGGCCGAAGGCGACGACCCGCAGCAGGGTCGGCGAGCCCTCCGGCTCCAGCGCCCCGCGGGCGGCCCTGCGCAGCACCCTGAGCATCCGCGAGGAGCCCTTGGCGCGGGCGGTGGCCGGGGAGTCGTACAGCGTGGCCTCGGCGCCGTCGACCAGCGAGCCGATGGCGCGGATCGCGACCTGCCCCTCCTCGCCGAGGGAGGGCAGCACGCCCTCGGTGTACGCCACCAGCAGCGGGGTGGGCGAGACGATCAGGATGCCGCCCGCGTACCGGCGCCGGTCCTGGTAGAGCAGGTACGCCGCCCGGTGCAGGGCGACGGCGGTCTTGCCGGTGCCGGGGCCGCCCTCGACGTAGGTCACGGAGGCGGCGGGGGCGCGGATCACCAGGTCCTGCTCGGCCTGGATGGAGGCCACGATGTCCCGCATGGAGTGGGTGCGGGCCTGACCGAGGGCTGCCATCAGAGCGCCGTCACCGACGACGGCCAGCTCCTCGCCGGCCAGGTGGGCCCGGACCTCGGGCCGCATCAGGTCGTCCTCGACGCCGAGGACGCGCCGTCCCTTGGAGCGGATCACCCGGCGGCGCACGACCCGGCCCGGGTCGACCGGCGTGGACCGGTAGAACGGGGCGGCGGCGGGCGCCCGCCAGTCGATGACCAGCGGCGCGTAGTCCTCGTCCAGGACGCCGATGCGGCCGATGTGCAGGGTCTCGGCGATGTCGGCGGTGCCGTCGGGCCGCAGGGCGCCCTCGGCGGGCTCCACCGCCGTGTAGGCGCCGTCCGGGCCCTTCTTGCCGTCCTTGCCGAGGAGCAGGTCGATCCGGCCGAAGAGGAAGTCCTCGAACTCGTTGTTCAGACGGCTGAG
Organism: Streptomyces sp. NPDC045956; assembly: GCF_056430705.1. NCBI lineage: Bacteria > Bacillati > Actinomycetota > Actinomycetes > Kitasatosporales > Streptomycetaceae > Streptomyces > Streptomyces sp. NPDC045956. The sequence goes on along the minus strand of NZ_JBWKKZ010000001.1, from coordinate 85,100 downwards.
GTGGATGCCGGCCCGGAAGACCTGTGCGTCGCGCTCGGCCAGTGCGCCGGGCGTGCCGACGTGGCCGCGCTGGGCGGCGTCGTGCATGAGGAACTCGGCCTCGTGGATCTTCTCCTCGAGCCGGCGGTACACCCGGTCCAGGTGTGCCTGCTCCACGCTGATCTCTCGGTCCCGTACGGAGTCCTCCCGTGCGGACTTCTCCCGTGCGGAGTCGTGCGCCGAGTCGACCGCTGAGTCCTGTTGCGCCTGTGCGGCCACCGGGCCCCCTTCTGACGTGCTGGGCAGCCGTCAAAGGTACGCGAAGGGGGCGCCGGAAGCCACGCCACGCCGGGTGCCCGCGCTACGCGTCCACCTCCACCAGTCGCTCGCCGTCGAAGGTCATGACCTCGAAGTGGTCGATCTGGTTGGGTTCGAAGGCGGCGCCGCCGTGCACGTAGAGCGGCTTCCTGGCCTTCTCGGTGGTGGCGCCCGCGATGCCGTAGCCCCAGTCCGGGACGGTCCAGGAGCTGAGCGTCTCGCGTTCGCCGTTCTTGCCGACGGCGATCAGGGAGCACTTCTGGGGGCCCTTGACGTTCTTCAGTTCCAGGACCGCCTCGGTGCCCCAGGCCTTCTTCTCCAGCGCCACGGTCGCGCTGACCTCGGTGGCCGGGTCGGTCGCGGTGACCCGGTCGGGCATGGCGGCGAAGGCGGACTCGGCGGGTCCCGCGGTCGTCCGCGCCGCCTCGGTCTTCCGGCCGCCACCGCCGTCGTCGCCGCCTCCGGTGGTCGCCACGGCGGCGAACGGGCCGCCGATGATCAGTGCGGCCGCGGTGCCCACCAGGTAGAAGTTGCGGCGGCGTTTGCCCGCCCGGCGCTCGGCGACCTCGTCGACGAGCTTCTCCGCCAGCCGCGGGCCCGGCTTCGCCGTCAGCGACTCGGCGATCGCGGGTGTGCCGGTGCCGGGGAGGTCCGCGAGCGCGGCCATCATCGGCTCCATGCCGGCCAGCTCGTCGAGCTGCTGGGCGCACCACTCGCAGCCGGCGAGGTGGGCCTCGAAGGCGGTGGCCTCCGCGTCGTCGAGGATGCCGAGGGCGTAGGCGCCGACGGTCTCGTGCTCGTTCGGCGCCGGTGATCCCTGCATGGGGACAGAATTACCCGTATCACCCGGGCCGAATCCCCCGCCGAATCCCTGGACGCCCCCGTACCCGCTCATCACGCCGTCACCCCCCGCTCCTCCAGTGCCAGCTTCATCGAACGCAGGGCGTAGAACACCCGGGAGCGAACGGTGCCGCTGGGTATGCCCAGTGTCTGCGCCGCCTCGTTGACGGTACGCCCCTTGAAGTACGTCTCGACGAGGACCTCTCGGTGAGCCGGGGTCAGGTCGTCGAGCGCGTCCGACAGCGTCATCAGCCACAGCGCCTTGTCGATCTCGTCCTCCGCGGGGATGACCTCCAGCGGCGACGGATCGACCTCCTGCGGCCGGGCCTGCCGGCTGCGGTGGCCGTCGATGACGATGCGCCGGGCGACCGTCACCAGCCAGGGGCGTACCGATCCGGTCGCACGGTTGAGCTGACCGGCGTTCTTCCAGGCACGGATGAGCGTCTCCTGGACGACGTCCTCGGCGCGCTGCCGGTCCCCCGCGACCAGCCGCAGCACGTACGCCAGCAAGGGGCCCGCGTGCTCCCGGTAGAGGGCGCGCATCAGCTCCTCGTCCGGTTCCGAGGACGACTGGGACATGCGATGTCGGGCCCTCGCACCACGTTCACCGGCCACGACGGAATCCTTGCGCACGCCCACCTCCGATGTCCGGGGGTTCCCCCAGTCGGTCGCTCGCCCATCCGGTACGTGCGCGAAGTGCGGGGCGTTCAAAGCGCGTCGACAGTTTTCTTAGGGACGTGGGACGAAGGGGGCGCGGGGGGAGTTACCGGGCGAGGGCGGCGCGTCTGCGGTGCCGGGCGACGCGTTCGCGGTTGCCGCAGATCTCGCTGGAGCACCAGCGCCTGCGCCGGCCCCGGGAGGTGTCCACGTAGACGATCGGGCAGTTGTCGCCCTCGCACTGCCTCAGGCTCGCCCGTGCGACGGGGTCGGTGAGCAGTTCCACCGCGTCCCGGGCGAGGGCGCCGAGCAGGGCGGCGCACTCCGGCGGCCCGGTCAGCTCCCGTACCAGCGCGCCGTCCTCGCCGTGGACCGCGCACGGGGCGGGGGGCGCCGCGGTGGCGAGGGCGTTGACGCGGTCGAGCGCGAGGTCGTACGGGTGGGTCCGGGGCGCCGGCCGGCCGCGCACCAGTCGCCTGGTCTCGCGGCGCAGTTCGCGGAAGGCGGTCAGCCAGGAGGGGTCGGCGTGGGTCAACGGGGTGCCGGGCGGGACGAGTCCGGAGCCGGTGATCCAGGCGCGCAGCACCTCGACGGAGTCCAGCCGCTCCACGGGGTGGGTGGTGGCGATGAGGTCCAGGCAGATCCGCCCGGTGTCGAACCGCAGCTCGTACGGGTCGGTGGCCGTACCCAGTGCCATGTTCCTGTCACCGCCTAGGGGTTGCCCGGTGGGGCGGGCCGGAGAGGGGAGCAGGTGGTGCGCTCCCTCTACAGTGCCTGCCCGCTCCCGCGCCCGGAACCCCCCGCACCGCCCTGCCGTCGGCGGGGCCGGCACACCGGCCGGGCGCGGGGCGGGCCGACGCTCCCTCCGGCCGCGACTCGGGGCGCTGCCCGCGGCCTGTACCGTGCGCCGGGCGCTCGGGGCCGATCCGGCCGGGCCGTCCCCGAAGTCCCCGGCGCTCCCCCCACGTACGCCCTTCCGCGGGGAGAACCCCACGCATGCCCCGCCCTGTCGGCCGACGTTGACGGCCGCGCCGTCCGGCCCTGCTCGCCCTCGGCCGAGCGGCGCCCTCGCCCTCACGGCCAGTGCGGAGGAGGCCCGCTACGCCGCCGCGAGGCGGGACGTGGTCACCGGCGAGTTCCGGGGCCAGGCGCTCGCCGTGCCGGACCCGCAGGGCAGGCCGCGGGTGACCGCCGTCGAGTACCGCGTGGTCGGCTCCCGGTGAGGGGCGTGCCCCGCGCGGACGCCACCCGCGCGGGGCACGCCTCACCCGTCCGTGTACTTGGCGTCGGTGGCCGGGTCCAGGGCGAGGCGGTAGCCGCGCTTGACCACCGTCTGGATCAGCTTCGGGGTGCCGAGGGCGGTACGCAGGCGGGCCATCGCCGTCTCGACGGCGTGTTCGTCGCGGCCGGTGCCCGGCAGGGCGCGCAGCAGGTCCGCGCGGGGCACGACCCAGCCGGGCCGCCGGGACAGCGCCCGCAGCAGGGACATGCCGGCGGGCGGCACGGCCCGCAGCTCCCCGTCGACGAGCACCGCGTGGCCGCGGATCTCCAGCCGGTGCCCGGCGACCGGCAGGGCCCGGGCGCGGCCCGGCAGTTCCTGGCAGAGCAGCTGCACGAGGGGGCCGAGCCGGAAGCGCTCGGGCTGGACCGTCTCCACGCCGTGCCCCTGGAGCGGCACCGCGGTGACCGGTCCCACGCAGGCGGGCAGCACGTCGTGGCCGAGCGCGGCGAGCAGCTCGGGCAGCAGGCCGCGCTCCTCGGCGCGGGACAGGAGGGAGGCCGCGGCGGGCGCGCTGGTGAAGGTCACGGCGTCCACGCCCCGCGAGACGGCCGCGTCCAGCAGCCGGTCGACCGGGCCGAGGTCCTCCGGCGGCAGCCACCGGTACACGGGTACCCCGACGACCTCGGCACCGCCCGCCCGCAGCGACTCCACGAACCCCGGCAGCGGCTCACCGTGCAGCTGGACCGCGATCCGGCGTCCGTCGACGCCCTGCTCCAGCAGCCGGTCCAGCACCTCGGCCATGGACTCCGAGGCCGGCGACCACTCCTCCGTGAGGCCGGCGGCCCGGACCGCGCCCTTGACCTTGGGCCCCCGGGCGAGCAGTTCCACGGAGCGCAGCCGCTCCAGCAGGGCGTCCCCGAGCCCCCAGCCGTCGGCGGCCTCGACCCAGCCGCGGAAGCCGATGGCCGTGGTGGCGACGACGACGTCCGGCGCCTGGTCGATGAGCTGCTTGGTCGCGGCCAGCAGCTCGCTGTCGTCGGCGAGCGGCACGATCCGGAGCGCCGGGGCGTGCAGGACGGCCGCGCCGCGGCGCTGGAGCAGCGCGCCCAGTTCGTCGGCCCGGCGGGCGGCGGTCACGCCGACGGTGAATCCGGCGAGGGGGCCGTGGTCGGATCGCTGTCGTTCGTCGTCCATCACTCTCGTCCCGATCGTCCCGGTCGTCGTGCTGCGTGCACGGCGACCGAGCCTGTCAACGGTGCGTGACAGGCTCGGTTCCGCTTCATGTCACCAGTGTTACGTCATACCTCGGCGTAGCTGAGCCGGGCCTTCGGCTCGGCCGGGTGCGACGGGCCGTCCGGCGCCGGCGGGGCCGGACGGCGAAGGTATACCGCCCAGGTGACGGCGAAGCAGACGGCGTAGTAGGCGAGGAAGGCGACGAAGGCGCCGGTGCCCGAGCCGAGGGAGAGGAAGGACTGCCGGAAGGCGAGGTTGATGGCGACGCCGCCGAGCGCGCCGACCGCGCCGATCAGGCCCATGGAGGCGCCGGACAGCCGCCGCCCGTGCGCCACGGCCTCCTCACCGGTCAGCCCCCGGGCCAGCGCCTTGTTCTGGAAGATGCCGGGGATCATCTTGAACGTGGACCCGTTGCCGAGCCCGCTGAGCACGAACAGGACGACGAAGACGGCCACGAACAGCCCGAGCGACCCGGCCATGCTGGCCGCGACGAGTACGGCGGTGGCGGCGGCCATGGCGACGAAGTTCCACAGCGTGATCCGCGCGCCGCCGTACCGGTCGGCGAGCCTGCCGCCCAGCGGCCGGATCAGCGAGCCGAGCAGCGGGCCGATGAAGGTGAGGTACGCCGCTTGCAGCGGGGTGCGTCCGAACTGGGTCTGGAGCACCTGCCCGAAGGCGAAGCTGTAGCCGATGAACGAGCCGAACGTGCCGATGTACAGCACCGCCATGATCCAGGTGTGGGCGTCCCGGGCGGCGTCCTTGGCGGCCCCGGTGTCGTTCTTCACGGAGGCGAGGTTGTCCATGAAGCAGGCGGCGAGGACGGCGGCGACCAGGATCAGCGGGATGTAGATGCCGAGCAGGACCCGCGGACCGCCGCTCGCCCCGATGATCGCGAGGGCGGCCAGCTGGATGACCGGCACGCCGATGTTCCCGCCCCCGGCGTTGAGGCCGAGCGCCCAGCCCTTCTTCCGGAGCGGGAAGAAGGCGTTGATGTTGGTCATGGAGGAGGCGAAGTTGCCGCCGCCGACGCCCGCGAGCAGGCCCACCAGGAGGAAGGTCGAGTACGACGTCCCGGGCTCCATGACCAGGAAGGCGGCGATCGTCGGCACGAGCAGCAGCCCGGCCGAGATGATCGTCCAGTTCCGCCCGCCGAAGACCGCGACCGCGAAGGTGTACGGCACCCGGACGACGGCCCCGACCAGCGTCACCACCGACGTCAGCAGGAACTTGTCGGCCGGCGTCAGCCCGTACTCCGGGCCCATGAAGAGCACCAGCACGGACCACAGCGTCCAGACCGAGAACCCGATGTGCTCGGAGAGGACGGAGAAGAAGAGGTTCCGCCGGGCGACGCGCTCCCCCGTCTCCTTCCAGAAGGTCTCGTCCTCCGGATCCCAGTGCTGGATCCAGCGGCCGCCAGGGACTGTCATGACGCCTCCACGGTGCTCCGTAGCTCGGTTGCACCGACGGTAGGCAGCACGCGTTTCGGGCCTGTGGGGCTGTGGATGACCGCGAGGGAACGTTGCTCTCACCCGGCACCGGCGGACGGTGAGAGGTCGCCGGCGCGGCGCGGGCCCGGCCTCCTCGCCGGGGCACCTGGCCACGGTGGACACCGGGGCGCCGGCCGTCGTTCAGCCGGCTGACGGCGTGCTACCCGCCCGATGTGACGCGCCGCACCTCGTAGCCGTACGCCTTGTCGGCGTCGGTGGCGAAGTACAGCACCGGGCGGTCACCCGTCTCCGCGACCTGGAGGAGCGCGGATTCGCCGTCGTCCGGGAACGACCCGCCGGCGTGGAGGCCCAGCTCGACGGTGCCGCTCTCACCATCGCCGCCGTCGAGCTCCCAGCTGCCCGCGCCGGAGAGCCTTCCGTCACCCGGCGGGGGGTCGGAGAAGCTGAACACGACGGCGCCGCGGGGAATGCCCCACATCTCGAAGCGTCCGTCGGCCCGGGACTCCACCCTGCCCCCTCCGGCGCCCTGCCAGACACCGGTGAGCCGGGAACGGGTGAGTTCCCCTCCGTCATCGGCTCCGCCCCGCACGAGTGCGAACAGACCGCCGAGGGTGAGCAGGGAGACGGCCACGATCGCCGCGCACACACGAAGAGTTCTCACGTGGCCCACTGGCGGAGGCGCGTCAGCCCCGGTGTGCGGCGCCCGGCGTGGCACGCCTGCCGGCGGCGCGTTTCGTGCCGTTGGGCCACAGCCGCGGCTTCCGCTTCGCCGCGAGGTCCTCGACCCAGCCGACCGCCAGGACCATCAGGCCGATGAGGGGCCAGACGAGGGCGAACATCCAGATCGTGTACGCGCCGTCGAGGGCGCCGACCGCGCGCTCGCTCTGCATGAAGGGGAGCTGGTAGGCCAGGTCGATGATCGGGACCGTCGCCATGATCAGCAGGTTGTGCCACAGGTAGATGGTGACCGCGCGGTTGTTGGAGAGGGTCACCAGCTTGTCCCATTTGGCCAGGCGGCCGGGGAGTTCCTGCCAGGACGGGGAGTACTGGAGCAGGATCACGACGAACCCGAACGACCAGGTGGCCTGGGCCAGCGGGATGTCGTTGAGGTCCCAGCCGTCGGGGCCCAGGTGGTTCGAGGCCCACCACAGGCCGAAGGCCATGACCAGGGAGGCGCAGGAGACGGAGACGTACCGCGGGATCTGCTTCAGCAGGCCGTCGTGGTGGGCGAAGCCCAGGATCCAGCAGCCGCCGTAGACCGCGAAGTCGGTGACCGCGTTGCCGGTCTCCCCGGGGATCTTCACCAGGTCGGTGCCGACGACCGCGGTCAGCGCCAGCGGGGCCAGCAGCGTCGGCCAGGGGGCCTTGCGGAACAGCCACAGCAGCAGCGGCGAGGCGATGACGAACCAGAGGTAGGCCCGCAGGTACCACAGCGGTCCGGCGGCCTGCACCGCCCAGGTGTCCTCCAGCAGGCCGGACGCGGAGCCGACGTGCCAGGGGTAGGGCGGGGCGCCGATCGGGACGAGGTAGTTGAACAGCTCGATGAGGCCCCAGGTGCCGCCGCGGTCGGGGTCGTCCGCCGGGTTCCAGCCGTTGGCGAACATCATCGTCAGCACGACGACGGCGAACACCCACATCGGCGGCAGGAGCCGGCGCACGCGGCCGCGGATCACGCCCAGCGCCGGACGCTTCAGCGAACGTGCCATCAGCGAGCCGGCGAGCGCGAACATCACGCCCATCGACGGGAACACCACCGAGAGCCAGGCCCAGCCGAAGAGGTGGTAGACGACGACCCGGACCAGGGCGATGGAGCGCAGCAGGTCCAGGTACCGGTCGCGGCCGCCCTTCCCGGCGGCCGGGGCGGGGGCGGTCGCAGTCGCCGGTGCGGGAACCGGCGCGGGCTCCGCCGTGCGCTGCCGCGGGACGGCGTACGGCGTCCCCGCGGCTCCGTCCGGCAGTCCGGTGGTCCCGTTCGGCATCCCCGCGGCTGTGCCCGGGCCACCCGCGTACGGGGTGCCGTAGGGGCTGCCGACCGGTTCCGGGCTCGCGCCCGTACCGGTCATGTGTCCGTGGGTCATGCCACGGGCCTCCGATCGTCGTGACGCGCCGCACGCTGCTGCGGCACGGTGCCGCCGGGCGCGCCGACGACACCGGTGCGCCGCAGCTTCTGCCAGCGCAGCCGGCCGCCGGTGAGCGCCGTGATCCAGGACTGGAGCAGCACGACGTACATGAGCTGGCGGTAGAGGATCTGCTGCAACGGCAGCGAGATCAGGTGGGTCATGCGCTCGCGGTCGAGCCGGAAGGCGTACGCCGCGCAGACCGCCTGGATGGCGAGGACGCCGAGCCACGCCATGATCGTCTTCTGCGTCGGGCCGAAGACGATGCCGTAGAGCAGGAAGACGTCGATCAGCGGCGCCAGCAGCGGGGCCAGGACCATGAACAGGGAGACGAAGGGCAGGCCGACCCGGCCGAAGCGGCCCGAGGGGCCCTTCTCGATCACCGCGCGGCGGTGCTTCCAGATGGCCTGCATCGTCCCGTACGACCAGCGGTAGCGCTGCGACCAGAGCTGCTGCACGGTCTCGGGGGCCTCGGTCCAGGCGCGGGCGTTCTCGGCGTAGACCACGCGCCAGCCGGCGCGGTGCAGCGCCATGGTGACGTCGGTGTCCTCGGCGAGGGTGTCGTCGCTCATACCGCCGAACGGCTCCAGGGCGGAGCGGCGGAAGGCACCCACGGCGCCCGGGATGGTCGGCATGCAGCCCAGCACGTCGTACATCCGGCGGTCCAGGTTGAAGCCCATCACGTACTCGATGTGCTGCCAGGCGCCGATGAGGCTGTCCTTGTTGCCGACCTTCGCGTTGCCGGCCACGGCGCCCACCTTCGGGTCGCCGAAGGGCTGGACGAGTTCGCGGACGGTGGACGGTTCGAAGACCGTGTCACCGTCCATCATCACGACGATGTCGTGACTGGCGTTGGCCAGGCCGCGGTTGAGCGCGGCGGGCTTGCCCGCGTTGAGCTGCCGGATCACGCGGACGCCCGGCAGCCCCATCGCCTCGACGATCCGTGCCGTGCCGTCGGTGGAGCCGTCGTCGATGACGATGACCTCGACGGGATGGTCGCTGGCCATCAGCGACAGGACGGTGTTCTCGATGCACTTGGCCTCGTTGTACGCCGGGACCAGCACCGTCACCGGCCGGGTCACCGGCGGACCCCAGCGGAAGCCCTTGCGGCGGACCCGGCGGGCGTGGATGCCGGAGAGCAGCAGCATCAGCACGAAGCGGCCGATGACCAGGGTGCCGATGATCGCGAGCCCCACCACCAGGCCGTCGGTGAGCTTCTCCGACGCCTGGACGAGGAAGACCCAGGCCTTGCCCTTCCACAGTTCGGCTCCGGTCACCGGGCTCATGGCGCTGGGCGCGTCCAGGGCCTCGGTGAGGTTGTCGAACTCGTAGCCCTTCTTCTGGAGGTCGGGCAGGAACCGGTCCAGCGCGGCCACGGTCTGGCTGCGGTCGCCGCCCGAGTCGTGCATCAGGACGATGGCGCCGTCGCCGTTCTCCGGGGTGGCGCGGCGGATGATCTCGTCGACGCCGGGCCGCTGCCAGTCCTCGCTGTCGGTGTTGTTGACGACGGTGATGTAGCCGCGGCTGCCGATGTACTCGGTGACCGGCCAGGACTTGTTGTCCATGGCGTCGGCGAAGGAGGAGTACGGCGGCCGGAAGAGCGAGGTGCGGATGCCCGCCGCGCCGGTGATCGCCAGCTGGTTCTGCGACAGCTCCCGGTCGATGCGCTCCTTCGACTGGAAGGAGAGGTCGGGGTGGTTGAAGGTGTGCAGGCCGACCTCGTGGCCCTCGTCGACCATGCGCTGGACGAGGTCGGGGTAGCGGGAGGCCATGGTGCCGGTGACGAAGAAGACGCCGTGCGCGTCGTGCTTCTTCAGCACGTCCAGCACCCGCGGGGTCCACGTCGGGTCGGGGCCGTCGTCGAACGTGAGGACCAGGTGGTGGTCGGGCACGCTCAGGCTCTCGGTGCGGCCGCCCCGCACGTCGATGACCGGGCCGCCCTCGAGGATCTTCTCCGGCACCCGGTCGGTGGCGGCGGGCGGCTGGACGCGGTGGTCGGCGAGGATCTCGCTGTGCACGTAACCGCGCAGCATGAGCATGGCCGCGAGGGCGACCAGGACGAGCAGCGGAAGCAGCAGGCGCAAGGGCAGGCGGCGGCGAGAGCCCTCACGGGCGCGGCGCGCGGCCCCGTGACGGCGGGTGCGGGATGCCATCAGAGGGTGTTCTCCGGGGACAGGGAAGAGGATGTGGAGGTGTGGTCCGGACCCGCTGGTCCGGCGACGACCGCGGGCCCGTCGGCGGGCCCGGCGGAGAGCGGGTCTCCCGCACCGTTGACGGTCGTGTCACCGCCGCCCGGGTCGGAGCCGGTGGTGGGGTCGACGGTGGGTCCGGTCGGTTCGCCGGTGGTCTCGCCGCCGCCCGTGGGGACCGACGGGTCCGGGCTGGCGGGAGGCGGCGCCTGTGTCGACTGCGTCGGGTCGGGGTCGGTGGCGCCGCCGCCCGGCTGGGTGCCGGTCCCGGCCTCCGAGGGGCCGGGGTCGGTGCCGGTGCCGGGCTGCCGCGCGGTGCCGGACGTGCCGGGCGCGGAGACGTCGGAGCCGGGCGCCGTGCTCACGCCGCCGTCGGTGGAGGGGCTGGTCTGCGGGGCCGCGCTGCCGGTGCCGGAGGGCCGCGCCGACTGCGAGGGCAGCGGCGTGGTGTCGACCTGGCCGGCCGGCCTGCCCTCCTGCTGGCCCTCCACGGGCAGCCAGGGCGCGTTGGAGTTGCCGGACAGGAGGGTGGAGACGATGACCACGGCGTAGACCGCGCAGGCGACGCCGACGGCTATGCCGAGGCGTCGGTAGAGGCGGCTGCGGCGTCCCGAGGCGTCGACGAAGACGGGCCCGTCGGCGTTCTCCGGGCGGCTCTTGCGGTGCTGCCCGCCGCTCTCGGCCCGGCGGATCACGCCGTCGCCGAGCTGGACGGCGTCGAGCTGGACCGTCACCTCGTGCGGGTCGTGCGTGTGATCGGCGGCGTCGGCGGCGACGGCGTCGGCGTCCGGGGTCTCCTGCCAGGGATCGCGGAGGACGGTGGTGGCAGGGCCGGACGCGCTCGTCGGGAAGGCGCGGGTCGGTTCGGCCGGGGAGCCCGGGACGGCCGGGGGGAGGATGTCGGTCACGTCGGCGTCCACGCCGGTGTCACCCGGGCGGTTCCCGACGGGGGTGACGCCGACGGGAGGGCTGACGGGGGGAGCGCCGTCACCGAACCGCGTCCCGCCCGGGGCCCTTCCGCGAAGGTCCCTCCGGGCCTGGTTCGCACGCGTCGGGTCCGCCGCGGCCGCGTCGGGGCCGGCCCGGTTCGGGCCCGGCTGCCTCGGGACGGCCGGCTGGACACCGGCCTGGTTCGTCTCGGTCACCGGGGTGGGGCTGCCCCAGGTGATCCGGGGCCGGTGCGACGGGTCGCCGGCCGGGCTCCGGCCCGTGGTGCCCCAGCCCGCCGGACTGCCGCCCGCCGGGCTCGGGTACGCGGGGGCGGCTCCCCCGCCCGTCCGGTCCATGCCCGCGCGATCGCGGCCCGTCCGGTCCGCGTCGGTGCGGTCGCCGCCTGTTCGGTCCGTGCCCGTGCGGTCCCCGCCCGTCCGCGAGCCGAGGATCTCCGTCACGCCCGCGCTCCCGTGGGGGTCGAGCGGTCGGGTCACGGCGGTCTCCGGTGACGGCTGGGCGGAACTCCACGGCCCGCGGCCCGCGGCGGCATCCCCGAGGCCCACGCCGGGGCGACGCGCGGCGTCACCGGCGGCCCCGAACCATCCCGCGCCGCCACCACCCGGGACGGACGGACCGGATGCGCCGGACGAGCCGGACGAGCCAGCTGAAACAGATGAACCGGACGAGCCGGGCGGCATAGCGGCCTGCGGAGTCTCACCGTTCACCGGGAAGGCCCGAGCGGGCGGGAACACGTCGGTGACATCGGCGTCCTGTCCCGAACCCGGGAAATCGCGCATCCCGGACACAGCCTCGGACTCCTCCGCCTGGGCGTCTTTTTGCCATTTCTTCACGCGCACGCACTTCCCCCCACGGGACGGTTCCGGGTGCGCGTACGACGCCGAGCCACTCGTCGGCCGAACCGGCCCTCACCTGGTTCGAGCGCCCCCTGTACCACACCGTGCTCAGGCCAAGAATGTAGCGCACGCGGAGGATGTGTGGTTCCCACGTGTCACTTATGGGCGGACATCACACCGGCGTCGACGGCTGGAATCCATCCATCGGTGGGCCGGCGCAACCAGCCCTCCTCCCCCGCGACCTGCGCCGCCGCCCGACGGAGCGCGTCAAGGGCCGGGTGTACCAGCCCCTTTCGCCACACGAGTGATACGGGCGACAGCGGCACCGGATCGACGAGCGGGCGCACCACCGTCGACGCCATGGCCGGAAAGCTCGCCACGGCGAGGATCGGATTGCGTGTCTTGTCCATGATCCGTTGGAATTCCTCCTCCCCGACGGCCAGCGGAACGGGTGGTGCCACCGCGATGCCGCGTCCCTCGAACAGGTGGTGCGCGAGGTCCGTCCACTCCGGCGTCCGCGGGTTCCCGGCACCGGCGTACACGGTCTCGCCCGCGAGCGCGGCGAGCGGCACCTCCGCCAGCCGGGCCAGCGGGTGGTCCTCGGGCAGGACGACCGCCATGGGCTCCAAGCGCACCGGCTGGTGGCCGAGGCCGGCCCGCAGCGCCGGGGAGAGACCCGCGAACCGGCCGAAGGAGGCGTCGAGGCGGCCCGCGAGCAGTTCGGCGGCGGCGTACGTCAGCCCGCTCTCGTAACGCGCCATCAGCTCCGCCTGGGGCGCCAGGTCCCGGGCCCGTTCCAGGACCAGACGGTGGGTGGCCAGCCCCGGGGAGTTGAGGTCGACCAGCAGCGGGCGGGCCTGCCCGAAGGCGGCCAGGAGGTCGTCCTGCGCCTGGAGGACGCGGCGGGCGTACGGCAGCAGCCGCTCGCCGTCGGCCGTGAGGGTCACCTGCCGGGTGGTCCGGACGAACAGCTCGGCGCCCAGTTCCCGCTCCAGGCGCCGTACGTCCCTGCTGAGCGCCTGCTGGGCCACGTACAGGCGGGCGGCGGCGCGGGTGAAGTGCAGGTCCTCGGCGACGGTGACGAAGGCGCGCAGGAGGCGGGGATCGAGGTGGGCGGGTGCGGGCATCCGGCGAACTTACAACAGGTGTGCGTGAATGGGGCCGGAGAAGGTGTTGGACCCCGTGATCACTCCGGGGCGACGGTGGGCGCATGCCGCAACCGCCTTCCGTACGCCCGTCCACGCCCCCCGCCCTCCTGTCCCTGACGGCGGACACCCTGGTCGTCGCCGACTTCCGTCCGCGCTCCCGGCACCGGCCGCCCGGCCCGTACCGGCGCCTCCTCTCCACGCCCGGCGCCCGCGGCTTCACGATCGGGAACCTCATGGCGCGGATGCCCATGGGCATGTTCAGCGTGAGCGCGGTCGTGATGATCGCCGGGGAGCACGGTTCCTACGCCCTGGCCGGCGCCGTCACCGCGACGGGGCTGGCGGCGACGGCGGTCGTCGCGCCGTGGACCGCGCGGCTCGTCGACCGGCACGGTCAGGCCAGGGTGGCGCTGCCCGCCACCCTGGTCGCCGCCCTGGGTTCGCTCGCCCTGCTGCTGTGCGTCCGGTACGACGCGCCCGCCTGGACGCTGTTCGCCGCGTACGCGGCCACCGCGACCACGCCCAACACCGGCGGCATGGCCCGCGCCCGCTGGGCCCACCTGCTGCGGGGCAGGAAGGACGCCGCCGGCGCCCTGCACACCGCGAACTCCTTCGAGCAGGCCGCGGACGAGCTGTGCTTCATGCTGGGGCCGGTCCTCGCCGCGTTCCTGTGCACGGCGTGGTTCCCGGAGGCGGGCACGCTCGTCGGCGTGGTCCTGCTGGTGACCGGCATGCTGGTCTTCACGGCCCAGCGCTCGACCGAGCCGCCGGCCCGGCCGCGCCCGACCGCGAAGGCGCCCCTGCGCGTCCCCGGCATCCCGCCGCTGCTGGCCGTGTGCCTGGCGACGGGCGGGGTGTTCGGGGCCATGGAGGTCGTCACGATCGCGTTCGCGGACGCACAGGGGCACCGGGCGGCCGCCGGTGTGGTCCTCGGACTCCAGGCGGCCGGCTCCTGCGCGGCGGGGCTGGTGTACGGGGCGACGAGGCCCACCGGGTCCGCCGCGCACCGTCTGCCGTGGTGCGTCGCCGCGATGGCGGCCCTGCTGACGCTGCCGCTGCTCGCGGCGTCCCTCACGGGCTCCCTGCCGCTGCTGGCGCTCACGCTGCTCGTCGCCGGGATGGCGACCGCCCCGACGATGGTCACCACGATGACCCTGGTCCAGCAGCGCACCCCGGAGGGCCGCCTGAACGAGGGGATGACCCTGGCGGTGACGGGTCTGCTCGGCGGCATCGCCTGCGGCAGCGCGGCGGGCGGCTGGACGGTGGAGCACGCCTCCCCCTCGGCCGCCTACGGCGTCCCGGTCACGGCGGCGGCGGTGGCCCTGCTGCTGGCCCTGGCCTCCGCCCGGGGTACGGCGCACGGGCCGCGGGCATGACGAAGGCCCCGCCGCGTGGAGCGGCGGGGCCTCGGCCCACATGGGAACTGTGGAGATGGCGGGAATCGAACCCGCGTCCAACGGTGCGGAATCAGGGCTTCTCCGTGTGCAGTCCGCTTCGATTTTCTCAGCCCCGGAGATCACGCGGACAAGTCTCCGACGGGCTCAGTCACTGTTTGGTTTCCCTCTTCACCCCGTGACCGGGATCAAGGTTTAGTCCCCTAGCTGATGCCAGGATCCGGGTCGGGAACAGCCCCGGGCTGACACTCCCGTAGTAGGAGGCTCGCTTCGCTACCTGAGATCAGGCAGCGAGGGCGAAGGCCTGCTGGGAGGAATCGCGCTTGGTGTTGGCGATTATTTTTTTCGGCCTGTGGTTTACGAGATCATGGCCGCTTCCTCGACACGCTTCCCCTGCTTCGACAGCCGCTGTCGAAACCGATCATCCCCATGTTGATTTTTCAATCCGCGCACCCGCGTGGGGTGCGTTCACCATCGTACGTGACCAACGCACGCGGGTGCCAGCCCATTCCTCCCCTCCGGGAGGTCAGGCCCGCTGCTTGCGCCTGATCGCCGAGATCGTGCGCTCCGCCTCGCGGCGGTCCTGCTTCTCCCGCAGGGTCTGCCGCTTGTCGTACTCCTTCTTGCCGCGCGCCAGCGCGATCTCGACCTTGGCCCGGCCGTCCTTGAAGTAGAGCGCCAGGGGCACGATCGTGTGGCCGGTCTCCTGGGACTTCGACTCCAGCTTGTCGATCTCCACGCGGTGCAGCAGCAGCTTCCGCTTGCGGCGGGCGCTGTGGTTGGTCCAGGTGCCCTGGCTGTACTCGGGCACGTGCACGTTGTGCAGCCACGCCTCGTTGCCGTCCAGCTGCACGAAGCCGTCGGCCAGCGACGCACGCCCCTGACGCAGCGACTTCACCTCGGTCCCGGACAGGACCAGGCCCGCCTCGTAGGTGTCGAGGATCTGGTAGTCGTGCCGCGCCTTCTTGTTCTGCGCGATCAGCTTGCGCCCTTTTTCCTTAGCCATAGTGCCGCCCATTTTGGCACTAGGGAGGGGGCCCGCGGAAAGCCGATTACGGGAGGGGCGCCGACGGGAGTGCCCGCCTACCGTCCCAGTCCGCCGAGCACCGTCCGCGCCCGGTCCAGCGCGGCCGGGCCGGCCGGGTCGACCGCCAGGTCGGGGGTGATGCCGGTGCCGTCCACGCCGCGGCCGGAGGGGGTGCGGTAGTGCCCGACGGTCAGCTCGGCCACCGAGCCCCCGGGCAGCCGGCTCGGCATCTGCACCGAACCCTTGCCGAAGGTGCGGGAGCCCAGGACGACGGCGCGTCCGCGGTCCTGGAGGGCTCCGGTGAGCAGCTCGGCCGCGCTCATCGTGCCGTCGTCGACGAGCGCGACCAGGGGCCTGCCGGTGTCGCCGCCGGCGTCGGCGTGCAGGGCCCGCTGCTCGCCGTCGACGTCGTAGGTGGCGACCAGACCGCCGTCGAGGAAGGCGGAGGCGGCGGTGACGGCCTCGGCCACCAGGCCGCCGCTGTTGCCGCGCAGGTCGAGGACGACGCCCGCGCCGGACGGCACCCGCGCGACGGCGGCTCGCACCTGTGCGCCGACGCCCTTGGTGAAGGAGGTGACCTTGACGACGGTGACGCCGCCGGCGAGCGTGCGCACGGCCACGGGGTCGGTGGAGAGGGTGGCCCGGCGGACGGTCCTGGTCCAGGAGCGCGAGCCGCGCTCCAGGCCGAGCCGGACGGCGGTGCCGGCGGGTTCGGCCTCGGTGTCGCCGCGCAGTATCGAGACGACCTCGGTGACCGGGCGTCCGTCGACCCGCTCGCCGTCGACGCTGCGCAGCCGGTCGCCCTCGCGGATCCCGGCCCCGGCGGCGGGCGACCCGGAACGCACCCCGGTCACCTCGATGCGGCCGTCGCGCTCACGGCGCGCGGAGAGCCCGACGCCGGTGTACCGGCCGTCGAGGGCCTCCTCCAACTCCTCGTACTCGCCCGGGGAGTAGACGGCTCCCCAGCGGTCCCCGCTGCGGCTGACGGCCTGTTCGGCGGCCTTTTCGGGGGACTTGCCGTCGGCCATCGCCTCGGCGGCGGCGCGGGCCACCTGCTCCTGCCGTCCGGCGGGAGCGGCCGGGCGGGCCGTGTCGGGGGCGGGTTTCCGGTCGCCGCCGGGGAGCGAGCCGGTGGCGGCGCCCGCGACGAGTACGCCGGCGAACAGCAAGGTCAGGGTGGCCCCGTGGCGTGCGCGGCGGGGCTGACAGAACAGGTCACGGCCTGACATGCCGGTGAGTCTAGGACAAGGCGAGAGGGCCGAACGGTCGCTTGCCCGTTCGGCCCTCTTGGCATGTGTCACACCTTCAGGTACTTGCGCAGCGCGAAGAACGCGGCCAGCGCGGGCATCAGCAGGCTCGTGGCGAGGATCAGCGGCAGCTTCGTCAGCAGCGCGTCCCAGCCGATGAAGTCGATCAGGGCCAGCTTCTCGGACAGGGCGAGCCCGTGGTCGATGAGGAAGTACCGCGCGGCCACCAGGAACGCGCAGGCGACCCCGCCGCCGATCAGCCCGGCGACCGCGGCCTCCATGATGAACGGCGCCTGGATGTAGAAGCCCGAGGCGCCGACCAGCCGCATGATGCCGGTCTCGCGCCGCCGGCTGAACGCCGAGACCCGCACCGTGTTGACGATCAGCATGAGCGCGACGACCAGCATGAGCGCCATCACCGCGCGGGCGGCCCAGTTCATGCCGTTGAGGAGCTCGAAGAGGCTGTCCAGGGTCGCGCGCTGGTCCGCCACGGACTGCACGCCGTCCCGGCCCTCGAAGGCGGTCGCGATGACCTGGTACTTCTCCGGGTCCTTCAGCTTGATCCGGTACGACTCCTGCATCTGGTCCGGCGTGAGCGAACTGGCCAGCGGCGAGTCGCCGAACTGGTCCTTGTAGTGCTTGTACGCCTCGTCCTGCGACTCGTACGTCACCTTGTCCACGACCGACAGCTTGTCGAGGTCGGCGAGGATCTGCTTCTTCTGGTCCTCGGTCACCGCGCCCTTGGCGCAGGCGGGATCGGACTTCGCGTCGCTCTTGTTGCAGAGGTAGACGGTGACGTTGACCTTGTCGTACCAGTAGCCCTTCATGGTGTTGACCTGGTCGCTCATCAGCAGCGAACCGCCGAACAGGGCCAGGGACAGGGCGACCGAGACGATGACCGCGAAGGTCATCGTGAGATTGCGACGGAGACCGACACCGATCTCCGAGAGGACGAACTGGGCGCGCATGGCGTCTCGTCAAGCCTTTCCGTTGCTCGTCAGTGCTGGTAGCCGTAGACGCCGCGCGCCTGGTCGCGGACGAGACGACCCTTCTCCAGCTCGATGACGCGCTTGCGCATCTGGTCCACGATGTTCTGGTCGTGGGTGGCCATGATCACGGTGGTGCCCGTCCGGTTGATGCGGTCGAGCAGCTTCATGATGCCGACCGAGGTCTGCGGGTCCAGGTTGCCGGTGGGCTCGTCGGCGATCAGGAGCTTGGGCCGGTTCACGAAGGCGCGTGCGATGGCGACGCGCTGCTGCTCACCGCCCGACAGCTCACCGGGCCTGCGGTCCTCCTTGCCGCCGAGCCCGACCAGGTCGAGGACCTGCGGCACGGACTTGCGGATCTCGCCGCGGGACTTGCCGATGACCTCCTGGGCGAAGGCCACGTTCTCGCCGACCGTCTTGTTCGGCAGCAGGCGGAAGTCCTGGAACACGGTCCCCAACTGGCGCCGCATCTGCGGCACCTTCCAGTTGGACAGGCGGGCGAGGTCCTTGCCCAGGACGTGCACCTGGCCGTGGCTGCACCGCTCCTCACGGAGGACGAGCCGCAGGAAGGTGGACTTTCCGGAGCCGGAGGACCCCACGAGGAAGACGAACTCGCCCTTCTCGACCTCCAGGGAGACATCCCTGAGGGCTGGGTGGTTCTGCTTCGGGTAGACCTTGGAGACGTTGTCGAATCGGATCACGGATGCACCACGGGTCGCCGGGGACAGATGAGCGTGACCATACGCGAACCGGGGAGCGCGCCGCAGTCACCGGCCGGGGTTGCGCGACAGTGGCACGTTTTGTCCCTGCCCTTACGGGGCATGCCCCCGGGCCCGGCCTCGGGGGGAAGGCGCGCGGGGCCCCACGGAACCTGGCACAGTGGAAGGGGAACGTTCACGGCGGTGTGGGCGTTGACCTGACGGAGCCGGCGGCAAGGAGGGCGAGCGCATGACGTACGACCGGTTGGTGTGCGCGAACTGCGCGGCGCCCGTGAGCGAGGGCCGGTGCCCGGTGTGCCGGGCCAACCGCGAGCGGCTTCAGCAGGGGAACTTTCTCGCGGGCCTGAATCCGATGACGCTGGTCGCGCTGCTGGCGGTGCTGATCGCGGCGATGGCCCTGCTGGCCCACCAGACCGTCTGAGGCCCCGGAGGGCCCCTCCCCGGGCCCGGAGGGCGCGGACGAGGAAACGGCGAGGGAACAGAGGACGAGGAAAGGGCCCGGAGCGAGTGCGCTCCGGGCCCTTTCTCCTGCGTTCGCTGCGCGTACGCGGGTGGCTACCCTCAGGCAGCCGCTCCGCCACGGCCGTTCATCATGCGCGGCAGCATGCGGAAGCCGATGCCGCCGGCGATCATCGTGGCGGCGCCGACCAGCAGGAACGTGGTCTCCGCGGCGCCGGTCTCGGCAAGCTCGTCACCGCTGCCCTGGGCTGCGGTGTCGGAGGCCTGGGCCTCGTCGCCGGTGTCGGTCAGGGCGGAGGAGCCCTCGTCCTGGGTGACGTTGTCGTTGCTGCCGCCGTCGGGGGTGGTGTTGTCGCCGCCACCGGTCCCGCCGTTGCCGCCGGTGCCGCCGCCCGTGGTCTGCGAGCCGCCGTTGTCGCCGTTGCCACCGTTGTCGCCGGTGCCGCCGTTGTCGCCGTTGCCGCCGTTGTCGCCGGTGCCGCCGTTGTCACCGCCCTCGGAGGTGCCCGTCGAGGTTCCCTCGGAGGTGCCCTCCGTGGTGCCCTCGGACGTCCCCACCGAAGAGCCCTCGGTGGTGCCCTCGGAGGTACCTTCCGAGGTTCCCTCGGTGGTGCCCTCGGACGTGCCTTCGGTGGTGCCCTCGGACGTCCCCTCGGTGGTGCCCTCGGAGGTGCCCTCCGACGTACCGTCCGTGGTGCCCTCGGAGGTGCCCTCCGTGGTGCCCTCGGTCACGCCGACGCTGGCGCCCTCGGTGGTGCCCTCGGTCGTCCCCTCGGGGTCGCCCTCGCCCTGGACGCTCACGCCGACGCCGACGTTGGCGTCGCCGACACCCACGCCCACGCCGATGTCGAGCGCCGAAGCGGCACCCGCGGCGGTCAGGGAGGCGCCGGCCGCGATCACTGCGCCGGCCGCTATGCGCGCGACACGGATGCGCGTCTTCTTCGTCATGTAGTTGCTACCCCCAGTAGCCATTAGTCGGTGAGGCCGCACTCGGGGCCGTGATCGACGGAGGTGGCTGCTTACTGACGCCCCCCGGTTCACATGCGCCCCGCAAATACGCATGCCGCGCCTCACCCTGGCGAATGTTCAAAGCAACGTCAAGGCCATTGCGTACGCGATGTCCGAGTAAGGGACGTATGCCGGACACAAAGGGTGTGAGTGTGATGTAAAACCCAGACATCACCGGCGTCCGGGCGGCAGACAAAAGGCAACCGCCCCCGAAACGGGGGCAGTTGCCTTGTCGACAAAGCGGTGTCAGCGCCTCGCTCTACTTCTCCTGCTGCTTGCGCCAGCGAATTCCGGCCTCCAGGAACCCGTCGATCTCACCGTTGAACACGGCTTCCGGGTTGCCCACTTCGTGCTCGGTGCGCAGGTCCTTGACCATCTGATACGGGTGCAGCACGTACGAACGCATCTGGTTGCCCCAGGAGTTGCCGCCGTCGCCCTTGAGGGCGTCCATCTTGGCCTGCTCCTCCTGGCGGCGCCGCTCCAGCAGCTTGGCCTGGAGGACGTTCATCGCCGTGGCCTTGTTCTGGATCTGGGAGCGCTCGTTCTGGCAGGAGACCACGATGCCGGTGGGGAGGTGGGTGAGTCGCACCGCGGAGTCGGTGGTGTTGACGCCCTGTCCACCGGGGCCGGAGGACCGGTACACGTCCACGCGCAGCTCGGACTCGTCGATCTCGATGTGGTCGGTCTGCTCGACCACCGGGAGGATCTCGACGCCCGCGAACGAGGTCTGGCGGCGCCCCTGGTTGTCGAAGGGCGAGATGCGCACCAGCCGGTGGGTGCCCTGCTCCACGGAGAGGGTGCCGTAGGCGTACGGCGACTGCACGGCGAAGGTGGTCGACTTGATGCCGGCCTCCTCCGCGTACGACGTCTCGTAGACCTCGGTCTTGTAGCCGCGCTGCTCGGCCCAGCGCAGGTACATCCGCTGGAGCTTCTCGGCGAAGTCCGCGGCGTCCACGCCACCGGCCTCGGCGCGGATGTTGACCAGCGCCTCACGGGCGTCGTACTCGCCCGAGAGCAGGGTGCGGACCTCCATCTCGTCCAGCGCCTTCTTCACGGCCGTGAGCTCGGACTCGGCCTCGGCGCGGGTGTCCGGGTCGTCCTCCTCCTCGGCCATCTCGAAGAGCACCGCGAGATCGTCGATCCGGCCGCGCAGGCCCTCGGCCTTCCGCACCTCCGCCTGGAGGTGGGAGAGCTTGCTCGTGATCTTCTGCGCCGCCTCCGGGTCGTCCCACAGGGAGGGCGCTGCCGCCTGCTCCTCGAGCAGGGCGATGTCTGCCCTCAGCCTGTCCAGGTCCAGGACGGCCTCGATCGACTCCATGGTCGAGGAGAGGGACTTCAGCTCTTCGGATACATCGACGACTGCCACGCATCCAGCGTAACGGCTCCGTCCACCGGCTTTCGCCGGGTCGGCGCGGTGTCCGTGGCGGCCCCGCCCCGGGCCTCAGGGCGAGGCCGGTGCCGAGTTCCGCGTGTCCTGGGGGTCCGCGCCGCCCTCGTCACCGCCCGTGGCGAGCCAGGTACCGGCGCCGATCGCGGCCACCAGGGCGGCCACGCCGGCGCCCACCGCCAGCCGGCGGCGCCGGGCGGCGGCGCGGTTGCGGGCGGAGCCGGGGCGCGGGGCCCCGGCGGCGCGCGGAGCGCGGGCGGTGCCGCGGGCGCCGCCGGCCAGCTCGTCGGGGGCGGGCACGCGCATGGAGGTGTGCGTGTCGCGGTTGGAGTCCGCCGGTGCGGAGCCCGGCACCAGGGGAACCGCTCCCCGGCGCCGTACCGGCGCCCCCGAGGGCGCGGCGGACGCCGAGGGCTCCTCCGAGGCGTCCTCGTCCTGCTCGGCGTCGGGCTCGTCCACGTCCAGCGGGCCCATGCCGACGAGCATCGGCAGCAGCTCGCGCAGCCTGTCCCCCAGCTCGGAGGCGCGCAGCCGGGAGGCCGGGGCCTTGGCGAGGCACTGGACGAGGAGCTGCCACAGCTCGTCCGGGATGCCCGGGAGGGGGACGACCGTCTCCGTCACATGGCGGCGCAGCACCGCGCCCGGGTGACCCCCGCCGAACGGCGTGAAGCCCGCGAGCAGCTCGTACAGCACCGTGGCCAGCGCGTAGATGTCCACGGCCGCGCGCGGGGGCAGGCCCTCGACGATCTCCGGGGCCAGGTAGTCGGGCGTGCCGATGATCTTCGTGGCGCGGGTGCGCCGGGGGGTGTCGATGAGCTTGGCGACCCCGAAGTCGGTCAGCAGGGCCGGGTGGGAGCCGCCGGGGCCGAGCGGGCCCTGCATGTCGAGCAGCACGTTCTCGGGCTTGACGTCGCGGTGCACGACCCCGGCGGCGTGCGCGGCGGCCAGGCCGTCGGCGACGTCGGCGGCGATGGCGACCGCGGCCTCGGGCGCCAGGCGCCGCTCCCGGTCCAGGCGGGTGCGCAGGTCCGTCCCGCGGACCAGGTCCATCACCAGCGCGAGGTCGTTGCCGTCGACCACCAGGTCGCGCACGGAGACCACGTGCGGGTGGTCCAGGCCGAGCAGCGCGGTGCGCTCCTGCACGAAGCGGGAGACCAGCTCCTGGTCGGACGCCAGGTCCTCGCGCAGCAGCTTGATCGCGACGGGCCCCTCGGGACCCTCGCCCAGCCACACCGTGCCGGCGCTGCCCCGCCCCAGGATCTGGTGGGCGGTGTACCGGCTGCCGATCTTCCGTGCCAAGACTGCTCCTACCGACGCGTGTTGCGCCTAAACGTACGCGCCCGCGGAGCCGACCTTCACGGGGGAGCCGGAAATCACCCGCCGGATGTCGACAAATCTCCAGACTCGCCGCCGGATCCGGGGGAACGGAGCCCGTCGGAGGCTCAGTTGCCGGTCGACGAGCCGCCGCCCGAGCCGCCGCCCAGGTCCCCGATCCAGTCGGTCACGGTGGTGAACCAGTCGCTGAGCTGCTCCCAGTAGCCCTTGCCCGTGCCGATCCAGTCCTGCAACGGGCTCAGCTCCCAGATCAGCCAGCCGGCCACGACCAGGATGATGAGCGTGAACAGGCAGCCCTTGAGGCAGCCCAGCCCGGGGATGCGCATCGGGTTGGCGCTGCGCTGCCGCGGCGGCCGGGGCTCGCGCCGGGGCGGCTGGGGCTCGGGCGCGGGCGGCGGGGCGTAACGCTGCGGCTGGGGCCGCTGAGGCGGCGCGGGCTGCTGCGGCTGCGGGGTGGCGTAGCGCTGCGGCTGCTGCTGCTGCTGCTGCGGGTAGCCGTAACCGGGCTGCTGGGGCGGCGGGCCCTGCGGTGCCTGGCGGGGCTGCTGCTGCGGGCGGGCGACCTGCCGCTGGGGGCGGCGGCGCAGCGGGTCCTGGTTCGGGTCGAGGTACTGGACCTGCGTCTGCTCGTTGCGGTCGCGGGCGGCGCGGAGCTGGTTCTGCCAGGGGTGCGGGTCCTCCGGTCCGCCCTGCTGCCCGGGTCCGCCCGGCTGCCCCGGGGGCACGGGCGGCATGACGGCGGTCGGGTCGGCGGCGCCCCGGTTCGGGAGCACGGCGGTGGGGTCGGCGGCGCCCGACGGGTTGCCGGTCTGCGGCAGGACGCTGGTGGCGCCGTTCGGGTCGTAGGCGCCGGGCGGGTTCTGCGGCAGGACCTGCGTCGGGTCGGCGGCGCCGGGGGCTCCCGGGACCGGCGCGGGGGCCGGGTCGGGGGCGAGGAGCACACCGACGTTCTCGGCGGCGCCGATCTGCGCGCTGCCGGCGTGCACACCGATGCCCTCGGCGACCACGCGCAGACCCCGGGCGAGGTTCTCGGCGCTGGGGCGCTCGTCGGGGTTCTTGCGCAGGCAGCGCTCGATGACCGTCCACAGCGGGTCGGGGACGGTGGAGGGGCGGCGCGGTTCGGCGCTCAGGTGCTGGTGCAGCACCTCCAGCGCGGAGCCTCCGGCGAACGGGGGCCGGCCGGTGACCAGCTCGTACAACAGGATGCCGGCGCCGTAGATGTCGACGGCGGAGGTCTGCGGGCGGCCCTCGGCGGACTCCGGCGCTACGTACGCGGGCGTGCCGACGAACTCGTGGGTGCGGGTCAGGCCGGGCGAGTCGGCGAGGCGGGCGATGCCGAAGTCGGTGAGCATCGGGTGCATCTCGCCGCCGGTCTGCCTCAGCAGCACGTTGGCCGGCTTCAGGTCGCGGTGGACGACGCCGTCGTCGTGGCTGGCGGCCAGGGCGTCGGCGATCTGGGCCGTGAGCAGGGCCGCGGCGACCGGGGTGAACGGCCCGTTCTCACGCAGGTAGCGGTGCAGGTCGGGGCCCTCGACGAGGTCCATGACCAGCGCCAGCAGCTCGCCCTCGACGACCAGGTCGCGGACCCGGACGATGTTGGGGTGGGTGAGCCGGAGCAGGACGGAGCGCTCCCGCAGGAAGCGCATCACGATGTCGGGATCGCTCGCGAGCTCCTCCTTGAGGACCTTGATCGCGACGGTCTCGCCGGGCTGCCCGGCCACGGCCGCCTCGGCGCCCGCGGTCTCCCGCTGGCGGGCTCGCCAGACGGTGCCCGTGGCTCCGCGACCGAGGGGCTCCTCGAGGAGGTACTTGCTGCCTACCGGCCGCACGTCATGCGCTCCCTGTTGCTTGCTGGCTGTTCCGACCCACTGTAGTGCCGCGGTGCGGGCGCCGGGCTGTCGTCGCCCTTCGGGGTTCTCGTGGGGTTGCGGGCGGGTCCCGCGCTCCGCTCGCGTTCCGTGTCCGGCACCTGCTCAGGTGTCTGCGCTCAGGTGCGTGTGCTCAGGTGCGTGTTCGGAGGGAAGACGCTCGGCCGGGTCCCTTGGTTGCCGGACCCGGACGCGACCGATCTCAAGCGGACACCGTTCGATCACCGGCACGACAGCTGTCAGGCATTTTTACGGGCAGAGCCGACCAATCAAGATCATTTGACGGCCGGTGACGGGCGCGTTGTCAGTGGCAGGTGCGAGGATGCGTGCAGTACTGGCCGACGTGCTCGTGTGGCGGTGGGGGAAGTCCGCGGTGGGGGACCGTGGTGAACGGCTTCTGTCCCCGGCGCGCGGGCGCCCGCGCGAAGGGACCGCTGACGGCGATGCAGATCCGGCTGACCGTCGTAGACCCGCTGGGCCCGCATGCCGCGGTGGGGGGCCGTGCCGCGAGCTGCGACGTGCTGGTCACCGCACCGGCCGGTACCGCGCTGGCCGCGATCTCCTCCGCGCTGGCCGCCGTGCTCCCCGGCGGTGAGGGCCAGGGCTCCGGCCAGGTGGTCCTCTACGCCGGTGCGCAGCGGCTCGACGCCCAGCGCAGCACCCTCGGCGAGCCACCGCTCCTGGACGGCGCCGTGCTCTGCGTGGGCGCCCCGGGCGAGCCCGACCCGCACGCCGAACCGGCCGACGTCCCGGCCCAGCTGCACGTGGTCGCCGGTCCCGACGCGGGCGGCGTGCACCTGCTGCACGGCGGCCAGGTCCGGCTCGGCCGCTCGGCGGAGGCGGACGTCGCGCTGGACGACCCGGACGTCTCCCGGATGCACTGCGCCGTGACCGTCGCCGCCGACGGCCGCGTCTCGGTGGCCGACCTCGGCTCCACCAACGGCACCACCCTGGACGGCACCCGCGTGGGCGACCGCCCGGTCCGCTTCGCGCCGGGGGCGCTGCTGCGGGTCGGCGAGTCCGCCCTGCGGCTCGTGCCGGTGCCTCCGGCGGACGAGGCGCGGGTGCCCACGACCTCCGACGGCGAGGGACACGTGCGGCTGCCGGCCGCCCGCACGTCCGCCGCCTTCGGCGGGGACGACGTGGTGCACGCGCGCGTGGCGGACGCGGTGGAGGGACGCGCCCCGGCGAGCGGGGCGGCGGGCTCCCCGTACCCGGGCGGACCTGCGGCGGGTTCGGCCCGGCCCGGTGCCGGGGCGCATGGTCACCGGCACCCGGCCGACACCACGGACGGCGGCGTGCACGGGGCGGGACGGCCTCCCGCGGCCGGAGGGGCGGGCGGCCCCGCGCCCCGGGCCGGCGCGGTGGACGGAGGCTCCCGCGCGTCCGGCGCGCCGGACGGACGACCCGGGACCGGTCGCCAGGACCCGCCCGTCTCCGGCGGCCCCACCCACCATGCCTACGGCACCGCGGGGTACCCCACGGCGGGGTACGGCACCGCTCCGGACGACGGCGCGGGGCCGGACGGGTCGCCTCAGGTGCCCGGCCAGGGAGGCGCGCCCCGCATCGAGAGCCATGGCTACGACCCCGGGACAGGAGCGCCGCGCTCGTACCCGGCCGCGGGTGACACGCACGGCGCCGGAGCCGGGCCGGACGCCTTCACGGCAGGAGCGACGGCCGCCCTCGGCGGGAGCGCGGGCCCCGGCGGCCCCCCCCACCCGGACGACGGCGCCGGACCCGCGGCCACGCCGCCGCGGGACGCGGACGCCCCGCAGGGCGCGCGTCGGCGCGGCGGGCTCGGCGCGTGGGCGCGGCGCCTGGCCGGCGGACGCGGCGGCCCGCCGCACACGCCCGGACCCGAGGCGTACGCGGACGCCCCGGGCGAGGAGGCGGCCCGGCCGGCACCGACCGCCCCGACCGGCACCTCCCGCGCGCCGGAGACCTGGCCGGACCCCGCCTCGCTGCTGCTGACGGCGCTCGGGCCGGGGCCCCGCCTGTGGGAGCGCGGCCCGGGCCACCCGGAGGCGCTCACCGTGCGGCTCGGCACGGCCGACCGGGTGGCGCCCGGCGGCGACGCGCCGCTGCCCGCCGTCCCGGTGACCGCCGGGCTGCGCGAGGTGGGCGCGCTCGGACTGGCCGGCCCGCGCGGACGGCTCGCCGGGCTGGCCCGTTCGGTGCTGGCCCAGCTCGCCGCGCTGCACTCCGCCGACGTCCTGGAGATCGTCCTGATCAGCGCGGACCGCTCCCGCCCGCTCGCGGACCGGGCCGCCGAATGGTCCTGGCTGGGCTGGCTGCCGCAGCTGCGCCCGGGACACGGCCAGGACTGCCGCCTGCTGCTCGCCTACGACCGCGAACAGGCCGCGGCGCGCGCCGGTGAACTCCTGCGCCGCCTGGAGGACCACATGGCGGACGTCCGCTCCGGCGCACGGCCACCGGCCCCCGCCGGCACGATCCCGGCCCAGCCGACGGCCCTCGCGCGGGACGCACGGGGGCACGGCGCGGCACCGGCGGCCGACACCGTCCGGCAGCCCTCGTGGGCGCGGCCCGACGACGGCTCCGAACCGGCCGGCGGCTTCCCGGGCCCGTACACGGTGGTCGTGGTGGACGGGGACCCCGGCGGGGCGGACGTGCGCGAGACGGTGACGCGCCTGACCCTGGAGGGGCCGCGGGCCGGCATCCACGTCGTGTGCCTCGCCGAGACGGCCGCCGCCTCCCCGACCTCGCCGGTGACGGAGACCTACGAGGCGGCCTGCGCGGCGTCGCCGGTGTTCCGGAGCTGCGGTGCCGTGGCGCTGCTCAGCGGGGACGTGGCGACGGCCCTGCGGCTGCTGCGCGTCGCGCGCGGCGGCTCCACGGATGCCGCGCCCGGCCCGGTCGGGCACGGCACGCTCGGCACGGTGGACGCCGTCTCCCTCGCCTGGGCCGAGCGGTTCGCCCGCGCCCTGGCTCCGCTGCGCACCGACGGCCCGGTCGGCGAGCGGCACACGCGCGTGTCCGCACCGCTGCCCCAGGCGGCCCGGCTCCTCGACGAGTTGGGCCTCGCCCGCGCCACCCCGGCCTCCCTGATGGCCCGTTGGGCGGACGCGGCCGACGACGCCCAGGCCCTCGGCGGCCGCGCGCACGCCGTGCTGGGCGCCGGACCGCGCGGCCCGGTCGCGGCGGACCTCGGCGCCGAGGGGCCGCACCTGCTGATCGAGGGCCCGCCGGGGAGCGGCCGCACCGAGCTGCTGCGGGCGCTCGTCGCCTCCCTCGCCTCCGCCGAACGCCCCGACCGCCTCGGCGTCGTCCTGGTCGACGGCCGGGACAGCGTGGGCGCGGGCGGCGGGCACGGCGAGGGACTGCGGGTCTGCACGGACGTACCGCACGTCACCACGCACCTCACCGCCAACGACCCGGTCCGCATGCGGGAGTTCGCGCAGTCCCTGAGCGCGGAGCTGAAGCGGCGCGCCGAGCTGCTCGGACGGTCGCACTTCGCCGAGTGGCACACCGGGCGGGAGGTGTCCGGCCGGCTGGTCGCCCAGCGCGCCCCCGCGGACGGGCCCGGGTCCGGTCCGGGGGCGGGCGCCGGGGACGTGGAGTCCCCGCCCAGTTCCACCCTGCGGCTGCGGCCGGGCGCGGCCCGGCGCCGGGCGGAGGCCGTACCGCCGCTCCCCCGCCTCGTCGTGGTCGTGGACGATCTCGACGCACTCGTCACTCCCCCGCTCGGCTCGCCCGGGCGGCCCGCGGCGGGGTCGGTGATGCGGGCGCTGGAGGCCGTCGCGCGGGAGGGCGAGCGGCTCGGCGTGCATCTGGTGGCCGCCACCACGCCCGGGGGCCGCACCTCCCAGACGGAGCCCTCGTCGCGCGCCACGCTGCGGGTCGCCCTCGACGCGCCGGTGCCGGGCCCGGACGAACCGGCGCCGGGGCGGGGGCGGTTGACCCGCCCGGACGGCCAGGTCGTGGTGTTCCAGGGGGGCCGGGTCACGGGGCGCATCCCGCGGACGGCGACCCTGCGGCCCACGGTGGTCCCGCTGGAGTGGCACCGCATGGGCGACCCGCCCGCCCGGCGCCCCGTCCGGGAGCTGGGCAACGGGCCCACGGACCTGGCCCTGCTGGCCAGCGCGCTGGAGCGGGCGGCACGGGAGGTGGCGGCGGCGGAGGTGCCGTCGCTGCTGTGACCCCGGCCGCCGACCGGCCCACCGAAGACGCCGCCCGAGGCGGGCTCCGCGGCCCGGGGGGCCGAGGGCCGGCCCGACGGTGCCCGTCCGCCTCACGGGGCCGCGCACCCTCTCGCCGCACGGCCGCCCTCCGGACGACGGCGCCGGTGCCGGTGCTCGGCGCCGGTGCCGGGGCTCGGTGCCGGCGCCCGTGCCGGTGCTCGGTGCCGGCGCCCGTGTCGGTGCTCGGTGCCTGGTGCCTGGTGCCGGTGCCGGTGCTCACTGCCTGGCGCCGGTGCCGGTGCTCACTGCCCGGCGCCCGGTGCCTGGTCACGACGCGGTCACGATCCCCCGCTCGACAGCGGAGGCGCTCTTGCCGCCCTCACCCCCCTGGCGTACACCAGAGCGCACGGGACGCGCCGGACGTTCGACGTGGACGAAGAACGGGGCAGTGATGCGCACGAACAGCACCATGGGGACACGCAGGACCGTCAAGGGCACGGGCAGAGCCGCGAAGGGGACCACCCGGGCCGCCGCCGCCCTCGCCGCGGGGGCCCTCGCGCTCTC
The DNA here is from genome assembly GCF_056430705.1 of Streptomyces sp. NPDC045956. Lineage (NCBI taxonomy): Bacteria > Bacillati > Actinomycetota > Actinomycetes > Kitasatosporales > Streptomycetaceae > Streptomyces > Streptomyces sp. NPDC045956. The sequence continues at coordinate 56,032 of NZ_JBWKKZ010000001.1, read as the reverse complement.
GCTCACCGCGTGCGGCGGCGACGACGACAAGGGCGGCGACGAGAACGCCGGTGAGGGGGGCGGCAAGGAGACGGCCGCCACCGTCACCCTGCCGAAGCTGGACGGCGAGAGCCTGGAGGTCGCCGCCGTCTGGACGGGCGCCGAGCAGGAGAACTTCAAGAAGGTCCTCGCCGAGTTCGAGAAGCGCACCGGCGCCAAGGTGACCTTCGTGCCCGCCCAGGACCCGATCATCAACTTCCTCGGCTCGAAGATCGCGGGCGGTGCGCCGCCGGACGTGGCGATGCTGCCGCAGCCCGGGGCCATCAAGCAGGCCGTCGACAAGGGCTGGGCCAAGCCGCTGGGCGCGGAGGCCGCCAAGGAGCTGGCGGAGAACTACTCGCCGGGCTGGCAGGAGATAGGCAAGGTCGGCGGCAAGCAGTACGGCGTCTACTACAAGGCCGCCAACAAGTCGCTGATCTGGTACAACGCGCAGGTCTTCGAGAACGCGGGCGCCGCCGAACCCAAGACCTGGGACGAGCTGCTCACCGCCGCCCAGACGATCTACGACTCCGGCGTCACGCCGTTCTCGGTCGGCGGCGCGGACGGCTGGACCCTCACCGACTGGTTCGAGAACGTCTACCTCTCGCAGGCCGGCCCGGAGAAGTACGACCAGCTGGCCAAGCACGAGATCAAGTGGACGGACCCGTCGGTGAAGGAGGCGCTGACCACCCTCGCCGAGATCTGGGGCAAGAAGGACTACGTGGCGGGCGGCGCCTCCGGCGCGCTGCAGACCGAGTTCCCGGCCTCGGTGACGCAGACCTTCACCGGCGGCGACCAGCCCAAGGCGGGCATGGTCTACGAGGGCGACTTCGTCCAGGTCAACATCGGCGAGACGGACGCGGAGGTCGGCACGGACGCGAAGGTCTTCCCCTTCCCGTCGGTCGGCGGCACCGCGCCGGTGGTGTCCGGCGGCGACGCGGCCGTGGTCCTGGAGGACTCGAAGGCGGCGCAGGCCCTGGCCACCTGGTTGGCCTCGCCGGACGCGGCGACGATCCAGGCCAAGCTCGGCGGCTACCTCTCGCCGAACAAGAACGTGGCGGCGTCGGCGTACCCGAACGACGTGCAGAAGAAGATCGCCGAGGCGCTCGTCGCGGCCGGTGACGACTTCCGCTTCGACATGTCGGACCAGGCCCCGCAGGCCTTCGGCGGCACGCCCGGCAAGGGCGAGTGGAAGGCGTTGCAGGACTTCCTGAAGAACCCGAAGGACGTCGCGGGCACGCAGGAGCGGCTGGAGGCGGACGCGGCCGCCGCCTACGGGGACTGACGCGATGACGTCGGTCACGGCGGCGGGGACCGCACCGGGCCCCGCCGCCCCCAAGTCGCGCAAGAGCGTGACCGGCACCCGCAGGGCCGTGGCGGTGCTGTTCCTGCTGCCCGCCCTGGTGCTGCTCGGCGCGCTCGTGGTCTACCCGATCGGGTACTCGCTGATCCGCAGCTTCTACGACCAGTCCGGCGACTCCTTCGCCGGATTCGACAACTACCAGGCCCTGTTCACCGACGACGGCATCCGCACCGCCCTCAAGAACAACATCATCTGGGTGGTGTTCGCGCCGACGGTCGCCACCGCGCTCGGCCTGATCTTCGCGGTGCTGACCGAACGGGTGCGCTGGGGCACGGCGTTCAAGCTGGTCGTCTTCATGCCGATGGCGATCTCGATGCTCGCGGCGGGCATCATCTTCCGCCTGGTGTACGACCAGGACCCGGACAAGGGCGTCGCCAACGCGGTGTGGGTCGGGGTGCACGACACCTTCGCCGAGTCGTCCGCTTTCCCGAAGGCGCACCCGGGCCGCGACTCGCCGCTGGAGCCGGCCGGCGGGGGCGCCTTCGTCACCAAGGAGCCGGTGCGGGCCGGCGCGGCCGTCGTCCTGCCCCTGGTCGGCGTCGCCCCCGACATGATGCCGGACGGCGCGGAGAAGGCCGCGCCCGCCGAGCCGGAGGACGGGAGCATCACCGGCACCGCCTGGCAGGACTTCACCCGCGGCAAGGGCGTCGGGAAGCTCAACGGCGTCGACGCGGCCGAACTGGGCTACGCGGGCATGAAGATCGAGGCGGTGAAGGACGGCGAGGTCGTCGCCTCCACGACGGCGGCCGGCGACGGCACCTTCACGCTGCCCGCCGCCGCCGAAGGAGCACTGCTCAGGCTCCCCGCCGACAACTTCAAGGAGCCCTACAACGGCCTGGACTGGCTCGGCCCCTCGCTCGTCACCCCGGCCATCATCGGGTCGTACGTGTGGATGTGGGCGGGCTTCGCGATGGTGCTGATCGCGGCGGGGCTGGCCGGGGTCCCGCGGGAGCTGCTGGAGGCCGCCCGGGTCGACGGGGCCAACGAGTGGCAGGTCTTCAGACGGGTCACGGTGCCGCTCCTGGCGCCGGTGCTCGCGGTCGTGGCCGTCACCCTGATGATCAACGTGCTGAAGGTCTTCGACCTGGTCTTCATCATCGCCCCCGGTTCCTCCCAGGACGACGCGAACGTGCTCGCCCTGGAGCTGTACCGCAAGGGCTTCGCCTCCGACCAGCCGGGCATCGCCAGCGCCATCGCGGTGTTCCTGCTGCTCCTGGTGATCCCGGTGATGTGGTTCAACGTACGGCGGCTGAGGCGGGAGGTGCGGCGATGACCACGGACGCGGGCTCCCTCACGAAGACGGCACCGGCGTCGCCCGGGACCGCCCGGGAGGCGAAGCGGTCGCTCGGGTCGCGGCTCGCCGAGGGCGTCAGCGGCGGACTGGTCCGGGTCTTCCTGATCGTGGTCGGCCTGTTCTGGCTGGTCCCGACGATCGGTCTGCTGCTGTCCTCGCTGCGCACGCCCCGGGACATGGCGTCGAGCGGCTGGTGGGAGGTCTTCACCAAGCCCTCCCAGCTCACCTTCCAGAGCTACGAGGAGCTGCTGAAGAACGGCGACATCACCTCCTCCCTGTTCAACACCGTCCTGATCACGGTCCCGGCGACGGTCCTGGTCGTGGTCATCGGGTCGCTGGCGGGGTACGCCTTCGCGTGGATGGAGTTCCCGGGCCGCGACTGGTGGTTCCTCGCCGTGGTGGGGCTGTTGGTCGTGCCCGTGCAGGTCGCGCTGATCCCGATCGCCGAACTCTTCGGGAAGATCGGCCTGTTCGGGTCGATCGTCGGCGTGATCCTCTTCCATGTCGGCTTCGGTCTGCCCTTCGCGGTGTTCCTGCTGCGGAACTTCTTCGCGGAGATCCCCAGAGAGCTGCTGGAGGCCGCCCGGCTCGACGGCGCGGGTGAGCTGCGGCTGTTCGCCCGGGTCGTGATGCCGCTGGGCGGGCCCGCGATCGCGAGCCTCGGCATCTTCCAGTTCCTGTGGGTGTGGAACGACATGCTGGTCGCGCTGATCTTCTCGGACTCCGGGAGCCAGCCGATCACGGTCGCCCTGCAGACGCAGGTAAGGCAGTTCGGCAACAACATCGACGTCCTGGCGCCGGGCGCGTTCATCTCCATGGTGATCCCGCTGGCCGTGTTCTTCGCGTTCCAGCGGCAGTTCGTCTCCGGCGTGATGGCGGGCGCCGTCAAGTAGGCGCCGGGGCAGCACGCTTGAGGGGGCGGACCGGACACCGGTCCGCCCCCTCCTTCGTACGGGGCATGCGCCGGCGCGACGGTCCCCCGAATGCCGCAGGGACCGTAACCAAGTCACTCCATCGGCCGTTCCCGGGCAGAACGCCCGCGCCGACCCCGCCGACCCATGGATGTCCCGTGCCCCGGTTCAGTGTCATCGTCCCCGCGTACCAGGTGCAGGCGTATCTGCACGAGTGCCTGGAATCGGTGCTGTCGCAGTCGTACCCGGACCTCGAGGTGATCACGGTCGACGACTGCTCGCCGGACGCCTGCGGTGCGATCGCCGACGAGTTCGCGGCCCGCGACCCGCGCGTGCGCGTCGTGCACCTGCCCGAGAACCAGGGCCTCGGCCCCGCCCGCAACGCCGGGATGGAGCGGGCGACCGGCGACTACCTGGTCTTCCTCGACGGTGACGACACCCTGACCCCGGACGCGCTCAGGGCGATCGCGGACCGGATCAAGGAGACCGGCGAGCCGGACGTCCTGGTCTACGACTACGCGCGGACGCACTGGTCGGGCGAGGCGGTCCGCAACCAGGCCGCCGCGCACCTCACCGAGCGGGGCCCGGCACCGTTCCGGCTCACCGACCGGCCGGGGCTGCTGAAGCTGCTGATGGTGGCCTGGAACAAGGCGGTGCGGCGCGAGTTCGCCGAACGCGAGGGCTTCACCTTCCCGCCGGGCTACTACGAGGACACCCCGTGGACGTACCCGGTCCTGCTGACGGCGGAGTCCCTCGCCACCCTGGACCGGGTCTGCGTCCACTACCGGCAGCGCCGGCGCGGCAGCATCCTGGGCACCCCGAGCGAACGGCACCTGGACGTCTTCGCGCAGTACGACCGCGTCTTCGCGTTCCTGGAGTCGCACCCGGAGCGGACCCGCTGGCGGCCGGTGCTCTACCGCCGCATGGCCGACCACCTGACGACGGTGTTCACCCGCCCCGACCGCCTCCCGCGGTCCCTGCGCGCGGAGTTCCTGCGCCGGGCCCGCGTCCACTGCCGCCGCTACCGGGTCCCCGGCGCCCCCGCCCCGCTGCCCGTGCGGCTGCGCCACGCCCTGCTCCGGCTCGGCCTGCGCCGCACCTACGAGACCCTGCGGCTGGCGTCGGCCCTGCGCCGCCGGACGGTGAAGGTGACGACGAAGCTGCTGCGCACCGCACGGGCCGGCGCCCTGCGCCTGCACTACCGCGTCCAGCGCCGTCTCCCGCTGCGCGCCGACCGCGCCGTCTTCGCGGCCCACGGCGACCGCGGGCACGGCTGCAACCCGGGCGCGCTGGAGGAGGCGTTCCGCGACTTCGCGCCGCACGTGCGCACGGCGTGGGCCGCCGACCCCGCGCACCACCACACCGTCCCGCCCGGCCCGCGCCGCCTGACCCCCGGCACGGCCGCCTACTGGACGGCGCTGGCCCGCTCCCGGTACGTCGTGCACAACACGGGCTTCGACGCCGGCCTGGTCAAGCGCAAGGGGCAGGTGCTGATCCAGACGCAGGCCGGGACGCCCCTCAAGCACATGGGCCTGGACCTCCAGGAACGCCCGGCGGCGGCGCGGGGCACCGACTTCGCCCGGCTGCTGCGCGACGTCGACTCCTGGGACTACGTCGTCTCCGCCAACCGCCACTCCACGCTGACCTGGGAACGCGTCCACCCCGGCGACTACACCACGCTGGAGTACGGCCAGCCCCGCACCGACGCCCTCCAGCGGGCGACCGCCGCGGACGTGGCCCGGCTGCGGGAGAGCCTCGGCATCCCCGACGGCACGGTCGCGATCCTGTACGCGCCGACCCACCGCGACTACCGGCGCACCCAGCGCGCCGCCCTGGACCTGGAGCGCGTCCTGACCCGTCTCGGGCCGCGCTTCATGGTGCTGGCTCGCGCCCACCCCCGAAACGGCGGCCCGCTCGCCGAGTCCGCGGGCCGCGTCCTCGACGTCAGCGACCACCCGAGCGTGGAGTCGCTCTGCCTGGCCTCGGACGCGCTCGTCACCGACTACTCGGCACTGATGTTCGACTACGCCGGTCTGGACCGCCCGATCGTGATCCACGCCGACGAGCCGGAGGCGTACGAGGCGGCCCGCGGCACCTATTTCGACCTGCGGGAGCTGCCGCCGGGAGCGATCGCCCGGGACGAGGACGAGCTGATCGACATCTTCGCCGACGGCCACTGGTGCGGCTCGCGGTCCGCGCAGCTCAGGACGGCTTTCCGGGAGCGGTTCTGCCCCTGGGACGACGGGCGCGCCGCCGAGCGCGTCGTGCGCCGGGTGGTGCTCGGGGAGACGGACCTGCCGCCCGTGGTGCCGCCGGCCGCGCGCCGCCCCGTGCCCTCCGCCGCCGCGGCCCTCGCCCGGCCCCCGCTGGCCACCGTGCCGCAACCCGCCGGGCCGCGCACCGTCACCGACAGCCTCTGACCGCCGTTTGTCCACTGGGAGTCCGCATGCCCCGCAGCTCGAAGCGGCCCACGCCGCCCCGGCCGTCCACCGTGCGGCCGACGGGACGGCCGGGCCGCCGCACGGCGTGAGCGGCGGGGGCTCCCTTCGGACCAGGACAACGAGAGAAAGAGCAGTATGCCCCGCTTCAGCATCATCGTCCCGTCCCATGGGGTCGCGGGGCGGCTGTCCCAGGCGCTGGACTCCGTCCTCGCCCAGTCCTTCGGCGACTTCGAGCTGATCCCGGTCCACGACGCCCCGGACCGCGCCGCGGCGGACGTCGTGGAGGAGCGCGCCGAGCGGGACTCCCGGGTGGCGCCCGTGCACGCGCCGCCGGAGGCCGGGCTGGCCGGGGCGCGCAACACCGGGATGCGGGCGGCGACCGGCGCGTACCTGCTGTTCCTCGACGGCGACGACGTCCTCGTCCCGGGCGCGCTGGCGGCGCTGGACGCGCGGCTGGCGGACACCGGCGGCGTCGACGTCCTGTACTTCGAGCACGAGCGGGTGCCCTGGTGGGAGGGCGAGCCGGCCAACCCGGCGGCCCCGCTGCTGGCGAAGGCCCCGGACGGCGCCTTCACCCCCGACCGCGCCCCGCACCTCACCGGCGTGCGGCTGCCCGCCTGGAGCGCCGTCTACCGCCGCACCTTCCTCACCGAGCGGCGACTGGACTTCCCCGACGGGCACTTCACCGACGTCGGCTTCGGCGCGTTGGTCGCGGCGCGCGCCGAGCGCGTCACGGTGCTGCGGTCGGTGGTCGTGCGGCATCTGGTGCGCCGGCAGGGCAGCCGGCTGAGCCTGCCGGGCGAGCACCACGCGGACCTCCTCGACCAGGCCGAACGGGCCCTCGCGCACGCCGAGGAGCGTGGGCTGCCGGCCGAGCGGCTCGGGCCGCTGTTCGAGCAGCTCTTCGCGGCGGTCCTGAAGACGGCCACCCATCCGCGGCGCCTGACCCGACGGGGCCGCCGTGCCTTCTTCCGCCGCGCGAGCCGCCTCTACCGGCGCCACCGTCCCGCCGGTTTCCGGCCGCCGGGCGGCCGGCTCGGCGTCCAGCACCGGCTGCTGGCCTCCGGGTCCTACACCGGCTTCCGCGCGCTGCGCGCCGCCCACCGCGCCGCCTCCGGCGTCCTGCTGCGGCTGCCGCGCCCGCACGGGCTGCGCACCCGGCTGCGCTACCGCCGCGCGCTGCGCCGCCCGCTCGACCCGAACCTCGTCGTGTACTGCGCCTACTGGGGCCGCGGCTACGCCTGCAACCCGGCCGCGATCCACGCCAAGGCCCGCGAACTCGCCCCGCACCTGCGGTCGGTCTTCCTCGTCGAGGCGGACCAGGCGCACACCGTCCCGAAGGACGTCGACCACGCGGTCATCGGCAGCCGGCGCTACTGGGAGGTGCTGGCCCGCGCCACGTACCTGGTGAACAACGCCAACTTCGCCGAGGGCGTCGTCAAGCGCCCCGGCAGCGTGCACGTGCAGACCCAGCACGGCACGCCGCTGAAGACGATGGGCGTCGACCAGTCGACGTACCCCGTGGTTGCGGCGGCCAGCGGCAGCTTCACCAGGCTGCTCGGCCGGGTGGACCGCTGGGACTACAACCTCTGCGCCAACCGCCACTCCACCCAGATGTGGGAGCGCGCCTTCCCCGGCTCGTACGAGCAGCTGGAGTACGGCTATCCGCGCAACGACGTCTACTGCACGGCGACCGCCGACGACGTCGCCCGCGTCCGGCGCGAGCTGGGCGTCCCGGAGGGGAGGACGGCCGTCCTGTACGCGCCGACGCACCGCGACCACGAGGCGGGGTTCGGCGCCGGCGGCCTGGATCTGGAGGCGTTCTGCGAGGCGGCCGGCGAGGACGTCGTCGTGCTGCTGCGGGCCCACTACTTCTACGACCGGGGCGGCGCCGCGAGCAGCGGCCGGATCATCGACGTGACCGCGCACCGCTCCTCGGAGGACGTGTGCCTGGCCGCCGACGCGCTGATCACCGACTACTCGTCGATCATGTTCGACTACGCCAACCTGGACCGGCCGATCGTCGTGTACGCACACGACTGGGAGGTCTACCGGGAGACCCGCGGGGTCTACTTCGACCTGATGGCGGCGCCGCCCGGCCCGGTGGCGCGGACACCGCGGGAGCTGGCCCGCCTCTTCCGCGACGGCACCTTCGCCGGCCGGGAGTCGGCGGCGTTGCGGGCCGCCTTCCGCGAGCGGTTCTGCGACTTCGACGACGGCCGGGCCGCCGAGCGCGTGGTGCGCCGGGTGCTGCTCGGCGAGCCGCCCGAGGCGCTCCCGCCCGTGACCCCGCTCGCGGAGCGCGTCCCGGCCCCCGCCGCCGCCACCCTCGTAAGGAGCTGATCCCGCAGTGCCCCGCTTCAGCGTCATCCTCCCCTGTTTCAAGGTGCAGGGCTTCCTGCGCGAGTGCCTGGACTCGGTCCTGGACCAGTCCTACCGGGACATCGAGGTCGTCGCCGTCGACGACTGCTCGCCGGACGGCAGCGGCGCCGTCCTCGACGAGTACGCGGCCCGCGACGACCGGGTGCGGGTGCTGCACCTGACGGAGAACGTGGGCCTCGGCCGGGCCCGCAACGCCGGGCTGCCGCACGCCACCGGCGACTACCTCTTCTTCCTCGACAGCGACGACTCCCTGACCCCGGGCGCCCTGCGCGCGATGGCCGACCGGCTCGCGGAGACCGACGACCCCGACGTCCTCGTCTTCGACTACGCGCGCACCTACTGGTGGGGCGGCACCCGGCGCAACGCCCTGGCCCGGGTCCTGGCGGAGGCCGGCGAGGGCACCTTCACCGCCGCCGGGCACCCGGAGATCCTCGACCTGCTGATGGTGGTGTGGAACAAGGTCTACCGGCGCGACTTCGTGGAGCGGGAGGGCTTCACCTTCCCGCCGGGCTACTACGAGGACACGCCCTGGACGTTCCCGGTCATGTTCAGCGCCGGGCGGATCGCCGCGCTGGACCGGATCTGCCTGAACTACCGCCAGCGGCGCCAGGGCAACATCCTGTCCACCACCAGCCGCAAGCACTTCGACGTCCACGCGCAGTACGAGCGGGTGTTCGCGTTCCTCGACGCCCGTCCGGAGCTGGCCCGGTGGCGGCCGTTCCTGCACACCAAGATGGGCGAGCACTGCCTGGACATCCTGAGCAAGCCGGACCGGCTGCCGCCGTCCGACCGGGCCGAGTTCTTCGGCCGGACCGCCGAGATGTTCCGCGCCTACCGGCCGGAGGGCGCCGAGGTTCCGGCCGAGCTGCGCGTCCTGGAGGGCGGGTACACCGCGTACCGCCTGCGGCGACGGTCCGAGCGGGCGGGCCGGGAGCTTCAGCGGCGGGCGCGGCAGGTGCGCGGGGCGGTCGCCGGGCGTGCGGGGCGGGTCAGGACCGCGGTGCACACGCGCCGCCCGCCGGCCGAGGATCTCGTCGTGTACTCGGCGTTCTCCCACCGGGGTGTGCTGGGGGATCCGGCGGCGATCCACCGCAAGGCCCGCGAGATCGCCCCGCACCTGCGCGGGGTGTGGGTGGTGCGCGACGAGGAGGACGTGCCGCTGCTGCCGCCGGACACGGAGCACGTGGTCCTCGGCAGCGCGGCCTACCGCCGGGTGACCGAGCGGGCGGCGTTCTTCGTCAACAACGTCAACTGGCCCGGTGCGGTGGCCAAGCGCCCCGGCAGCGTCCACATCCACACCCACCAGGGCACGCCGCTGAAGTACATGGGCGTCGACCTGCTGGGCCGGCCCGGCGCCCGGCACGGCCTGGACGTGCCGCAGATGCTGCGCCGGGCCGACCGCTGGGACCACAGCCTGGTCGCGGGCCGGTACGCGGAGCGGGTGTGGGAACGGGCGTACCCGTGCCACTTCGCCTCCGCGCGCACCGGCAGCCCGCGCAACGACGTGCTGGTGAACGCGGGCCCGGAGGACGGCCGCCGGGTGCGTGAGCGGCTCGGCGTCCCCGAGGGGCACACCGTCGTGCTGTACGCGCCGACCCGCCGCGAGTACCGGCGGGGCGGGCACGTCGACCGGATCGACCTGGCCCGTCTCGCCGCCGACCTCGGGGAGGGGCACACCCTGGTGGTACGGCTGCACCCGTCGCTGGCCACCGGACCGGCGCGCGGTCTGGGCCTGTCGGAGCTGCACCGGCGGGGCGTCCTGGTCGACGCGACGGACGAGCCGCACGTGGAGGACCTGATGCTCGCCTCCGACCTGCTGATCACCGACTACTCCGCCCTGATGTTCGACTACGTCCTCCTGGACCGCCCGGTCGTCATCCACGCCGACGACTGGGCGGCCTACACCGCGAGCCGCGGCGCCTACTTCGACATCACCGCCGAGGCGCCGGGGCACGTCTCGCGTTCGTACCGGGAGCTGGCGTGGCTGCTGGACTCCGGGGCGTGGGGGGACGAGGAGGCGGCGCGGCTCAGGTCCGCCTTCCGGGCCCGGTACTGCGAGTACGAGGACGGCAGGGCCGCCGAGCGGGTCGTGCGGACGCTGCTGCTGGGCGAGCGGATGCCCGAGCCGCAGCCGCCGGCCGTCCCCGGGGCCCGGGCCGCCCAGGCCCGCCGCGACCTGCTGACCTCCTCGTGAGGCCGCGCGGCTGGGTGCTGGTGCTGGCGGCCCTGTTCGCCGTGCTCCAGCTCGCGAACACCACCGGCCGGGACACCCCCGACACGAAGAACTACCTGGCGTACGCCCTGAGTCTCACCGGGGAGAGCAAGCGCGGGGTGGCGGCCGCCACCATCGACTACGTGTGTGCGAGCCAGGCCTCGGCGGCCCGCCGCGACCAGAGCGTGCACGTGGTCCGGTTCCACCGCCCCGACCCCGCCGAGCGGGTCGCGGCCGAGTGCCGGCAGCGCCAGTGGCGGCAGGTGGAGCCGCGGCTGGCGGCCGGGCAGACCGGCGGGCACACCGTGCCGTACATGGAGGAACGCTTCATGCGGATCTTCGAGGCGCGGCCCGGCTACCCGGCGTTCCTGGTGCCGTTCGTCCTGGCCTTCGGGGCGGCCTGGGGGCTGTGGGCCGCGGGGGTCGTGCTCGCCTGCGCGGGCGGGGTGCTGGTCTTCCTGATCCTGCGCACCCTGTCGGTCCCGGTACCGCTCGCGCTGACCGGACAGGCGCTCTACTACGTGCTGCCGAGCGGCACGACGGCCATGCGGCCGATGGCCGAGGGGCTGCTGATGGCGCTGACCCTGGCGGCGGTGTGGGGCTGTGCGCTGGTGCTGCGGGCCGGGCGCGGACGGGCCGGGCTCCTGCTGGTCGCCGGGTCGCTGCTCGCGCTGTTCGCCGTCAAGCACTCCCAGGCGCTCTTCCTCGGGCTGTGCCTGGCGGCTGCGGGCGCACTGCTGGCCGTGCGGCGGTACCGGCGGGGCCGGCCGCCCGGCCGGGACGTGCTCGCGATCGCGGTGACCGGCCTGTGCGGCGCGGCCCTGACCATGGTCCTGGCGCGGCTGCTGCACTACCCGACCGTGTCCGACAGCCTCCAGGACCTGCTCACCGGGCACTTCGCCCGGCCCGACCGGGCGGACCCGTGGCCGGAGTTCTGGCAGTTGCAGGGCAACTTCTGGGTGGAGTGGCTGCGCCGCCAGGCGTGGGAGCCGCTGTTCGCGGCGGCCCTGGGGGCGGGGGCGTGGGGTGCGCTGCGGCGCGGGGGCGCGGTCGGCGTCTTCCTGGTCGCGGCCGCGTCCACCGGGATCCTCACCCAGGCCGCGCATCCGGACATCGACATCTGGGGCGGGCGGCTGATCGTGCTGGCGTGGCTGCTGCCGGTGGTGGGGGTGCCGATGCTGCTGGAGCCGGTGGTGCGGGGCCGGGTGGCGCTGCCGGCGCAGGGGCACACCGACCGGGCCCGTGCGATCAACTGAGGATCACTCGATGAGGTGACTTGGGTTCATGTCGTTGACCCCGACGGGAACATACGGCAAATGCCCCGAATGTCCCACCAGTCATCTCTTCCGTGAGCGCCGGCGTCCTCGTCCGGCGGCCCGTGCGCGGCGCGACGGCGCTGCGCGGCGGCCGCGCCTGGCGCCCCACCCCGTACCAGGTCGCCGGCTTCCTGTTCTTCCTGCTGATGTCGCTGGCGTACTGGGCGGTGCCGCTGTGCTGCGACGCCGGACAGCACGCGGCCGTCGTCGAGCGCCTGAAGGCCGATCTCCTCCACCCCCGCCATCCGATGGCCGACCTGCCCGGCGCGGGCAGCGCCTACTACTCGCCCTACGCGGTGGCGCAGGGCCTGTTCGCCCGGCTGACCGGCCTGGGCGGCTGGGAGGTGGTGCGGCTGGCCGGGCCGGTGAACCTGCTGGTCCTGCTGACCGGCCTGGGCCGCTTCGTCAGGGTGTTCTCCCCCCGGCCGTGGGCGCCGGTGCTGGCGCTGGGCGCGATGACGCTGCTGTGGGGGACCGAGCGGGCCTGGTGGAGCGGCTATCTCGGCCTGATGTCGATGACCGGCAACCTGGGCTACCCGTCGGCCTTCGCGATCGGGCTCACCTTCTGGGCCTGGGCGCTCACCGGCGCCCGGGCACGGGACGCGCGCCGGGTGCGCTACCTGGGACCGAGCGGGCTGCGCGGCCTGCCCGGGTACGCGGGCCTGGGCGTCCTCTACGGTCTGATCCTCCTCGTCCACCCGATCACCTCGGTGGCGGCGGCGCTGGGCGCGGTGGCCCTGGTGGGCGGTTGGCAGCGCGGGTGGCGCGCGGCGGTCGTCGGACGGTGGGCCCTGACGGGCGCCGCGGCGGCGGCCTCGGCGGCGGTGTGGCCGTACTTCGACGTGTTCGCGCTGGCCGGGGACGACAGCGTGGACGGCATGCACCGGGTGCTGTACCTGGATCTGCCCGGCGAGTTCTGGCTGGCCCTGCTCGGGCTGCCGGCGCTGTGGCTGCGCGGTCGGCGCTCGGCGCGGGACCCGCTGGTGCTGATGTTCGCGCTGGACTGCGCGGTGGTGGCGTACGGCTGGTTCAGCGGCCACTACACCTACGGCCGCATCCTCGGGCTGACGCTGGTGCCGTTGCAGTTCGCCCTCGCGGTGGAGCTGGCGGCGCCCCGGCCGTGGGGGCGGTGGCGGCGGGTCCTGGGCTGCGCCGCGACCGCGGGGGCCCTGGTGGGTTTCCTCGCGGTGCACGCCGGGGCGGTGGTGCCGCGCGGGCTGGACCCGGTCGGTTTCGAGCAGCCACCACGCTGGCCGGCGTACGCGTGGGCGGCGCGGCACATCGGTCCCGGCGAGGTCGTGATCACCGACGGCTACTACGCCGGGCACGCCATCGCCGGGTACGGGCCCAACCTCGCGGCGCCCGCCTGGCCGGACCCCTCGCTCGACGAACGGGACCGCCGACGGCGGGTGGCCGACGTCGAGGCGTACCTGGCGCCCGGCTCGACCCGCGCGGAGCGCGCCGCCGTGGTCCGCCGTCACCATGTCCGCTGGCTGCTGCTGACGCGCTGGCAGCCGGTGCCCGAGGAGGCGGTGGTGGTGGCGTGGAGCGAACGGACGGGCGAGGTGCTGGCGCGGGTCGGGTGAGCCCTGCCCGGAAGACGGGCCGGGGGGATCTACTCGATGACGAGCTCGACCGGGATGTTGCCGCGGGTGGCGTTCGAGTAGGGGCAGACCTGGTGGGCCTGCTCGACCAGCTTGCGGCCGGTCTCCTCGTCCACGCCCTCGGGCAGCTCGACCCGGAGGGTGACGGCGAGCGCGAAGCCCTCGCCCTGCTTGCCGATGCCGACCTCGGCGGTCACCGCCGCCTCGCTGACGTCGACCTTCGCCTGCCGGCCGACGACACCGAGGGCGCTGCCGAAACAGGCGGCGTACCCGGCGGCGAACAGCTGCTCGGGGTTGGTGCCCTTGCCGTCGCCGCCCAGCTCGGCGGGGGCGCTGAGCGCGAGGTCGAGCTTGCCGTCGGAGCTGACGGTGCGGCCCTCGCGGCCGTGGGTGGCGGTGGCGGCGGCGGTGTAGAGCGCGTCCATGGGGAACCTTCCCTCTGAAGAGATCTGGCGAGAAGCGTGCCGGGCGTCCGGCCTTCCGGCCCCCGACGACACCAACTGTGACACACAATTAAGTTGTGCACAACTGAATGACGCGCAATCCGTGCCCCGCTACCCTGGAGCCATGACCACGCCCGCAACGGACTGGCTCCGCCTCGACCAGCAGATCTGCTTCTCGCTCAACGCCGCCTCGCGCGCCTTCAACGGCGTCTACCGCGTCGTCCTCAAGGACCTCGGGCTCACCTACCCGCAGTACCTGGTGATGCTGGTGCTGTGGGAGGACGGGGAGCTGCCGGTGAAGAAGCTCGGCGAGCGGCTGCGGCTCGACTCCGGCACGCTCTCGCCCCTGCTCAAGCGGCTGGAGGCGGCGGGCCTGGTCCGGCGCGAGCGCAGCGCGCGCGACGAGCGGTCGGTGGAGGTCGGGCTGACCGCGGAGGGCGTGGCGCTGCGCGAGCGGGCCGGCGAGGTGCCGCGCCGGATCGCCGGGGCGACCGGCCTGGACCTCGCCGAGATCCAGGACCTGGGCGCCCGGCTGAACCGGCTCACGGCCGCCCTGGACGCGTACGGCGCCGGGTCGCCCCCGGCCTCGTCCTGACGGGTGCGGTGACCACCGGGTCCCGGGACGACGGGTGCGGTGACCACCGGGTCCCGGGACGACGGGTGCGGTGACCACCGGGTCCCGGGATGACGGATCATGGCTACCGAGGACCACTGACGAGGGGACGGCCGCAATGACCTGGCTGATCACCGGCGGCGCCGGCTACATCGGGGCGCACGTCGTACGGGCGATGACCGAGGCGGGCGAGCGGGCGGTCGTGTACGACGACTTGTCCACCGGCATCGCCGAGCGCGTGCCCGACGGCGTCCCCCTGGTGGTGGGCTCGGTCCTGGACGGCGAACGGGTCGCGCGCGCCCTCACCGACCACTCCGTCACCGGGGTCGTGCACCTCGCGGCGAAGAAGCAGGTCGGCGAGTCGGTGGACCTGCCGCTGCACTACTACCGGGAGAACGTGGAGGGTCTGCGCGTCCTGCTGGAGGCGGTCACGGCGGCCGGTGTCGCGTCCTTCGTCTTCTCCTCCTCCGCGGCCGTGTACGGCATGCCCGACGTCGACCTGGTGACTGAGGAGACGCCGTGCCTGCCCATGTCCCCGTACGGCGAGACCAAGCTGGCGGGTGAGTGGCTGGTCCGGGCGACCGGGCGGGCGGCGGGCCTGTCCACGGCCTCGCTGCGCTACTTCAACGTGGCGGGCGCGGCGAGCCCGGAACTCGCCGACACCGGCGTCTACAACCTCGTCCCGATGGTCTTCGAGAAGCTCACCGAGGGCGCCGCCCCGCGCGTCTTCGGCGACGACTACGCGACGCCGGACGGCACCTGCGTCCGCGACTACATCCACGTGGTCGACCTGGCCGAGGCCCACGTCGCCGCGGCCCGCGCCCTGGCCGCCTCGCCGGGCCGCTCCCTCACCCTCAACATCGGGCGGGGCGAGGGCGTCTCCGTCCGCGAGATAATCGACCGCATCAACGCCCTCACCGGCCACGACCAGCCCCCGACGGTCACCCCGCGCCGCCCCGGCGACCCGGCCCGGGTCGTCGCCTCGGCCGACCGCGCCGCCGTCGAGCTGGACTGGAAGGCCAAGCACGACGTCGAGGACATGATCTCGTCGGCGTGGGCGGGCTGGGTGCGGCTGCATCCGGGGGCCGCGCGGGACTGAACCGGGGTCGGACCACCCCGTCCACGCGGCACCCGGGCCCGCCCCGGGCGCCCCTCACGGCCCCGCCGGAGCTACCCCGGCCGGGGAAAGCCGGCAGCCGCACCGGCAGAGAAGCCACCCGGGGGGACGCCCGCCCGCCCCGCTCCCCGCACCCCGGACCGGAGCGGGGCCTCACCCGGAGGCGACCGCGCTCACAGCGCCTTGAGGCCCTCCGCCGTGGCCCGCGCCAGCGCGCCCAGGTAGCCCTTGGGCAGCTTCGGGCTGCGGATGACCACCGAGCGCCAGTACAGCGGGCCCGAGATCAGGTCGAGGGCCAGGTCGGTGTCGAGGCCGGGGCTCACCTCGCCGCGCTCCCCGGCAGCGGCGAGGATCCTGCTGGCTACGCCGTCCTGCCCCTCGCGCAGGGCCTTCTGCAGGGCCTCGGCGATGTCGGGATTGCGGGCCGCCTCCGCCTGGAGGTCGGGGATGATCTGCGAGGCCACCGGGTGGCGCAGCGCCCGCGAGGTCACCTCGTACAGCAGCCGCAGGTCGCCCTCCAGCGACCCGGTGTCGGGCGCGGGCAGGCCCTGGACGGCGAGCGCGGAGACGATGTCGAGCACCAGGTGCAGCTTGGAGCGCCAGCGCCGGTACACCGCCGTCTTGCCGACCCCCGCGCGGCGCGCGATCCCCTCGATGGACATCCGCGCGTAGCCGACCGCCGCCAGCTCCTCGAAGACCGCCGCCCGGATCGCCTCCGTCACGTCCTCGCGCAGCACCGCCGCCCCGGCGGGGGCCCGGCGGCGGCGCGGGCGCGACTGCGGCTGCGGCTCGTCGGCGTTGGTCGTCATGCGAGCCAAGCATAGGGGCGTCACGACGGAACGGTTGCGTTCCGACGCCGCCACGCCCTACGCTCACGTCACGACGATACGGTCCCGTCCCGACGTAAGTGAACGCACGAGGTCACTCGGGTGAACGCCGGGCGCCGCCCCCTCCCCCCCTCCGAGCGAAAGCAGCGGATGTGAGCCAGGCCCTCCACACACCGCCCCCGACACCGGCCCCCGCACCGGCCCCGGCCGCGCCCACCGGCGACCACGACCTCGCGGCCCTCGCCGCCCGCCACGGGCTGTCGGTCAGCGGCGCCCGCCCCTCACTGCCCGCGTACGTCCGCCAGTTGTGGGCGCGCCGGCACTTCATCGGCGCCTTCGCCACCGCCAAGCTCACCGCCCAGTACAGCCAGGCCAAGCTGGGCCAGCTCTGGCAGGTGATGACGCCCCTGCTCAACGCGGCGGTGTACTACTTCATCTTCGGCGTCCTGATGGACACCAGGCAGGGCGTGGAGGACTTCGTCCCGTTCCTGGTGACCGGCGTGTTCGTGTGGACGTTCACGCAGAGCTCGATCATGGCGGGCACCAAGGCCGTCTCCGGCAACCTCGGCCTGGTGCGCGCCCTGCACTTCCCGCGGGCGGCGCTCCCGGTCTCCTTCTGCCTCCAGCAGCTCCAGCAGCTGCTGTTCTCGATGGCGGCCCTGGTCGTGATCCTGCTCGCCTTCGGTGTGCCGCCCACCGCGTCCTGGGTGCTGGCGGTCCCCGCGCTGGTGCTGCAGTTCGTGTTCAACGCGGGCGTGGCACTGGTGATGGCCCGGGTCGGCTCCAAGATCCCGGACATGGCGCAGCTGATGCCGTTCCTGCTGCGGACCTGGATGTACGGCTCGGGCGTGATGTTCAGCATCCATCACATGACCGGCCCGGACAGCGGCCTGCCCTCGTGGGTCGGGCCGCTCCTCCAGGTCAACCCGGCCGTCGTCTACATCGACCTGATGCGCTTCGCGCTGATCGACAGCTTCGGCGGCGGCATGCTGCCGGACCACGTGTGGGCGCTGGCCCTGGGCTGGGCCCTGGTCGCCGGGATCGGCGGCTTCATCTACTTCTGGAAGGCCGAGGAGACGTACGGTCGTGGCTGACAACACCGGCATCACCGAACAGGCGGGCGAGCGCGTCCCCACCGTCATCGCCGACGGCGTCGACATCGTCTACCGGGTCAACGGCACCGGCGCGGGCCGCGGCTCCGCGACCGCCGCCCTCAACCGCATCCTGCGCCGCGGCAAGGCCGAGAAGGCCGCGGGCGTGCGCCGGGTGCACGCCGTGCGGAACGTGTCCTTCGTGGCGTACCGGGGCGAGGCCATCGGTCTGATCGGCACCAACGGCTCCGGCAAGTCGACGCTGCTCAAGGCGGTCGCCGGGCTGCTCCCGGTGGAGAACGGCCGTATCTACACCGACGGCCAGCCCTCGCTCCTCGGCGTCAACGCGGCCCTGATGAACGACCTCACCGGAGAGCGCAACGTCCACCTCGGCGGTCTGGCCATGGGCATGTCCCGGGCCCAGATCAGGGAGCGGTACCAGGAGATC
This sequence comes from Streptomyces sp. NPDC045956, assembly GCF_056430705.1. Classification (NCBI taxonomy): domain Bacteria; kingdom Bacillati; phylum Actinomycetota; class Actinomycetes; order Kitasatosporales; family Streptomycetaceae; genus Streptomyces; species Streptomyces sp. NPDC045956. The sequence continues at coordinate 37,952 of NZ_JBWKKZ010000001.1, read as the reverse complement.
GTCGACTTCTCCGGGATCAACGACAAGGGCGACTTCATCACCCTGCCGATGCGCACGTACTCCTCCGGCATGGCGGCCCGGCTGCGCTTCTCCATCGCCGCCGCCAAGGACCACGACGTCCTCCTCGTCGACGAGGCGCTGGCCACCGGCGACCGCGCCTTCCAGAAGCGGTCCGAGGAGCGCATCCGGGAGCTGCGCAAGCACGCCGGCACGGTGTTCCTGGTCAGCCACAGCAACAAGTCCATCCGCGACACCTGCGACCGGGTGCTGTGGCTGGAGCGCGGCGAGCTGCGGATGGACGGCCCGACGGACGAGGTGCTGAAGGAGTACGAGAAGTTCACCGGCGGCCCGGACAAGGCGGCGAAACCCAAGCCCGCGTCCAAGCCCGCCCCCGAGGCGGCACCGAAGCCGGCCCCCGGGGCGAAGACGGCCGCCTGAACGTCCCGGCGCCGGTCGCCCTTCGCCCGTCAGGCGCACTCCCGACTCACCCTGTCGCCCGTTTGGTGCCACTATGACCCAATAGGCCGAGCAGCCAGGAGCAGGCCGGGAGCGACGAAGGCGAAGGAGTCCCCGCGATGCCCGAGACCCCTGAACTCAGCGTCGTCGTGTACGGCCCCAACGTCCAGGACCACCTGCCCGCGCTCCTCGGACCCCTGGCCGCCCAGCCGCCCGACGGCGGCGTCGAGGTGATCGTCGCCGCCGTCGGGGACTGGGCCCGGGAGGCGGCCGAGGAGCACGCGCCCGCGTTCACCGTGCTCCCGCTGCCGGACGGGGCCGGTGACGCCGCGGCCCGCGCGGCGGGAGCGGCGCGGGCCGCCGGCCGGTGGCTGCACTTCGTCCACGCCAAGGACGGGCTGCCCGCCGGCGCCCCGCGCACCCTCGCCGCCCACGCGGCGAGCCTCCCGGACACCGTGGACGTCCTGCTCTTCGACCACGTCCGCAGCAGCTGGCGGACCTCCGGCCTGCCCTCCCCCGACGGCCCCCGCCTGGCCCGGGCCGGCGGCGCCGACCTGGCCCTCGACGACCGCGCGGCGCTGCTCGGGCTGGCCCCGCTGCTCGGCAACCGCGCCGTGCGCGCCGGCTTCTGGCGGGCGCGCGAACGGCTCCTGACCACCGACGACGAACCGTTCGCCGCGTATGCGGCCCTGCTGCTCGCCGACCGCGTCGCCTGCCTTCCCCACGCCGCCTACGAGGTCCGCGCGCTGCGCCGCGAGAGCCTGCCCCCCGTCCCGCCCGAGCGGCGGCACGCGCTGGTCGAGCGCTACGAGAGCCTCCTGGACCTGGCCGCCGACCGCCCGGCCGCCTACGCCGTCCTGTACGACCTGATGGTCGGCGACTGCCTGCGCACCTTCGCCCGCGCCGGGATGCCGGACGGCGTCGCGCGGGAGTTCTTCCGGCGGGCCTCCCTGGCCGCCCGGCACCGCCGCCCCGACGGCCACCGGCGCCCACCCGGCCTCGAAGGCCTGCGCCGGTCGCTGCTGGAGGAGGACGCCTGCACGGAGTACCGCGCGCTCCAGGCCGCCAACCGCACGCGCCGCAGGGTGCGTTCCGCCGTCCGCTCCGGCAGGCGCCGGGCCGGCACGCTGCTGCGCACGGCCCAGTACCGCCGGGCGCTGGCCGAGCCGGTCGATCCCCACCTCGCCGTCTTCTCCGCTTACTGGGCCCGCGGCGTGGCCTGCAACCCGGCCGCGATAGCCGCCGAGCTGGCCCGGCTCGCCCCCGGCGTCCACCCGGTGTGGGTGGTCACCGCGGCGGGCGCCGCCCTGCTGCCGCCCGGCACCGACCACGTCGTGCCCGGCACCCGCCGCTACTGGGAGGTGCTGGCGCGGGCCAAGTACCTGGTCAACAACGTCAACTTCCCGGACGCGGTCGTCAAGCGCCCCGGCACCGTCCACCTCCAGACCCACCACGGCACGCCGCTCAAGCGCATGGGCCTGGACCAGCTGCCGTACCCGGCCGCCGCCCGGGGCCTGGACTTCCAGGCGCTGTTGGAGCGCGTCGACAAGTGGGACTTCAGCGTCTCCGCCAACAGCCACTCGACCCGCATGTGGCAGCGGGCCTACCCCTCCCGGCACGTCTCCCTCGACCACGGCTACCCGCGCAACGACGTCTACTACCGCGCCGGTGCCGCCGAGGTCCGGGCGGTCCGCGAGCGCCTCGGCATCGCGCCCGGCCGCCGGGCGGTGCTGTACGCCCCGACCCACCGCGACTACGAGGCCGGCTGGACGCCGCGCCTGGACCTCGCCGCGCTCGCCGACCAACTCGGTGAGGAAACGATTCTTCTGGTGCGGGCCCACTACTTCTACGAGACCGCCGCCTCCCCCTCCTCCCCGCTGGCCGGTCTGCGCCGCGCCGGCCGGATCATCGACGTCTCCTCCTACGACCCCGTCGAGGAGCTGTGCCTGGCGGCCGACGCGCTGGTGACGGACTACTCGTCGATCATGTTCGACTACGCCAACCTCGACCGCCCGATCGTGATCCACGCCGACGACTGGGAGACGTACCGCACCACCCGCGGCGTCTACTTCGACCTGACGGCCGAGGCCCCGGGCCCGGTCGCCCGCACCCAGCGGGAGCTGGCGGACATCCTCACCACGGACGCCTGGCACGACGAGCGCGCGGCGAAGACGCGGACCGCCTTCCGGCGCCGGTTCTGCGAGTACGACGACGGCCGCGCCGCCGAGCGCGTCGTCCGCCGGGTCTTCCTCGGGGAGGACGAACGGACGCTGCCGCCCGTACTGCCGATCGAGGAGCGCACCCCGGCCCCGAGCCCCGAGGAGGCGACCGCGTCATGACCACGGTCCAGAGCCCGGCCAGGAGCACGGCCGTGACCACGCCGGACGTCACCGTCACGGTCATCGTCCACAACGACGCCGCACGCCTGCCCCGCGCGGTCGCGTCCGTCCTGCGCCAGACCCACACCGACCTCGAGGTCGTCATCAGCGACGACCACTCGACGGACGCGACCCCGGACGTGGCGCGGCGGCTGGCGGCACGCGACCCCCGCGTCGTGTACCTCCGCCTGCCCGAGAACAGCGGCGGTTGCAGCGCGCCGCGCAACCGCGCCCTGGAGATCGCGCGGGCGCCGTACCTGATGTTCCTGGACAGCGACGACGAGCTGCCCGAGCGCGCCGTCGAGGTGCTGCTCGCCGCCCACCGGGAACGCGACCTCGACTTCGCGATGGGCGCGGTGCACCGGGTGCGCGTGGACAACGGACGCCGTACGACGTGGATGCCGCACCTGGTCGCCGAGCGCCGCACGCTCGACGGCATCGAGGCCGACCCGCGGCTGCTCTTCGAGCACCTGGCCACCAGCAAGATGTACGCCCGGGCCTTCCTCGACCGGCACGGCCTGCGCTTCCCGGAGGGCATCCACTACGAGGACCAGCTCTTCTCCGCGCAGGCGTACTGCCTGGCCAGGGCGTTCACCGTCGTCCCGGACCCGGTCTACCGCTGGTACGTCGCCCCGTACGCCGCCTCCGAGGCCGCCTCCATCTCCAACCAGCGGCACAAGCTGAGCAACGTCCGGGACCGCGTGCACGTGCAGCGCCTGATCGACGCGTTCCTGGCCGGGAGCGGGCACGGGTCGCTGCGCGAGGACAAGGACTTCAAGTTCCTCAAGCACGACTTCCGGATGTACGCCGGTGACCTGCCGTACCGGGACGACGCGTGGCTGGCGTCCTTCGCGGACCTCATGGCCCCGTACCTCGACACCCTGGCGCCGGGCGCCTTCGCCCGTCTGCCCCGCGCCGAACGCGTCGTGCTCCAGCTGGTCCGCGACCGCCGCCTCGACGACGTCCGGGAGGCGGCCCGCGGTCTCGGCCACGCCGTCGCCCCGCGCCGGACCACCACGGACCCGGCGGACGGCCGTACCTACTGGGGCGGGGAGGTCCCGCGCTCCGCACCGGCCCGCCGGGAACTGGACCTGACGGACCTGGACCTGGACACCCGCCCGTTCTTCACCGCTCTGTTCCGCCACGAGATCACGGAGGTCGCGCGGGGGCCCGGCGCCTCGGTCGACCTGACGGTCCGCACGTACGACCCCGCGCTGCGCCTCCCGGTCGGCCCCCAGCGCGCCACCCTCCACCTCGCCCCCGGACGCCGCCGGCTCACGGTCGCCTTCCGCCTCTCCCCCGTCCGCCCCGGCGTCTTCGAGGGCCGCGTGCGCCTGGACCTGGCGTCGGCGCGCCTGCCCGTGCAGGGCTTCGAGGGCGTCCGCCACCCCGTGCTCCGCCTCCGGGGACAGGGCCGGACCCACACGGGCGTGCTCCTGGCTCCGCTGTCCTTCCCGCCCCTGACCGCCCGCGTCCCGTACCACGGGGGCACCACTCCCCACCGGGTCACCGCGGAACCGGAGGGTCACGACCCGGGCCGCCTGCAGATCCGCTGGCAGCCCGTGGGCAGCACGGCCGCCGTCGTCCGTCCGGCCGTACGCCGCCTGGCGACGCCCCGCGTGAGACGGGCGGCCCGCCTGGCGGCCGCGGTCCTGCGCTGACCCCCGCACCGGGCGGGCGGGACACAGGTCGCGCTCTGCGCGCGGCCGCCGCCCGGGCCGCCGTTCAGTCCGCGACCGCGTACAGCACCTGCCCGCCCGGCCCCCGGGCCACCGCCCGCAGCCCCTCGGCCCCGCGGGGCCCCGCGTCCCGGTCCACCACCCACCGCACGCCGTACTCCCGCAGGATGTCGCGCCGCGTCCCCGCCGCCGTGTCCGGCGCGAAGTACGTCCGCACCGCCGCCGTCCGGGCGTCCTCGTCCCGCAGGAAGAAGTCGGGATAGCCGGGAGCCACCGTGTACGCCCCGTACGCCGGGATCTGCCGCGCCGGGAGCCGCCGCGCCATGACCACGTCCCCGTAGCCCACCCACGGCGTGATCCAGTGGTATCCCGGCCACGGCTTCGGCGACTTCCCCGCGACCGCGCCCGGCAGGGCCTCCCGGTCGACCACGTACGCGAGCGTCCCCGCCTGCCCCCAGGCCCCCACCGCCAGCGCCGCGGCCAGCACGCACGCCCACCCGGCCCGCACCGCCCGCCGCCCCGGCTCCACCACCTCCAGCGCCACCGCGACCTGCGCCGGGATCAGCGCGGCGGGCAGCACCCGTCCCCAGGACCAGTGCCCGCTCACCCCGCCCGCCGCGAACACGACCGCGCCCAGCAGGAAGAACAGCACCAGGGTGTCCCGCCGGTCGCGCCGCCACCGCACCCCCAGCGCCGCCACCCCCGGCAGGGCCAGCCAGTACCGCCCGAGGAGGTCCCGGTAGAGCGACCGGTGCACCGCGTCCATCCCGTCGCCGGCACCGAGCAGCGCGTAGAAGTCGTAGTACGGCCAGAGCCACAGCACCACCGCCCCCACCAGCAGCCCCGCGACCAGCCGCCCCCACACCCTCCACCCGGCCCGCGCCGCCCCCACGACGGCGAGGGCACCCAGGGAGGCGACGATCCCGGAGAACTGGTGCACCAGCAGGACCACCGCCCACAGCACCCCGAGCCCGGCCAGGACCCCCCACCCCGCCGGCCGCTCCCCGCTCCCGCGCACCGCCCGGGCCAGCCAGGCCCAGAGGTGGAAGGCGAGGCCGAGCGCGAAGACGCTCGGGTACGACACCGTCAGGGCGAGGGAGGTGAGCCCGAGGAAGCCGCTCCAGCCGAACTGGGCCGTCCCCCACAGCAGCACCAGGCACAGCAGGGCGAGCGGCGGTGCGGCCGGGCGGGCGCTCAGCGTGCGGACGTACCGCCACACCCCGGTCGCCAGCAGCCCGAGCGCCACCAGCGCCCCGAGCCGCAGCACGACGAAGACGGAGACCCCGGTCACCCGCGCCACGCAGCCCAGCAGAACCGTCCAGGGCGAGTAGTACGGGCTCGGGGTGTCCGCGTCGACCAGGGGGTTGCCGGGGTCGAGCAGGCTGTGCCGCAGGCGTTGCAGGGTGGCCGCGTGCATGCCCAGGTCACCGGCCCAGGGCAGCCGGACGACCACCAGGAGCAGCAGCAGGAGGAGGAGGGCGGCGACCGCGCCGACGGTGGCCGCTCCTGGGGCGGCGACCGTGCGTGGCGGTACGGCACGCGTCGTCCCGGGGCGCTCCATCACGCCGTCACTTTATCCGTAATGTCCCGTTCTCCGCCGGGGGTGGGGATGCCGTGCGTGCGCGAGGGCCGTCCACGCGGAACGGGGCGGCGTCTGCCGACTCGGTGTCGGAGGACGCCGCCCCGGGGCGGAACGCGTTGCGGGTGGGCCCGCGCCGGCATGCCGGCTACTTCGGGTCGCGGTTGAACGTCGCGGTCGACCAGAAGTAGCCGAGGAGCGTGAGGCCCAGGCACCAGGCGACGGCGAGCCAGCCGTTGTGGCCGATCTCGGTGCCGAGCAGCAGGCCCCGCAGGGTCTCGATGGCCGGCGTGAAGGGCTGGTACTCGGCGACCGGCTGGAACCAGCCCGGCATGGAGTCGACCGGGGTGAAGGCGCTGGACAGGAGCGGCAGCAGGATCAGCGGCATCGCGTTGTTGCTGGCCGCCTCGACGTTCGGGCTGACCAGGCCCATGCCGACAGCGATCCAGGTGAGCGCCGTGGCGAAGAGCACGAGCAGTCCGAAGGCCGCGAGCCACTCCAGGGCGGTGGCGTCCGTGGAGCGGAAGCCGATGGCCACGCCCACGATCCCCACCAGGACCACACTCAGGACCGACTGGAGCACACTGCCGACCACGTGCCCGACGAGCACCGAGGGGCGGTGGATCGCCATGGTACGGAAGCGGGCGATGATGCCCTCGTTCATGTCGCCGGCCACGGAGACCGCGGTGCCGATCACGGTGGAGCCGATGGTCATCAGCAGCAGGCCCGGGACGACGTACGCGATGTACGCGGAGCGGTCCGGGCCGCCGCCGCCGATGCCCGCGCTCATCGCGTCGCCGAAGATGTACACGAAGAGCAGCAACAGCATGATCGGCGTGAGCAGCAGGTTCAGGGTGAGGGACGGATAGCGCCGGGCGTGCAGGAGGTTGCGGCGCAGCATCGTGGACGAGTCGCGCACGGCGAGGGACATCCGGCTCGGGCGGGCGGGCGCGGTGGGGGTGCTCATCGTGCGGTCTCCTCGGGCTGGTCGGCGGGGCGGGGCAGGGCGGACCGCGCGGCGGTGTCCGTCAAGGCGAAGAACACGTCGTCGAGGTCGGGGGTGTGCACGGTCAGCTCGTCGGCCTCGACGCCGGCCGCGTCGAGCCGGTCGAGGACGGCACGCAGCGCGCGCTGGCTGCCGTCGTTGGGGAGTTGCAGGGCGAGGGCTTCGTCGTCGCGGGTGACCCCTTCCAGGGCGAGGGCGGCGCTCCGGTAGGCGGCGGGGTCGGTGAAGCGCAGGCGGACGTGGCCACCGGGGACGAGCCGCTTCAGCTCCTCGGCGCTGCCCTCCGCTGCGATCCCGCCGTCGTGGAGCACGGCGATGCGGTCGGCGAGCTGGTCGGCCTCCTCCAGATACTGGGTGGTGAGGAAGACCGTCACCCCGCCCGTGACCAGCTCGCGGATGATGCCCCACATGGTGTGGCGGCTGCGCGGGTCCAGGCCGGTGGTCGGCTCGTCGAGGAAGATGATCCGCGGGCTTCCCACCAGGGTCATCGCGATGTCCAGGCGGCGCTTCATGCCGCCGGAGTAGGTCGAGGCCGGCTTCTTCGCCGCCTCCGCCAGGTCGAACCGCTCCAGCAGCTCGGCGGTCACCCGACGGCCCTCCGCCCTGGACAGGTGGTGCAGGTCGGCCATCAGGAGCATGTTCTCCTCGCCGGTGATCAGACCGTCCACCGCGGAGAACTGCCCGGTGACCCCGATCGCGGCCCGGACCGCCTGTGGCTCGGCGGCCAGGTCGTGGCCTCCGACGTGGATGCCGCCGGTGCCCGGGTCGGCGGAGACGAGGGTGGAGAGGATCTTCACGGCGGTGGTCTTGCCGGCGCCGTTCGGGCCGAGCAGGGAGAAGATCGTTCCTTCGGGGACGGCCAGGTCGATGCCGTCGAGCACGGTCCTGTCGCCGTAGGACTTGCGCAGCCCGTTCGCCGCGATCGCCAGGTGGGTCATGGTGAGGGCTCCTCAGAGGCTGCGGGCGGCGATGTCGCCGTACGCGGTGGTGGCGTGGACGGTCAGGTCGGCGGTGCCGTCGGTGTTGCGCAGCGCGTTGTCGATCCGGCCGTAGCCGGTGCCGGCGTCCAGGGCGGTGCAGACGCCGCGGGCGGCGACCACGGACACGTCACCGGACTCGGTGCGCAGCACGACCTCGCCGCCCAGCGCCTCGGCGATGGTGATGTCGCCCTTCTGGGTGCTGATCCGCGCGGCACCGCGCAGCCGGCGGACCGAGACGTCGCCGTCGAGGAGGGTGACGCGGGCGCTCTCGGCCTCGTCGAGCTTGACCGAGCCCTGCGCCAGTTCGAGGGTCACGTCGCCGAACCGGCCGACGCCCCGGAACTCCCCGGCGGCGGCCTTCGCCTCGACCCGGGAGCCGGTGGGCAGCTGGACGGTCACCTCGACGGCGCCGGAGTCGCCGAGGAGCCGGTTCTTCTCCGATGCGGCCTCGATCCGCAGGACGCCTTCGTGGTACTCGACGGCGATCCGCTCCGCAGCCTTCACGTCGCCGCCCTTGGCCGCGTTCGCCGGGAGGATCTCGACGGTGGTGTCGGCACGGTCCGCGGCGATGAACCGGATGTGTCCCGCGGGGAGGTCGAGAACGGCGGAGACGGGGGCGGTGGTGTCGAACTTCGGCATGGTGTCCTCCTGGCTGCTCGCTGCTTTCTGACATCACGAACGCTACGTTGCATTCACGGATCGCTCAACGCCTTTGTTGCATTGGAACTAGATAATCGCAGTTCAGAGGCCACTATTCGTTGCAACTGATAGAGATCTAACGCAACGTCACCTCCACCTTCGTTGCAATAGCAGGAAACTGAACGCTATGCTGGGGGAGTTGACGAAGAGGAAGGGAGGCCCCCGGTGCCGGGAGGCAGACTCACCCAGCAGGAACGGCGGCAGATCGCGCTGGGACTGGCCGACGGGCTCGCCTACGCGGAGATCGCCAGAGGCCTCGACCGCCCCACGTCGACGGTCACGCGTGAGGTGATGCGCAACGGCGGGCCGACCGCCTACCGCGCCGACCTCGCCCACCACGCCACCGAGCGCCGTGCCCACCGGCGCAGGCAGGCGGCCCCGCGCGGACCCGAGGACGCCCCGCAGGCCCCCGGGCGGGACGCCGAGGCGGTGCGGGAGTACGAGGAGACGTTCACCGTCCACTTCATGCAGTCGGGCCTGCCCCGGATGACGGCCCGCGTGCTGACCTGCCTGCTCACCACCGACGCCGGCAGCCTCACCGCCGCCGAACTGGTCCAGCGTCTCGAGATCAGCCCGGCGTCCGTCTCCAAGGCGGTCGCCTTCCTGGAGGCCCAGGGCCTGATAGGCCGGGAACGCGACGAGCGCCGCCGCGAGCACTACACCGTGGACAACGGCGTCTGGTACGACGCGATGATCGCCAGCGCCCGGAACAACACCCGGTTCGCCGAGATGGCGCGCCAGGGCGTCGACCTGCTCGGCCCCGGCAGCCCCGCCGCCGCCCGACTGGAGAACGTCGCCCGCTTCATGGAGTTCATCGGCGAGAGCATCGCCCGTGCCGCGGAGCAGGCCCGGGAGATCCTCTACACCGAGCCGCCCCGGGACGCCGCCGACCCGGCGGGCACGGGTCCCGCATAGCCGGGCGCGGGCCGGCGCGGACTCCCGGCGAGCCCCCTCTCGACGCGAAGGTGCCCCGGGCCGTGTCGGCCCGGGGCACCTCGGACGGTCCTTCCGTTCGAACGGCCGGACGGCCGTACCGTCAGGACGATCACGCCGTCCGGACGATCACGCCGTCAGGAATGCGTGCGCAGCAGCGTCCGCATCGTCCGCATCGCCACCGACAGGTTGGACAGGTCGAAGGCGTCCGAGCCGTGGATCTCCTCCAGCGTGGTGCGGGCCCGGCCGAGGATCGCCGCGTTCTTCTGCTCCCACGCCTTGAACCGCTGCTCGGGCGTCGACGTGCCGTTGCCCACCGCCAGCACGTCCGCGGTCAGCGCCGCGTGCGCCGCGTACAGGTCCTCGCGGATCGCCGCACGGGCCATGGACTGCCAGCGGTCGTTGCGCGGCAGGTCGCTGATCCGGTCCATGAGCTGGGTGACGCTGAGCCGGTCGGCGAGGTCGTAGTACACCTCGGCGACGTCCAGCGGCTCCTTGCCCATGCGGTCGGCCACCGACACGATGTCCAGCGTCGGGAAGGCCGAGGAGAACCCGGCCACCCGCGTCGCCGGCTCGTCCGGCACACCGGCGGCGGTCAGCTCGTCGTAGATGTGCTGGTACCACTCGGCGTCCGCGCCGCGCAGCAGCTTCGGCAGCTGCGACCAGACCTGCTCGACGCGCTCGGCGAAGAAGTCCACCGTCTCCGCCAGCTCCAGCGGCTGCGGCCGGTTGTTGAGCAGCCAGCGGGTGCCGCGCTCGACCAGCCGGCGCGAGTGCAGCCGGATACGGGTCTGGACCCCGGCCTCGACCGTGTTGTCCAGGGCCTCCACCGCGTCCCACACCGGGGAGGAGCGGAAGATCGCCCGGGCCGCGGTCTGCGCCCGCACGATCTCCTCGAGCGACGCACCGGTCTCCTCGCGCATCCGGTGCAGGTACGTCGTACCGCCCGTGTTGACCGTGTCGTTGACCAGGACGGTCGTCGTGATCTCCCGGCGCAGCGGGTGGCCGTCGATCCGGTCCGGGAACTGCTCGCGCAGCGCCTTGGGGAAGTAGGCGTGCAGCAGGCCCTTGAGGTACGGGTCGTCGGGCAGCGTGGTGTGCAGCAGCTCCTCGGCGACCGTGATCTTCGTGTACGCCAGCAGCACGGCCGTCTCCGGGCCGGACAGACCCTGCCCGGCGCTCAGCCGCTCGCGGATCTGGCGGTCGGTGGGCAGGAACTCCAGGGCCCGGTTGAGGTGGCCCTCGCGGACCAGGTGGCGCATGAAGCGCTGCTGGGCGTGGAGCATGTCCTTGGACTGCGCCAGGGCGTTGGCGATCGCCGTGTTCTGCGCGTAGTTGTTGCGCAGGACCAGGGCGCCGACCTCGTCGGTCATCTCGGCGAGCAGCTTGTTGCGCTGCTTGACGGTCATGTCGCCGTCCTTGACGAGACCGTTGAGCAGGATCTTGATGTTCACCTCGTGGTCGGAGGTGTCCACGCCCGCGCTGTTGTCGATGGCGTCGGTGTTGATCCGGCCGCCGTGCACCGCGAACTCGATCCGGCCCAGCTGGGTCAGGCCCAGGTTGCCGCCCTCGCCGACGACCTGGACCCGCAGGTCCCTGCCGTCGACACGGATGGCGTCGTTGCCCTTGTCGCCGACGTCGCCGTTGGACTCGGTGGACGCCTTGACGTACGTGCCGATGCCGCCGTTCCACAGCAGGTCGACCGGCGCCGAGAGGATCGCCTTCATCAGGTCGGCCGGGGTCATCTTCGTGATCCCGGACTCGATGCCGAGGGCCTCGCGGACGTGCGCGTTGACCGGGATCGACTTGGCCGTGCGCGGGAAGATCCCGCCGCCCGCCGAGAGCAGCGCGGTGTCGTAGTCCTCCCACGAGGAGCGCGGCAGGTCGAACAGCCGGCGGCGCTCGGCGTACGAGGTGGCCGCGTCCGGCGTCGGGTCGAGGAAGATGTGCCGGTGGTCGAAGGCGGCGACCAGGCGGATGTGCTCGCTGAGCAGCATGCCGTTGCCGAAGACGTCACCGGACATGTCGCCGATGCCGACGACGGTGAAGTCCTGGGTCTGGGTGTCCACGCCCAGCTCCCGGAAGTGCCGCTTGACGGACTCCCAGGCGCCGCGGGCGGTGATGCCCATGCCCTTGTGGTCGTAGCCCGCCGAACCGCCGGAGGCGAAGGCGTCGCCGAGCCAGAAGTTGTAGGACTCGGCGACCTCGTTGGCGATGTCCGAGAACTTCGCGGTGCCCTTGTCGGCGGCGACGACGAGGTAGGTGTCGTCCTCGTCGTGCCGGACGACGTCGGCGGGCGGGACCACCTCGCCCGCGACCATGTTGTCCGTGATGTCCAGCAGCGCCGAGATGAAGGTCCGGTAGCTGGCGATGCCCTCGGCCATCCAGGCGTCGCGGTCGACGCTCGGGTCGGGCAGCTGCTTGGCGACGAAGCCGCCCTTGGCGCCGACCGGCACGATGACCGTGTTCTTCACCATCTGCGCCTTGACCAGGCCGAGGATCTCGGTGCGGAAGTCCTCCCGCCGGTCCGACCAGCGCAGACCACCGCGCGCGACCTTGCCGAAGCGCAGGTGCACGCCCTCGACCCGCGGCGAGTACACCCAGATCTCGAACGCCGGGCGCGGCGCGGGCAGGTCCGGGATGGCCTGCGGGTCGAACTTCATGGAGACGTACTCGTGCGGCCTGCCGCCCGCCGCCTCCTGGAAGAAGTTGGTCCGCAGCGTCGCCTTGATGACGGTGAGGAAGGAGCGCAGGATGCGGTCCTCGTCGAGGCTCGCCACCTGGTCGAGGGCCGCGTCGACCTCTTCGAGCAGGGCGTCGACGATCTCGCGCCCGGCACGCTGCCGCTCCGGCGCCATCCGCGCCTCGAACAGGGAGACGAGCAGCCGCGTGGTGTGGACGTTGTTGCGGAGGGTGTCCTCCATGTAGTCCTGGCTGAACGTCGAGCCGGCCTGCCGCAGGTACTTGGCGTACGCGCGCAGCACCATCGCCTGCCGCCAGGTCAGTCCGGCGCTGAGCACCAGGGCGTTGAAGCCGTCGTTCTCCGCCTGGCCGGTCCAGGTCGCGGCGAAGGCGTCCTGGAAGCGCTCGCGCGCGTCGTCGCCGAGGTAGTCGGCGCCGCCGGCCACCGCCTTCGGCATGCGCAGGCCGAAGTCGTAGATCCAGGCCGTCGTGCGGTCCGAGCAGCGCAGCTCGTAGGGCCGCTCGTCGGTGACCTCGACGCCGAGCCGGCTGAGCACCGGCAGCACGGCGGACAGGGAGACCGAGCCGCCCTTCTGGAAGATCTTGAACCGGCGCTCCTGCGGCGCGGCGCCCACCGGCTCGTACAGGCTCAGCGCGAACGTCCGGTCCTCGTCGAGCCGCTCCAGGTGGCCGAGGTCGGCGACCGCGGAGCGCGGACCGTGGTCCGCCTTGTAGCCCTCGGGGAAGGCGCTCCCGTAGTGGCGCAGCAGCTCGGCGGAGCGCTCCTCGCCCATCTCGGCGTTGAGCGCCTCGGCGAACCCGTCGGCCCAGGAGCGGGCGGCCTCGACGAGGCGGGCCTCGATGCGCTCCTTGTCGGCGTCGGACAGCTCCGGCAGCTCGGTGCCCTGCGGGACCCGGACCACGAAGTGCAGCCGGGAGAGGATCGACTCGGTGTTCCAGGCGGTGAAGTCGACGCTGGTACCGCCGAGCTCCTCCTTGAGGATGTCGATGATCCGCAGCCGCACCCCGGTGGTGTAGCGGTCCCGGGGGAGGTAGACGAGGGCGGAGTAGTAGCGCCCGTACTCGTCCTGCCGCAGGTAGAGCCTCAGCCGGCGCCGCTCCTGGAGGTAGAGCACCGAGGTGACGATCGGCTCCAGCTCCTCGACGGGCATCTGGAACATCTCGTCGCGCGGGTAGGTCTCCAGGATCTGCAGCAGATCCCGCCCGTCGTGGCTGTTGGGCGAGAAGCCGGCCCGCTCCAGCACCTCCTCCACCTTGCGCCGGACGACCGGCACCCGGCGGACGGACTCCGTGTAGGCGGCGGACGAGAACAGACCGAGGAAACGCCGCTCGCCCACGACGTTGCCCTGCTCGTCGAACTTCTTGACGCCGACGTAGTCCAGGTACGACGGCCGGTGCACGGTGGCCCGGCTGTTGGCCTTGGTCAGCACGAGCAGCCGGTGCTCGCGGGCCTTGGCCCGGGCGTCGGCCGGGAGCCGCTCGAAGGACGGGCTGACCGGGTGGCTCTCGTCGGTCGCGTGGTGCGGGTCGGAGCGCAGGATGCCGAGCCCGGTGCCGGCGACGGCGGCGAGGGAGTCGTCGCCGCGCAGCTGGTACTCGCGGTAGCCGAGGAAGGTGAAGTGGTCGTCGGCCAGCCAGCGCAGCAGCTCGCGGGCCTCCTCCAGCTCCCGCGGGGGCAGGTCGTCGGGCGTGGGCTCGGCGGGCAGGCCTTCCGCGAGGCGGACGGCCGCGTCCCGCATCTTGCCCCAGTCCTCGACGGTCTCGCGGACGTCGTTCAGGACGCGCAGCAGGTCGGCGGTGATCTGCTTCAGGTCGCCGCGGTCGGTCTCGCGGTCGATCTCGACGTGGATCCAGGACTCGACGTGGGCGTCGTGCGGCAGGTCGTCGGACGGGCCGCCGTTGAGCACCTCGACGAGCTTCCCGGCGACATCGCGGCGGACCACGATCAGCGGGTGCACGACGACGTGGATGCCGCGGCCCTGGCGGGTCAGCTCGTTCGTCACGGAGTCGACGAGGAAGGGCATGTCGTCCGTGACGACCTCGACGACGGAGTGGCTGCACGTCCAGCCGTTCTCCTCGACCGTCGGGGTGTGCACCCTGACGTTCGCCGTGCCCTGCGGGCGGTTCTCCGCCAGCCGGTAGTGCGAGACCGCGGCGCCGAAGACGTCGACCGGGTCCCGGTCGGTCAGGTCCTCCGGGGCGGTGTGCCGGTAGTAACGCCGGAGGAACGCGAACACGGATGCGTGGTCCGGGGCCGGGGTGCCCGGGGTGTCCGGGGTGCCCTCGTCCGTCGTCCCAGTCGGTAGGTGCCCCCCGACCGGGCTGTTCTCAGCTACCCGGGCAGCCCTTTCGAGCAGCTCGGCCTTGGCTTCGTCCAGCTTGGTCTGCATTGTCCTCTGGCTCCTGTCGCGCGCCGTTGCGTGACGTAGAAGGAAGTACGGTCTCCTGCCTTCCGGCATGACGTCGGGACACGGGGTGTCCGGTCTGGTCCGACGCTATGCCGCAAGATGAGAGGAGCGGGGGCATATCAGCCAATGTCGCCGCGCCCGTCGGGTGTGACGTCGCTCTCGCCGTCACCGTGCCGGGGGTGCGCGGCGCCGTACCGGGGGCCTTCGATGCCCCGTCCCGCCCGCGAAGACCAGCGACCGCCGCCCGGACACGGATGTCGTCCGTGCGTACCGGGCGCAGGGCAGGGGCGCCGGTGCCCCCGCGAGCTATCGCGCTGATCACGCCACAAGGCTATCGCCCCCCGCCGGGCCCCCGTCACGAGCCGTATGTGTACAAAAGCAGGGGTGAAACTTTGACGTTCTGCACAGATGCGGCCGCCTGACGGGGTCGCTCGGGCCACACCTGCCCCTTGCGCCCCCCTGCCCCTGATCGCAGGGTGCCCGGGCCGGTCACCCCCACCGCGGCACCACCCTCGCGGGCCTCACCGTCGCCGTCCCGCCGAGTCGGCGGCCGGGGCCCGCCCGGCGCGCGGCACGTGCCGCACCCGCACCGCCCCGCCCCGCCGACCGGCGCCTACGCCGCCAGCCGCTCCGCCTCCGCCACGGCTTCCCGCAGCGTGTCCACGACCGGCACCCCGAACCCCTCCAGACTGGCCCGGCTGTGCGACCCCCCGGTGTAGAGCACCGCCCGCGCCCCCACGTGCCCCGCGGCCACCGCGTCGTCGCCGGCGTCCCCGATCACCACCGTGCGAGCGGGCTCCACCCCGGCGAGCGCCAGCTCCGCGAGGTGCCGCACCATGTGCTCGGCCTTGCTGCCCCCGGACGGCCCGGTCCGCCCGTCGACGCGTATGAAGTGGGCCTCGATGCCGAAGTCCTTCACCAGCGGGACCAGCTCGTCGTGGCCGTACATGCTGAGGATCGACTGGCTGCGCCCCGCCGAGCGCCAGCCCGCGAGCAGTTCCACCGCGCCCTCGGTGAGCCCGCACCGCACGCGGTGCTCGATGTAGTGGCGGTGGAAGGCCGAGTCCATGACCCGCCACTCGGCATCGGTGGGCAGCCGGCCCATCAGCCGCTCGTAGAACTTCGGCACCGGCACGCAGTACAGCGTCCGGTACTGCTCCAGCGTGATCGGTGTCAGCCCCAGCTCGGCGAAGGCCGCGTTGGTCGCCGCGATGATCGCGTCGTTGTCGTGGAACAGCGTCCCGTTCCAGTCCCAGACGATGTGCGCCCCTGTCTGCATCCCCATGCCCGAAAACGTACCCGCCGCCACTGACAATCAGCCGGGCACCCCGGCTGTACGCCCGCACCGGGGCGAGGCCCGGCGACGGACACTCCGGGGCCGGAGCCCGGCCGCGCGGCCGAGCCCGGGCTCAGGCGTCAGCCGCGCTCGCTCACCAGCGCCGGGATCTCCTGCGTGGCGTACCACAGCAGCTCGTGGTCCCCCGCGCCGTCCACGACGAAATGGGCGTCGTCGTCCCCGCCGTCCGCCGCCGCGAGGGCGTCGGCCGCGGCGGTCACGTCCGCCTCCGCGTCGGCGGAGTCGACGTGCACGGAGGCCGCCTTGGCCAGCGGCAGCGGCCCCGCGACCCGCACCTCGCCCAGCGTCGCGGGGTCGGCCCCCCGCCCCGCATCGGCCGAGACGCCGCCGTCGGGCACGTCGGCGGCCACCACGACCCGGCGGCGCGGCACACCGGCGTCGGCCGCCAGCAGCCGCAGCGAGGCCAGCGCGGCCCGGCTCAGGGCGGCGTACTCCAGCTCCTCGATGTCGTCCGTGCGGTACCACTCGCGCAGCGCCGGCGTGACGGCGTACGCGACGAGCTGTCCGGTCTCCAGCTGTCCCGACCTGTGCGCCTCGGCGAGACCGGAGAGGGTCAGGGGGACGTAGACGCGCATGTGACGGCCGCTTTCGTGGTCGGGTCCACCGGAGGCACCGAACGGCCTGGGGCGGGAGTGAAAGGTCTTCAGGATACGTGTGGGTGTCCCCTTTCGGGTTCCCGCACATGACGCCCCACACGTCCACTCCGGTCCCCGGAACTCACCCGGCGCACCCCCGTCGTCCCGGGCTCTCCCCCGGCTCCGGTCACTCGGATAAGTGAATCTCCCGGCCCCCTCCCCCGGGCCTCCCTCCTCCTTGCCGTACCGCCCCGCGACCCCGTACAAGATCCACGACCACGAAGTTACTGCCCGGTATCACCTCGGCCGGGCCACCGAACGGGGAGCCCCCATGCGCAAGGTCATGACCAGGACCCAGCTCAGCCCGGCCGGCACGTCCCTTCTCGTACCGGACCACGCGTCTCTCGCACCGGACCACGCGTCTCTCGCACCGGACCACGCGTCCCTCGTACCGGACCAGGTGTCCGCGAGCGCTCCCGCTCGCGTGTCCGGTGGCGTCCCGCCCCGCAGGCCCGGCGGCAGCGGCTCGCGGGCCACGGCGACCGGTGGCCGCCCGCCGGGCTCCCCGGGCAGGGCCGCGCGTGCCCGTACGAGGCCGACGGACACGCGCCCCGCCGCGACCGGTCCGGGCCGGGCCGGCGGGACGAACCGGCGGGCGGCCCTGGGCGCCCCTGGGACGGGCCCCGCCGCGCCGGCCGTACGCGGGACCGCCGTGCCCCCGCAGGCGCCTCTCGTCCCCGCCCAGACCCCTCGACGCCCCGTCCCGCAACTCCGCCCCACCGACCACTTCGCCGAGCTGCTCCTCCACGTGCTCAGCGGCCGGCGCCCCGTCCACTCGATGCTCCGCCACACCGTCGGGCGCGCCTACGACGAGCTGGCCCGCCTCGCCGAACGCGGCCCCCTGCGCACCCGCGGCGCCCTCCCCGTCGTCCGGGACATCGGCTACTTCGAGCCCCGGCCGGGCGCGCTGGAGGTCTTCGCCCGCATCGGCGCGGGTGACCAGCTCCGCGCCATGGCCTTCCGCCTGGAGCGGGGCCGGGACCTGCGCTGGCGTTGCACGGCGGTGGAGCTGGGCGGCCCCCGCGGGCGGCACACGGACGACGACGGAGACGACGACTGAGCGGACCCGGCCCCGGACAGGCCGAAGGGCCGGGCACCCAGGGGTGCCCGGCCCTTCCACCGGCCGGTGCGGCACCCGCGGGCACCGCACCGTCACTTCACACCGCCGCCGCCGGCGCTGTCACTTCGCGCGCCGGCGACGCGAGCGCTCCGTCGCGTCGAGCGCTGTCGCCTCCGCGGTCACTTCTTGCGGCGACGCCCGCCCTTGGCCTGCTTGCGGCGCTCCGCGCGCGTGAGCCCGTCGGACTGCGGCTGCGGCTCGCCGTCGGTGGTGAAGTCGCCCTCGACGACACCGCCCTCGCCGTCCACGGTCGGCGCGGAGAAGTGCAGCCCCCGGCGCTGCGGGGCGTCGAGTCCCTTGGCGCGGATCTCCGGGCGGGCACCCGTCTGGGCCGGGACCGCGTCCTGCGCGCCCTTCTCCAGCGACGGCGCCGCGTCCTCGACCGGAACCTCCTCGACCTGCTGCTCCACCTGGACCTCCAGGTTGAACAGGTAGCCGACGGACTCCTCCTTGATGCCCTCCATCATGGCCTGGAACATGTCGAAGCCCTCGCGCTGGTACTCGACCAGCGGGTCCTTCTGGGCCATCGCGCGCAGGCCGATGCCCTCCTGGAGGTAGTCCATCTCGTAGAGGTGCTCGCGCCACTTGCGGTCCAGGACCGAGAGCACGACCCGGCGCTCCAGCTCCCGCATGATCTCGGAGCCGAGCTGCGCCTCACGCGCTTCGTACTGCTCCTGGATGTCGTCCTTGATGGACTCCGAGATGTAGTCGGCCGTCAGGCCGGCCCGGTCGCCGGCCGCCTCCTCCAGCTCCTCGACGGTGATCTTCACCGGGTAGAGCTGCTTGAAGGCGCCCCAGAGCCGGTCGAGGTCCCAGTCCTCCGGGAAGCCCTCGGCGGTCTCGGCCTGCACGTACGCGTCGATCGTGTCGCCCATGAAGTGCTGGATCTGCTCCTGCAGGTCCTCGCCCTCCAGGACGCGGCGCCGCTCGCCGTAGATGACCTCGCGCTGCCGGTTGAGGACCTCGTCGTACTTCAGGACGTTCTTGCGGGTCTCGAAGTTCTGCGTCTCCACCTGCGACTGGGCGGAGGCGATCGCGCGCGTGACCATCTTGTTCTCGATGGGCACGTCGTCCGGGACGTTCGCCATCGACATCACGCGCTCGACCATCTGGGCCTTGAACAGCCGCATGAGGTCGTCGCCGAGGGAGAGGTAGAAGCGGGACTCGCCGGGGTCGCCCTGACGACCGGAACGACCGCGCAGCTGGTTGTCGATACGGCGCGACTCGTGCCGCTCGGTGCCCAGCACGTAGAGCCCGCCGAGGTCCTTGACCTCCTCGAACTCCGCCTTGACCGCCTGCTCGGCGCGCTCCAGCGCGGCGGGCAGGGCCGCGGCCCACTCCTCGATGTGCTCCTCGGGGTCGAGGCCGCGCTGGCGCAGCTCCGCCTCGGCGAGGTCCTCGGGGTTGCCGCCGAGCTTGATGTCCGTGCCACGGCCGGCCATGTTCGTCGCCACCGTCACGGAGCCCTTGCGGCCCGCCTGGGCGACGATCGTCGCCTCCCGGTCGTGCTGCTTGGCGTTGAGCACCTCGTGCTGGACGCCGCGCTTGCTGAGCTGCTGCGAGAGGTACTCGGACTTCTCGACCGAGGTGGTGCCGACGAGGATCGGCTGGCCCTTGCGGTGCTTCTCCTCGATGTCGTCGACGACCGCCTCGAACTTCGCGACCTCGGTGCGGTAGATCAGGTCCGACTGGTCCTTGCGGACCATCGGCCGGTTGGTGGGGATGGGCACCACGCCGAGCTTGTAGATCTGGTGGAACTCGGCGGCCTCGGTCATCGCCGTACCGGTCATGCCGGACAGACCGGGCAGTTCCTTGCCGTTGTGGTCGTGGCGCTTGTAGAGGCGGAAGAAGTTCTGGAGGGTGATCGTGGCGAGCGTCTGGTTCTCGTCCTTGATGTCCACCCCTTCCTTCGCCTCGATCGCCTGGTGCATGCCCTCGTTGTAGCGGCGGCCGGCGAGGATGCGGCCGGTGTGCTCGTCGACGATCATGACTTCGCCGTCGATGACGACGTAGTCCTTGTCCTTCTTGAAGAGTTCCTTGGCCTTGATGGCGTTGTTCAGGTAGCCGACCAGCGGGGTGTTCACCGACTCGTAGAGGTTGTCGATGCCCAGCCAGTCCTCGACCTTGGCGACACCCGACTCGTGGATGGCGACGGTGCGCTTCTTCTCGTCGACCTCGTAGTCGCCGGTCTCCTCGATGCCCTTGAGGGTGTTGCCGGCCTCGCCCCGCTTCAGGCGCGTGACCAGCTTGGCGAAGTCGCCGTACCACTTGGTGGCCTGGTCGGCCGGACCGGAGATGATCAGCGGCGTACGGGCCTCGTCCACCAGGATGGAGTCGACCTCGTCGACGATGGCGAAGTTGTGGCCGCGCTGGACGAGTTCGTCCTTGGACCACGCCATGTTGTCGCGCAGGTAGTCGAAGCCGAACTCGTTGTTCGTGCCGTAGGTGATGTCGCAGCCGTACATCTCGCGGCGCTGGGCCGGCGTCTGGTTGGCGAGGATGCAGCCGACGCTCAGACCGAGGAACTTGTGGACGCGGCCCATCATCTCGGAGTCGCGCTCGGCCAGGTAGTCGTTGACCGTGACGATGTGGACGCCCTCGCCGGCCAGCGCGTTGAGATACGCGGGCAGGGTGCCGACGAGGGTCTTGCCCTCACCGGTCTTCATCTCGGCGACGTAGCCCATGTGCAGGGCGGCGCCGCCCATCATCTGCACGTCGTAGTGACGCTGGCCCAGGACGCGCTTGGCGGCCTCCCGGACGGTGGCGAAGGCTTCGGGAAGCAGGTCGTCCAGGCTCTCACCGTCGGCGTAGCGCTGCTTGTACTCGTCGGTGAGCGCCCGCAGCTCGGCGTCGGAGAGGTCGACGAAGTCCTCTTCGATGGAGTTGACCTGGTCCGCGATGCGGTGCAGCTTGCGCAGGATCTTGCCTTCGCCTGCACGCATGATCTTCGAGAGGACGGACACGGGGGTTGGTCTCCTTGCCGGTCGGGCCTGGGACGGTCGTTTTCCTGTGACGTACTGAGCAACGGCCATCGTATGCGAGGACCCCGCCGCCCCGGGAGCCTGCTGTGACGGGGACCGTGTGCTCCTTCATCCAGCTTCCGGTCTGCTGTCACCCGGTTCAACGTCCGGGCTTGGCGGATGGTGCCGCGCCCGCGGGGAAACACACGGAAAGCGACCTTCTGTTCACGCAGGGCAAAAAGATGGCGCCCCGCCGAGGGCGCCGCGCAGAATCGGCCGATGGAACCCGTCACCCTCGCCACCGAGCGCCTCGTGCTGCGCACGGTCGGCCGCCAGGACACCGATGCCGTGTACGCCGCCTGCCAGGATCCCGACATCCAGCGCTGGACCACGATCCCCTCGCCCTACCTGCCGGAGCACGCGAAGGGCTTCACGGAGCAGATGGTCCCCGACGGCCTCGCGAACGGCTCCATGTTCACCTTCGGCCTCTTCCTCCCCGCCGGGGAACTGGTGGGCGTGCTCGGCGTCACGATGGTCTCCCCGGGTGTCGGGGAGATCGGCTACTGGGGCACCAAGGAGTACCGCGGCCGCGGCTACACCACCGAGGCCGCCGTCGCCGTCGCCCGCTGGGCCTTCACCGAGCGCGCGATCGACCGCCTGGAATGGCGCGCCGAGGTCGGCAACACGGCCTCCCGCGCGGTGGCCCTGCGCGCGGGCTTCACCATGGAGGGCACGCTGCGCTCCGCGATCAGCAACAACGGCGTGCGGCGCGACTGCTGGATCGGCTCCCTCCTGCCCTCGGACCTGGCCCTCCCCTCGACGGCCCCGTACGTGCCGGCGCCCTGACCCTCCGCGCCGCCCGCACGCGGGATCCCCGCTGTCAGACCCACCGCCTATCGTGCGGACGTATGACGACCCTCCCGCCCCCCGCCACGGACCTGTCCGCAGACGAGGCCCGCCGCCTCGCCCTCCGCGCGCAGGGGTTCCTCGGCGCCCCCGACCGGCGCGGAGGCGTCCGCGGTGTCCTGCGCCATCTCGGCGCGGTGCAGCTCGACACCATCTCGGTCCTCGCCCGCTCCCACGAGCTGATCCCCTACGCCCGCCTCGGCGCGGTGGGCCGCAAGACGGTCGAGGCGGCCTACTGGACGGACACCCACGCCTTCGAGTACTGGTCGCACGCGGCCTGCGTCCTCCCCATCGAGGAGTGGCCCCACTTCGCCTTCCGCCGCCGCGCCTACCGCAACCGCCCGCAGTGGAACCACGACCTCCCCGACGGTGTCTACGCCCAGGTCGTCAAGCAGCTCCGCGCCGAGGGCCCCCTCACCGCGACGGACCTGGGCGGTGCGAAGCGGACCAGCGAGTGGTGGGACTGGTCGGGGACGAAGGTCGCCGTGGAGCGCGCGCTCATGTACGGCGAGGTCGTGTGCGTCGAGCGCCGCGGCTGGAAGCGGGTGTACGACCTGGCGGAGCGCGCCGTGCCGGCCGGACTGCTGCACGACGACCTCGACGACGCGGAGTGCCTGCGCCGCCTGGTCCGGCTGGCCGGCCGGTCCCTGGGGGTCGGCACGCGCGCGGACATCGCGGACTACCACCGCCTCAAGGCCGAGCAGGTCGACGCCGTCATCGCCGAATCGGGGCTGGTCCCGGTCACGGTGGAGGGCTGGTCCAAGCCTGCCTGGGCGGACCCCGCGGCCCTCGAGACACCCCCGCGCGGCCGGCACCGCACGACGCTCCTCTCGCCCTTCGACTCCCTGGTCTGGGAGCGGGCGCGCACGGAACGGATCTTCGGCTTCACCCACCGCCTGGAGGCCTACGTGCCCAAGCAGAAGCGGGTGCACGGCTACTTCGCGATGCCGGTCCTGGCGGGCGGGCGGCTCGTCGGCCGCGTGGACCCGGCCCGCGAGGGACGCACCCTGGTCGCCAGGCAGGTCACGCTGGACGGCCCCAAGGCGGTCCCGGCGGTGGCCCAGGCCCTGGTCGAGGCGGCGGGCTGGGTGGACTGCACGGACGTGCGCGTGGAGCGGGTCGACGCGTCGGACCTGCGCGAGCCCCTCGCCGGTGAGCTGGCCCGCCTGCTCGCCTGACCGGTCAGCGGATCTCGAGGATCTTCTCCCGCATCGCGTACACCACGGCCTCCATCCTGGAGTGCAACTGCAGCTTCTCCAGGATGTTGCGCACGTGGTTCTTCACGGTGTTCTCGGAGATGAACAGTTCCTTGGCGATGTCCCGGTTGTTCATTCCCGTGGCGACGAGCTTGAGCACCTCCAGCTCGCGGTCCGTGAGCCGCGGCGCGGGCACCAGCCGGCGTTCGTCGGTCCGCTGGATCATCGACTTGAACTCGGTGAGCAGTTTCGACGCCATCGAGGGGCTGATCTGCGACTGCCCGTCGGCCACCGCGCGGATGGCGGTGGCCACCTCGTCCGTGGAGATCTCCTTGAGGAGATAGCCGGTCGCGCCCGCCTTGATCGCGTCGTAGAGGTCGGCCTCCTCGTCGCTGATCGTCAACATGATGATCTTCGCGCTGGGGGCCACCTCCTTGATGGAGGTGCAGGCCTCGATCCCGCCCCGCTTCGGCATCCGCACATCCATCAGGACGATGTCCGGCAGCAGGTCGGCGGCCTTCTCCACCGCCTCGGCGCCGTCCCCGGCCTCCCCGACGACCTGGATGTCCTCCTCGGCCGCGAGCACGATCTCCAGACCGCGGCGGAACAGGGCGTGGTCGTCCACCACCAGGACCCTGATCGGCTCCTCGCGCGCGGAGCCCGCGTCCGGGCCCATGCCGTCGGCACCGTCGTCGATCCCGTCGACGCCGTCGCCCCGCATCGGTCCGAAAGTGTCCGCCATCGTTCCTCCCCCTGAAGGCCGTGGCCCGAGGTCCTGAGCCATCGCCAACCCAGAGCAACGACCCACCGGTTGGGCCGTTGCCGCCATGATTCCATGTCCGGCCGACACCGGGGGGACGAGCGGCGCCACGAGGGGGTCGCAACCCTCGCGCACCGTCGCACACCGGTGCCCCTGGGGGCGCACACGCGCTCCAGGGGCACCGACTGTTCCGGCGTCGTCAGCCGCCCAGCGCGTCTCCCGCCTCGGGAGCGTGCGACTGGGTGACCATCGTGTCCGTGGTGAGGTGGATCACGCCGTAGTCGTAGGCGTGCCGCCGGTAGACGACGCTGGGTTCCTTGGTCTCGGAGTCGACGAACAGGTAGAAGTCGTGCCCGACCAGCTCCATCTCGTAGAGCGCCTGGTCGAGGGTCATCGGCGCGGCCACGTGGGTCTTCTCGCGGACGACGAGCGGGCCGTCGCCCTGCACCTCGAGCGAGCCGATCTTCTTGGTGGGGACGCCGTCCTGCTTCTCCTCCGGGACGATCTCGCCGTTCCCGTTCAGGGTCGCGGCGCCGGGGACGTGGTCGGCGACCTCGGCCGCCGAGATCCGGCGCGATCCGCGACGCGAGAAACGCTTGTCGTGCTGCTTGCGCAGCCGTGCGTCAAGCTTCTCCGCCGCCAGGTCGAGCGCCGCGTAGGGGTCGCTCGCCGCTGCCTCCGCCCGAATCACCGGACCGCGGGAGCGGAGCGTGATCTCCACTCGGTCGCAGCGGTCGGCCTGCCGGGGGTTCGGCTCCTTGGACACCTCGACGTCGAGGCTGATCACCTTGCCATCGAGCTTCTGGATCTTGTCCAGCTTCAGCTTCTCGGCCACGTGCTTCCGGAACCGCTCGGGCACCTCGGTCTTGCGGCCCTTGACGACGATGTCCACGCAGAACTCCGTTCCCGGATCACTCCGCTTCGACGGCGGAGCATCTCCCTTTCGCACCAGATTCCGGTCCGTACCGGAACCTCGGACTCGGTGACTTCCACCTCCTCCCCCGCGGGCGGTATCTCCACTCCCCCGGTGCGGGTGATGACGTGGGAACCCGCAGCGCGGCATTCGGATTCGGGAGGTGTGGCCTGCGGCTTTGCCTCACAACCGAACATATCTCGCCGGGGCGGAAGTCGTCACCCTCTACTGCGGCGTACCTCCGTTCCGGTGAATAAGCCCTCCCAATACCTGCAACAACACAAGTTCCCAGTCAGTTCCGGTTTATTTCGAAGGCTTCCGGTGATGCCGCGACCACTGCCGCGCGGATCACTCGACGTATCACGTCATCGCCTCCGTTCGGACCCGCCATTCGGGGCCCGGTCTTCCGTTCCTCTCTGCCTTCCCCTGGCGCCGACGGATACACAGCCGATCTTCCGCTCGGGTGCCCGCCCGGCCCCGTCCGGCGCTCGGACCCGGCGACCCTCCCCGCCGTGTGCGCCCGGGCCGTCTCCGCACGCACGGCGCGCGCCGCCTCCGTCAACGACGCCCCCGTCGTCATCAGGTCGTCGACCAGGACGACGGGCCCCCCGGCCCGCAGCAAGCGGCCCCCGCCGGGGACGACCGCCAGCGCGCCGGCCAGATTGCCGAGCCGCTGCCGGGCGTCGAGCCCCGACTGGTCGGCCACGGCTCGCCGCTGGCGCAGCACGGGCACCACCCGGGCGGCCGTCCCGTCCCGCCGCAGCCGCGCGGCGGCAGCGAGGGCGATCCGCCGCGCCGGGTCGTGTCCGCGCCGCCGCACCGCCCGCCGCGCGGACGGCACGGGCACCAACAGCACCGGCCCCCGTCCGGCCGAGCCCGTCGCCGTCCCTGCGTCCCCACACCCCTCCCGCAGCCCCGCGCGCACCGCCCCCGCCAGCGCCGCGCCGAGCGGTGCCGTGAGAGCCAGCGCGCCGCGCTCCTTGTGGGCCAGCAGAGCGGCCCGCACCTCGTCCGCATACCGCGCGGCCGCGTGCACGACCGGCAGCCCGGGCGGCTCCGGCACCGGCCGCACCCGGCTCGGCGCGGCCCCGCTCAGGGCCGTACGGCACCCGCCGCACAGCACGGCACGCCCCCTGCCGCAGCCGCCGCACTCGGCCGGCAGCACCAGGTCCTCGAGATCCCGCCACCATGTCCGCACGGCCACCACTGTGCCAACGCCCGCACGACTCGACCAGGCCTGTGGAAAACGCCGGAGCCGTCCCTGTGGACAACCCCGCGCCCCCGCCGTCGCGCCTCACTCACACGAGTGCGCGACCGCACCGCACGCCCCGGGGATCACCCCGGATAGACCGGCGCCGTCCCCTCCGTCACCTTCTGCCACTGCAGTCCGGACGGCAGCCGGACGATCAGGTCCTCCGAGTACGCCACCAGCGGCAGCCGCTCGTCCTCCGTCGCGGCGATCTCCTTCACGCCGGTCAGGGCGGCGGGCACCGAGGCCTCCGGCGTGGACCCGTCGACCTGCACGTACCCGATCTGCTGAACGCCCCCGCGCTCACGTCCGACCACCACGAGCCGGCTGTCACCGGCCCAGGACATCGCCGTGACCTCTTCCAGCTCGGGGGTCGCGGAGCGCGGTTCGACGACGGTGACCGCGGGCGGACCGTCCGCCTTCCCGTCCCGTTCGATCCGGCCGATGAGCAGCGAGCGCTCGTCGTCCTTCTCCACGATCAGCGCGATCCGCACGCCGTCGGCGGCCACGCGAACCGCCTGGACCCGTCCGTCCAGCCCCGGCGTCCGCACCTCCACCGGCGCGCCCGCGCCCTTCTCCAGCAGCAGCAGACGGGGGTCGGCCGGGTTGCGGTCGGCGATCCACAGGTCCCCCTGCGCGTCCCAGCTGGGCGGAGTCAGCCGGTCCGCCTCCGTCTTGCCCTTGCTGACCAGCACCGCGTCGCCGAGCGAGCCCCCCGACACCAGCGACCCGACGTACAGCGACTTGTTGTCCAGCCCGATCCCGGCCGCGCTGTGCTCGTCCCGCGACACCGCCACCGACCGCAGGGCCGCCGCGCCCTCGCCGAGCGCGCCGGGGACGCGTTCCGACCGGGTCCCGTTGCTGCCGGCGGCGATGCGGACCAGGCGGTCCTCGTCGTCGATGAAGTACAGGTAGTCGGGACGCTGGGCCGAGCCGCGCGTCGCCACCGCCTCCGCGCGGTCCTCGGTGAGCGAGCAGAGGTGCTCACGGCCCGAGCGCAGCTCGACCTCGTCCACCACCGGGGTGAGGTTCTGCAGGGTGAACAGGAGCTGCGCCGCCATCTCGTCGCACTTGCCCGCGCCGACCCCCGCCGCTTCCTCGTTCAGGCTCACCGTCAGCTTGTTGTGGTCGTCGGGAGTCAGCGAGTCGACGTTCTCGGCGAGCGCCGTACCGGTCGGGAAGCTGGACCGCACCACCGGACCGAGCAGGCTCGTCGGACCGCTGATCAGGGAACGCACCACCTGGGTCATGGGGTCCACGAGCCGCCGCACGTACACCGGATCGGCGACGGCGGCCGGCTGCGCACTGGTACCGGCCTGGGTCGTGGGGCTTGTGTTCGAGGCGAAGTAGTACTTGTTGACGGACATGTAGGTGCGCTGGAAGTCCGACTTGCCCATGATGACGCCCTGCGGCACGGAGTCGATGCGCCACTGCCCGCTCTTGCCGTCGCGCGTGAGGTGGACCGGTTCGCGGTACTGGCCGTCGGTCGGCGCGTACGACTGCTGGGCGTCCACGGTGGCGACCCGGGCGCCGGTCAGCGTCACCGAGTAGTCGTTGGCCTCCTCACGGCTGCCGGAGTGGTCGGACTCGGTTCCCGGCCCGCCCGCGAGCACCGTGGTGGAGCGTTCCGGCTCCCAGGTCTTCGCGGCCTCGCCCGTCAGGTACTGGCGGGCCGTCTCGTAGTGCGGTTCGTTGCTGGTCAGCGCCTCCAGGAAGCCCTGCACGATCTCCGTGGGCGAGTCGCCGTCCCGCGGCGGCATCGCGAAGACCCGCACCTGCGGGTCCTGGCGCGGCGTGGAGTCCACCCCGCGCAGGTCCCCGCTGTCGGGCATGGACGCACACCCCGCCAGCAGTACGGCGCCGCAGACGGCGTACGCCACCGAGCGTGCCGGCACCCGCCGACCGCTCCCCCCGCGGTCAGCGCCCACGAGTTGCCTCCCCTTGCCTGCTCGTTTCCTCCGGCCCGGCGTCCGGGCGGTCCGCCGCCTCGGGCGCGGGCCCGCCGTCCTGTCTCCGGGCGCCCGACACGGGCCGAGGCACCACGCGCGCGCCGTTGCCCGGCATCGCCGTCGGGTCGGCCGTCGGGGTCGGCGGCGCCGACCGCGGGGGTATCGGGCCCCGCGCGGACACCGGGTCCTGTCCTCCGGTCGCCTGCGCCGGGACGCCGGCCGCCGTGCCCCCGCCGCGCGGCGAACCGGCGTCACGGGAGCCTGAGTCGTCGAGACCCGCGTCGTGCAGCCCGCGGTTGCGACGGGAGTCCGTCGGCTCCAGCGGTATCGGTGAGCCCCGCAACGGCTCGTCCGCGGTCCTGGGCAGCGTCAGCCGGAACTGCGAGCCGCCGCCCGGCTCGCCCCAGGCCTGCAGCCAGCCGCCGTGCAGCCGCGCGTCCTCCAGGGCGATGGACAGACCCAGTCCCGTACCGCCGGTGGTACGCGCGCGTGCCGGGTCGGCCCGCCAGAAGCGGCTGAAGACCCGGGTGGCCTCGCCGGGCTTGAGTCCGACGCCGTAGTCGCGCACCGCGACGGCCACCGCACCGCCCGCCGCCGCGAGCTTGACGACGACGTCGTGGCCCTCGCCGTGCTCGACGGCGTTGACGACGAGGTTGCGCAGCACCCGCTCCACGCGCCGGGCGTCCGCCTCGGCGACCACGGGCTGCTGGTCGCCTGCGACGCGTATCCGCGTGCCCTTGCGCTCGGCGAGCGGCTCGGCGCCGCTGACGACCCGCCGGACGACCTCCCGGAGGTCTATCGGCTCCGCCTCCAGCGCCGCGGCGCCCGCGTCGAAGCGGCTGATCTCCAGCAGGTCCGCGAGGAGCGTCTCGAACCGGTCCAGCTGGTCGGCGAGCAGCTCCGCCGACCGCGCGGTCACCGGATCGAAGTCCACGCGCGCGTCGTGGATGACGTCGGCGGCCATCCGCACGGTCGTCAGCGGGGTGCGCAGCTCGTGCGACACGTCGGAGACGAAGCGCCGCTGCATCCGCGACAGGTCCTCGAGCTGGCTGATCTTCAGCTGGAGGTTCTGCGCCATCTTGTTGAAGGCCTCGCCGAGCCGCGCGATGTCGTCCTCGCCGGTGACCTTCATCCGTTCCTGGAGCCGCCCGGCGGACAGCCGCTCGGCGATGCTCGCCGCCATCCGCACCGGCGTGACGACCTGCCGCACCACGAGCCACGCGATGGCCCCCAGCAGGACCACGACGAACAGCCCGGCCGTCGCCAGCGTCCCTCTGACCAGGCTCAGCGACTCCTCCTCCTGGGTCAGCGGGAAGAGGTAGTACAGCTGGTACGGCTCACCGTTCGGGTCGTTCACCTGCTTGCCGATGACCAGGCCGGGCTGGGAGGCACCGTCGGAGTCGTAGGTGATCCGCGTATAGCTCTGGGCCGCCGCCGTGTCGCCGTCGATCCGCTCGCGCAGCTCCTCCGGCACGCTCTGCGACCAGTTGACCAGGCCGGAGGCGCGCGGGCCGCGACCGCTGCCGCTGTCCCCGCCCATGGGGAGCGTGACCACGTCGAAGGCGCCCTGGCCACCGCTGGAGAGCGACTTCACCAGTTCACTCATCCACTGGATGACGTTCTGCGGGGAGCGGCCGTCCACGGGAGCACCGTCGTCGCCGCCGACGCTCGCCGCCTCCTCGGCCTTCTGCCTGGCCACCGCGAACCCGCCGGTGGCCTGGCTCTGGGACGCCTTCACCTTGGCGTCCAGCAGGCCGTTGCGGACCTGCCCGATCACCACGAAGCCGAGCAGCAGCACCACGCCCAGCGACATCAGCAGCGTGGTCACGACGACCTTGAGCTGGATGTTGCGCCGCCACAGTCGCATCACGGGCAGCAGCGGACGCCGGACCCAGCGCATGAACAACCGGATCACCGGACTGCCCTGCACCCCGCCGTGCAGCAGCCCGCCGTCGAGAAGCCGGCGCCAACGGGAACCGGCGGGCGGGTGGCCGACAGGCCGTCCGGCGCGGGCCCCGGACCGGCCGGGCGCCGAAGCGGCACTGTCCCTGCTCATGTCAGCTCGGTCCCGCCTTGTAGCCGACGCCACGGACGGTCACGACGATCTCCGGCTTCTCCGGGTCCTTCTCGACCTTGGAGCGCAGCCGCTGTACGTGCACGTTGACCAGCCGGGTGTCGGCCGCGTGCCGGTAGCCCCAGACCTGCTCGAGGAGCACTTCGCGCGTGAACACCTGCCACGGCTTGCGGGCCAGCGCCACCAGCAGGTCGAACTCCAGCGGCGTCAGGGCGATCGACTGCCCCTCCCGCTTCACGGAGTGACCGGCCACGTCGATGACCAGGTCGCCTATGGCGAGCTGCTCCGGCGCCGGCTCCTCGGACCTCCGCAGGCGCGCCCGGATACGGGCCACCAGCTCCTTCGGCTTGAACGGCTTCACGATGTAGTCGTCGGCACCCGACTCGAGACCCACCACGACGTCGACGGTGTCACTCTTCGCCGTCAGCATCACGATCGGCACACCCGACTCCGCCCTGATCAGGCGGCACACCTCGATGCCGTCCCGACCGGGCAGCATGAGGTCGAGCAGTACCAGGTCCGGCTTGGTCTCCCGGAAGGCGGCCAGCGCCTTGTCGCCGTCGGCTACGAAAGATGGCTCAAAACCCTCACCACGCAGCACAATGCCGAGCATCTCGGCCAGTGCGGTGTCGTCGTCGACGACAAGGACTCGTCCCTTCATAAACGACATCATCCCATTAGCTAATCGTTACCTGGCGTGACCTGGCACACAGCTCGGCCAGGGCGTCGGCCGTCACGGGCGAAATCACGCCCTCCTCGGTGACGATCGCCGTCACCAACTCGGGCGGGGTCACGTCGAACGCCGGGTTGTACGCCTGGGTCCCCAGGGGTGCCACCGGAATTCCGCCTCCCGCTCCGGTCACCGGCACCTGGGGTGCTGTGATCTCGGTCACTTCGTACCCGGGGCGCTGTTCGACCTCGATGGACGCCCCGTCCCTGGTGCCCCGATCCACCGTCGTGAGCGGCGCCACCACGATGAACGGCACGTGGTGGTACCTGGCGAGCACGGCGAGCGGATAGCTCCCCACCTTGTTCGCCACCGAACCGTCGGCCGCGATGCGGTCCGCGCCGATGAGCACCGCGTCCACCTCACCCGCCGCGAACAGCGAACCGGCCGCGTTGTCGGTCAGCAAGGTGTACGCCATGCCGTTGCGGGCCGCCTCGTATGCCGTCAGGCGAGCACCTTGCAGCAACGGACGCGTTTCGTCCACCCACAGGCGCCGCAGCCGGCCCGACCGGTGTGCCGCGAGCGCCACCGCGAAGGCGGTCCCCTCGCCGCCCGACACCAGCGCACCGGTGTTGCAGTGCGTGAGGACGCGGTGCCCGCCGGCGGGCAGCAGCTCGTCCAGCAGCGCCGACCCGTGCGCGGCCATCCGGACGCTGGCCTCGGCGTCCTCCCGGTGCAACGCCCGGGCCGCGGTCAGGGCGGCCGCGGCGGCCTGCCCGGTGTCGCCGGTCCTGGCGAGCGCCTCCTGGTGGGCTGCGTGCGCCCGACCGACACCGACGGCGAGGTTCACCGCGGTGGGGCGGGCCCCCGCCAGCGCGGCCGCGGCCTCCTCCACCTCGAAGCCCCTGGCGGCGGCGAGCGCGACGCCGTAGGCGCCCGCGACACCGAGCAGGGGTGCCCCGCGCACGGCGAGCGAGCGTATCGCCTCCACGAGCGCGGACGGGTCCGTGCAGACCAGCTCGACCTCCTCGACCGGCAGCCTCGTCTGGTCCAGCAGGACCAGCACCGGGCCCTCTGGTGGTTCCTCCCAGCGCAGTGCCGGGATCTCGGTCGGCCGCTTGTCCTCGCCGCGTCGCGCGTCCTGATCAGCCATGCGGTCAGTCTGCCCCCTATCCGGCGGACAATTGAAGGTGCGCAGCCCCTACCGCGCCCGGTCCGCCGCCGACCACCCCATGGCACGATGGCTGCCAACCTGCCGCCGCGCCCGCGGACGGGCACCGTGAAGGAGCGACGATGAACGACACTCCGGGCTGGGCCTCGCCCGGATCCGCCCCGTCCGACGGGCGGGAGCCCGGCACGTCCGGCCCCGCCGAGCCCGCCGACCGCCCCGGCGTCCCCGATCAGCCGGCGCGGCCCGCGGACCAGCCGGGCACGGACCAGCCGGGCACGGAACCGACGGGCCCCGGCACGAAGTGGTCGAAGGAGCAGCCGCCCCCCGGCCAGTGGTCGGCGCCGACCGGCCCCGAGCAGTCCCCGCCGCCTCCGCCTCCGAACCAGGGCTGGGGCGCCCCGCCTCCGGGCGGACCCGGTGGCTACGGCGGACCCGGCCCGGGCGGCTACGGCGGCCAGGGCGGGGCCTACGGCGGTTACGGCCCCCCTGGTGGGCCCGGCGGCTGGGGAGGCGGCTGGGGCGGTCCCCCGCCCGCGGCCAAGCCCGGCGTGATCCCGCTCCGTCCGCTCGGCGTCGGCGAGATCCTCGACGGCGCCGTCTCCACCATGCGCACCTACTGGCGCACGGTCCTCGGCATCTCGCTGACCATCGCGGTGCTCACGGAGATCGTCGTCGTGCTGCTCCAGGGCCTCGTCCTGGACGACTCCAGCTCCGAGGTCCTCAACGACCCCGACGCCACCCTCGGTGAACTCGGCGACGCCCTGACCGAGACCACGCTCAACTCGGGCGTCGTCTTCCTGATCTCGCTGATCGGCACCGTCCTGGCCACCGCCCTGCTCACGACCGTCACCAGTCGGGCCGTGCTCGGCAGGCCGGTGACGACCGGTGAGGCCTGGCGGGACGCCCGCCCCCAGGTGGCGAAGCTCTTCGGTCTGATCGTCCTGCTGCTGCTCATCGTCGCCGGCATCGTCACGCTCGGCATGACTCCGGGTCTCCTCGTGTCCGCCGCGGGGGGCGGCGACGCGGGCGTGGCCCTGGCCGTACTGGGCGCTCTGGCGGCCGGTGTCCTCACGGTGTGGCTCATGGTCCGGCTCTCGCTGGCCTCCCCCGCCCTGATGCTGGAGAAGCAGGGCATCAAGCAGGCGATGAGCCGCTCCCTGAAACTGGTCCGCGGCGCCTGGTGGCGGGTCTTCGGCATCCAGCTGCTCGCGACGATCATCGCGACCGTCGTCGCGTCGATCATCGCCATCCCCTTCGCCTTCCTCGCCGCGGCCCTCGGCAGCGGCGGCATCAGCGGCTTCCTCGACGGCACCGGGAACCTCGGCTGGACCTTCCTCATCGTCAGCGGCATCGGCTCGGTGATCGGCTCCATGATCACCTTCCCGATCACGGCGGGCGTCACCGTGCTGCTGTACATCGACCAGCGCATCCGCCGCGAGGCCCTCGACCTGGAACTGGCCCGTGCCGCCGGCCTCCCGGGTTCCGGCGCCTCCGGCACCACTCCGGGGAGCTGATGCGGTGAGCCCGGCGGGGGGAGTGCTCACGGAGGTGCTGTCACGCGCCGCCGTACGGACGTCGTCCCAGGCCGGCGGCACCTCCGTGCTGTCGCTGCCGCGGGCCGGTGACGAACCGCCGGTGACGGTCCCGCGCGACCCCGCGCGGGAGGCGGCCCGGGACGAGCTGTCCAAGCGGATGTACCACGAGAACGACCCCGGCTGGTTCCAGCGGGCCCTGAACGCCTTCTGGGACTGGGTCGACGAGCTGTTCAGCAGGGCGTCCACCGCGACGCCCGGGGGGACGCTCGGCCTGGTGGTCGTCATCGTGGCCGTCCTGGCGGTGCTGGGCGCCCTCTGGTGGCGCCTGGGCACCCCGCGCCGCGAGCCGGCCTCCGCCCCCGCCCTCTTCGACGACCGTCCGCGCAGCGCCGCCGACCACCGCGCCGCAGCCGAGGCGCACGCCGCCCAGCGGCACTGGAACCAGGCGGTCCAGGAACGCATGCGGGCCGTCGTCCGCGCACTGGAGGAACGGGCCCTGCTGGACCTCCGCCCCGGCCGCACCGCCGACGAGGCGGCCGCCGAGGCCGGCCGCGCCCTGCCCGCCCACGGCGACCGGCTGCGCGCCGCGGCCCGGGACTTCGACGACGTCACGTACGGCGGCCGTCCCGGCACCGAGCAGACGTACCGGCGCCTGACCGAACTCGACCGCGACCTGGAGCGCACCAAGCCGCAGCCGATGGCCGGCACGGTCGGCAACGGGGACTCGAACACCTCCCGGGGAGCCGCCGGATGACCACCGAGGCCACGCTCCCCACCACCTCGGTCTCGCCCACCGCCCGCCAGGTGTGGACCCGCGCTCGGGGCATCGCCCTCGCCCTCGTCGTCCTGCTCGCCGGTGCCGTCGCGATCGCCGTCATCCGCTCCGACGCCCGCCACGGGGAACTCGACCCTCGCTCCGCCGACCCCTACGGCAGCCGGGCGGTCGCCGAACTCCTCGCCGACCGGGGGGTGTCCACGCGCGTGGTGACCACCCTGGACGACGCACGCGCCGCGGCCGGCCCGGACACCACGCTCCTCGTCGCCGTCCCGGACCTGCTGACCGGACGTCAGCAGACGCAGCTGCACGCGGCGACCGAGGGCTCGGGCGGCCGTACCCTCCTGGTGGCTCCCGGCGGCCCCGCCGTCGAACGCCTCGCCCCGGGCGTCACCGCGGACCCCGCGCTCAGCTTCGACTCCACGCTGGCCCCCGACTGCGCCTTGCCGGCCGCACGGCGCGCAGGCACCGCCGACACCGGCGGCGTCCGCTACAGCAGCAACCACATCGAGGCCGAGGCCTGCTATCCCAGCCGGCGTCTGGCCACCCTGCTGCGCATCCCGGACGCGTCCGCGAAGACGCCCCAGGAGCACACTCCGGGCGACACCGTCGTCCTGGGCGCCCCCGACATCCTCTACAACGACCGCCTCGACAAGCACGGCAACGCCTCGCTCGCCCTGCAACTCCTCGGCTCCCGCGCACACCTGGTCTGGTACCTCCCCTCGCTCACCGACGCCACCACCCCGGACGACGAACGGAGCTTCTTCGACCTGCTCCCGTCGGGCTGGCTCTGGGGCACCCTGCAACTCTTCGTCGCCGCGGCACTCGCGGCCCTGTGGCGGGCACGCCGGCTCGGCCCCCTGGTACCGGAGAACCTCCCCGTGGCGATCCGCGCCTCCGAGACCGTCGAAGGCCGCGCCCGCCTCTACCGCAAGGCGAACGCCCGCGACCGCGCCGCGACCGCTCTTCGCTCCGCCACCCGCACCCGCCTCGCCCCCCTCGTCGGCGTCCCCGTCGCCCAGGCGCACGCGCCCGAGGCCCTGCTCCCCGCCCTGTCCACCCACCTCACCGGCGCACACGACGGCGGACAAACCCTGCACACCCTCCTCTTCGGCCCGCCGCCCGGCGACGACGCGGCCCTCACAGCCCTCGCCGACCAACTCGACGCCCTCGAAAGAGAGGTACGCCGTCCATGATGGACCCGACCACTGACAACGCCGGGCGGACCGGGAACCCGGGCGACGCCCGCGCCTCCCTGGAAGCCCTGCGCGCCGAGATCGCGAAGGCCGTGGTCGGCCAGGACGCCGCCGTCACCGGTCTCGTCGTAGCGCTCCTGTGCCGCGGCCACGTGCTCCTGGAAGGCGTCCCCGGGGTCGCCAAGACCCTCCTCGTGCGCGCCCTCGCCGCCGCCACCGAACTCGACACCAAGCGCGTCCAGTTCACCCCCGACCTGATGCCGAGCGACGTCACCGGCTCCCTCGTCTACGACGCCCGCACCGCCGAGTTCTCCTTCCAGCCCGGTCCCGCGTTCACCAACCTCCTGCTCGCCGACGAGATCAACCGCACGCCCCCGAAGACCCAGTCGTCCCTCCTCGAAGCCATGGAGGAACGCCAGATCACGGTCGACGGCACACCCCGTCCCCTCCCTGAGCCCTTCCTGGTCGCGGCGACCCAGAACCCGGTCGAGTACGAGGGCACCTATCCCCTGCCAGAGGCCCAGCTGGACCGCTTCCTTCTCAAGCTGACCGTCCCGCTCCCCTCCCGCCAGGACGAGATCGACGTCCTCACCCGCCACGCCTCGGGCTTCAACCCGCGCGACCTGCGCGCCGCCGGCGTACGCCCCGTGGCGAACGCCGCCGATCTGGAGGCCGCCCGCGCGGAGGTCGCCAAGACGACCGTCTCCCCGGAGATCACTGGGTACGTCGTCGACATCTGCCGGGCCACCCGCGAGTCGCCGTCCCTCACCCTCGGCGTCTCC
This sequence comes from Streptomyces sp. NPDC045956, assembly GCF_056430705.1. Classification (NCBI taxonomy): domain Bacteria; kingdom Bacillati; phylum Actinomycetota; class Actinomycetes; order Kitasatosporales; family Streptomycetaceae; genus Streptomyces; species Streptomyces sp. NPDC045956. The sequence goes on along the minus strand of NZ_JBWKKZ010000001.1, from coordinate 1,886 downwards.
CCGCGCGGAGCCACGGCCCTGCTCGCGACGGCCCGCGCCTGGGCCTGGCTGACGGGCCGCGACTACGTCACCCCTGACGACGTGAAGGCCCTGGCCCTGCCCACTCTCCGGCACCGGGTGCAGCTCCGTCCGGAGGCCGAGATGGAGGGCGTGACCACGGACTCCGTGATCAACGCGATCCTCGCCCACGTCCCCGTGCCCCGCTGATGGCCTTCACCGGACGCGCCGCGCTCCTGGCGGCCCTGGGCTCCGTCCCCGTCGGCATCTGGGAACCGGGCCTGACGGGGATCCTCGCGGTCAACGTCCCGCTGGCAGCGGCCTGCGCCTGCGACTTCGCCCTGGCCGCCCCCGTACGGCGTCTGCGCCTGTCCCGCAGCGGCGACACGTCCACCCGTCTGGGGGGCACCACCGACATCACGCTGACGGTCACCAACCCCTCCACCCGTCCCCTTCGGGCCCACCTCCGCGACGCGTGGCCGCCCAGCAGCTGGCCGGACGGCGGGGAGGCGGCGGCCTCACGCCACCGGGTGACGGTGCCCGCCGGTGAACGCAGGCGCGTCACCACGCGTCTGCGCCCCACGCGCCGCGGCGACCACCGCTCGGACCGCGTCACGATCCGCTCGTACGGGCCGCTGGGGCTCTTCACCCGTCAGGGCGCCCACCGGGTCCCGTGGACGGTGCGCGTCCTGCCGCCTTTCGCCAGCCGCAAGCATCTCCCCTCGAAGCTGTCCCGACTCCGCGAACTCGACGGCCGCACGAGCCTGCTCACCCGCGGCGAGGGCACGGAGTTCGACAGCCTGCGTGAGTACGTCCCCGGCGACGACACCCGTTCCATCGACTGGCGGGCGACCGCTCGCCAGACCACCGTCGCGGTACGCACCTGGCGCCCGGAGCGGGACCGGCACATCCTGCTCGTCCTCGACACCGGCCGCACCTCCGCCGGCCGTGTCGGTGACGCCCCCCGGCTGGACGCCTCCATGGACGCCGCTCTGCTCCTGGCCGCGCTGGCCTCCCGGGCGGGCGACCGCGTGGACCTTCTCGCGTACGACCGTCGGGTGCGCGCTCACATACAGGGCCGCACGGCGAGCGATCTGCTCCCGTCACTGGTCAATGCCATGGCCGCTCTGGAGCCGGAACTCGTGGAGACCGACGCGCGCGGTCTCACCGCCATGGCCCTGCGCTCGGCCCCGCGCCGCTCGCTGGTCGTCCTGCTCACGACGCTCGACGCCGCCCCGATCGAAGAGGGGCTTCTCCCGGTCCTGTCCCGACTGACTCAGCGCCATACGGTGCTCCTGGCGTCGGTGGCGGACCCGCAGATCGCGCGCATGGCTGAGGCTCGCGGTACCACGGACGCGGTCTACGAGGCCGCGGCGGCCGCACAGGCCCAGTCGGAACGCGACCGCACCGCCGACCAGCTCCGCCGGCACGGCGTCACGGTAGTCGACGCGACCCCGGACAACCTCGCCCCGGCACTGGCGGACGCCTATCTCGAACTGAAGGCAGCAGGACGTCTATGACCGGCGGGGCAGCCCGCCCCGCCGCTCTCCCGGCACTCCCCCTAAACGCAGAAAACCCCGCACCGTTCCCGGTGCGGGGTCTTCTCGCAATGATTGTTCGGCGGCGTCCTACTCTCCCACAGGGTCCCCCCTGCAGTACCATCGGCGCTGAAAGGCTTAGCTTCCGGGTTCGGAATGTAACCGGGCGTTTCCCTAACGCTATGACCACCGAAACACTATGAAACTGACAACCGCACCATGTGTGGCACATGGGGTTGTTCGTGGTTTCAGAACCAACACAGTGGACGCGAGCAACTGAGGACAAGCCCTCGGCCTATTAGTACCGGTCACCTCCACACCTTGCGGTGCTTCCAGATCCGGCCTATCAAC